>JAJDWR010000030.1 GCA_022825505.1 Gammaproteobacteria bacterium | reverse complement strand
CCGCAACAGTCAGCATTTCCGCAAAAACTAACTAACTAAACCCTGTATTTTCCGCTGCGGCCCCGGCGGCGAAAACTCCTAGCTCGGCGTAAGTTCGATTGCCTCGAGGTTCAATGCGGCGCTCGAAAGAGTAACCGACTTTTCGACAGGCAAATAACCATCATGCTCGATTCGCAGTGAGTAGCTGGCCCCTTCGTCGAGATTATCGAATCTGAAGTCGCCGAAACTGTCGGTCACCAAGGTCGTCTCGCCCGATAGGCCTGAAAGCGTTACTCTCGCGCCGACCGCACATTCATTCGGTTGATCGCTGCACACGACTTCCCCTGCAATGAATGGCCTTGGCAGACCGACGTAGCTGACCAGCGGGTTCAGCCCCAATTCAGGCTGCAGGGTTTCCGTGTTGCCGGCGGCAACGAGTTGCGACAGCCGGCTATTCGGATCCTCGAGATCACCGAACACGAGCGCATTGACCGGACATGATTCGACACAGCGCGGTTCAGCCCAGCCCTGATCAAGCAAGTGCGCGCAAAACGTACATTTCTGTGCAACGTTCAGTTCGTCATTCCAATAAATCGCGCCATAAGGACAAGACTCCGCGATTTGCTTCTGCCCGACGGCCTTCACTGGATCGATAACGACTATCCCATCGTCGCGCCTGTAAACCGCGTTGTCCTGCGCCGCTTCGATGCATGGCGCGTCTTCGCACTGTTGACAGCTTATCGGGACGTGCGAATACCGCACCTTGGTGCCGGTGCCCTGCTCCCTCGGCTCAACGCGTACCCAGGTGTGGCCAGCTACCGGCTGCGCAGCGGCAATGGGCAGGTGGGCGTTGCCTGAATGTTCATCCTTGCAGGCAATCACACAGTTGTAACAGCCTGTGCAGTTGTCGACGTTGACAAGTAATCCGTACTTCGCCATCAGCCGTTCCACTTTTCAATTTGTATCAGGCAGGAGTTGGGCGCGAACGCGGCAACCTTTTTTGCCATGAGCCTGCCGGGCGTCAGCATTGCGACACAACCTGCCTTGTCCGTGGAATCGGGATTGCCAGGCTCCAGCGGATCGTATTTTCCCGAACTGATATAACTGTGCGCTACACCGGGCCTGACCCGCTCCGTAACCACAGCGCTGCACAAAACGCTGGCTCGCTCATTGAATAACCTGACAATATCGCCGTTCTCGATCGAACGCGCCGCTGCATCGGCCGTATTGATCTTGACCGGCCACCAGGAATATCCGTCCCTGTATACCCGATGTGCCGGTATTTCGTTGAGCCACGGCGTGTGCGAGTCATAGTGCGTGTGAAACGTATAACGCGGATGCGACGTGATGAGTTGCAACGGATATTCCCCCGCTGCATCCGAGTGATGACCCTCCCAGCTCTTGTGGTACTGAACTGTCGGCGCACGCTCATCATCGTCGGGAGTAAATCTTGTCAGGCTTTGCGAAACGAATTCGATCTTGCCGCTCAGCGTCCCCACTTCCGCCGCTCGATCGGTTCGTTTCTTCGGATTCAGCACGTCCGGCGTATCGCAGGGCCGCCCTTCGGCAAACCATCGCAAGGCGGGTGTCGACTTGTAGTCCTTCGGCACATTGATGATGACATAGCCCTTTTTGTTGAACTCTTCCCAGGTCATCAGATCCGGCAGGTCTGACAGATCGAAAAACTTGCGGCACCAGTCAATTTCGGTATTGCCTTCGGTAAATCGCTCCTCGAATCCAAGGCGCTGAGAAATCAGCCGGAAGATCTCGTAATCGGATTTCGATTCCCAAAGCGGTTCTATCGCCTTTTGCTGACGTACGACAACACGGTAATTACAGCCGTTGCTGGCATGGTACGTATACCCATGCCCGGTGCCCCACTCGCCTATGTCTTCGCGCTCCAGACTCGTGCAGGCCGGCAGCACAATATCCGCAAATCTTGTTTCGCCCTGCCAGTGGCAGTCCTGGTTAACCACAAATTCAAGTTTCGGACTCTGATACATGCGCACCCATTTATTGGTGTGCGCCATCGTTGAAAGGAACGAGCCGCCGTAGCGATACCAGAGCTTGATTTCGGAATGGCCCTCCATCGGATACTCGAACTGCGTGAACTGCTGCTCGATCGAGCGGCCGCAAAACCCCTCACCCATCCATTTTACGGGTGGATTCAAGATCGCATCCGGCACGAGCAGCCGGTAGAGTCGTTGCCTGGTAGGCGTCTCGGGGGTTTCCCTGCAAATCGAGCTTTGACTGATACGTCCCTCCGGCTCAGCGTAGCCCGGGAACCAGGTCTCGGTCTCATTTGGCGCGCCGGTGCCGGCGCCCCAAATGCTGCGCCCGGGCTTGCCGAGGCCCTGCATTGTCTGCAGGAAGACCATCATCCGCGCCCATTCGGTGCCGAAAGCCTGACGGCAGGCGCCGCCCTGGCCGCCACGCGTACCCGATGCGAGCACTGTTCTTTTCGCCGCCCAGTCCCTGGCCAGAGCAATGATTGTGCGCGTGGGTACACCGGACTCCTCCGCAGCCCAGCCGGGCGTTTTTGCTACTCCATCAACCTTGCCGAGAATGTAGTTTTGGAACTCACCAAAGCCGAGCGTGCGATTATCAATGTATTCTCTGTCGTAAGTGCCTTCTTCCAGCCAGACGCAGGCAATCGCCATCGCGAGTGCGGTATCGGTACCGATCCGCGGCGCGATCCATTTCGCGTCCATCGCTGCCGCCGTGTAGTTGTAGAACGGGTCAATACAAACCGTTTGCACGCCCTTCTTCTTCAGCCACTGCCGCCACAGCGCAGCGTCCTGCCCGGTATAGATGCCACGGGTCGTGTCCGGATCGCAGGACCAAAGCACCAGTTGCTCCGCGTGCTGCAAGGTGTCCTCGAGCAAATCGTATTGCTCAGGCACTCCGAGGCGCCAAAAGAAACCCCAGGCGTGCGATGCACCCCAGTGCCAGCCTTCCCAACTATCCGGGTTGTCCAGCACCGGCGTATATCCGACAAGGTTGAAGAACCTCAGAAACGCGCTGAGCTTGTATCCAACGATGCCCCAATTGTGATGCGACGAGGTCATGCCGGATATGGCCGAGGAACCATACTCGTCGGTTACCCGCCTGATTTCACCGGATACGATGTCGAGCGCATCGTCCCAGCCGATCCGCTGGTATTCGTCGGTTCCCCGCAGGTGCTGGTTGCGTTTTCCGTTGGGGTCGAAACCTACCCGCTTCATCGGGTACTTGACACGGTTGTCCGAATAGACCCGTTGCCTCTCCGCATGCACGTAAGGCGCGAGCGTGACCTTCCTGGGTGGCGAATACTCTTCGCCGTCGGCCTCGATCGTCCAGGGTCGATACTCCGATTCAGCCGCCACGAGCGGCCGGACTCGAATAATCCTGCCGTCCTTCACATAGACCGTAATGGGACCGGAGTTTGTCAGGCTAACGAAAGATTCTTCGCTCAATTCAATGTCTCAACGATCACGGAGTCTGGTCCTCAATCAGTCGTGCATTCCCACTGGAAACTGTAAGCTATTGATTTTCAAAAACTCTTTCGATGCTTACCATCTTGCTTCGGGGGAAGCCACAAGGGAAATGAAATTGGTGCTGCACGCCATTAAAAAAACGTATGGCGGCGCGGCGCCCCTTTCGACCCAGGCCTCCAGCAGTCCGAGCATGCCTACTTGGGCGACGCCTCCGCACCCACCGTAGCAGCTCAAAAAGCATCCATCGTCATCATCCAGTGGCTGGCAAGGGGCCGCCATTGTGCCATCCAAACAGGGTATTCGAGGAATCAATAGCATGTATTGTTCCTGTCGCGTTGTGTCTTGCGATGCGGAAATCTAGACTGGTTCGAGCCTGTCCGTTTCGTGTGCGAGCTTCGCGAGCGGTCGGCACGGAGCAACCCCTGACGGGAGGAATCCAAGATGTTCACTTCATTCATTCGCTGTTCCGTATGGGTAGTCATCCTGCTTACCAATGCGGCCACAGTGCACGCACACCATTCCTTTAACGCCGATTTCAACCGGGCCGATACACTGGTCCTCGAAGGCACTGTCACCGAATTCTGGTTCGCAAATCCCCATGCGCGTATCTATCTGAATGTCGAGCGGGAAGACGGCACCGTCGAGGAGTGGATGGCGGAGGGCAACAGCCGCAACAATCTCATTCGGGCGGGCTGGTCGGAGGATACGGTTCAGCCGGGACAGTTCCTCCGGATCAACGGCGCGCGGGCCCGCGACGGCTCCAATTCCATCGGCTGGCTTCCCGGCACGCCGTTGCTGGGACGGGACGGTGAGGAGGTGGGCCCCTCCGGACGCAGCGAAGCGCCTGCCGTAGCGCAGGCGCCACCGACATTCGAGGTCGACCCGCTGTGGTTGAAGGTGCCGGATGGCCGGGTCTTCGGCCGCCTCCGGGGAATTGCCTTGGACGAAAACGATCACCTCTGGATCGCACATTACACCGGCAATCTCGCCGCCAATCGCGAGGGCATGCTGCTCGGCGCCGTGCAGGATCCTCCGCTGTCGGAGTGCTGCGTACCGTTGCCGCCGATCGTGGAGTTCGATGCCTACGGCAACTTCGTGCAGGGCTGGGGCGGCCCGGGCGAGGACTACGACTGGCCGCATGGCGTTCACGGCCTGCACGTTGATCATACCGGACACGTGTGGGTCGCCGGCGAAGATCCGCGCGACGCCATGATTCTGAAGTTCACCAGGTCCGGCGACCTCGTCCTGCAGATCGGCCAGGCGCAACCGGAACGCGTTCTGGAAGCCCGGGCAACGCTGGGTTGGTCCTACCCGGCCGAAACCACCAGCCGGGACACCGGCAACGTGGGCCGGGCAGCCGACCTCTGGGTCTACCCGGAAACAAATGAACTGTTCGTTGCCGACGGCTACGGCAATCACCGAATCGTCGTATTCGATGCGGAAACGGGCGAGTACCGCCGCCACTGGGGCGCCTACGGAGACGAGCCGAGGGACGACGTTCCCGGCACACCGGCGAATAGCCGGGGCACTGGAGAAGGCGCGACGCAGTTTCACGTACCCCACGATGTGCGGATTTCCAATGACGCCCTGGTGTATGTCGCCGACCGGGGCAACAACCGAATTCAGGTGTTTACACTGGCAGGCGATTTCCTGAGGGAGCATTTCATCGCCCAGCACACGTCGTCCTCGAGCGGCACGGCGTACTCGCTGGCGTTTTCGAGGGATCCCGAGCAGACTTGGCTGTATGTCGGGGACACGGGCAACGGCCGGGTCCGAATCCTGAACCGCCGGACCTTCGAGGAAGTGGGCAAGTTCGGCCAGCTTGGCCATTACCCCGGCCAGTTCATGGTGCTGCACAACATCCGCACGGATTCCCAAGGCAATCTCTATACGGCCGACCTGCGCGACGGCGTCGTACAGAAATGGGTGAACGTGCAATGAAGCCCGGCATTGCGCCCGCAGTCGTTGCCCTGGCACTCGCAGTCCTTGCCACGGGACAGAAAGCATGGGCCCAGGTGCTTTCGGACCTCATCTCCGAGGGCGCCACGGTCGTGAAGCTGGCGGACGGCTTCGTCTTCACCGAAGGTCCTGCGGTGGCGCCCGACGGAAACGTGTTCTTCTCCGACGTGCGGGGCAACACGATCTACAAGTGGACGGTAGGGGAAGGCCTGAGCACCTTTCGGGAGAATTCCGGCAACTCCAACGGGCTGTTTTTCGACTCCGAGGGCAATCTGCTCGCGTGCGAAACCGTCAATCGACGCGTGACCCGAATTGCCATGGACGGCAGCTTCTCCATCGTCGCCGACGCCTATGAAGGCAAGGCGCTGAACAGCCCAAACGACATCTGGACGAATGCGAGCGGAGGCATCTATTTCAGCGATCCGCGCTTCGGTTCGCAGGAAGGCGTCGAGCAGGACGGCAATTTCGTCTTCCATGTGCCGCCGGACGGTTCACCGATTCGCCGCGTCATCGATGACCTGCCGGCCCCCAACGGCGTGCTGGGAACGGCGGACGGCACGCGTCTGTACATTGCCGATCACGGGCCGGGAACAGGATCCGACAACACCTATGTCTATGACACCCAGCCGGACGGCTCGCTGACGAATGGGCGCGTCTTCGCGCCGGAGGGATCCGACGGCATGACACTGGACGAGCACGGAAACGTGTACCTGACCGTCAACGGTGTCGAGGTCTATTCGCCGGACGGGAACAAGATCGGGACAATAGAGGTCCCCGAACGGCCAAGTAACGTGGTGTTCGGGGGAACCGACCGCCAGACGCTGTTCATTACAGCCAGAACGGGATTCTATTCGCTGCAGATGGCAGTCCGCGGACAATAGCGCCCGCTCCGTGCCGGCGGGCGCCCGCGTGAATGGAAGCGCGTTTATTTTTTCCAATATCCGAGTTTGCTAATTTCGTATTGTGTTTGCCTTTTGCACGGTGTAGCGTCGATTGACAGGTTGATTGCGCGACAGGGGTGTCCGGTTACGTGAATGGTCAAGACATGAAGAAAAAGGCAGGGCGTCAGGGACGTCGGCCGAAGGAACATCCGTTTCTGCCCGCGGGTCTGCAAACGCCACTATTTCTGAAGTGGTTGCGGCGGACTCACGGTTGGCTGGGCCTTTGGGGAGCCGTGGCTGGAATTCTCTTTGGCATCACCACCATTCTGCTGGTTCACGCCGAGGTGTTTCCTACCGGGGACCCGTCTCAAAACGTGGTCCAGCTTCCCGTAAACGGCGCGGTCATCCAGAACCCGAACCAGCTCGGCGCCTATGTCCAGGCCGAACTGGAACTGGATACCGACTGGCGCAGCGGACCCAGGGCCCCACGCCGGGCGCCGGACCCCGACGCCCCGGTCAGCGCGCCACGCGGAATGGACCGCGGCGGCGCGGGTGGCGGCGCGGCGCGGGTCACGAACCCGGTCCACCAGACGCGATTCCTGTCGCCTTCTCGCACGCTTGACGTGCGCTACATCGAGGGCAACGAGTATATCGAGATCACTCGCACCGGCTTTGGATTCCTGGAAACGATCAAGCGTCTGCACAGTGGCAGGACGGCGCAACTGGGCTGGCTGCTGCTGGGCGACGCCTTTTCCGGCGCGCTCGTCGTGCTGGCCATTTCCGGCGTGTTGTTGTGGAGCCGCATGGACGGCTCGCGACTGCTCGCCATCGGCCTGGGCGGTACAGGATTCCTGACGGTGCTTTACTTTGCGGTGGTGGGGGCATAGTCATGGCAAACGCTACTACACCGCGAGAAAGCGGCGAGAAAGAAACGGCTTCGAAGCGTCCGCCAAAGGCGCACCCCTTTCTCCCCCGGACCCTTCACACCCGACCCGCCCTCCAGGTGCTGCGCAAGACCCATTCGTGGGTCGGCATCACCGGCGCCACCGCCGCCATCGTCATCGCCATCAGCGGGATCACCCTGAATCACAACACCGTAATCAATCCCCGCATACCCGTGCCCACCGAGGATTTCCAGTTGGAGGCGCCCGCAGACGGATTCGCGGCACAGGCGGATTTCGAACGATTCCTGATCGAGGCGTTGGAAATCAACGGGCACGTGCTCGTGCTGGAAGAAGAAGAAGAGGCCATGGCACAACGCGAATCGCCTGCCGCGTCGGAATCGGGCGGGAGGCCAGTGGCACAGCCGCGGCGCTTTGTGACTCACTTTGCATCGGCCACCGAGCAATACGACATTCGCTACGTGGAGGGCAATCCCTTAATTGACATCACCCACATCGACCGCGGCGTCATGCGGACGTTCAACAACCTCCACCTGGCTCAGGTCAGCGGAAACTCCTGGGTGTTCGTCATTGACGTGTTGTCTGTCGCCATGGTGGTGCTGGCGCTGTCGGGACTGTTGCTCTGGTCGCGTTTGACCGGGCCGCGCCTGCTGGCGCTGGGACTCGCGACCAGCATGTTGCTGGGCACCATTTATTTCGCACTGGTGCTGTAGCCGCGCGAACGGATGCGCGACTCTAGCCGGTCGCGGCTCCGATACCAACGGATGGCTTGCGGTGGCTCCGTTTACAAGATGTACGTTTAATTTATCCAATAGTTTGCTTTGTTTCTTTTGTATTGTATTTGCTATTCACGCAGTGTAGCGTCAATCGAATGGCTGCTCGCGGTCAATGGCAACAACAGTGGTTGAATCCCTGGTTGGCGAGTACGCGCCTGCTGTCTGACTTGAGAATCACCTGGAGGGACTCGTCATGCGAATCGTAACAACTGTCGCCGGTGCAATTTGCGCCAGCCTCTTGATCGTCATTCCCGGCACCCACGCAAATGCCGAATTGTTGGCGCGTGATCTGGATGGGGACAATAGTACGGTGGAAGCCTACTACGACACCGTGCTGGACATTACCTGGTTGGCGGATGCCCGCCTTGCGGCGAGCGAAACGTTCGGTGTCGAAGGCATCAATGAGCAAGGCAGGATGTATTGGGACACTGCAGTCGCCTGGATCGAGGCATTGAATGCGGCCGGCGGAACGGGTTATCTGGGCATCGATACATGGCGCCTGCCGAACGACACGCCCTTGGACCCTGTGGCTTTCCCGGATTACAACCTGAACTTCAGCGGGGATGGTTCGACGGACGGCGGTTATGCAGGCCCGGAAGGATGGAGCAGCGCATCTGAACTGGGTCACATGTATTACGTGACATTGGGCAATCTGCAGATTTGCGATGTGATCCCTGAAACCGGACGTTGTCGGATCACCAGGAACCAGGAGGAGGTGATACCCGAGGAACTTGGCCTGGTCAATACGGGACCCTTTGAAAACCTGGAGGCGGGCTATTACTGGGCCAGCCAATTGGATCCCCGCACCGAAGACGATGAAGGGGAACCGGTGCGCCGTGCGCGGGGCTTCAATCTCAGCAGAGGCTTCCGACTGGCCATGGGCACGGAAACGGAACAGCGATCCTGGCCGGTAGCCCCGGGCGACGTCGGCACAGCAATGACGGAGTAGCCGTCAGGAAGCGCGCTCCAGATCGCGTTATATTTGTACACGGTTGATACACCTCGCTTGAACAAGCTGGACCAGGGGAGGCCCCAATGACCAAGGCTCTTACGCGCCGGGATTTTCTGCGTACATCGGCGGCGATGGCCGGTAGTCTGGCCATCCCCCTTACGCCTGTGACGAGGGCGCAGACGCCCGAAGAAATGGCTCTTTCGGTGACATCGCCGAGTGCATTCGATCTCGCCGATATCGGCCAGAGGGCGCTTGAGGCAGCCAGTGCGGCCGGTGCGGCCTATTCCGATGTACGCATCACCACCGGGCTGTTCCTGACCTGGGAGGGCGGGCCGCGGTCGGTCTGCTCGGTGAATCCCAACGATCGCGCCGCCGAGGTGGGGCAGTGTCTCCTGTATCGCGTTGCGCGGTTCGGGGTCCGCGCCTTTGTCGACGGGCACCTGGGGTTCGCCGGCAACAACCTGTCGACGAACCTCGACCAGGTGGCCGATCTTGCGAATGTCGCCGTGGGCCGCGCCAGGGCACTGGCGGCGGCGGGCAGCACGGGTGCGGAACTCGCCCCTGCGCCAGTGGTCGAGTCCGGCTTCTACGAGACGCCGGTCCGGCGCGATCCCTTCGCGGTGCCTCTGGGGGAGCATGAGGACTATTACCTGGAAGCGATGCAGTCCATGCGCGACTTTCCGACCGAATCGCTCATGTTCGTCTTTCTCGACACCGAATGGAGCCGCAATGACGAACTGTTCATGTCGAGCGAAGGCAGCCTGACACGCCAGCGGGTCTCCCTGGGCAACCACTTCGCCCTGATGCGGGCGCGGGTCGCCTACAACACGTTCTCCAGCATCAATATGCCGACGAAGGGGATCTACGGCAGTGGGGGCTGGGAGCTGATGGATGGCCTGGGGAGCAAGCTGCTCGGCATGTGCGAGCGCGCCGAATCGCTCACTACGGGGCTGGGAACCAAGCCGGCGGAACCCGGCGCCTATGACGTGGTTTTCGCACCCAGCTCGACGGCCATGTTGATCGCGCAGACGATCGGGCAACCGCTCGAAGCGGACCGCGTGCTCAGGCGGGCGGCTGCGTCGAAGGGCTATCTGACCTCGTATGTGAACTCCGCCAACGAGGAGCTGGGGCAGTTCAGGCTCGGCAGCGAGAACCTCAATATCCGTGCCGATCGCACCCGGCCGGGCCTGGGCGCCACGGTGGGTTTCGATTCCGACGGCGTGGAAACCGGCGAATATTCCCTGGTCGAGAAGGGCATCGTCACCGACTACGTCACCGACCGCAGCTTTGCGCCGGAGTTTGCCGAAGGCTATGCGCCCATGGAACGCGACGCACTCTCCAACGGGTGTTCCAGCGATACGGGCGGCCGGCGCCCGCGGGTGAAGGTGCCCAACCTCGCGCTGCTGCCGGGAACGGAAGACCTGAGCCAGGACGATCTCGTCGCGCAGGTCGAGCGCGGCTATTTCGTCGAGTCCATGTTCATCAACCCCGACCATGCCAGCCGGAACGTTCAGGCCACCGGCAACTTCGTGCGCGAAATCCGCGACGGCGAACTGGGCGATCTTGTGCTGAACACGGCGATGCCGTTCAGCACGACGCGGTTCTGGGGCAACCTCGAAGCGGTCGGCGGCCCATCGAGCGTCGGCGAGAACTATCCGGAGGTCGACGACCGGGATTGGGAGATCATGAGCCATATCACCGTGACGACGCCGCCGATTCTGGTGAACAATGTCTTTGTGGTGAACGCCAGCCGGCGGCAGCAACTCTCGCGCGGGGGACGTCCCGGCGAGACGGGCAATCCTCAGGGTGGCAACCAGCCCAGGGGCGGAAGGGATTAATGCGATGGCAGACGGTACGATGAACTTTCAGGCAGCTCCCACCCGAGAAGAAGCCGAGCAGCTTGCCGACAGGGTGATGGGATGGGCAAAGGCGGATGAAGTGATGGTGGAAATCTCCGCCACGAGCATCAGCCAGGCCGAATTCGCGCGCAATGAACTGAGCTATCTGGAGGGCGAGACCGAAATCCTGCTCGACCTCGGGGTCTCGGTCGGCGGCAAGCGCATGCGCCTGGCGACCCACGACCTGACCGAAGCGCATCTTGCCCAGTTGGTCGAGGAGGCGCAGGACCTGGCGTCGTCGCGCAACATTGTCGGCGAAGGCGACATGATTCCGGCGCCGGCGCCGGTGGAGATGCCCGAAGGGATGTATTTCGACTCGACCGCTCAGGCGGCCGCGCCGGAGGCGCATGGCAAGGCCGTCCTGGATGTCGTGGAGATGAGCCGCAACAGCGACTTCGTTACGGCGGGCACGCTCATTCGGGAAACCGGCTCCAACCTGGTCCGCTCCACTTCCGGCTACGGCGGGTTCAGCCGCTACAGCTATGCCGAGTTCAGCATGTCGGCGAGGACCCGCACGGACGGCACCGGCGCGGGCTGGGCCTGGGCCGGTAACGAGGATGCGGCCAGGGTGGACGTCAACGACGTCGCCTCCCGGGCCATGGATCTGGCTGCGCGCACCGAAGACGCCGTCGCGGTGGAACCGGGGCGCTATACCGTCATCCTGGAACCCGAGGCGACCGCACAGATTCTCAGGGAGATCATGATGCGCTTCACGTCGTTCATTCAGGCGGAAGCGGCGGAAACGGCGGGCAATGTCTTCAGCCGACCCGGGGGAGGCACGCGTGTGGGCGAGCAGATGACCGACCCGCGCGTGCAGGTCCTTTACGATCCCTACGACCCGCTGATGCCCTTTTCGCCGATCGACCGAAACACCATGATGGAGCGGACCCACTGGCTGCGCGACGGCATGCTGGAAACCATGGCCTACACTCCCGCCTATGCGCGCGAACACGATCTGCCCATAACGCCGAACCCCAGGCGGCTGCGAATGGATTTCGACGACGTCGAGCTGACTCGCGAAGAGATGATCGGCAATACCCGCAGAGGCATCCTGGTGACGCGATTTTCGTCGCTGGGGCTGGTCGATTCCGAGACGCTGCTTCTGTCCGGGGTCACTCGCGATGGCACTTTCCTGATCGAAAACGGCAGGATCAGCCGGCCGATCCGCAACATGCGTTTTCTCGAATCGCCGTTTTATCTCCTCAACAAGATCGAGTCGGCGGGCGCGTCGGTACGCAGCCAGCGCGATCTTGTCACGCCGCGCCTGCTCGTGAACGATTTCGAATTTACCGCCCTCAGCGATGCGATTTGAAACATGAAAACACTGCACATTACGGACACCGCCGCAGCTACTCCGAACCCGGAGGCCCTGCTGGCCGCCATCCAGGAACTGCGCGTCCAGGTCGGCAAGCGTATCGTGGGTCAGCAGAGGGTGATGGACGAAGTACTCATGGCGCTCGTCTCCGGCAGGCATGCGCTGCTCGTAGGCGTTCCGGGGCTCGCCAAGACACTGCTGATCCGCGCGCTTGCCGAGGCCATGCATCTGAAGTTCCGCCGCATCCAGTTCACTCCCGACCTGGTGCCAAGCGACATCACCGGCACCGAGGTGATGGATGAGGATTCCGGCAGCGGGAAGCGCAGCTTCCGCTTCGTCGAGGGACCGATCTTCGCCAACGTGGTATTGGCCGACGAGATCAATCGCACACCGCCCCGCACGCAGGCGGCGCTGCTCGAGGGGATGCAGGAGCACTCGGTCACCGCCGCCGGGCGGACCATGCCCCTGCCCGCGCCGTTCTTCGTGCTGGCCACGCAGAACCCGATCGAGCAGGAGGGCACCTATCCGCTGCCCGAGGCGCAGCTCGACCGGTTCCTTTTCGACATCCGCATCGGCTATCCCGATGACGAGGAAGAAGTCGAAATCCTCCGCACCACCACGGGGCTGGACAGCGCATCCATCGAGGCCGTGCTCGATGCCGATCAGGCGCTGGCATTGCAGCGCATGGTGCGCGATGTCCCCGCTGCCGATGCAGCGCTGCGTTATGCCAGCGCGCTGGTCCGCGCGACGCGCGGCGAAGGCTCGCCGGTCGAGACGGTGCGGGACTATGTGCGCTGGGGCGCCGGCCCGCGCGCCGGCCAGGCGCTGATCCTTGGCGCCAAGGCCCACGCCTTTCTGAACGGGCGTCCGAACATCGCGATCGAGGACATCCGGCGGGTGGCGCATCCGGTGCTGCGCCACCGGATCCTTCTGAACTTCGCGGCCTCGTCCGATGGCGTCACGGTCGAAAAGGTCATCGATACCGTGTTATCCGAGGTCGCCGCGCCAGTGAGCGGTATCGCGGCCCGATAGTCCATGGCGGAGCCTGCTCACCGGCTCGACCCCGAAGACGGCCGTCTTCTGGATGCGGTGCGGGGGTTGCGCTGGCAGGCGGCACGCCCTCCCCGGCGGACCGTGAGCGGCGCGCACGTGTCGCGCTACCTGGGACCGTCCGCCGAGCTGAACGAATACCGGCCCTACCGTCAGGGCGACGAGGTGCGGCGCATCGACTGGAAGCTGCTGGCGCGAACGGACCGCGCCTATATCCGGCTTGCGCAGGATTACAGCCGGACCCCTACCCTGTTCTGTCTCGATGCCTCCGCATCCATGGGCTGGCCCGTGGCTACGCAGGGCAAGTGGCGTCAGGCCCGGCAGATCGCCCTTGGCCTCGCGGCGGCGGCGCGGGCTGCCGGCGATCCGGTCGGCTTGACCGTAAAGGACAGCTCGGGCGACATCACGCTTCCGATGGAAGGCCGGCCAGGCACGCTGCACACCGTGGCGCGGTTGTTGCAGGGCGTTACGCCCGGCGGAAGCGCTGCGTATCGATTGCCTCACACGCCCCGTGCACAACACCGGCTTGTCGTCATCGGCGATTTCCTCGGGGAAGAAGCCGAAATCGCCCGCCTGATCGCCTTGACGGGCGAGATTGTCGAACGGGGCGGTGAGGTGCTCGCGATTCATGTCGTTGCACAGGAAGAACTCGCTCCGGAGCGCAGGGCGCGCGCCCTCTTCGATGTCGAAGACCCGTCGTACCGGCGAAACTTCGATGCCACGGGCCTTGGCGAATATCGAAACCGCTTCGGCGCCTGGCGGGCGGATCTCGCCAGGCGTTTCCGGCGGCGCGGCGCGGACTTTACGCTGGTGCAGACGTCGGAGCCGCCGGCGGTTGCCGTGCGGCGCATCGTCGGTTGGCTGTCATGAGCCTGCTGTACCCGTGGTTCTTCTGGGCTTCGTGCGGCGTTGCCGCCGGCGTTGCCGCGCTGCATCTGATCTCGTGGGAGCTGCGCGAGCCCGTGCCCTTCCCCACGTTGCGTTTCGTGCCTGAGCGCGAAGTGATCGCGGCCGAACTCAACTTTCGCCTCAGCGACGTGAAACTGCTCCTGCTGCGCCTGGCCATCGTGCTGCTGTTGGGCCTCGCGCTGGCGCAGCCATTCTGGGTGGCGCCGGACAGCGAGGCGCGTGTCGTACTCGTGGATGTCTCTGCCGCGGTGGCCAGGGACGACGCCTGGCGCGAGCGCGTCGACGAGGCCGCAGCCGGCGCCGATACCGTGATCGCGTACGCCGAGGCTCCGCGCCGAATCGAGGCCGACGCACTGGATGCGGCGTTTGCCGCCGGGGATTCCGCACCACTGGCTCTCGCCGGCAACCTTTCGGCGGCGCTTGCCGCCGCAATCCGCGAAGGCGAGCTGCTGAAGAACCAGGCCGAGACAGTAAGCCTGACGATCCTCTCGCCCTTCCCGCTGGCCGGCTTCGATGCGGCCACGAACAGGCTCCGCACATTGTGGCCGGGGCCGCTCGAAACGCTACGCGTTCCGGCTGCCGAAGCCGCCGACATGACCGAGGTCCTGGGCGCCACATCCCTGACCCTGCACTGGGACGGGGCGGCGGGCCCTTCCGGCGAAAGCCCCTGGCAACTGCGCGCCGCGCCTGACCGTGCCGAAGGTATGCTGACGCCTGTTGCAACGCTCATCGCCCCGTTCGAGCGCAAATGGCAGCTTGCCGACCCGGACGCACCGGGTCTGCGAGTGATTGCCAACTGGCTTGACGGCGCCCCCGCCGCAGTCGAGCGGATCGAGGACGGGGTACGCCGTACCTTCCTGGGCTTCGCCATTTCGGATGAGGACAATGTCGCCCTGCGCCCCTCGTTCGAGAGGTTTCACGATTGGCTCGATGACCCTGCGCGAGTGCACTCCGGCGTGACTCCGGTGGACGACATGGAACTTGCACGGTTGTTGCAATCGGACCCTGAATCGGCCGAGGAGGTAGACCCGGAAGAAACCGAAATACGCATCACGCCGGCGGCACCCTGGGTGCTGCTGCTCGCTATCGTGCTGGCCCTCGCGGAACCCGCGCTGCGCCGCGTGCTCGCCGACCGCCGGGAGCTCACGGGGGATAGCCCATGACTACCGCATCCCACGATCTCGCCATTCTCCGAAAGACCCGGCGCGGCCTGCTCCTGCGCGCGGCGATGATCTCCCTGTTGTCGGCGGCGGGCGTTGTCTGGCTGATGCTGACGCTCTCGGCGCTGCTTCGGCCCCTGCTGCCGTCCATCGCCGAGTGGCTGAACCTGCTGTTGCTTCCGGCCGCGGCTGCCGTGGTGGGCGTGGTGCTTTGGCGGCACCGTCATGCGCGCAGCTCACTCAGGGTGGCGCTGTGGCTGGAGGAGCAGATCCCCGAGCTGGGATACTCACTTGTGACCCTGGCGGATGGAAGCGCCAGGGACAGCTCCTACGCCGAAAAAATCGCGCAGCGGGTCCAGTCGGTGCGCAGCCGTGCAGGCTGGCCTGCGGCACTGTCGCTGCCCGGTGTCGGGTGGCATGTGCTGCGGGCCGTCGCGCCGTTGGCATTTGCCGCCGTGCTGGCGCAGATTCTCCTGGCCACGGGCTGGACCTACAACTGGGCCTTCGTATCTGGCGGCGCAGCGGTTCCCGGACAGCGGGCGCCAGGCAACCGGATTGCCGTGCTGCAGGGTGAGTTGACGCCGCCCGCCTATACCGGCTGGCCGACCGAGGTGCTCGACAACCCCGAGCGGATCGGCGGGCTGGTGGGATCGCAGGTGTCCCTTCGCGGAGAGGGAGAGGATACGCGGGGAATCGAGGCGCGGATCGGCGACGGCGACCCGTTGCGCCTGGACGCAGCACCGCAACGTTCCGGCTGGGTGCTGGGCTTCGCGATGCCCGCCCTGCCCAGCGGCTTGCTCCTGACCGATGGCGACAACCGCCGGGTCATCGTACTGGAGCCGCGGCCGGACGAGGCGCCGCAGGTCCGTCTGACCCTGCCCGAGGTCGACGCGGAGCGTCGGGAGACCACAGGCGAGCTGGAACTTGCGGCGAGCCTGCGGGACGACATCGGCCTCGCCGCCGGCTGGTTCGAGGTTCTCGTCGCCCGCGGCCCGGAAAGCGGCGATTACGGCTTCAGCGAGGAACGCCTGTTCCAGAGGCCGTTCGACACGGCCGAGGCCGAGCTGCGCGGCACCACGGAACTGGGGAACTTCAACCTCAATCCGGGCGACCAGATTTTGGTGCGCGCCGTGGTGCAGGATGTCAACGATGTCACCGGGCCGGGGATCGGCTATTCCGAGACCCGCACCATCCGCTTTCTGCGCGACATCCCGGAGGCGGATGTGGAAATCAATCCCGCGCCGCCGCCGATTGACGAATCCCTGATGTCGCTGCGAATGCTGATTCGCGATACCGAACGGCTCGAGGCGCGGCGGCCGGAGCTGGAACGCGCCGTGTTTCTGGCCGAGGTCGCGCCGTTGCTCATGCACACCGGGAACATACGCGTGAAAGTCCAGGGCTTTGTGGACGAAGCGAGCGTGGGCGGGTCCTTCAACGTGCCCGAACTGCTGCTCTTTGCGCTGGACGAGATGTGGGAAGCCAACCGCCAGATGACCATCGCCGAGACCGACGATGCGCTCGTCCACATGCGGAACGCCTATGACGCGCTGATGACGCTGTTCAACCTTACGCGCTATTTCCTGCGCGGCGAAATGCTGCCCGCCCATGCCGAAGTGGACGAGGTACGCATGACGGGAGAGGAGCCGGTCCATGCCACCGTCCGCAGCCAGCGCGAGCGGGAGGACAGCGTCCGGCAGCAACTCGCGGCGCAGCTTGCCGTGCTGTCCGGCAACCTGGATGCGACGGCGGAGTGGCTCGACGAGCACGTCGCCCTGATGCAGGTCGCGGCACTCAGGGACCTTCCCGAGGCCGCCGCGGCATTGGAGGGCTTGTCCCGGGCGCTTCGCCAGGGAGAGAGCCTGGGGCCGGCGTTGGCCGAGGCCCGCGCGGTGCTGGAGGGGCCGGCGCAGGTTGAGGTGGGCCTGAGCGGCTGGGCGCCGCTCCCGGGGAGGTCCGAATGAAGAGGTTCATCTTTGCCACCGCGAAATACGAATCCGGCGACTGGGAGAGCGCGCCGAACCTGCCCGCCGCACTGCTCGACCTGATGGCGAAGTACACGACCATCGATTGCGCGCCCGCCGGGGTGATTGTCGAACTGGGCAGCGAAGAGCTGTTCGAGTATCCCTTCGTCTGGCTGACCGGGCATTTCCCTGTGCGTTTCACCGAGCGCGAGCGCGCCAACCTCAGGCGCTACGTCGACCGCGGCGGCTTCTTCGTCATCGACGATCACAACCACGACATCGAAGGGGCCTTTCACCTCAGCGTCGTCGAGGAGATCAACCGCACCTTCGGCCCGCTGGAGACCGTGCCCAACGATCACGAGATCTACACCTGCTTCTTCGAGTTCGAGGACGGCCCGCCGACCACCAGCCACGAACTGAACGGTTGGGGCGATCAATTGATCCACGAAGAACTGTTCGCGATCACCCGCAACGGGCGAATCTGCCTGCTCTACAGCAACAAGGACTATTCCTCGGAATGGGACTTGCGGCCCGACACGAAACGGTTCATGTCGCTGGACCCGACCCGCTTCGGCCTGAACCTCATCGTCTACGCTCTGACGCGGTGACCCAGTGACCCAATCCAGTACATCCCTGGCTTTCTCGAACCACCCAATGCGGCGGTGGATCGAGCACGGCCTGCACGCCGTGGCCATCGCAGCGATGGTTGCCGCGGCAGTATCGATGCTGCTTGGACAGGGCGCGCGCCCCGGAGGCCCGGTGGATGCCTCGGACCTGCCCAACCGCCTGCAGGAATGGACGCGTTTCCCGCCGTCGGAACTGTCGGTCCGTCTGGACATGCTTCCCGAAGCTCAGGATCGGGCCTGGCTGACGGCATTGAATGCGGCGGGAACCGAAGTTGTCTGGGGCAACTCCGGTGCAGAAGCGCTTCCGCCGCTGGGGCTGGCGGTCGAACCGGTTGCCGATCCGCACCAGCCGATGCGGATATGGGCTGCCCTGGGCTCGGCGACCGCCGGCGAAGTTCTGGAAAGGCTTTCTGCCGACCCCATGGTGACCGAGCCCGTTGCCTCCCTGCAAGACTCGTCCACCTTGATTCGTCCGTCCCTGGCCGGCGCCGTGTTGTTGCAGACCCCGCAGGCGGAAGCAGTCGCGAACCGGCGCGACAACCTCACGCTGAAGCCGCTGCTGTTGCTCGGTCACGCGTCGTGGGAAGCGCGCTTCACCGCGGCGGCACTGGAGGAACACGGCTGGCAGGTGGACGCACGGCTGGTACTTTCCCCGGAGCAGGTGGCTGGCCAGATGCCGGCGCAAAGCCCTCAGCCCCAGGCCGCCCAGGCTCGCGGCGGCCGGGACGCCACAGCACGGGCCGGTGCGGGCCGGGGCGGTGCAGCAGCGGGCGGTACAGCGAGGGGCGGCGCCGCACAGGGAGCGCCCGAAGCAATCGGCGCACCGGTTGATCCGGGCGTACTTCGGCCGGAGATCGACATCGAGAATTACTCGGCGGTTCTGCTGCTGGACGAGACCGCCACCGAGCCGGCCGAGGTGCTTGCCGCCTATGTCGAGTCGGGCGGAGGGCTGCTCGCTTTCGCCGATGCAACCGACACACCGGGGCTGGCGACGTTACTGCCGGCAGGGGCCAGTGGCGTCGTTGAGGAAGCGCAACCCTTTCAGGATTTACCGGGTGCCCAGGACACCGGAGCCGGCCCTGCGCGGAACCCGCGCGACAGGCTGGAGCTGCACCCGCTGACCGATCTGGTCCCGGCGGCGCACGTGCTCGAGCGGCGCGGCGAGTCCGTGGCGGTAGCCATCGTCCGCCGCGGTGACGGGCGGGTGACGCAGGTCGGCTATGCCGACATCTGGCGCTGGCAGATGTCGGCGCCGGACGAGACCGCGCCCGAGGCATACCGCGCCTGGTTCGCGGGCCTGGTCAGCAGTGTGGCCCATGCTCCACGCGGCGAGCACGCTTTGCTCCCTGAGCGGGCTCTCCGGGCGGACCCCGCACCGCTGGCTGCATGGCACGCTGCCTTCGGCCCGCCGCAACCGGGCGATCTCGGCACAGGCGACAGACAATCGGCGTTCACACCCGATGAGCGCTTGTTCTGGCTGCTGTTCGCACTCGCCGGTGCGGCGCTGTTGGCCGAATGGCTGTTGCGGCGCCTGCGGAACCAAGCCTAGTAGGCGGCTGCACCGCAGCAATTCACGGCTGCAAGTTCCTGCCGCTCAGCCTCCTGGCAATCCTATTAATGTTTCCAATAATAGGGTTTGATCATCTGCAATACAACTTAAGGTAATTCTCGGTTACGGTTGTTGCAGGTCTGGTACGGGCAAGTCGAACGACGCCGCGAGTGGGGAAGTCAGGAATGAATAATTTACCGAAATTGAACAAGTTCTCCGGACTTGTTTCTCTATTGCTTTTTGTTGCGCCCGGGTCTTTGCTCGCACAGTCTGCGGACGGCGCCGCGGGACTCGAGATTGAGGAAATCGTCATCACCGGCACGCGGCTGGAGATAGACGGAACCAGTGCGCCAACACCGGTGACTGTCGTTACGGGCGAGGAGTTGCTGAACATCAATCCCAATATCGTCGATGCGGTGCGCCAACTGCCGCAGCTCGTGAGTTCGAGTTCCGAGCAATCGCTCAGCAGGGCGCTCGACCAGCCTCCCAGTACGGGGTCGCAAGCCAGCATGCGGAATCTGGGCGCCGTCAGAACGCTGACCATGGTCAATGGGCGCCGACTTGCCATCAATGGGGCAACCGGTGTTTCCGATGCCAACGTCCTGCCCCTCAACCTGGTGCAGCGGGTCGATGTAGTGACCGGCGGCGCCTCGGCCGTCTATGGATCGGATGCCGTGGCCGGAGTGGTGAACTACATTCTGGACACCGACTACGAGGGCCTCAAGGTCAATCTCTCCGGCGGCACCTCGGCAGCCGGCGATGGCAATTCGATGATTGGCGATATCGCCTTTGGAACGTCCTTTGCAGACGGCAACGGTCACCTGCTCCTGAGCGCCAGAACGCGTGCCCGCGACCGCGTCGAGGCGGAGAACCGGGATTGGGCGAATTCCAACAGAGTCTCCGCGCTTCTCGATGGGGAAGAGAGATTCCGCTTTACCGATGACGTGAGATTGCGCGTCGCTACCGAGACCGGCGTCATAACCTCTGTGACTGCTGCCAGCGCCATGGGCGGCGGCGGCGGGGGTCGACCCGGAGGTGGCCGCGGCATGGGTGGCACAGACGGTCCCGCCAACCCCTTCGAGAATATGCAGTTCGCTGCAGACGGTTCCCTGATTCCCTTCGATCCCGGCATGCCTGCCGCTCCGCCCAGCCCCCTGTCCGTTGGCGGGGACGGCGCCTGGTACGTTGGCGATCTCGTTGCCGAGAACGCGCAGGACAGTTTTTTCGCGCATCTGGACTACGATCTGTCGGAAGACTTCACAATTTTCGGAGAAGTTGCCACAGCAGAAACCTTTTCCGAATATCGGGGACGATCAGCGGCAAATTCGTCCGTCACGCGCAATGAGTTCGTGATTCGGAACGACAACGCGTTTCTGGATCCCGCAATGGCCGCGACGATGAGGCAACGCAGACTTGCCTCTTTCAACCTCGGCAAGATTTCCTCCGAGATCGGGCGCATTCTCGGCGTGGCCGAGCAAACGGTATCGGCGGCAACTTTCGGATTCGATTATCAGCTCAACGAGGATTCCGCCGTTTCAGCCTATTACGCGTACTCAAAAGCTGACTTGGCGCAGCGATCGGAAAATCTGGTCATCTCGGACCATATTCTTCTGGCGACCGATGCGGTTGACTCCGGCGGCACAATTACCTGTCGATCGACCTTGAGCGACCCGAACAATGGCTGTGTCCCCTGGAACCCGATGGGCACGAACCCGCTCACGGACGCACAGCGTGCCTACATGGTCGGTACGGCCTGGTCCCAAGCCGAAACCGAGCAGAAAGTATTGGAAGTCAGCCTGGATCACCATGGCCTTCCCTCGTTTGGATATGCCCCGATCTCGGCCGCAGCCGGCATTGAGTTCAGAGACGTCCAGACCGCAGCGGAAAACGACCCGATATCGGATGTGCGTGGTTTTCAGGATGCAAACCGCACGGGCAATCGGGGCGCGTTCGATACCTCGGAACTGTTTGCAGAGGCCCTGGTGCCGCTTGTGGAAGGCGTTCCCATTTTTCGACAGCTCGATATCAACGCCGCAATTCGACGCACGGATCATAGTGCGAGCGGAACGGTGACAACCTGGAAAACGGGCCTCACAAACGATTTTGGCGGCGGTTTTCGCCTGCGGGTTTCAAGCTCCCGCGATATTCGAGCACCCAATATTTCGGAGCTGTATGGGGATCAGACGACCCGGGCCCAACGATTTTACGATCCTGCGGTGGGCTATGAAGTGGGCGGCGTCATCCTTGTTTCGGGCTCGAATCCCGAATTGCTGTCCGAGGAGGCAGATACATTCTCCGCCGGGTTGATCTGGTCTCCGGAATTCCTGCAGGATTTCAGCCTGGCAGTGGACTACTACGACATCGAGATCGACAATTCGATTCGCGGTGTGGATGCTGAGAGTCTGCTTTTCGAATGCCACGCCGGTGGCGGCGTGGGGCCAGTCTGCGACTTGATCACCCGAAATCGGGCAGGCGAACCCACGGAGGTCATTGCGCTTCTCGGCAACGTACAGAACTTCAGCCTCTCCGGATACGATGTCTCGTTGCGGCACCGCGCGGAGCTGGGCGGTGGCACGCTCGCCTCGCGGCTGGTCGCAACCGTTCAGGATGAGTATTTGCAGTACAGGTTCGAAGAGGAACGATTCAACCGCGTCGGTTATCAGCAGCGTCCGCGACTCTATGTCAATCTGAACCTGAATTACTCGAGGGGGCCCTTTGTTGCAGCCGTGCAGCAAAGGTACATCCACGGGGTTGAGCGCAATGTACCCTGGTCAAGCAGGGCACCCATCGTCGACGAATTCAACGAAGTCGATCCGACGTGGTATACGAACTTTACGGCGCGCTACCGCTTTGGCGAGGAAAAAGCGCTGGAGGTCTTCGCAACGGTGAACAATCTCTTCGACCGCGATCCTCCGCCAGGGCAATCCAACTGCCAACAAGGCTTCTGCGCGCAAGGCAGTTTCAACCAGTTCGACAAGATGGGCCGGTTCTATACGGTCGGATTCCGTTACGGCCTGTAGTTTCCGAAACTCGAAGAGGTGGAGCCGACTGTGGACGTTGCGCGCCTGACCACCGTCGGCCCGGGCGGTGACGAAATCCTGACCGCGGTCAATCGCGCGAAGGCGGGGGCATGGTGAACACTTCAACGGCAAACGCAGACAAGAGACCAAAAACCGCTTCGGCGCGTCCCCTTAGAGCACATCCGTTTCTGCCCCGGGCTCTGCATAATCGGCAGGCGTTGCAGGTGCTGCGCAAGACGCATTCCTGGGTAGGCATCACCTGCGCCGCCGGGGGCGTGATCATCGGCATCAGCGGCATTACGTTGAATCACCGTACAGACTTCAATCTCCAGGTGATCCAGGGTGTCGAGAACTTCCAGCTTGAGGCGCCCGCCGACGGATTCGCTGCCCAGGCGGACTTCGAACGGTTCCTGATCGGCTCGTTGGGGATCAATGGGCAGACGTTCGTGCCTGAAGAAGAAGACGCAGAAAGACTGGCTCAGCGTTTAGCGCCCGCAGCGGCCGAACTGGGCAGCCGGCTGGTGGAACAGCCGCAACGCCTCGTGACGCACTTTGCATCAGCCAACGAGCAGTACGACATTCGCTATGTTGAAGGCAACACCTACATTGATGTCACGTATACGACCCGGGGGATTTTCCAGACGTTCAACCGGCTGCACCTGGCCAATTTCAGCGGAAATGTGTGGGTCTTTGTCATCGATGCGCTGTCCGTTGCCATGGTGGTGCTGTCGCTCACGGGACTGTTGCTCTGGTCGCGGTTGACGGGTCCGCGCATGCTAGCCTTGGGGCTCGCCGGCAGCATGTTGTTGGGAACGCTCTACTACGCGCTCGTCCTGTAGCCGCCCGTTCCTTTACGTCGATCTGTCCGGCGCCGGACTATTCGTTCTCGTAGATGCACGCCCAGGGTAGGATTTCCAGACCCGGTACCTGCATGTAGGTCTGTGCGAAGTAGAAGGGCTCCGCCAGGTACATTTCGTCGTACAGGGTCGACTCGTACTCCAGGTTCAGGCCGTCGTCGACGAGCCGGTAGGTTTCCACGACTCGCGCGTCCGGACTCATGGGCATGCCCTCATACGGGCCCTGGACCGTGAAGCGCGGGTAGTCGATGCGCGTCGTCTCGATCGTCAGGACGTTGCCGTCGAGAGTGCCAACCGAGTAACCGTACAAGGAGGGCTCCGGGGCTTCCTCCGGCGGCGTCAGCCAGATGATGCGCTCCGCATCGAATTCCTCGCCGCGCAGCAGCATGCGGTCCCCCTGGTCGATAAACTCGATGGGGTGCCGCTGGTTGAAGGCACGCGGCATACCGGGCGGCATGCAGTCGAAGCCTTCCGGGCGCTCGTAGCTTGCCTGAATCTGCCCGGCGGTTTCATTGAATTGCGGTCTGTAAGAGCTGTTCGGCCCGTCGCCCAACGACCCCCAGACGCGGAACAAGGTGATCTCGTCGTCGGCCCGGCCGCTGTTGGACAGGGCGGCCCTGCTCCCGACCCTTTGCGCGTCCTCGCCGGCGCCCCAGTACGGCTGGCCGTTGGCGAATAGTATTTCCTGACCCTCGGGCGTCAGCATGTTTCTCAACCAGAGCAGGTTTCGGCCGGCACGGCTGGGGTTGCCCCGAAACATCACCCGATCGCCCTCCACGAGTGTCTCGGTGCTGACTCCCGACCTCGCCAGGACATTGACGGGCCCCGTCTCCACCGTCCAGGAATCTCCGGTTTCCGTATCGCCCCGTATCAGCACATGCGGGTTCGTCCAACGAATGCTGGTAACCGTCAAGTCGAGGATTTCATAACGCTCCATTTCAAAAATGGCGTTGAAATTGTGGTGAGCGGATGCAACCTGCACAGCGGCGAGCAGACAACCGCAAAGGAGCAGCCTTGAAAACTTGACCGCTGTACCGACAGCCCTTCCGATGACCGTTTCTCTCATATCCGTTCGCCCAGCTTCCGCGCTCTGATGAACCACCAAAACACTAGCGTTTGCGGAACCAGACCTCAATCCTTGTTGATCAATACACGGTATTTCGAAAATCAATAGGATGACCGACGTGCAGGGCTGGAATTGATCTCTGACACACCGCGCGAAACGATGTGTCTTGTCGCATGCACAACCGCATCTGATATTAGCGCTCGAAATGGCTTATATTAGGTTTTCTGCATTGTGTCGCTAACCCGTTGATTTTACACTGGCCCGCTTGTATGCGTCCTTGTGCCTGTTTCAGGGTGGCTGAGCAAATGAAAACACTGCGAAAGAATTACTGCATGATTCGTCGTCTGGCGGCGGCGGGTCTTCTATCGTCCATGGCGGCAGCGCATGGCGAATCCCTGATCGTGCCGCTGCTGGTGCCGGCAGGCACTTCCAGCGAACCGCAGGGCATGCTTCGAATCCTCAACGATACGGCCGAGTCCGGGACGGTGGAGATTTACGCCATAGACGATTCGGGCACGCGTTCGGGACCCGCCACGTTCACTCTGAACGCTTCTGCGGCGGCCGAGTTCACTGCCACGGATCTTCAATCCGGAAACGACACGCTGGGACTGACCGGCGGAATCGGTACGGATTTGGGCGATGTGCGGCTGGAGATCGAATCGGATCTCGATATCGTTTCGCTGGCCTTCGTCCGCGCTGCCGATGGCACGCTGAGCGCGATGCACCATACGGTGCGCGGCGGTGCGACGGACGGGTCGGACGGGGAAACCAGCGAGTCGGAGGGGATGAATGGCGAGTCGGACGAGACGAACGGCGGCTCAGTCGCGTACATCTACGACGTGCCAGTCTTCAATCCGGCAAGCGAAGTAACCCACGTGAGCCGACTGCGCCTGATCAACCCGGGGGGCGCGTCAGCGGCGGTGACGATCAGCGGGCGCGATGACAGCGGCAATGCCGCTACGGGCGGCGACGTGACGCTGGCATTGTCAGCGGGCGGCGCCAGGACGTTAACCGCGCAGCAGCTTGAGGCGGGTGACACCACCAACATGAATGAAAACAACGAGAACGACGACACTACGTTCACGGGCCGGCTGGGCGCCGGCACCGGCAAGTGGCGGTTGAAGGTATCGTCGGACCATCCGCTTCAGGTGGTCAACATTGTCGCGGCCACCGCTGGCTACTGGAACAATCTCTCGACCACGGCAATTTCCGGGGCGGCGCCGGTGAGTCCGGAAGCGTTCAACGACCGCTTCGCCGGAAACACGATCGAATACCGATCCGAAGGAGATACCGTTTCGCTCGCCGTCCAGTCTGAAAACAAGTTCACGGAGTCGGAAACGTCAGACGGAGTGACCGACGAATCCCCCGGCGGCTACGCGTATGAAGCGCTCGGGCCGGAAACCGGGCGCCTTACGCTCACCCACGACGACGGCGACGTATGCGTGGCGAACCTGTTCTTTGCCTCCCGCGAGTCCGGCTGGCTGGTGTCGGAATGCACCGGAACCGACTACCCGGATGACGGCTACTGGCTGGGCGGCAGTTGGGTGCTTGCGGAGCCGGAGAATTCCGAACCGAGTTTCCCCAGCGGGAGCGAAATTGAAGACCAGGAATATCGCGCAGGCACCGCCATCGAAACGCTGACACTGCCGGAGGCGACGGGCGGCGACGGGACGTTGACGTACAGCCTCGAACCGTCCATCAATGGACTGACGTTCGACGCCACTACGCGCCAACTTTCCGGTACGCCGATGGCCCGGTCGCAAACCTTCGAAATGACCTATACCGTGACCGATGAGGACGGCGATACCGCTACGCTTGCCTTTGATATCACCATTCAGTCGAACAGAGGTTAGGGACAACGGTCTATCGGTGTGACGCGGAGTGCCTGAAGTCAGTCGGTCAGGAAGTGATACATGCCGAGGACGTTTTCGTCGACCCAGTCGAAGCGTTCCCAATGGCTGTATTCATCCATGGTGACGGTCCGCTGCATCTCCTCGAGGGTTTGCCCTGCTGCGATTCCCGCGGCTACCGCATCGCGCAGATCCTCGAGGTACTCCCGCCAGGCCCTGACATCTTCCCAGGTTCCGACGGGGCCGTGGGCGGTCAGCACATAGCCGTAGTCCATGGCCATCTCTTCCGTCCTTGCGATGGCTTCCATCCACTCGGGGAAGCCCCCAAGCTCATAGTCCATCTCCCGATTCGGCAGGCGCCGCGACACGTAGTCCACGATCAGCATCACGTCGTCGTCGGGAAACGTGATGAGGCTCGTATCGTTGGAGTGGTTCATGTTGCCCATCCAGGTGAGCCTGACGCGCTTGCCGCCCAGTCGGACCTCGATCTCGTCGGTATACCGGATCGTCGGCGGGTGGACGAAGCTGATGGCGCCGCGCACGATCTCCGCACCGCTCAGCTCACCGTCCCGATTGGCGTCGAATCCTTCGAAGATGTTCTGTCGGCTGCCCGGAAAGCGCTGCATGTCTTCGGGCGTCTCGCTGAACTCGACCACGCCGTTGCCATTGGAGTCCAGCGCGGCGACAGGCTCGTATTGTCCGACGACGTCGGCAAGCGTTGTCGTCGGCGGGGGCATTTCCAGGTAGGAAAGCATGTTGGCGTGGCCTACGAATTCAGCCGTATCCGCGAAGACCGCTCCGCCTGAACCGTGATCCCAGTGGTGGTGGCTGTAGACCACGTAGCGCACGGGCACGCCGAAACGCGTCGCGAACTCCTCCTTGAGCCACTGGGCAAAGTCGCGGCTGAGCGGGTCGGCGAGGATGATCCCCTCCGGCGTCACGAGAAACGCCGTTCCGGACCGATTGGTCTGCGCATGGTACACATCTCCGTTGATATGCGAGATCGTCCGGACGACTTCCTCTTCAAGAGATGCGCGGCGCAATTCGGGCGCCTGGGCAAGGCCCTGGACCGCAACAAGCATGGAGATCGCGATCACGCAATTTGAAGTCCGGATCTTCAGCATGGACATCGAATCTCCCCGGGGACGCAAGCGGGCCTACGGAATCACATAGCCCATCGTACCCGGAAACTCCTCCGCAAGTGCTGCTGACGTTTCGGCATTGATGAGAAAGCACTCGGTTCGCTGGAAACTGGAGTCGATCGTACCGCAGACCGGGAGGCGTTCCCTGAGCCGGCGCATGATGGGCGTATCGCCGCGAATTCCGTAGGAAACGAGGAGCTGGGCCGGCTCGCCCTCGGCCTCGCCGGGGATCTGCAGTGCCCTGAGACGGGCCCGATTGGGCGTGACGGCCGGGAATATCGAAACCGTGACGGCATCGCCGGGCGCAATGATATCGTCGTGCCAACCCTCCCGCGCCAGTTGGGCCGCCGGACTGAGTTCGATGAGCCACGTATCGCTGGTGCCCGCCTCGTCCACGGTGTCAATGATCAGGGCACCGTGGGGATTGAGGATCCGGAACGCCCGGACGGTGCCCTCAAACGCGTAAACGGCGTCCTCGCCTTCCGGAGTCTGCAGAGCACTGAAGGAATGGTGCGAAGCCGCCGGATGCGACCACGCCACGACCGCGGCAAGTATTGCAAAAATGCCAGGCCCAACTCGCGATTGACGCTTCTGATATTTCATGGCTCCCTCTTTTTTTCTCGTTCCCGGGGATTCTACCCCGGTCAATACTTTCTTGTCGCTGTATTAGTATGACCAATAGATTCCATATGCAATCCGTAATGTTCCAGTTCGTTCGCCTGGTCTAAGCTAGGAACGAAAACCGGTCAGTTCCGGGGGGACAGCCTTGTGGCCGCCGCGATGTTTCTTGCGGTCGGTTCCAGGTCGAAAGTCGATCACAGATTTCAACGGTTTATCGAGAATGAACACAAACAGATTCGCACTTCTGATCCTGCTGCTTGGCGTGAGCAGCGCCTCGGGTCACCACTCGTTCCGTACGACCTACGACGCAAACCGGGAGATGGAAATCACGGGCGTCGTTGTCGACTACATGCTGCGGTCTCCGCATTCGTTGCTGCAACTCGACGTAACGGGCGCAGACGGCATGGTGGAGCGCTACGAGGTGGAACTGGCCTCCCTGGCCATGTTGAGGCGGCTCGGCTTCGAGGCCGATTCGTTCGAACCCGGTGACGAGGTCACGGTACTCGCGTGGCCGAATCGGCGACCGCTCCCTCGAGTATGGGGACGGGCCGTGACCGCGGCCGACGGTCGGGTCCTGAAGGGCGACGCCGGATCCATCTCGCTGACTGCACAGACAGGGACCGACAGGTCAACGGGTATCGAAAGCCTGGCAGGCCGTTGGACCGCGACGTTTCGTCCGCAACTGGAGCCGTTGCCCATCACACCCGCCGGCGCTGCGGCTCTTGCGAATTTCGACCCCGGCCAATCGCCGACGGTCACCTGCGAGCCCGCCAACATACCGAAGATATTTTACGGGTTGTATCTGCTGGACATACGGATAACGGACGAGCAGGCCGTCCTGCAGCATGAGTCTTACAACGTCACCCGCACGGTACCGCTGGATTCGGCGCCGAGGCAGGCAGAGCCGTCCGGACGCTTCGGAATGGTTTCCGGCCGGGTCGAGGACGATGAACTCGTCGTAGAGAGCTTCGGCTACCCGGAGTCGGCCTGGGGCCTGGCGCTTCGAGACATGGAGGACGTACCGTCCAGCGCAGGGAAGCGGGTGATCGAGCGCTATTCCGTGAACGACGACGGCAGCACGCTCACGATCGACTACACATTGGAAGATCCGGTCTATCTTTCCGAGCCCTATTCCGCCCACGCGAACTTTGCGCGCGTCTCGGACGACGAACCGATCTACGACTACACCTGCGAGGTCGACAGCGCCTCGCTGTTCATCCGCGAACAGTAGAAACGTCACGGCCCTCATTCGTGACTTCATGGTGAGCTGTCGGCAGCTTCCTCTCTTGTATCAAAATAAGTAATAGTTACTATTACAATTTTTTGGAATTGCGCTGTGCATACAGCGTGCCTAGACTACGCTTTGGAAGCTGTTGCATCTACAACAACATTCTGATGATGCAGCACTGCAAATGCTGTTCGGATCGTAGTTTGAACACAACGACTATCTTCTGAGGGGAGTAAAAGCATGAAATCGGGAACTACCTGGACTGTCATTCTTGCGGTGAGTCTGGCCCTACCCGCATTCGGACAGGACGACGGCCTCGAGGAGGTCGTGGTTACGGGTTCCTACGTCGCCCGCCCGGCGGATCGGCCGCAACCCGTCACCATCCTGGATTCCGTATCGATCGGCAACGAGCAACGGCTCACTGTCGGTGAGATATTCCGCGACCTGAACGTGACCCAGGGCAACTTCAACGGCATGAATGCCTTTGGCGAGAATCAGACTTCACCGGCGGCTGCGGTCAATCTGCGCGGGCTTGGACCGCGTGCGACGCTCACGCTGTTGAACGGCCGCCGTCAGACCATTGACGGAAGTCAACAGTCCGCCTGGGTGGATATCAACTCGCTCACTCCGTCCATCATGATTGACAGGGTCGAGGTGCTGACGGACGGCGCCTCGGCGCTGTACGGCTCCGACGCAGTGGCCGGGGTCGTCAACCTCATCACGCGGAACGACTTCGAAGGCGTGGAGATCGACTACAGCAGCAGCCAGGTGGATCGCGCGGGTGCGGTCAACTCGACACTGGGATTGTTGGTCGGCGCGCAGAACGAACGGTCCGGCGTCGTGTTCGGGCTGGACTACACGGACCGGCCCGAAGTCCTGTCGCAGGACATATTCGACCTGGACCGGATCCAGAAGATCCGGGCGCTGCCCTTCAGCAATCCCCCGAGCCTGCAACCGGGCGCCGGCGGGATGGCGAGACGGATTCCCGACCCGCTTTGCGAGGACCCCAGCGTTGGCGGCCCGGAAATCGGAGGCGTGGATCTCAGCTCGACCATCGGCGGTTGCGGATATCGTTTGTCCCTGGATCGATCCATCGTATCCGAGGCCAAAAGAGCGACGGGCCTGGCCGTGGCGACGCACGATTTCGGCGGCGGCATCAACGGGCAGTTGGAACTGGGATTCAGCACCATCGATACGTCGAGAATCCTGAACTCGGTTCCCGTCAACGACCCCACCCGCCCCGTCCTGCAAACGGGTCATCCCGGACTGGCCTACGAGATCGCGAACGGAAACCTCGCCGACAGACCCCACCGCGTCTGGTTCCGGATTCGCAAGCCGGAGGACGAGTTCGATGCGCGGGAGACGCAGAATTCCAATCATTGGCGGCTGGCCTCAAGCCTGAACGGCGCAATCAACGACACGTGGAACTGGCAGGCGACCGGCACGATTTCCAAGAACAGGATGCTCCTGAAGAACCGCGACTACATTCACGATCGCGTGGACGATGCGCTCCTCGGCTACGGCGGTTCGGCCTGCAACCCATCGAGCGGCGGCGCCTCAGGTTACGGAAGAGACGCGATTCCCGGAACTGCAGACGACGGATCCATCGACACCAACTGCATGTGGTTCAACCCGCTCGCCAATAACTACACGGCATCGCCGGGCGACCCACGCCACAACAGCCTGGAGATCAAGGACTTCATCTACGTGATCCAGCAAGCCGAAGGCAACGCTGCGCTTCGCACGCTTGAATTCCTGGTGACGGGAAATCCGGCCGAATGGCTCGGCGTTGCGGTCGGCGCGCAGTCCCGGGATCAGGATTTCGGTATCGACTTCGACCCGATCACCGAAGCCGGCGGTTATGTCTTCAGGGACGAAGCCCAACTCGATTACAGCGGGGACATTGGAAGCGACGCCCTGTTTGCCGAAGCCGTGTTTTTCCCGACCGACGACCTGGAGGTTCAGTTTGCAGCGCGTAACGAGGAATACGAAAACGGCCAGGGTTCAACCGACCCGAAATTCGGATTACTCTGGACTCCGACCGACAATCTGTTCGTCCGCGCAACGGCGGGTACGTCATTCCGCGTCGCCAACCCTACGCAGTTTTTCGGCATCGGCATGGCCGGCGGCATCAGCTTCGAAATTGACGGCGAGGATCCCGTGGCCGGCACGTTGATCAAGGGAAGTCCCGATCTCGAACCCGAAGAAGCGGACACCCTGACGTTGGGCCTGACATGGGACGTGACCGACAGTCTGACGCTGGACCTGAATTACTGGTCGATCGACTTCACCAACATCATCGTCCAGGAAAGCCCAAACATCATCATCCGGGCCGACGCGGCCGATGGCATCATCAGCGACCCGCGCATCAAGCTTTCCCCCACAGTGACGAACCCCTGCGTTCGGGAGACGGCGCCCGGGTCGGGTACCTATACGTCCTGCGGCGACCTGACAACGAACGAAATTATCGGCTTCGAAATTTCGTACTTCAATGACGCCTTCCTGAATACCGATGGAGTGGACATCGGCGTCGATTACCGCTTCGAGAGCGGAGCAAACAACTTCGGGCTGCGTTTGGACGCCACCCAGACGCTATCGTATGAGATACCGGGGGTCGGCGGGATCGTCGATGGCGTCGGCTGGCTGAACCACACCAACAACGGCGAACCGACGGCGGCAACCAAGGCATCGCTGCGCTTTAGCTGGGCGCGCGGCAACCACTTCGCCCAGATTACCGCCCGCCACACGAGCGCACTCGACCAGGACGTGCTGTCCGAACTGCCGGACTCAACCGTATTCGACTACAACATTTTCGATCTCATGTACCGGTACTCGACCGAACTGGCCGGGAATGCGCTGGATCTCAACGCCGGCATCGTCAATATCGCCGATGAGGAAGCCCCCATCGACGGTGACAATATTTCGTCGTACGTAGGCCAGATATACGATGCCCGCGGACGAATGTTTCGCATCGGCGCCACGATGAGTTTCGGGCAGTAGATCGAATCCGAAAGCATCCACTTGAGCAGTCCCCGGACCCCTGCGGCCGGGGACTGTTTTTCCTTACGGCCTCCCCCGATACCCGCAAGGGAGGAGGCTCCCCTTCTCGAGGCCCAAGCGAGCGCTAACGGACGTGCGAGCCAGGGCTGATGTGCGTTGTCCCCTAGAACGTCTTGCTCAGCGTAAAGCGGAGGACGCGTCCACGAGGATCATAGAGCCGGGTCTGTACCGTGGACAACTCATCCCCGTCAACGGGAGGATCTTGATCCAGCGCATTGATTACACCGAGCGAGGCGCTGAACGGACCCGTGCCCAACAGAGTCTCGAAGTCATAGGTGTACAGCAAATCGATGGTGTTGAAATCCGAGTCATCCGTCGGAACGGTAATGTCATCCTGCCGCAGCCCACTCGTGTGCCTTCCGGTCAACTGGAAGAAATGGTTGTTGCTGGCGTAGCTGAGCCGCAGCGTTCCCTTCATCTCGGCAACCGGAGCACCGTTGTTGAGCAGGTTTGTCTGGCCAACACCGTCCACGGTGGCGAAGCTTGTGCCCGCAAGCCCGGGGATGTCGTAAGAGAGCGTCTGGGTTCCATTGAACGTGACGCCGAACTCACCGCCGAACGCGTCCCAGAAGTAGTTGACATCGAAATCCAGGCCTGACGTATGGAGGAAATCGCTATTGGAATAAGTCAGGTCGAATCCGGCAAGAATGTCGATCGAGCCGCCGCTTCCCGGCGCTGCGGCCCATTGCAGCGCATTCGCGCCCGGCGTTACCGCGAACGACGCATCCCCAACCGTTCTCACCCGCGGGTCGTTGCCGAAGATGCCATCCGCGACGATGTCTTCGATCGCCACGATATCGGGGGACTCCCGAAAGATGATGTTGTCGAACTCGAAAGACCAGTAATTCAGCCCGACGCTCAGCCTGTCGGTGATGTCCAGGGCGAACCCGAAAGAAAAATTCTCCGATTCTTCGGGCTGCACGTTCGGGTTACCTCGGGTGAAGGCGCCGGCCGCACTATCCTGGGCATTGGTTCCGCCGTCCGGAATGATCTCGATGGTCGCGCCAGCTCCGCCTGTTGCGCCAAACTGCTGTGGCGGATTCGCGATGCGGAATGAGGTTCCCCAGTTGCCTCGAAGTCTGAAGTTGTCCGTTGGGCTCCAAAGGAAACCTACCTTCGGGTCGGTGGAGCTCTGTCCGGTCTCATAGCTTTCGGAACGCACGGCAAGCTGGAACTCGAGACTGTCGGTCGGGAACAACACCACCTCGCCGAAAACGGCATCGGACTGGATGGTCCCCGAATAGTCTTCCACGGGGAACGAGGCAAATACGAAGCCACCGGCATTGGATATCAGGTCGTAATCCTGGCTGAAATCCTGAGACCGCGTTTGAACGCCCACCGCAAAGCCGAGCAGATCGGACGGGTTGCCGCGTACAAGAAAGTCGAGGGTATCGAGTTCCGCAACACCGGCGAGCGTCGGGGCGGCCCAGATGAAGTTCAGCAGTTCCTGGCTGTTGTAGGTTGCGTCCCCCGGTTGGGCGCTCCATTGATTGCCCAGCGGGTTGTACCACGAGCAACCGGGATCGGCCGCTGAGTCATCCGCTGTTCCAGCGAGGCCATCGGGGCCGTAGCCGGACGCGCCGCCTGAGCCCAGGTCGCAGCCGGCGCCGCCGTAGCCCATCAGGCCGTTGTTCAAGCGGTTCAGGACAGTGTTGCCGCCGGACCTGTTGTACGTGGCGCGGGATCTTGCGTAGGTGGCTTCCCATTCGTAGTCGGCGCCTAACTCCCCGCTGAAATTTGCCGCGAAACGATTATCCCGTTTTTCGATGTCGTTCGTGGGATTGAAGTTCGGCGCGTCGGGTTTGCGCATTCGCATCAGGACCCTATAGTAGTCCGTGCCTGCCCGCGGTGTCAGGAGTCCGTCGTTTACGTAGGACGTCAGACCGGGATGGTCGATCGGAATAAAGGTGGGCGACCCGAGGATCGGGCTGGTGTTGAGAAGGTTGGAGTACTCCGACGTCGCCCCCCCAACTTCAAATTCAGCCCGAATGCCGTTTTCGAACTCATGGTTCGCAACGGTCAACGCAACCAGCCGGCCCGTCTCGGCCACCAGCGTCCGATTCAGCGTCAGCCGGAAGAAGCATCGGGTTCCCGGTCCAAACGGTCGAATGACGCCGGCAGATTCAATACCGCCGATGGAAGAGTCCTCGCAGAGTGGATCATGCTGCCACGGGCCACTCTGCCGACGATTGGGCGCCCGTCTGAGGCTGCCCGGCTGACCGACACCCAGAAGCCGTCCACTCGTCACACGCGAATAGTCGAGAAGATCGTCGGTCAGGGATTCGGGACGGGTGACGTATTCGACGCCCGCAACGATTCCGGTGCGCTCTCCCTGAGCGCCGAGCATCAGATTGAACACTTGCTCCGTATCGCTGGAGCGGTCAAGGATGTTCTGGCTGTACTCGGCCCTGATGCCCTCAAAGTCGTTGTTCGTCATGAGGTTGACCACACCGGCGACAGCATCGGATCCATAGATGGCCGAGGCGCCGTCCGTCAGCACCTCGACACGATCCAGCATGATCGAGGGGGCCAGTACATTCGGATCCGTTGTAGTGAAGCCATCCGAGCCGGAGGCAATGGCGCCAACCGTGTGGCGACGCCCATTCAACAACGTCAAGGTCGCCCGGGCGCCCAGACCGCGCAGATTGATCGAACCGTTGTTGTTGTCTGTAGCAACGGTCACGCCTCCCGACCCATTGAAATTACCCTGGGTGATGCTCAGGTCGCGAAACACTTCGGAGATCGACAGGGACTGCTCATTTTGTATCTGAGCCTGGTCCAGAGTGACAACCTGTCGAGGGCTATCGGCGGGCCGTGCAACGTTCGACCCGGTCACGACGACCTCTTCGAGAATGCCTTCGCCAGCGTCTTGAGCTGAAGCAGTTGCAGTAGCAATTAGAGCAATCGCCGCAGACAATCCCACGGCGATTTGTTTCTTGCGAGTTTTCATTTTTCTCACCTGGTTTGTGACGGCACATTCGGGGGTGACCATGAACGTGCCAATGCCTTACCCGAGAACATGTACAGACCGCCAGCAATACGCTTGATCGCGTAGTCACTTATGCGGCGCGTCGGACCAAACGGCCAAGCGGAACTAGTGCGCAGCCAATTGTTCGGCTCGATGTTGGAAGAATCATGCGCAGGTCCGACCGTATTCCGAGACGCTATTGGAATTTCAATACTATTCCCCGAGTTCTTTTAGCGGAAATGAGACTTTGGCGTTACGGCATTACCAAAATTTATGGGGCAGCCTTGCTGCAACCGCACCAGCATCCGAAGGGGAAGAGTCCCGTTTTCGGAATGGATCTCGTTCGGAGCGGCGGGCGTTCGCCCGCGCTGCTCATTAGCGCGCCGTGGCTCTATTCATCCCGAGTCAGGTAGGCGTACATGCCCTCGATATTGGTCGGCCGCCAATTCGGGAACGCGCCCCACTGGGAATAGTCATCCAGCAGCAGGTTTGCCTTGATCTCGTCGACGGAATGTCCGGCGGCAATGCCCGCCGCGACTCCCGCTTTCAACGCCTGCAAATATGAGTAGAAATCGGCCAGATCCTTGGTATTGCCGACATCTCCGTGACCGGGCACGACGATATCCGGGGCCAGGCTGAATGCCAGTTCCACAGCCTCCTCGGCTTCTTCCGGATTGTACGAACCCATGTTGAACCAGGGCAGACGCCGCAAGGAAATGATGTCCACGACCATCAGGACACGTTCTTCGGGATAGTGGATGAAGCTCATGTCATCGCTGTGGCCGTTGTAGATGTAGTGCATCTCCACGGTCTTGCCGCCGACTTCCAGTCTGTGGACCTCCGAGTCGAAAGTCTCGTCCGGGGGACGGACATCCCGATGCTGCCCCTGGTGCACCTCGTAGTAGGAGAGCACTCCGTCGCCGTCGAGGTCGGCATCGCCCAGCAGTCCAACATAGCGAGCCGCCAGTTCATCGAACTGCAACACGCCATCGTCGTTTCCCTGTGCATCGTAGTAGGCGAACCTGCCATCGTAGTAGTCGCGGCTTTGATTCAACGGCTCGTCCGGCGCCGGCCCCGCCAGGTTCCTTGCCGTATTCTCGTGGGCGATGACAATTGCATCATCGTAGACTGCTCCCCCGGAAACGTGATCCCAGTGAAAGTGCGAATACAGCACGTAGGTGACAGGCAGTCCGAACCGGTCCCTGATCTCGGCCTTGAGCCATCCCGCAGCTTCGGCACTCAGGGGATCGGCCACAACCGCCCCCTCGGGCGTGACCATGAAGGTGTTCTGCCCGCCACCGGAAAACATGTAGACGTCACCGGCAAGGTGCGTAATGGAGTATTCCTGCTGTGCATGCGCACACAGCCCAATGGTGGAAAGCACGGCAACCGAAAGTGTTCGACTCAACATGTCCGATTTCCTCCGCTCGATGGATCAACCCAATAACGAGTATAGTGGCGCACCCACGCGATTTAACAGCGTTTAGGGTCGCTGATGCTCTGCATTACGATAATTGATATTTGAAGGAAACCGATGGGACGATCGGGCAGCCATCTCGACAACAGGTCGTGGCAACGGGAACTCAAACGCCTGCAGGCAGCCGCCGGCGGCGATCGCGATCGCTGGCAGAGGCGGCGGGCGCGCCAGTCCGGCCAACGCTCCGGCGCGCACGACCCGCTCATTCGGATGGGTGAGTTCTTCCTCGCCGTAAATCCGGATGAAGGGCGCCTGCTCTATCTTCTGGCGCGGGCCGCCCGAGCCAGGTATATCGTCGAGTTTGGCGCTTCATACGGCGTCAGCACGCTGTTTCTCGGGGCCGCTGCCGCGGACAATGAGGCACGTCTCGTCACGACCGAAGTGCATCCCGACAAGTGTCGTGCAATTCGACAGACGCTTCGCGAGGCTGAACTTGACTCCGTCGTCACGCTGCTGGAAGGCGACGCCCGCGAAACGATCCCGGCGCAGGAACCCGGAATCGATATGCTGTTCCTGGATGGCTGGAAGAGCCAGTACCTGCCGCTGCTGAAGAGTGTCGAACCGTTGCTGGCGCCCAGTGCGCTGGTCGTCGCCGACAACGCCTTTCACGAGGCCACCGCTGACTATGTCGACTACATGATGACGAACCAACGCTGGTTCTCACACCGCGTCGGCAACATGCTTGTCAGCCTGTTTCGGTAGCGCGTTCTCCGATGCGGCTGACGTCGCCTCATCATCCGTCTATCAGCTATCGCACGTATCCGTACATCCGACGCCAATTCGCTGCCTCCTCCGGAGGCGAGATGAGTGCAGTGCTCAATCTGCAGCGAAACTCAAATCCGGCCGAATTCGAAAAAACGAGTCTTCCGAATAAGAGAGCACCGAGGAGCCTCGCGAGAACATCTGCCCCCGCTCCGCCGGCGTCATTGTTTCCGCAAAATTGTTGACCTCCAGAGACGCCCAGTTGTCGACGTGGGCGAGGGAAATCCAGCTCTGGGGACTTCCGCCTGCGATGACTCTGCCGGTGAAGAACCAGGCGGGACGTCCGGATTCCCTCATGGCGGGCACCAACTCGTTGGCTTGCCACTGGTAGTACTCCTGCGTCCGGGCCGGTATGTTGCGCCGGAGTCTGTAGTGCACCAGGCCCGGCTCCGTCCCCGCCCCTGCTGGGATCGAAAGATCGGGGTACGCGCGGATGATGACCGACCTCTGAGCGGTGACGGCCTCCTGGACTCGACGAGTCCAGTCCAGGGACGGCATCGCGGCTGGCGGCTCATCGAGCGTGGCAATTGACGGCACGGGGTCTTCAATGAGATAGGTGTAGAGATCGCCCTGTACCGACTCGTAAACATTGCGGAAGCCCTGCTGACCCGACTCACTCAGGGTCGCCGCGCGCTCCTCGAGAAGGCTCTCGAATTCCGCCACTCGCTCGGGTTTCACAGTGGTCATCACGTGCCTCACATAGGCAGGCCCGTCGGTCTGGGCCATCAGTGGAGGCACGAAAAGTGTTCCCAACGTCGCTATGGCCGCAAATGCAGTCGAACGCAATCCTTTCATGCTAATGGTCCTCGATCTTCAGTCGGTATTCACTCCTGCTGCGGAGGACGCTCTGCAGCGCGACGAGCGGGTTGCTCGACTACCGGCGCCTCGGCCTGGACGTGCTCATCGATCCACGCCATGACGAATTCAGCGATTTCTTCGCTGTTCCGGTCCAGGAACATCATATTTGTATTCCCGTGGATTCCCTTGTGTTCGGGAAGCAGCACGGTCTCGGCGTATCCACCGGCGGCATTGACGGCGTCGACCAATGCCTCGCATTGCACAAGCCGCTCGCTCGCAAAGGGCTGGCCACGATCGCGGTTGTCGCCCCAGAGCGTCATCAGCGCCCTTTCCGCATCGACATACAGCCGCGTGACGTCCGCTTCCTCGCCGATCGGGCATTCCATGGGCTCGATGGTTACGCCCCCCCTCACGTTTCGATGATCCTCCCAAAGTGTGCGGAAAAAGGTGTCGGACCGGATACCGTGACCAATGAACACGGTCGGCCCGATCTCCTCCAGCAACGGTATGGTGTGCTCCACGAACGCGAGATGAGGCATCTTGAACCAGTTGTTGTCCAGCACACCCACATGTTCGATCGGAAACTGGCTGTCGCTGAAGGGGACACCGGGTTCCGGCCCGATTCCCCAGAGAACCCAGACCTCTTCGATTGTCCTTGGCAGCGTAAAGGGCCTGATCTCGCCACCGGGATTCAGTACGTATACCGGGAAACCCGCACGCGAAAACTGTTGCGCCCAGCCATCGCGGCCATCGGGCGTAGCGGTAAACAACTCTGACGTCATGGCGGGGCCGGGAACCATCACGACCGAAACGGGCTTTTGATTGCGGAGCGGCAGAAAGTACTCCACCGGCACATGGGATTCGGGACCCCAGGACATCTGACCCAGGCCGGGCCAGCGCATGGGCGCGGCGTTTCCCCCGCTGACCAGCCAGGTACGCTCGATGACCTTGATGCCCGTCGCGACGAATCCTTCCTCAAACGGGAAGTCCTCCAACAATATTCGTCCTTCCGGAACCTGCGCAGTACCCAAGAGCGGATACATCGCGCAAAGCGCTACAGCCAAATGACAGACCCTGACTAATCTCTTCATCTTGTTTCACCCCCAACCCAAGGCTCTAGCGCAGATTCGCCTGAGAAATGCCCGGAGTTCAGTATTGGTTGCCTGAAAGCATCATAGCCATCAAATTGAGCGAATTGAACACAAAAAAATCATACTTCGGTATCAAATGCTTTAATGTAGTGGCCGACCGAATAGCCAAACAAGGACAGACCATTCTTCGTAATTTGATTCAGGTTGCCATCGGCGCCACCGTGCTTCTGGTTGCCGTTCCCGCCGTGCCGCAAGAACGACCGGAACAGATCGCGCCGCTCGGAGCGGACAAGATCGTGCGAATCGTTCGCACGTCTGCGCCGCCCAATATCGACGGACTGCTTGACGATCCCGTTTGGCAGGACGCCCCCTTCATCGAGGACATGCACCAGTTTCGGCCGGCGGATCACGTCGAGCCGACCCAGAAGACGACGGTGTACCTTGTCTACGACGACAACAACCTGTACGTGGCGGGCCGGATGTGGGACACGGAACCGGAGGAGATCCGGGCCCGCAGCCTGGCTCAGGGGCAGGACCTGCGTTGGGATGACGCGCTGAATGTCATTCTCGACCCGTTCAACAATAGCCGAACCGGGTACCAGTTTCAGGTCAATGCAAACGGTGTCCGTACCGAAGCCGTGTTCGAAACGGCGAGCCGGATCAACCGGGACTGGGAGGGCATCTGGCACGCGGCGTCCAACATGGATTCCGAGGGCTGGACGACGGAAATGGCGATTCCGTTCAAGACCTTGAATTTCGATCCGCAAAATCCGGACTGGGGCTTCACCCTCGAGCGCAGCATCACGCGTAACCAGGAGGACATCGCCTGGGTGTCCTACAACCGGGAGGTCAGTCCCGCCACCACGGGAACGATTTCCGGTCTGACAGGGTTGCAGCAGGGCCGCGGGCTCGATGTCGTGCCTGCGGTCGTGGCGTCGGGGTCCCGGGACTACGAGACAAAAGTCAACGACTCGGGCTTTGAACCGTCCCTCGATGTTTTCTACAACTTTACGCCGTCGCTCACCGGCGTCCTCACGCTGAACACCGATTTTTCGGCCACCGAAGTCGACGATCGCCAGATCAATCTCACCCGATTCAATCTGTTCTTTCCCGAGAAGCGGGACTTCTTCCTTCAGGACGTGGATATTTTCTCGTTCGGAGGCCTGCGCAGAAACGGCATTCCGTTCTTCTCCCGGCGCATCGGTCTGAGCCGCAGAGGCCAGCCCGTGGATCTCGACCTGGGAACGAAGCTCACGGGCCGTGTCGGGCGCTGGAACATGGGCTTTCTGGGAGTCGCCCTGGATGATTTTCAGGATACGGACAGCTCCAATGTCTTTGTCGGGAGGGTCTCGGCAAACGTGCTCCAGGAGTCCAGCGTCGGCCTGATCGTCACCGGCGGCGACCCCCGGTCAAATAACGATAACTCGCTGATGGGTGCGGATTTTCGGTATCGCAACACGCGGCTCCCCGGGGGCCGCACGCTTGAGGGGGAGGCGTGGTTCCAGCAGTCGGATACCGAAAACGTGGATGGCGATGAGACTGCCTGGGGTATCCGCCTGGCCTCACCCAACAACACCGGGCTCCGGGGCGAGTTCGGATTCGAGAAGTTTCACGATGACTTCAATCCTGCCCTGGGATTCGTGAACCGCAGGGGTATCGAGCGCTCGGAGGTGAGCGCCGGGTACACGTCACGGCCGACGCACCGATGGATCCGGGAACTCCAGCACGGCGTGAATTACGAGCGCTTCGAAAGAATCGCCGGAGGCGTCGAGAGCGAAAGCTGGTACATCGAACTGGTCGAACTGGAGACCAACTCCGGTGACCAGGGTGGATTCGCGATGCAGCGGGAGCGCGAGGTTCTGCTGGAGGAATTCGAGATTTTCGATGGCGTCATCGTCCCGCCGGGGGATTATGAATACGATCAGTACTCGTTCGAAGTATCCGGTGCGAATGACAGAATCTGCGCCCCGTCATTCGAGTACGGCAAGGGCAGCTTTCTGGGTGGCGATCGCACCGAAATCGGCGCCGGCCTGCAATGCCGCCCTAACAGCCGTTTCGTCGGGGGCATCGAGTACGAGTACAATGACATCGAGCTTCCCGGCGGAGCATTCGCGGCGCAGCTCATTGCCATCAGGGCCGACGTCGCCTTCGACGTGCGCTGGTCCTGGCTGAACCTGATCCAGTACGACAACGAGTCCGAATCCGTCGGCATCAACAGCCGCCTGCGCTGGACGCCCAGAGCCGGTCAGGATCTCTTCATCGTCCTGAACCACGGCTTCGAGTCGACCGGCGCATTCTCGGGACTGCGCTCCCTCGAGTCGCAACTGTCCGTCAAGTACACGCAAACGTTCCGGTTTTAGCGCCCGATGTAGCACGCGAGCAAATCGATCGCGTGTACCGCAAGCCAGCTAATCGCTGTTCATCACACGGACGCGGACAGGCGTCCACGCCATGCCGTCGGGTGCATCGTGGTTGTCGATCAGCACGCGGCGAGAGCCGAGACCGTCCAGATCGAAGACGTTGATCAGGCCTTCACCGGGGTCGGCGACGAACGCCAGGCCGCCGTGGATGAGGGCGCCGAAATTGCCCTCAAAGGGCTCGCCGGGCAGCGGTACCTCGGTGACCAGCGTTCGGGTATTCACGTCCCACAGGCGAACGTGCCTTGGGACCGGTGCCGCGCGTCCACCCCCGTTGGGTACGATGGCATAGCCGTCGGGCCCCATTTCGATCCGCCCCGAGAACGGCCTTGACTCCAGTGTGGCGACAACCTCCAGGGACGCCGCGTCGATCACGGAAATGGTTTCCTCGCGCCGGTTCGCAACCCAGATTTCGCTGCCGTCGGCGCTGACGTCCAGCCCTTCTGCCCCGAGACCTGTCGGGATCACCACGGGTGCTCGGTCCTCGTCAAGGAAAATCACCGACAAGGTGCCCTCGGCGCCCCGGCTCGTGACATAGGCGCGCGTACCGTCGGGACTGAGCCTCACCATGTGGCCGTCGCGACCGCCGGTTGGGTACGTCCGTACCACGGCGCGCGCTTCGAGATCCACCAGCGCAAGCCGATCCGATTCCTGCATGGTGGCCACTGCGTGCCGCCCGTCGGGCAGGAACAACGGCGTGTGCGGACGGGATTCCGGACCCAGGTCGATGCGGCCGTCGATACTGGCGGTTGCGACATCGATCAGGACCAGATGACTGCCGTGGTCGTCCTCGGGACCGTATTCCCCGGTCAGCGCCTTGGCGCCGTCGGGCGAAACATCGACCTCGTGCGGGATGATCGGGCCGATGGGGACCCGGGCGATCTCGACGCCGGTCGGCAGATCGATGAAGGAGATGCTGCCGCCGGTGCGGTTTGCGACGACCAGCGTGCCATCCAGTGTGCTGTCCTGCGGCGCAGCCACCGAACACCAGCACAACAGCGCCAGGGACGCCCAGCAGCCCCGCACCGACCGGCGTTGGCGCGTCGTCACCAGGCAGCCCCCTTCCTGGCCGCTGCGCGCAATCGGGCCGCCCTGCACGCCGCTACCGTCCGAAAACCAGCAGGCTGAGCGGATACAGGAGCACCGCCATGACGATGCAACTGATCGCGGTCATGGCCAGCCCATTGCGGAACGTCACGGCGCCGCCGCCCCATGGAGAGGCGTAGGCGATACCGACCGGCACGAACGACGGCGGAATCGTGTAGGCGAGATTCGCGCCGATGCAGACCGCCATGCCGATCAGGATCGGGTTCATGCCCATGGACAGCGCCAGCGGCGTGCCCGCGACGATGAAGATGATGCCCACGGCCACGTTATTGGCGATGTTGGTAATCAGGCAGCAAAGCACGGCGATACCGGCCACCACGGCAAAGGGACTCAAGCCTTCCAGAAGCGGTATGAAATTCACCTCCATGAAGCCGGGGATGCCGGTGGTTCGCTCGCCCATGCAGCCGGCAACCATGATGACGGACGCCAGGAAAACCACAGGTGTCCACTCAAGGTCTGCAAAGGCCTCCTTCAGATTGAGCAGCGGACGCTCATCCACGTAGAGCAACGCCAATGCGGAGATGGCCACGAACAGCGGCGCGGTAATGCCGATCTGCTGCATCAGCGCGTTGATGCCCGAATCGGGCGCCACCAGAAGCGTGAAGCCGGGAACGATCCATGCCGCCAGCACGATCAGGCAGATGATGTTCGTCGCCCGCTCGCGGCTGTCCATGGGGCCGGGGCGCTTGGCTTCGATCGCCGCCAGGTCGAACTTTTCGAACTGCTGCGGATCGAGCTTCACGAAATAGCGGAACCAGGCGAACATCAGCAGGAAAATCACCAGGCCCACCGGCACCCCCACCAGCATGTAGAGCAGCAGGTTGACCGGCACGCCGGAGATGTCCTGCATGATCCCGAGGAACAGGATCGGCAGAGGGTGCGAAATGGGCGTCATGACGAAGGAGATGATCGCGCTGAAGGTGACGCCGACGACGACGATCCGGGGCCAGTGATCGCTCTTGTCGTAGCCCAGGTCCTCGAAGATTTCGTAGGCGATACCCAGCATGAAGATTTGCACCGGTGTCACGTCGACGAAGCAGCCGACGACCAGCGTCGCCAGGAGGAACATGAACGTGAACGCCCAAAGCCCCCGCTTGGCGAACTCCCGGGTCATGAACCAGAAGGCGATGCGCCGGATCGTCCCGACCTTGTGCAGGGCCACCGTCAGTATCAGGCACCCCAGCACGAAGAGCACGATCCAGTTGCCGAAGGACTGCATGCCCGCCTCGTAGATGCCCCGGTTCTGAAATGAGTCGGGAAACACATCCTGCGCTACCGTGCCAAACAGCACAATGGCGATGAAGGTCGGCCAGAGCAGGTCGACCAGCGACCAGAGAAATACCAGCCCGATGAACAATCCGATGACCGTCATCCCGGCCGGGGTGATGGGCTCGGGCGCCGGCAGGAGAGGGAAGAGCAGCATGATGGCGATGCCGATCACCGAGAAGAAGTAAGTTTGCTGGATTTTGTTCGGCGATGCCGATGTTGCTTCGTTCATTGTTTTCCGTTTGTCGAATTGCGATTGCGTGCTCGTTCGTGCGTTGCTGTACGCGTGAGTGTTTGTGCGTCTGTTTTCGCGCGCTTGCGTGTTTTATGGCGTGTTAACTTGCGCTTTCGTCGTTTTTCGTGTCTTGCCGTCCGGATCGCCGGGTCAGAATCCCGAAAGGGAACTGGGTACCACGATGTCGTTCTCTTCGACGTAGGCATCCCAGTGCCCGAGCATCTCCGCGAAGACATCCGGATACTCCTCGGAAAGATCGTTCTGTTCCGCCGGGTCCTCCGCCAGGTTGTAGAGCCTCCAGCTATAGGGGTCGGTCCGCGGATCGTGGCGGACGAACAGTTCGTCGGCCTGGCTCACGATCTTCCAGTCGCCCTGGCGAACGGCCTTGCGCCAGTTGATCTGCCACACCATCACGTAGTCGTCCGGGTGAACCGCATCTGCCTCGCCGCTGAGCGCCGGCATCATGGATACGCCCTCCACAGGATAGACCTCGCGACCCTGAAATGACGTCCCCGGGTGCTCGACAGCGGTGACATCCAGAATGGTCGGCACGATATCCATGACCGTGGAAAAGCTCCCGTCGACCGCGCCCGCCGGGAAGTCCGGATAACGGAATACCGCGGGGACCCGGATTCCGCCCTCGTAGCCGAAACCCTTGTACCAGTTGAACGGCGCGTTGCTGGCGCGGGCCCATTCCTGCCGCATCCACACGTAGGAATCCGCGTTGCCGATGTTCTCGTAGCTGTTGTCGCAGCATTCGCGGCTCCAGGCACCGGCATCGAGCAGGATGCCGCCGACATCGTGTCCTTCCGCGCCGTTGTCGGAGATCAGCATGACGAGGGTGTCGTCGTAGACACCGGCGGACCGCAGGTAGTCGAGCAGCTTGCCGACGTACTGGTCGATATCGTCGACCATGGCCGCGTAGATCTGCATCATCCGCGCCTCGTAGCGCTGTTCTTCTTCGGTCAGTTCGTCCCAGGGCACCGTACCGGGCACATGCGGGGCGCCTTCGGTGTCGGCGGAAATGAGGCCGCGTTCCCGGAGCCCGGCCATCCGCCCGGCATGTACCGCATCGTAGCCCTGGTCGTAAACGCCGTTGTACTTGTCCACCGATTCCCGGGGCGCCTGTACGGGCCAGTGGGTCGCCGAGAAGGCCAGGTAACCGAAGAACGGGCGCCCGTCACCCAGATTCGAGTCGATGTACTCGATCATCCGGTCGGCGTAGAAGGCGGTGGAGTAGAAGTCCTCGGGCAGGGCTTCGACCATCTGGCCGTCTTCACGGTAAGGCACATTGCCCGGGCCGAAGGTCCCCAGCATGGTGAAGTGCCCTGCCCCTCCGGGCAACAGCGCGAAGGACTTCTCGAAGCCCCGCGCCGCAGGGCTCTGGTCTTCGGCGAACCCGAGGTCCCATTTGCCGGTCATGTAGGTGTGGTAACCCGCGTCGAGCAGAATTTCCGAGACCGTCGCCACGCGCTGGTTGAGATAGCCCTCGTATCCCGGCAGGCCCTGAAGGTTGGGCACCTGCTCATGGGACATGACGCCCACACCGGCGCGGTGATTGTTGACGCCGGTGAGAAGCATCGCGCGCGTCGGCGTACACAGCGGCGTGCCGTAGAAACTCGTCAGCAGTACGCCTTCCTCGGCCAGGGCGTCGATATTGGGCGTGGCGATCTCGCTGCCGTAAGCGCCGAGATCCGTGTAGCCCACATCGTCCATCACGATCAACAACACGTTGGGGGCCTGGCCGGCGGTCGATCCGGCTTCGCCGGAAGACCCGGCAACCGCCCCCGCGTCCTGAGAAACCGGGGATTCGGCGGCATCGTCCGTAACCGCTGGTTCCCGTTCGCCCGTGCAACCGGCCAACGCAAGGAACAATACTGAAACCGACGGAGCCATTCTTCTGAAAAACATGTTCGCCCCCTCCCGTTGCGCAGGGTACCCGATCAGAACCAGCATACGTTCCATCCTGACGATCGGGACTGATCCGAATCAAATATTGACGCGTTTATTCCCGTTCCGAAAATGCATTATCTGCGGCAGGCCATAAAATTCCATTATGGTACCCGGCACGGACAACGGACCCATGCAGCTTTCGGCGGTCAGGAGCCCTCTCGCATTACCATTGTTTATGCGATTCGGTTACTTTCGCATTGGCCGTTTGCACCGCAATTGTCTATAACGGCCAATGGGTTTCGGCAGGGAGAATTTTCGTCATGTCCTACTACCTCAACTACCTCAACGACGTGATCGGTCCGAACGCCGGCCTGTCGCTGCCACGGCTCGGCGGACACAGGATTCTCTATACGCACCAGGGCACGGCCGACGTCAATGGGCAGGCAATCCCCACGGATGAGGCCGCGTACTTTGACGACGCGGTGACCGTCATGGCCGGTCCGGAAGGTGCGCGAATTTTCCGATGGGAATTGACGGACGGTCCTGCACCGGCGCCGGCCAACATCGAGACCATGATGCGAATGTCCCGGCATATCTGGTCGCTGGATATCCCGGCCGGAAGCGAATGGATCTTTCGCCTGGACCGGATCAACCACCCTTCCCCGGACGCGGCAGACTGTCACACGCATCCGGGCCCCGGTATCCGCGCGCTGTTGTCCGGTCCTTTCATCATTGAACAGACATCGGAGAGCGGCGGAGGCGCCTACCCGGGGGACCCGTGGTGGGAAACGGGACCCGAAGCGGTGATTTCCACGCCGGCAACCGCGCAGGATGTGCATTTCCTGCGTGGGATGCTGTTGCCGCTGGAGTTCGAGGGACGTCCGGACACCGCGGTCTGGCTGCGCACCAAACCGAAACAGAAGAGTGACTGGAAACTCTACGTCGATGAGCGCGTCACGCTCTGATCTCGCGCAGACTACGTGCTGAGCTCGTACCGGCCTCGCATTGACCTCGCTCTGACCTGGCATTGGCCTGGCGAATCGCGATCAGTTGCTCGTCGATTCGACACCGACTGGACGATTCGACACCGAAATGCCAACTCGCCCGACCGGGAGAGGTCTCGACGAGACCCGCAGCAAGACCGGCCCGCCGTCAGGCCGGGGGCGCCGGATGGACGAACGGCCAGGGTGACGACTCGGTCCGGGCATCGACGGGCACCACGATGATCACCGGCCCCTGTTCCCGGAAACCCTCCTCGATCGCCCGCGTCAGCGCGTCCGGCCCGCTGACCTTGACGCCCTTGGCGCCGAAACTCTCCGCCATCTTCACGAAGTCCGGATTGACCAGGTCCGCCCCGAAATCGCGGCCCCCGAACCGCTGCGATTGATCGCGGCGCACGTTTTCGAAACCGCCGTTGTCGAAGATCACGGTAACGAGGTTGATATTGAACTGAACCGCCGTCGCCAGTTCCTGGACGCCGAACATGAAGCCGCCGTCACCGCAGGCGGCGACGACGCCCTTGTCGGGATTGGCCACCTTGACGCCCAGGGCGGTGTGAAAACCGTAACCCAGATTGTCCTGGTAGCCGCAGGTCACGTATTGCCGCGGTCCGTAGACGGGAAAGGCCACCCGGGCCGCGAACCCGGTCTGGGTGATCTCTTCCACGAAGAAACCGTCATCCGGCAGCGCCCTGCGAATCGCCTTCAGGTACTGAACCTGCGGCTGCAGGGTTTCGAGCGAGGCTTCGGCGGAGGCCTTGTAACCGGCGAACTCTTCGGTGCGATCATCGCGCTTGCCGATCGTCTTCTCCAGCACATCCAGCAGCGCCCGGGTACCCTCCCTTGAATCGGCGACCACGCCCACATCGGGCGGCAGGCGAACAAACTCCGTCGGATCGATATCCACGCGCACGGTCCGGAGGCCTTCGGGCAACCAATTCCAGCGCATATGCGCCAGTTCCAGGCGGCTTCCGATGCCAATGAGTAGATCGCACCTGGGCCAATACTCGAACGCAGCCGTGGACAATAGCCCGTAGGGGCTTCGGTTGCTGACGATACCCTTGCCGCTGCGATGGGCCGTCACCGGCGCCTGGAGCAGTTTCGCCAGCGCTTCGATCTCCTCGCCTGCATGATACGCGCCGGCGCCGACAACGATCAGCGGGTTGCCGGCTTTACGGATCAACTTTGCCGCCTTTGCAATCTGGTCCTGATCCGGCGGCGGCGGCGGCGGTACTTCGCGGTCGACATCCAGCACAACATCGGCGGAAGTCTCGAACACATCCCACGGCGCCTCGATGGCCGCGGGGCGGATACGGCCCGTGTGCATCTGGCGAAACGCCTCGGCCACCACGCCCGGCGCCTGGCTCGGGTGGTCGATTCGCTCGGCCCAACCCGTGAAGCCACGCATCGTGGCCAGTTGGTCGGGCAATTCGTGCAATTGCCCTCTCCCCTGCCCGATCAGGTGGGACATGATGTTCCCGGTGACGCAGAGCACCGGCGTATTGGCCCCGTAGGCGGTGCAGAGCGCGGCAGACGAGTTGAGCATGCCGGGACCGGGCACAACAGTGTAGACGCCGGTCCTGCCGCTGGACTTGGCGTAGCCGAACGCCATGTAGCCTGCGCCCTGCTCGTGGCGGGTGGTGATGAAGTCGATCGGCTCCCGTGCCACCGCATCGTTGAAACCGTACATGTGCACGCCGGGGATACCGAACAGGGTGTCCACGCCGTGCGCGAGCAACGACCTGGCAACCGCCTCGCCGGCGGTCATTCGAACCGGTATCCCGCCGGGCGCCGATGCCGCGGACGGAATGCTCGCCGGGTCCGGGGAAGGTACTGCTGCTGAGTTCACATGATCTCCCTGAAACACCGCAATCCGATCATAACTGCGTGTCCCGCGCGAAACTAATGCAATCTCCGCCTTCCACCATAATCGGCGCTTATGCGTTTCGCCGCTTTCCTCCATGGAACGCACCGATGGTTTTGAAGGAACAATGACAAGTTTTTGACCAGTTTAAGGCGCCCCTGTATCCTGTGCGGAACATGGAAATCCGATACGGGTCCCACGCTGTGGAGCGGATGATACAGCGAGGCATTTCGCCACAGGAAGTTCAGGACGTGCTCCGGAATCCGGATGGCGTCATCGCACAATCGAGGGACAAGGTCATCGCCTTCAAGCGCCTGGGAGGCCGGAGCGACAACACGATTGCCGTGGTTGCCGTGGACGACGGGCGGGCATGGTCGGTGATCACCGTCATGACTCACTTCGAGGTACGGGAATGAAAATACATCACGACGCCGCACGGGATTACCTTTCGATCGACTTCTTCGAGCAGGTCGAAGCCAGGTCCGTCTATGCCGAAGGCATCATTGTTCGCTACGACAAGGCGGGGCATGTAATCGGAGTCGACATCACCGATTCCATGAGGTTGTTCGGCGAATCCGACCTCATGACGCTGCGGGAGGTTTGCGAATTTCTGGGCGTTTCCGAGTCGACCGTCCGCCGCAAGATCAAGGGGAAGAAAATCAGATACACCATGAAGGGGAATCGCTACCGGTTCAGAAAATCGGATGTCCTCGACCATGTCGCCGATGGGCGCTGAGCGCACCGGGGCGTTTTGCGGCTTTAATTGGCGTCGGCGAGATGGCTGCGCAGAATCGTTCTGAACGCGTTCAGCGCGGCACTGGGCCGCGTCGTTTTGAGGCGCGTGAGGCCCGCCTCGAAGTCCCAGAACGTTCCCGGGTGGCGGATCGTCGTAAGCGACAGATCTTTCAGAACCGGTTTCGCGGCAGAAGCGAATGTCGTGAGCAGGTCCGAACTCCGGACCAGGAACAAGGCGCCGAAAGCGTTGGTCTCCACGACGACCTTCGGGGGCTCGAGTCCGTTGGCTACGAAGTAGGCGCCGATACGGCCGGAACTCACATGATCATCCGACAGGATCACCCACGAGTATCGGGCGATGTCCCGGGGTGAAACGATTTCCTCGCCTGCCAGGGGGTGCCCGTCGCGAGCGACGATCGTGTGTCTCAGCCTCGTGAGAGGTTCCTTGACGAGTTCCGCGTGGGCGGGAAAGTCCAGGGTACCGCAGACGGCATCCACGTCTCCGGAAAGCAATCGCTCCAACTGGGATTCGAACCCCCCTCCCGTCAGCGACACTCGGATGTCCGGATAGGCCTGCTGGAACTCGGCAATGACCGGCGGCAGGATCCAGCAAATCCAGGTCGGGCCGGCGGCGATATTCAGGCGACCCCGCACGCCCCGGGACCACTCGGTTATTTCGGCGAGCGCGTGCTGATACTCGAGGTTCATCAGCTTGACCCGGCGCGCCAGGATCTTTCCCTCGGGCGTCAGTTCGATACCGCTCGGCTTGCGCTCCACGAGCAAGACGTTCAGTTCGTTTTCCAGTTGCTTCAAACTGCGGGTCAATGCCGGCTGCGTTACGCCGATCTGATCGGCCGCCTGCGTGATGGAACCGGAATTCGCGATAGCGAGAAAGTGATAAAGCCTTCGAGTCTGAAGCATGTGAGTCCGCCAGGCAGGCACCGGTTATACGAAAATTATGGCCAGGCGCGCTCGCATGGCAAGTTCGGCAACGGTCGCGTGGCATATGTCAGAGTCGCCGGTACGTCCCGCGATCTGTTACGACGTCTACGCGCGTTTGACCGTCTGCTCTATGGCGCCGAACATCGAGCGGCCGTCGTCGTGGAACATTTCCAGGCGGACAACGTCGCCGAAATTCATGAACGGGGACTTTGCCTCGCCGGTCTCGAGGAACTCCCTGGCGCGTTTTTCCGCGATGCATCCGGTTCCGGTCGAGCGGTCTTCGTTGCCGAGCGCGCCGGCGCCGATGACCGTACCGGCGCAAAGGCCGCGGGTAAGTGTCGCGTGGACGATGAGATCGAGGTAGTCGAACGCGTTGTCCCTGCCCGGGTCCAGTTCGCCGAACCGCTCGCCGTTGAGTTCGCATACGTACCGCCCGCTAAGGAGTCCGCCGTTCCAGGACTCGCCCAACTCGTCGGGCGTCACCACGAAGGGACCCAGCGCGTTGGCGGGCTTGCCCTGCATGAAGCCGAACTTGCGGCCGATTTCCGGCGGAATGATTGCCCGCAGCGAGAAATCGTTGAGCAGGCCGAGCAGCTTGATGTGACCGGAGGCCTCTTCGCGGGAAACGCCCATGGGCACGTCGTCGGTGATCACGACCACTTCCGCCTCGAAATCGACGCCGTAGGGGGCATCATCCGGCAACAGGAGCGGTTCGTACGGCCCGAGAATCTCGTGGGACATCCCCTGGTAGAGCAGCGGCTTTTCGTAAAAGTCCTCCGGCAGCGAGTCTCCCCGCGCCTTGCGGATCACCGCCATGTGGTTCGGATAGACCGAGCCGTCCAGGAACTGGTAGCAACGGGGGAGCGGCGATGTGAGATCGCTGGTGACGATGGGAAACGAATCCGGCATTTCACCCGTGTTGAGTTGCTCATAGGCGTCTGCCAGCGGCTGTTCGGCCACGGCCCAATTGTCCAGTGCGGCCTGCAGATTCGCAGCGACGTTCGGCACACGGACGCCCGTGTTCAGGTCCCTGTTTACGACGATCAGGTCGCCGTCGCGGCTCTCGCCGCGCAATGTCGCAAGCTTCATGCGCTCTCCCGGTTATTTTGAATAGGTGAAATGGATGGCTTGTACAGATAAAGGCTCTTCGGCGACTGGAACCAGACACAACGGCTCCAGGCGGTCGGACCCTATTGCAGTCGGATCAGAACGCTCTTGTTCTCGAGATAGCCGAGCACGGACTCGTAGCCGAGGTCCCGCCCGAACCCGGACTGCTTGAAACCTCCTTCGGGCAGCGTTGCATGGGGGAAACCACCCGTGTTGACGCTCACCTTGCCGCAGCGCAGCCGGCGCACGATCCGGTGCACGGTCGACAGGTTGTTGCTCCACACCGTGGCCGCCAGCCCGTAAATGGTCGAATTGGCCTGCGCCACGACTTCGTCGATATCGTCGAAGGGCATCGCCACCAGCACCGGGCCGAAGATCTCTTCCTGAACCACCGTCGAAGTCGGCTTCGTGTTCACCAGCACGGTGGGTGGCACGTAGTACCCGTCCGCGTCGACCGGCTTGCCGCCGGCGATCACTTCCGCACCCTCCTCGGTACCGACCCGGATGTAGCCGGAGACGCGCTGCTGCTGGTCGTGCGAAACCAGGGGGCCCAACTGCGACTCCGGATCCAGGCCGGCGCCCAGCCGGAGGCGGTTGGCGTGGTCCGCTACGCCGGATACGACCTCATCGAACCTGCGCCGCTGCACGTAGAGGCGCGAGCCTGCCACGCAAACCTGTCCGGCGTTGAAGAAGATCGAGTCGGCCGCTCCGCCGATGGCGGTTTCGATATCGGCGTCGTCGAAAACGATGGTCGGCGACTTGCCGCCGAGTTCCAGAGTGACCCGCTTGACCGTCTCGGTGGCGGCCCGGTTGATGAGCTTGCCGGTGACGGTGGACCCGGTGAACGAAATCTTGTCCACGGCGGGGTGCTCCACCAGGGCCGCTCCCGCGGTTTCTCCGTATCCGGTGACGATGTTGATTACGCCAGGCGGGAACCCGGCCTCCACGGCCAGTTCGCCCAGCCGCAACGCCGACAGCGGCGTCTGCTCCGCCGGCTTAAGCACCACCGTGCAGCCGGCGGCGAGCGCCGGTGCGAGCTTCCAGGACGCCAGCATCAACGGTACGTTCCACGGAATGATGGCGCCCACGACGCCAACCGGTTCCTTGACCGTGTATCCGAAGCATTCAGCACCGGGGAACGGAGCCACGATGTCTGCAGTCTTGCCGAAAATCTTGCTGGACCATCCGCCGATGCTTCGAATGGCCCCGGCCGCGCCCATGACATTGAGGTTGCGCGCCACGAATCCGAGCATGCCGTTGTCGACGGTTTCGATCTGTCCGAGTTCGTCTGCGTTCTGTTCGACCAGGTCCGCCAGACGCCAGAGCAGGCGTTCGCGGGCTTCCGGCGCCATGCCGCGCCAGGCCGGATCCTCGAACGCCTTGCGCGCGGCCGCCACGGCGGCATCGACATCGGCGGCGCCCGCCTCGGCGACGCGCGCGATCTCCTTCCCCGATGAAGGGTCGATTACCGGAAACGTCGCGCCGCTGGACGCGGGTACCCACTCCCCGCCGATCAGAAGACGCCGTTCGCAATCCAGATAGTTGCGGACATCTCCGCGCAGTTGACCGAAATCGTTCGCCAGACTTGCCACCATGTTTACCTCCAATTCGCTCGGTCGGCATTCTCGCAGTTGCCGCGGGCATTGGACTACCCAAGCCGAGCAGCACCGAACAATATCCGCTTGGCCACTCCCGTAACACCCCGCGAGCCTAATAGTGTCTTTTGGTTTCGTTAAACGTCAGTCAGCCGGGGCGGTTCGGCAACGTCGAACTACCGGTGCGCGTCCCCTGTGCCCGTTCGCCTCAATGATCGGGCCACCCGACACAACTACCAGGCCACCCGACACAACTACCAGGCTGCCCGACTCAACTACCGGGCTGCCCGAAATGCCGCCTGAGCCCGTCCCAGACGCCCGGGTAGTCCAACTGGTGCTCCGGCGCGTCCAGCGCAAGCCGAGTCGGTCGGATCAGGTAGCGCGACTCGAACATAAACGCCATCGTATCCCGCAGGCGTTCGGGCTTCAGTTCCATGGTGGTGGCCCGCTCGTAGGCTTCCCCGTCGGGACCGTGGGGCACCATGCAGTTGTGCAGGCTCGACGCGCCGGGCGTGAATCCGCCCGAGGTCTTGGCATCGTAAACGCCGGTGATCAGGCCCATGTACTCCGACATGACGTTGCGGTGGTACCAGGCCGGGCGAAAGGTGTCCTCCATCGTCAGCCACCGGGGCGGGAAAATGACGAAATCCACGTTCGCCGTACCCGGCGAATCCGATTGGGATGTGAGGACGGTGAAGATCGAGGGATCGGGGTGGTCGTAACTCACGGACCCGATGACATTGAATCGATCCAGATCGTATCGGTAGGGATAGAGGCTGCCATGCCATGCCACCACGTCCAGCGGCGAGTGCTTCACGCGGGAAACGTATAGCTGCCCGTCCAGCTTGCAGAGCAATTCGAAGTCCCCGTCGCGATCCTCGTAGGCGGCGACCGGCGCCTCAAAGTCTCTGCTGTTGGCCAAACAGTCCGATCCGATCGGCCCGCGCTCCGGCAGTTCGAGCAAGGCTCCGTAGTTCTCGCAGACATAACCGCGGGCGGTCCCATCGGTGAGTTCCACCCGAAACTTGAGTCCCCGGGGAATCACCGCGATCGACTTTGGCGGCACGTCCAGCACGCCGCACTCGGTATGGATCCGCAGCGTCCCGGCCTGGGGAACGATCAGCAGTTCGCCATCGCAGTCGTAGAAATACCGGTCGTCCATGGAACGGTTCGCACAATAGATATGCACGCCGGCGCCGATCTGGGCGTGCGCGTCGCCGCAGGCGGCCAGGGTGAACAGGCCATCGACGAAATCCGCCGGCTCGTCGGGCAACGGGAAGGGATGCCATCGCATCGGGTCCGGCGGCGTCGCCGCACCGCCGACCGGGGCATTCAGCAGCCGTGAATGGCCGACGGCCTCGAACCCGACCGTCGCCACGGACGGCCGGATCCGGTAGAACCACGAGCGGAAATTCCTCGCCTTTGGCGCGGTGAACGCGGTGCCGCTGTACTTTTCCGCATAGAGCCCCAGCGGTGCCTTCTGCGGCGAACTGCGGCCGATGGGCAGTGCACCGGCCTCGGCTTCAGTAGCGTGCTCGTTACCGAATCCGGTCATGTAAGCACTGTCAGCCGCCTGAAGGCCGCCGGATCGTTCAACACTCACTGTTCATCTCCTAATACAGCCAACGAAGAACGAACCTGCGCAACGTCGCGGCTGCAAGACTGCAGAAAATCGCTTGTCAGTCGCCGCCGCGAATGATGTTGATGGTCACCGTGGCAGGCGCGCCGTCGTCGCGCAGGCCGTAGTACTCGACGTGGTACCGGTCACCGGTGTAGACGTCGCCCCGCGCGGTTCCGTCGAAGAACGGCCGATTGATGCCGAGATTACCCAATGAGAGGAGTTGCCCCGGCATCAGGTCCTTGCCGTGGGACTGCAAGTGGTCCCTGAGCCATCGAACAGCGTCGATGGGCCGGTACCAGTCCGCCATCGACCTCCGTTGGATGACCGTCCCGTTCTCGTCGAGCACCGCATACTCCATGTTGTTCAGGCGTTGCAGCCACTCTTCCGTCGAGCCGATGGCGACGGGCTCGCCGGCCAGGGCGATGCGTGTCGACATGTTTCCGACGATGCCCCTGATCATGCCGTTCTCGTCCGGCTCGGACGTCGGGTCCGGAATCTCGGCGAACGGGACGACGGCATCGAGACCGGCAAGAATCTCCAGATCCGACTCGGCGTCATTGATGTCGGCACTGCCCACGCGAAACGCGAAATCGGCTTCCAGGAAGCTGACCGCCCCCATTTCGTCCAGGCGGACGGCGGCGCCGTTCTCCAGAAACATGCCGGAAAGCAATTGCGCCCTGATTCCGCCGGCCGGGAAATTGGGGTTGGCGGGTCCCGGACTATGGCCGCCGGTCTTGTAGCCCACCACTTCACCCAGGGTCGGGCGCAGCATCTCCACCAGTTCATCCTGCCAGCGATACGCCTCTTCCAGGGACAACTCGGGGGCGAAGGGCTGAACCGGCCTGTCGTTCAGAAACTCGTCCACCATTGCCGCCACTGCCGCACGAATTTCTGATTCGTCCGCCCGGGCGAAGTCCTCCCACTCGGCCGTACAGTCGTAGGGCCTGAACTCGTATCCGGGCAGCGGCGTGCGGGTGGTCTCGAAATGCAGCGGCTCCGGGAATACCACCGGGTCGCTGATCGTGATCGCGTAATGCAACACCGGCTCACCGTCTACCTCGGCTACCCGGAAGCTCTCTTCGTAGCGAGCCTGATCCGACTGCGGCGTGCCGTAGTCGGAGTAATAGGGCCAGTCGACTTGTGTGGTGGTAACCAACAGCGTATCGCCTTCCCACCTCCCCACCGAGTAGCCCACGTTGGACGGCTCGGGATTCGGGTCCGGTTCACCCATGTGGATCAGTCTCCGAATGTCGTACTGGACCAGTTGGATGCGGATATCGTTACCTTCCCGAAAGATTCCCATCGGCCGCGGATCGAACATCGCATCCGGCATGCCATGCTCGCAGTGAAGCTGGCGATTGTCCGTCAGCGGATCGTATGCGGCATTGAGTTCGGCGCCGCGCTCCGTGTAGTCCAATTCCTGCAAAGCGCCGGCAAACCACGGTCCGGAATGGGTATCCCAACTTCGAAATATTCCGTCCGCTTCGAGGGCATCCGTTACCGCCTTTTCCGGATCGATACGTTCGGGCTGTTCTACCAGCCGGTCGTTCGACCAGAGCATCTCGCGGCCGGCGCCCTGCACGTATTCCCTGCCGTCGGGCATCAGGATGTGCAGCATGCCGAGGGACTGCGGATTGTTCCTTGCCACAAAGCCTGCCACGCGAACGGTACCGAGAAGATGGTGGGGGGCGAGCCCCATGTTTTCCAGGCGCCGGGGATTCGGTCCGAATTCGATCTCCCAGAGCGTTTCGGCGCCGAATTCGTCGACAACGCTCAGCTTTGCACGTGTGTGCGGGTTGCGCCAAAAGACCTCGACGATCTCACCCTGAAGCTCGACGAGTTCCGACTGGTACAGGAGCGGGTTGGTAACGGTTCCGTGGTGAGCGTGCACTGCATACGGAAGCAAGGCCAGCAACGGAAACGGAAGAAGTTTCAAAGACCTCATGACGACCTCCGGGCAACGGACCGCACTAGAGTTCCTCCAGCATGCGCAGAAATTCCTCGATGTCGGGCGGTTCGGTGCTGTCCCCGAAATCGACGCAGGTCCAGTCCCGAATCTCCTCTTCGGGCGCCCAGATGAATTCCCGTCCCATGGTGAAGGTCTCCGTGTAATACACCGGGTCATCGATCTCAAGCTCCAGTTGCAGATCCATGGAGCCCGGTTCCCGCCAGTACCGTTCCGTGACCCGGGCCTCAAGGCTGAGGGGCTGTGAGCCGCCCGAAATGGGTTCTCCCACCATGTGGGACGTTTCGATGACAAGGATATCGCCGTCCCAGCGCCCGACCGAGTAACCGAGAGGCGCATTTTCCCGGTCAGCCGGCGGCGGCTCGCCGTTCATGGCGACGTAACGGTACGTGTCTCCCCGTTCGTAGTGAATGATCAGCGTGCCGCCGTCTTCCTGGCGGAGTTCGATGGGGTTACCGGTCCACAGGAGCCTTGGCATGAATTCCGGCGCGCAGTCATCCTGGAGTCTCGGGTTGTCGAGCACCGGATCGTAATCCGCCACCGCTTGGCGGCCGGCCTCGGAGAGCGGGATGATCTCCGGCTGGCGGCGGGGCGGACCGCCGCCATCGAAGATCGGTGGCGCGTAGACGCCCAGGAAGTCCATTCCGGAATCCGAGCCCTGCTGGGCATCGGCCGGGAGTGCGCCGAACAAACAAATCGCCAACGCGACAGATAACAGCACTTTCATAACGTCACCTCGCAATTGCGGCATCCGCCCCGTCATCCGACTCGATCAGCAAGTCCCCGCGCCACTTGCGCGATTGCCACAGTTGCGTCACGACAGACTTGATCGCCTGCGCGACTTGCTGGGTCGCAAACGACTGCGCACGGTCGGCCTGCGCGATGATGCCCACGTCCCGCCGAATCGCGGGCCGTACGATCTTGCGCGCGGTGACCGACTTGCCCACCAGGTCGTGGACCGCGGAATACGGCAACACGGCACTGGTGATTCCGGCCTTGATCAACAGCATCGTCTGATGGTACGGCGTATGAATCGGGGGACCCTTCAATTCGATACCCTGCTTCGCGGCATGCCGCGCCAACAGCGCGCCAAGGGTATTGCGGTCCGACGGCTTGAGGATCGGATGCCGGGCCAGTTCGCGGAAGGAAACGTCCGATCCATCCGATTCACCGCCATTTTCCAGCGGACTGATCAGATACAGATGTTCGCGAAAAATGGGGGTGATGGTCCGGGACTTCGACCTCGGAATATCGAAATGGACGAGCAGGTCGAACTGTCCGCGTTCGAAGGCAGGCAGCACGCTGGCCTGCAACCCTTCTTCCAGATCCAGTTCGATTCGCGGAAACCGGTCGTTTACGTAATTGAACAGCGGCACCGTGAGTGCGTGACTGAGGCTCGGGGGCATGGCCACGGCCACGCTGCCGTGCGGGTCCCTCTCCAGGTCGTTGACACTGCGCTGAGCCTGGGCGACCTGGCGAAGAATGCCGTAGGCGTGATTCAGGAACTCGCCGCCGGCGTCGGTCAGTTCCATGCCGCGCTGGCTGCGGTTGAACAACTGTGCGTCCAGTTCCTGCTCGAGGCTCTTGATGTTGAGGCTCAGCGCCGGCTGCGCAACATCCAGCCGGTCGACCGCCCGCGTCAGGCTTTTCGATTCGGCAACAGCGACGAAGTATCGGATCTGGCGCAGGTCCATGGCGGACTGTACCTTTGTGAATTTCAATAAACATAGTCCAATCCAAACGCCAAATCAATATTATTTCAGGCTCCTGCGCGAATCGCGCCGACCGCCATTTGCGACCGTGTCTTGTTGACGGCGCGTTCCGGCGCCTGGCGCCGCGCGCGATGCCGCCTTCCTGTGGATTGGCGTTCGCAAATCGCCGGCGGGTGGAGTAAGTTAGCCCACTCGGCAGCGAGGGAGAAATCCAGGGAAAGTCATGAGAGATTTGTCCGTTCTTCCATTGGTTTCCATTGCGTTGGTGTCCTGTACCAATGCGCCCCAGGACACCACACACAGTGTCGCCGAATTGTCCGAGCGCGGACGCGAACTGTTCTTCCTGACGGATTCGTGCGTGGACTGCCACGGCGCGGACGGGGCCGGCGGCCTGCTCGCCCCGTCGCTCGATGCGAGCGTCACCCCTCGCGCGATCGACTACCAGCTCCGAACCAATCCGGAAATGGCCGAACTGGCCGATATGCTGAACGCCACGCCGGATGATCTGCTGGCACTGTCCGTCTTCATTCGGGAATTGACGGGCGGTGAAGAGGGCGCCATAGACGTAGCCGCATTGCAGGCCCAGGCGCCTGAGCCCGAAACGGCCGATGCGCCGGCGGAACCGGCCACCGCACCATCCGCAACCGCCAGCGAGCGCGACGCGATGATCCGGGCCGTCGAGGACTTCTCGGCGGTGGTGGACACCTGGGAGAGGCGGGCCCGCCCAGGCAGTCTGCTGCGCACCTACGACGTCACCGTGACAGCGGAATTCGACTCCGGAGAGCCCAAGTTCACGCCCGAGCCCGGCAAGACCTACTTCTATGAAAACGTCGGCACGCGCGGAACCCGGAATCTCACAACAGGCGAGACCTTCACGCCTGAAGGCATGAAGGTGGTGGTGGGCGATGCCGAAACCCTTGAAGTCATCGCCTACTACGAGATTCCGGCCGAGCTTCGCAGCTCCGTTCATTCCACTGCGTTGTCGCCGGACGGCCGCTATGTCTACATCTCCGGTGCGGCGCCTGACGGAGACCTGGAACCCACGGGTGCACCGCCCGGACTGTCGAGAGCCGCGGCCAGCATTCTCAAGGTCGATGCCCTCACCCTGCAGCCGGTCAGGCAACTGGCCGTCGGCGGACGCATGCACCACGCCCAGGTCTTCCGGGATCGCTACATGCTCATCGATTCATTCGCACAGGACGAGGACGGGCTGACCGCCTATCTCTTCGATCCCGAAACCGACACGATCATCGGCGGATTCCACGAGTCGGACCTGGGCGGCAACGCCTATACGGCCTGGACCGACAACGAATTCATCTATGTACTCGTCGAGCCCAACGGTTACGGAATGCAGGCGGCGCGCCGGTACCTGCGCGGCGAACTCACCATGGTGCCCGCATCCTGGGTGGCAAGGATTGACCCGGACACCTGGGAGGTATTGCAGGAGTACCCCCATCCGGGGCACCGCGCCGACTGGATCTGTTTCGATCACGATTCCAGCCACATGTACGTGCCCAGCACCGGCAACAACACCGTGAGCCGGATCAACATCGACACTGGCGAGATCGCCTGGGCCCGGCCCACGGGACCCGGCCCCTACGGCTGCAGCGTGAATGCGGACTCTTCGGAAGTCTGGATCGCCGACAAGGGCGAAGCCACGGGCCTGGTGGGCGGACGCACCGTCACCGTGTACGAAACCGCCACCGGCAACAGCCTGGACGTTCTGTTTTCCGCGTATCGGGTCGACCACATCCTGTTGTCGCCGGGCGGCAACGAATTCTGGGCAACCAGCAACTACGAAGGCGCCATCTACGTCTTCGATGCGCTGACGCGGGAGCGCAAGGGCATCATCGATATCCCGGGCGGCGGGGACCTGCATGGCCTGGTCTGGGTGCACTACGACGAGTCAGGGACCGCCCGAGTGGTGCGGGATCAGGGCGGCTTTCACCACGGGACCGATCCCCTGGCCGCGCTGTAAGCCTGGAACCGGGCGGCTCGCCCTCTGACGAGGCCGCTCGATGCCGAATTGCGTCAGCCGCCTGCGCGAATCGCGTCGACCGCAATTTGCGAGCGTGTCTTGTTGACGGCGCGCTCCAGGGTCATGTTGTAGTAACGGGCGGCCTCCTCATCGTCGCCCATCGCCCGCAAGGCATCGCCGGCCGCCTCGCCCGCGGGCTGCACGATGACCGGTGGGCCGATGAACGGTGGCAGGGAGTGCTCCAGCTCTGCCGCGGCCTTCAGCAGTTCCATGCCGTCGTCGCCATTGCCTTGGGCAATCAACAGTTGCCCCTGGCCGATGTCCTTCAGCACACGCGGTACCGCATCCCGCGCCGCCGGACCGGAACTATCCGGAACGGCAATTTCGTTCACGTGCCGCTCCATCGACTCCAGGTCATTCTGCGCCAGAGCCTGGCGGGCACGGATGTAGTGTTCCGTGGCAAGGTGCATGGGGCTGACCCCACCCAGGTCGACCTCCAGGTCCATCAGCGGATCGTCCCAGGCGCCGGTTTCCAGCATGTAGAACGCCCGGCCCATGATGAGCTGCCCAGGCGCCATGTCGTCGCCCTTCTCGATCTGGCTCGCCAGGAAATCCAGCATCTCCCTGGCTTCGTCCAGTTCGTGCAACTGGACCAGCGCATACAGCAGCCAGCTATGGGTATGGTAGGCCTCGTTGCGGAACAGCACGCCGTCCTGTCCCGAGCTACGCTCCACAGAGACGTTGTAGGCACGCCGATTGAGGTCCCGGGTACCCTCGAAATCGCCCAGCGCCAGGAAGATATGGGACGGCATGTGCAGGGCATGTACGGCATCCGGCGCGACGTCGGAGTAGACGCGCGCCGCACGCAGGCCCAGCGGCGCATGGATCGGGTCGTCGAAGCTGTGGATGTTGTAATGCAGCGCGCCGGGGTGGAGCGGATTCTTGTCGAGGATTTCCTCGGTTATCGCCCCTGCCCGCATGTATTTGTCGAACTCGCGGCCGTTGTGGCTGGTGGTCAGGATCCCCAGAGCGTACAGCGCACCGGCGTCGAGATCGTCCGGCCAGCGTTCGTAGATCCCTCCGAGCATCTCGGCGTAGTCCGTCTCGATCTCAAGCTCCGTGCCGTCTTCGGAGAAGAGCCGGTTGGCCGCAGCCATGTAGGCACGCTCGCGCTCGGTCGGCGCAAGTTCCAGCCGTTCCGCGGCGGTGGGAGCCAGCTTCGCCAATGCTGCCCGACCCGCCGGGAGGTCCTCCCGGTTCCAGAGTGGCTGCTTGTGGGAGAGCGCTTCGCCCCAGTAGGCCATGTAGAACTCGGGGTCGATTTGCTGCGCTTCGACAAAGCTCGCCCGGGCGTCCTCGAATTCGAAGTTGTGCAATTGCAGCAGGCCCCGGAGGAAAGTGGGATAGGCCTCGGGGGAGCCCGTAGCTTCAAAATCGGTTTCGCCATAGGTCGTCAGGGCTTCCGGGGACGCCGAGTCTCCAACGGCTGCAGGCTGGACTTCGGCATCCGAAGCCATTTCCGATGTGCCATCGGACTGCGAACAAGCCGATCCGATCAATAAAACAACTGCGCAAACCAGTAGTCTCCACATGTCCATTCACCTCCGCGGGAAACGCGTTCTTCCTTATGGCAACTGATTATAACGTCATGGTCTAATTGCACTCATTAACGCTGGGCAATTTCCCTTTTCGCCGCGCGGTCGCAGCAAGCGACCAACAATCTGTGGACGTGCCAGGAGCTGGCGCGTGCATTACTCCACGCAATGCGTCGGCTCGGCGAGCGACTCCCCCAGCGCAAGCCAATGGGTTTCCATGGCCGTGGCGGGCTGGGTAAACGTTTCCGGATCGGAAACGATCATTTCGTAGTCCAGACGCCGCTGATCTTCGCTCAGGATAAAGGTTTCATGCGTCTCGACCAGATCGCTCTGGAGTGTCCCCAGGCTGTCATCGAAATAAGGCCAGTCTATATGCGTCGTCGTGACCTCGAGCCGGTTGGCGGCTGCCCAGCGGCCTGTCGAATGGCCGAAGCGGCTCGGTTCGCGTACCGCTGCGGCCGCAGCACTCTCCATATGGATGGTGCGGTCGATCAGCGCATTGTTGGAAAACCCGATCAAGCGGATCCATGACCCATTGTCGCGGAACTCGATCGGATAGGGAGTCGCCATCACCCCGGGCATGCCCACCGATTCGCAGCGGGCGGCGAACTCGTCCATTCGCGCGAGCCACTCCGCACCACCTGAACCAGGTTCCCGCCGGTAAGGAAGGCCCTCACCGTAGGCGATCGGCCGCAGCACAGGCCGGCTCCAGGTCCGGAACAGACCGCGATCCTGGGCGATTGCATCCTCGACGGGTACGCCGCTGCCGTCCCCGCCCAGGGCGACTTCATTCCAACGGGGCTCGACGCCGGCGATCATCAGCAGTTCCTGCCCGTCACCGAGCATCAAATTGTGCAGCCAGAGCTGCGCGGCCTGCGCCCGGTGAATCCGGCCGGCGGCTCTGATCGTGTCGCCCCGGCGGAAAAGTTCCTGCGGCAACCCTCTGCGCTGCAGAACATAGGGATTGCCGGTCTCCAGCGTCCAATCCGCGTCCTGGCCCGAATCGGCAACGCGAACCGTCAGGTGCACATGGGGATTGCCCCAGTGAATGTCGACCAGTTCACCCTCGATTTCGGTGATCTCGTCAGTGTATATCGCGAAGGAATGATGGGCGTCGGCGACCGCCGGCGCGACTGAAAGCGTCAGCACGCTCAGAATGCGCGAGATGAAGGGTCCCGCCCTCCGCAGGGGATCAGCTTGCCGGTCCCGCGACGCTACAGCCACCCGAATCACTCAAGAGCACCCCATCGCTGACAACTACTCCGATGACGGCGTTCTACTCCGGCGCCGGCCGGCGGTTGTTGTCGCCGCTCAGCTCCGTGCAGTTGTAAGGTCTGTAGGGCTCGCTCGTGCGCAGAAAGACACTCTCTCCGACCCAGTCGGTCTGCAGGAAAGCCGGATCGTGAGCGACGTAGGCGCGCACCAGGGTCTGGCCTTCGTCCCTGACCTCGAACCGCTCGGTCACCTGCATGTCCGCGCTGTGCATGAGTCCGTCGCCGAGCGGAAACACGATGCCCTGCTCGAATCCCACCGTGTCGACCACCAGCACGTCGCCCTCCCACCGGCCGATGGAGTGGCCGCCGACGCTGGGCACGATGTCGTCCGGGTGTTCCGTCCGGTCCAGGTGAACCGTTCTGACCAGATCCATGTAGCCGTACTGGATCGTGACGGTATCGTCAGCCTGGTAGATGTCGTTCACATGACTGTCGTGGGTGAAGCCGAAGATGATGTTCGCCGGGTGACAGTGTATGGCGGGATCGTCGAACGGCTGCTCGTAATCCGCGGCCGCGGCCAGACCGGCCTCGGTGGGCGCCGGGCGCCCGCCTCCCGGCGCACCGCCTGCCATGCCGCCCGGCGCCGGGCCCATTCCGCCCGGACCCGCGGCCGCTCCCCCGGGAGGAGGCCCCATGCCGCCGCCCATCCCCTGCCGGACCCAGGGGCCGCCGAGGTTGGGTTGACCGTTGGGCAGGTAGGCCGTCCAGGTCTCCGGCGCTTCCGGAGCGTCCGCCGGCGGAGCCGTTTCGAAGCCCGGCGGAGGATCGTTCCGGGCGATTCGGGTGCCGTCCTCGAATTCGATGAAGTTCGTATAGCAGACGCGGTCCTCGCGGCGGGCGGGCGCACCGGTCATGGTAATCGCCTGGCCCGGCACCAGGGAATCGTCGGTCCAGCCGCGCCGTCTCATGCCTGTTCCCCCGGCCAGCTCGCAACGCCAGTTGGCAACCTCCCCGGTGTCGTCGGTCACGTCGAAATACACGTAGGCGTGCGGATTCACCAGCCTGAGCTCGGTGATGACGCCTTCGACCGTTACGGGATTGTCCATGTCGAAATGCGGCGCAGCGGAATGATGCGCGTAGGCGCCTGCGGCGATTCCAAAGGCAATGATGGTGATGCAAATTCGGTTCATGTTCTGCACTGAGCGCGCTCAGCCTCCCGGACGCTTGTTGCCAATAGCTTACCGACTCCATGTGGAGGAAATGTGGAGCCAGGCGCCGCCAGGCAGCTTTCGCAGGAACCGCCTGGCACCGCCACAGCGACCGGCTTCGATTATTGGTTCAGAGCTTGCCCGCCGCCCATCTGCGCAACGCCACGAGATCGTCCAGGTCTTCCTGGATTGCCCGATACACGATACGGTGATCGATATTGACGTATTGGTGAACCAGAATGTTTCGGAACCCCGCCCAACCGCGCAGCCGTTCGGCAAGAGCCGCCTCGATTTCTCCGTCTTCCTCGAGTACGGAAAAGGCATCGCGGTTGGACTCGGGAGTGCGAAGCGCATGATCGGCTATCCAGTGGTTTGCCAGATCGATGGCCGCCTCCATTGCCAGATGCAGGTAGCGCTCGGCGAGATCGTGGATGGTGGGCGTTTCCGCGAACTCGGCTTCCGGGACGCCGCCGAGGTGTTCAACCCGCTCCAGGTACAAGTCGAGCGCGTCGAGCCGCCTCGAGAATATCTCCCGATCGACCACGGATTCTTCCTCCTTTCAGGCGCGCGATTCGGCGCCGCCGGTGCTCCGCGAGACGAGGCTCGATGTCCTGGTACTCGCGCATGGAATGGATCGCGAATCGCACGCGCTCGGTTTCGCTGCGGGCATGCAGCAAGGTTCCGTCGCGCAATACCCGATGCCGCAACAGGGCGGGCGCGTTGTTCAGCAGAACGATGTCCAGCGAATCACTCGGTATTTCGCCGCTCAGCCGGCCTGCAAGCCGGCGGATCGTGCGATTGATCCTGCCGGGCGTCGCCGCAAGCGGATCATCGACAAGTATGGCAACGTCCACGTCGCTGGCGGGCCGCGCCGAGCCACTGGCACGACTCCCGTGCAGGTACGCCAACCGCACTTCGGGCAGGGCAGCGAGCTGCCTTGTCAGCAGATTGGAAATGTCTGGGGGCAAACCGGCACTCATCAGCCCAAGCCTCTAATGCCACGGGGCCAAGTTTAGCATTGACCATGGCGCCCGCGGTTTCCCGAAAAGGTCAAGCCAGCGTATCGGCCGTTCTTTGCTGAGAACGGACCAGCCGGTACCAGGCGATGGCCGCCAGCGCGACCAGTACGCTGGGCAGGACTGCCAACTGCACCGCCGTCCATCCGAACGCGTTGAGCAGTGCGCCCGAACTGAACGAGGCAAATGCCACCAGCCCGAATACCAGGAAGTCGTTGAGGCCCTGGACCTTCGCCTGCTCCTCGGGGGTATGCGCCGAGGCGAGCAGGCTGGTGGCGCCGACGAAACCAAAGTTCCAGCCGACACCCAGCGCCACCAGCGCGAGATAGAAGTGGTGCAGATCCATGCCGGTCAGCGCGATCGCCGAACAGACGCCGAGCAGCATCAATCCCGTGCCGATGACCGGCAGATGGCCGACGCGGGCGATGATGTGCCCGGTGACAAAGCTCGGCGCAAACATGGCCACGACGTGCCAGCGAACGATGTCCGCGGCATGGTTGGTGGTAAATCCATTGCCAACGATCGCCAGGGGAGTTGATGTCATGACGAGATTCATCACCGCGTAGCTCACCATGGCACAGAGCACGGCCGTGATGACCCTGGGCTGCCTGAAAATAACCCCTAGCGGGCGCGCGACACCGCCGGATTCGGATTGCCGCGGAGGCCTCGGGATCCGCAGGAACATCACGATGCTGGCGCCGATGAAATTCAGCGCGATGACGCCCGCGTACGCGCCTGCATAGGGCACCGGATCCAGCGCATCGCCCAGCAGGCGCACGACCTCTCCGGCGAGTATCGCGTTGATCAGGCCGGCGCCCAGTACCAGGGAAATCGCCTTGGGCTTGAATTCCTCCGACGCCGCGTCGGCCGCCGCGAATCGGAAAAACACCTGGAACGCCTGAAACACGCCGGTGAATCCGGCGCCCAGCAACAGCCAGTCGAACCGCCCTTCGAACAGCGCGAGAACGGCGAGCGTGCCGCCCACCGCCCCGGCAGCGCTTCCCAGAAGAAACCCGGCGCGACGCCCGTAGCGGCCCATGAACAGCGACGCGCCGGGGGAGACGAACATTGCGACCAGAACGATGATCGAGATCGGCAAAGTGGCCAGCGCGGGATTCCCGGCGAGCAAGGCGCCCGCCAGCCCGCCAAGGATGAAATTGACGGGAATCTGCGCCCCGAGTATGCCCTGCGAAAAAAACAGGATCGTCAGGTTGCGTCTTTGGTTTCTTACCATCGAAGCGTTGCCGAATTCCGCATCATGGAGTTCCGTCCCGGCTGCCCGGACCGATTCAAGTGCCGCGAATTGTGACGGTGCGATCCGGTACCGCGCAAGACTTTCCTTGCGTAAACTCTCCCCGCGCACGTTCAGCAGTCGCCTCCCGGCGATCGTTCAGAGCGGTCAGACCGTCACATCGAATTCGCGGTCCAATGCACTATACTGCGCCACGGTTCACGCACGTCCGAAGTCGATGTCCCGGAAAATCAACAAGCTCCTCGTCGCCAATCGCAGCGAGATCGCCATCCGCGTGATGCGCGCGGCCACGGAACTGGGTATCGGCACGGTCGCCATTTACGCGGACGAGGATCGATTCGCGCTGCACCGGTTCAAGGCCGACGAGAGCTATCCGGTGGGGGAAGCGGGTCAAGCGCTTGGCGCCTACCTGGACATCCAATCCATCCTGCGCGTCGCCAGGGAAGCCAGGGTCGACGCCGTCCACCCGGGCTACGGCTTCCTTTCCGAGAATCCCGAATTTGCCGACGCCTGCAGCGAGGCGGGGCTGATCTTCATCGGCCCGCCGGCCGATGTGATGCGCAAGGTCGGCAACAAGGTGAGCGCACGGGAACTGGCGAAGTCGGCGGGCGTGCCGGTGATGCCGGCCACGGACCCGCTGCCTGAGGATCCCGACGCTGCGAAGGAAATGGCCGAAGCCGTGGGCTATCCGCTGATGCTCAAGGCCAGTTGGGGCGGCGGCGGCCGCGGCATGCGGGTGATTCGCGACCCTGCAAGCCTGAGCGAGGATATCGCCGTGGCGCGCCGCGAGGCGCTGGCGGCGTTCGGCAACGACGAGGTTTACCTTGAGAAACTGGTGGAGCGTGCCCGTCATGTGGAGGTGCAGGTCCTCGGCGATACCCACGGCAACCTGGTCCACCTCTTCGAGCGCGACTGCACGGTGCAGCGGCGCAACCAGAAGGTCGTGGAGCGCGCGCCGGCCCCCTATCTGGACGACGGGCAGCGCGAAGAGCTCTGCGGCCACGCCCTCAGGCTGGCAGCCGCGGCCGGTTACCGTAACGCCGGCACAGTGGAATTCCTTATGGACGCCGATACCGGGGCGTTCTATTTCATAGAAGTCAATCCGCGTGTTCAGGTGGAACACACGGTGACCGAGGAAGTGACCGGCATCGACATCGTCAAGGCCCAGATATGCCTGGCCCGGGGCGCGCGCATCGGCGACGCGGACAGCGGCGTGCTGACCCAGAAGAACATCCGCCTGAACGGCCACGCGCTGCAGTGCCGGGTCACCACCGAGGATCCGGAAAACCAGTTCATCCCCGACTACGGGCGCATCCGCACCTACCGCAGCGCATCGGGGTTCGGGATACGGCTTGACGGAGGAACCGCCTACGCCGGTGCGTTGATCACGCCCTATTACGATTCCCTGCTGGTCAAGGTCACCGCCTGGGCGCCAAGACCCGGGGAAGCCGTCAGCCGGATGGTCCGGGCGCTGAGGGAATTCCGTATCCGGGGCGTGGCCAGCAACCTGGCTTTCCTGGTGCAGGTGATCCGCCACCCGCGGTTCCTGCAGGCAGATTACACGACACGATTCATCGACCGGACTCCAGAGCTATTCGAATTCCGAAAGCCGCGGGACCGCGCCAGCCGCCTGCTCAAATTTCTTGCCGAAATCATCGTCAATGGCAATCCGGAGGTCACCGGACGCGTCGAGGCCGGCGCCCGAACGCCGGCGCCGGTGCCGGAGTACTCAGGCACCTGTCCGCCCGGCAGCGTACAGCGACTGGACAGACTGGGTCCCGAGGGATTCGCCCGCTGGATGCTCGATCAGAAAGCCGTACTGCTGACCGATACCACCATGCGCGACGCCCACCAGTCGCTGCTGGCGACCCGAATGCGCAGTTACGACCTGCTGCGGATCGCTCCGGCCTACGCCGAACGCCTGCCGCAACTGCTATCGCTCGAGTGCTGGGGCGGCGCCACCTTCGACGTGGCCATGCGATTCCTCAGGGAAGACCCGTGGGAAAGGCTCGCGGCATTGAAGAAGCGTGCGCCCAACATTCTCTTGCAGATGCTGCTGCGCTCGGCGAACGCCGTCGGTTACAAGAACTACCCCGACAACGTGGTAGAGCACTTTGTCGCGCAGGCTGCAGAAGGCGGTGTGGATCTTTTCAGGGTTTTCGATTCGCTGAACTGGGTCGGGAACATGCGTATCGCCATGGACGCCGTGCTCGAATCGGGCAAGCTCTGCGAGGCCGCCATCTGCTACTCCGGCGACATGCTGGCGCCGGAGCCGAACAAGTACGATCTGGCGTACTACGTCGGCATGGCGCGAGAACTAGAGAAGGCGGGCGCTCACATCCTCGGCATCAAGGACATGGCGGGCGTATGCAAGCCGGCTGCCGCAAGCCGCCTGGTCCGGGCGCTCAAACAGGAGGTGGGCATTCCGATCCACTTCCACACCCACGACACCAGCGGCATCGGCGCGGCGGCGGTGCTGGCGGCGGTGGATGCCGGCGTGGATGCCGTCGACGGCGCCATGGACGCCATGAGCGGCCTGACCTCGCAACCCAACCTGGGATCCATCGTCGATGCGCTGCACGGCCATGAACGCGACCCCGGGCTGAATCGGGCGGCAATGCGGAGGATCTCGCGTTATTGGGAGCTGGTGCGGGAGCACTATTCGGGTTTCGAGAGCGAAATTCGTTCGGGAACGGCGGACGTCTACCGTCACGCCATGCCGGGCGGGCAGTACACGAACCTGCGCGAGCAGGCGCGCTCGCTGGGGATCGCCCATCGCTGGCCGGAGGTAGCCGACCGCTACGCGGAAGTCAACGAGATGTTCGGAGACGTGGTCAAGGTCACGCCGACCTCCAAGGTCGTCGGCGACATGGCGCTGGCCATGGTCTCCGGCGGGTTGAGTGCCGAAGACGTGATCGATCCGGACAAGGAAGTCGCCTTCCCCGAATCGGTGGTGTCGTTATTCCGGGGCGACTTGGGTCAGCCCGTAGGCGGCTTCCCTGAGGCACTGCAGCGCAAAATACTCCAGGGGCGCGAACCGCTGACCGAAAGGCCCGGAGCAACGCTGCCGCCCGTGGACCTTGACACCGAGCGCAAACGGGCGGAAAAGCGCGTCCGCCGCCGCGTCAGCGAGACGGAGTTCTCATCCTGGCTGCTCTATCCGCGGGTCTTCGAGGAGTTTGCGGATCATCTCAGGAACTATTCCGACGTCAGTACGCTGCCGACGCCGATTTTCTTTCACGGCCTCAAGAACCAGGAAGAGATCGCGGTGGAAATCGAGCGGGGAAAGACGCTTGTCATCCGCCTGCTGGCCGTCAGCGATGTGGACCAGCGCGGCGAGCAACGCGTGTTCTTCGAACTCAATGGCCAACCGCGGACGGTCGAACTGGTGAATCGCCAGGCCACGGCCAGCGTGACGGCACACCCCAAGGCCGACCCATCCAATCCCAACCACGTGGCCGCGCCCATGCCCGGCAAGGTCGTGGAAATCAGCGTCAAGCCCGGCCAGGGCGTCGACAAGGGGACCGCGCTGCTCACCATCGAGGCGATGAAGATGCAGATGCTGATCCGCGCCGAAGGCCCCGGCACGGTCGCATCCATCCCCGCCCGGGTTGGCATGCAGCTCGAAACCCAGGACCTGCTGCTGGAACTTCAATAGCCTTCCGGCAACGGATGAGCCGGAAAGCAGCGGCCGATCGTCGGCACAGTTGCGTCGCGCGAGGATTTAGTTCATAAATGGTGACTGAAGAGAAGGAACGCATTGAAACCCCTTTGCGGAGGAAGCAGAGATGACCAGATACCTGGCAGCAGCAGCGATTGTTTTTGGCCTGTTGACCGGCAGCGCACTCGCGCATCACGGCTGGGGCGGCTACACATCGGCGGATTTCACCCTCACCGGAACAGTAGTCGACACGCACCTCGGGAATCCACACGATCGTCTGACCGTTGACGTGGATGGCGAGATGTGGAACGTGGTCCTGAGCCCGCCGGACCGCAGCCGGCAAGCGGGCTTCGCCGACGGCATCGTCAAGGTTGGCGACACGGTTACCATGCTCGGCAACCGTCATGCCAATCCCGGCACGCTGGAGATGAAGACCCGGCGGATCACCGTCCAGGACAGCAACTACGACCTGTACCCCAGGCGGTTGTAACGGCAACACCGCCCATTGCGCTCACGGACTCCCGTGAGGGGAGTACGTGCGGCCCGATCGGCCGGTCTCGTGAGAAGTCCGCCCTACCCGATCGGCAGGCTCGATTCCTTCTTGACCGCCCGCAGAGCGAAGCTGGTCTGAACGCGAGATACGCCGGGAAGGCTGGTGATGGCTTCCCGGTGTATGCGCTCGAAATCCTCAAGGCTCCTCACCACAACCCGCAGCAGGTAGTCGTACTGCCCGGTCACCAGGTAACACTCCATCACCTCGGGCACGCGCGCCACGGCGACTTCGAAGGCGTGCAAGTCTCGCTGCTGCTCCTGGTGCAGCGTAATTTCCACGAAGACGTTGCTTCCCAACCCCAGCTTGGAAGCATTCACCCTTGCTGCGTAGCCTGTGATGTAACCGTCACTCTCCAGCGCGCGCACACGGCGCAGGCACGCCGCTTCGGATAATCCGACGGCCTCGGCCAACCTGACGTTGCTGACGCGCCCGTCTTTCTGAAGCTGATTGAGGATAATTGTGTCTTTACGGTCAATACTCAAAATTTTCTTTCCATATTTCGTAGTAGCTTGAACTAATCTTGCTAATTGTGGGCCGAATTACGCTGAATTTGCAAGCGCCTTGATCTCCGATTCGGATAGGCTAGTGGTGCAACCTGACGGGAAGACAAGAAATGCAAATAGGCGTTCCGAAAGAAATCAAGATTCACGAATATCGGGTTGGGCTGACGCCGGATGCCGCGGCCCGCCTCACGCGGGAAGGTCACCGAGTCCTGGTCGAGACCGGAGCCGGCGCAGGCGCCGGGTTCGACGACCAGGAGTACACCGCCGCCGGTGCCGAGATCATGGCCGATGGCAGCTCGGTTTTCGGCGCTGCGGAATTGATCGTCAAGGTCAAGGAGCCGCAACTCGAAGAGTGCGCCATGCTCTCGCCGGACCAGGTCCTGTTCACCTACCTGCACCTGGCGGCGGATCCCGAACAGGCACGCGCACTGATGCGATCCGGCGCCACCGCCATCGCCTACGAGACCGTCACCGATGCGCATGGGACGCTGCCCCTGTTGAAGCCCATGAGCTGCATCGCCGGCCGAATGGCCACGCAGGTCGGCGCTCACTACCTGGAGATGCCGTCCGGCCGCGGCGTGCTGCTCGGCGGTGTGCCCGGAGTGGCGCCGGCGCGAGTGGTGGTGGTGGGCGCCGGCGCGGCCGGCACGAATGCCCTGGAAATGGCCGTGGGCCTGCAGGCCGACGTCACCGTGCTCGACATCGATCTCGCCAGACTCGAGGAGTTGGCAACCCGATTCGGGAACCGTATCCGAACGCTTTACTCCACCCCTGAAGCCATCGCCCGCGAAGTGCGAACGGCCGATCTCGTCATCGGCTCCGTTCTGATTCCGGGGGCCTCCGCACCCAAGCTGGTCACCCGCGAAATGGTCCGGTCCATGAGGCCGGGCTCGGTGCTGGTGGACATTGCCATCGACCAGGGCGGATGCTTCGAAACCAGCCGTCCCACCAGTCACGCCGACCCGGTCTACGTTGAGAGCGGCGCCGTTCACTACGCCGTGACCAACATGCCCGGCGCCGTTCCCCGAACCGCGACGCTGGCGTTGACGAACGCGACAATTCCCCATGTTCGCTCGCTGGCGCGACTGGGATGGCGGCAAGCGGTTCAGCGCGACCCGCACCTTCGCAACGGAGTCAATGTCAGCGCGGGGGAGATCAGGCATCGGGCCGTTGCCGAAGCGCTGGCCTCGGCTACCGGGGACGATTACCACTGCGGGATCGAGACGGCCACCGCCGCGTAGCATCGGGGTGGGCTGACCCGATTTCGCACGGCCGGCCGCGGGGGCCGGACCGGTCGCGGCAGGCCGGTCGCGCCGGGCCGATCGGGGCGGGCCGGAAGCGCCGGGTCGGATGTTGAGGTTCCTGGCGCCGGGTCCATCCTGCCGGTTCGGCAGTTGGGCTCCCCGGCGACAGCAGGTAGAATCAATCCGACGATTGGCACTATCGCAGGCAGAACCCATGCGCACGCTGTTTCTGGCCGTTCTGGCACTCGTTCCGGCAGGCACGCTGCTGGCGCAGAACTGGGTCAACTACAAGAACACGACCGATTTCTTTTCCATCAACCTGCCGGAGTCCGTTGAACCGGAAGTACGGGACATCACCTGGCCGTCGGAGTATGGCGCGGTATTTCCCGGGCGCGTGTATTCGTTCCGGGAGGGTCCGGCCGCCTATTCGGTGACGGTGATCGACTACACGGACTCGCATCGCATCCATCTGGCACGGACCAACAGCACGGAAGCCGATTCGCCGGTCAATTACTCCTATTGGCGAATCGACGTGCTTGCGTCCATTGCCTACGCGGCACGGCAATTCCGCGAGCGCGGCGGCGAGGTCACGTACGACGCCTGGCACCACGTGGACCGCGTGGCCGGACACCAGCTCAACATCACCAATCCGGACGAATCCCGCAGTTACATCGGGATTTATCTGCACGACGCCCGGCTGTACATCGTTGAGGCGACGGTGCCGAAGAATTATCCGCCCCAGGTCCAGTTCCAGCAGTCCCTTGGATTCATCGACGAAGAAGGCATGAACATTCGCTACGACTGGGCCGAAGACGGCTCGCTGATCCGCGGTACGCGCTCCCGCTGATCCGGTGCGCGCCCGCTCGCCGGTCCGGGAAACGTGCCCGCGCCGATCCGGGGCCACGATTTCGATGGCGGCCCTGAAGAACCTTCTTTGAAAAGTGGCTGCGACGAAATGCCCGGCACCCAACTTGGGAGACAAACCATGTCGACAACAGAACGGTCAATCAATTCAGCGGCGATATTCCCGGTCGCCTGCCTCACTCTCGCGCTGACCGCGTGCGGGATCCAGGAGGATTCGCAGACCGACGGATCGGCCGAGCCTCCGTTCACCATCCGCAACGTCACGGGCAACCTCTACGAGGCGCGCACGGCTACGCATAACGCGGTTTTTCTCGCGACGACCGAAGGCATCATCGTCGTCGATCCCTTGCGGGCGGATTTTGCCGAGTGGCTCGAGGGCGAACTGGCGGCCCGCTTCGGTTCCGAAGTGGAGTACGTGATTTACAGCCATCACCATCCCGACCATGTGGCCGGTGGGCAGGTCTTCGCCGACACGGCCATCTTTGTCGGTCACGAGAATACCGCCGCGAGGCTGGAGGGCGGGCTGCCAAGCAATGCGGCGCTTTCCGACGCAAACGGCAACGGCACGCTGGAACGGAGCGAAGCCGCCGGCGGCTACCTGAACAGCTTCGACAGCATGGACACCGATGGGGACGGCAGCCTGAGCGGTGCGGAGATCAACGCCGCCACCGTGCCGCTGGACGTCACCTACACGGAGCAGATGATGTTGACCCTGGGCGACAGCACCGTAGAGTTGCACCATCCCAGCGCGGCCCACTCGGCCGATACCACAATTGTCCTGTTCCCGAATGAACGGGCGGCGTTTACGGTGGATTTCCTCCACGCCCAACGATTTCCGGGGACGTTGAGCGGCTACACGGTGGATGAATACGAGGCGGCGCTGGCAACCGTCGAGGCGCTGGACTTCGACATTTTGGTTGCCGGGCACGGCAACGCGGGCACGAAAGCCGACGTCAACGGTTTTCTCGGATTACTGCGCGACCTGGAGTCCGATGTCATGGCAGGGGTCGCCGAGGGCCTTGACCGGGAAACGCTGCAGGAAACGATCCTGCTGGCGGACTACAGCGACTGGCTGCTCTACGAGGAGCGGCGCGCCAACCTCGTGGGCGAGATGTACGACATACTCGCAACGCCGGAATAAGGCAGGATTTGCGCCAGACCCGGATCGCCGGAATAATCCGCCCGCAACCCATCCCGGTCTGCTGCCCGCATCCGTCGCGCAGGCAAGAGCAGGACCGCCATCCGGAGGAAGCACATGTCCGACCTGGTACTCGTCGTTTCGGTCACCGTCGACCCCGACCATGTGGAGCAACTGAAACCCGCGATGCTCGAAAATGCCGCGAAATCCCGCCTCGAGGAGGACTGCTACGGTTTCGATGTGAACGTGTCCGAGGACGATCCCGGCACGTTCCTGTTCTACGAGGTCTACAAGGATGCCGACGCCCTGGCGCGGCACCGCCAGACGCCGCACTTCCTGAACTACTGGAACCTGCTGCAGGCGCTGGGCGACAAGGTCGAGCGCACCGCCCAGCTATACGGCAAACTGAACTGACGGCACGTTGCCGTGTCGTTCGCCCCCCGCGGACGACACCTGGACTACCGCGGCGAATCCCGCAGAAGCGAGAATCCACACCGGCACGGTCGGAGCTGCGGCGGCGCCCTACTCCACCAGTTCGCGGTCGATACCCACCGCCGTCTCGATCGCCTTGCACACGGCGGACGTATCCAGATGGTTCAGCCCCAGGGCAATGGCGGAATTGAATTTCTGTCGCGATGAAACGTAGAGATCGATGGGCGCCTTAACGCCGGCGGCAAATTCGGTGATGATCGACGCGTCCTTTTCGTACACGTCGAACATGGTGCCCCCGCCCTCGCGGTAATCCGACGCCGCCATCATGGCGCCGCGAATGTCGAGCATCTTCGATCCGCCCGCGCCGGCAGTAAGGACCCGGTGGATGAGTTCCGGCTCCAGTCCGGCCTGCTGACCCAGCACCATGCACTCGGCAGCCGCCGTCGTGTGAACATGGACAAGGTAGTTGGCGAGGAACTTCATGCGGCTGGCGTTACCCACCTCGCCGACGTAGAAATTCGTGGCGGTGAAGCCCTCCAGAACAGGCACGGATTCGTCATAGGCGCCCTCGTCGCCGCTGACGTAGATGGAAGCCATCATTTTCGCCAGCATCGACGGCGTGCCGCTGATTGGAGCATCGAGAAAGCGCATGCCCGCGGCCTGCAACCGGGCGTGAGCGGAAATTTTCTGCTCCACGGTCAGGGTACTGCACTCGATCAGGATCTGACCCGGCTTCGGCTGCCGGAGCACCCCGTCCATCACGTCTTCCAGGGCCTCGATATTCGGCAGCGACGTCGCCAGAACGTCGGCGCCCTGTGCCACCTCGGCCGATGACCCGGCCGCCGTGAGTCCTGCCCCGATCTGCGCCTCCACGCACTCCGGCCTGATGTCGAAACCGGTGACCTCAAAGCCGCTGCGCAGCAGATTGCCCGCAATGTTCCCGCCCATGGGGCCCAGTCCGATAACGCCAACCGTTGGACTCATGTCCGACTCTCCTGATCCGTGTGGGTCTTGCCTGTATCGAGCGACAGAGCGCCGCGCCTGTCTTGCGTCGCGAAGTTTAGCGCGAATACCCTGTCAGTGCCGGTGGTTCGGTATATGGGCGGGGCGCTCCAGTTGCTGGCCGAAATTCATCGCCTGGCGCCATTCATGCGAAAATGTCAATCAATGCCGAAACCGAAAGGAGCGTTCCTGGACCGCCTCGCCATTCGCAGCGTAACGATTGCCGCCTTGTCCGCGGCTGCCGTTGCGGCGCCCGGCGTTACACAGCAGGGAGAACTTGAATGAGACCCTCAGCACACGGGAGAGAAATTTTCGCGCTGGCTACGGCAATGGCCGCGCTTGGGCCGGTGTCGGTAGCGGCGCAGGAACCGGCGGAAGTCGCTTCTGAAATGGCGCAGGCGTCACCGGAGGCCATGGAAGAGAAACGGCGACTGCTGGACATGGGCCGGGCACATCAGACCGCCCGGGACCTGTACCGGGCGCTGCAGGACGAAGCCGGCGGCGGTCAGCAACCCCCGCCGTTCGATCAGTTGCCCGACTGGTCCGGTCTCTGGTCGCGCGCCCCCGACGCGTTCGTACTGTTCCAGCCAGAGGCCGGAGAGGCGCCCCGATTCACTCCCGCAGCGCAGCGCATGCTCGCCGAAGGACGCGAACGGACGTCGCAGGGCAACGTCTACGACGCAGGCATCAGCGACTGCGGCCCGCCCGGTTTTCCGCGCTGGCTGGTCATTCCCTTCCTGAGGGAATTCATCGTCCGGCCGGAGCAGACGTGGCTTTCCTCGGAGACGGTCAACAACGTGCGCCGCATCTACACCGACGGCAGGGGCCATCCGGACGAAGCCGAGCGCTACCCCCTCTACTACGGCGATTCCATCGGCTTCTGGGACGAGGGGAAACTGGTCATCCATACCAACCAGCTCATGGCCCGCTACATGGGGCGCAACAACCTCTACCAGAGCGACGCCATCGAAACCGTGGAGGTCTGGGAGACGGTCGCCGAAGACCGGATTGAGGTTGACGCGTGGATTTACGACCCGTCAATCCTGGAGGAACCGTGGCACACGAAGGTCGTCTACAATCGGATACCGAATCCGGACCGCTCCCTGCGCGTGCGCTACTGGCACTGCACGGAAAACCCCAACAACGAGGTCTACGAGACCGAAGAAGGCGGCACCCAGTTCACAGAGTTTCTTTTCGAGGCACGTTAGGCCGAAACCTGGCCGCTACAGCAACGAAGGATTTATGCAATGGCAGTTGAGAGCAACGAACGCACGTCCCCCATCCGTTACGAAGCCGACGAATCTCCGCCGAGAGCGCTGAGTTTCGGCCTGGGACTGCAACTGGCAATCCTCTGCATTGCCGGAATCGTGCTCACGCCGGCCATCGTGATCCGTGCCGCCGGCGGATCCGAAGCGTACCTGTCCTGGGCGCTGTTCGCCGCGGTCGCCGTCAGCGGCGTGACCACCATCCTGCAGGCCGTCCGGGTGGGCCGGATCGGGGCAGGCTACGTGCTCATGATGGGCACATCCGGCGCCTTCATCGCCATCTGCGTGACGGCGCTCGCCGAGGGCGGCCCGGCGATGCTGGCCACGCTGGTGGTCATCTCCTCGCTGTTTCAGTTTGCGCTTTCGAACCGCCTGTCGCTGCTGCGTCGAATTCTGACTCCGACCGTGGCCGGAACCGTGATCATGCTGATCGCGGTGACGGTGATGCCCATTGTCTTCGACATGTTGACCGAGGTGCCTGAAGGCAGCCCGGCACCGGGCGCCGCGTTGAGCGCGCTGGCAACGATCGTCGCGATCGTCGCCATCGGATTGAAAGCCACGGGCACGCTGCGCCTCTGGGCGCCGGTCATTGGCATCGTGGCGGGAACGGTCGTGGCGTCGTTCTTCGGGTTGTACAACACGGTCCAGGTAGCGGAGGCGGCGTGGGTCGGCATTCCGTCGATCGCGTGGCCCGGCTTCGACCTGAGCTTCGGTCCGACGTTCTGGGCGCTGCTGCCGGCCTTCGTTTTCGTGACCCTGGTCGGCGCCATCGAAACGATCGGCGACTCCGTGGCCATACAGCGAGTCTCCTGGCGCCGAGACCGGGCGGTGGATTTCCGTACCGTGCAGGGTGCGGTGGCGGCGGACGGGGTGGGCAATCTGCTCTCCGGACTGGCGGGCACCGTACCGAATACGACGTACTCCAGCAGCGTTTCAGTGACGGAGCTGACAGGTGTGGCCGCCCGCAGCGTCGGTGTCGCCGCCGGTGCCGTATTCCTCGTGATGGCATTCCTGCCGAAGGTGCTCGCGCTGATCCTGGCGATACCCGGTCCGGTTGCCGCCGCCTACATCACCGTGCTGATTGCGATGCTGTTTGTGGTCGGCATGAGAATCGTCATTCAGGACGGCATCGACCATCGCAACGCCCTCATCGCCGGAGTGTCGTTCTGGATAGGCGCCGGCCTGCAGAGCGGCGTGATCTTTCCGGAGTACTTCTCGGCATTTGCCGGCGGACTGCTCCAGAACGGCATGACCGGCGGCGGGCTGATCGCGATTCTGCTGACCCTGTTCGTGGAGTTGACCGAGCCGCGGCGGCGGCGCATCGAGGTGGAGTTCGATACGTCCGCCCTGCCAACCATCAGGGAGTTTCTCGCCAAGTTCGCGTCCGCCGGCGGCTGGGACGCGGCAATGGCGCACCGGCTCGACGCCGCCAGCGAGGAGACATTGCTGACCTTGCTCAACCAGGATCAATCCGGCGGCGACTCCCCGAAGCGACGGCTTCTCGTGGTCGCTCACAAGCACGCGGGCGAAGCGATACTGGACTTCGTTGCCGCACCGGGCACGGCCAACCTGGAGGACCGGATCGCGCTGCTGAGCGAACAGGCCGCGACTACGTCGATCGAGCGGGAAGTGTCACTGCGGCTGCTGAGGCACCTGGCCTCGTCGGTACGGCACCAGCAGTATCACGACACCGACATCGTGACGATCCGGGTGACACCCCCGGGGGCGGTGCCGGCCGGCTAGCCGACGGTGCCGCCGAGGGCGCGAAGTCCGTCTCCGCGCCGGCGGCCGATCAATTCGCGAAACGCTCTCGCCAGCACTTGTGCGTCGCTCGTCCTCATGGCGGCAACGTTGGCCCTGGCGTCCGGCATCATGTAGATGTGAAACAGTTCTTCCATGAGCCGCTGTTCGCGCGAATCGATCGGCAGGCACGAGAACATCCCCAGTTGCCTTTCGATGAATGAAGCATCGAAACCCGCGACCTCGGTTTCCAGCATGTTCCGAAGCATTCGACGCTTCCCGAGTATCTTCAGCCGCGTTCCATCGAGCTCCGACCGCCAAAGGTCTTCCAGGTCCGGCGACGTCAGGATCTCCAGAATGATGGCCGCACCATGATCCGGCGGCATGAAATAGAGTTGCCGCGCAAAATCCCTGAGCCGCCGCACCAACCAGGTCTCGACCCTTGCCCCGGGCGATACCACGACGGACAACATGCCAGCCCGATCCCTGTAGATTCCGAAACTCTTCGATGAGGACACCGCAAGCAACAATTCCGGTACCCGGCTCGCCATCAGCCTGAGACCGGCAACATCCTCCTCGACACCCTGACCGAATCCCTGGTAGGCGACATCGACGAAGGGTATGGCGCCCTTCTCCGAAACCAGTTCGGTCAATGCCTGCCATTGATCCAGGCCGAGGTCCTGTCCCGTCGGATTGTGGCAGCAGCCGTGCAGCAGAAGCAGATCGTCGCGGCGCATGGCCGCAAGATCCTCAAGCATTTCGTCGAACCGAAGTACCGATTCGTACCGATCGTAGTAGCGGTAGGTCCTGACCGTCATGCCCGGCTTCTCGAAGAATTCGAGCTGGTGCGGCCAGACCGGATTCGATACCCACACGCGGGATTCACGCGACAGGGACCGTACCACCTCCGCGCCCACACGCAGCGCGCCGCCCGCCCCGGGCGTTTGCGCCGAAATCACGCTGCGCTCCTCCTGCGCGAGAATCTCCGGACCCAGCACAAGTCGTTCCACTGCCCTGCAATAGCCCAGGTTTCCGAGCGGCCCCATGTAGGATTTCGATTCTCCCCGCCTGACAATCCGCAACTCCGCCTCGCGCACTGCATCGAACACCGGCACCCGGCCCTCATCGTCCCGGAACACCCCTATGCCCAGGTCCATCCTGTCAGGGCTCCTGTCCGCGGCGAGGCGCACGAACATGCTCTCGATGGGATCGTCCTCGTAGAGGGGCATTTCACGAAACATCCGTTTCCTCCGATTGCCGCGCAGCACCGTTGGCCGACGCCACCTTACCAGCCACGGACCTCCCTCCGGTACCTCTAAACGCCGGGACTCAGGCGGACTCGCCTTTGCAAGCGGTCATGACACGTTCAATAATAAATGTTCGGAACCAGTTCAAGTCATCCTCCGGGAGTTCTCATGAAATCGACTGCATGCAAGCAGCCGGGATTTGCGGCCCGCGGTCTCGTCGCCATCCTCTTCCTGGCCGCCGGCAGCCATGCACAGGCCGACAGGATTACCCTCAGGATCGCGACCGGGCACCCGCCCGGTGTCGTCTACGCCGGCTTGATGCAATCGTATTTCCAGACCGAGTTCCAGCGCCGGGTGGAGGAACGGACCGAACACACCGTCAATTTCATCGAGGGATACAGCGGGTCCATCGTCAGGACCTCGGAGACGCTGGAAGGCGTGCAGAACGGTATCGTCGACATCGGCGGCTTCTGTTACTGCTTCGAACCCTCCAACCTGCCGCTGCACGCGTTCCAGGTAATGCTGCCGTTCGGGACCATGGATCCGACGGTCAGTCTGAAGATCGCCCAGGACGTGTACCGCGAGGTCCCCTACCTGACCGAGGTCTTCGAGGAAGAGTTCAACCAGAAATTGCTGGCGCGCATTGCCGACGCGGGCTACAACCTGGGCACGTCGTTCGACTGGAATACGGTTGAAGACCTGCAGGGCGTCAAGATCGCCGGTGCGGGACTCAATCTGAACTGGCTGCGCTACGCGGGCGCCACCCCCGTTCAGGGCGCCCTGCCCGAGGCGTACACGGGCCTGCGGACCAACGTCTACGAAGGCTGGATCATGTTCCCCAGCGCGTGGGTGCAACTCAAGCTGTACGAGCCCGCGCCCTACTACACCATGATCGGCTTCGGCTCCATCACCTGGCACGGCCTGACCATCAACCTCAATACCTGGAACCGGCTCCCCGCGGACGTTCAGGAAATCCTGCTTGAGGTTTCGGCCGACTACGAGGAGCTGACCGGCTCCAACAATCTCGAGCGCTACGGCGACGACGTGGCGACCTTGCAGGAACTGATCACCGTGAAGGAGTTGGGTCCGGAGGTGCGCGAGGAATGGGCCCGGTCGCTCGCCGATTGGCCCGCACAGATGGCCGCCGAACTGGACGGACAGGGCTTGCCGGGAACACAGGTACTGGAGACGGCTCTGGCGGCGGCGGAACGATACGGCCATGTGTGGCCTGTCCGATACGAGCTCCAATAGCAGCGTGAGCCATGTGCCCCCGCGTCCGTGGGCGGCTGCGGACGGCTCTTGCTCACTAAATCTCGCCCGCCATCCATGGCGGACTCGAATCGGGGCTCGGCGCTCCTGGCCGTCCCTGGCCCCGCGCCGAGCCCACGACGTGAGCAAGAGCCGTCCGCAGCCGCCCACTACCTCATCTCAGACTGCCGCGTTCATGCCCGCCACCGCGCTGCAGCACGCCGGGCCCAATCTACTTGCCGTAACCGTCACAACCCTGGGTAAGCCGTGTCGATCGTCAAGCTCAGCGACCGCCTGACGCGCTTCCTGCTGGTGCTCGCCGCCGTCTGGGCGTTTGTCCTGACGTTCTTCATCATCGCCGATATCGTCGGGCGCAGCGTCTTCAACTCGCCGGTGTACGGTGTGCCGGAGATCGTCATGAACTCCATCGTGATGATCGTCTTCCTGCAGGCCGGTTATGCCATCCGCAGCGGCGCGATGCTGCGGGCGGATTTTCTGGCGCAACGCTTTCCGCCGGCGTTCGGGCGGGTCGTCCTGGCGTTGGGGTACCTGCTGGGGGCGGCGTTTTTCGCGATGATCTTCCTCGGCGGGTGGGAGGCGGCGATTCGTTCCTGGGTTGCGGGTGAGTACGAGGGCGAAGGCGCGCTCCGCGTTCCCGCGTGGCCGACCCGGTTCACGATCCTGATCGGCAGTGCGCTGGCCTGCTTCAACTACCTGTTGATGGCGTATCTCGACATCTTCCGGCCGGAAGCTTTGCGTTCCGCCGCGGGTAATGACACTGCGGATTCCGGCACAGCGCATCCGAACACCTCCGATCGCGACGCATCCAATCCCGACGCCTCCCGCCCCGACAGCGAACATCCCCGGGCGAGGGACTGATCGTGTTCGACGTCAACATTGCCACCGTCCTCATCGTCAGCCTGCTGGTCATGGTGGCGCTGGGCGTGCACATCGCCATCGCGCTCGGCATGGCCAGCGCGCTGGGGATCTTCCTGGTCACGGGCGGCAGCCCCAGCGTGGTCCTGGCCATGCTCGGCAGCACGGCCTACGAGGCGTTGCGCGCATACGAGTTCGCGGTCATCCCGCTGTTCATGCTGATGGGCGAATTCGTCAGCCGTTCCGGCGCGGTCACCGACGTCTACCGGGCCATTCAGCGAAGCCTGCGCCGACTGCCGGGCCGGTTGGCGGTAGCCACGCTGCTGGGCAACGCCATTTTTTCCTTTGTGACCGGCGTGAGCATCGCTTCGGCGGCTGCGTTTTCCCGCATCGCCTATCCGGAAATGAAGCGCTTCGGCTATCACAGGGGATTCGCCCTGGGCGCGGTCGCCGGCTCCAGTTGCCTGGGCATGCTGATCCCCCCCAGCGTGTTGATGATCGTCTGGGGGCTGCTGACCGAACGCTCCATCGGCCAAATTTTCCTGGCCGGCGTGCTGCCGGGCCTGCTGCTGGTCACCCTGTTCGTTTGCTACGTGCTGGTGACCGCGGTGTTGCGTCCGGCGCTGGTGGGCGGCGGCCGGGAGATTGAAGCGCGGGCGCAGTACGCCGGGGCCGACGCGCCGGAGGCCGCTCCGCCCGCCGCGTCGGAGGCCACGCCGGCTGTAGCGCCGGAGGCCAGCCGGTTGCAGGCCTGGACCAGCGGCCTGGGCATCCTGTCGGTCGTCGTCGCGGTCCTGGGCGGCATCTGGTTCGGCGTCTTCACGCCCACCGAGGGCGCAGGCGCCGGGGCCTTCATCGGCCTGATGCTGGCCATCGCCAAGGGGATGCGTTTTCGCGGAGCAATGGACGCGATCCTCTCCGTGGGGCGGACCTCCGCGCCGATTCTGCTGCTGCTGGTTTCCGCCGCCCTTTACTCCCGCACGCTGGCCATGACCGGCGTCTCCAGCGGCATTCAGGGCGCATTTCTCGGGGCGGAACTGGCGCCCTGGTTGCTGCTCGCCGGCATGATCGGCATCTGGTTCGTCCTCGGCATGGTCATCGACTCCATTTCCATCATGCTGCTGACGCTGACCATATTCGAGCCGATCGCGGTGGGCCTCGGCTACGATCCCATCGCGTTCGCGATCATCGGCATCCTGGCCATCGAGGCGGGTTTGCTCACACCGCCCTTCGGCCTGTTGGTCTACACGGTGAAGGCCGCAATCCGGGACGAGGACGAGAACATCTCGATCATGGAAATCTTCAGGAGTTCCACGCCCTATTGGATCATCATGCTGATCGGGCTGATCGCCATCGTCAATTTCCCCGGGATCGCCACATATCTGCCCAGTCTGGTCTTTTAGGTATCCAGGTCCAGACCGAAGTATTCGATGGCGTTGGTCCGACCGATCCTGATGCGTTCCTCATCTGTGATTTCCTGCGTGGCGTCGTACCAGCCTGCGGCATCGTGCATGCTCTCGAAGGGGTAGTCGGCGCAGAAGAAGACCTTGTCGGCGCCCATTACGTCCAGCGTGTTGCGGAACGCGGGATCGTTGAAGAAGCCGCTGGTGGTGACCACGAAGTGATCGAGGAAATACTCGCCAAGGGGTCGCTTGCCGCGGTAATCGCGCCTTGAGAAACGCATCCGTGCATCGATGCGCCACAGTCCGTGGGGAATGAACTCACCCAGGTGACCGATGACGATTCTCAGGTTCGGGTAGTCGTCGAAGATTCCCGATCCGCACAGGCGCAGGGAGTGGATCGAGGTCTCGACCGCGAATCCCCACGGCGCGCTCATGAGCCAGGGGTGGCCCTCGTAGTTCTGGGCGCGGGACGGAATCTGCATCCGGGGGTGCAGGTAGAACGGCACGTCGAGTTCCGAAACCGTGGCCCAGAACGGCCGGTACTCGGGAATGTCGTAGTAGATGGCGGAGTCGGGGACGTCCTTCTGGGTGAATCCGTTCACGATTGCGCCTTTGAAGCCCAGTTCCGTGATGCAACGGGTCAATTCCGCGGAAGCCGCGTCCGGATCCTGCATGGGCAGCGCGGCCATGCCACCGTAGCGGTCCGGATGGCGGGCCATGGCCTCGGCGATGGCGTCGTTGCCCTTCCTGGCCACCTCGATCGCCTCTGCCGTGTCGAGGATCCCCTGGATTCCGGGCGCATTGAGGGACAGCAGCGCGAACTCGATGCCCGTTTCGTCCATGTTGCCGAGGCGGCGGGCGCCGACATCCAGGATCTGCCGGGTGAAGTCGTCCCAGCGCCCGGAGTCGCCGGCGAAACTGCGTGTTTCCGATACCGTCTCCGGAATCGCCATGTGTTCTTCGAATGCGATCTTTCCCTGCATGCCCGATTTTCTCCTGTTTGACAGTCAAGCGTGACACCCGGCGCGCGCGGAATTATACCCGCGGGCGCCGGTGCCCGAACTGTCAATTTTCGGTGAGACAAGACAGTCCCCGGCATCGTAACGCCACGGCGGTCCGCCTGCGGGTGACTCCAAGGAACCTCTGAAATACGTCCGAAGGTTGACACACAGGCGGCAATTCACGCTAATTGCCGCTTCAGCCAACCAATTCGGGGAACGCCCATGCCAAGACGCTACGACGAAGGCCATCTCAACATGGAGATCATTCGCGAGACCGCAGAGCGGTGCAAGAACTGGGGGCGATGGGGACCCGACGACGAGATCGGCACGCTGAACTTCATCACCCCGGAAGACATCGTCGCCGCCGCCCGGCTGATCCGCAAGGGCAAGGTCTTCTCGCTGGCGCTGAACTTCGACAACAAGGGTCCCCAGAGCGGGCTTTGGGGCAACCGCTTCAACCCGATCCACACCATGACCGCGACGGGCACCGACGCGGTCGCCGGCAACCAGGACAAGGGCAAATTCCGCTACGCCGACGACATGATCTCCCTGCCGCTGCAGTGTGGGACTCAGTGGGATGCATTGGGGCACATTTTCTATGGCGACAAGATGTGGAACGGCTACGACGCCCGCCTGGTGGACAGCAACGGCGCCCAGAAAAACGCCATCGACAAGATCAAGGACCGCGCGGTGGGCCGCGGCGTGCTGCTGGACGTAGCGCGGTACGCGGGCGTCGAGTCCCTGGACGAGGGCATGGCCATCACCAACGCCGATCTCGACGGCGCCGCCGAAGCCCAGGGCGTGGAAATCAGACGCGGCGACTTCGTCATAGTGCGCACCGGCATGATGGGCCAGCGCCAGCGGGCCGGCGACTGGGGCGGCTATGCCGGCGGCGACGCACCTGGCATGGCCTTCGAAACCGCCGACTGGATCCACCAAAACGAGATCGCGGCGATCTGCGCGGATACATGGGGCTGCGAAGTGCGTCCCAACGAGACCACCGAGGCCCAGCAACCCTGGCACTGGGTGGTCATCCCCATGATCGGCATCACCATGGGCGAAATCTTCGTGGTCGACGAACTCGCCGACGACTGCGCGGACGACAGCGTCTACGAGTTCTTCTTCTGCGCCCCGCCCCTGCCCATCACCGGCGGCTGCGGCTCACCGCTGAACCCGATCGCGATCAAGTGACAAGGTGCCGGATCAGGCGAACAGTGCAACTCCTTCCGCAGCGGCTGCCTCGTTCAGACGGCGGTCAAGGCTGGCCAGCGCGCAGGCTTCGCGGATCGCGAGTGCGAGATAGCTGGCGTCATAAGCGGTCAGGCCGTGACTGCGGGCCAGCGCCATGACCTCGTAGTCGTCTGGCTCGCTCGGACGGCGGATGGGAAACCGGCGCAATCGCGCCATGGATGCGTCGGCGTAGCCGTCGCCGATCCGCCCGCGGCGTTCGGCGGTCAACAGCAGGTTGCGCAATTCGTGCCAGAACAAACTGGTCACTTCTGCAGTCTCATCGGCCAACCGGTCGAGTGCGATGTCGGCCAGTGTCGCTTCTTCGTCCGGCAACACCCAGGCGGCCGCTACCGAGGCGTCGATCACGAACGCCATCAGCGCGCGTGCCCTTCGTGGCGCCATGAGAGAATATCGGCTGTCGTTACGGCTTTCTGCTTCGCCCGCTCCCGGCGCAGCGTCGCGCACAGGGCAGCATGCTCCCTGGCACTGTCGACCCGCGTCACATAGGCAACCGGCGTTGCGCCGCGGCAGATCACCAGATTTTCGCCCGTCTCCACCTCGGCCAGCAGTGCGGAAAGATGCGTCTTGGCCTCGCCGATCTTGACCTGTCGTGTCATGGCACTACTCGCTTTTGGCCTGTTTCGAACTAGTCGCAATCCCAAATTCGCCGGAATTTCGACTCTGTGCAAAAGAATATCCGCGACAGTCGAACTTGGTCAAGTGCTTGGTCTGGTTCGCGGCGGGAACATATAATTGCTTTGCGAATGTCGTCTGCCATGCCGGAAAATATACTGATGCACAAGGGATTTCCGTCGAACGATTCGTTTCGCGGCCTTGTCCAAGCCGCCGTCTCCGGGCTCCTATAACAAGTTCATAAAGGCTCACCGAGCTCAAGAGAACATCCTGATTGCCGCTGGAGAGGCATAGTCTATGCAGGGACGGGACAATCTCAGCGTTTGTCCCCAGCCTCTGTGCAGACCCATTCCCGGAGGGACGCCGCCAAGCGCTTGCCGATCTCGCCACGGTTCTCGACTACACCAGCAAAGGTTTCAAAGTCGATGCAATCCTTGCCTACTCTTGCCGTGGGCACGATATAGATGATCTCGATGGCTGGGAGCCGCTTCGGAATATCGATGGCGGCGATGCAATCGTACACTCCGCGCGGTTGCGAGTAGATCTTGTGCTCGAGGTCGGGCGGCAGTTCCATAATGTCGAGAGCAGCGATAGCCTTCAAGAGGTGGAAGTATTTTCTTCGAGCATAGGGGCGTTTCGCCTTCGCCATGGACCTGATGTCACAAAGCAGCGCGGCGAGACCACGGTCCCTGGCGCGATTCAGGTAGCTCCCCTGGTCAACCTTGAGAGACCGCATATCGGTCTTCAGTTCGATCAGGAACGCGTGTTTGCGGTCTGCCGAAACGGCGAAGTAGTCGGCCTTGTCCGAACGCTTGGTACCGCGCTGTCCGAGTGGGAATTCGGGGATTACGCGCGGGTCTACGCGGACGCCCCGTGATTGAAGGTGCCTGTCAAGAACATCGACGAGGAACAGTGCAAAAAACGCGTCGGCCCGCGGTTCCAGCCGGTATGAGGGAAGGTGCCGCCAACGATCCAGAAGTTCGAACAGGCAAATCAAATCAGGATGTCGCATACGATTGTCCAGTGAGCGGAGATGGAAGTATTGCTGTTCCCGTTGGGTGAGTGGAACCATCAACCCTACTTTGGTGACACCCTTCCGCCCTGAACAATCTTGACTATCCTTCGGGGTGGATCGACGCCATATGCTTCCCTAGCCACTCTAATGGCCACGTGCCTCCGCAGTCCTATACGGATCGCATGGTCCACCGCCAATTTCATCGGTAGCCCCTTTTGTTTGAATTCTCGCCGCAATATCAGGACCATCCTGCTGCGGTCTTTTTTTGAGTGGCCCTTGGGAATCATCCCAAAATTGTCTCATGAAATCCGAAGTTTGAGCCGCCCGCGAGTTTTCCACTAACTGATAAGATGAGTTGGCCCGCCAAGCAGAGAATTGGTTGACCAATCGTTTTGGGTGTCGTCAACCGTTCAAATTGATTAGCCGAAACTCACGGATGAATAAGCGGTTCCCATTGACAACCAACGCCAATCTACCCAGTCTCACGGCTCAGACCGCCACCGTCGGGAAAGCCTCCGCGGTCTATGCGCTCTCGGTCGAAGGAACTAATGGAGGTTGGTTTTGCCAGGACCACAAGTAGAAGAACTAACGAAGCAAATACTTGAGGTATTGCCCAGAGTACGAGATCTGGATGCAGCAACCGAAAGTGTGCGCAAGCGACTGGATGTTCTCGACCCTGGACTTGCCGACATCCTGTTCGAGGAGTTGCTGGAGGCGCGGGAGCAAGTACAACGTCAATTCGAAAACATCGAAATTTTGCACAAGCACTCGGTGCTTCAGCGAAGGGCTCAATGGTACTTCGGCCCCAAACCGACCGACTTGCACTGGCCGGCCGTCAGGGACTACCTCTTGAACGAGAAAGGATGGCCTGAGGAGGACGTGCGTGGCATCGACGATGCATCCAACGAAGTCGTATCGCTGTTTGAAAACCCGAGTATCGATACGTTCGCCACTCGGGGGCTGGTAGTCGGACATGTACAGTCTGGAAAGACAGCGAACATGACTGCCGTGATCGCAAAGGCCCTTGACGCTGGCTACGACACGGTGATCGTCCTGGCTGGTCTGACGAACAAGTTACGGTACCAGACACAGCTTAGACTCTTTGAAGACTTGGTGAGCCGCAACCCGATCAACTGGCAATTGCTCACGCCAAACGAGATGAACCGTGATTTTCGCGCTCCGCCTCATGGGGGGTTCTTGTCCCACAGCGACAAGGCACAACTGGCGGTAATCAAGAAAAATGTATCACCGCTGGGCCAGCTGGAGCGCGCAGTCCGCAAGACGTATCCGACAGTGCTCAAGCGGCTGAGGATACTGGTTATCGACGACGAATGTGACCAAGCGAGCGTAAACTCCGCGCGTGGCGAACTTGACATCACGGCCATAAACAAGCGGATACGCAAGCTACTGTCGCACCTGCCTACAGTAACCTACGTAGGCTATACGGCTACTCCTTTCGCAAACGTGCTGATCAATCCGTATCCGGTGGACGGTCAAGAACTCGATGACCTGTATCCGAGAGACTTCATCACCGCCCTTCCAAGTCCTGCGAGATACTTCGGTACTGAAAGGCTGTTCGGTGTGGAGCCTTCGGATTCGGAAAATGTACGCCCAGAGGAGGAAGGCCTCGACATGATTCGAGTCGTGCCACCCAAGGAGGAATCGCTGCTTCAGCCGAAGAATCGACGAGAACGCGATTCGTTCCAACCGGTGATGACAGCAAGTCTGGAGACCTCGATTCTCTACTTTCTTGCCTGCTGCGCTGCCAGGCATGTGCGCGGCGATGGCATGGAGCATATGACCATGCTCGTACATACATCCGCATATGTTATTGCCCATGAACGCGTGGCGGCACTAATTCAAGGCTGGGTCGATGTCAACCGCGCCAATCTTGTTGATCAAACATCAGAACTCGGTAGACGCATTCGGAATATCTGGGCTGAGGAGCAAGATCGCCTCCCTGCAGACATCACCGACTCACCCTCCGTTTCCGTTGATCAGGTCTTTGAGATGCTCCCGACCGTACTGGAGACCGTCGAATTTCCGATCGAAAATGGTTCCAGCGAAGATCGGATCGACTATACGGAAGAGCCGAAGACCTACATTGTCGTTGGTGGCTCGATATTGGCTAGGGGACTGACGCTGGAAGGGTTGATGGTCAGCTACTTTCTGCGCACTGCGAACCAATACGACACACTGCTCCAGATGGGCCGATGGTTCGGCTACAGGCGGCGCTATGAAGACCTACCCCGAATCTGGATGCCGGAAGAACTGGCGTTGCGGTTTCGCGCACTGGCCACGGTAGAACAGGAAATCAGGGACGAAATCGATGAGTACCGCATCCAGGATCTCTCTCCGATGGAGATTGCTGTGAGAATTCCCGCGATACCGGGTATGGCGATCACGGCAGCGAGCAAGATGCGCGCGGCCTACCCATGCGCAGTCAGTTACTGGGGAACACACCGTCAAACCTTCCGTTTTGACCATAGGAACCTGCAGGTGCTCCGGGATAACTGGGCCGCCGCAGCGGAACTCGTCAGTCGAGCGGACGCACTGGGACTCAAATCTGCAGACGCGGAGAGGCGCGGAAAGAAACTCTGGCGTGGTGTTCCCTTGTCATCAATCCGGCGTTTCCTTGAAACCTACGACGTACACTCAACTCATGCAGATCTGCGTCCGGAGATGCTGCTGGAATTTCTAGGGAACCGCGATGCGCGTCTCGCAAGTTGGAACGTAGGCGTTGTCGAGGCTGGTCGTGGTAGACAGTGCGGGCAACCACTGGGTACTGCGGGCATCGTGAGGACGGTCAATCGGGCAAGACTTGCAGACACTTCGTCCATAGCCGACATCAAGGCGTTGATGTCAAGACGCGATGTCCTCTTTGATTGTAGCGCAGGCTTGGACGAGAATGGCGGATGGGATGACCTGAAGGATGTACGTTCGAATGACGTAGGCCAGGTGCCGCTCTTGCTACTGTATCCGATTGATCGCACTTCCAGTCCAAAGCGAAAGAGCCATGTCCGAGTTGACCTTGACGCCGCTTTCGACGTCTTGGGCTATGGTTTGGTTTTTCCTGGATCAGTGAGGGAGAGCGGCAAGCTGGTTTCCGTACGAATCAGACCTTTCTCGGCTGATGACATCGACGATATCGACGCGGAAGAAATGGCGCAGGCAGAGGCAGCCGGTGTCAGGTGAGGGATTGAAGTTTGCCGCTGCTGACCACTGGACAGTTCTACGCGGCGGTGGTTACCAGAGTGGAGAGTTGGCAATCCCCACCTTTCCGACAGGAGTTTATGGCGAGTCAGGCCAGGTTCGATTGGCTGTCGGATCTGCCAGCGAACCGCGAGTGCTTCTGCCTCTTGCCGATCAGGAATCACCCCCAGACCTCCATGGTGGTAGTGCGCTTTCCATCGGGATATCTTCGTTTAGATTCAAAGGGCGCTCGATCCGTTTCCTGGATCTGATCTGCCACTCCCCCGAACTGGAAGGTGTCTTTGGTGACGTCGTGGATTCCATGCTGGCTCGCATCAAGCACGGTGAAGGGTGCCTGGACTCTGCGAGGTCCACGATAGACGACTTCCGGGCGCTTCTTGTGCGCGAACGCGCCTCCCATGTGGACCAACGCAAAGTCGCAGGTCTGGTCGCGGAACTACTCGTCCTGAACCGGCTACTTGATCGTGCGACTTCAGCTTGGGCCGCGTGGCGAGGGCCCCTTGGTGACCGTCACGATTTTCGCGCCGGTGACACTTCGTTGGAAGTAAAGGCAGCACTTCGCTCAGGCAAGTCGATCATCACCATCAACAGCATCGATCAGCTCGAGACACCCGCTAACGGCACGCTGCATCTGTTGCGGATCGCGATCGAGCCGGTCAGTGGCGGTCACTTGAGCATATCGGGCTTGGGGCGAAGCGCAATTGCGAAGTCTGATGACCCCGAGAGACTGCAGGCGCTGATTGCTTCAGCCGGCTGTAGCGACGTAGACGACGAACGTTGGAACAAACACATGTTCCGGGTCGAATCCGAGCAACTCTACGACGTTCGACCTGGGTTTCCACGTATCACATTGGGCATGTTGACTGCCGGTACCTTGCCCCAAGGTGTAAATGGCGTTACATACCAGATCGATCTGTCCGTTGCGCGGCCATTTCTGTGTGATGCGGCGGTCTACGATGATATAGAACACAGGCTTACCACATGACACCCAATGCCCTTGATGTTTATTCAGAGCCATATGGCTCGACTGGAAATATCGGGGAGAACTTCCGGCGTCTGCTGGGGGCGCCGACCCTTAATCGGCTACAAACCGTCATACGCGAGGCTGTACAGAACATCGCAGACGCTGCAATTCCTGATATCGGACCGGAAATTGAGATCCGACTGCGCAGGCTCACCCCCGGACAGCAGAAAATTCTGGCTTCCCAAGTCTTGCGCGACCTGCCGAAGGGACCGCACTCCAGAAAGCAAGTTCGAGCATTGCGATCACAAACAGATCTTGTAGTGATGGAAATCTGTGACTTCCAGACATCTGGCCTTGGAGGGCCAACCCGTGCCGATCGCATTCCACTTGAAACACGGGACACGGATTTCATCGACTTTCTTCGCAACATTGGGTCTGGGCGTGACACCGAGCAGGGCGGAGGCACATATGGTTTCGGAAAGGTCGCGTTATATGGCGCGAGCAAGTACAACACCATCATTGTTGACACGCTTCCGTGCGGCCGCGGCCCAAGAGATCGTCGCTTGATTGGATGCCACGTTGGCCAATCCTTTAACTTGGCAGAAAACGGGATGAGTCGCCGGTACACCGGTCGACATTGGTGGGGCGTCGCTGATCCGACTGACGGAATCGTGGACCCCATAACGGGGGGTGCTGCCACGCGCCTCGCTTCTGAGCTTGGGTTTCCGCAGCGAGGAGAAAATCGAAGCGGAACTTCAATCATGATTCTCGACTTCGACACAAACGACGAAGGCTTGAACTCACTCGGTCAGCGGGTCGTGGAGGGGTTGCTCTGGAATTTCTGGCCTCGGATGTTGCGTGACACACCGCCCGACAAGCGATTCACCTGCAATGTAGAAGTCAATGGATCGGCCATTCCGATTCCCTCCCCGGAAGATTTCCCACCGCTCGATCTGTTTTCAAAGGCCATGCGAGCGATAAGGAAAAAATCGGGAAGCAACGTGAAGCCCATATCGTCGCAAAGACCAAAAAAACAGCTTGGAACACTAGCGATAGAAAAGGGGTTACGTGCACGCAGGCATCGGTTGGTGGACGAGGGCTCAATGTTTCCTGAAACATCCCGGCACATCGCGCTAATGCGGCCTATCGAATTGGTAGTGAAGTATCTGGAGGGACAAGCTTTGCCGGACGAACGACTTGAATGGGCGGGAGTATTTGTCACCAGTCGCGAGGACGCAGTGGAGCGCGCATTCGCCTATTCCGAACCCCCGGCCCATGACGACTGGATACCCGATAATTTTCCGCGCGGCAATGAGAAGCGCTATGTCAACGTTGCCTTGAAGCGTCTGAAGCATGCTGCATCCGAGATGGGAGAGGTCGCACCTGGCCACTCCGGAGATACGGATTCAGGTTCACCGCTAGGGCGTCTCGGAGCCCGTTTGGGTTCGGTATTGGAAGGTGTGGGCGGTGATGGTGCGGGCAACCGCCCCGGAAACGGTTCAGGCAGGCGCCCGCGTCCGCGACGAGCCAAGGCGACCCGCCCCACTTTTGAACGTCTCGAAACCTCCCGGCAAGGAACTGTAGCGGTATTCTCGACAGACGTAAGCCAAGATATTGATCACACTGGCGTAACGCTGATTACCCGGCCAGCCGTGGCCGTTGAGGGATCGACAGTTAGCCGTATCGAGAACGAGATCGAGCAACCGGTCATCGTTGGTATCCGCGCCAAAGAAGGCAAGCGTTCGGCGATGGGCGACAGGCTGGATTTATCCGGCGATGAGGGAACATTCGAGATAAGTGTTCTCGTGCGTGGTGACTGCGCGGTCACGGTGGAAGCACGAGTACTCTCAAGGACATAGCAATTGAAACGGCGGATCGCATTTCCTTTCCTGACCCTTTCGGAGTCCGCAGTCGAAGCTACGCGGTGGTCGTGCTCCCTTGACGGAGGTGACTGGCAGAACATAGCCGATTTCTTGCCAGATTGGGATGCCGCCAGTGTTACGCGATTCCGACGCACCCTGAAGCTGGATGCCGCGATCGCCGCAGATGATCTCGGTGTCGCACCAGCAAACCTTCGCCTTGCGCTCGGACTGCGTGTAGGTACAGGCTTGGGGCGACTACCGCGGCTAATCCTGCGTCGAGAACTCCGCGAACTGCCAAGGGAAAAGTGTCAGCAAGAATTTGACTTTACGATCACCGGAGATCGGTTGTCGGGGGTCCTTGACCTACAGACATATATTGTTCTTGCCGCTCCTTCCGATGAGTCTGGGCGGTTGTCTCCTCAACGGGTCGCGGAACGCCTATGGTCCGATACGCTGCGCGTTCGCCTGGAAGGCGAAGAACCCCGCTTCCCCATAGAAATCGCGGACTTCCGAAAGCTCGGAGGGAACACGATACCCGCCTCAACTCCTTGGTATCTTCACTGGTCCCCTCTGGACTGGAACCGCGATTTTCATGGCGCCGCGCGACTGTATTTGAACAAGGATCACGCCGGATTCATTGAGCGCATCGACAACCACGACGGTCCAACTCTGCAATTGCTGCTTGCAGATGTTATGGGGCAAATCTGCGAGCGGCTTGTGACCGATCCATTAGCCTCCAAGATTGCGGCCGAAGCTGAACCGGGGTCCCTTTGTGCACAGGCAATCAAGTGGCTTGACAAGGCTTGGCCAGAAAAAGACATTGAGTTCATTCGATCCGTGCTGGAGAATCGGCCTGGCGCGTTTAGAGCCGCTTTTCTCGAACTGGCTGAACTTGGTTAGGTGCAGATGGTTTTTTTGCTTCCACGGCTACCCGGGCCTGCTGCCGAGATGCTGTTAGATGATCTGCTGGGAAATGGACTCGGTGCTCGATACGCATTCGATCCGAGAAACCTGCCAGAAGCCGCGCGGTATGGTGCGACGGGCGGTTCGAAAGTTGATCTGGCAGAACTTGATCAGCTACGCGAGGAGTTGTTGCGTCTTGCCGAGTCGAAGGGCTTTCCGAGGGTGAGGGACCGAGCTGCGCTTGCAGGATTCGACGCCGAAACGGGTGCCATGCTTTCGGAAAAGCCAATGCTCGCGAGCGGCGAAGCGCTCCGAGATGATGTTTGGGCGTTTATCGGTGTTTCCTTGGCGCCAGATATCGTGCACTGGCGGTTCGGGAAGGCAAGAGAACGGTACCTCGGTGGCATACGAAATACGTTTCAGAGACTGTGGATGCGTGCTCGATCCCTTGACAGGGGAACGAATCACCCGGACCGGTGGCGGCTCCTTGAAGAACTCACGGAAGACGCGCTCGTTCAGATTACCGAGCGGCCGAGCCTGGGAGGAGAACCCAAGCTTGCTACAGCGATAGCAGAGTCTTGGGTTCGCGCCGCTCGTCATCACGGCAGAAACGCGATGGAGCCCATCATGAGGCGCGCGGCGCTACGCTTGCGAATTTGGAACGAAACAAGATGCCTGGTGGACCTTCCTCGCGAACAATTGGAAGTAGTCTTGGCAACTGCATTTGACATGCCTGTCGAGCGCGAAAAGACCGCGAGGACTGAAGAAGAACAACTGGCGAACGAAGAAACGAACGTTGTCACCAACCTGCCCGGCGCCGATCGCCACGGCGCGAAAACTCAACAACCGGGAAATCCCGTCGGGGCACGCGAAGAGCCGATATTCGCCAAGTCGCGTGCTGCAACGCTAATTCTCGACGAAGCCAGACGACGACATTGGTTATCCCCAAAGTCCGCTTCTGCTCTGAACGTCCTGCGAGATGGCAAACGCGATCTGACTTCCAGCGAGCGTAATGCTTTCAATTACCTGTTGGGAAGGTTGCGGTCAGCATCGATCTTGCCTGAAGAGATCTCGAAGCTATCCAAAGCTGTTGCGTCGTCCATGTCATCATCGACTGATCGGCATTCAGCGGAGCGTCGCTCAAGCACACGCAAAAGCAGAAGGGCGATCTTGCGCGCCAAATAGGGTGGAACGGCATTTCCCACCTGAATGTACTGCTGCGTGCGATTTCCGAGAAACAGGTAGTCATCAGGAAAAGTCTGCAATCTAGCCGCCTCGCGCACCGTCAGACTGCGGCACTGCAGCGGTTCGTGATGGATGTAGTAGTGACCATCCTTCGACATATGACTGGTCACCGTGGTCGATGCTTGGTGAGGCAATTGCACTCGAAACCGATCAGAAAACGCGCCACTATGCCAGTTACGGTGATTTGGAGTGAGTGACTGCGGATATTGGTACGCCTTGGGACTGGTCCCTGTAACGCGCGCAAAGACAGCAGCAAATAGATAGCGGGAGAGGTCGGACGCCATGTGAGTTCGTGTCTCGTGCTGGGCAATCGCGCGCAGTTCGCGGCTTTCGAGCCAACTCCTGAGATCACAGTTTGAATTTCCATAGCCCGTCGGAAGTTCCCGTTGTGATCGTTCCAGTGTCGTTCCATTCTGGAACTTTTTTGCTATCTGCCTGAACTCTGACCGGAGTGACTTGGCGTCACGATACCCCTCAACACGAGCAAGATTTCTGGCTGCCGACGACACGGTTCGCTGCCAAGCCTCCCAGCTATCGACACAACGGCTGAGGCCGCTGCGCAGTGGCGGGAGATTGCTGATCGCGTCAGAGAGAGGTCGGACTGCTTTTGGGACAGGTATTTTCTCGTTCTCCGCCCCCGTTGCCACATCGGACCTAAGGCCGATGATGAACACGCGGTGCCGTCGCTGAGGAACGCCAAGAGCCTCCGAACGAACCACGAAGTCCGATGGCTGTCGAGCCTCGCACAGTTTCCCCTGAGTCCCATCGATCCTCAAGGCACGCAGTTCGTACAAGGACCCGCACGTAGCGCCGAGCGACGACAGATCCTCCATCAGCATTTCAAACACCAACCGGCTCTCGACAGTTGACGAGAGCATGCCCTTCACGTTCTCCATCACGAATGCTGCCGGACGCAGCTTGTTGAGTACCTGAATGTAATCCCTAAACAGGTAGTGGCGCCCGTCGTCCTCGGGCACATAGTCCGGCTTGCCCTTGGCTCGGGCGCGACCGACGAGAGAGTAAGCTTGACACGGTGGGCCTCCGATCAGGATTGTGTCGTCAAACTTGTCGCGAATAGTCTCTATTGCGTGATGCAGCTCTCCTGCTGTGTCAGGGTGCCCAAGCTCGAGAAAGCGTGCCTCGGCAGTTGCGGCTCTCCACGAATCTTCGTCGACATCGGACCACACAGGCTCCGTTGTCTTGCCGGCATGAAACTCAATGAACTCGAGTGGGAGTGACCCATATCGCTCCCTGTGCCGTCGGAGAAATGCACGCAAGCGAAGGGTACGATGGGCAGATTTCTCGTTCTCTACGGAAATGGCGATGCGATACGGTGTGTGACCCTCATGGTCGATGGATGCAAATCCTTCTCCCAGCCCGCCTGGGCCTGCAAAAAGATCAACGACACCAAATGACGACGGCAATTCTGGCTCCTACGGAGTTCCGCACCAGACTAAAATGGCAAGGCAGACAACGCGAGGAATGCCTGCTGTGACGGATGTTGTGAGCAAAGAAACCCGCTCGCGAATGATGGAGGGCATCAGGGCAAAGGATACCAAGCCTGAGATGACACTGCGGAGGGCCTTGCACGCGCGTGGATTGAGATATCGTCTTCATGCGAAGGACGTTACTGGTAAACCAGACATGATTTTCCCAAAGTTTCGGGCCGCCGTCTTCGTCCACGGCTGCTTTTGGCACCGACATGCTGGATGCCGATACGCCACCACGCCTGCAACAAGGGCAGATTTCTGGCAGCAGAAATTCGCAGCCAACATGCGACGCGATGAGACCGTTCGAGAATCCCTCGCGGCTGGGGGATGGCGGGTTGCGATAGTGTGGGAGTGCGCCCTGCGCAAGCCCAACATGGTTCCCACAGTGACGGACTTGGTGGTCAATTGGCTGGAATCCCGAGATTCCTTTCTGGACCTCGGTGCAAGCGAAAGAGTAATGCATGCCAGCATTGGGATACGTTGATGTGCTTTGGAACCGGGCAAGCCGCGCTACTGAAGATTGTCCTTGGCCCAGTCGGAGAACGGCCAGTAATGGGGAGGTACAGGAAACCGGTGATGGCGGCTGGCCGAGATCGGCAACGGCCAAAGTCCGTATTCGAGCGCGGATAGTGATGAGAACGCCGTTGAAGCGCTGCACTCCGATTTAATGGGTGCAAGCATATCGTGGGGGTTACGCTCGATCTTGATACCGATGCACGCCAAACCGTGTTTGTCGCTGTCGGCATATAGATGCTCCTCGGTATCGGGACCGGGATAGCAGAGTTGCAGCGTGGAATGCGCATAGGAGCCGGCGGTGAAGTCGGCGAGAACGCCCAGGGTCTCTCCGTCGTCCGTTACGGCAGCCCAGACGGCAAGTGTGGGAACAAGCAAGCTGCCGGCAGTCGCTTTCTCTCGGTAGACGTCATTTTTTCTGGGATGTTCGATCAGGTCGCGATAGTCCTCGAATATGCACGGATAGGCACCATTTGATGCGTACGCAAAACACGTTGCGTGAGCGATCTGCTGGATCCACGGCTGGAAGACGTGATTGCATCCCACTTTGTGCAGGAAGAGGCACGCGATATTGATGTCGATTGCCTGACTGTCCTTGATCGGGGTCAGGAGAATGGGGTTGTTCCAAATGATGTCGGCCAATAGCTGGGCAATGACCTGGAGCTGTTCTCGAATGATTCCAACTTGTTCCGTCCTAGTCTTTGCGTCGAGGCAGTGTATCGCATGCAATAGCCAGAGACCTTGAGTACCTACACGTCCGACGATATCGAACAGCCGCAGGTTGATGTCGAGGGACGATTCGCTTGGTACTGCGGAGGTCAGACCATGGCGCAAGTGTGCTCTTGGCTGGACATAACTGGTCAAGTAGTCACCGGCAATGATGCTGTGAAGTGAAACGAGACGTTCCATTGCCTTATTAAGTTGGCGTGCGAGCTTCGACTTTCCCGAGAGGTAATCCTTGATTAATGGCCAGGATAGGAGTAGGGCGCGCTCGCTGGAGAGATACGCGGCCTCGATGTTCTCGGCTTCGCGTGCCCAGACATACAGGGTCCATACGACGAGGTATATCTGGCGAATCGCGGTAAGGCGTGCTGGTCTGTTGGGTTTGGATGCATCGGCGATACTATTCGCTAGACGACAAAAGTGTCGGAAGCTGACCTCCGGTTCATCAACCAGCGCCAGCGACTTTCGAAAGTCGGACCGCCAAGTCTTTGGCAGCGCGTGCTCGCGCAGGACCCCGGACTGCAGCAGATCGGCAAGGCGATCACCATTCCAGACGTCGAACGTGATTTGCTTGTTCGTGTGTCGGTCGATGAAACCGTCAACGTTGGCTTTCACGCTTTCATGCAATTCGCCACCAAGACATATCACGATACGAACGGGAAGACGGGAGTATCGTTGCGGCACAAGCTTTTCTACGTAGACATCGATGATCTCTTCGAGTGAGGAGCGAAGCGATTGCGGCCCGTTACTCCAGTTGGATCGATTGAGGTCGCCAGGCTTGATCGTAAGGAGAAACAGTTTCTGCTCGCCGTCCGGATCCGTCTCTACGGCCGCCACGTCCACACCATATTGCCTCGTGCCGATAGCGGGCCGTGACAGTACATTGAACCCAAGCTCACTTAGAAGATCCGGAATGATGACATCGAGTTCCCCCCGTTCCTTCAATGAAGCCAGGTACTCGACGAAAATGAGTTTCATGATGGTGGGGGCTCTGTCTGGAAGCGGTGCGTAACGAAACGCAATGAGACCGGATCAATGGCGTCCAACCTGGGAATCTCTGCTGTGTATTCGTGCCCGACGAACTGCATTTCCTTTCGATGCGGGCCTTTCCCGTCCTTGTCGTAGACATAGGCGATTGACCCCGATCCGTAGAGAACGGTCGACTTATGACCGATGAGCGATAGTAACGATCCTTCCTCAGACTTGTCCCGCACGTTCCGCCAGAAATCGGCTTGGCGATACCTCTGCAATTGACGTTGTCTATCGCTGGGCGCAAAGGCGGGACAGCCACCGAGTGCAGTGAGGTCATCGACATACTGATTAACCGAAGCCGAGAGTCGTTCAACGGATTCCTCGGCAGCGTCGTTTGACGACAATGCCGCTTCGAACCACTCCATGGCCTGCAAATAGTTCATGAGAAAGTGATCAAGTACCAGTTCCTCGAGGGCGGTACGTTCCTCGATAGAGACGCACCTCAGGCACGAAAGTAGCAGTGCCGATGCACTTTCTCGCTTGAGTAGGCAGTATCCAAGAATTTTTCTTGCCAAAAATGGAATCCAGGAAGAACCGAGCTCGAACGGAGCAAGGTCAATATCGAGGCCGTCGCGTGTCTCTTGGTAGGGCAGCAATTTGTCGGCCGAGATGCACAACCTGTAGTCGCCGGTTAGCAGCAGGGACACGACGTACCATCCAAGGAGCTTGCCTGAGCCGTTGGTGAGCTTTTGACGAAAATCTCTCAACTGGTCGATGTCGACGGGATCCTCGCGGTGGCTAAGGAAGTTCCGAAGAAATCGAAGTACGCGCTCTCGGTCCCGATCCAGGTCCCATTGATAGAGCATTAGATCGATGGATCTGATCGCTTCGCGGTCCTGCTTGTCGGTGTTCTGTAGCGCCTGAAATGACGCGTCCATTATCGCGTCCGTAAGTATCTTTCGTCGCATGTAGAGATTGTCCGCGATTACCCTGCGAACGGAGGGGGTAGGATTCTTGCAAATTCTGACGAGGAGGCGCTCCACATCATTTGCGACGGAGCCACCGATGCGTTCAAGCAGGTGCAATGATGACCTAATCGTGCTGGCCGCGTAGTGGTCGAAATCCGTTGTGTCGATCACTTCGTTGAATCGGTTGATGACCAGCTGAATTAGGGAAACGTCATCTCCGGGCACGATTGCCCCGAGGACGGCTAGCGCATCCAGCGGTATGGTCATGTGAGTCTGACGCGACAGAGCGAGAGCCTCAGCCGTAAACCTGCCGGCATCGTGAGCGGCACCCGTAAGAAGTACCGGTCGAACGAGTGAGGACCAACGGTCGTTGTCGAGACGTATCAGCGTCAACCCCTCCTCAGCACGACCCGGGCTTTGTTGGAACCACTCGCGAAGTGCGGGGAAGACTAGGCCAGCGGTATAGTCGGGGCTGGTTTTCTCGAACAGACGGATGCAAGCTGTAGCTGCATCCTTTGCCGTGCATTCACTCTCCGGCAGAGAGTCACAAAAAACTCTACGAAGGGCGAAACAGGAATCTTGCGACAACCGGTCGAGTTCGTCGGATAGGCAGGCACTCACAAAGTCAATCTCGCCGGAGTTGTGCAGACTCGAGACCTGATCTGTGATCAATTTGTGATCTTGGGATGCCAAGGCAGCAACGGCATCCAGCAGATTGCCATCAGCGTATGCGGCAAGAAGCGTGTCTCTTATGCTCATCCGATCAGAGAAAGTCGGCGTGTAACCCCTTCGCGGGAATGCCGGAGTCTAGCGCTTCACGCATGAGGATCAAGAGTTTGAATGGTGGCACGCAACAAAAGGATTGCTTGAGCAGTTCCTCGACTCCTGTCCGGATTTTCCGTGAGAGTTGCCTGATTTCCTCTCAAGGTTGTCATTCAGAAGCGCTCGACGCGGATGACGGAATGGCTAGGCGCCCTGGTTTCCGGATAGGGAGGCTGGTAGATGCCGGTGTCAAGGACATCCAAGCGAAAGTCAGAGTAGTGATGCGTCAGATGATTCGCTGAGCCCCTGCGCGCCTCAGATTGGCACAAGAGTCGGGGAGAAGCTGTTCGCACATAAAGCCCGGCAGGTCGCCGCAGTCATCGACTACACACTGGGGACGTCAAAAAGGCGTCGTGATTGTCGCCGTGATGGGATTCCATACTAAACGAGGGTCATAATTGAGAGTCCTCACGAGTACAATACGTTCATGCCACCAGACATTCACCAACCTGGTCCCAAGGCGACCGCCCTCGAGCATTCGCAGGGAACCAAACGCTTGGCCAGTGTCGGCATCGGGCTCGCACGTTCGGCCGAAGTATCCGGTGCCTTCGCCGCCGCAGTCGCCCTCGCGCGTTCGCACGAAGTCAAACGCCTGACCAGCGTCGGCAACGCCCTCGCACGTTCGGTCGAAGCATCCGGTGCCTTCGCCGCCGCAGCCGCCCTTGCGCATTCGCACGAAGTCAAACGCCTAGCGAGCGTCGGCCACTCCCTTGCACATTTGGCCAAGACGTCCGGAGCTGTTGCCATCTCGGCAAGCGTTGCAGATATCGGTGATGCTTACCGGAGCACTGAAAGTTCGGTCTTAAGAGCGAACTCAGACTCCATAACAGCACTACGCACTCGACCACGACCATCGAACAGGCTCTTCCAGCAAAACGCCATGGGACTTGCACGCCTTTCGAATCTCAGCAATTTCGTCCATATGGAAGACCCGTTTTCCAGATCGGTTGCAGAATTGCTTGGCCGTGAACTTGGTGACGCCAACACTGTAGAACTTGGCGCCAACGCTAATGAGCGCGATGAAGCAGCTATGCGAGCCGGACTTAATCCTGAGCTGATCGCGTTTCCGCGTGCCACATACGATAGGGTCCTCATTAGCGCTGGATTCACACTGTCGTTCGCGTCAGTTGCTGTACCGAAAGCGCTCGAATCACCCGATCTTGATCCCGCGTTTAATCCACAACACTGGCAATTGCTAACCGAATTGGAACAGCGGCTGCGTCAAGAAGTCGAACATCGCTTGGAAAAACTGGTTGGTTCACACTGGGCAAAGCAAAGGATCCCACAATCCGTGCGCAAGCGATGGATGGATCGCCAGAACCAAGATCGCGCCGATGGAAGGACAGTCTATTCTGCTATCCAATACGCAGACTTTATGGATTTGACTGATGTGATCACGCGTCGCGACAATTGGCGCGAAGCATTTCAGGCAATCTTCCGAGATCGAGATGATATCGCAATTTCCCTCCGCCGACTGCATCCTGTAAGAAAAGCACTCGCGCATAGCCGCCCTCTTGGTCGCGCCGACGTATTGACCTTGGTTAGTGAAGCAACCCGCATATTTCGCGCCTTGGGAATAAGGGTTTTGCACTAAATCTGCTATCGCCGCATAGCGTCAAGAAAATCAGGACGCTGTTCTAGCCGGACCAATCCGCAACAACCAATCGCAAGAAATGAATAATCAGGAACGAATGATAGTTGGGTTGCTTCTAAATGAAATGGCTTTCGAAGGTGCAGCAAAACACTTCCATGAAGCGCCTCCGGAAATTCCAGAAACTCTGCTAAACCGAATAGAAGAAATAGGGATTCCAGAGCGATATGACGGCAATACGGAATCGTATCAGTATGCGCATGTGACATTTGACCCGCATACGACCGTCTTTGAAAGGTGCTATAAGTACCTGCGCATAGTCCGAAATAACATCATTCACGCGAACAAAGCCTACAAACCCGATACGCCGAAGCGGTTACAAGACCTTCTCGCATGGGCCCACGACTTCATTGCAGCGGTTTACGAGACTGGGTCACCATTTGCCCAGCGGGCGCGAGAGATCAAAGCCGTGATGCAAATTGAATCATTCTAGAGTTCTTTATCTTTTCGGGCTTGTTCCAATGCCTTTATGCATAGCTCGGTCCCAACGAACTAAGAAATGTCAGACAGCGATTCAGAAGAGATTCAGGTCAATTTTCCCGCTTGGACCGACTACCACAAGACACGAGGTCAGGATCCCTTGGGAATGCAAAACAGTAGCATTAGCCTCTATCAAACCCTTCTTCCCGGGATCGGCAACGGGACCTTGCGGATGCGGTACTTCGGCTACTACGCGTGGTTGTGCAAGAGTTACGGCGTGAATATAGGCTCCGAAGATCCTCAAGAATGGAGGCGCTTCATTCGCCGCGCGGAGGCGCTATTGGCGTTGGCAGCGCACCATGTGGGCAGCGAGCACGGCGTCGCTGGTATTCAATGGGCTGCGAGAGCGTATTCTAACGTGGCCGTGGACCGCATCGATATCGCTTCAGCAGCTGACCCTGGTAGCGATGACAAGTATCTAGAGCAAGCCTGGGGGATCTATGGCGCAGCCTTTCGCAGTCAGCTATTCGAAAATAAAGTATTCTGGGAAAGTCCGGAACATGACATTCCAGTTCCGAGTACGAATATCGGTGATCGTCTTGCAGATGCTTTCGCCGATAGTCTTGGTCACTTAGCTGCCCGTGTCGTCAATATCATTACACGGGGGAGCGTGACAAGAGGAGAGCTGGATCTGGTGTCGCCGATCGTGCCATCTAGGATCGAAGACGAAGGGTCGGAACGAGAAGTTTATGAGGAAATCCTGCTAAAGCCGCAATCTTCCAAGGATGCTAAGGCCATTTCGCGCAGCTTGAGCGTTCAGTTGATACTAAACGTTTCTGCGTTTCTCGAGCGAGAACCAACTGCCAATGAGGTTCGCTGGATCCTGTACGCCGGCCAAGATCAGCAGGGTCGACCACTGAATCTTGGAACCGATCCTCTTGAGGCTCAACGAAATCGTTGGTGGGTCTATCACGCCAACGATATGTGCCACGTCGCGCTAGAAACACTACTAAAGTTCGTTCTAGATACACTCGCGCCCTTTCAATCCGGGCTAAGTTTGGAGCGCCTTATTCCACGCTGCACCGAGCGCATTCCTGAAGTCAACGAACTCAATTTCCTGAGCTGGTGCGAATTCCTCGAGGCGGTCGATATCACGGGAAACGCGTATGCTTCTGAAGATGACGCAGCCGAATGGTCACTCTGTCAAAGCATGGTGAACAGAGCGGGCCGCAGCCATCAAAGCGATTGCCCACCGGATATTGCTTGGAAGGCCGTCATCCTGCTCGCGATTCTCCAGAAACGAGTCGAGCAAGAAGATCGCCCGGTGAAGGAGGTGCTTCGCGTATTCGACACAGATTATTATCAGACGCTGCTGACAGTAGTTCAATTTCTAAGGCGTCACGCGGATTACCCTATTCCCAAGCTCCTCAGCCGTCTAATCGAACAGCGGGTAATTCGCCGTCACCTTTGGGTGGCCACGCGCAAGCTACGAGGCGGAGGCTACACCTTCCTATTCGAAAGCGACGAAGGTCGCTTGAGATTGCGCGGCAAGGATGGTCCTGTTTTTACGAATCCCCGTCTCTCGCCTGCGATCACGTTTCTGCGCGATATCCACCTACTAGGTAGTGAAGGGTTAACTCACTACGGTGAATCAGCCATCTCTGACATATGAGGCTATACGAACTCTTCGCCGAAAAAGGCTACCACACCAGCATAGCCGCAACATTTTGCCTCGACTTCGATGCCTACGAAACCATAGTTTTGCCTCGCCTGCGTGGAGCAGGTTGCCGCAACAACATAGTAGTAGCAGACAGCCGAATGCTCACACACGCTCTGAGTGGCGCCTTCGATCTTCCTCGACATGCTGGAACACACTACACAATACTTGGCGCGGCCTCTTCCGGGCTATTCCATCCCAAGCTCCTATTGCAACTCGGCCGCCATCGCGGTCGGCTAATCGTCGGCTCGGCAAACCTGACGTCGTCCGGCATCGCGGGTAACTTGGAAATCATCGGCACAATTTCCTATCAGGGCGACGACACTGCGGAACGTCAGCTAATTGCCCACGCGTGGGACTACGTTTCAAGATTCATCTCGAAAGATCAGGTTGCAACATCGGTACAGCGTGACTGGATGATTAATCGCACCTCTTGGCTTCGCGAAACTGCTCCCGCCAACGAGTCAGTAACGCTCAATGACGGGACGGTAGCTGCGCTCTTCACGAGTGATCCTGCGACAGGAATTGCCGACCGTTTCGCCAATATGATCAATCATCCGGTAAAGAAATTAGTCGTAGTAAGCCCATATTGGGATAGAGAGTTAGGCGCTCTTTCCCACCTTGCCTTACGCCTTGAACCCAAAGAGACCGCGGTTCTAATTGACCCAGAAACGCGGGAATTTCCGGGCCATGCCGCAGAGCACCTCCGTTCACTTAGAGTCTATAGGCGTGGGAGCTTCAGAGAAGGACGCTTCATCCACGCCAAGGTAGCTATTGCGATCACCGACAACGCCGACCATGTGCTGTTCGGTAGTGCCAACTGCACGGCTGCCGCATTGGGCCGCGCTGGATTCTCGGGCATTAATGAGGAAGTCTGCCTCTATAGATGCCTCCCGCCGAATAGCGTTTGCGCTGTTCTTGGACTCTCTGATGTATTGACAGAGGATCGCTTAATACAACCCAGTGATCTCGAACGTCCTGAATTTACTGACGAACTTCCCCTAGTCGAATTGGCGCGAAAGAACCCCGGCCGGTTCGAGTGTCGAGGTGACACTCTCCTCTGGTATCCGCCGGCAGATACGGACGCTAACTCTTGCTCCATCACACTATTAGATCAGCACGCGCGTCCCATGAATTGCGTTCTCAAGCCAGTCGCTAGTCAGAATGGACCTAATTCACAGTACCGCATCGGTAGCTGCGACCGCCAACCATCGTTCGCACGCGTTGTTATGTCCGATGGGCAGCAATCGAGTCTTGCGACCGTCACTCTGTTGGAGCAACTCTATACAAAAATTCGGGAACCCTATCCATCCCGCATACATAATAGACTGGCTGAGCTTGAAGATGATACTGATGCGAGTATCGGACTACTGGATTTGCTTACCGAACTTGAGAGCTTGGAACGTGGTCACGAAACAGTTAGAAAACCAATTTCGGTCCCACGTCAAAGGAGTGATGATGGAGAGCCCACAGCAAAAGTCGAGTATCGAAAGTTCACCTATGAGGAATTCATCGCTGGCCGCCGCCCGAGGATCGTCAGTGGCAGTGCAGCGTACAACAGTCTCGCGGGAAGCAGTGTTGCAATAGTCCGCGAGATTCTAAACCGGATTCTTGGACTTGACAAGAACGCCGTCCCCTACATTGTGGAGATAGATCACGCCAAGAACGGAGATGCATTTGATCTCGGTGACGAAACAGATGACGCAGAGAAAGCCATCGAAGATGGCGCGGATTTCGGAGGTCCGGATACCCCGAAACTAGAGGACAAGAGTGACGCGGAGCGAGAAAAGTTACACATAGCACGTCGACATGCCACCCAGAACGAACTTATACGAGCTGTTAAGCAGTTCCAAGAGCGCATACGACAAAGAGCAAACGAAGGATCGGGACTTGGGAACCTTGATCTCATTCGTCTTCGGACTCTATTGATGGTTTTGTGTACTGCTGCATCGCCAGAGCCCTATAAGACGATTGTGGCGACCCCATCCGCGGCGAAAATCCGTGTATTGCCGGTTGAGGGGGATGGAAACAGTTGGCCTGTGCTCATTGGTCGATTGCTGTTTACATTCTTCAATCCAAAGCGCCCCGCCATCAGGCACCTGAATTTGACAGAGGAGCACGATCAGATTCCCGCTGATTTCAATGAATGTTGGGCTACATGTTACTGGTGTATTCAGGTTTGTTTGATCGCCCCCAGTTCGGAGGCCGAACGGCAACGAATCGCTATTCGCTTAAAGTCCACCGCCGAAAACTGCCTGCGGCTCACCCTTCCTTCGCGCGACGAACTCTTAGGCGATGAGATTTTGATGATGATGGAGCGCATGTCCAATCGTTTTGCCAAGGGGCTTCGGATAGACTCGACAAGTATCATGAAAGGACACAGGGCGCTTGTCGCGCGACTGTTGCGATCCGGGAGGATCTAATCGAAACTGCAATCGCTGGTGAATACTGAACTCAACTCCTTGCGGTAGATAATCTACGAAAATGTCCAAAGCCCTTCTTTATGCCTAGCGCTTCCGCCAATGGCGGTCAGGAGATTGTGGCCGGCAGATCGACCCGGACAGACTGGCCACGCTGTCGGGAGCATTCGAGCGGTCGGTGACGCAGCGGCTGGGTCATTTGCTGGAACGGTTGGGGTACGGTGAGTGCACCCATGAAATGGATGAAGCGCTGACTCGGAGCGGAGAGATGTTCTGGGTGGAGCTCGATCCGCTAGAGGGCGCCGGGCGCGGCTTTTCGGCGGCGGTGGTCGAGCGTGACAAACACTGGCGCGTCAAGGTGAGAAAGCCGCCAGAACCGGACACGTGATCCCGCCGATTGATAGCATCGCCTGAAGTTGGTTGGAGCCCTGGGCGGCTTCACCAGTCGCCTCGCATGGCGATGTGGACGATACGGTCCGTTCAAACCGACTCACTCGCTGCCGCGTTAAGAAGCGCCGCGGCGTGCTCGCGCGCATGCTCCGCCTGCAGCCCGAATGTATTCGTTGGCTGGCGTTTCCGTCGATTCCCGAGATCGAACACGGCGTTTCAGGCAGATTGACGAGTATGGTCAATAGGTCAAACTTGCCAGATTGCCCAATTTCTAACGGCGCAATTCAGGTTTCCGCTTGTTACGTTAGTCGCCGGTGCGCTACTTCAAAGGTCGCACTTGGTGCTATAAAATAGCGGTGATGGCGGGTGCTTGCAGCGCAGGGATTTCAAACATTCAAGACCAAGGCGTTTGCTCGTTTTGCCATCGGCGAGGGACTGGAGGATGCGGCACTGTGCGGCGAGCCCGACGGGGCCTGATCGATGCCGGTCTCGGCTACACAGGCGGTTGGAGCGATAATCGAGGTGAAATGCGATGACAAGGCAGTACAAGAGTGAAGCGCTGGCCGCCGCGCATGAGGCGGCGCTCGGACTGTCGGAAGCAGGCGTCATGCCGAAGCAGACGATGCGGAAGTTCGACGAGATGTGCCTCACGCCGGTTGCAGAGATGACGGCGGACGAAATCCGCGCACTGCGGCTGCGCGAGAACGCGAGCCAGGCGGTGTTCGCACGCTACCTTAATGTGACCACGGGGCTGGTGAGCCAATGGGAGCGCGGAGAGAAACGGCCTCGGGGCGCATCGTTGAAGCTGCTTACGCTCGTCGCCAGGAACGGCCTGAGCGCGGTGGCGTGAGGTTGAAGCGATGGGATCCTTGACGGCGGAAGGGTGGAAAGAACGCCAGCGGCAGAAAGAGGCGTAGATTCGCCTCGGCGGCACCGCAGCCTGACCGCGGAATTGACGCGCCGCCGAACAATTATAGTGAACTTATCCCGATTTATAAAAATCTTATAAACCACGATAAGTTCACTATAATTGTCGCCATGGACCCAGTAAGCAATCCCTACGCGCCGGGCGCCGGATCGCCGCCGCCCGAATTGGCTGGCCGCGACGAATTGAGAAACGCGGTCTCGGTTACCCTCAGGCGCCTGCGTATCGGCCGGCCGGCCAAGAGCGTGTTGCTTGTGGGGTTGCGCGGGGTCGGCAAGACTGTCCTGCTCGGTCGCATGCGCTCCGATGCGGATGCGTGCGGAATGACCGCGTTGTGGGTAGAAGCTCCGGAAGGCCGCTCGTTGCCGGCGATGCTCGCGCCGCAGTTGAGAGCCGCGCTTCTCAAGCTGTCGCGTAATGAGAGGGCGAAGGAACTGGCAACCCGGGCGCTTCAAGGTCTTGCCGGGTTTGCGCGGGCGCTCAAGGTCAGGTACCAGGATATCGAAGTCGCGCTTGATTTCGAGCCTGAGCCCGGCCTTGCGGACAATGGCGATCTCGAACAGGATCTTCAGGCATTGCTGGAGGTCGCCGGACTGGCAGCCCGCGAAGCTGCGACGGCGCTGGTGGTATTCGTCGATGAACTGCAGTATGTCGAGGAAGACGAACTCGCCTCACTGATAACCGCCCTGCACAGGACTGTGCAACGCAGCCTTCCCGTCGTCCTGGTCGGCGCCGGACTGCCGCAGTTGCGGGCTCGTATGGGACGCGCCAAATCCTACGCCGAGAGACTTTTCGATTTTCCGAACGTCGGTCCGTTGCCCCCGGAAGCGGCCAGATACGCGATCGAGAAGCCGGCCCGCGACGAAGGAGTGGCAATCGAATCCAACGCGTTGGACCGCATCGTCGCCGAGACACACGGCTACCCGTATTTCCTGCAGGAGTGGGGCAAACACGCCTGGGACGCGGCAGATGAATCCCCGATCAACATTGACGATGTCGAAACCGCCTCGCTGACTGCAGTGGCCGCCCTGGACGCAAGCTTCTTCCGGGTACGTTTCGATCGGCTTACGCCCCTGGAAAAGCGATATCTGAGGGCCATGGCCGAGCTCGGCGCGGGGCCGCATCGCTCCGGAGAGATATCGGATCAGTTGGGCAGGGAAGTCACATCGCTTGCTCCAACGCGAAGCCAACTGATCGCAAAGGGCATGGTGTGGAGCCCCGGACATGGCGACACCGCATTCACCGTGCCGCTATTCGACGGGTTCATGAGGCGAATCATGCCCGACGATAACTGGAAATCGGGCTAGCCGGAAGTTCCGCTGGGCAAACCCCACACGGCGCTCGACCCGTAAAGTTAATGTATACATCACGTGTTAACTTTATCGGTGTCCTTCATTGGACTCCCGCCTTTCGATTTCCGCCTTTGCCTCCCTGGCGAATTCCTCGATAAACTTCTGTTGGTTGAAGAACAGGCGACGCATTACCTTTGGCACGATTCCAAGCGCGGTCGCCTCCTCTGTGAAAACACCAATCGTTCCGCCTTGCAGGTGCCTGAATTCGGCAACATATCGTCCCTTGAAGTTACCGTCTGCACCTGTCTCCAAAACAAGTCTGCTGGGCGGGGTCTTCTCCAAAATTCGCAAGCGAATCTTCATGCCTGACGATTTCAACGTCTCGGTCCAGGCTGTCTTGTCGCCGGCCATCTCTATCGCGCCGACGTCCGACCTCCATTCGGGTTGACTATCGAAATCCGTATACACCTGCCAAACCGTCCCAATAGGCGCATCGAAACGGATTTCTACGGTGGTACTGCTGGTTGCAGGCATCAAGAGCACAGTGACAATGGCAAGCCCTGCCACAATGGCCACAGCAACGAAAACCAGGCTCACTCGTCGACCTCTGATGTCAGCTCAACCCATTCTCGCTGAACTCATGGACTCTCCGGACGCATCAGTCCACAACTTCGGGTACGCAGTCGTAAGGCCCTACCGGCGAGATCGTGCGCGCCATGACGCGCTGACCGGTCACCGGGCCGGTGAAGTGGACCGGGTCTTGTGCCGTCCAGTCGACCAGCAGATCGCCTTCCTCGTTTACCGACAGGCGCTCGGTGAACACCAGTTCCTGGGAATGAAGGATGCCCGCACCGTTTGGAAGCAGAACCCCGGGCTCGAACCGCGCCGTTTCGACGACCAGGACCTCACCCTCCCAGCGGCCTATGGAGTGTCCCAACGTGCTCGGCGGAACGTCGGCGGGATGCTCGGTCGCACCCATGTCTACCACGCGGAGCGAGTCCATGAACTCGGCCTGAATCACCAGGTTTTCTCCTTCAGCGCGAATCTCCACCGTATGGCCCGGCTGATCCCACAGTTTCAGCGGGCTGCTGGGGCTGCAGCGCAGTACCGGGCTGTCAAATACTTCGTCGTAGTCGGCGTGGACGCGCGCACCTTCGGGTGTGAACAGGTGATCGTAGGGGGCCTGCCTCCCTCCTCCGGGAAAGCGTTTTCGAATCCAGATCCCGGTAACGGTGCCCGGGTTCTCGCCGGCGAAATGCAGGTTGAACTGGGTCTGCCGATTATCGAGCGTCCGGCCCACAAAGACCCGGCCGTCAGCGTGGGTGCTGGCGCCGAACTCGCAGCCCAGCGGGTCGCGCCGGGCGGCGACACCTTCGACGACGATCGACTCGCCCGGTTGAAAGCTCTCCTCGGTCACGCCCCTGCGCGATAACTGGCCCCGGCTCGCCATTTCGCAGGTCCACAGCACCGTTGCTCCGGCCTCGTCCTGCGCTTCGATCGTCAGCGACGAATGGGGATTGCGGAAGTCGAAACTCACCACGGTGCCTTCGATACGAACCGGGCTGTTCGGATCGTAATGCACGGCGAACCCGTGATGGGCGCCGAGCGGCGGCGCCGCGAGGAACAGGGACAGGACCGCCATGCTTGGCGTGCAGGCGTGGCCATCGCGGCAGAAAATACGCGGAAACAAGTCTTGCACGTGCGTTTGCCCTCCGGTCAGGTCACGCTCGGGATGGATCAGTCATCATAGAACACGTCCGGCTCGACCGGCAGGACAATCTCCGTCCCGAGCCGCGCCGAGCGGTCCATGGCCATGGTCAGCATCAGGTTCCTGTGGCCGTCCGCGGCGCTGGCATGGGGTGTTTCCACGCCCATCATGATACGGCTGAACCAGGACATGGTTTCCTCGCGCATTGGTCCCCAGAATTGCTTGTTCCAGATATCGCCCGGAGGGTAGCTGGTGAGGAAATCCACGTGGCGTTCCATCGGCGGCTCGAATTCACGGGTCGTGTAGCCCGCCGGCAGCGGCTCTTCGGTGGCCAGCACTAGGTCGCGATGGGTGTCCTCGACGTCGATTACGCCCTTCGTACCGACGATGCCGATCTCGATGCCGTACACCGCCCCGGGCCAGACCACCGGCAGCGCCCAACTGATGTTCATGGAGAAAATCGTACCGTCGTCCATGGTGAACAGGCCGAAGGTGGAGTCCTTGGTCCCCAGTTCGGCCAGAACCTTGTCGGTGGAACGTGCGTAGACGCTCACCGGGGTTTTGCCTTCCATCAACCACATGGACATGTCCAGGCTGTGGGTACCGGAAACCACCATGGGCGTGAGGTTGCGGCGGTCGCGGGTCTTTTCGATGGTGGCGATGGGCACCATGCGGTTCATCAGCGCGCGGGTGATCACCGAATGCACCTCGCCGATCTGCCCCGCGGTCAGGCGCTCCTTTATGGCCAGGAAACGGCGGCGAAATCGCTGCGTATAGCACACGCAGGCATCGACCCCGGCTTGTTCGATCGCCGCGAGGATTTGCGCCGACTCGCGGGGGTCGGTGGCCAGGGGTTTCTCGATGAGTAGCTTGTGACCGCGGTCGACGGCGGCCAGCGTCGGGGCTGTGTGGTTGTTCTCGTCGGTGAGAATCATCGCCGCGTTCACTTCCGGCCGGCTGAGCAACTCCTTGAACGACGGGGTGAAGAAGTCGGCGCGGGTTTCTTCTGCCAGTTGCCGACCGGCCTCTTCGCGCACGTCGCACAGGCCGAGCCAGCCGACGCCCGGAAACTGACGCGCGCACTGGGCGCGAATGCGGCCGATGGTGCCGCAGCCGACAATGGCAAGACCGATGGATTCCTTGCTGTTGCTCATTCCGTACCTTATCCGAATCTGCCGTCAGGCTCTCAACCTTTCCCGTGTCCGCGACCTGCAGTCAGGTTCTCTAATGGTCCCCGTCCCCGATCTGCCGCCGCATTCTCAATGCTGACTTCAGTCTTTCAAACCGCCGCGCCTGAAAATACCGTCGTAGAACGTGTACAGCACCACCAGCAGCAGGACCGTGCCCAGTTTCCGCTCCCATAGGACGGTGAGAATGCCCGTATCCTCGAACACGAGCAAGGCGCGGCGCAGATTCTCGTCGGCCAGCGGACCCAGGATCACTGCGAGCACCAGGGGCGCCAGCGGGAACCCGAAGCGGTGCAGGACGAAACCGACGAGCCCCGAGGCGAGCATGACGTAGACATCGAATATGTTGAGGTTGACGGCGAAGGCGCCGAGGACGCAGATGGGCAGGATCACCGGCATCAACAGGGTCTTCGGCAGGCTGAAGAGCTTGACGCAGGGCTTGATCAGCGCGATGGCCATCCCGTACATGAAGAAGTTGGCGATGATGAGGCCGATGTAGATGAAATAGATCAGCCCGGGATTCTCTACCTGGATGAGCGGACCGGGGACCACGCTTTTCAGTTGCAGCGCCGCCAGTATGGCCGCGGCCGCCGCGTTGCCGGGGATGCCCAGGGCAATGGTCGGAAGCAGCGAACCGCCGACGTTGGCGTTGTTTGCGACTTCCGAGCAAACGATGGCCTCGTAGCTGCCCTTGCCCCACTTCGCCTGCTCGGCCTTCGACGCTCGCCGGCGGCCGATGTCATAGGCGAAGAACGATGCCACGTTCGCGCCCGCTCCCGGGATCGCGCCGATGACGGTGCCGATGAGGCCGGATCGAAACGATGGCCGCAGGTACCTGACCAATGCGTTCAACGACGGCAGGACGGGACCCACCTCCGACGGGATCCGGGGCGGATTCTTCTGCGGCAATACCCGCAGGATTTCCGACACGCCGAACAGGCCGATGAGCACGGGAATGAAGCCGATGCCGTCGTCCAGGTAGAAGGAGCCGAACGTGAACCGGGAGACACCGTGAATCGCGTCGAGGCCGACAAAGGACACCAGCAGCCCGATCCAGCCCGAGATCCATCCCTTGATGGGCGCCTTCATGGACGACATGGAGCCGCAGATGGCGATCCCCCAGAGCGACAGCAGGAACATTTCCCACGATCGGAACTGAAGCGCCAGGAAGAGGATGGCGGGTATCAGGGCGATCAACAGTACGATCCCCACCCAGTTGCCCACGAAGGATGCGGAAATCGCCGTCCCCAGCGCCAGACCGCCTTCGCCCCGCCTGGCGAGCCTGTAGCCTTCGATCATGGTCGGCACGGCGTCCGGCGTGCCGGGAATGTTCACCAGAACCGCCGAGATGGCGCCCCCGAAGACGCTGCCGGTGTAGACGCCCAGCATGAACATGATCGCGGTGTACTGGGACATGCCCACGGTGAGGCCGATGAGCAGCGTCATGGCCATGGTCGTGGAGAGACCCGGCATGGCACCCCAGAGAATGCCCAGCGTGACGCCCGCGAGGCACGCCGCCCACAGCCAGGGATCGAATGCGATCAGGACAAGTTGGTCCTGGATCTGGGCGAGTGCTTCCACGGCGCGTCAGTAGCCCGCGGGCATGGGAATGCCGAAACCGTAGCGGAATATCGCCGCCAGCACTTCCACCGAAACCAGCGCCACGAGCAGGCAGCGGGCCGGGTGCGCCCTCCAGAAGAGGCGGAGAATCCAGGCCACCATGATCACCGATATCACTTCGTAGCTGCTGATCCTGGCGGTGAAGAAGCCCAGCGGCAGAGCGAATTCGAAGTTGACCACGCCGACCAGCAGTACGTAGGCCGTCACCAGCGCCATGAGCTGCGCCGTGCGATGCGCTTCACCGGTAGAGCCAGTCGCAGCGACCTTTTTTAGCGCCCTGAGCCAGCCTGGCGCCTTGATCTTCGCCCCGGCCCGAATTGCGCGCCATCCGAGGACTGCAGCCATGGCAAAGAGTGTGGAACCGATGATCACCGGGAACAGCCCGGGCGCCGTGTAGATGGATCCGGGAACATCGAGCCGGACGGAGAA
>JAJDWR010000027.1 GCA_022825505.1 Gammaproteobacteria bacterium | reverse complement strand
CACGACCCTTGGCGTTCGAGTCGCCTGGGCCCGACCAAAGCCCTTTCACCAATGGCAAAATGACCCCATCAGCACAATCGGTGACGAATGCGGGTTAGAGTTCCGCTTCAACCTCTGAGGGTAGGTGCCTGCGGACAGCCCATCCCCGCGGCGGGGGCTCGGCGCGGCGCCCGGTTGGGGGGGCGCGCCGCGCGCCGATCCAAGCCCGCCTGGGTTGGGGGGGTTGGTTTAGCGCGGATGGGCTGTCCGCAGGTACCTACCCGCCCATCAGGGTGAGGCAGCGATCCCCAGAACCGAATACCAGAGAAACTGCACCAGGGTCAGCAACGAGTCCTCGGGAATCCGCTCGTCGTCTCCGTGGGCGCCGCCGCCGGCACTCAGATCCTCCTCGTGGCGGACCGGGCCGAAACCGTAGCAGGCCACACCCTTCGCCCGCACCTGCGCCATGTCCGTGGCGCCGGTGAGCATCGTCGGGAGTATAACTGCCTCGGGAAATAACCGTTCGCTGACCGACTCGATGACCTGGAACATTTCATTGTCGATGGGCGATGGGGGACTTGCCGGTCGGTAGATGGGTTGCGGGACGATCTCCACGTTGGGATTGTTGACGACCGCGGCCATGTGGGCATAGAACTCTTCGGGGTTCTCGTCCGGTAGAGCACGCACGTCGAGCATGGCCTCGGCCTGGGATGGAATGACGTTCCGGCGGAACCCGCCGCTCAGGATGGTGGGGGCCACGCCGGTGCGCAGCAGCGCGTTGTACTGGGGTTCGTGCTGCGCCAGGTAGTGCTGGCTGGCGGCCTGCTCCGAGGGCTCCAGCAGGCCCCGGTAGCGTTGCGCGGATTCTTCGTCGCTGATATCCGCAAGCCGCTGGAAGAAGGCGCGCGTGGTTTGGTTCAATCGCATGGGAGGCTGCCACTCGGAGAGTTTCGCCACCGCTCCCGCCAGCGCGGCCAGCGCATTGTCCACCCGTGGCACGGAGCCGTGACCCGAAGTTCCGCGGGCGACCAGCCGCACGCGCATGGGGTACTTTTCGGTGGTGGCGATGGAGACGTAGCGGACGACGCCGTCCCGGGCCACCGCGGTGCCGCCCTCGGCCAGGCAATATTGCGCACCCACCTCGTCCCAGTGCTCGTTGACCATGAAATCCACGCCCACCTCGGGCGTGCCTTCCTCGCCGGCTTCGCCCAGAAAGATCACGTCCCGGTCCAGTTCCACGCCGGCGCGGGTGAGCATGAGCATGAGCATGAGCCCGGCGGTGACGTTGTCCTTGTCGTCCAGCGAACCGCGGCCGTAGATGTAGCCGTCGCGGCGCACGGCGTCGAACGGCTCCACCGACCAGTTCTCCCGCTGCACGCCGACCACGTCGGTGTGGCCCATCACCAGCACGGGCTCCTTCGAACCGTTGCCCCGGATGCGCGTGACGAAATTGTCGCGGCCCGGCACCATGGCGTACAGGCGGCCTTCGATGCCTTCGGCCGCGAGCGCATCCCGCAGGTAGACGGCCACCTCGGTTTCGTTGCCCGGCGGGTTGGTCGTGTCGATGCGCAACAGCGCCGCAAAGTGGTCCAGCGCTTCGGTTTCCACCTGCGCCCAGTCGACCGGATAACGATCCTGGCAGACGCCGGCGAAGGGAAGCGCGGCAACCAATGCAACCAACCATCTGTTCATGACAACTCCAGTGCGCGGCGCGTATTGTTTCAACCGGGAGCCTATCTTATAGCGTGCAGGCGCCCCTGGAATACTCCCGGGCACGGAAACCCGGCACCCTGAGTGCAGCCGGGTGCGGAACGGGCATCAGCCGATGAGGTGGCCGCCGGCATCGTATCTCGCCAGTCGGCGGATCCCGTTGGAAACCGACACGGTGCCATCCAGATGATGCCGAACCCTGACCCGGGTGTTGGCCATCCTGCACGCTGGGCGATCCGTCGGAAGCCTCAGCAGGAGACTCTTGAAGCGTACGCGGTTGTCCCTGCGCACGACCCTCCAGTGATGCTCGCAGAGGATATCGTCCAACTGTTCCGGATTCGTGCAGGGCTCGAACGCGGAGCCCTCCGTCTGAGCGACCTGCTGGAACGCCTCGTTGTATGCCGGCAGGTAGACCTCTTCGAGATAGCGGTTGGCTGCGTTGATTTCCGTGATTCCCTGAGCGGCCAATTCCGCCGGCAATCGATCCATGTGCGTTCGAAATACGCGTTGGCAGCGGGCACGAACCTGAGACGAGCGAGTCGCGATCAACCTGACTCCCAACTGCATCATTGCCCGTTCGGTCTGCGTGCGATTTCCGGTTTCCTTTTTCTCTGCTGCCGACGACTTGCCCTTGTATCGATAGTGCGAGGCCCGGTCCGTGTACAGCGAGCAGAAGAATCCCTTTCGCTCAAGCACGTCGCGAACGCCGACGAAGCTGCTCCGGGTACCCGCCCGCTCCCAGAGAGACATCGAATAGTGCTCACCCGTGGCGTCATCCAGCGTCACCACGAGGTCGCAGCGCCGGCCGTCCAGCCAATCGTGGCGGCTGCTGTCCTGGTGAAGTCTCAGGCCGGGCAGGGGCGCGCGATCGAAGCGCGTACGGTGCACTCCCCGCCGCGGCAGTCTCTTCACGGCCCCCGCGTCCTGGAGTTGCAGCCGTACCCAATTGTAGCTGCGACGGCCGCCAGTATCGCGGTACCAGGAATAGAACTGCTTGACGTTCCAGCCCTCGTGCTGCTTGTTGTATGCATTGACCACGTCGGCGACCTCGTCCAGCGGCGCCCGCCGCGGGGAGCGGCGCAGCACGCGCTTGTCGATCAATCCTTCCGGTCCACTGCTCTCGAAACGACGCACGTATCGACGAAATGTACGGTCGCTCACACCGAGCAATTTCGCCGCAACTGCCTGGGTCACCCTTCGGGACTTCCAGGCTCTGTACAGGTATTCAAACGTCATGAATGACTTCCCCAAAATCGGATTGGATGGGTGCGATGGTTCATGTGATTTCCTCCCAAAACATAAAGGCATCGGAATGATCGAATTTCTCACAGAAGGTTCTCTTGAATTCGTCAATTGTAACGAACGCAAAGGGGATGTCCGTCCAAATTTTGGTTCGCTTGCACATCTCAGCAGTCGGCAGTCATTTAAAAACATAACGAATGGCCACCATCAAAGATATGGATTATTCGAAGGAAAGCTTGTCGTCTGATCACTGTTGCATGGGAATCACCAGTTTCGATTCATGGCAGCAAAACCACGGAAGATGGCCACTCTTGAGAGTACAAGTGCTACGCGGGAACGCTGAATTCAAGGCAAATTCACGATTGCAGTCACAACAGGGTTTATTGGCTTTTCCCAAGAGTGACAATTCAATTCGCTTCCAAAAGCGGACAGCCGATGAGTTTTGGATTGCTTCATTAGCCATAGCGGTAGACGGACAATCTGCTTGTGTTGATGCAACCCCAGCAGTTGCGGCTTCAATGTGGACAAACACCATTTAATTGCAACATGCAGGAGTTTTCCAATGGATGGCGATTTAGTTTCTCTGCAAAACAAAGAGAAAACAGCATTGGTTTTTCAATTGAAACTTGGCACCATGCAATTTCACTACGGCAATACATAAGCCCTGGAAACGAAGATTCACCAGGCAACAGGAGGCACAACCGGGCCATGAGATTCTTGTCAGACAGATCCGGGGCTACCGGGCAACTGCGGTTTCGCAACGTAAGCTGGAATACTGCCGAGCGGTATTGTCCGCTCGCTCGGTGGCGCCTGTGCCCGATGACCCGGCAGAAGGCCTGGAGGCCGCTTCGGTTCAGGGAGGCTGCCGGCTACGGTTCAGACCGCATTGGACGGCGCACGTTTCGCCGGGAACAACCGTGGGGCGCGGGCCGCTCTCATCGACACTCGCGACTGAGTCCGCCCCGACCGGCCTCGCGAAGTGCGGGCCGTTGGCGCGCTTGACAGGATAATCGTCGTATCGGCCGAATCGGCCCCCGTGAGCATGGGCGCCACGGGATTTTCCACTGTTGGCTGCGGTAGTGGCGCAATCTGCTACGTCGGGTCAGGCAATGCGCGCGCATTGTTGGCCGGGGCCGACATCCGGGTTAGAGTTGCCGCCATGTTTCCTACGCACCCGAAGGCGCGCATTGGCGCGATTCTGTTGAGCTTGGCGGCGCCGTTTGCGGTCGCGCAGACCGACTTTCCCGAACGCCCCATCGACATCGTCACCCACGCCTCGCCCGGCGGCGGCACCGACGCGACGGCGCGGGCGGTGGCCCGCGGCATGCGCACCGCCCTGGATGCCGACCTGAGCGTGTTACCGCGAACGGGCGGCGGCGGTGTGGTCGCCATGAGCTACGTCAACAGCCGGCCAAGGGACGGACATACGCTGCTGGCCATCACCCCGACGCACCTGTTCGCCATGGCCCGCGGGCAGGGTCCGCTGAGTATCGACGACGTGGTCGGCGTGGCCAGGGCCGCGGACGATCCCATCGTGGTCATGGTGCGCGCCGACAGCGATGTGATGACATTGGCGGAACTCGTCGAACTGGGGCGGGAACGGCCCGTCAAGTGGGGTACGACGCAGATCGGCGGCGTGGACCACATCGCCGGTGCAACGCTGGCGGACCGGACCGGCACTCAATTGAGCGTGGTGCCGTTTGCCGGTGGCGGGGAGATCGTGACCAACCTGATGGGCGGCAGCATCGACGCGGCGGGACTCAATCTCACCGAGGCGCTGGACCAGATTCAGCGGGGCGACTTCCGGGCGCTCGCCGTCATGTCCGAGGAGCGCGTGCCAAGGATCGAAGACGTGCCGACCACTGTTGAGCTGGGTTACGACGTCGTGTTCTCCACGGTCCGGGGCTACCTGGTACTTGCGGGTACGCCCGAGGATCGCATCGGGACCCTGGAACGGGCCATGCTCGAGGGCATGAGCCTGCAGCCCTACCTGGACTACCTGGAGGGATCCGGCCTGGAACCCGGCAGCGTCGCCGGGCGGGAGGAATGGGACAGCCAGGTGCGGCGCCTTTACCGCGATGCCAGGAGCGCGATGATCGCCCTGGGCATCATACAGGCGGAATGAAGCAGCCGTTGCACCTGCTTGCCGACCGGGACTCGCTGGCCGGGTTGGCCATTCTGGGCGTGTGCGCCGTGGCGTGGCGCTTGACCGCCGGTTTCGACGAAGTGCCCGCCATCCTGTCCCAGAATGTGCCGCCGACTTTCTTTCCGAGACTGGTGATCGCCACGGCGGCACTGCTGGGCGGCCTGTTGCTTGCGGGCGGGATTCGCCGGCGCGCCGTTGACCTGGCTGGCCGTGGGCCAGCAAATGATCCGCCAATTGCTGGTGCCAAGGCCGGCGGGACGACTCTGCCGCCGCCGGTCTTCTGGGCAACTGCGGGACTGGTTGCCGCCGCGGGCGTGCTGATTCCCCTGGTCGGGACGCTGCTCACTGTGGGTCTGGTGGCCATCGCGCTGCCCCTGTTGTGGGGCGAACGGCGCTTTCGCCTTGTCGCCGCGCTGGCCGTGGGCCTGCCGGGAGCGATCTATGCCGTGTTCACCCTCGCGCTGGGCGTCCGGTTTCCCGTCGGCCTGATCTGGAACCTGCTGTAGCTCGCACCATGGACCCGTCCGGCCTGAGCATCGCGTTCTCACTGCTCACGGACCCGGTCGTGCTGGGCCTGATTGTGGCCGGCACCGTCGCCGGCGTGGTCATCGGCGCGCTGCCGGGCCTTTCGTCATCCATGGGTGTGGCGCTGTTGCTGCCGTTCTCGCTGTACCTGGACCCGGTACCGGCGATCGCGCTGCTGTCGGCACTGTATTGCGCCGGCACGTTTGGCGGTTCCATTACCGCCGTGCTGATCAACGCCCCCGGAGCGCCCCCGGCCGTGGCCACGGCATTCGACGGATACCCCATGGCGTTGAAGGGCGAGGCGGGCCGCGCGCTGGGCATCGCCGCCGTCTCCTCGGTGAGCGGCGGCATCATCAGCGTGCTCACCCTGCTGTTGGCGGCCCCCCTGCTGGCGCGTATCGCCTACAGCTTCGGGCCTCCCGAATACTTCGCACTGGGCATATTTGCCCTCTCCATGCTGGCGTCCATCGGTGCGGAGTCGGCCCTCAAGAATCTGGTCGGCGGCTGTCTCGGGCTGCTCATCGCGACCGTGGGGATCGACCTGACCACGGGTGTGGAGCGGTTCACCTTCGGCGTGCCGCAGCTCCTGGAAGGCGTGCAGTTCATCCCCGTGCTCATCGGCCTGTTCGCGGTCACGGAACTGCTGAACCAGGCCCGCCACCTGGGAAGGGAGCGGGTCATAGCGGCCATGACGGCGCTGCGGCTGCCTTCCCGGGAGGATTTCCGCCGGGTGCGCGCCACGATCCTGCGCTCCAGCGGGATCGGCGTGTTCGTCGGCGTATTGCCCGCCGAGGGCAGCACCATGGCGGCGATGATCGGCTACAACGAAGCCAAGCGGTGGTCGAAGGCGCCGGAGAAATTCGGCAAGGGCAGTATCGAGGGCGTTGCCGGGCCCGAGGCCGCCAACAACGCCGCCACCGGCGGCGCCATGGTGCCGACGCTGGCGCTGGGCATACCGGGCAGCGCTACCGCTGCGGTGATTCTTGGGGGACTGCAGGTGCAGGGCCTGCGGCCGGGACCGTACCTGTTCGAAGAGCAGCCGACCCTGCTGTACGGAATCTTTCTGGCCATGTTGCTGGCCAACATCCTGTTCCTGTTCATCGGCCTGTTCGGCGCCAGGGTCTTCTCGCGCATCAGCCTGGTTCCGCGGACATTTCTCTGGCCCACGGTGTTCGCGCTCTGCCTGGTGGGCGCATACGGCCTGAATCAATCCATGGTGGACGTGTGGATCATGATCCTGTCGGGTCTCGTGGGCTACGTGCTGAAGCGAAACGGCTTCGGTCCGGCGCCGATCATCATGGGCATCGTCCTCGGTGGGCTGATCGAGACCTCGCTGGCGCAGTCCATGATCATCTTCGATCAGCAGTGGTCGGGGTTCCTCGGCCAGCCCATCGCGGCGACGCTGCTGCTGCTGGCGGCCGTAAGCGTCGGTGGAGCGCGATTGCGCCGCGCGCTCGGCAAATTGCTGACACGCGCAGCCGGCACGGCCCGCCGACAGTAGTGCGTGGGGTTGGCGATTGCCGCGGGCACCGAGACTCCCGGAGGCTGAGGCTCGACTACGGGCCTTCCTTCTTGCATGCTGTTGCGCTTTCCGGCACCGGAGTAGCTGAATGTCGAGCACCGCCATCCAACATTTCACGCCCGATCTCGATTCGGACCGCGGCGCGGGACTGACCCGCGAAGTGGCCGAATTCGTCGTGGAGACGGATTACGGGTCGATCCCGGATGAAGTCACCGCATTGGCCAGGAAGTCCATTCTCGACGGACTGGGTCTGGCCCTGTCGGGTTCGGTGGCCGAAAGCGGCGCGATCGTCGAGCGGTACCTGCGGGCACAGAACCTCAGCGGGGATACCACGGTGATCGGTACCGGCCTCCGGGTGCAGCCGCGTTTCGCGGCGTTCGCCAACGGCGTGGGCGTGCATGCGGACGATTTCGACGATACCCAGTTGGCAGTACAGAAGGACCGCGTCTACGGCTTGCTGACCCATCCCACCGCACCGTGCCTGCCGGCCGCCCTCGCGGTCGCCGAGCAATTGGACTCAAACGGGCGCGAACTGGCGCTGGCGTACAACCTCGGCGTCGAGGTGGAGAGCAAGATCTCCGAAGCCATGTCGCCGCGGCACTACCAGCACGGCTTTCATTCCACCGCCACCTGCGGCGTCTTCGCCTCGGCCTCGGCGGCGGCGAGGCTCTACGGTCTCGACGTGCCCCGGACCCGGCGCGCGCTGGCCATCGCGGCCAGTCAGGCCGGCGGGCTCAGGGAGAATTTCGGCACCATGACCAAGCCCTTCCACGCCGGCCGGGCGGCTGAAGCCGGGATCATCGCGGCGGACCTGGCCGATGCCGGCTGGACGGCGGCGAAGGGCATTCTCGAATCGCCGCGAGGCTTCTTTCAGGCTCACGGCGGCGGTTTCTCCCTGGAAGCGCTGTCAGGCCACCTGGGCGATCCGTGGACCTTTGCCGACCCCGGGATCTCCATCAAGCCCCATCCATCGGGCTCGCTGACTCACCCGGGCATGACCCGGATGATGGAACTGATCCTGGAGCACGACATCCGCGCGGACGAGGTGGAGCATGTGAGTGTGGGCACCAATCACAACATGCCCAACGCGCTGATCCACCACCGGCCCACCGACGAGCTTCAGGCCAAGTTCTCCATGGAATTCTGCATGGCGATCCTGTTGCTGAGGCGGCGCGGCGGACTGGTGGAATTCACCGATGAAGTCGTCAACAGCCCGGATGTGCAGGAAATGATCCGCCGGGTCGAGTTCGGCGTTCATCCTGAGGCCGAAGCCGCCGGTTACGACAAGATGACCACCATCATCGACATCCGGTTGCGGGACGGCCGAACGATCTCCGGGCGCGCCGACTTCGGCAAGGGCAGTCCCGCCAACCCCATGAGTTACGACGAGGTAGCAGAAAAGTTCGCCGGCTGCGCGGAGTTCGCCGGCTGGGACCGCGACCGCGCGGCGCAAGTTGTGAAAACGGTCCGCGACCTGGAATCGCTGGAATCGGTGCGCAACCTGACTGCGCTGCTCGCGAAGTAACGCCGAAGCAAGGGTCGCTATTCAGTCCGGTCGCCGACGATGCGCCTGGCCACGGCGAGCAACTTCTCGCCCGTGCCGCATTCGATGATCGCGTCGCCCACCGCCGCCAGGCGCTCCGGCTCCGAAACGCCCGCCAGCAACGCGGACAGGCGCTCGCCCGTTGATGCGTTGAACCGGCGCGTTACGTGTCTGCCCATCGTGCGCCGATGATATTCAAGGGCTTCCGCGCGGCCCAGCTCGATGGCCAGCTCGTAGGCCAGCTCGTAGACCCGCTCGTTGACCCGCTCGTTGGCCTGCATGAAGCCCTGCATGAAGCCCTGCACGAAGCCCTGGGCCCAAATCTGCGCCTCCTTCTGCCGCTGCTGCTCCTTCCACCTTTCCGCCGCCAACGATCCCATCGCTTCCACCTCTCCAGCCGCCTGCACTCTGTCCAGTTCGCCGCGAAACGCCTCGCCCGCGCCCGACTCCAAATCGTAGTCCTCGTCCCGCCACCGGCGCAACCACTCCGTGAATGCCCTGCGCAGCCCCTCGTGCTCCGGTCCCGCCAGCGCGGCGCGCAGCCGGGCCAGAATCGCCTGCGCCTCCGGCTCCCCCGGCGCGGCGCACGGCGTCACCGAGCACGGTGAGGCGCTTCGCCCCCTATGGGACGGGGTCAGGGGTTGTTGGCGCCATACCGGATTCGCGGCCAGGAAGGCCCCTGCGAATAGGATACAGGCGAACGGGATGAATGGCCGGGCGCGGACTGCAACGATCAGCGTCGCCGTCGGCGTCGCCGTTCAGTCCGCCTCGCCGACGATGCGCTTGGCCGCGGCGAGCAACTCTTCGCCCGTGCCGCATTCGATGACCGCGTCGCCCACCGCCGTCAAGCGGTCGGGTTCGGAAACGCCGGCCAGCAGTGCGGACAGGCGCTCCCCTGTAGACACGCTGAACCGGCGCGTTGCCTGATGCTCCAGCATGAACTCCATCGCCCGCGCCCGAATCTGCACCTCTTTCTTGCGCTGCTGCGCTTTCCACCTTTCCGCCGCCAACGATCCCATCGCTTCCACCTCTCCAGCCGCCTGCACTCTGTCCAACTCGCCGCGAAACGCCTCGCCCGCGCCCGACTCCAAATCGTAGTCCTCGTCCCGCCACCGGCGCAACCACTCCGTGAATGCCCTGCGCAGCCCCTCGTGCTCCGGCCCCGCCAGCGCGGCGCGCAGCCGGGCCAGAATCTCCTTGTCCTCCCCCGGCGTGGTGCGCACCAGCGCCGCCTGAAGGCCGACCAAGTTGTCCTCCGCCACGCCGCCGGCGTTCGACCGCTGCATGTCCAGCAGCACGTAGCGGTTCCTCGGCTGCAGCCGCGCCAAGGCCGGGGCCGACGGGGCGACCAGGTCCGAAACGTCCTCAGGCGCCGTCCATGTGGGGGAACCATTGTAGACCACGAACGGTATCACGGGCGGCAGGGGCGTCCTCGGCCGCGTCCCGTCGCCGGACTGCTTCCCGGATCCCGTCCCGGACCCCGTCCGGGATCTCAGCAACCCCTCCCAGGCGAGACCCGTGTAAGTGAGGACCCGCAACGCCATGCTCCGGTCCACGCCGGACTGGAACTCCAGCAGCACCAGCACGTGCACCCAGCCCCCGGCCGGCGCGGCCCGGGACCGCAGCCGCCACATCAGGTCGCCCTCGCGCCGCTCCAGCCGCCGTCCGACGCGCGAGGCCGGCATCGGCTCCAGGGTGTCGAAGTCGAAGCCCGCCTCCGCCCCGTCGGGCAGAAACCCGCGCAGCAGGTCCGCGACCATTCTCGGAAAGGAATAGATCAGTTTGTGGGCCGCATCTTGCATGAGGGTCCGCCCGTGAGTTGGTTGAGGCGCCTGGGGCACCTGATTGAATGCCTGATCTTACGGAGCGGGGGCGGCAAAGTAGTACCGACTTTATGGGCAGAATTGGGAGATACGTGGCGTGGAGGCGGCTCAAAACTCGACATTTCGCATAGTCGAACGATAGCGGTTTTGCCTGAGTGTTGGCATGACGGACAAAGACACCGAGAGCCACTTGTTTGGCGATGGCTGGCACTTGTGTGATTGTGCCGCCGGGCTACGTTGGAGCGGCGCAAGCGATTAGTGGGCGGTGCGGTGCCTATCCGCCCACTCGGCCAGCGCGTCCTCGTGGGACTCAGCGTCGATCAGATGAAGGTTGCCTGGGCGAATCCGGCGCAGGTCATCCTCTGCCAGCGCGGGCGAGGCCACGCGCATGCCAAGCCGGTCGTCGAACTCGGTGTTGCGCAAAATCTCCACCTCGCCCCTTCTGGTGTGCGAGAACTCAATATCTCCGTAGCGGGTGGAGTACGTCCCGGAGTTCCCCGTCGTCGCGATTATGTAGACCATCGGAACCTGGTCGATGGAGCCGCAGTCCGAGAGCGCGGACTCGTAACTCAGGTAGCAGAGATGGCGCGGGCGAAGATACCGGGCGACCACGCCCACGCCCTTGAGTCCCATGCCGGGGAGGGCCATATTCAAGTAGGTCCCGCGGGCGACTCGCTCCAGCAAGCCCACATCGACGAGCCTGCGGAGGCCCTTCCTGAACGCGGCGTCGTTATCATCGCTGAACAGAACTCTCAGACTGGCGACGCTGAGCACCGGAAACTGACGGCCCGCGCCGAGAACGAGCACGCGGATGGCATCGGCCAAGGTCATGGTGACAACTCATCACGTTTGTTTCGGAAAGAATACCATACGATACTGTTTCCTTGGCGCTCGCGGACCGTAGACCGGGTGCCCGTTCCGACCTAGAATTAGCGGATGACTTCACGTTGAATACGAACAAAGGACTGATGGAAGGATAGGATGTGTATCGTCATCGCTGAGGCTTTGGACGGCGGCGCGCTCAGCTCTCAGGCGAACCTCGGTCGACGCGGGTGGCTGCGATGAGTTTCGGATAGGGCACGGACCACGCGACATCGCCGCATTTCACCTTGGCGCGCTTGGGGTTCATTCGCACGATGGTACCTGTGTGAAGCGCCCCGCGGGCGATGAATGACACGACGTCGCCGGCACGGAATTTCACCTTGGCGGCTTCGCGGCGGTCTCGCGCCTCGTCGCTTTCGGGCGCGCATGATTTCGGGGTTGCGCCGAGCTGATGGGCGATCGCCTTCCAGGCGGGGCCGTGGCGCGCGGACGGGCCGGCCAGCGCGTGGGCGATCTCGTGCAGGATGGTGTCAGTGACCTGGGCAGGGGGATCGTTCACCGCGTGCGGCCGGCTGAGCAGGATGAGCTTCTGCTGCGCCCGGCATTCTCCGAGCTTCTTCCGTGCCGTGTTGAAGCGAAATGTCCATTCATCCAATCCGTGACGGTCCATAAGGTCGCGGGCCTGGGCCGCGACTGCGTTCAACCGGGTGGCGCGTGACGTGCGGTCCGTAGCGGTTGACGCGCAGAGGTGTTGGAGTCCGGCGTAGGGCACGGTCCAGCCACTGGCACCGCATCGAACCCTGGCGCGCTTGGGGTTGAGTTTCTCGACGGTACCGGTCAGTGTGCCGCCATCGGGCGTGCAAAAGCGCACCTCATCGCCTACTTCAAAAAAGACCTGCGCATCCTCGGGGCACAGAGAGGGCGTTGAGTCGGCCGCCTGACTGCCGAGGAGCAACTCAAGCCAATCGATGTTTGGCCCGCGCGGCACGCTGACCGGAGTCATTTTCTGTCTTCGCCGGTTCATTCGCAGACTAAGAGCGTCAACCGCGGTAGGCAGCCGGCGGGATCGCGGATTCTTGCATGCTGACCCGAAGCAGGGGCCGCTATTCAGCCCGGTCGCCGACGATGCGCCTGGCCGCAGCGAGCAACTCCTCGCCCGTAACGCATTCGATCACCGCGTCGCCCAGCGCCGCCAGGCTCTCAGGGTCCGAAACGCCCGCCAAGAGCGCCGACGGGCGTTCGCCCGTGTCGGTGCCGAACCGGCGCGTTACCGCCATGGCGTGCGGCGATACGGCGCTCTGCGTCCAACAAGGAATCACGTGCCGATGGCCATCAACCGCTTGCGCAGCAGCATGAGCTCTGAATTCGGCAGCGATTTGGCGACGGCGACCATCAGGTCGATCACTGGTGGGCTTGTGCTGGCCGGGCCTTCGCCGTGCAGTTCGTCGTAGTCCTCCCGGGGGATACTGATGCGCATCTTGCGGCTGGGCGCTTTTCCGTGCGTGGCAAGCATCGCGGAGAGCTGTGAACTGAGTTGTTCATAGAGCTCAGTGGACGGATCGATCAGGGTGAACCATTTTCGCAATTGCGATTCTGTTCTTCGACCATCCAGGCCGTTACGCGAGAGCGTGACGTAGCGCTGTGCCGTCAGGTTCTCGTAACCCACGAACTTGGACGGTCCGAAATGCCAACGACCTTGAGCATCGCGGCACGCGTACCAGGCTCGAGCATAGGCCAAGCGGCCAGCCAGTGGGGGACTGCGTTGAAGTTCGGCTTCAAAGCATTCGATTGCGTCGCGCACGGCGCGCAGAGAGGTCACGAGTGGATGCATTGGATATTCCTCATATTATTCAACGAATAATATGTATTATATCGGTAAGGGGCATATTATTCAACTTATTCAGGTATAAGATAATTAAAATACCGACGGGGTTTTTTGCAGCGTATCGATCTTGGGGCTCACGCATTAACTTGAAAAGTGATCGCCGAGCGAGGCCGAACCCCCGGACGCTTCAGCTTGCCGTACTTCTCGCGCAGTTGCTTAACTTGCGGGCCTCAAAGACCTCAATGCCCACGTACTGCTTCTTCCAGCGCTAACTCGCCTGCTCGGCGATCTCAAGCTTGCGGGCGATGTCCGCAGCCGGCGTGTCCAGCTCATGCTCTTTGAACGCCGCCACGATCTGGTCCACCGGGAACACGCAATCGGAGTAGTCACCTGTGGAAGGACAATGCGGAAATGTTTGATCTGATCGATTTATCGGTGGCTGCGGCCATCGACACGTTAACAAAGTAGCCTTTCCTCACCGTTCTTACCGCTCCTCTTACATACAAATAGAGCGACAAATTTTGCTCGTCCACCGGCCTGCTATCCATACAAGCCGCCCACCCTGCCGTTGGATTCCACATCAGATCGGTCGCCTTGAATTCCGCCTCGGTCCCAGTTTGGTGCGCGACAATTTGTTGGAAATTTCGCTGCAAATTTCGTTCAAGCTCTTGCAGGACGTCATCAATTTTCGGTGCCTCCTTTAGAACGTCGAGAAGTCGCAATTGAGTGTCACGATCCATTAGAACTCTTAATCGGCCCGGGTGGGCAGCCTCGAATAGCGCGCGGCATCGGAAAATTTCACGGATCACGAAGGCTCGCTCTACGGGACCTGCGTGACCTTCCCAAGAGAAATGGTACATTGCGGACAGCAGAGCGAACCATAGCGAACCGTCACCGACAATCGCCTTGAATGTATGAAGCTCACCCCGTTGACGATACCGATCAGCCACATGGAGAATCAGCCCATTACATTTGTCGGGATATTGCTGCCGAAAAAGCACTTCAAACGCTTGACGGCACCACTCGGAAGCGGTTTCGGTCGATGCCCAACCGTCTCTGGCAGCAATCACGGCGACCGCCAGAGGATACGCGGCTGCCTGAACCAGCTGTGTTGCCGAAACTCTTTCGGCAAACTCGGTCGACCCTAACTTTTCGACAAAGTCCGCCGTCTGAACTCGAAGTCGTTGTTTGAATTTTTCGTCAATCTTGTCTTCATCACCTTGATACTCTGGTAAACCTGCGTTTTTTTTGTTGGGCCTCGGCCTTTTGGTCGGGCCAGAGTCTGCACCGTTACCTTGCTGATCGGCATCATGCTCTCCTTGGAGTGGGTCCGGTGTTTCCCGCGTATCGACATCGTAGAGAGCTCGCATGACCCCCATCGGTGAAAGATGAAACGCATAATGTTGGCTGTTGTACTCCGGGACCGCCAGCTCATCGCTCACTTCAGTGATCGATTTGATCAAGTCACTTGGATCGATCGCTACCGCCTCAATATCAGATGCGGTCGGGCTCTCCGGTTCTTTGTGCGGACTCCAAACTTGGGGATCATCGTGAAGTTCTGCGTCCGAGAGTATCGCCGATGCCACAAGCTGGAGTGATTTCAGGATGTTTCTCTGTTCAGTGGTCGTCTCCGCACGGGCCATGTTTCGAAAAGGCTCCACCAGACCATCGCGCTGCGCGCCCAGTCGAAGCTCTGAGTAGTTGTCAATCCATACGGGCAGCTTCCAAGTACTTGTACCACACCCAGAAATTTGCACCTCTGCAAACGGTGTCCAGATCTCGGACCAGCTATCAGGAATAGCAGCCAGCCATTGCTTGCGGTCCCCTTCCGACGCGCTAAGGACGTATGACGCATTGCCAAGTCGGACCACAACCTCCGCACTTTCTCCGGGATCTGAATCGAAATGAACAACCAACGGACGAGAAGCATCTTGCCATCCTGCAGACAGGACCCTGACCGGACAACCGTAGCCCTTATTTTCTGACTCCCAGGTCGGATTCTGCTCCGAGAATTCAACCGAAGCGCGCTCAACCTCGAAGAGTTTCAATACCTCCCGAAAATCGTCCGGATTCGGCTGATCGTAAACAACAACGGCTTCATGATTGCCATTCGAGGACGCTTCGATCAACCAAGCCGCGGCCGAACAATTGGCGGAGCCAAAGACGGCTGCGGGTCCATCGGATCCTTCGAACCAATAGAATTTCGCGTGCAAAGGATTAGACGACTCCGTTACAGGCGCCGAGACAACAACGTCGAGAGGCAGGTCCATGAGTTCAGCCGATTGAAAGCTACAACGGCCTCGGTCAACCAGAATATCGGACTCAGTTACCCCGAATGCCCGGTGCAAATGTCGCAGAAACGCTCCCCGGGCATCCGTCGATCCTGTCATCACGCGCGCCGATGAAAAGCTGCGGCCCCTCCATCTTTCGACGAGCTGTGTTGCCAGCGGAGTTCCGCCAAACGTTGTCAATAGTGCGGCGCCATCCTGCACAGGGCGCTCATCGAGATCCGATACCCAGGCTTCCCTGGCGATCCTGTCCAGGCATATGAGTTGCGACTCCGTGGCACCCTGCTGCTTCAACATGCTGACCAACTGAAGAAACCACCCGCCCCCGTCTGACCGTCTCGCGCCAAAGGTCCATGCAGAGCCGAGTTCTCGATTTACACTCCAGCCGGCAAAGGTCAAGTTTGCGGAACCAATCCATACGGCGCCACCATTCTTTCCAATTCGGATTATCATCTTTGGATGGAACGTGCCTGAAGTGTCGCAAGCAAAGACTTGATAGCGTCGCCCAAGCTGCACTAGCTGTCCCGGCCATGCTGTCTGAACCTCCGAAACCACGTCGGAATCAGTGACGACCAGCACAGTTCCATTGCCGCTGGCGCGAAGCGATGGCAGTACGATTCTTTCGAAGAACAGCGCGTCAAACGAGAATGTCAAGAATATCGTGCTGTGGTAGCCAGTCAGTCGGCAGAAATCAATTGGATTCATTGTGTGGAACTCAGGGCCTGCATGCTGCGCTCAAGGACGTGTCGCCCGTTGACTGATAATCCATGGTCCTCCAACAATCCAAGCTGACTAAGCCATGATATGGCCTGAGGGATTCGCGAGTCCGTTCGACCGCCGCTGTATGACCTGCGCTTGCACCATCTTTGGCCATCGCTCGTTATTGCGGCAACATCACGCGGGGGATGCTCCGCCTTAAGCCTGGACCACGCAATACGCAGGTGTTGATCCACCGTACGCTGGATCAGCCACTGGACGACCTCCAGGAAACTCCAATTCTCGTCCAACAGTTGCGCCAGCTGTGGAGCAATAACTTCCTTTGCACCGATTCTCGGCCAACCAGCCCGCGAACCCAGTGCATTGGTCGGACATTCTCGAATGAGCCTTTCAGCACGTCGCTTTGCCAACAGCCACGCGATCGGCAGGCAGATCGGCGCTCCGGCACCGAGGGACCGCGCAAGTTGCTCGATGGCCCATTCGTGCGTTGGCCCACTCCAGCGATTGACCAAACTGCCGTTTGAGTCGTCCCCGTCTGTAGCGCTCCGCAACGAATCTGCTATGTGCCCGATGTCCCAAGTTTCAATTCCCCCTGCGGGCAACTGAAGCCCCAGTTTGCGAAGACTCTCAGCTTCTGCGGCGGATTCACTGACCAGCCAAGCGAGAATCTCCCTTTTGTCAACAGTGGAGGCCGGGTCCGGTTGTAGTTGATCAATCCCCAATACGACCGCCGCCAACGTTGCTTCATGGCAGACCGCCAGACAATCACGAATAAGATATCGCGCCCACCCATCGCGCTGACCCAGCACCGAACTTGGCAATGTCGACGTCGGATCGATAATTTCCTGGAAGAAGTCGTCCTCTTTTGGAGCACGCCCAAGTTTGTCGGCCACGGCCAAAAGCATTGCGTACGTCGCGAGCCTCGGAACTTCGCTTGGCTGGGGACTTGAAGGCAGAATGGCGTCAATGAGACACGCGTTCTCCTGCTCAGCATTCAAAGTCGAACCAAACAACGTGCCGAACTCGAAAAGTTCATCACGATGGACTTTATGTAGCGTCTCGCCGCGACCAATCGCATACCCGATTCTGGAATCTCTCAATACACCCTGGAGGAGTTGAGCGAGTTCGACGCCCCGCTCCTCTGTAATGCCCGGCACACCAGAATCTCGCGGGAAGGTCAGGCAGACTTGATCTGACGGATTCGCATAAATCTGCATGGCGATCTGGGCAGCGTACGGCTCAAGCACTATCTCCGATGTCTCACGCTTTACCACTCTTGTCGCTTCATCGATTCCGACCACGCCTTGCGCGTCGACGGCGGCAAGATGGATCCCAAGGGCGAAAGCGGCTTCAGCGTGTGCAGAAAACTGCCGAAATTCGCCCCAGTCGTCCGGCCTGCGAGCATTGATGTAAGACCAGCAAAGCCATGTCCTCAGCGAAAGATTTCTAACCGCGGGAGTCGCCGTGGTTATGCCGTCCAGGAGCGAACTACCTATTGTCTGCGCTGGCCGCCGAAGACCAAGGAGATCCAGACCCCGACTCTTGGGCTCGACCGGATCGAGCCAAAATGGATGCGTTGGTCCTTGCGCAAGCGATTCTTCGGCCATGCCTCTACACCCGGAACCGGTGGTTCGACGTAGGCTAACACCCCGGATGCCAATGACAAATCAGATCGTGTCCCCTGGGCTGATGTCCGAAGGGCTGAAGATTAAGCGGGCAGCCACCGCGGTTCTTGGTGGTTTGTTCTTGACCAGCATTCCCGAACACCTGACCCTTTCGATGAACGGAGTTCAGAGCGCCGAAGAAAAATTGCCCAAAAAAGACGGAGCCTCTGGAAAATCGGAGTTATTCAATGTGGCCACGGAACCCCTCTGTCGGTGACAGTCGGTCTAATGTAACTTGTTGAGCTACCTCACGTTATCCAACACATCGAGGTTCCTTGCCATTCATCGGTGATCTTTCTGAGCCGGTGACAAAGGGCCGCATATACGCACTATCCGCCCGACCGCCGTGACGTCATTCGAACCCGGGAGATCGCTATGGTGGCATCAGATGCTTAAGCCGACGACGATGGAGTCGAATCCGAACTATACTGCGCGCCATGCAGCCATCGTCTCAATACTCTCACTTTGAAGAGTTGCGTGACAGGCTGCTCGTCAAGTACCGCGAGTTCGTCAAGGCTTCCCGTACCGGAGGAGCAGATGGCGTCGATCCTGTCACGGGAGAACTCGACGGCAAGTACCGCTTCGCCGGCTACACTGCGATTGGATCTGCCTATGCTCCTGATAACGGCATTCTGTTCGTCAGTCTGGACATCGGGGCGGATCCGGGCCCCAAGCCGCTGGAGGACTGGATCTGTCGCGGCGGGGAGAATGGATGGCCGAAGAATCCCCATCACAATGGAATGCGTCTGCAGGCAGCAAAACTACTTCCTGGCACCGTGCACTGCAGGTATCTCGACCGCGTGAAGGATCGGGGGCTTCGGGCGAAGGAGATTTGGAAGCACTGGAGAGGTCCCGACGCTCCTGCGGCAGACCCCCTCGATCACGCTGCAGTGACCAACTTCTACAAGTTCGTCACGCTCGGAAGAAAAACAATGCGGGGAGCGTGGGACCGCTGCCACCGAGTTGGCGGGCGCCATGGCCCGCCGGAGAAGCGCCTCCTGCTGGGCCAGATCAAGGTGCTCCGTCCCGCCCACATCGTCTTCCACGGTCGGCGTCTCCCCGAGTTTCTCCGATGGCCGGAGGAAATTCGCAAGGAGTTTCTCGAGTTGATCGCCGCGACTCGCGATGAGGGGTCGTTGCCCGAGATCTGGCGAAGCCATCATCCAGCGTGGCCGGGGTGGGGAACGGCGGGGCGCTTCGTCGCAGGCACAGACAAGTGGCATTATGATGCTTTGCGTCGGGGCAATGCCGGTCGGGGTCCCGGTCCAGATGGGTAGTGTATGAGCGAGGGCAATTTTCCGTTCGGGATGCCGATTCGGCGCGTAGTTCAGAAGGACCGCGGACCGAAGCGTGTATTCGTGCTCGGAGTCTACGCTAGCGCGGTTCACGCCCGTTGGGTTGACCCCGAGGGAGCACAGGTGATCAAAGCCCTGGGCGTGGCGTCGGAGCCATACATATTCTGGCGTGGAGAAGGGGTCGAGGATATCCTGTCGGTGATAGACGTGCCGCCGGAAGCCGGTCGCCTCGTGCCCGCGAGCAAGCATCTTAACGGCCCCTCCGGACGGTCCCTTGATGAGCAGTACTTGGCGCCGCTGGGGCTCACGCGAGAAAACGCTTGGTTGTGCGATCTGGTGCCGTACAGTTGCATGAATCCCCACCAGTTACTTGCGGTCCAGGACCGCTACACGCCAGTTGCCCAGCGGTTTGCGTTACCCCCGGCGAAGTGGCCCCGTGTTCCGAACAAGCTTACGGATGCGCCCAGACGGGCGGAGATTGCCGCCGAATTGCACGAGTCCAGGGCGGACATCCTGATCACATTGGGCGATCTGCCGCTCAAGTGGTTTACAGCAGCGTTTGGCAGTGAACGTTCGCTCGGGGCCTATGGCAGGGACCTGGAATCATATGGGCGGTTGCACGATCTTGAGGTCGAGGGGCGACGTTTGAAGTTGCTGCTGCTCGTACACCCAAGACAAGCGGCAGGTCTGGCAGGACACAATCCGGCGTGGCGGTCGATTCACGAAGGATGGGTCCACGAGGTGGCGCCTGCGGTCACGCAAATGGAGCAGCGCCTGTCATGAATGTTCCCGGCTGGTTGGCTCGGGTGACCCCGGAGACGATGAATCATGAACCGTTTCCGTTGCAGGATATTCTCCGCGACTCACTCTACTACCCCGCCTCGGGACTAGACGGCGATCCCGTCAAGCGTCTGGCGGGCTGCGTGCACAGCTTTGTCTACGTCGACATCGATTTGGTTGGCGAATTCAATCGCGACGCACTGGCGCGCGAGTTGGAGCGACGTGAGTTCAGGGACTATGAGGGTTTCAAAGGCTATGAAATCGTTGACAGGCGTGAGGTGACGCGGAAGGAGCTGTTTCGATACCGGCACCCGCCCACGGCGGTTCGAGACGTACTGGCTCGCCAGCTCGGCGAGAAATGGTACCGAGAACTTCCCCCTCGCGGTGAGGCATCGTTTTTCTGCGATTGGCTCGTGTTTGAACGTCAGGCGAGATTCGGGCGCCGCCATGGCCCGAGCCGGTTTAGCTTCCTGGTCATCCGCGCGGAAGCTGTGCACACATTTCTGAAGCTGTACATGGCGGAGTCCATCGCCCCAGAGGCCGTTGCCGTAATTCAGTCTGGCCGGCCAGAAATTTTTGAAGATCCCGGCGGAATATTCCCGCAATGCGTTCTCTCTAATCCTGCCGGCCGTCCGAAAATCCTGCTTCTCGGGGGCTGGGGTCCGCCTGATCCGGATGGCGCATTACCTTGGCCAGGCTACCGTCCGCCTTGCGACCACGAATGGGCAACCATACAGCGCAAGGAGCATGTTGATGCGAATGCAATGTGCCCCGATGCCGTCGACGATCACACATTTGTGGAGTACGAGATCGAACCTCCCCTAAGGATCAGGAGCCACATGAACGTTTGGCTTAGAGAATCTTGATGCAATGTCGATTTAGCGTGCAAGGGTTGTCTGCGCACACCCACCGTCACACGTTGAAGCGGAACTTGATCACATCCCCGGCGGCGACCCGGTAGCCCCGCCCTTCAAGCCGCAACTCCCCCGACTCCCGGGCGGCCTGCTCGCCGCCCCGCGCGAGAAACAGGTCCACCGGCACCACTTCGGCGCGGATGAACCCGCGTTGAAAATCCGTGTGAATTCTGCCTGCCGCCTCATAGGCCGTGGCGCCCTCGGGCACCGTCCATGCATGAGCTTCCTTCTCGTTCACCGTGTAGAAGGTCAACAGGCGCAGCAGTCCGTACGCCGCGTCGATCATTCGGTTCAGCGCGGATTCCGACAGCCCCATTTCTTCCAGGAACAGCTCACGGTCCTCTTCCGGCAATTCCGCCAGAGCGGCCTCGAAGGTCGCACAGATGACCACGGCGGGAACGCCATCGGTTGCAGCGCGCGCCAATACTGGCTCCGCCTCGGCCGCATCAGGGAGCGCGGACTCCGATACATTGGCCGCGTACATGATGGGTTTGGCCGTAAGGAGCTGAAGAACATCCAGTTTGGCGCGTTGTTCGGGTGTCACCGCGACGTCCCTCGCGGCGCGGCCGACCGACACCTCGCCTTCCACCTGCCTGACCAGTTCAAGCCAGGCGATTGCGTCGGGCTGGGCGGTCCTGGCGGTTCGCTCCGCCTTTTCCACCGCCCGGGTAAGGGTTTCCAGGTCCGCCAGCAGCAGCTCCGTGTCGATAATCTCCATGTCCGATGCCGGATCGACCGTTCCCGAGACGTGAGCCACACCGGTGCCAGCAAAACACCGGACCACGTGGACGATGGCATCGGCTTCCCGAAGATGCGCGAGAAACCGGTTGCCCAAGCCCTCGCCTCGCGAGGCGCCATGCACGAGGCCAGCGACGTCCACAAACTCGACGGCCGCGGGAACCGTGTTGCGCGTTTCGGAAATCTTTGCAATCCGCTCAAGGTTGAGGTCGGGCACACCGACGATGCCGATGTTCGGGTCCACCGTACAGAAGGGATAGTTTTCGGCGGGCACCTCCATGGCGGTGAGCGCGTTGAACAGCGTCGACTTGCCCACGTTGGGCAGGCCGACAAGACCGCACTTGATTCCCACGAGCCCCGGGGCGGCTAACCGGCCGCTTCCGGGCCGTCGTCGCCGGGCACCGGACCCTCAAGCTGCCGGCTGTGCAACTGGGTCTTCGCCCGCTCCGCGCCCTTGTCCAGGAACACCTCCAGCGCATCGGCCGAGGCGAGCACGGCATCGAGGATGGCCCCGTGCTCGTCGGCCGGCGGACGCCTCAGCACGTAGCCGATGACCTGCTCCCTGCGCCCCGGACCGGGATGGCCGATACCCAGGCGTAACCGCCAGAAGTCCCTGCCGACGCACTCGGCCACGTTGCGCACGCCGTTGTGCCCGCCGGGTCCGCCGTTGAAACGAAGCTTGGCGCGGCCCGGTACGAGATCCAGTTCGTCGTAGACCACGAGTGTCCGTTCGACCGGTGTCTTGTAGTACGCGGTGGTCGCGGCCACGGCCCTGCCGCTGTCGTTCATGTAGGTCATGGGCTTGAGCAGGCGTATCCGGCGGCCCTGGATCGTAATTTCGACTGTGTCGCCGTAGAGCCGGCGTCGCGCCCGGAATTTGCCGCCGTGCCGCTGCGCCAGCAGGTCCACGAACCAGAAACCGGCGTTGTGACGCGCACGGCGGTGCTCCAGGCCCGGGTTGCCGAGACCGACTACAAGTTCCAAAGAATCTTCCATGCCGGACTCCTGTTCCGAATCCAGCCACCGGGACTGCGCGAACGTACGTGCCGGGCTCCAGGCAGGCCGTGGAAAAAGTCCCGCGGCATTCGGCCAACTCCTGCCACAGGCTGCAGCCGGCGCCGCGCTACTCGGAGGTTTCGTCCTCCTCCGCAGCCTCCGCATCTTCTTCCTCGTCCGGCACCAACAGTTCCAGTTCTTCCTCGAGTTCCGGCACTTCGTCCTCTTCCTCCCGGCGCCGCGGGATGATGGTGACTATGGACGGATCGAAGTCCTGTCCCAGCGCGGGCAATTCCACGCCCTCCGGGATCTCGATGTCAGTCAGATGCAAACGCTGGTTCAGTTCCAGTTCCGAAATGTCGACTTCGATATTCTCGGGCAAGTCTTTGGGCAGACAGCTTACCTCGACCTCGGTGAGCTGAACCGAGACTTCGCCGCCCTGCTCCCTGACGCCCACGGAGACGTCCCCGCCCAGAAAATGCAGCGGCACGTTGAGGCTGATTTTCTCGTCCTCGCGGATCCGCAGAAAGTCCAGGTGCAGCACCTGCCGCCTGGAAGGGTGACGCTGCAGGTCCTTGACCACCACCGGTTGCGAAACCTCCCCCAGCGTCAGCGTGAGGATGCTCGTATGGAACGCTTCCTGCTCCATTTCCCGGAGCAGCCGGGCATGGTCCAGGACCACGGCCCGCGGCTTGCGGCCGCCGCCGTAGATGATGGCGGGCACCTTGCCCTGCCTGCGCAGTCGCCGGCTGCTGCCCGTGCCCAGGTCGGGCCTGTTCTCGACATCCAGCGCGAATCCGGTGCTCATCTCGCTCTCCCGTCAGCGGGCGCAGGATATTACCAGCGATGGCTAGTCCACGTACAGGGAACTGACCGATTCGGCGTCGCTGATTCGGCGCATGGTCTCGGCAAGCAGTTCGCCGACGCTGAGCTGGCGTATCCGGTCGCAGGCCCGGGCCTCCTTATTCAGCGGAATGGTGTCGGTCACGACCAGTTCGTCGAGCACCGAGTCCGAGATGCGCCCCACGGCCGGGCCCGAGAGCACCGGATGGGTGATATAGGCCACCACGCGCACCGCGCCCCGCTCCTTGAGGGTCTGCGCCGCGATGCACAGCGTGCCGGCGGTATCCACCATGTCGTCGATGAGGATGCAGACCTTGCCTTCCACCTCGCCGATCACGTTCATCACCTCGGCCATGTTGGCCCTCGGGCGGCGCTTGTCGATGATGGCGAGGTCGGCGTCGTCCAGGCGCTTGGCCAGGGCGCGCGCGCGGACCACTCCGCCCACGTCCGGGGAAACCACCACCATGGGGTCGTACTTCTGCTTCCAGGCGTCGCCGAGCAGGACCGGCGACGCATAGACGTTGTCAACCGGAATATCGAAGAACCCCTGAATCTGGTCGGCGTGCAGGTCCACCGTCAGCACCCGGTCCACGCCGGCCTTGCCGATGAGTTGCGCCATCAGCTTGGCGGATATGGGCACGCGGTTGGCGCGCGGCCGGCGGTCCTGGCGGGCGTAGCCGAAGTACGGGATGAGCGCGGTCACCCTGGCCGCCGAGGCGCGCTTGACCGCATCGGTCATGACCAGCAGTTCCACCAGGTTCTCGTTCACCGGCGGGCAGGTGGACTGCACCAGGTAGACCTCACGGCCGCGAATGTTCTCCATGATCTCGACCATGACTTCGCCGTCACTGAAGCGGCCGACGTTCATGCGGCCCAGGGGCACGTGCAGATGGCGGCAAATATCCTGGGCAAGCGCCGGATGCGCATTGCCCGACAATACGGTTACTGTTCCCGGATCCAAACCGACCTCCTGGCAGCCTGTGGCTGAAATCCAATCCGCAATGAATGGCTGGGGTGGCAGGATTCGAACCTGCGAATCACGGGATCAAAACCCGTTGCCTTACCGCTTGGCTACACCCCAACCCGCGTATTGTGATGCGGTGCGGCAACCGAGTTCAAGACGAAGGCTGCCAGCCGTCCACGATGACCCGCAATTCCAGCTCACCGTGGGCCAGGTCGATGCGCCTCGGCAGCAGCAATCCCTGGTGCAGCCGATAGCTCTGGTACGTGAGGCGCCAAAGGCGCTGATCCAGTGTCCTGAGCTCGGTTCCAGTGGGGTTGAGCTGCTGATCCGCGCCGAAATCCGGGTCCGCATGCCCCAGCAGCCAGGCATCGAGACTCCTTACCGGCAGCCACCAGCCCAGCATGTCAGACAATTCCGGCTCCGGGTCCGCCAGTTCCCAGGTCTTGCCGCGGGCCGTCACCGTGAGCCGGTCCGGCGGGCCGCTGACCTGCAGCAGGCTCATCCCCAGCGGGTTGCTGATCGAAAGCTCGACCTCGCCGCCGGCCTGACGCCACCGGAACCGCCCCTGGAACGCCTCCGCCCCGGTGTTGACCGCGATGCGCCCGTCCATGCGCCAATCGGGCGTTTCCAGCAGGCGCGATCGCCGCTCCTCGTAATCGAGGCCGTCCGAGGCGGCGCCGCCCTCCCCCGCGGTAGGCAACGTTCCGCAGCCGCCGGCCAGAATGCCGGCCATCCCGGCGGTCAGGAACGCGCGCAGCCCGCGCTTGTGCCCGGGCAACCGCCGCCGATGGCATCCGGGCAACCCCTGCCGAGAGCGCCGCGGCGGCGCGGCGGCTCCCGTCCACAAGGGCCGAGGGCCGGTGCCACTCATTGTGCCAGCCGCTGCTGTACCTCCAGCAGGTGCTCGCTGTCGGCATGGTCCACCAGCGACTCGTCGAGCAGTTGCAGTGCCTGCTCCCGGTTCCCCAGAGCCCAGTGGGTGTCGACGATATGCGCGGCGACTTCGGGATCCGGAAACAGCGCGAATGCGCGCTCCAGGTAATCCAGCGCGGAATCGAGCTCGCCCAGATGGAACAGGACCCAGCCCATGCTGTCGATGATGGCGGGATTGTCGGGCTCCGCCGCCAGCGCCTTGCGAAGGTATGGCAAGGCCTCGTCATGGCGGCCCAGTTCATCGGTCAGCAGGTATCCCAGTGCATTGAGAAAGCCCGCATCCTCCGGATAGTCTTCGACCAACTGCTCCAACGCAGTCGCCGACCGCCGCAAGCGGCCCCGCTCCTGGAACAGCAGCGCCCTGGCGTATCTAACCGACGGATTTCCGGGATAGCTGTTGAGCACCCGGTTCAGCACCCGGTCGGCCTCGCCGTAGCGCTCCTCCTCCACGGCGTCCTGGGCCAGGATCAGGTGCAGTTGCACGTTGGCGTCGTGGAGCCGCCCGTCATCCGGACTGCGCTCGAGCTCCTCCACCAGGAGCTGGATCGCATCCGCCTCGCGGTCGAGACGCACGAGTATCTCCCCCTGACCCAACAGCATGTCGGTGACGTACTGGGGGTTGGCAATTCCGAATTCGCGCAGGTGCCTCAGGGCGCCATCGGGATCTTCCAGGTCGACGTAGAGCAGTTGCGCGACCCGTAGCTGCGCATCCACCGCGTTGGCTCCCTCCACCACCCTGGAATAGTGCCGCATCGCCTGCAGGTGCTCGTCCTGCATCTCGGCGATTCGGCCCAGGTAGTAGAAGGACTCGTCGCGAAAGCGCGGGTCCGTGCGAATCTCGTTGAACCGCTCGCGCGACTCGTCCAGATCGCCGTCGGACAACATCAGGAACGCCAGCGCCCGGACCGCCTCCGTCAGTCCCGGGCTCTCGACAAGTATCTCCTCCAGCAGCTCCCGGGCCTCTTCGGTCGCGCCGCTGGACAGCAGCAGTTCCGCATACTGCAGCCGCACTTCCAGCCGGGGTTCGTCGGCGGCCAGTTGCCGCGCCAGCGCCAGGCCGTTCTCGTCGCTCCCGGTCAGCAGCAGCGAGCGCGCGTACAGCATGCGCGCTTCCACCCACTCGGGGCTGATCTCCGCTGCCAACTCGGAGTGTGCCAGCACCGTGTCGTAGTCGCCGCTGCGAAGGGCCAGCCTGGCCAGCCCGTAGTGCCCTTCGGCGATGTCGGGATGGTCTTCCACCAGGCCGCGCACCACGACCAGGGCCGCATCCGCGTCCGACTCCTCGGCCAGCGCTTGGATGCTTCGCGCCACAGCCGCCGCTTCGTTCTCGGCCCCGGCGACAAAGTTGCCGAAGTCCGCAAGCGCCCGATCCAGTTGGCCCAAACGTACCCTGAAGACGCCCATGTACAGCCAGGCGCGGTTGGCTTCCGCGTTCAGCTCCAGCCAGCGCTGGACCGCCCTCAGACCGACGTCGGACAGGTTGGTCTGTTGAGCGAGTTCCGCGGTCAGCTCGGCCAGTTGCGGATTGTCGGATATCAGCGCCGCTTCAAGGAAATGCGTCACCGCTGCGTCGAATTGTTCCCGCTCCCGGGATATCTCCGCCATCAGCAGATGGGAATCCAGGTCCATGCGGGGATTCGATACCGGGCCGGTGGCGGCGCAGGCTCCAAGGAGCGCCGCGGCGAGCGCGACCGCGCCGGGCATCGCCGACTTCACCGCAAACCGGGCGCCGGCACTGGCGAAAAAACGTAACCGGAACATGGCGGCAGCTTAGGAGATTGCCGCGGGAGCCGTCAACGACCCGCCCGGCAGTCCCTGCATCCCGCGGCCTCAACTTGTACCGGCATCTGGATTCCCCGACAATTCAGGCATCAACCGGCCCCTGCCGTGCCGCAAGGACGCCCATCGTGAGCGGAATCGCCAATCAGGTATCGTCCCTCGAACCCAGGATCGCGGCGCTGGCGGAACGCTACAAGGAGGTCGGCGAGTTGCTCGGCAGGCCCGAAATCATCGCCGATCAGCCGAAGTTTCGTGGTCTTGCGAAGGAGTACGCCCGGCTGGAGCCCCTGGTCGTCGCCCACGCCGGCTACCGGCGGCTGCTTGACGACATCGGCGCAGCGGAGGAGTTGCGGGACAGTGACGATCCCGAAGCGCGTGAAATGGGCGAGTCCGAACTTGCAGGCCTGCTGGAGGAACGCGAGGCGAGTGAACAGGCGTTGTTGCTTCTCCTGGTACCCGCAGACCCGGATGACGATGCCAATCTGTTCCTGGAGATCCGCGCCGGAACGGGCGGCGACGAAGCCGCGCTGTTCGCCGGGGACCTGTTCCGCATGTACCAGCGCTTCGTGGAGAACAACGGCTGGAGCCTGGAGGTCCTCAGCCGCAACGAGGGCGAGCACGGCGGTTACAAGGAGATCATCTGCCGGGTGGCGGGCAAGGGGGCATACGCCCGGCTCAAGTTCGAATCCGGTACCCACCGCGTCCAGCGGGTCCCGGAGACGGAGTCCCAGGGGCGGATCCATACGTCGGCCTGTACGGTTGCGGTCATGCCCGAACCCGAAGATGTGGCGGACGTTGAGATCAGCCCGGGCGATTTGCGGGTGGACACCTTCCGCGCGTCCGGCGCCGGCGGTCAGCACGTGAACAAGACGGACTCGGCCGTCCGCCTGACGCACCTGCCCAGCGGCATCGTCGTGGAGTGCCAGGACGAACGGTCCCAGCACAAAAACCGCGCCCGGGCGCTGTCGCTGCTGCGGGCCAGGCTGAAGGACGCGGACATGGCCCGCCAGCAGGCGGAAACCGCCGAGCGCCGGCGCCAGATGGTGGGCTCAGGGGACCGTTCGGAGCGAATTCGCACGTACAACTTCCCCGAACACCGGGTCGCGGACCACCGCATCAACCTGACGCTGTACAAGCTCCACGAAATCCTCGAGGGCGGTCTGGATCGCCTCATTGAGCCGCTGGCCACGGAACACCAGGCGGAACGGCTCGCCGAGCTGATCGAACGCTAATGCGCCATTCAACCGATACTTGCGTATCAGTGGCGGCTACCCCGCAGCATGGGCCGGAAGACCGGCTGGGCGAAGACGGCCGCTCGGCCGCTCGCGCGAGCTCCGTCGGCGCGCTGCTTGAACGGGCGCGCGAGCGGCTTGCCTCATCGGGCGGCAGTCCGGGTCTCGACGCGGAACTGCTGCTGGCATTCGCGATGGACCGTCCCCGGAGCTTTGTCGTGGGCTTTCCGGAGCATGGCGTACCCGCCGCGGAAATCGCCCGATACCAACGGCTCGTCGAGCGGCGCGAGGCAGGCGTGCCCGTGGCCTACCTGACCGGGCGCCGGGAGTTTTACTCCCTTTCGTTGACCGTATCGTCCGCCACGCTGGTTCCGCGACCGGAAACGGAATTGTTGGTGGACGCGGTTCTGGGCAGGCTGCCCGATGACGAGCCCGCCCGTGTCCTGGACGCGGGCAGCGGCTGCGGCGCCGTTGCGCTGGCCATCAAGCACCACCGTCCCTACTGCAGGATGGTAGCGGTCGAATGCAGTGCCCCGGCGCTTGAAGTTGCTTTCTCCAATGGCGCCCGTCTCGGGCTTTGCGTTGACTGGGTCCAGTCTGACTGGTTCAGCGCGCTGGCAGACGGCAGCTTCGACTTCATCGCCGCCAATCCTCCCTACGTAAGAGCCAATGACGAGGCGCTCTTCGCCGGCGACCTGCGGCACGAACCCCGTGTGGCGCTCGACGGCGGCGAGGACGGCCTCGAATGCCTGCTGGAGATCATCGAAGAGACGCCGCGCGTGCTTTCAACCGGCGGTACGCTGCTATTGGAACATGGCAACGATCAGGCCACGGCGGTACGGACTCTGCTGCGCCATTCCGGCTTTCGCGGCATCCGGACCCATCGGGACCTCGCCGGCCATGAGCGCGTCACCCTCGGGCGTCTGTCGTAAGCATCCGCCCCGAACGTCAGGCACCGACGTCGGCCGCCGCCGGCGTGGGCTCGTAGCCCAGGTTGGCCGACAACCAGCGCTCGGCCTCCCCCATCGACCAGCCCTTGCGCGCTGCGTAGTCCTCGACCTGGTCGCGCCCGAGTTTGCCCACCGCGAAGTAGCTGGAGCCCGGGTGGGAGAAATACCAGCCGCTGACGGCTGCCGTGGGCAGCATGGCAAAGGTTTCGGTGAGCCGGATGCCCGTTCTGCGTTCGACGTCCAGCAGCTCCCACAGCGTTTGCTTTTCCGTGTGGTCCGGGCATGCCGGGTAACCGGGTGCGGGCCGGATCCCGAGGTAGTCTTCGGCGATGAGCGCCTCGTTGTCCAGCCGCTCCCCGGCTGCATATCCCCATAGCTCGGTGCGCACAACCTGGTGCAGCCGTTCGGCGAAGGCCTCCGCCAGGCGGTCCGCCAGGGCCTTGAGGATGATCGCGCTGTAGTCGTCGTGGTCCGCCTCGAAGCGCGCCACGCACTCGTCCAGACCGATCCCCGCGGTCACCGCAAAGGCGCCCACGTAGTCGGCGACCCCGGAATCCCGCTGCGCCACGAAGTCGGCCAGGCAGTCGTTGTGCAGGTCCGCCCGCTTGCGCCGCTGCTGGCGAAGGTGATGAAGGCGCGCCATAACCTGCTGCCGGGACTCGTCCGCATAGACCTCGATATCGTCGCCCCGGGCGTTGGCCGGGAAGAATCCCGCCACGGCCGACGCACGCAGCCATTGCCCGTCGATCAGGCGCGTCAGCAGCCGCCGGGCATCGTCGTAGAGCGTTCGGCAGGCTTCGCCCACGGTGGGGTCATCCAGTATCCGGGGAAATCGGCCGTGAAACTCCCACGCGTTGAAGAAAGGCATCCAGTCGATGTAATCGACCAGGTCGCTCAAAGGGTAGTCATCGAATCGGTGCAAACCGGGACTCTGCGGAACCGGCGGCCGGTACCCGGTCCAGTCGACGGTCAGCTTGTTTGCACGGGCCTGGGTCAGCGTGAGCAGCGCACCCCGGCGGCCTCGTGCCTTGTGGCGTTCCCGCCGCCGGTCGTGTTCCCGGTCGATTTGCGCCGCGAACTCCGCACCGCCCTCGCCGATCAGCGTCTGCGCCACGTTGACCGAACGGGAGGCGTCCTTGACGTAGACGACGGGACCCTTGTAGGCCGGATCGATCTTTACGCTGGTGTGGGCCGGTGACGTCGTCGCACCCCCGATGAGCAGGGGCACGGAAAATCCCTGGCGCTGCATCTCCCCGGCGACCCGCACCATCTCGTCCAGCGAGGGCGTGATCAGGCCGGACAGGCCGATCAGGTCGGCATCGGCCTCCCTGGCGGTGGCAAGGATCTTCTCCGCGGGCACCATCACGCCGAGATCGATCACTTCGAAGTTGTTGCACTGCAGCACCACACCGACGATGTTCTTGCCGATGTCGTGGACGTCGCCGCGCACGGTGGCGATCACCAGCTTGTTCCTGGCGCTGATTCCGGTCTTCTCCTCTTCGATGAAGGGCACCAGGTGCGCCACCGCCTTCTTCATCACCCGCGCCGATTTCACCACCTGCGGCAGGAACATCTTGCCGGCTCCGAAGAGGTCTCCCACGATGTTCATGCCGTCCATCAGCGGGCCTTCGATGACATCCAGCGGCCGGGCCGCCGACTGGCGCGCCTCCTCGGTATCGTCGATGACGTGCTGGTCGATACCGTGTACAAGCGCGTGTTCCAGGCGCCTGGACACGGGCCAGCCGCGCCAGTCCTCGGCGACCTGCCTGCGTTTCCCGGACCGTTGCGTACGGTATCGCTCGGCCACCCCCACCAGGCGCTCGGTGGCATCCGGGCGCCGGTTCAGGATCACGTCCTCGGTTGCTGTGCGCAGATCCTCGGGAATCTCCTCGTACACGGCGAGCTGACCGGGATTGACGATGCCCATGTCCATCCCGGCCCGGATTGCGTAGTAGAGGAAGGTGGAGTGCATGGCCTCGCGCACCGGGTTGTTGCCCCGGAACGAGAACGACACGTTGCTGACGCCGCCGCTCACCAGCGCACGAGGCAGTTCCGCCTTGATGCGCCCGGCGGATTCGATGAAGGCGAGCGCGTAGTCGTTGTGTTCCTCGATACCGGTGGCCACGGCGAAGATGTTCGGATCGAGAATGATGTCTTCCGGAGGAAATCCCACCTCGTTGACCAGCAGCTCATAGGAGCGCCGGCAAATGGCCATTCTCTGTTCGGTGGTCTCCGCCTGGCCCGACTCGTCGAAGGCCATCACCACCACGGCGGCGCCGAAGCGCCGAATCTCCCGGGCCTGACTCAGGAACGCGTCCTCACCCTCCTTGAGGCTGATGGAGTTGACCACGCCCTTGCCCTGCAGGCACTTCAGGCCCTCCAGCATCACACTCCACTTGGACGAGTCCACCATCACGGGCACGCGCGCGATGTCCGGCTCCGCCGCCACCAGGTTGAGAAACCTGCGCATGGCGGCTTCGCTGTCCAGCATGCCTTCGTCCATGTTGACGTCGATGAGCTGGGAGCCGCTCTCCACCTGCTCGCGGGCCACGTGCACCGCCTCCTCGAATTCGCCGGTGCCGATGAGCCGCCTGAAGCGCGCCGATCCGGTGACGTTGGTGCGTTCGCCCACGTTGACGAACAGGCTGTCGGGTCCGATCGTGAAGGGTTCCAGCCCCGAAAGGCGCGTTCTCGTCGGCAGTTCCGGCAGGCGGCGGGGGCCGTGTTTGCCGACAGCCTCGGCGATGGCCCGAATGTGCGAAGCCGTGGTTCCGCAACACCCGCCCGCCAGGTTGATCCAGCCGTTGGCGGCGAAATCGCCGAGCACCTCGGCCATGTGTTCGGGCGTATCGTCGTACTCGCCGAACTCGTTGGGCAGCCCGGCATTGGGGTGAACGCTAACGGGATATTCCGAAATGCGGGCCAGTTCTTCCACGTAGGGGCGCAGTTCGGTGGCGCCCAGCGCGCAGTTGAGGCCGACGAGCAGCGGTTCGGCGTGGCGGACGGAATTGTAGAACGCCTCCAGCGTCTGCCCCGACAGCGTACGGCCGGAGGCATCGGTGATGGTGCCGGAGATCATCACCAGAATTTCCGCCCCCGACTGCTCGCGCAGTGCCTGAATCGCGTACAGCGCCGCCTTGGCGTTGAGGGTGTCGAATATCGTTTCGACCATCAGCAGGTCGACACCCCCCCGGATCAGCGCGGCGGCGGCTGTGGCGTAGTTGTCGGCGAGTACGTCGAAGGTGATCTCCCGCATGCCCGGATCGTTGACGTCCGGGGAAATCGAGGCCGTGCGATTGGTGGGGCCCAGCGCACCGGCCACGAACCGCGGCACACCCGTTTCTTCGGCCACCCGGTCCGCCGTTTCGCGCGCCAGCCGCGCGGCGGCCAGGTTGATCTCCTCCACCCGCGCCTCCATCCCGTAGTCGCCCTGGGACGGCGCGGTGGCGTTGAAGGTGTTGGTGGTGACGATGTCGGCGCCGGCCAGCAGGAACTCGCGATGGATGGCGGCGACCCGTTCCGGTTGCGTAATACACAGCAGATCGTTGTTGCCCTTCAGATCGCACGGCCAGTCGGCAAAGCGCTCGCCCCTGAAATCGGCCTCGGACAGCTCCAGCGCCTGCACGCTGGTGCCCAGGGCGCCATCGAGAATCGCGATACGCCGGCTCAACAGCGCCCGCAACTGTTCGGTGCGCCCGTTCACGCCGCGTGCTCCGCGCCGGTGCGGCCGGGCCGCAGGCCGAGCGCGTGGCAGATCGCGTAGGTGAGTTCCGCGCGGTTGAGCGTATAGAAATGAAACTCGCGAACGCCGTGACGGTACAACTCGTCGACCTGCTCGATGGCCACGCTTGCGGCGATCATCCGGCTGGTTTCGGGATCGTCCTGAAGCCCCGAAAACCGTTCGTGGATCCGCTCGGGTACGTCGACGCCGCATTTCGCGGCGAACTTCAGCATGCCCTTGAATCCTGCGATCGGCAGGATTCCGGGAACGATGGGAACCTTCACGCCGGCGGCGCGGCAGCGATCCCGAAAGCGCAGGTAGACCGGCGTGTCGTAGAAGAACTGCGTAATGGCGCGCGAGGCGCCGGCATCGATCTTGCGCTTGAGGTTGTCCAGGTCGGCCACAGCACTCGGTGCTTCCGGATGGACCTCCGGATAGGCGGCCACCGACAGGTCGAAACGGCCCACGCCGAGCAATCCCTCGACCAGGTCCGAGGCATAGGCGAAGCCGCCTTCAACCGGCACATAGGTACTCGCACCCTGCGGCGGATCGCCCCGGAGCGCCACCATGTGCCGAATGCCTGCGTCCCAGTACTCCCGGGCGATGCCCAGCACCTCCTCGCGGCGGGACCCGACGCAGGTGAGATGAGGCGCGCAGGTCAAGCCGGTCTCGTTTCGAATGCGCTGCACGATCCGGTGGGTGCGGCCGCGGGTCGAGCCGTCCGCACCGTACGTCACCGAGACGAACCTGGGGCCGAGCGGTTCGAGCCGCTTCACGGAACGCCACAGTATGCGTTCCATTTTCTCCGTGGCCGGCGGAAAGAACTCGAACGAGACCTGAATCCCCTTATCGGTCATCGGGATTCTCCTGCCCGGAAATCCGGGCCCCGGAACCGGCCGCGGCGTCCCTGGCGGCAAGCAGCACCAGGACGGAATCCCCTGCTGCAACCCGCCGTGCCACGGGAGACAGCCCGGCACGCAGCAGATGACGCTCGAGACGGTTCCCGCCGAATGTCGCCGACCGGGTTTCGACGACCAGCAGGCCGGCCTCGTCGTTCATGACGCGGGAGGCTTCGCCAAGCGCGGCAGCGGGATCGTCGGCGGCGCCCAACACCCGGTCCATGGTCACCAGGTCGAAGCGGCCATCCGGGAATTCCAGGTCGTACATGTCGCCCTGGCGCACCGTGCAATTGGCAAGCCCTGCGGACAGGACGGTCGCCCGCGCGATGAGGCGCATGTCGCGGGACAGGTCCACGGCTATGGTGCGGCGGGCCCGCCTTGCCAGAAGCCGCAGCATGCTCCCGGTGCCCGTACCCACATCCAGCATGTCGCCCAGGTGTTTGCCCCTTGCGGCTCCAGGAGACCGCCGCGCCAAAACGGCGTCGATCGCTGCACTGACCTCCGGCATGTCGCCGGCGCCGAGGGGCCGCACCCCCAGACGATCCAGCAACGCCCGCGCGCGGGTTTGCCGGCTGTCCAGGATGGCGTTGAGCCGCTGCCGGTCCCGGGCGATGACCGGGTCGCGTTCGGAAAGGCTCGACAGGACCGCCGCTACCAGGTCGCGGCGATCCTCGTCGATGGCAGCGCGATAGTAGACTTCGTTCTGGTCCGGCGTTCGGCGAACGACACGGGCGTCGCCCAGCAGTTTCAGGTGCCTTGAGACACGCGGCTGACTGAGGCCCGTGACCTGGACGATTTCACCGACGGACAACTCGCCCCGCCGCAAGACCCACAGCAGGCGCAAGCGGGTGGGGTCCTGCAGAACCCGCAGCAAATCCGTCAGGTTGCCGAGACTATTCATAACAACATTGGAATATAACGATGCCGTTATATAGCTGCCCAGCGCTCAAGTGTCAAACCCGGAAGCGAGCAGAATGGGATCGGGACAGGGAATGGAGGCGGCAACCGCTGCTGCGGTCAACAGCGTAGGCTGCGGTCAACAGCGCAGGCAGCGGCCGGCGCCGCTCAGCTCCAGTTCGAGCGAACCGTCCGGAGCAGCAGTTCGAGCCGGTTGTCGCGGCGAAGGGCGGCCCTGTGCACTACACACTGGCGCATGGCCTTTACGATGTCGTTGCGTGAGCGCGGTTGGGGCACAATACCGCCGGCCGGCTGGATGGCCAACTTGTCCATGTCGGAAATGGCGTACCGATAGGCTCTCAGTGGCAACTCCGCCGAGTAGGCGCCGATGGCGTACAACCGCGTATTCTCGTGAATGTGATCGGTCAGGATCGATATGAACCGCGCAAAGGCATCATCGTCCGGATAGTTGATGTAGTCCCACAGAAAACACACGTCAAACCGCACGCGACCCACGGATTCGAAGAATGCCGGGGCCTCCTCGATCCCGTGCGCCGGAAGCGCAGGATTGTAGAGGTTCGCCACGTAGAGCTGACAACGGAAGCGGCGAAAGAAGTCGATGGACTGCGGCTCGGCCGGACCCACGTCGAGAATATTCAGCGTCGTGTCGGTATCGAGTCCATCGAATGCCTCCGGCAGGATACGCGTATGTTCGTACGACCAGGTTTCCGAAGGCGTTGTCGGTCCGGGGCCCTCGTCCGGAGCAGTGCGATTGGTAGTTACCGACTCCACAAGGATCTCAGTTCTTTGAAGGGTCCCGGCTACTCTTCACACCTGTCCACCGCTGCGGGAAAGGACAAGAATACCCGGCCCGGAGCGGGTCTGCCAGTACGGAATCTGCGCAGGACCGCGCGGCAGCGGCTGCCCGGCGATAAATCGCCCGAAGCGCCGCGGAATGCGTCCGATCAACCTGCGAGCTTGCGCCTCAGCATCTCGTTCACCTGCCGCGGATTGGCCTTGCCCCGGGATGACTTCATCACCTGCCCGACCAGGAAGCCGATGACCTTCGTCCTGCCGCTGCGGTACTGCGCCACCTGCTCCGGGAACCCCTCGATCGCCCGATCCACCAGGGCCTCGATGGCCCCGGCGTCGCTGATCTGCCTGAGCCCACGCGCCTCGATGATCCCGTCAACCGATCCTTCGCCGTTCCACAGCGCTTCCAGGACGTCCTTGCCCATGCGGCCGGACAGGATGCCGTCGGCGATGCGGTCGAGCAGCGTGGCCAGCGTTGCCGCATCGACCCGCGTGTCGGCCACGTCCACGCCTTCTCGCTTGAGGATCGCAGTCAACTCGCCCTGGAACCAGTTGGCCACCGTCTTCGGCGAGGCCGACCGGCTCGCATTCACCGCCGCCTCGAAGTAGTCCGCCGATTCCGGATTGGCGGTCAGGACATCGGCATCGTAGGCGGTGAGCCCGTACTGTTCGGCAAAGCGCACCCGTTTCGCCGCCGGCAACTCCGGCAAGTCCGCCTGCAAGCGCTCGATCAGCGCCTCGCCGACGACCACCGGGAGCAGGTCCGGGTCCGGAAAGTAGCGGTAGTCGTTGGCCTCCTCCTTGCCGCGCATGGCGCGGGTCTCGTTTCGGTCCGCGTCGTACAGGCGGGTTTCCTGCACTACGCTGCCGCCGTCCTCGAGCACGTCGGTCTGCCGCTCAATTTCCACCTGGATGGCCTTCTCGACAAAGCGGAACGAATTCAGGTTCTTGATCTCCGTTCTCGTGCCGAGTTCGCTCTCTCCCATCGGGCGGATGGAAACATTGGCGTCGCAGCGGAACGAACCCTCCTGCATGTTGCCGTCGGAGATGCCGAGGTACCGCACCAGCGTGTGGATGGCGCGCATGTAATTGCCCGCCTCGCCGGCGGAGCGCAGACCGGGCTCCGATACGATCTCCAGCAGCGGCGTCCCGGCGCGGTTCAGGTCGATGCCGCTGAGCCCCTGGAAGTCCTCGTGCAGGGACTTGCCGGCATCCTCCTCCAGGTGCGCCCGGGTGATGCCGATGGTCTTGACCCTGCCGTCTTCCATGACGATGTCCAGGTGGCCGCCGTACACGATGGGCAACTCGTACTGGGAGATCTGGTACCCCTTGGGCAGATCGGGATAGAAGTAGTTCTTGCGCGCGAACACCGAGCGGCGGGCGACGGTGCAGCCCGTCGCCAGGCCGAACCGGATTGCCATGTGCACCGCCTCGGCGTTGAGCACCGGCAACACGCCGGGATAGCCCAGGTCGACCAGCGACGCCTGGCTGTTGGGCGGCGCGCCGTAGCGCGTGGAGGAACCGGAGAAGATCTTGCTCGCGGTGGCGAGCTGGGTGTGGATCTCCAGTCCGATGACGGCTTCCCATTCCATGTCGAGTGCTATATCCCCGGCGGCGCCAGCGTGTGCCAATCCGTCTCGCGCTGAAACCCGTGGGCGGCACGCAGCAGCCGGCCTTCACTGAGATGAGGCCCGACAAGCTGCAGTCCTACCGGCAGCCCCCGCACCAGGCCGCACGGCATGGACAGCGCCGGCAGACCCGCAAGCGGCGCGCCGATGGTATAGATGTCGTTCAGATACATCTCGACGGGATCGTCGACCTTCTGGCCCAGCGGGAAGGCGGGCGTCGGCGTGGTGGGTCCGGCAATGACGTCCACCTCCCGGAACGCGCGGGCGAAATCCTCGCTGATGAGCTGACGCACCTTCTGCGCCTGCAGGTAGTAGGCGTCGAAGTAACCCGCGGAAAGCACGTAGGTCCCCGTCAGTATGCGCCGCTTGACCTCCGCCCCGAAACCTTCGCCGCGGGTTCGCATGTACAGCTCGGTCAGGTCGCCCGCACCCTCTGCGCGGTGGCCGAAACGCACGCCATCGAACCGCGAAAGGTTGGAGGAGGCTTCGGCCGGTGCGACAACATAGTAGGCAGGCACCGACAGCCCGATGTTCTCCAGCCGAATGGACTTCAGGGTGGCGCCGAGACGCTCCATGACCGCCAGGGCATCGCGGACCCGTTGCGCGTTGTCGGAGTCGAGGCCGTCGTCGAAGAAATCGTCCACCACGCCGATGGTCATGCTTCCGATCGGCTTCGCAAGCCCGGCGATGTAGTCGGGAACGGGATCGGGCAGCGCGGTGGAGTCGCGCGGGTCGGGGCCTGCCATGACCTTAAGCATCAGCGCGGCGTCCTCCGCCGTGCGCGCCAGGGTACCGGCCTGGTCCAGGCTGGAGGCAAAAGCCACCATGCCCCACCGCGATACGCGCCCGTAGGTGGGCTTGATGCCGGTGATGCCGCACAGGGCGGCTGGCTGGCGGATCGAGCCGCCGGTATCCGTGCCGGTGGCGCCCGGCACGAGGCGCGCCGCCACCGCGGCCGCAGAGCCACCCGACGATCCGCCCGGAACGGTGTCCCGGTCCCACGGATTGCGCACCGGCCCGTAATGGCTGTTCTCGTTGGACGACCCCATGGCAAATTCATCCATGTTCGTCTTGCCGAGCATCACCGCGCCCGCTGCTTCGAGCCTTTCCACCGCTGCGGCGTTGTAGGGCGAGATGAAGTTGTCGAGCATGCGCGAGCCGCAGGACGTCCTGACTCCCCGGGTACAGAAAATGTCCTTGTGGGCGATGGGGATGCCGGTCAGCGGGGTCGAGTCCCCGGCGGCAAGTCGTGCGTCGGCCCGCTCGGCCTGGGCGCGGGCCGACTCCGGGGTGACGGTGATGAAGGCATTGAGGTCCCCGCCAAAGCGCTCGATGCGGGCCAGAAAGTGTTCGGCGAGTTCCACCGCCGACACCTTGCCCGTGCGGAGAGCCTCCGCCAGTTGCGCAATGGTTGCGTCGTGCATCCCGGTCCGGTGCTCTATCCGACTGACAACTGCATATCGGCGGGCGCAGGCCCGCCCGTGACAATTACTCGATGACCCTGGGCACCAGGTACAGGTCCTGTTCCACCCGCCGGGCGTTGCGCTGGTATCGAACGTGCCGATCGGACTCTGTGACCCGGTCCTCCCGCAGCTGCTGGGCGCGGTCCAGCGGATGGGCCATCGGCTCCACCCCGTCCGTATCGACCGCCTGCAGCGTGTCCACCAGGGTGACGATTTCCGAAAGCTTGGCAGCCACGCCTTCCATCTCCCCGGACGTGATCTCCAGGCGGGACAGGACGCAGAGATTTTCGAGCGCTTCGAGACTCAGGGACACGGTATTCGGGGCGGCAAAACGGGCGCACAACTATACACTTCGCCTTGCCCATTGTCCTACCCGTTGATAAAGTGCTGATTGGTTTCAAGTGGCGACCTTGTCCCACAATGTTAAAGCGCTTTCTCGGTTTTTTCTCGACCGATCTTTCGATCGATCTGGGTACGGCGAATACACTGATCTACGTCCGCGGCCGCGGCGTCATTCTGGACGAGCCGTCGGTGGTCGCCATCCGCGAGGACCGGGTCGGCGGAGGCAGCGTCCTGCAGGCGGTCGGCTCCAATGCCAAGAGCATGCTCGGCAGGACTCCGGGGAACATGACCGCCATCCGGCCGCTGAAGGACGGTGTCATCGCCGACTTCGACATCACCGAGAAAATGCTCCAGTACTTTGTCAAGAAGGCGCACGGCTCGCGATACTTCAGGCCCAGTCCCCGGGTCCTGGTCTGCGTTCCCTACGGATCCACCCAGGTGGAACGCAGGGCCATTCGCGAGTCCACCGAACGGGCCGGCGCACGCAGGGTGTTTCTGGTGGAGGAACCCATGGCGGCGGCCATCGGCGCCGGGATGCCGGTGCACGAGGCGCGCGGTTCCATGGTGCTGGACATCGGCGGCGGCACCTCGGAGGTGGCGATCATGTCGCTCAACGGCATTGTCTACGCTGCCTCCGTCCGCATCGGCGGGGACCGCTTCGACGAGGCCATCATCAACTACGTCAGGCGCAATTACGGCATGCTGATCGGCGAAGCCACTGCAGAACGTATTAAAATAGAGATTGGAACGGCCTATCCCGGTCAGGAGGTCAAGGAGGCTTCGGTCAAGGGACGCAATCTTTCCGAGGGTGTTCCGCGGGCGTTTTCGTTGAACAGCAACGAGATTCTCGAGGCCCTGCAGGAGCCGCTGCAGGGGATCGTGGGCGCCGTGCGCACGGCGCTTGAGCAAACTCCTCCGGAACTGGGCGCGGACGTGGCCGAGGCGGGTATCGTGGTGACCGGCGGAGGCGCCCTGCTGACCGATCTGGACAAATTGCTGATGGAGGAAACCGGACTGCCGGTGGTCCTCGCCGACGAACCGCTGACGTGCGTGGCACGCGGCGGCGGACGCATTCTTGAATTGTTGGATGAACACGGGCCGGCGGTGTTCGCCGTCGACTAGGCGACCCGTCGGGTAAAATGGCACGGTGCAACGAACGGCAACCGCAATTTCGGATGCCGGTTGGGGACGGTGCAATGACCTGCAATCCGGGTGACTGATGCCGGCTGCTGAATCGGGCAAGAGAAAGTCATCGACTGCGCTGAGCATTCGACTGGTGCTGCTCGCGGCCGTCAGCCTGACGATGATGATCCTGGACCACCGGGAAACCGGCTCCCTCAACCGCGTCCGCCAGGTTGCTTCAGTGATCGTCTATCCGGTACAGGTCGGGGTGGACCGGCCGTTCGCCGCCTGGCGCTGGGCAAGCGATTCGTTCGCCAGCCGTGCAGCGCTGCTCGAAGAGAACGCCCGCCTGAAGAACGACCTTCGCGGCTACGACGTGCGCCTGCAGCGCATGGACACGCTGGAGGCGGAAAACGACCGGCTGCGCGCCATGCTGGATTCCAGCCAGAGCGTCGCCGACCGGATGCTGGTCGCCGAAATCCTCTCCGTGGACCCGGATCCCTATCGGCAGCGGTTCACCGTCAACCGGGGCGTCCTGAACGGCGTCTATGTGGGTCAGGCCCTGCTGGACGCCGACGGGGTGGTCGGCCAGATCGACATCGTGGACGCCCTCACCGCCCAGGCCGTGCTGATCAGCGATTCCAATCACGGGCTGCCCGTCGCCCTCAACCGGACCGGCCTGAGAACCATAGCCCTGGGCACCGGAGAGACGGGCCTGCTGAACCTGCCCTACCTGACCAACAGCGCCGACGTCCGGCAAGGCGATTTGCTGGTGACGTCGGGGCTGGGCGGCGTATTCCCGCCGGGCTACCCGGTCGGCCGGGTGACGGCCGTGCAGCGACGTCCCGGTCAGTCGTTCGCGCGGGTACTTGCCCAACCCAGCGCCGGGCTGGACCGGGGCCGCGAGGTCCTGCTGGTGATGAATGCGGACGAAGTCGGATTGACCGCTGCAACCGGCGGTCCGGCGGAGACGGGGCAATGATGGCGCGGATACAGCCGTTTGTCCTGCCCGTGGCGACCTTCGTCCTGGCGCTGGCGCTGTCGATCGTCCCCCTGGGCGACCGGGTTGCGCCGTTCCGGCCGGACTGGGTCCCGCTGGTCCTGATCTACTGGGCCGTCGCCAGACCCGGGCACATCGGCCTGCTGGCCGCCTTTGCCATGGGCCTTGCGCTGGACATGCTCACCGGTTCCCTGCTTGGCAGGCATGCGCTGGCGCTGTTGCCGATCGTCTACCTGAGTCTGCGCCTGCACCTGCGCATTCGCGTCGCCCTGGTCTGGCAGGTGACGGTGACGGTGGTGCTGATGCTCGTTCTCTACCGCTTCCTCCTGTTCTGGATCGATGGCGTCGGTCAGCGTGGGATTCCCGGCCCGATCACCTGGGCGCCACTCCTCTCCAGCGCGTTGCTGTGGCCGATGGTCATGATTGCGCTGGGCCGGTTCGGCCGTGACGACATGAAGGCAGCCTAGACGATGCGCAGGCAATTGCAGATCCGGGATCGCTGGGAGGAACAGCGTCTGGTCATTTCCCGGCTGGTGTTCACGGCCGTTCTCGTCGTGGCGATGTCCGGCGTTCTGGTCTGGCGGCTGTTCCAGATACAGGTCTCGCACCATGAAGTCTTTGCCGAACTGGCCCAGGGCAATCGGATGCGGATCGAACCGCTGGCGCCGACGCGTGGCCTGATTTTCGATCGCAACGGGCAGTTGCTGGCGGAAAACCTGCCGGCATGGGAACTGGTGGCGATTCCCGAGGAGATCGTCGATCTCCAGGCATCGCTGCAGGCGCTGGAGGCCCTTGAACTGCTGGACCCGGCGGAGCGCGGGAACCTGGTCGATGCTGTCAATTCCCACCGCAGGTTCGAGCGCGTCGTGCTGGCGAACCTGACCGAGTCGCAGGCCGCGCGATTTTCGGCGCGGCGCCATCGGTTCAGCGGCATCGACATACGCGAGGGCCTGATCCGCCACTATCCCTACGGCGATCTGACCGGGCACTCCATCGGCTACATGGGCAGCATCAGCGCCGGGGACCTGGAACGCATCGACCGGGCCAATTATGCGGCCACCGCGCTCATCGGCATCAGCGGCGTGGAACGCAGTTACCAGGAAGACCTGCACGGTACGGTCGGGTTCCGTCAGCAACTGGTCAATGCGCAGGGACGCGTGCTGGTGGACCCCGCCGCGGTGGGGGCATCGACCGACTCGATGCCCGGCAACCTCGACACCCGCTGGCCCGTCCCCGGCAAGAACCTGGTGGTCAGCCTCGATATCGAGCTTCAACTGGCCGCCCAGATGGCCATGGAGGGCTTGCGGGGCGCGGCCGTCGCCATCGAACCCGCCACGGGCGACGTGCTGGCGCTGGTCAGCACGCCGGCGTTCGATCCGAACCGGTTTGCATCCGGATTGAGCTACAGCGGCTACCGCGAGCTTGAGACGAATCCCGACAAGCCGCTGTTCAACCGGGCGTTGGCCGGAGGCTATCCGCCGGGCTCCACCGTCAAGCCGTTCCTGGGCCTCGCGGCGATGAATCTGAACGCCCTCAATCCGGACGATCCCACCTACTGCGCCGGACATTACTCCCTGCCCGGCCAGACCCACCAGTACCGTGACTGGAGACGCGAAGGCCACGGACTGGTGGACCTGCACAAGGCGGTGGTGGAGTCCTGCGACGTGTACTTCTACCGGCTGGCGGTGAACATGGGCATCGACGCCATCGATTCTTCGCTGAGAGTATTCGGATTCGGCGCGCAGACCGGAATCGACATCGGCGGGGAGACTCGGGGCGTGGTCCCGTCCAGGGAGTGGAAACGAAACAATTTCCCGCGGCGCGAAGACCAGACCTGGTTCCCGGGCGAGACGGTCATCTCCGGCATCGGCCAGGGCTACACGACAGCGACGCCGCTGCAGCTGGCGCACGCCACCGCGGTACTGGCGGCAGGCGCGCGGCTGAAGCCCCGCCTGGTGGTGGCAACACAGACGGCCGTGAGCGGCGATGTCGTGCGAATCGATCCGGTCCGGCTGGACTCGCTCCCGGAAATCGATGCACGGCATTGGCAGCGCATCCGGGAAGCGATGATCGGAGTGACCGAGGACCCGCAAGGCACCGCGCGCCTCGCGATGCTGCAGGCACCGTACCGCGTCGCCGGCAAGACCGGAACCGCGCAGGTGATTTCCCTGGCCCAGGACGAGGAATACGACGAAGACGCGCTGGACGAACGCCTGCGGGACCATGGTCTGTTCATCGCCTTTGCGCCGGCCGACAATCCCACCATCGCGCTTGCCGTCGTTGTTGAGAACGGCGGCTCCGGCAGCGGATTGCCGGCCCAGGCGGCGCGCAGGATCCTGGACGTTTACCTGGCGGCGGAAGATTATGGCTAGACGACTCTTCCTCGACGCCGGCTCGTCGCAGGCCGCCATCCGGAATCCGTTCCAGGGGCGCAGTTTCATGATGGACCTGCCGCTGGCGATCAGCAGTCTCGCCGTGTGCGCCCTCGGACTGGTGATCCTGTACAGCGCGGCGGACCAGAACATGCCGTTGCTGCTCCGGCAGGGAGTACGATTGTCCGTCGGCCTGCTGGCCTTCGTGGTGGCCGCGCAGGTTGCCCCGTCGACGTTGCGGATGTGGACGCCATGGATTTTCCTGGCCTCCGTCGGTTTGTTGCTCTGGGTGCTGGTTGACGGCGCGGTAGGCAACGGCGCGCAACGCTGGCTGGACTGGGGCGTTATCCGCTTCCAGCCGTCGGAGTTGTTGAAGCTCTCGGTACCGTTGATGATCGCGTGGTACATGCACGACCGGGCGCTGCCGCCAACCCTGCTGAACCTGGGCGTTCTCGCGTGCATCATCGCGGTCCCCACGCTGCTGATTCTCCGTCAGCCCGATCTCGGCACGGCTGCGCTGGTGTTCGCTGCGGGCGCGCTGACGGTACTCCTGGCCGGTGTCAGCCTGCGCATCATCGCAGCTTGCGGCGTGCTCGCGCTGGGCATGGTCCCGATATTGTGGAATACCATGCTGGACTATCAGCGCGCCCGGGTGCTGACGTTTCTCAATCCCGAGTCGGACCCGCTGGGGGCCGGTTACAACATCATCCAGTCGAAGATCGCGCTGGGCTCCGGCGGCCTGTTCGGCAGGGGCTGGCTGAACGGTACGCAGTCGCACCTGGAATTCCTTCCCGAACGCTCCACGGACTTCATCTTCGCCGTCATGGGCGAAGAGTTCGGCCTGCTCGGCCTGCTGTTCCTGCTGGGTCTGTATCTCGTGGTGGTCGGGCGCGGGCTGTACATCGCCGCCCAGGCCCAGGACAACTTCGGCCGCCTGCTGGCAGGCGGGCTGAGCCTGACCTTCTTCCTGCACGTCTTCGTGAATGCCGGCATGGTCTGCGGCCTGCTGCCGGTGGTAGGCGTGCCGCTGCCGCTGATCAGCCTCGGCGGCACCTCCATGGTGACGCTGATGGCGGGACTCGGCATCCTCACGGCGATACATGGCAACCGGAGACTATTGGTAACGTGAACGCTCGTTTGCAGCCCGTACCCGTCGGGCTTTTTCTTATCGGGTTATCGATGACGGCGAATGCCGCCTGGGCCATTGACTTCGATCCGGCTGAGGTGGACAGGGCGCGAAGCGCCTTTGTCGAACGGATGGTAGAGGAGCATGGCTTCGATGCCGCCGAACTGGGCGCAATCCTGGAACAGGCGGAGATCGAACAGAGCATCCTCGAAGCCATATCCAGGCCCGCCGAACGGGTCCTGGCCTGGCACGAATACCGCGACATCTTTCTGACCGACACCCGCATCGACGGCGGAGTGGCGTTCTGGCAGGATCACGCCGAGCAAATCGCCAGCACCAGCGAGTCGTTCGGCGTCGCTCCCGAGGTGCTGGTGGCCATCCTGGGCGTGGAAACCAACTACGGCACACGGATGGGAAGCTACCGCGTCATCGACGCGCTGGCGACGCTGGCCTTCGCCTATCCGCCGCGGTCCGCGTTCTTCACCTCCGAACTGGAGGCCTTCTTCCTGCTGGTCCGGGAGGAAGGCATGGATCCCGAGGCGCTGCTGGGCTCCTACGCAGGCGCCATGGGCGCCGGTCAGTTCATCTCGTCCAGTTTCCGCGCCTACGCCGTGGACGGCAACGGCGACGGCACGCGCGACCTCTGGGAAGACTGGGAGGACGTGCTCGCCAGTGTCGCGAACTACTTCAGTGCCCACGGCTGGCGGGCGGGCGAAACGGTGGTGGAGCGCGCCGTGCCGGGCGACGGGCGCTCCGCCGGCGAATCGGACAACAGCATGGACCTGAACGACTCCCTGGCTTCGGTTCGCGAGGCCGGCTACGAGATTGCCTCGGACCTGCCCGCCGAAACGCCCGTCACCCTGCTGTCGCTGGAAGGCGATGACGGCCAGGAATACTGGGTCGGGTTTCACAATTTCCGGGTGATTACCCGCTACAACCGCAGCGTCATGTATGCCCTGGCCGTGCATCAACTGGGACGCGCCATACTCGCCGGCGTCGAGGGCCTTCAACTCGACGGCGCGCCCAACGAAGGAGCATGAATCGCGGTACAATTTCAACCCGGTTGCCCGTCAGGAGAAACCCCATGCTCCGTACCTGGATACTGACCGCCTCAGCCCTTGCAATCGTTCCCGCACTCCACGGCCAGGAAGTACCCATTCCCGCGCCGCCGCAACTGGGCGTGAAGGGCTATATCCTCATCGATCATGCCACCGGCGACATCATCGCCGACAGCAATCCGGACGAAATCCTCGAACCGGCCAGCCTCACCAAGCTGATGACGGCGTATGCGGTCTTCAAGGCGCTTGAGGATGGGTTGATCGGCCTGGACGACGAGGCCCGAATCAGCGAAAGGGCCTGGGGTACGGAAGGATCGAGAACATTTGTCGACGTGGGCAGCGACGTTTCCGTGGAAGACCTGCTGCAAGGGATGATCGTGCAGTCGGGCAACGATGCGAGCGTGGCCCTGGCGGAGCATGTCGCCGGATCCGAGGGCTCGTTTGCGGATCTCATGAACTTCTATGCGGAACAACTGGGCATGGAAAACAGTTCGTTCCGCAACAGCACCGGCCTGCCCGATCCGGACCATTACATGACGGCCCGCGACGCCGCGGCGGTGGCCCGGGCCATCATTGCCGAGTTCCCCGAGTACTACGCCTGGTATTCCCAGCGGGAATTCACCTACAACGACATCGAACAGTTCAACCGCAACACGCTGCTGTGGCGGGATGAGTCGGTGGACGGGCTGAAAACCGGCTACACCGAGGCGGCCGGCTACTGCCTGGTGACGTCGGCGGAGCGCTCTGGAATGCGGCTGGTGTCCGTGGTCATGGGTTCCCACAGCGCCGAGGCAAGGGCCAACGACAGTCAGGCGCTGCTGAACTACGGTTTCCGGTTCTTCGAGACCTACAGGTTGTACTCCGAGGGCGACGAGGTCACCACGGCGCGCGTGTGGAAGGGGGAAACCGAGTCGGTATCCCTGGGCGTTGCGGAGGACTATCACCTGACGATTCCCAAGGGACGCTACGACTCCCTCGTGTCGGATACGACCGTGGAAGAGGATCTGACGGCGCCCATCGAAGCCGGCACGCTGCTGGGATCGGTCACGATTTCAATGAACGACGAAGACCTGGTCGAACTGCCGCTGGTGGCGCTGGCGGATGTGGCCGAAGCGGGACTCTGGCAACGAATCAAGGACGGGATCAGCCTCTGGTTTCAATGATCGCGCCGGCGGCAGGCAGTCTGGCGCGCGCGAGGACTGCTTCGGCTGCGGATGATGGTCCGGTCGCGCGCGTCCTGGGCCGGCGCCCGCTCCCGGCGGTCTGGGAGGACATGAAGCGCTTCACCGCCGGGCGCGGCCGGGAATCCCGGGACGAAGTCTGGTTCGTCGAGCATCCCCCGATCTTTACGCTCGGTCTCAACGGCAACGCGGCACATGTGCTCGACGCCGGAGACATTCCTGTCCTGAAGATCGACCGGGGGGGACAGGTCACCTACCACGGCCCGGGCCAACTGGTGGCCTATACGCTGCTGGACCTGGGGCGCCTGAAGCTGGGCATACGGGGGCTGGTGGAGGCGCTGGAGCGGGCGGTGGTCGATACGGCGGCGGGTTACGGCATCGAAGCGCGGGGGCGGCGCGATGCGCCTGGAGTTTACGTGGAGGGGTGCAAGCTGGCGGCGTTGGGACTGAAGATCAGCCGGCAGTGTTCGTACCATGGTATCGCGCTGAACGTGGACATGGACCTCGAGCCGTTTTCGCGGATCAATCCTTGCGGGTTCGAGGCGTTGCCGGTGACGGATCTGCGATCACTGTGCAGCGTTGACGATATGGGACGGGTGCGGAACGATCTTGAACGAAATCTCAGGATCCAGCTAAAGGGGAGAGCATCGTGAAGAAGATTCGGAACATGGCGAATGTCGACGGGGTGATCACGCCGGTCGGTGAGGCGCGGATTCCGGTGATGGATCGGGGGTTCTTGTATGGGGACTCGGTTTACGAGGTGTTTCGGACTTATGGGGGGATTCCGCTGTTCTTCGATGAGCACTGGGAGCGGTTCGAGAATTCCGCGCGGCTGATTCACCTGCGGCTGCATCCGGGCAAGCGGGAGATGATGGAGGAGATTCGCAGGACGTTCCGGGCGTCAGGTGCGGGGGAAGCCGGGGAGGACGTGTATGTGCGCTATTGCGTCACGCGTGGGGAGGGACCGGTGGACCTTTACCCGGCCCCGGAGTTGCCGACGCGCTATGTGATTGTGGTGAAGGAACTGGCCCATTGGCGGGACGATTTTTACAGCGAGGGGGTTCGTCTGGCCATTTCCCGAACGCGGCGCAACCCGATCAATGCGCTCAATCCCAACATCAAGGGCGGCAACTACCTGAACAACGTGCTGGGGGTGATCGAGGCCCGCGAGCTGGGCGCCGACGACTGCGTCATGCTGAATGACGCGGGCCTCGTCACGGAATCGTCCAACAGCAACGTCTTCTTCGTGATCGACGGCGAACTGGTCACCCCGTCGGAGAACGCAGGACACCTGCGGGGACTGACGCGGGTCGCGCTCCAGGAAGCCTGTTCGGCTCATGATCTGCCGATCGTCACACGGGACATCCCGCTCGAAGAAGCTGCGCGCGCTACGGAGAGCTTTATCACCAGCGCCACGCGGGAAGTGATGCCGGTTCGCAGCCTGACGCTGCGCCACGGCAGCGCCGTGGAGTTTCCCGAGGGCGGCGGCAACCTCACCCGGCAGGCAATGGCCCATTACAAGGACTTCGTGGAGCGCTACCTGCGCGAGCACGCGGACCAGCGGCTGAACTAGCTGACCAGGGACTTTGGCAAGAAATTTGACCAACTAGACCAACTATGGTCAGATAGTCTCATTCCATTGGGGTCCACAAATGATCGTCAACATCTCAGAGGCAAAAGCGCAGCTCTCAAAGCTGATCGATCGCGTGTACCACGGCGAGAAGGTGGTCATCGCCAAGCACAATCTGCCCATCGCTGACCTGGTGCCTCACAAGCCGGAAGGCAAGCGAGAGCTGGGATTCCTCAGGGGGCAGGTCGACGTTCTCGATGAAGCCTTGTTTGGCGAAGACGTGGAAATCGAGGGCATGTTCTACGGGGAAGATGCTTGCGAATCCTAGTCGATACCCATGTGTTCATATGGGCAGTTGCCATGCCCGAACGCCTGTCGACGACGCAAATAAACGAACTTGAGAGCCGCGCCAACATCATTTATCTGAGTTCCGTCTCGATTGCGGAGATCATGATCAAGGCATCGCTGAACAAGTTGCGCTTCGACCACGACGTGATCGCCTGCGCCGAAGAGTTGGGATTTGAGCCATTGAATTTCTCTGCGGCGGATGCAGTCCTTCTGAAGGATCTCCCATTTCACCATCGCGATCCGTTCGACCGGATGCTTATCGTGCAGAGCATGGCGCAAAACACCAAATTGATGAGCAGCGATCATCGCTTTGCTGCCTACGGCTGCGACTTGGTGTAGGTCCTATGCGCCACGTAGGTACCGGCGGTTTACCATCACAGCATTGCCTATAAATCCCATTGGGCGAACGGTTGTGGAAACGCTGGCCAGCGGCTTGGTTGAGTATGGGGTCGAGAGCGGCCCCTCCGAGCTTGCCGCCGCGCCGTCGCTGGTAAGTCGTCAATACCTTCTTCCATGAAAAACGATCATTGCATGTTTGTTTTTCATGGTAGTATGCCGCCATGCACGTACCTCGCAACACCCTTCTGGAACGGATTCGCACCGCCCTCGCCCGCAACCCGGTGACGGTGCTGACCGGTCCGCGCCAGTCCGGCAAGACCACGCTGGCGCGCGAACTGCTGCGCGAGGATTCGCCGAACTACTTCGATCTGGAGGACCCGGCCGACCTCGCGCGGCTTGAGGAGCCAAGGACGGCGCTGGAACCTCTCAACGGTCTGGTGGTCATTGACGAAATTCAGCGCCGGCCCGACCTCTTTCCCGTCCTGCGCGTGCTCGCGGATCGCCGAACCCGACCGGCGCGATTCCTCATACTCGGCAGCGCGTCGGGAGAACTTCTCCGGCAGAGCTCGGAGACCCTGGCGGGACGCATCGAGCGGATAGAAATCGGCGGCTTCACGCTCGCGGAGCTTGGCCCCGACGCCATCGAGGTGCTTTGGCGCCGGGGAGGTTTCCCGCGGGCCTTTCTCGCGGACGGCGAACGCGACAGCATAGCCTGGCGCAAGCAATTCATCCAGACGCTGCTCGAGCGCGACTTCCCCCAGTGGGGCGTGCGCGTGCCGGCCACGGCGCTGCTCCGATTCTGGACAATGGTCGCGCACTATCACGGCCAGACCTGGAACTCGGCGCAACCCGCGCAGGCGCTAGGGGTGAGCCCGTCCACGACGCGGCGCTACCTGGATCTCCTCACCGATGCGCTCGTGCTGCGCCAACTCCAACCATGGCACGCCAATCTCGGCAAACGGCAGGTCAAATCGCCGAAGGTCTACGTGCGCGACAGCGGCCTGTTGCACCGGCTCTACGGGCTGGAGACAGAGAAGGCGCTCCTGTCCCATCCCAAGCTCGGAGCGTCGTGGGAGGGATTCGCGATCGAGCAGGCTCTGGCCGCCGAACCGTGCGACGATGCCTGGTTCTGGGCCACTCACCAGGGCGCCGAAATCGATCTCCTGCTGCGCCGCGGCGATCGCCTGTTCGGCGTGGAATGCAAGCGCGCCGACGCGCCGAGGCTCACACCATCGATCCGCATCGCTCTGGACGATCTGGGACTGGAACGGGTCGCCATCGTCTACCCCGGCGCCAAACGTTACCCGCTCGGCGATCCAGTGGAGGTCGTGCCGCTTGCGGCGCTGGCCGAACCCGGTACGCTGTTTGCCTGAACGGACCCAGGCAGACTGGCGCGCCCGGAGAGATTCGAACTCCCGACTTCCGGCTTCGTAGGCCGGCGTTCTATCCAGCTGAACTACGGGCGCGTTGAGCCGCAGGAGTATAGGGCAACCGCGGGACTTGCGCACGCACACCGAGACGTTTCTAATACGCGGTTCACGGATTGTGGCGGTCGCGGCGGCATGAAGCTCGCCAGCTCGCGACGCGGGTTTTTTGCTGACGCGCGGCCCGGTGGAACAAGGAGTATCTCGAATGAAGATTTGTCTGGCTGGTCAGGGCGCCTTCGGGCAGAAGCACCTGGCGGGGTTGGCCCGTATCGATGGGGTTGAAGTCGTCTCGCTCGCCGGCGGGTCGCCCGATACCACTGCTGCGGTGGCAAAGAAGTACGGCATCCCGCACTGGACCACGGACCTGGCCGAGGGACTGGAGCAGCCGGGGGTCGAAGCGGCGATACTCACCACGCCCACCCAGATGCACGCGGACCAGGGCGAGCAGTGTATGCGTGCCGGCAAGCACGTGGAGATCGAGATCCCCATTGCCGACTCGCTGGCCGACTCCGAGCGGCTCGTGAGGGCCCAGGAAGAGACGGGGCTGGTGGCGATGGCGGGGCACACCCGGAGGTTCAATCCCAGTCACCAGTGGATTCACCAGCGAATCCAGTCCGGCGAACTCACCATCCAGCAGATGGACGTGCAGACGTATTTCTTCCGGCGCAAGAACATCAATGCCGAAGGCAAGCCAAGGAGCTGGACCGACCACCTGCTCTGGCACCACGCCTGCCACACGGTGGACCTGTTCCAGTACCAGACGGGCGAGGAAGCCTCCGAAGTCCATGCGCTGCAGGGCCCGATGCACCCGGAGCTGGGCATCGCCATGGACATGAGCATCGGCATGAAGGTGCCCTCGGGCGCGATCTGCACGCTCTCGCTGTCGTTCAACAACGACGGGCCGCTGGGCACGTTCTTCCGCTATATCTGCGACAATGGCACCTACATCGCCCGCTATGACGACCTCTTCGACGGGAAGGAAAATCCCATCGATGTCTCGAACGTCGATGTCTCCATGGACGGCATCGAGCTGCAGGACCGCGAGTTCATTGCGGCGATCAGGGAGGGGCGCGAACCCAACGCCAGCGTCGCACAGGTGCTGCCGGCCATGCGGACGCTGGACCGGCTGGAGAGGAGCCTCAACAGTTAGGGCGCGCAGGCGCGCGAGGTAGCAGGATCATGGTCGACACCGACGCATTCGAAGACATACCGGGCACGTACCTGTTCAACAAGGACCGGTGCCACGAGGGCTACCACCTGAACATGTTCTGCATGTCGCTGATGAAGGCGGAGAACCGCGAGGCGTTCCTGGCCGACGAACCCGGCTACCTGGACCGGTTTCCGCTCACGGAGGAGCAGCGCCGGTGCGTGCTGGAGCGGGACTGGCTGGGGATGATCCACGTGGGGGGCAACATCTACTACACCTCCAAGCTCGGCGCCACGCTGGGCAGGTCATTCCAGTACATGGCCGGCGCCATGTCGGGACTGACCCAGGAGGAATACCGGGCCATGATGGCCGGCGGCGGCCGTCCCATCGAAGGCAACCGAAGCAAGTCGGAGCAGAAATAATGGCGCAGATCATTGCCGGACTCGGCACGTCGCATGTACCGGCCATCGGGGCCGCCCTGGACCTGGGCAGGACCGAAGAACCCTACTGGCAACCGCTGTTCAACGGTTACGGTCCGGCGCAGGAGTGGCTCGCCCGGGTTGATCCGGATGTGGTCATACTGGTCTACAACGACCATGGCACGGCGTTTTCCCTGGAGGTGATACCGACCTTCGCCATCGGCGTGGCCAGGGAGTTCCCGCCCGCGGACGAGGGCTGGGGGCCGCGTCCGGTACCCGTGGTCCAGGGCCACCCCAAACTGGCGTGGCACCTGGCCGAATCGCTCATCCTGGACGAATTCGACCTGACCATCGTCAACGAGATGGACGTGGACCACGGCCTGACCGTGCCGCTGTCGGTGACCTGCGGCCAGCCCGAGGCCTGGCCGTTCCCGGTCGTACCCCTGTCGGTGAACGTGATTCAGTACCCGCCGCCAACGGGCAAGCGGTGCTTCGACCTGGGGCGGGCCATCCGCAAGGCCGTGGAGGCGTACGACGAAGACCTGCGGGTGGTGATCTTCGGCACCGGCGGGATGTCGCACCAGCTGCACGGCGAACGCGCCGGCGTCATCAACAGCGACTTCGACCGCCGCTTTCTCGACGACCTGACCCGCGATCCGCAACGCCTGATCGACCTGCCTCACATTGAGTACGTCCGCGAAGCCGGAGCGGAGGGCATAGAACTGGTGATGTGGCTGATCATGCGCGGCGCGTTGAACAGGGACATCACCGAAGTCTATCGGCACTACCATGTGCCGGCTTCCAACACCGCCACGGGGCTGATCATCTTCGAGAACGAGGCGGAAGGAGCCCCCCTCGCCAGGGCCAGTTAGGGATTGTTCGACGTGTTGCGGACCGGGACGGGTTGTTCCGGAAAGTCCTCGCCCAGGATATTGTAGTTCGGCTGAACCGCCAGGGCGCCGGACTCCGGCGTCGACGGAGAGAAACTTGCTGCACCGGCCTCGGCGGAAGCACCGGCCTCGGCGGGAGATTCCACGGGCGTCTCGTTAGCCCCGCGAAAGCTGAACCAGACGGCAAGCACGACGGCGATGGATGTCAGCGTCAGCAGCCAGACAAACGCCCGTCCCCCGGGGGTAGTGCCGAACCCGCGGCTCGGTCGCTTGCTTGATTCAGACTGTTCGGACACGCGCTGCTTCGCCTTTGCCGGGTGCCGGAAAGAGTAGGACACCGGGGCCGGCCTGTTCAAGTACCGGCGCTCCTGCCTGCTCTACCGCCGGTGCTCCTGCCGACGGTCCTGCTGCCGCTCCTGCGCGGCGCTCAGGCCCGGCCCGCCCAGACAGTTCCCGGATTCCGGGGCCTTGAAATTCCGGGAGCCGTTCCTATATCAGAGACGTGCCCGGGACTCGCCGCTGAAGGCGGACCCAGAGCACCACAGGACGCCGCTAAAGGGCGATTTCGCAAACCAGACTGTTGCAATACGGAGGAAATGAATCATGACACGTTTGGACTTCACTCCCCTGTTCCGCTCCACCATCGGTTTCGATCGCATGATGAATGCGCTGGAGGCCAGTTCGCGAACCGGCGACGAGGGCTATCCGCTCTACAACATCGAGAAGGTGGACGAGAACGATTACCGCATCACCATGGAGGCTGCCGGGTTCGACGAGAGCGAGCTTTCGATCGAGGCCAGGGACGCCACGGTGACCATTGAGGGCAAGCCGGCCGAGGCTCGAAACGAAGGCCGGACCTACCTGCACCAGGGCATCACGACGCGAGGCTTCAAGCGCGCCTTCCAACTGGCGACCCATGTTCGGGTCAGCGGGGCCAACCTCGAGAACGGCCTGCTGCACATCGACCTCGTTCGCGAGGTGCCCGAAGCGCTCAAGCCGCGCACCATCGAGATCGGACGCGGCGCGTCGCACAAGCAGATTGCCGCGTAACGGGTAGCACCTCAACCGATCGCTGAAGGATGCGAGCGCCGGGTACTCGCCCGGCGCTCTGCATTTCGGGCCCGGCGGCTGCGCGCTTTGCGCCGACTGCATCCCGCGTGCGCCGCCTCAACCGGCACCCGCGCGCTGCTGCCGAACGCGGGACTCGGAGCGCGGTTCGTCAAGCCGCTCAGTCGTCCACTACGGCCACTGCCTCGACCTCCAGAATGAAGCGCGGATCGGTTGCAAGACGCACGATTTCCAGGGTGGTACTGGCCGGGCGGTGATCCGGCCCCCAATAGCGATTCATCACCTCGTTTACTGCGTCCTGGTTGGCGCCCACATCTCGCATGAACCTTGTGACCTGGATGATGTCGGTCAATTCGCCGCCAGCCGCCTCGACCATCTCCTTCAGGCTCTCCATGACCCGTTCAGCCTGGGCTTCCGTGCTGAAATCGAGATGATCGAACTCGGCTGGAACATGCGGATGGCTATGCGGACCCGCCCCCACCGTTCCCGACAGGAAAACGATGGTGCCCGAGCGGACCTTGATGGCGGAGGTAAACGGCTGGTTGGTGCCTCCTCCGATCTCCGTCCCCGGCAAGCGGATGTACTCGAAGGCCGGACCGCCGGTCTCGCAGGCAGCGGTAAGGAAAACCAGTGCGGCTCCGAGAAGGATGGCGCGACCGGTATGCGCAGGATTCGTCGCTGAAATCATGATTGGTCCTCCAAAGTCGACAACTTCATGATACGAGCTTCATCGCGGGCTTGTGAATCGCGACTTCAAGCCCGCGAGGGCGCAGGCAGACAGTGTTCGCTCGCTTTACGTCGCCCACGATACCCGGCCCCGCGAGGGTGGAGGCAGACAATGCTCGCTCGCTCAATCTCCCCCGCCATCCCTGGCGGGCTCGAATCGGGGCGCGGCGCTCCTGGCCATCCATGGCCCCGCGCCGCGCCCACGACGCGAGCGAGCATTGTCTGCCTCCACCCTCGCTACAAGGTTTGATCGGGCGTTTTGCTAGAACGGGAGGCCTACGTAATTTTCCGCGAAAGAAGCCTGGGCGGCCTCCGAGTCTGCCAGATAGTCGAGTTCGGCCAGCTGGATGCCGCGGTCGAAGGTGCTCTGGTCGGGGAATCGGTGCAGGACGGTGCTGAGCCACCAGGAGAAGCGTTCGGCCTTCCAGACGCGCTTGAGGCAGCTGTCGGAGTAGGTGTCCATGAGGTCGGAGCGGCCTTCCTTGTAGTAGTCCACGAACGCGCGGTGCAGGTAGTAGATGTCCGAGGCGGCCAGGTTGAGGCCCTTGGCGCCGGTGGGGGGTACGATGTGCGCGGCGTCCCCGGCCAGGAACAGCCGGCCGTGGCGCATGGGTTCGGCCACGAAGCTGCGCAAAGGGGCGATGCTCTTCTCGATGGAGGGTCCGATTTCCATGGACTCGGCGGCTTCGTGGGGCAGGCGCGCCCGCAGGGCATCCCAGAACCGGTCGTCGGTCCACTCCTCCAGGTCTTCGTCGAAGGCGCACTGGATGTAGTAGCGGCTGCGGGTCATGGAGCGCATGCTGCACAGCGCGAAGCCGCGCCAGTGATTGACGTAGATGACTTCCTCGGAAACGGGCCGGGTTTCGGAGAGCACGCCCAGCCAGCCGAACGGGTAGACGCGTTCGTGGGTCCTGAGCACATCGTCGGGGAACGAGCGCCGGCTGACGCCGCGGAAACCGTCGCACCCCGCGATGAAGTCGCAGACCACTTCGTGCTCGAGACCGTCCTTCTTGTAGCGCAGCTTCGGCCGGTCGGTATCCAGGTCGTGGATGGCCACGCCCTCGGCCTCGTACACCAGCCGGCCGCCGCGGGCGTCGCGCGCCTCCATCAGGTCCCGGGTCAACTCCGTCTGGCCGTAGACCATCACGGTCTTGCCGGTGTGTTTTTTCAGATCGATACGGAACCGGCGGTCGCCGAAGGCCATTTCGAAGCCTTCGTGCACCAGGCCCTCCCGATCCATGCGCTCGCCCACTTCGGCCAGCCTGAGCATGTTCACCATGCCCTCTTCCAGCACGCCGGCGCGGATGCGCCCGAGTACGTAGTCCCGGCTGCGCCGCTCCAGGACTATGCTCTCGATTCCGTGCAGGTCCAGCAATTGCGAGAGCAACAATCCCGCGGGGCCGGAGCCGATGATGCCTACCTGTGTTCTCATTGGGTCGGCTCAGCATTACCGGCGCGCGGCAGGCCCGTTCGCATCGATCGAAATGCCGGTCCGCCGCGCCATCAGCCCGGGATCACCCGGCCCGGATTCAGGATTCCGCGCGGGTCCAGCGCCTGCTTGAGCCGGCCCATCAGGTCGATCTCCCGGGACGTCCTGGAATGGTGCAGGAAGTCGCGTTTCAGGCTGCCGACCCCGTGCTCGGCCGAGATCGAGCCGCCGCACTCGCCCACGAGGCCGTATGCCAGTTCCACCACCCTGTCGTTCTGCGCTTCGTGGTCGGTGGTCACGAACAGGTGCAGATTGTTGTCTCCCAGGTGGCCGAACACCAGGTTCAGCGAGTTCGGCAACTCGGCCGCAAGCGCCCGGTCGAACGCCTCGAGGAACCGCGGCATCGCCACGATGTCCATGCTCACGTCCAGGGGCACGTAGGGCGACAACGCGGGTGTGATCTCCCCTACCCCGTCGCGGATCGCCCAGAATGTCTGCCGTTCGCCCTCGGACCGGGCGATCACGGCGTCGGTGATGGTTTCCGACTCCAGCGCCCCGGCCAGCACCGACTCGAACCGCTCGGCGTCGCTGCTCTGGTCCACGCCTTCGGTCTCCACGAGTACGTAGAACGAATGAGAGTCCGCGAAGGGCGAACGCAGCGTCTCGACGATTTCCAGCACCTTGTCGTAGTAGCTCGCCCACATCACCTCGTAGGCGCTGATCGACCCCGCCAGACCGGTCTGCACCGTGCGCAGCAAAGTGACAGCATGCTCGAACGATTCTGCGGTGCACAGCGCGGTACACCGGCTCGACAGGCGGGGCACCAGGCGCAGAACGACCCGGGTAATGACGCCCAGCGTGCCCTCGGTGCCCACAAAGAGCTGTTTCAGGTCGTAGCCGGCGTTGTTCTTGAGCATCTTGTTCATGGAGCTGATGACGGTACCGTCGGCCAGCACCGCTTCCAGGCCAAGCACGAGGTTGCGGGCCATGCCGAAGCGGATCACCTGGTTGCCCCCGGCGTTGGTGGCGATGGCGCCACCGATATGGCAGGAGCCCCGGGCGCCGAAGTCCAGCGGCAGGAGCAGGCCGGCTTCCGCCGCGGCTTCCTGAACCGCCTGCAGCGGCGTGCCGGCTCGGGCGGTAATGGTCATCGACACGGGGTCGAGCTCCTCGATTCCGTTAAGCCGCTCCAGCGACATGGCGATCTCGCCCTTTCTGGGCGTGGCCCCTCCCGCGAGGCCGGTGAGCCCGCCCTGCACCACCACCGGCTGGGCGAATTCGGAGCAGGTTCGCAGCACGACCGCGACTTCATCGGTGGAGCCTGGTTTGACTACGGCGACGGGGCGATGCGGATTTTCCCCGGTGTAGTCCACGCTGTATCGATCGCCGATGTCAGCGCCGCTTAGAACGGCGCCATCCGCGAGACGGGTGCGCAGGCGGTCGACGATGCCGTCGCGCACACTTACCGAAATGGCGCTCATCTCCGGTACCTCATTGGCGCCATTTTGGGGACTCGGGCGGGAATTGTCCAAGGGATTGTGTCGCGCTTGGCGGCCCGCGAAGGCATGTACGGCAATGGCTTGCATGCTCAAGTTCGCCCGCCATCCATTAGTCGCACTTGCCAGCCCGCGAAGGCATGCACGGCAACGGCTTGCACGCTTAATTTCGCCCGCCATCCATGGCGGGCTCAAATCGGGGCTCGGTGCTCCTGGCCATCCGTGGCCCCGCTCCGAGCCCACGACGCGTGCAAGCCGTTACCGTGCATGCCTTCGCTATGTGGGTTGGTTTGGGCTTGTGACTCTGATTGGACTCCGGGATTTGGGGTGCGCTATGTTTCGGCAGTCGCGTTGCCATTGTGGCGAAAGACAAGGGAAGGACGCCGGATGATTGAGCTATACACCTGGAGTACGCCGAATGGGCGGAAGGTTTCCATCATGCTGGAGGAGCTTGAGCTGCCGTATCGGGTCATTCCCGTGCATATCGGCAGGGATGAGCAGTTCGAGCCGGATTTTCTCAGGATCAGCCCGAACAACAAGATTCCCGCGATCGTGGATACGGACGCGGGTGTGAGCCTGATGGAGTCGGCGGCCATATTGATCTACCTGGCGGAAAAGACGGGGCGCCTGTTCCCGGAGTCGGGCGCCCGGCGCTGGCAGGTGCTGGAGTGGCTGATGATGCAGATGGGCAGCGTCGGCCCGATGCTCGGGCAGACCCACCACTTCCTGTTCTACAACAAGGGCAAGGCGCCCTACGCGGAAACGCGCTATCACAACGAGACGAAGCGCATCTACGGAGTGCTGGACAGGCGTCTCGGCGACGAGGAATACCTTGCCGGCGAGTACAGCATCGCCGACATCGCGACATGGCCCTGGATCGCCCGCCATCCGCGCCAGGAGATTGACCTGCACGATTACCCGAACGTGCTGCGATGGTACCTGCAGATCGCCGAACGGCCGGCGGTGCAGCGCGGCTACTTCGTGCCGGCCACGAGCGACGAGATTCCGATACCCGGCTAATCCGCTCGCCTCACGGACCTCGATTGCGCCGGCGGTACGCAGGGTATCGGCTTCAGAGTCCGTCCGGGTCAGTACAATTCCGCAAAAAATGCGGACGCGCCGCCCTGGCGATACGCATCGTCAGACCCGCCGCGCAGCGAGCAGGTCCTCTTTGGCCTCCTTCAGCGCGAGAATGTGTTCCGGCAGCGTTCCGCAGCAACCGCCCAGCAGCCTTGCACCCTGCCGCACCCACTCCGCGGCGAGGCTGACGAACTCGCCTGGGGTAAGTTGCTGCGTGAATTGCCAGTCGGGAGCCTCGAAATCGCCCAGTTCGGGATAGGCGCCGCAAGGTCCGTCCCACCGTCGCTTCAGCTCGTTCAGGGCCGGTCCGACCGCTTCCGGGGGCGTATGCATGACATTGACCACGGCCGGTTGCATCGGGATGAGGGCTTCCAATGGATCGGCCAGCGGGGTCTCCGGGAAGTCGAATCCCACCAGACGGTCGCCTGCTTCGCTCACTCGGGTACTGACGCCCAGCCAGACGGGCAACCCGGTCTCGACGGCTGCGGCCATGGCCATGCGGGCGTGGACCGTGTCTTCCATCATCTCCAGCGCGATGAGGTCGGCGCCATCCGCGGCCAGGAGGTCCGCCAGTTCCCGATAGGCGTCCAGTTCCTCGCGCGGTTCGGGATAGGCGACCGGGTCGTTCCCCGGCGGCAGGCACGACAGCGAACCGGCGATGGCGACGGGGCCTGCGGCCGCGTCCTCCCGGGCCTGCCTGGCCGCCCTCATGGCCCTGCGGTTGATTCGCTCGAACTCGTCGTCCAGTCCGGCGGACGCCAGCACGAATCGCGTCGTTCCGAACGTGTTGGCCGTGATCACTTCGGCGCCGGCGCCGATGTAATCCACATGGATTTCCCTGAGCAGCGCTTCATGCCCGAGTGCCGCCGCGCCGCTCCAGGCATTCGCGTCCATGGCCACGCCGCGGCGCTGCAATTCGCTGCCCGTGCCCCCGTCGATGATGAGGATTTCGTCGGCAAGGAGCTTGTCGATCCAGAACGATTCCATCGTCGGCGCCTGTGCAGCCGGTCGCCTCGTCCGTGTCCGCGCGACGCGGGGCCATCTCTACAGGCCGCCAGTGTAACCGACGGGCAACGGTTGCTGGGCTATACTTGGCGGCGGAAAAATGGCCTTGAGGAGACACCGCGCTTGTGTCGGCGAGGCGCCATGAATCGCCTGGGAGAGTTTCTGTGATGAGCATACGCGTACCCGGTTTCCTGTCGGTACCGGCGATTCTTGTAGCGTCGATGACCGTCGTTGCGCAGGACCTGGACACCGAGCGCTTCTCCCATGTGACCAACGCCCCCTACCGTCCCGACTTCACGCTGTCGACCGTCGACGGCGGAACCCGGTCCGTTTCGGAGTGGGACGGCCAGGTGCTCCTGGTGGACTTCTGGGCGAGCTGGTGCATTCCCTGCCGCAAGGAAATGCCCGCCTTCAACCGGCTGCGCGCCGATTACGGCGATCAGGGGTTCGAGGTGGTGGGGCTGGGTGCGGATTCCCTCGACAAGGTCATCGAGTTTCTCGACGAGGTCCCGATCGATTTTCCCATCGTCTACGGGGACATCTTCGACGTCATGGACATCAGCGAAGCCTACGGCAACACCTACGGCGGCCTGCCGTTCAACGCGTTCGTGGATCGTGACGGCATCATCCGCTATGTGCAGAAACCCGGCGAGGTGACCTTCGAGGAAGCCGAAGAGATCCTCCTGCGGCTGCTCTGAGCATGTCCGGCCAATCCGGCGTGGGGCCATCGGAGCCGCGCAAGCCGGAACTGGAGGTCGGACTGAACGCGGTCATTCTCGCCGTGACCGCTCATCAGCCTCGCGTTCTCACTGTCGGCACGCAGGAGCTGGGCGAGGACTTCTTCGGCATGGACACGTGGCATCTGCCGCCGGCGCTGCCCTTCGGCTCTTTCGACGAGAAGAACGACCGGACACTGGAGCTCTGCATGCGCCGGTCCGTTCTCGAAAAAACCGGGGGCGAACTGGGTTACGTGGAGCAGCTCTACACGTTTGCCGATCAGGGACGCGACCCCCGGGAGCGCGCCGGGGGCAGCCGGGTCCTGTCCGTGGGTTACCTCGCGCTGGCGCGTGAGCGGGATCTTTCCCAGGCGGAAAACTCAAGCTGGCAACACTGCTACAGGTACTTTCCCTGGGAAGACTGGCGCGGAGGACGACCGCGGATCATCGGCGACATCGAGTCCGCTCTTCTGGACTGGTCCCACGGCAGTGCAGAGCGGCGGGAGCGGGTGGAGATCTGTTTCGGGCTCGGCAACGCGGGATGGGACGCCTACCAGGTACTCGAGCGCTATGAGCTCCTCTACGAGGCGGGCCTCATATCGGAATACTGGACCGATCGCGGCCGCGACGACGACATGCCGGCCGACGAATTGCCGTCCGACGGCGCGCTGGGAGAAGCCATGGCCTTCGATCACCGGCGCATCCTGGCGACGGGACTGGGACGGATTCGCGGCAAGCTCAGATACCGCCCGGTGGTATTCGAACTGCTTCCGCCCACCTTCACCCTGCTGGAGTTGCAGCGCGTGGTCGAGGCCCTCACGGGGCTGCGCGTGCACAAGCAGAACTTCAGGCGCCAGGTGGAACGAGCCGGCCTGGTGGAAGGTACCGGACAGCGATCCGGCAAGACCGGCGGCCGGCCCGCCGAATTGTTCCGCTTTCGCCGCGCCGTACTGCGGGAGCGTCGTGCTCCCGGCATGGCGACGCTACAGGGCGCCAGAAGAAGCGGCAACTGACCCGCAGCGCTCGCCGATCCGACCTAAAGAAATATTAACGAAGGTTCCGTTGACCCGTCATTTTCCGCTCGGGTAGGCTCAATCGGCTCACCCGAGGAGAACTCCATGTACACACGACGCGAATGGCTCAGGCTGACTGCCGCCGCCGGCACGGCTCTGGCAATCCACCCACGCTTTCTGCAGGCGCAGGATGCGCCCATGATCACCCGGGCGGTTCCGTCCACCGGCGAGGAATTGCCCATCATCGGCCTTGGCAGTTCGGCGACGTTTTCCCGGGTGGCCCGCAGCGACGACGTATCGGCGCTACGCAGCGTGTTGACGGCGCTGCTGGACAACGGCGGCAGCGTGTTCGATACCGCTCCCAGCTATGGCGCCTCCGAAGAGGTGGCCGGGTCGATCATCAACGAGATCGATGCTCGCGACCGCGTCTTCTGGGCCACCAAGCTCAATGTGGCCGGCCGCGGGGGCGGGGCGGCGGATCCCGAGAGCGCGTGGCAGCAGGTGGAGACTTCCTTCGAGTACATCCGCAAGACGCCCATCGACCTCATCCAGGTACACAATCTGGGCGATCCGCCCACGCAGCTGGGCATCCTGGACGAACTCAAGGCGGAAGGCCGCGTGCGCTATACCGGCATCACGTGTACCAGCCAGGGCCGCTACGACGAGTTCGCCCAGGTCATGCGCGACTATTCGCTGGACTTCATCGGCGTGGACTACGCGGTGGACAACCGGCTGGCCGCGGAAACGATCCTGCCGCTGGCGCAGGACCGCGGGATCGGCGTGCTGGTCTACGCGCCGTTCGGACGTACGCGGCTGTGGAACCGGGTATCGGGGCGCGACGTGCCCGGGTGGGCGGCGGAGTTCGGTGCGGAATCCTGGGCTCAGTTCTTCCTGAAGTATGTTGCAGCCCATCCCGCGGTGACGGTCATTACGCCGGCGACGAGCAGGCCGGCGAACATGCTGGATAACCTGATGGGCGGCAGGGGTGCGGTTCCGAACGCGGCGACATTGCAGCGCATGGCGGAGTACGTGGACGCGTTGCCTTCGGCCTGACTTGAGGCTCCGAATTTGCGGCACGGGATTGCGGCCGGGAGTCCGGGCTCTGCTGGCGGCGGCGTGGTGTTCGCTTGCCCCGGGTCTGCCCGTTACGGCTTCGGGTGAGTCTTCAGGCTCCGCAGCCGGGGCCAATGCAGTCGGGTACGAGCCCTATCTGACCGCGGGGATCGCCGTGGTCCGATCAAGCGGCACCCGGTTCGCCGATGGCGAGGACACCGGTCACGCCGCGCTGTACGGAAGCATGAACACGTACGATGCGGGAGCACTCGACAATGGACTTGCAGTCGATATCGCAGCGGGCGTTCGTCTGGCGCCGGGATTTCGAGCCCAGTTGGAATTCGGCGTTGCCCATGACCTGGAATACCGGGGCAACACGAATTACCGGTCTGCGGGGACACATCAACCGTCCGAAGCGGATCTGGACATTTCACGGATCTTCCTGGCCGGGTTTTTCGATTTCCCGGGCTGGAAACTCCCGTCGGGGCGCAACGTATCGCCGTTTCTCGGTGGCGGCGCGGGGGTCGCCACGTACCGATTGAGTGGCTACGTGCAACGGTTTCCCGACCCGGACGATCCGGCCGGCAGTCTTCGCGCGGGTCCGGGCGGCGAGATCCCCTTCACCGCCATTCCCGATGGACGCGGGCGAAACCGCACCTGGATGCTGACGGGCGGTGTTTCGATACCGATCCACGAGAAATCCCGCCTGGACCTCGGTTACCGATACCTTGACGCGGGGCCGCTACGGACCGACAGCGGCGACATCACCATCGTGCGGTACCGCAGGGAGGGCGCCCGCAGGCAAATCCCGGTCCCCATCAACGAGACGGCCGCGGAGCTTCGAACCCACGCACTGCTCGCGACGTTCCGGTTCGCTCTATAGCTCTCGAAGTTCCCGATGGGGAAATGGTGGTTGAAGGACCATTACACCCGGATGACATGGCTGTGATATACTTTGTTGCCTGTTATGCTCATTATGAGCACAAGGAGCCGGATCATGGCGCAGACTCTTACGTACTCCCCCGAGGTGGCGGCGGCGACGCATGCGACTTACGAACTGGTCCGGGATGTGATTCCGGAGATCGAGTGGCCGGTTCACGCGCCCTATATTGCGCTCATCAATGAACTGAAGGTTCGGCGTAACGCGATCATCCTGGCTCACAACTACCAGACGCCCGAGATTTACCATGGAGTGGCGGACTATACGGGCGACTCGCTGGGGCTGGCGCAGAAGGCCAGCGAGACCGATGCGGACGTCATCGTGCTGTGCGGCGTGCACTTCATGGCCGAGACCGCGAAGATCATCAACCCGGAGAAGAAGGTGCTGATCCCGGACCTTGGCGCCGGGTGTTCGCTGGCGGCTTCCATCACTGGTGAGGACGTGCGCCTGCTCAAGCAGCGCTATCCCGGCGTGCCGGTGGTTACCTACGTGAATACCAGCGCCGACGTGAAGGCGGAATCCGATGTCTGCTGCACATCGGCCAACGCGGTCCGCATCGTGGAGGCGCTGGGCACCGGCCGGGTGATCTTCCTGCCGGACAACTACCTGGGCAAGTACGTTGCCGAGCAGACCGACGTGGAGGTGATCCTCTGGGAGGGCACGTGCGAAGTCCACGAGCGGTTCACCGGCGCCGAGTTGCGCGGCTACCGCAAGGCCACGCCGGACATCCAGATCATCGCCCATCCCGAGTGCCCGCCGGACGTTCTGGAAGAGGCGGACTTCGTCGGATCGACGTCGGGCATGATCGGTTACGTGGACAGGGAGCGTCCTTCGCGGGTGGTCATGATCACCGAGTGCTCCATGAGCGACAACGTGGCGGTGGAGTTTCCGGACGTCAATTTCGTTCGGCCCTGCAACCTCTGCCCGCACATGAAGACCATCACGCTGCCGAAGATACTGGCTTCGCTTGAGGACCTGAAGTACGAAGTGGAGGTCGATCCGGCAGTGCGCGCCGGCGCCTTGCGCTCCGTGGCCCGAATGCTGGAGTACTCGGCCTAGCCGCGCCTCCAACCGCAGGCCTCACGCTCGCCGCAGCCATGCACCGGAACAGTCAACACCCGATCCTCATCGTCGGCGGCGGGATCGCCGGGCTGAGCACGGCGCTGCGGCTGGCGGATGCGGGGCATCGGCCGGCGGTCGTCACCAAGACCGCGCTCAGCGAGACCGCCAGCTACAACGCCCAGGGCGGCATCGCCGCGGCCATGGGGCCGGAAGACTCACTTTCCCACCATCAGGCCGATACCGTGCAGGCCGGCGCGGGCCTGTGCCATTCGGATGTCGTGCGCCAGGTCGTCAGCGAAGGCCCGGAGTGCATCCGCTGGCTGGAGGGGCACGGCGTACAGTTCACCCGCAGGAACGGCGGCGCCGAACTGCACCTGACGCGGGAGGGCGGTCACAGCCGGCGCAGGATCGTGCATGCGGACGACGCTACCGGGCGGGCGGTCATGGGTGTGTTGGCACAACGGGTCCGCCGCCACCCGGACATCGAATTGCTGGAAAACCGCTTCGTCGCCAATCTGTTGACATCGCAGCGGCTGGGCCTGGCAGGGCCCAATCGCTGCGTGGGTCTGACCCTGATCGACACGGCTTCCGGAACCGTGGAGACGCGCTGGACCGATGTCGCGGTGCTCGCCACCGGGGGCGCGTCGGGGGTCTACCGGCATGCCACCAACGGCTCCACAGGGGACGGCATCGCCATGGCCTGGCGGGCCGGGTGCCGGATATCCAACATGGAGTTCGTGCAGTTTCATCCGTCGTGCCTGCATGTGCCGGGATCTCGGGCCATACTGATCACCGAGGCACTGCGGGGCGAGGGCGCCCGCCTGCTGCTTCCCGACGGCACCCGGTTCATGGCCCGCCACGACGAGCGGCTGGAACTGGCGCCGCGGGATGTCGTCTCCCGGGCCATCGTCCACGAGATGTCCGCGGAGGGCTGCGACCACGTACTGCTGGACATCAGCCACAAGCCGGCCGCCGAAATCCGCAGGCGTTTCCCCAACATTCTGGCCACCTGCCGGGCGTTCGGTTTCGATCTCACCGCCGAGCCGATCCCTGTCGTTCCCGCGGCCCACTACACGTGCGGCGGCGTGGTCACGGACGCCGGTGGCGGGACCGATTTGCAGAACCTCTACGCCGCGGGCGAGGTCAGTTGCACGGGGCTGCACGGCGCCAATCGGCTGGCCAGCAATTCGCTCCTGGAGGCACTGGCCTTTGCGAAATCCGTGAGCGCACGCATTGGCGAACATGTCCGGCGGCCCGAACGCGGGAGGCAGCGCCCTCCGGCATGGGTCGGCAGCTTCGAAATCGACCGGCGCGATCACGCCTGGGCACCGGCGTGCACGGCGGAACTTCGCCGCATCATGTGGGAACACGTGGGCATCGTGCGTACGCGGGAGAGCCTCGCGGAAGCCGCGGTCCTGCTGGGGGACCTGCAACGGCGCATCGACGACGCCCGCGACAATCGCCGACTGCATCCCGATTTGCTCGAACTGGAGAATATGGTGGCGGTCTCGAGGCTGATCGCCGAAAGCGCCGCCCGGCGGCACGAAAGCCGCGGGCTTCACTACAACACGGACTATCCCCGCCCGGGACCGCTGCCCAGGGACTCGGCCCTGAGCCTGGCACGCGTGCGGGCGCAGCAAGCCGCGTCGCGTTAGTGCACGCCCGGCAGCGGGCGCTTCGCGGAGTTGGAAAACTCGCGACATTGAGTTTACGCTTCTGTCGCCGCATACTTCAGTTGGTCCACGAACACTGTCTGCGCAATGGCAGAGGCCGAACCGCAAGTACTCCCGACGTTTTTCGGCTTCCTGCTGCTGGACGATTTCACGCTCATTTCCATGTCGTCGGCGATCGAAACGCTGCGAATGGCCAACCGCGTGGCCGGTTCCCGGGTCTATCGCTGGCGGATGGTTTCCAGGAACGGCGGCCCCGTCACCGCCAGCGACGGGCTCTCGATCAACGCCGATTTCGGGATCGGCGACGAAATCCAGTCCCGCACCGTGGAAGCGATCGTCGTCTGCGGCGGCGAAGGGGTTGAGCGCTTCGCCGCCAAACCGGTGCTGCGCTGGCTGCATGCCTGCAGCGCACGCGGACTGGCGCTGGGTTCCACCTGCACGGGCAGCTACGTTCTGGCCAAGGCCGGGCTGCTGGACGGCTACCGGTGCAGCATCCACTGGGAGAATTTCGCCGCCCTGACCCTGGGGTTCCCGAAGATTGCCGTCAGCCGGAGCATCTACACCATCGACCGCGACCGCTTCACCAGTTCCGGCGGCACGGCGCCCATGGACATGATGCTGTATTTCGTCCGGCGGCAGCTCGGTACGGAGATCAGTGCCGGAGTCGCGGACCAGTTCGTGCACGAGCGGATCCGCGATACCAGGGACCGGCAGCACGTGCCTTTACGCCACGTAGTCGGCGGGCAGTCCGCCAAGCTGGTGGCCGCCGTGGAACTGATGGAGAGCAACATTCGCGAGCCGTTCAGCCAGGTTGAACTGGCATCCTATGTGGAATTGTCGCGCCGGCAGTTGCAACGCTTGTTCCAGAAGTACCTGCTGTGCTCGCCGTCGCACTACTACCTGCAGTTGCGCCTGGAACGGGCGCGGCAGTTGCTCTTCCAGACGGACCTGAGCATTGTCGAGATTTCGGCCCAGACCGGCTTCGTCTCCAGCTCCCATTTCAGCACGACCTACAAGGACCTCTACGGCAACACCCCCAGCGCCGATCGCGCCGACCGGTGACGGACCCTGCCCCTGCTCCCCCGCACGCCGCCCGGACCCTTGCAGCGCGACGAAAATACTTCCAGAAGTGACAGGACTGCTTGAAGGAAGCACGCTGCGCCGGATACTCTCCTGAACCGAAACCCTTCCTGTCCGAAAGGCACGGACGATGGCGCTCATCAAAACCATTCTCGTCCCGCTGAAACGCGTCGTGGACGCCAACGTCCGTGTGCGCGTGAAACCCGACGGCTCGGGAATGGCGCTGGAAGGCGTCAAGATGAGCATCAACCCCTTTGATGAGATCGCGCTTGAGGAAGCGCTGCGAATCAGGGAGCGGGGCGAGGCCGAAGAGATCGTCGTGGCGTCCATCGGCGGCCAGGTATGTACTCAACAACTGCGGGGCGGACTGGCCATGGGCGCCGACCGCGCCATTCTGGTCGAGACCGGCCAGGACCTCGAACCCCTGACCGTCGCCCGGACACTGTTGGCCCTGGTCCAGCGGGAAGAGTCGCAGTTGGTGATCATGGGCAAGCAGGCCATCGACGGCGACAACAACCAGACCGGGCAGATGCTGGCCGCCCTCTGGGGCCGCCCGCAGGCGACCTTTGCCTCCCATCTCCGTTTCAAAGGCAGCGCGGCGACGGCGATGCGGGAAGTGGACGCGGGACTTGAGGTCATCGAAGTCGATCTGCCGGCCGTGGTGACCACGGACCTGCGCCTCAACGAACCGCGCTACACCAAGTTGCCCGACATCCTGAAGGCCAAGAAGAAACCCCTGGAGACGGTCACGCTGTCCGATTTGGACGTGGAGCCCGAAACGCAGTTTCGGGTGTTGGGGATCGAGCCTCCGGCCCAGCGCCCCAGGGGCGTCAGGGTGAGCAGCGTGGAAGAGTTGGTGCAGGCGCTGCGTGAGAAGGAGCTGATCTGATGGCCCGGGTGCTTATCGTCGCCGAACATGACGGGCGGACGCTCAATGCCAGCACGGCGAAGTGCGTGTCCTGCGCCCGGACCTTCGAGACTTCGGCCATCGACATCGCGGTGCTTGCCGGCGACGGCGCCGCCGTGGCGGCGCAGGCCGCGGCGCTTGCGGGCGTTACCGGCGTCATCCAGGTCGATCATCCGGCGAACGAGTCTGCCCTGGCGGCGGTGGCCGCGCCCCAGATTTCGGAACTCGCGGGCGGTTACACACACGTGTTCGGCCCGTCGACGACCTTCGGCAAGGACCTCATGCCGCGGGTGGCGGCGCTCCTGGGCGTGGGTCAGCTCAGCGACATCATGAGTGCCGAAGGCGCCTGGCGGTTCAGGCGTCCCTTCTACGCCGGCAACGCCATTCTCACGGTGGAGGCGCCGCAGGACCGTCCCGTGGTCGCCACGGTCAGAACCGCCTCGTACCAGGCGGCCGAACCCATGGGCGACGCTCCGATCAGCGAGCGCGCCGTCGATGCCGAGCTGCCGTCCCATACGCGGTTCGTCGAAATTCGCAGCGATTCCGGCGGCGGCAGGCCGGACCTGCAGACCGCCAGCCGCGTCGTTTCGGGCGGACGCGGCGTGGGCAGCAAGGAGAACTTTGCAATCATCTACCGCCTGGCGGATGCGCTCGGCGCCGCCGTGGGCGCATCGCGCGCCGCGGTGGATTCGGGATTCGTGGGCAACGACATGCAGGTCGGACAGACCGGCAAGATCATCGCGCCGCAACTGTACATCGCCGTGGGCATCTCGGGAGCCATCCAGCACCTCACGGGGATCAAGGACGCGGGCGTCATCGTGGCCATCAACACGGACGCGGAAGCGCCGCTGTTCGAAGTCGCCGATATCGGCCTGGTGGCGGACCTGTTCACTGCCGTGCCGGAACTGACCGAAGCGCTGGGCAGCTAGAGTGCCGGCAGACCGGCGGGCTCAACGGCAGCGATCCGACAGCTCCCCTGACACGGCCCCCCTGCAGGAGCGGTAAGCACAGATGTCGCAGAAGAATGATATCGAAATCGCCCGTGCGGCCAGCATGCAGCCGATACGCGAAGTCGCTGACAAGCTCGGCATCGCCGACTTCACGATTCCCTACGGGCACGCCAAGGCCAAGGTCGACTTCGCCGCCATAGAGGAATCCCGGCCGGGCGCCACCGGCAAGCTGATCCTGATGACGGCGGTGTCGCCCACACCGGCCGGCGAAGGCAAGACCACAACGACCATCGGCCTGGGGGACGCCCTCAACCGCATCGGCAGAAAGACGGCGATCTGCCTGCGCGAGCCGAGTCTGGGCCCGTGTTTCGGCATGAAGGGCGGAGCCGCGGGCGGCGGTTACGCGCAGGTCGTGCCCATGACCGACATCAACCTGCACTTCACCGGTGATTTTCACGCCATCGCCGCCGCCCATAACCTGCTGGCAGCCCTGGTGGACAATCACATTCACTGGGGCGCCAATCCGATCCTGGACCCGCGGCGCATCACCTGGCGGCGGGTGGTGGACATGAACGATCGCGCATTGCGCCAGATCACGATCGGCCTGGGCGGAACCGCCCACGGCGTGCCCCGGGAAGCCGGTTTCGATATCACCAGCACCTCGGAAGTCATGGCGATCTTCTGCCTGGCGAAGAACCTGGCCGAACTGGAACAGCGGCTGGGCAGCATCGTGGTGGGCTACACCCGCGGCCGCGAGCCCGTGACCGCGCGGGACCTCCACGCGCACGGGGCGATGACGGCGCTGCTCCGGGATGCCTTCGCCCCGAATCTCGTGCAGACGCTGGAGAACAACCCCGCGTTCATCCACGGCGGGCCGTTCGCGAACATCGCCCACGGCTGCAACTCGGTCATTGCCACCCGAACCGCCCTGAAGCGGGCCGATTACGTGGTGACCGAAGCCGGCTTCGGCTCGGACCTGGGCGCCGAGAAGTTCTTCGACATCAAGTGCCGTACCGGGGGGCTGTCCCCCGATGCCGTGGTGCTGGTGGCGACCATCAAGGCACTGAAAATGCACGGCGGCGTGCCCAGGGACGACCTGCTGCGCGAGGACAGCGGATCGGTGGCGGAGGGTTGCGTCAACCTGGGCCACCATCTCGCCATCCTGAGGCAGTTCGGCGTGCCGGCGGTGGTGGCGATCAACCGCCACCCCACAGACAGCGACGCCGAGGTCCGCGCCGTCGAGGGCTACTGCGAACGATCGGGGGTCACCGCCATCGAGTGCCGTCACTGGATGGAAGGCGGCGCCGGCGCCACGGAACTGGCGGAGCACGTGGCGGAACTGGCCGATTCGGCGGCCGCCGACTTCAGGCTGCTCTACGACGACGACCTGGACATCTGGGAGAAAACCCGCCGCATCGCGCGGACGATCTACGGGGCCCGGGACATCGTCGCGCCCATGAGCGTGCGCAACGAATTCTCCCGCCTCCAGGACAGCGGCTACGGACACTTCCCGATCTGCATGGCCAAGACGCAGTACAGCTTCTCGACCGATCCCACCCTGCTGGGCGCACCCACCGGCCACGTCGTGGAGATCCGCGAGGTCCGCCTGTCCGCGGGCGCCGGCTTCATCGTACCGGTGTGCGGAGCCATCATGACCATGCCGGGCCTGCCGAGGAAACCCTCCGCACAGGATGTCCACGTGAATTCGGAAGGGTTGATCGGGGGATTGTACTAGGGCCTGTTTATGCTGCGCGAGATGGCGCTGTTGGACCCGACGCAGCGCCAATCAGGGCGCGAGGAGTGCAGTTTGGTCAGACCAGGTAAACGACGAGCAACGCCGAGTAGCGCTGCCACAGGTCCAACCCGAATGGCTGTAACCGCGAATCGGGGGAGGAGACGACGACAATGAACGACCGGACGGCAGACGCCACGGGCAACCGGAACGCGAAAATGGGAGCAGTGCCCGCGACCGCGGATGTCGCACGGCAATACGAACAGTACGTCTTCCCCCAGGTCAAGAGCCTTCACACCGAGACCATGGTCGTGACAGACGGGCGCGGCGGCCGCGTCACGGACCTTGACGAACGCACCTACCTGGATTTCTTCGGCGGCATTCTCACCGTTTCCCTGGGCCACGCCAACGAAGAGGTGAACCGGGCCGTCATCGCCCAGGTGCAACGGCTCTCCCACATATCCACTCTCTACCCGACCCTGCCCATGGGTGAGCTGGCCGAGCGCCTGGCCCGCATCACGCCCGGCGCACTGCAGAAGTGCTTCTTCACCGCTTCCGGCAGCGAAGCCGACGAGGCCGCGATCATGATGGCGCAGAGCTACACCGGCAACACCGAGATCATCGCCCTGCGCCACGGCTATTCGGGCCGCACGCAGCTCGCCCAGGGGCTCACGGGCAATGCCGCTTGGCGCGGCGCCGGCGACCGCGCCAGTGTCGTGCGCCATGCGCTGTCACCCTACTGTTACCGCTGTCCGCTCAAGCTGACCTACCCGAAATGCGGCGTAGCCTGCGCCCACGACGTGGAGGAGTTGATCCGGACCGCCACGTCCGGGCAGGTGGCGGGCATGCTGGTGGAACCGATCCAGGGCGTCGGCGGCTTCATCACTCCGCCGGAGGAATACTTCGCCATCGTGGCGGAGATCGTGCGCAAGTACGGCGGCGTGTTCATCGCGGATGAAGTGCAGACCGGCTTCGGCCGCACCGGGCGCATGTGGGGCATCGAGCATCACGGCGTGGAACCGGAAATGATGACCATGGCCAAGGGCATCGCCAACGGCCTGCCGCTCGGGGCCCTGGTGGCCACCGCACCGGTGGCGGACTCGCTGCACAAGTCCACCATCTCCACCTTCGGCGGCAACCCGGTGAGCTGCGCCGCGGCCAACACGGTCATCGATATCGTCGAGCGGGACAACCTGGCGGACCACGCCGGACGGCAGGGCGAACGCCTGCGCGACGGCCTGCTGCGCATCCAGCGCCGGTTCCCCGCCCCCATCGGCGATGTGCGCGGCAGAGGTCTCATGCTGGCAATCGAACTGGTGGCCGACGAAACCGCCGGCGACCGCACGCCCGCCCCCGAACTGACCCAGGCGCTGCTGGACTCCGCCCGCGAACGCGGCCTGCTGCTGGGCCGCGGCGGAACGTACAACAACGTGATCCGCATCTCGCCGCCGCTCAACGTCAGCAGCTCGGAGATCGACGAGGCGCTGACCCTTCTCGAGCGGGCCATGGCCGCGGTCGCGTAGAGCCCGCCGGCGCTGGCCGCGGTGGCGTAGAGCCCGCCGGCGCTGGCCGCGACATGGCCATCTGCCCTACTGGGATACGTGCGTTGACGCCGGCCCGGCCTCAGCAGCGGATGCGCCGGCTCGCCGGATCGTACATCGGCTTTGACGACACCTCCGCCGGCACCTGCACCCCGGCCACTTCGATGCTGAAGCCGCCTTCGGCCGGATCCGGCACTTTCGCGGTATCGACGTAGCCCATGCCGATGGCGCCGCCGAGGGTGTGGCCGTAGGCGCCGGAGGTGATGTGTCCGACCAGGACGTTGTCGCGCCAGATGGGTTCGTTGTGGTAGAGCAGCGGCTGCGGGTCCAGAAGCCGGAACTGCATCAGGCGCTTCGCGGACCCTGCCTCCTTTTCCTTCAACAGTGCGTCGCGGCCGATGAACCCGCCCGGCTTGTCGAACTTCACCGCAAAACCAAGGCCCGCTTCCAGCGGCGTGTCCTCGTCGGTGATGTCGTGCCCCCAGTGCCGATAGGCCTTTTCGATGCGCAGCGAATCCAGCGCATGGTAGCCGGCGTGGGCCAGGCCGAACGGTGCGCCCGCTTCGACGAGCGTGTCGTAGACGCCGGCCGTGAACTCGGTGGGGATGTAGAGTTCCCAGCCGAGTTCGCCAACGTAGGTGATCCGGGAGGCGCGCACCAGGGCATAGCCAAGTTCGATTTCCCGGCTGTGGGCGAACGGAAAGGCTCCGTTGGAGAGGTCATTCGGGCTCAGGGACTGCAATAGCGCCCGGGCGTCCGGCCCCATGATCGAAATCACGCCCATGGCCGAGGTCACATTGGTCAGCACGCAGCGGGCGTCCGGCGGAGTGTGCCGTTGCAGCCAGTTGAAGTCCCGGACTTCGGTGGCCGCGGCGGTGACGACCAGGCAGCAGTCTTCGGTGAGCCGGGTCACCGTCAGGTCCGCTTCGATGCCGCCGCGCTCGTTCAGCCATTGGGTATAGACAATGCGGCCGGGAGGCACATCGACATCGTTCGCGCAGACATTGTTGAGCACGCGGGCGGCATCCGGGCCCTGGAGCCGGAACTTGGCGAAAGAGGACAGGTCGAACAGTCCCACCCGCTCGCGCACCGCCCGGTGTTCCGCCGAGGCGTACTCGAACCAGTTCTGCCGTCCGTAGCTGTACTCGTAGCGCGCCAGACCCGGTTCCGGCGCATACCAGTTGGGCCGCTCCCAGCCAGCGACCTCGCCGTGACAGGCCCCGGCGGACTTCAGCCGATCGTGGAGCGGCGACTTGCGAACGCCCCGGGCGGTGTCGTACTGGCGATAGGGGTAATGCGTGGCGTACAGCAGGCCGAGGCTTTCCGAGACCCGTTCGCGCAGATACTTCCGGTTGCGCTGGAAGGGCTGATTGCGGCGCACGTCCACTTCCCAGAGATCCGAAGGCGGGTGTCCGTGCCGGATCCAGTCCGAGATGACACGGCCGATGCCGCCGGCGGATTGCAGGCCGATGGAATTCAGCCCTGCCGCCACAAAACAATTGTCCAGTTCGGGTGCCTGACCGATGTGGTAGCGGACATCCGGGGTAAAGCTCTCCGGGCCGCAGAAGAACGTCTCCAGTCCGGCGGATTCCAGCGCCGGCATGCGCACCAGGGCCTGCTCCAGGATCGGTTCGAAGTGCTCCAGGCTGCCGTCGATCTCGTCGAAACAGAAGTCCTCGGGAATCCCCTCCATAGCCCAGGGGCGGGCATTGGGCTCGAACGCGCCGAGCAGCAGCTTGCCCGCGTCGTACTTGTAGTAGGCGCAGGCGTCGTAGTCGCGCACGACCGGGAAGTTCTCGTCCAGTCCTTGCACCGATGCAAACAGGGCGTAGTAGTGCTCGCACGCGTGCAGGGGCACGTTGACGCCCACCGTCGCGGCCAGTTCCCGGGTCCACATGCCGGCACAGAGCACGACGCAGTCGGCACGGATCTCGCCTTGATCGGTGGCCACGCCGGTTACGCTGCCGCCCGAGGTGAGAATGGACGTGACCGGCACGTTCTGAAAGATGTGCGCACCGGCGGCGGTGGCGCCTTTCGCCAGCGCGTTGGTCACGTCCACCGCGTTGGCGTAGCCGTCGGAAGGTATGTGGATGCCCCCTAGCACGTCTCCGGTATGCAGCAGGGGAACCCGGGCCTTGATCGCCGCAGGCGTGACTACCTCCACTTCAAGTCCGAAGACCTTCGCCATCGAGGCACTGCGCCGCAACTCCTCGAACCGCTCTTCGTTGGTGGCCAGCGAGAAGGAACCGCAGCGCCGGTAGCCGGTCGCCTGGCCGGTTTCGGCCTCCAGGCGCAGGTAGAGTTCGCTGGTATAGCGCGCCAGCTCCGTCATGTTGATGGACGTGCGAAGCTGGCCCACCAATCCCGCCGCGTGCCAGGTGGTGCCCGAGGTCAGTTGTCTGCGCTCCAGCAGCACCACGTCCGCGACGCCGGCTCTCGCCAGATGGTAGGCGACCGAGCAGCCGATCACGCCGCCGCCGATCACGACCACGCTGGCGCGTCGCGGCAGGCCGGCGGTGCGCTCGGGCCGGGCCGTCATCGGCGGTCAGGCGCGCAATCGGGAGTTGGCCGGGTCATATACCGGATCGGTGTGCAACGTCACCTTGCGCCGTTGCCCGAGCACGTCGACCGTCAACTCCGTGCCCGGGCCGGCCAGCGACGGCGGGACATAGCCGAAGCCGAGGCTCTTGCGGACAAAGTGTCCGTAACCGCCGGTAGTTGTCACACCCACGCAGCGCTCGCCGGCGAAAATCGGCTCGCCGCCCTGCACGTCCGCGTCGCCGGCGTCGAGGCTGAAGTAGATCAGTTGCAGGGTGCGGTCCTGCTGCTGCAGGGTCGCTTCCCGGCCGATGAAGTCGCCCTTGTCGAACTTGATGAACCGCTCCATGGCGGCGTCGATCATGGTGACTTCGTTGGTCAGCTCTGCGCCCCAGCTCCGGTAGGTCTTCTCCAGCCTGAGGCTGTTGACCGCATAGAGGCCGAAATTGCCGATGCCGAAGTCCGCTCCGACCTCCATCAACGCGTCGTACAGCGGCTCCATGTACTCCATCGCCGGGTGCAGTTCCCACCCCAGTTCACCCACGTAGTTCACGCGCAGCGCCCGCACCGGCATCCCGGCGACATGGATTTCCCTGCCACTGAGCCAGGGAAAGGCAGTATTGTCCAGGGGCGCATCCGTGACCTTCGCCAACACGTCACGGGCGTGCGGCCCGGCCAGCACAAGCACGCCGCGCCGGTCCGTGACATTATCGATGCGGACCTGCTCTTCCGGGTTACGGCCCTGCTGCAGGTGATCGAAATCGCGCAATTCGGCGCCGGCGGCGGAGAGCACGTAGAAGGCTTCATCGTCCAGCCGGGTAACGGTGGCTTCGGCGCCGATGCGCCCGCCCTCGGACAGAAGGTGGGTGAGCGCGATACGTCCGTGCTTCGGCAACCGGTTGGCGCACAACCGATCCAGCATTGTCTCCGCATCGGGACCCGTCACGTCGTACTTCGCGAACCCGGAGAGGTCCAGCAGACCGACCCGCTCGCGCACCGCCATGCACTCGTCGCGCACGACATCGAATACGTTGTTGTGGCGGAAGCTGTACTGCTCCTCCCGGCCGTCCGGCGAGAACCACTTGGGCCGCTCCCAGCCGAAGGTTTCGGTGTATACACAGCCCTGCGCACTGAGCCTGTCGTGCAGGGGGCTGGTCCGGCACTGGCGGGCGGCAGGCAGTTCTTCCCCGGGCATCACCGTGGCGTAGGTCATGCCGTAGTCCTGGCGGCCCCTGGCCCGCATGAAGGCGGCATCGGCAAATACGCCGAACCGCCGCGGATCGAACCCGGTCATGTTGATTTCGGAGTCGCCGTGCAGGATCCACTGGGCCAGGTACTTGCCGGAACCGGCGCCCTGGGCAATGCCGAAAGACGTGCCGCAGCAGAGCCAGAAATTGCGCAACCCCGCCACCGGCCCGAGCAGCGGCAGCCCGTCGGGGCTGTGGGAGATGGCCCCGTTGACGATGCGCTTGATGCCCGCCGGCTCGAAGATCGGCATGCGCTCCATGGCGCGCCCCAGCCAGGGCATCAGGCGCTCCAGGTCGTCGGTAAACAGTTCGCTGTCGGATTCCCACGACGGCAGTCCGCCCGGTTGCCAGGCTTCGGTGATGCCGTCGCCCTCGTAGATGCCGATCAGCCCGGACTCCTGTTCCTGGCGAAGGTACGAGGAAGCCCAGGGGTCGCGGGTTACGGGGAGTTCGACACTTCTTTCGGCAAATTCCGGCACCGGGCCGGACACCAGGTAGTGATGCTGGACATTGAAGATGGGCAGGTCCGCTCCCACCATCTGCGCCACCTGCCGGGCGAAGCAGCCGGCGGCGTTGACGACCGTTTCGGCAATGACCGTACCCTGTTCCGTCACCACTTCCCATTCCCCGCCCGGGCGGGCGTTGATGGCGGTCACCCGGTTGCGCCGCATGATCCTCGCGCCCATCTCGCGTGCCCCCCTGGCCATCGCCTGGGTCAACCCGAACGGATCGGCATGGCCGTCGTTGCGGGTCCAGGCCCCGGCCAGCACGCCTTCGGTGGTGACGAAGGGATTCAGCCTGGCAATCTGCGGCACATCGATGATCTCCATGTGATAACCGACTTCGGTGGCGATCCCGCGCAGGTACCGGAACCAGTCCAGGTCCCGCTCGTTCAGGGCGAAGCGGACGCTGCCGCAGCCGTGCCAGCCGACTGCCTGGCCGGTGAGCTGCTCCAGCTTCCCGTACAGGGCGATGCTGTACTCGTGGATCTTGGCGAGATTGTAGTTTCCGACCAGATTGGGGCACTGACCGGCCGCGTGCCAGGTGGAGCCCGACGTCAGCTCCCCCTTCTCGATCAGCAGGACATCGCTGCACCCCTCCTCGGCCAGGTGGTACAGCAGGCCGACGCCCATGATGCCGCCGCCGACGATGACAATGCGGGCCTGGTCTTCCATCGCCTTCGGGTGGGTACCGCTATCCAGCGGCGCGGCGGCGAACGGGGAATGGGCACAGATCGTGGAGACCGCGATTCACGTCTGTCACTATGCGCCCGACCCGCGCGAGCGTCAATATTCACCCCTCGACGCGAGCGACGTCCGCCTTCCCGAATGCGCCACCGATCACGGATCCCGCCATCCGGAACGGTCGATCACCGTCACCGGAGCGCTGTCCCGAAGAACGATTCGACAGTTGCAGCGAGATATTCGCGGTAGCCGGCCAACGTTTGTGCCCCGATCGTGCGCGCCCTCAGGCGGCCCTGGACTTGTCCGGCAAGTCTCCGGTGGGGGGCGGCTCGGGGAAGGGCGTCAGGTCGCGGCGCATGAACACGGCCTCCAACAAGCCCTCGATCCGCGCCACGCGCTCGCGCAACTCGCCCAATTCGTTGCGCAACTCGCCCAATTCGCCGCGAACCGAGCCGATCTCGCCGAGCAGTTCCTTGCGAACTGAGCCGATCTCACCGCGCAGCTCCTTGCGCGACTCGCGGATATCCTGCCGCAGCCAGGCGAACTGGCCGACGATAAGTGCGCCAAGGGCGATGAATCCGGCGAGAGTCATATCCATGGGGGCATCGTAGCATGGGGTTTTGCGCACCGTCAGAACGGAAACTGCACGAATTGACCAGATTCAGGACTTGCGGTCGCAGAAGACTCCGCTAGCCGCTATGGCATCGTATAAACTATGCTTTCCGTGTCTTTCGGTTCGTGTGCTCCGCCACAATGTCTTCTCAACGTCGTTTCTCCAAGGAGGGCCGCCATGCCCCGCCGATCGGGGGGTAGGCAGGCGCGCAGGGCCGAGCGCGCCAAGCCCCTGGCAGAAGCGGTCAAGCCGGTTCGGCCCGGGCATGCCGGCGGGCAGTTCCGGCCCTTGTCCGCTGCCGACGTTGCCGCCGTTGTCGACAACGCCTTCAGGATTCTCGAGCGGGTGGGTTTCGCCGACGCCACGCCTCACTGCGTGGAGACCTGCACCGCCGCCGGCGCCGTGCTCGGTGACGACGGGCGTTTGCGCATGCCGCGAAGTCTGGTGGAACGGACCTTGCAGCAGGCCCGGCGGAACCTGGTGCTGCACGCCCGGGACCCGCAGCGGGATCTGGACCTGAGCGGCGCCAAGGTGCACTTCTCCACCGCCGGCGCCGCGGTCATGGCAGCCGACCCGGAGAACAACCTCTACCGGGATTCCACGGCGCAGGACCTTTACGACATGGCGCGCATCGCCGACACCTGCGAGCACATTCACATGTTCCAGCGCACCTGCGTCCCGCGGGACATCGACGACAACTATGCGCTGGACATCAATACGCTCTATTGCTCGGTGACGGGCACCAGCAAGCACGTCGGCTCCAGCTGGACAGTGGCGCGGCACATGGAGAAGAGCCTCGAGCTGCTGCACATTGTCGCCGGCGGCGAGGCCGAGTGGCGGGCGCGCCCCTTCGTCAGCCAGTCCAACTGCTTCGTGGTGCCGCCGCTGAAGTTCGCCACCGATGCCCTCGAATGCCTGCGCGTCGCGGTCGAGGGCGGCATGCCGGTACTGCTGTTGTCGGCGGGACAGGCCGGCGCGACCGCACCCGCCTGCCTGGCCGGAGCGGTTTCCCAGGCTTGGGCCGAGTGCCTCGGCGGGCTGGTCTACGTCAACGCGATCGAACCCGGAGCGCCGGCGATTATCGGCGCGTGGCCGTTCGTTTCGGACCTGCGTACCGGGGCCATGAGCGGCGGCTCGCCGGAGCAGGGCCTGCTGTCCGCCGCCTGCGCGCAGGTCGGCAACCATTTCGACCTGCCCTTCGGCACAGCGTGCGGCATGACGGACGCCAAGTTTCCGGACTTTCAGGCCGGCGCGGAACGCGCGGCGACGGTGCTGTCGGCCGCCTTGTCCGGGGCGAACATCGTTTACGAGTCCGCCGGCATGTACGCCAGCCTGCTGGGCACGTGCCCGGAGAGCCTGCTGCTGGACAACGACATCCTCGGCGCCGCCGGGCGCGTGACCCGCGGCATCGAAGTCAGCGCCGATACGCTGAGCTTCGCCGAAATCGAACAGATCTGCACCAGCGGAGAAGGCCACTACCTGGGTTCCGGGACCACGCTTCGGGTGATGCAGAGCGAGTATTTTTATCCGGACTTCAGCGACCGCAGCAGCCCGACGGACTGGGAGGAACAGGGCAAGCCGATTCCGCTGAACCGGGCCATCGAAAGGAAGCGCGAACTTCTCGCCAATCATGTGCCGCGCCACGTCAGCGACGACATCGATTCCCGGGTCCGGGCCGATTTCCCGATCTTCCTTTCCCCGGCGGCAATGGGCCGATAGCGAACCGTCGCGTAACCCCCTTCGCCGATACGCCCTCAGTCCTGGATCGCCAGTTCCTCGCGCAGCCCCTTGTAGAGGCCCGCGCACATGCACAGCAGCACCACGGCGAAGGGCAGGCCCACCGTCAGGGTCAGCGCCTGCAGGGAGGCCATGCCGCCGCCCAGCATCAGCGCCATCGCGGCCAGTCCGGCCAGCAGGCACCAGAAGGCGCGTTGCTGCACCGGCGCATCCATCTTGCCGCCGGCGGTGATGGTGTCCATCACCAGCGATCCCGAATCGGCCGACGTGACGAAGAAGATCGTGATCAGGAACACGCTGACGGCGGAAACCACTCCCGTCATCGGCAAGAGTTCCAGCATCCGGAACAGGGCCAGTTCGGGCACCGAGTCCGCCACCCCCGTATAGCCGCCTGAAAAGTACTGGTCCAGCGCGGTCCCGCCGAACGTGGCCATCCAGACGATGCCGATGACCGTCGGCACGATCAGCACCCAGGTGATGAATTCGCGCACCGTGCGGCCGAAACTGATGCGTGCGATGAACATGCCCACGAACGGCGCCCAGGCCACCCACCAGGCCCAATAGAAGGTCGACCAGTCGCGCACGAAGGCCACGTCCTCGCGGCCGATCCAGTTGCTCAGTCCGGGCAGGTAGTAGACGTAATCGACGCCGGCTTTCGCGATGGTCGCGAGTATCACCAGCGTGGGCCCCGCGATCAGGACGAACAGCCACAACAGCCCCGCCAGCACCATGTTGATCCAGCTCAGGCGCTTGACGCCCTTGTCCAGCCCGGCGATGACGGACGCCAGCGCGATGGCGATGATGACCATGATCAGGATGGCCCGGGTGCCGGCGGTCGCGGGGATACCGAACAGGTATTGCAGTCCGCCGGCGATCTGCTCGGCGCCGAAGCCCAGCGAAACCGCCAGCCCGAACAGGGTCGCCAGCACCGCCACGATGTCCACCGTGTGACCGAAGGGACCCCAGACGGACTTGCCGATCAGCGGGAAGAACCCGGAGCGCAGCGTCAGCGGCATGCCGCGATTGAAACAGAAGAACGCCAGCGACAGGCCGGCGACCGCGTAGATGGCCCAGGCGTGCAGTCCCCAGTGCAGGATGGCGGCCGACATGCCCACGGCGCGCGCGGTCTCGGTGTCGGCGGGGTCGACGCCCAGCGGAGGCTCCAGGGTATGGGTCACAGGTTCCAGGACGCCGAAGAACATCAGGCCGATGCCCACGCCGGCCGCAAATAGCATGGCCAGCCACGCCGAGTAGCCGTACTGCGGCGCGGCGTCCCGCCCGCCAAGACGAATCCGGCCCAGCGGGGACAGCGCCACACCGAAACAGAACAGGACGAAGAAATCCGAGGCCGCGAAGAAAAACCAGTCGAACGTCGCGGTCGTCCAGACCCTCACATCGGCGAAAAACGTCGCCGCCTGCTGCGGGAACAGCAACGTGCCGATCACCAGCATGACCACCAGCGCGGCGGACACGATAAAGACCGGGTTATGGATGTCGAGATTGAATACCCGGATGTTGTGCTCGCCGATTTCGTGGCCGATATCGGGAATGTCCGGCCCGGTCAGAGCCGATCCTGCGCGTGTGCCGTCAGTGCCGTTCATACGAGTTCCACAAAATAATCCCTGCCATTGCGAGTCATGGGCGCCCGGTCAGATTCCGAAGCGGCTTCGCACGCCTTCGCCCAGCGCCTCCTTCAGAGGATCGAGCCAAGGTTCGTAGTTGCGCCAGTAGTCCAGTCCCGACGTGAAGATCGGCCGCCGCACCTGCTCCGAGCTGGGTGTGCGCACCGCCCGCTCGGTGCGGTGAAAACTCAGGCAGCCGGGTTCGAATTCGAGCCCGCAGTGATCGAGGATCCGCCGTACCTGGGTTTCCAGGTCACCCACCACGTCCTCGTATTGGACACGCAGCACCTTGCCCGGGAGCACCTCGTCCCAGTGATCCATCAGTTCGACGTAGTCCCGGTAATACTGACCCATGTCCGCCAGGTCATAGGTGAATTCCTGCCCCTCGGCAAACAGTTGCTTGTAGCCGCTGAAACCGCAGGCCATGGGATGGCGCCGGGCGTCGATGATCTTCGCGTTGGGGAGTATCAGGTGAATGAGTCCGATGTGACGGAAATTGTTCGGCATCTTGTCGATGAAGAACGGCGCGTCCTGGCGGTGAATCCGCGTATCGTCGATGTACTGTCGGCCGAACGCCTCCAGTTCCTCGTCCGGCAACGCTGCCAGAATCTCGGGATAGCCCGGCCCGCCACCGTCGCGTTCGCGGCGCCGCAACTGCTGGGACAGCGAGAGGATGTTCGGCAGTTCCAGTGTTCCGTCGACCATGGAATGGGACGAAAGGATTTGCTCCAGCAGCGTTGAACCCGCCCGCGGCAGTCCGACGACGAAAATCGGGTCGCCCGCCGGATGCCCTGCCCCGGCGCCCCGCGCCAGCATGCCGGCAGTGCACACGCGGCGCTGGTCATGCAACTCCTCCGTCATCTTGTCCGCATCGTACGTACTCAGGGCCTTCTTCGAACGGTTGCCCTGCTCGTAGTAGCGGAACGAGGTCTCGAAGTCGTTGCGGTCTTCCCAGGCCTTGCCCAGGGCAAAGCTCACGTGTACGCGGTCCGCATGGGACAGGTTCTCGTCGTGGGCATGCGCCTGCATGCGCTCGATCTCGTCCTCGTCGAACTCGTAGACCTTGAGATTGGACAACGAGTACCACGCATCGCCGTGCAGGGGTTGGCTCCTCAGCGCCGCGTGGTACGCCTCGACCGCTTCGTCGTACTGGCCGCGGGTCTTGTAGGCGTGGCCCATGGACGTCAGCGTGGCCGGGTCTCCGGGCACCCGCTTCAGCACCTTGCCGAACATGCCAAGCGCCGTTTCATAGTCCCCGACCTGCATGCTTTCGACGGCATAGATGGACTGGAACTGCGGATTGTCAGGCGAAGTCCTGAGCAGCCGCTTCGCCTGTTCCAGGGCCGGGCCGAACTTCTGCCGTTTCCGGAGCGCCTGGATGTAGTCGATGTGCACCCGCACGTTCTTCGGGTCGAACTGGTGGGCGGACTCAAGCAGAAACTCCGCATCCGCCAGCACGCCGAAGCGGAGTCCGATCTCGGCCAGCAGCCGCATCGCCTCCACGTGGTGCGGCACCTTCTGCAGAAACTGGCGGCAGAGGTCCTCCGCCTTGAGCAGCTTGCCCTGGCTCGTCAGGTCCATGACGGCGACCAGGGGCTTCGGCAACCGCTCCAGGTAGTCCAGTTGCGCCTTGACCTGAGCGGCCTCACGGAAGCGTCCCTGGCGATTGAGGATCCGGAGCTGCGCCCGCCAACTTGCCACCAGCGCCGGGTTGAGCCGGCACGCCGATGCGTACGCCCGCAAAGCCTCGGCGGGCCTGCCCGAGTCCCGGCAGGCATGGCCCTCCTCCTGGTGCGCCCGGCCGTTTTCTGGCGTGAGGGCTTTCAGGCGGGCCAGGGTCGCCAGTGCCGCATCGAATTCGCGCCGGTAGCGGCGGCAGACAGCGCTCATGTAAAGCGCGTCGGTGTTGTCTGGTTCGCGACTGAGGATGGCTTCGAGGTCGGTCAGCGCCTCGCCGTATCGTTTCGCGACAATGCTGGCCTGTATGGAAGCCAGCGCAGCATTCTCCCGGGTTCCGGATTCGGAATTGCCAGGGGCGTCGGGACGCCCGGACACGACAACGGCGTCCCCCGGGGAGGACGCCGTGCCGGTTCCTGTTGCCGCAGCCGGGTCGGTCAGAAGTTTACGCTCGCGCGTACGCCGAATGTCCTGGGTTGCGCGTAAGTGACGTGATAGGTGTCGTAGACGAAGGAGCGCGACACTTCGGCCCGTTCGTCGGTCAGATTGCTGGCGAAAAACGTCACCGACCAGTCGTCGTTGGCCACGCCCGCCGTCAGGCCGAGCATGGTCCAGCCGTTGATCAGGTCGCGGTTGATGGTGATGATGTCGCTGTACGAATCCGCCGACCAGGAAATCATCGGCATGACGTGCGCCGTCCATCCGTTGGCCTGCAGGGTCCACTCGTACCGCGCCCGCAGGTTACCCTGGTTGCTCGGCGCGAACGCGAGTTCGTCTCCGACACGCACGTCGTTGGTCGGTGTGAGCTTGTTCGTGATCTCCGAGTTGAGGAACGACACCGCACCGGCGATCGTGAGCCCGTCGGACCAGTCGGGCAGCCAGGTGAAATCCGCCTCAAGGCCCGTCACCTTGGCGTCCGCCGCGTTGTCCGAGAAGAACAGGTTGACGATGCTGGTATCGAAAATCGTGGTCTGCAGATTGGCGATATCGATGTTGAACAGCGCCGCGTTCAAGCGGAAGGCGTTGCCGAAGTCGGCCTTCATGCCGAACTCGAGATTGACGACTTCGTCGGTTTCCAGCACAAAGGGCACCGTGAATCCGCTGCCGTCCGCGCTAGGGCGCCCGCCGGGACGATTCAGCAGGCCTGGCCGGAATCCCTCCGAAAGTGTCACGTAATAGAGGTGCTCCGGCTGCGGCCGCCAGTCCAGTGTCGCCTTGAAGATCGTGCCGTCGGCCACCGCCTTGTCGGGCGCGCCCGCCACTGGGCTGTCGGGCGCGAACTGCCCTGAGATGTTCGTGCCGAAGCGCTGCCCATCCTCCCTGTTCGCGCCAAAATTGCCGAACGACGAATTGGCGCTGCCCTCCAGATCGACCTCGATCTCGTAGTTGCGCGCCCCGAGCGTCAGCGAGAACTGCTCGCTCAGGTCAATGCCCAACTCCCCGAAGATGCCGAACTGATTGTCCGTGCGCCGGATGTCGTTGCGGAAGATGATGCCGATGTCGCTGCCGTGGCGGTCCGGACCAAAGGGCCCTGGCCAGGTAAAGTAACCCTGGCCGTAGCCGGCGCCGAAGGAGCTTCCTGCGGGGTTGCCCGGAGCCGCCGCCGGGTTGGTCAACGGGTAGTTCGGGGCGAAACCCGGATGCCCGTTCCACGAGATGGCCTCGAGGGAACCGGGATAGATGAAGTCGTTGACCTCGATGAGTTCCAGCTCGCTGGAGAACACGCCGCCCTGGACCCTCCAACGGTTCGCCTGGTCCGTGGTGAAGCGGATTTCGTGCGTCTGAACCTCCAGCATATTCAGGCTGTCCACGTACATGTGCGGCTCGTGGCACGTTGTGCCGACACGGGGTATGCCTGGAGGACTGTTGAATGACGTATACGTCGCGTAGTAATCGCAGACGTAGTACGGCAGGTACTGACCCACCAGAAGATAGTCGGAGTAGTCGACGATCTGGTCCGACTGCCGGTCCGTGAATGCGCCGGTGTAGATGACCTGCAGCGCATCGAGCCGGCCGGTGAGCGTCCAGGCGGTGTTGTCGAACGTATCCTCGATGCGCTCTTCCGTGTAGCGTGTGACCTCCAGGTCGCCAACGTCAGGATCGGCGAAGAATACGCCGTCCGCCTCGGTGTCCTGGGTCGTGTGCGAGAGGAGCAGGTCCCAGTTGTCGCTGATATCCCACTGTGCCGAGATCCGGGCGCCGGTGTAGGTGACTCCGTTGATGTTCTCGCCGGCGATGTCGCTGTTGTCGGCCTCATGGAAAGTTATGTTGGAGAGATCCACTCCCGCCTGGAATCCGGCGCGGTAACTGGCGACCGGCACGCCGTTCTTGCGAATCGCGCCCTCCGGGCGGTACCGCGCACTCTCCTCGACAGTCCTCGTGTCGGCGACATTGTCGATCCAGCCGCCCTTGCTGTCGTTGTAGACGACACCGCGCAATCCGAAGTTGTCGCTGACGGGTACGTTCAGCACGACTTCGAGGCTCGAACCCCCGTCGCCGCCGCTGATCGTGTTCGCGCCGAGCTTCGCGTTGCCGTAAAACTCGGTAAGATCCGGCTTGTTCGTGATCAGGCGGACATTGCCGGCCTGGGAACTGGCCCCGAACAACGTGCCCTGGGGACCGGAGAGCACTTCGATGCGTGCCAGGTCCGCCGCGTACACGTCGAGATTGCGGCCCGGGTGCACCAGCGGCTGCTCGTCGAGGTAGAAGGCCACGTTGGGCGAAAGCCCGGCCACGCCGGCGACCGTCAGGTTCGGCGTTGTCGATGCGACGCCGCGAATGTAGATGGTGTTCTGGCCCGGTCCGCTGCCGCCGGCGGTCACGCTCGGCAACTGCAGCGAGTATTCCGCGAAGTTGGTGATTCCGAGCTCTCCGATTTCGCCTGGACCCAGTGCGGATACGGCGACGGGAACATCCTGGAGCGATAGCTCCACACGAGTCGCGGTTACGACGACTTCTTCCAGTTCCCGGGCGCCCTCCTGCGCCTGCGCCAAAGCCGCAGGGCCGGCCAGCGCTGCCGCGACGGCAGCGGATATAGCAGTACGTTTTGCTTGCAACGGAACTTCCATTTTGCCCCCCCGTTGGTGACTGTCACTCATTACCAGTGCTTTGAGAATAACATCGGAATGCGACGTTCAATGAAAGATATGCGACATCGGAGCGCCAAATTTGGACAGCGGGCGCCTGGCGCCTGCAATCACGGAAAAATCTGTTGCGTGTCGCCAACAACAGCGTGAGGTGCCGCAATGTCGCCTGAGATTGGCTCCATGTCGCATCCGGCGATGCAGAAGCCGGGATTCTGGCTCAGACTGCGAATGGACAAATCAGGCTGCCGCCTTCAAGGCTCAGCCGTTTGCCCGCAGCAGGAGGCCGCGCATGACCGACAATCTGCGACGCAAGCGCGCCCCCGGCCGAGGGACCCGCGCGGGCCGCCCGCTGCGGGCCGGCCGCGCGCGCAAGCACGACCTGCGCCGGCGCGGGATCGTGGACGAATACACGACCTGGATCGATCGCAGGATCCCCCACATCGAGATCCTCGATACCGAAGCGCTGGAGTTGATCGAGCACAACGCGGACACCGTGCTCGAGGAGATCGGCATCGAGTTCCGCGGGTTTCCGCGGGCGCTGAAGCTCTGGAAGGACGCCGGGGCGGACGTGGACGGCGAGCGCGTGCGGTTTCCGCGCGGCCTGTGCCGGTCGCTGGTGCAGGCCACGGCGCCGAGCGAGTACACGCAGCACGCGCGCAATCCGAAGCGCTCGACGATCATCGGCGGCGACCGCACCGTGCTGGTGCCCGCCTATGGATCGCCGTTCGTGCACGACCTGGACCGGGGGCGCCGCTACGCGACCATCGAGGACTTCCGCAACTTCGTGAAGCTCACCTACATGAGCCCCGGGCTGCACCACTCCGGCGGCACAGTCTGCGAACCCGTCGATCTTCCCGTCAACAAACGCCACTTCGACATGGTCTACAGCCACATCAGGTACACGGACAAGCCGTTCATGGGTTCGGTCACCCATCCCGAGCGCGCCGAAGACACCGTCGCCATGGTCAAGCTGCTGTTCGGCGAAGACTTCGTGCCCCTCAAGACGGTTCTGACCAGCCTGATCAACGTGAATTCGCCGCTCACCTTCGACGCCACCATGCTGGGGGCGGCGACGATCTACGCCGAGAACAACCAGGCGACGGTCATTTCGCCGTTCCTGCTCGCAGGCGCGATGTCGCCGGTGACGATCGCCGGCTCGCTGACCCAGATTCTCGCCGAGGCGCTGGCCGGCATGGCCTATATCCAGCTCGTGCACCCCGGCGCCCCGGTGGTGTTCGGCTCGTTCGCCGCGGCCGTGTCCATGCAATCGGGGGCGCCGACCTTCGGTACGCCGGAACCCAGCCTGGTCCTCTACGGCGTGGGCCAGTTGGCGCGCCGCCTGGGCGTGCCCTTCCGCAGCGGCGGCGGGCTGTGCGCGGCCAAGCTTCCCGACGCCCAGGCGGCCTACGAGTCCGCCAACACGCTGCAGACGGCGGCGATGGCCGGCGTGAACTTCATGCTGCACACCGCCGGCTGGCTTGAGGGCGGCCTGGCGATGGGCTACGAGAAGTTCATTCTGGACGTGGACCAGGCCAACATGATCGCGGTACTGCTGCGGGGCGTCGACCTGTCGGAGAACGCCCAGGCGCTGGACGCGTTGCGCGAGGTGGGGCCCGGTTCGCACTTTCTCGGCGCCGCGCACACGCTGGAGAACTTCGAAACCGCCTTCTACCGTTCCACCGTCGCGGACAACAACAGCTTCGAGCAGTGGCAGCAGGACGGCTCGCTGGACGCTGCCCAGCGCGCCAACGGAATCTGGAAACAGATGTTGAAGGACTACGAGCCGCCGAAGCTCGATCCCGCCATCCACGAGGAACTCCTCGCCTTCATCGAACGGCGCAAGTCGGAGTTCGAGGATCGGGACTACTGATGGCCATGGAACACGCAGCCGTTCTGGAAGAGGAAGACATCGTCCTGTCGGAACTGGACGACGGCGAACTCGTGGAGCAGATGCACGAAGACCTCTACGACGGGCTCAGGGAGGAGATCGTCGAGGGCACGTCCATCCTGCTCGAGCGCAACTGGGGCGCGGAGAAGGTGCTCAACGAGGCGCTGGTTGAGGGCATGCGGATCGTCGGCATCGACTTCCGCGACGGCATCCTGTTCGTGCCCGAGGTGCTGCTGGCGGCCAACGCCATGAAGGGCGGCATGGAGATCCTGCGGCCGCTGCTCTCCGAAACCGGCGTCAAGCCCATCGGCAAGATGGTCATCGGTACCGTGAAGGGCGACATCCACGACATCGGCAAGAACCTGGTGGGGATGATGCTGGAAGGCGCGGGCTTCGAAGTCTTCGACATCGGCATCAACAACTCGGTGGAAGACTATTTCGAGGCGATGGAGAAGCACCGGCCGGACATCCTCGGCATGTCCGCCCTGCTCACCACCACCATGCCCTACATGAAGGTGGTCATCGACGAGATGGTCAAGCAGAACATTCGCGACGACTATATCGTGCTGGTGGGCGGCGCGCCGCTGAACGAGGAGTTCGGCCGAGCCGTGGGCGCGGACGGTTACTGCCGCGATGCGGCGCAGGCCGCGGACGTGGCGCCGGCCATGGTGCGGACGCGTCGCCTAGGAGCGGCAGTCAATGGTTGAGCGCATCCCGGCGGGCGAACCTGCGCCGTCAAGTGGCCGCGAGCCGATCCTGGTCATCGCCTGCGGCGCCCTGGCACGGGAGATCGACGCGCTCAAACGCCGCTGGGGCTGGCGGCACCTGCACTTGAAGTGCATCGACGCGCGACTGCACAACCGTCCGGCGGAGATTCCCGGACGCCTGCGGCGGATGATTCGCAGGCATCGGGCCGCGTACGATGAAATTTTCGTCGCCTACGCCGACTGCGGTACCGCGGGCGGCATCGACCGGGTGCTTGCGGAGGAAGGCGCCGAACGGCTGGAGGGCGCGCACTGCTACGAATTCTTCGCCGGGCGCGAACGCTTCGCCGCGCTCTCCGCCGCCGAACCCGGCACGTTCTACCTGACCGACTTCCTGGCGCGTCACTTCGACCGTTTCGTGATGAAACCGCTGGGACTGGACCGGCATCCGGAACTGCGCGATGCGTATTTCGGCAACTACCGCAGGCTCGTGTACCTCTCGCAGACGGAAGACGCGCGGCTGCTCGAATCCGCCGCGCAGGCCGCCGCACGGCTCGATCTTGAGTTCGAGCACGTGCATTGCGGTTACGGCGAACTTGCTTCGGAGCTGGCCGCTCGATCGGCCGTCTTCGGCCAGCCGGTCTTCCGGCCCATGCCGCGGGACCTGCGCCACAGGCTGGCGGGGGAATCGAACCATGGTCAAGAAAGTCCTCGTTTTCTGGCGTGACATTCCCTCCCAGGTCATCCTGCAGCGTGGCCGCCGCCGCGAAAAGGTCTTGCTGAGCGGCCGGTTCCAGGAGGCCATCGACCGGGCCGCCATGCGTGCCGGCAAGGGCGGCAGCGCGGCCTACCTCGCCGAATGGCGCCGCGAAACCACGGCGATGGATTCCGCCGGCGAACTGCGCGAGCTTGCGCTCGCCGAGGCGAGCCGCTTCGAAGAGGAGTTTACGCAGGAGCGCCTCAGCGCGTTGATCCGCAGTCACGGCGTCGACCCTGACAGCAGCGGCACGGACGGCGGCGGCACGGACAGTGGCAGCACGGACGGCGGCAGCACGGACGGCGACCGCACGGACAGCGGCGGCAGCCTGGACACCGTCGAAGGGACGTAACACCCCATGGCCACCGGATCAGCCACGGAACGCGTTGAAACGTACCGGATGCGGCACTGGTCGGTGCGCAACGCACGCTTCCTGAAGCGCCTCTACGCCGCCATCGAGCAAATCCTGGTCTGGTGCAACCCGCTGTTGCGGGGCATCGGCTACGCGCGGCTCGACAAGCCGTTCATGAAGGTCGAGTCGCTTACCAAGGGTTTCCTGCTGGATTCGCAGAATTGCGGCCAGTGCATCGTCGGCTTCACCGGGCTGTCGTGCCCGATGAACTGCCCGAAGAAGATGCGCAACGGCCCCTGCGGCGGCGTCCGCGCCGACGGCAACTGCGAGGTCGAGCCCGGGATGCCGTGCGTCTGGGTGCTCGCGTGGGAAGGCAACCAGCGGTTGCGTGAAGAGGAAATTCCGCTGCAGGTCGTACAACCACCCGTGGACCACCGGTTGATCGGCCGGTCGGCGTGGCTGCGCGAGGTGCGCATCAGGGTCGGGAGCGACAACCATGCAGTTTGAAGACGAACCGCTGGTACCCGGCGATCCGCTGCCGATCAGGCCCGGGCACTCCTCGTTCGGCCGGTTCGAGCGCGTGCTGCGGGCCGGCGGCTTCGCGGTGACCGCCGAGATCGCCCCGCCCGATTCGGCCAACCCGGCCGAAGTCTACGAGCGCGCCGCGCTGTACGACGGCTACGTGGATGCGATGAACGCCACCGACGGCTCGGGCGCCAACTGCCACATGTCCAGCGTCGGCATGTGTTCGCTGCTGTGCCGGCGCGGCTACGCCATGGTCATGCAGGTATCGGCCCGGGACCGCAACCGGATCGCCATCCAGGGCGACGTGCTCGGCGCGGCGGCCATGGGCGTGGCCAGCATCCTGTGCCTGACCGGCGACGGCGTGGATGTGGGCGATCACCCCCAGGCCAAGCCGGTATTCGACCTGGATTGCATGTCCATGCTGAGCATGCTTCGCCGCATGCGCGACGAGTCGCGGTTCCTGAGCGGGCGCAAACTGACCGAGCCGCCGCGGGTGTTCCTCGGCGCCGCCGCGAATCCGTTCGCGCCGCCGCTGGACTACCGCCCGCTGCGGCTGGCGAAGAAGGTCGCGGCCGGCGCGCAGTTCGTGCAGACCCAGTACTGTTTCGACGTGGAGATGTTCGAGCGTTACATGGCGGCGGTGCGCGACGCCGGAACCCACGAGAAGGTCTTCATCCTGGCGGGCGTCGGCCCGCTCGCCTCGGCCCGCTCGGCCGAATGGATTCGCAGCAACGTGCCCGGCATTCGGATTCCCGACACGGTCATCCGCCGCCTGCAGGGCGCGGAGAACCAGCAGCGGGAGGGGGTGAACATCTGCATCGACCTGATTCACCGGATCAGGGAAATCGAGGGCGTGCACGGCATTCACATCATGGCCTACCGCCAGGAGCACCAGGTCGCGGAAATCGTCGAGCGCTCCGGCGTGCTGGACGGCCGCCAACCGTGGCGGCCTGCGCTGGACTGGAAGAACGCCGAGTGGGACCAGGGCCACCCCGCGGCACCGGACGAGCCAACCATGAAGGCCGTGGAGAGAGTTTCATGACCGAAACAGTCGTCGCCTCGCCCACTCGGGAAGTGCGGATCGGTTTCGACCGGCCGTTCGTGATCATCGGCGAGCGCATCAATCCCACCGGGCGAAAGATCCTGGCGGAGGAAATGGCGCGGGGCGATTACAGCCGCGTCGAGGCCGACGCCATCGCCCAGGTCGAGGCCGGCGCGCACATGCTGGATGTCAATGCCGGCGTGCCACTGGCCGACGAACCGAAGATGCTGGCGGACAGCGTCAGGCTGGTGCAGTCCGTCACCGACGTACCGCTGTCCATCGATTCGTCCATCGTCGCGGCGCTTGCGGCCGGGCTGTCCGTTTACGAGGGCAAGGCGCTGGTCAACTCGGTGACCGGCGAGGAGGAGCGCCTGGAGTCGGTGCTGCCGCTGGTGAAACGGCACGGCGCGGCCGTGGTCGCCATTTCCAACGATGAAACCGGCATTTCCGAGGACCCGGACGTGCGCTACGCGGTGGCGAAGAAGATCGTCGAGCGCGCCGCCGACCACGGCATTCCACGCGAGGACGTGGTGGTCGATCCACTGGTGATGCCCATCGGCGCGATCAACTCGGCGGGCAGGCAGGTCATGCACATCGTCCGCAGACTGCGCGGGGAACTCAGGGTGAACACTACCTGCGGCGCCTCCAACGTCAGTTTCGGGTTGCCGAACCGCAACGGCATCAATTCGGCCTTTCTCACCATGGCCATCGGCGCGGGCATGACCTCGGCGATCACCAATCCGCTGCACGACGACGTGCTTCAGGCGGTGCTGGGCGCCAATGTCATGATGGGGCACGATCCGGACTGCACCCGGTGGATTCGCAAGTACCGCCAGCCGTCGGCCGATCGGCCGGCACGCGAGCGCTCCGGGAGGCGCCGGCGGCGCCGTTCGGCCGTCGGCTGAACAGGCCGAATGCCCGGGCACCGCGCACAAGGAACCGACGTGACCAGCCAGGACGCCAGGATCGTGTTTACGCCATCCGGCCGCCGTGGCACATTTCCGCAAGGTACCCGGTTGCTGGATGCCGCCCGCAGCATCGGCGTGGACGTCGACTCGGTTTGCGGCGGGCGCGGGCTGTGCGGCCGCTGCCGCGTCGTCTGCATGGACGGCGACTTCGCCAAGCACGCCATCGCGTCCCGCCCGACGCACCTTTCGGCGGTCAACGAGATCGAGGAACGGTACAGCGAGCGCCGCCAGGCACTCGCGCCCAACCATCGCCTGAGTTGCCAGGCGGCGATCCGGGGCGACCTCGTCATCGATGTTCCGCCCGAGAGCCAGATGCACCGCCAGGTGGTGCGCAAGGATGCCGAGCACCGCGAGATCAAGCTCGACCCTGCCACCCGGCTCTACCACGTAGAGGTGCAGCCTGCCGACCTGCTGGAATCGACCGGGGACCTCAAGCGGCTCTGCGACGCGCTGGCCTGGGAGTGGCAACTGGCCGACCTGGGCTGCGACCCCGTCATCCTGCCGGGCCTGCAGTCCGCGCTGCTCGACGGCGGATGGCGGGTCACGGTGGCGGTGCACCGCCAATCGACCGTCGTCGCCGTCTGGCCCGGCTTCAAGCCCAGCGCCCACGGCGTGGCGATCGACATCGGTTCCACGACCATCGCCGCTCACCTGGTGAACCTGACGGGCGGCAACGTGGTCGCCACCGAGGGCATCATGAATCCGCAGATTCGTTTCGGCGAGGACCTCATGAGCCGTGTTTCCTACGTGATGATGCACCCGGAAGGCGCCGACGAACTGACGCGCGCGGTTCGTCAGGGCGTGAACGACCTCATCGGTGACGTTTGCAGCCGGGGCGGCATCGACGCAGCGGACGTTGTCGAGCTCACGATCGTCGGCAATCCGATCATGCACCACCTGTTCCTGGGGCTCGACCCACGGGAACTCGGGGGTGCGCCCTTTGCGCTGGCGGTGGATACCGCGCTCGATCTGAAGGCGCGCGATATCGGCATCGGGATCCATCCCGGCGCCAACGTCTACGTGCTGCCGTGCATCGCCGGGCACGTGGGCGCCGACGCGGCCGGCATGGTGCTGGCCGAGGAGCCGCACCTGCTGGAGGAAGTTTCGCTGGTCGTGGACGTGGGCACCAACGCCGAGATCGTGCTCGGCAACCGCGACCGGCTGCTGGCCTGCTCAAGCCCCACCGGCCCCGCCTTCGAGGGCGCGCAGATTTCCGCCGGCCAGCGCGCCACGCCCGGCGCCATCGAGCGAGTGCGCATCGATGCGGACAACCTCGAGCCGCGTTTCAGCGTGATCGGTTCGGAGCTGTGGTCGGACGATCCGGGATTCGGGGACGCAACGGGAACAACCGGGGTCACTGGCATCTGCGGGTCCGGCATCATTGAGGTCATCGCCGAGATGTACCTGGCCGGCATCATCAACGAGGACGGCGTCGTCGACGGTTCGCTGGCGGCCCGGAGCGATCGCATCGTCGCCGACGGCCGCACTTTTTCATATCTGCTGCACGAGGGCCCGCACCGCATCCTCGTCACCCAGAATGACGTGCGCCAGGTGCAACTCGCCAAGGCGGCGCTGTATGCAGGCGTGCGGCTGCTCCAGGACAGGGCCGATTTCGACCGGATCGACCGCATCCGGCTGGCCGGGGCGTTCGGTTCGCACATCGACCCGAAATTCGCGATGGTCCTTGGGCTGATTCCCGACTGCGACCTGAACCGGGTCGAGTCGGCCGGCAATGCCGCGGGCATGGGGGCGCTGATCGCTCTTCTGAACGTGCCCGCCCGCGCGGAAATCGAGGCCGCTGTGCGCAGGATCGAGAAGATCGAGACGGCGGTGGAGCCGAAGTTCCAGGAATACTTCGTGGACGCCATGGCGATCCCGAACAAGCGGGACGCCTTCCCCAGGCTGTTCTCCGTGGTTGACAAGCCGGCGCAGGGGCCGGATTCCGCCGGCGCCGGACGGCGCCGACGCAGGAGGGCGATGTGATGGCGACAACGATTGACCGGCCGCGAATTGCATGGTTCGACGACATTCCGGAGGTAATTCCGGAGCGCGGGGTGGCAGGGCCTGCAGGAAGTGAATCATGAAACACAAGGTGACGTTCACCGCAATGGACCACGGCACGCGCGAGGACTACGACCTGGTGGAGGCTCACGACGCACGCAACGCGGCCGAAATCGCCGACCGTGTAATGGCCTGGCTGCGTTCCATGGACGGTGACTCGCCCTATCGAATCAGCCGCCTGGAGCACGCCCTGCAATCCGCCACGCGCGCGGAGCGGGACGGCGCGGACGACGAAACCATCGCCTGCGCGCTGCTGCACGACATCGGCGACGTGATCTCGCCGCGCAATCACTCCGAGGCGTCGGCCGCGTTGCTCGCCCCGTACGTGAGCGAGAAGAACCACTGGATTGTCAAGCACCACGGACTGTTTCAGGGCTACTACTGGCTGCATCACTACGGCGAGGACCGCAACGCCCGCGACAGCTACCGCAACAACGAGCACTACGAGGCCTGTGTCGAGTTCTGCGCCCGCTGGGACCAGGTGTCGTTCGATCCCGCGTACCGGACCCATCCGCTCGAACACTACGAACCGCTGGTGCGCGAGTTGTTCGCCCGGAAGCCGCGGCCATTTCTCTGAGCGGGTTCCTGAATGATGAAGACACGGGCGAAAGTCGTCGTCATCGGAGGCGGTGTTGTCGGCGTCAGCACGCTGTATCACCTGGCCAGAAAGGGCTGGGGCGGCGAGGTCGTGCTGGTCGAGAAGGGCGAGCTGACGTCCGGTTCGACCTGGCACGCCGCAGGCCTGCTGCCGCTGTTCAACATGAGTTACTCGGTGGGCCAGGTGCACAAGTATTCGGTCAACCTCTACCGGCAGCTCGAGCAGGAAACCGGCCGCCGCGTAGGGTTCAGCCGGGTCGGCAACCTGCGCCTGGCCATGAACCGGGACCGCATGGACGAGTACCATCAGTACGCGGCGACGGCGAAGACGATCGGGGTGGACGTTCGCTTCCTGACGCCGGCCGAGATTGGGGAACTGTGGCCGTTGTGCAATTCCGACGGACTCGTCGGCGGCATCTTCCATCCCGAGGACGGCTACATCCAGCCCGCCGACCTGACCCAGGCGCTGGCCACCGGCGCCCGCGCGCGCGGTGCGGAGATCTACCGCAAGACCGCGGTGCACGGCATTACCCGGGCGACCTCCGGTGGCTGGGTGGTGCACACCGACAAGGGCCGCATCACCTGCGATCACGTGGTCTCGGCAACCGGGAATTACGCCCGCCAGACCGGCGAGATGGTGGGGCTCGATGTCCCCGTGATGCCCGTGGAGCACCAGTACATCGTCACCGAACCGCACCCCGACCTTCAGGCTCGCAAACGCCAGGGCCTGCCCGAACTCGGCGTGCTGCGCGAATCGGACGGCTCGTGGTACCTGCGCGAGGAAAACAGCGGCTTCATCCTCGGCCCGTACGAGAAGGATGCGCCCTGCTGCTACGTCGACGGCCCGGACCCCGCGGCCGAGTACGAGCTCTTCCAGGAGGACATCGACCGCCTCATGCCGCACATCGAGGCCGCCATGAATCGGGTGCCGGCCTTCGCCGAAGTCGGGATCAAGGAAGTCTACAACGGCGCCATCGCCTACACGCCCGACGGCAACCCTATCATCGGGCCGGCCTGGGGCATCGATAATTTCTGGCTGTCCGAGGGACACAGCTTCGGGATCACCGCGGCGGGCGGCGCCGGCTGGCAACTGGCCGAGTGGATCGTCGAGGGTGAGCCCACCATCGACATGCTGGGTGTCGAGCCGCGCCGTTTCGGCGAATACGCGACGAAGGACTACCTGGTCAAGAAGACCGAGGAAGCGTACGCGCACGTGTTCATCATCCACTATCCGGATGAGGAGCGCCCCGCCGCCCGGCCGCTGCGCTCCGCACCTTGCTACGGGCGCATGAAGGCGCGTGGGGCCGTGTTCGGGCAGAAGTTCGGCTGGGAGCGGCCCAATTTCTTTGCTACCGGCGGCATGCCCCAGGAAGACGACTGGTCGTTCCGCCGCTCCCGCTGGTTCGAGGCGGTTCGCCGGGAGGTCGACAACGTCACGAACAACGTCGGACTGCAGGACATGACCGCGTTCGCCAAGTGCCGCGTGTCCGGCCCGGGCGCGGAAGCCTTCCTCAACCGGTTCGTGGCCAACAGTGTGCCGCAGCAGGTCGGGCGGCTGTGCCTGGCACACGCCCTGAACCGCAACGGCGGCGTGCATTCGGAGTTCACGATTCGGCGCGAGCCGGGCGATTCCTTCTACCTGGTGTCGGCCGGCGCCTATCAGCGGCTCGATCACGACTACCTGCGCAAGTACATGCCGCGGGACGGGTCCGTGCAGTTCACGCCGCTGACGGGCGCGGTCGGCGTGCTGGTTCTGGCCGGCCCCAAAGCCAGGGAGCTGCTGTCTCGCGTGACGCCTGCGGACCTGTCGAACCAGGCCTTCCGCTGGCTGACCGCCCGCGACATCGTGGTCGGTTCGGCGCCGGTCAACGCCATGCGGGTGAACTTCGTGGGCGAACTGGGCTGGGAACTGCACCACCCGATGGAGTACCAGAACCACATCTTCGACGCGTTGTTCGAGGCCGGCGAAGACCTGGGGCTGGCGCCGTTCGGCATTCGCGCCATGGACTCCATGCGCATGGAGAAGTCCTACCGGCTGGTGGGCACCGAACTGTCCATCGAGTACTCGGCCTTCGAGTCGACGCTGGATCGCTTCGTCAAACCGGACAAGGGCGATTTCCTGGGGCGCGACGCCCTGCTGGCGTCCAGGGAGGCGGGACTGAAGAACCTGCTGGTCACGCTGGAGGTCCTCGACGTGGAGGACGCCGACGCACTCGGCAACAACGCGTTGCTCATGGACGGTGAGACGGTCGGCCGCGCCACCAGCGGCAACTACGGTTTCCGCACGGGCAAGTCGCTGGCGCTGGGGATGCTGCCTCCCGACCTGGCGGTTCCGGGCACGGAGGTCGGCATCGAGATTCTCGACAGGACCTTTCGGGCGAAGGTGATTCCCGACAGCCCGTTCGATGCGGCCAATGAACGGCTGCGCGATGTCAATGGGGCCAATGGGTGAGGCGCATGTCTGACCGAAGATTATGCTGCTGTGGTGGGTGGGTCGGGGAGTCGCACTGCCGGTCGCTTGAGACACGCTGTGAATACGTCCCTGTACGCTCCGCGCCCGCATCCCTGCGGGCGAGGGTCTCACGCGACCGGCAGTGCGCCTCCCCTGGCGTTTTCGGCAGGACGGGAGCATGTTGGGCATGAAAGAATGAAGCGATACTCGGCGCTCGGGCTGGTGCGCAATGCGCTCGGTTACAACAGGGACTGGCGCGAGGCGTGGCGCAGTCCTGAACCGGGGAAGAGCTACGATGCCATCATCGTGGGCGGGGGCGGCCATGGGCTTGCGACGGCCTACTACCTGGCGAGGGATCACGGGATCCGCAACGTCGCGGTGCTGGAGAAGGGCTGGATCGGCGGGGGGAACACCGGGCGCAATACCACCATCGTGCGCTCCAACTACCTGTGGACGGAGTCCTCGCTGCTGTACGAGAAGTCCATGAAGCTCTGGGAGGGACTGAGCCAGGACCTGAATTACAACGTCATGTTCAGCCAGCGGGGCGTGTACAACCTGGGCCATTCGCTGCAGGACATGAGGGACATCGAGCGGCGCGTCAATGCCAACCGGCTCAACGGCATCGACGCCGAGGTCGTCAGCGCGGCTGAACTCGGCAAGGCGATCCCGCACCTCAATACATCGCCCGATGCGCGGTACCCCATCCTCGGCGCGTCGCTGCAGCGCCGCGCGGGGGTGGCGCGCCACGATGCCGTCGCCTGGGGATTCGCGCGGGCCGCCGACTCGCTCGGCGTCGATGTCATCGAACAGTGCGAGGTCACGGGTATCGATGTCCGGGGCGGCAAGGCGGTGGGCGTGCAGACCACGCGTGGACCGATCGCGTCGGACCGCATCGGGGTCGTGGTTGCCGGCCATGCCAGCGTGCTGGCGAAGATGGCGGACCTGCGTCTGCCCATCGAGAGCCACCCCCTGCAGGCGTTCGTCTCCGAGCCCATCAAGCCGGTGCTGGACACGGTGGTCATGTCCGGCGCGGTGCACGGCTACATCAGCCAGTCCGACAAGGGCGAACTGGTGATCGGCGCCGGCATCGACGCATATACCGGCTACGGCCAGCGGGGCAGCTTCCACATCATCGAGCACACGATGCAGGCGATCATCGAGCTGTTCCCGGTGTTCAGCCGGGTGCGCATGCTCAGGCTCTGGGGCGGCATCGTCGACGTCTGCCCGGATGCGTGTCCGATCGTGTCGAAGACGCCCGTGGAGGGCCTCTACTTCAACTGCGGCTGGGGCACCGGCGGCTTCAAGTCGACGCCCGGCTCCGGCTGGGTGTTCGCGCGCACCATGGCCCATGACGAGCCCCACGAACTCAACGCGCCCTTCAGCCTGGAGCGATTTGCGACAGGGGCGCTGATCGATGAACACGGCGCCGCGGCGGTGGCGCACTAGCGCTCACGGGTTCAATGCCATGCTGTTGATCGAATGCCCATGGTGCGGCCCCCGGGCCGAGACCGAGTTCAGCTACGGCGGTGAGGCCGGCATCGTGCGGCCGCCGGACCCGGACGCGCTGAGCGACGCGGAGTGGGCCGACTACCTGTTCAACCGCGCCAACCCGCGCGGCGCGCACCGGGAACTGTGGAATCACACCCATGGCTGCCGGCGGTGGTTCGCCGTGGAGCGCGATACGGTCACCAACCAAATCCAACGCAGTTACACGTTGGATGGCACCGCGCCTGAACCAGGGACCGGCTCCGGCACTGCCAGCAAGCTCACCGCCGAGTCGGATACGACCTCCCGCATCGGGAGCGGTGGCTGACCATGGCCGTCGCACAGCCGAATCGTTTGCAGGAGGGCGGACGCATCGACCGCTCACGGCCTTTGGCCTTCTCCTTTAACGGCAAGGCCTGCGAAGGGTTCGCCGGCGACACGCTGGCCTCCGCGCTGATCGCCAACGGCGAGTCTCTGGTGGGACGCAGCTTCAAGTTGCGCCGCCCGCGCGGGATCGTCGGCAGCGGCGCGGAGGAACCCAACGCGATCATGCAGGTGGGCGAAGGCGCTGCCGCGCAGCCGAACCTCCTCGCCACGCAGGTCGAACTACACGACGGGCTGGTGGCGCACTCGACCAAGGGCTGGCCCACGGTGCGCTTCGATATCGGCGCGATCAATGACGTCTTCGGACGAATGCTGGGCGCGGGCTTCTACTACAAGACGTTCATGTACCCGCGCTCCTGGTGGAAGCTATACGAGCGCCTGATCCGCGCGTCGGCCGGCTTCGGCCGGGCGCCGGGGGAGCCCGATCCGGACACCTACGAACATATGAACGCGCATTGCGATGTGCTGGTGGCCGGCGGCGGACCGGCTGGCCTGATGGCGGCGCTGGCGGCGGCGAGGTCCGGCGCACGCGTGATTCTCGCCGACGAACAGCACGAGTTCGGCGGCAGCCTGCTGGATTGCACCGACAGCATTGACGGCAAGCCGGGCGCGGAGTGGGCGACCGGCGTCGTGGCTGAACTGCGCAACCACACGGACTGCACGCTGCTGCCCCGCAGCACCGTATTCGGCTACCACGACTACAACTTCCTGACGATTGCGGAGCGTTGTTCCAGCCACGCGGGAATTGCGCACGCCGACGCCGAGGATGCGCCCCAGGGTCACGGTGACGGCGGCGCCGCGGCAGGCCGCGGGAGCGGCGAAGCCGTGGCCGAGCGGCTCTGGCGCGTGCGGGCCAGGCAGGTGGTGCTGGCCCAGGGCAGCTTCGAGCGGCCGCTGGTGTTCTGCAACAACGACCGTCCGGGCGTGATGCAGGCGTCGGCCGTTTCGACCTACATCAAACGGTATGCCGTGTTGCCGGGCCGCCGTGCGGTGGTCTTCACGAACAACGACTCCGCCTACCGAACAGCGATCGACCTGGCCACCGCCGGCGCCGAGGTGGCCGCCATCGTCGACAGCCGCCCCGGCGGCGGCGGGGAACTCGCCGGCCAAGCGCGAGACCTGGGAATTCCGGTACTGGAAGGACACGTGATGACCGATGTGGCCGGCCGGCATCGGGTCAGAGGCGCCAGCATCGCCAGGTGGAGCGGCGACAGTTGGGCAAGCATCACCCCTTCGATCCGCATCGACTGCGATCTCGTGGCCGTGTCCGGGGGCTGGAGCCCGGCCGTCCACCTGCACTCCCAGGCGGGCGGGCGGTTGGCCTGGGACGATTCGCAGCTCGGCTTCGTCCCCGCACAGGCCCGCCAGGCCCACGATTCCGCCGGCGCAGGCAACGGCAGGCGGTCCCTCGTCGAGTGTTTGGCCGACGGAGTGCGGGCCGGCACGGAAGCGGTGTCGAAACTCGGGCTGAAGCCCGCCGCCGTCGAACCGCCGGTCGTGGCCCTTGTCGGGGAAAACCCGATCGAGGCCCTGTGGCGCGTACCGGCGGCGAAGGACGCGGATCGCTGCCCGAAGCAGTTCATCGACTTCCAGAACGACACCAGTGTGGCCGACATTCGCCTTGCGGTGCGCGAAGGCTATCGCAACGTCGAGCACGTCAAGCGATACACGGCCCTGGGGTTCGGCACCGACCAGGGCAAACTCGCCAATATCAACGGCATGGCCGTGCTGGCCGACATACTTGGAAAGTCGATTCCCGAGGTCGGGACGACCACATTCCGCCCGGCCTATACGCCCGTGAGTTTCGGCGTCGGCGCCGGCGAAAGCGTCGGCCCGCTCTACGATCCGGTACGCAAGACTGCGCTCCACGAATGGCACGAGGCCGCCGGCGCGCCCATGGAAGTTGTGGGCCAGTGGCACCGGCCGTGGTACTTCCCGCGGGACGGCGAGGACCTGCATGCAGCGGTGGCGCGGGAATGCCTGGCGGTGCGCAACTCCGTCGGCGCGATGGATGCCTCGACCTTGGGCAAGATCGACGCCCGCGGACCCGATGTCGTCGAATTCCTGGAGCGCATCTACACCCACAACGTCGGCCGGATGAAGGCCGGGCGCTGCGCCTACGGCATCATGCTGGGCGAGGACGGCATGCTGATGGACGATGGCGTGATGGCGCGCGTGGGCGAACAGCACTTCTACCTGACCACCACCACCGGCGGTGCGGCGAACGTGCTGAACTGGCTGGAGAGGTGGCTGCAGACCGAGTGGCCGGAACTGGACGTCTACCTGACATCGCTGACCGAGCATTACTCGACCATCGCGGTGGCCGGGCCCAACAGCCGCAGATTATTGGAATCGCTCGGCTGCGGCATCCCGCTCGACAAGGAGAGCTTTCCCTTCATGACCGTCCGACCGGCCGTCCTGGCGGGCATGCACGTCACCCTGTTCCGAGTGAGCTTCTCCGGCGAACTGGCATTCGAGATCAACATCGACAGCAACCGCGCACTGGCCATGTGGCAGCGGGTCATGGAGGCCGGCCAGGCTTTCGATATCGCGCCCTACGGAACCGAAACGATGCACGTGCTGCGCGCCGAAAAGGGCTTCATCATCGTGGGCCAGGACACCGACGGATCCGTCACGCCCGTGGACCTGGGCATGAACTGGCTGCTGTCGAAGGAGAAGGACTTTCTCGGCAAGCGTTCCCTGCGGCGCCCGGATTGCCTGCGGGAGGATCGCAAGCAGTTGGTCGGCCTCCTGTCTTCCGACGAACAAACGGTACTCCCCGAGGGAACCCAGCTCATCGAGGAAACGGGCCAACCGACACCTGTACCTATGTGCGGTCACGTCACCTCCAGCTACCGCAGCCCGTGCCTCGGCCACCCGATCGCGCTGGCCCTGGTCGCAGGCGGCCGGAAGCGCAAGGGCGAAACCGTCTACGCGGCGCTGCCGGGGCGTGAACCGCTGCCGGTGCAGATCGTTGCACCGACCTTCTACGATCCCAAGGGGCGGCGCCAACATGTCTGATACGAACGACCGTGGAAGGCGGCACAACAATGTCTGAGTCGACCGCACGCCGCCACGGCCTGGAGCCCTTTCTCGCCTCGGCGGAATCCGCAGCCCAAGCGCGCGTAGAAATCCGCGTGGTGTCCAACCGCGGGTTTCTCAACCTGAGGCTCGACCAAGGCGACGGCGCGGCCGTCAAGGACACCACGCAAGTCCTGGGACAACCCCTGCCTCTGGCTTCCAATACATGCACCGCCGGAGACCACCGCGTCTACTGGCTCGGCCCGGACGAGTGGCTAATCGAGACTGGCGCCGACCGTGCCGCACGTCTCGTCAGCGAACTCTCCGAAGCCCTCGCCAGGTACCACGCCGCGCTCAACGACGTCAGCGGTGGGCACGTGGCGCTGTGCGTCAGCGGCATCGACGCGCGCACGGTGCTGGCCAAGGGTTGCACCCTGGACCTGCATCCGAGGGAATTCGGCCCCGGACAATGCGCGCGCACAGGCCTGGCCAAGGCCGTGGTTGTGCTGGCCGCTATCGACGACGCACCAACCTGCACCGTCATCGTCGGCAGAAGCTTCTCCGACTACCTGTGCCGCTGGCTCGCGCACGCCGCGCGGCCCCACGGCGTGCACTTCTCGATGGTGCGGGAAACATGACCCGAGGCGTATGTGCCAGGCGCTCGCGTATTGATTTTGCCGGAAGATAAAACAGATAATAATCGTATTATTCTGTGACCAAGAGGGATGCGAAGATGTTTCGCAGTTCATCGATCCATACGGTAACCGAATTTTGCCGCAAGCCAGCGGAGCACATCAGGCGGCTTAGGGAGCACAAGCGTCCAGAGCTCCTTACGGTCAACGGCAAGGCCGCCGTGGTCGTCCAGGACGCCGAAATCTACGAAGACATGGCGGAACTGGCGCAATACGCTCAGAGTCTCCGCAGCATCAGGCAAGCACTCTCCGAAGAGGGGCGGGCGCTGGATGAATTCACCGCCGAATTCGAGGCTGAACACGGCATTCACCGTTGAAGCGATGCCGCATCGAACTCAAGCCAACCGCGGAAAACGACCTCACGCGCAGGTTTCGGCAAATCGCCGAGGAGTCGCCGCAGAACGCAGTGAGCTGGTACCTGAGAACTATCGAGGCAATTGAGAAGCTTGATGTGCTGGCCGAGCGATGCCCTCTGGCCCCGGAAGACGCTGACATACGAATGGGGATACGCCACTTGATTGTCGGCGATTATCGCGCGCTTTATCTGCTTCGCGGCGATACGGTCGAAGTGCTGCATGTGCGACATGGCAGCATGGACAGGAAGTTTTGACGAAATTCGGAGTATTTTGTTTCGCCAACGGCGAGCGCAACCTTGAGCGGCGCCGTCGCCGTAGGCAATATGGAAATTGAAATGAGTACCGCATCCGATATCGTCGCTGATTTGGCCCGACCGCTGCCGGGCGTGATCGAGCCGCGCTGGTGGACGGGCGCGCCGGCGTTGCCACCGGCGTCATTCACCATCGACTGCGGCGAATTCGCCATGGGCGAGGCGGACCTTGAGCCGGACAGCAAACTGGCCCGGCGCATGAACAGGACGTTCGATGAAGTCGGACTGGTTTCCCTGGTCAACACGGGGCTGGCCGACCTGCAGGCCATGCGGCGGTTCGCCAAGCTCGTCATCGACCGGGAGATGCTCTACGAGGGCGGCGCCAATCCGCGCGACCGGCTGGAGCCCAACGTGTACGAGGTGGGCGCGCCGCTTCAGGCCTGGCTGCACTACCACCACGAGATGGCCTATGTCGGGCACAGCACGCGGATGCTGGGATTCCTTTGCCACCGGGCGGTCCCCGGGCGCGGATACACCTTCGTTTCCGATAACCTCCAGGCGACCGACGCCATCCTGACAACCGGCCTCGGGCGCAAGCTCAGGGAGCACGGGCTCTGCTATCACCGCAATCTCACGGATCGCGAAGCCTTCGCCGGAACGCCCCAGATCGGCGTCTACAACCACTGGCAGAAGTCCATGATGACCGACGATCCGGATGAAGCAGAGGAGCAGGCCCGTGCCAAGGGACTGGAGGTGGAATGGGGCCCCAACCGCCTCCTGAAGACGCGATACTATATTTCAGCCTTCGAGTACTTCCCGCAACTGGACCGGAACGTGCTCTACAGCAGCATCGCCGACGACGGCATGTGGTTCGACGCCTGGCCGAATGTCATGCACCTGCCCTATGAGCAGAGGCCCCTGAAGTTGACGTTCGGCGACGGCAGCGAGATGTCCCGGGAGGAGAAACAGGCGTTCGTCGACGTCTACGACGACTTCGGAATCCCAATCGAATGGAACGTCGGCGACATCGCCATCGTCTGCAACTACCGCTTTGCCCACGGGCGCCCGGGCATCCACCTGGGCGAGGGCGAGGCGCGGGAACTCGGGGTGCTGATCGGCGAGGCCTACGAGCGCGTCGGGGACCTGCCGGGCAAGTGGTAGCCGTCAACCAGGACCAGATCACTGTTGCCCGCATTGTGGCAACAGCCCGCGCGTATCGGCTACTCCTCATTTCCCCGCAACCGGTCCCATCGGCAACCGGGAAGTTTCTTCGCGGCCGACGCTCGTGACCGGTGGATGGCGCGGAGCCGGGCCTACAGTTCCCCGTAAACAATTCTCCCGCCCACCATGGTGGCCACCGGACGAATCTCCTTGATCTCGTCTTCCGGAACCGCCATGTAATCCCGGTCCAATACCACCATGTCGGCCAGCAACCCCGGCTTGATCGCGCCGATGTCGTGCTCCATGAACATCAGGTGCGCGTTGGCACGCGTGGTGGCGATCAACGCCTCCTCGCGCGTCAGGGTCTGGTGCTGGATGACCTCGCCGTTGAGCGCCTTGCCGGTGATTGCCCACCACAGGGTGACGAAGGGATTGATCTGCGCAGCTTTGGTGCCGTCGGTTCCCAGTCCGTAGGAGACTCCGCTCTCCTGGGCGGTGCGCAGCGGAGGCATGTGGTAGGCCGCGTCGCCGAAGTGCTCGAAAACCGGTTCGCGGCCGCCCATGACCGGGTTGCTGCGCAGTTGGACGTTCATGCCCAGGCGCCGGACGCGCTCAAGTTGCTCCGCGGTGATGTTGTCCGCATGGGTGATGGTCCAGCGCAGCGGGCGCACGGGGTGGACGGCGTTCAGCTCCTCCGTCAGGTCGAGCAGATGGTCGATCGTCGCCGGCTGGACGGCGTGGGTCTGTACCGACCAGCCTCCCCGGGCGCTGGCCAGCAGGATTTCTCTCGCCCAGTGGATGTCCTCTTCGCCGGGCTCCATGGCTTCGGTGGTCCCGTCCCAGTGGAACGGTGCGTAGTAGATCTCCCCGACCGCGATCAGGTCGACGAAGTCGTCTCCCTGAAAGGGCTTCGACGCCTCGATCTCGGCGATGAGATCCTGCGCGTCCTGCGGCGTCCTGGGCATGCTGCCGCCGAGCGTGTGGTAGACGCGCAGCGTCAACTCCCCCTCCGCCGCGATCTCCCGAATCCTGGCGTAGCCCTCGCGACGAATGCCGACGCCGGCCGGATCGTAGACCGCCGTGAGCCCGATGCTGTTGAGGTGCAGGAAGGCCGTCTTGACCGCCTCGACCTGCGCCTCCGGAGAAACCGGCGGGAAGCCCAGCAGGGCCTCTTCGACCATGGGGAACCCCCCGTTGAGCCGCCCCGTCGCCCGCCCGCTTCCGTCGCGCACGACCCGCGCCGCCAGGCCCTCCGCCGCGGCCTGCTCATCCGCGTTTGCGCTGAGCGGAATGCCCATGGCCTCGAACCAGGCTGTATTCGCGTAGGCGTGGCTGTAGAGCGCCTGGATGAAGACGGGCCGATCCGCCGCCAGCGCATCCAGTTCCGCGAGCGTGAAATTCTCCTGACTGTCGAGGAACTGCGCCTCGCTCCAGCCGCCCAGCGACATCAGCCACACGCCATCGGGCAGCGCGTCGCCCTTGGCCTTCAGGATCTCCAGCGCCTCGGCTCGGCTGGTGACGCCGTCCAGGCGGGCCTCGTTGGGCCAGTACTCCGTGGCGCGGATGACGTGGTTGTGGTTGTCGATGAGCCCCGGAATCACCGTGCGCCCGCCGAGGTCCGTTACGGTGGTGCCGGCGTCCGCCAACGCCCGCATCTCCTCGCTGCTGCCGGTGGCCAGGAATCGCTCCCCGCGCACGGCGACGGCCTCCTGAATGGAGAAATAGTCGTCCACGGTGACGATCTTGCCGTTGATGAAGATCCGGTCGGGCGCTTCCTGTGCGCTCGACAAGCCGTGGCCCAGGGCCAGCAACACCGGCACTGCAATCAATCCGCGGATCGTGCTCATTGTTCTCCTCCCGTCGGTCGTCTTCGAATCCGGTACGGCCTGAGAGGACCGCAACGGCAACCGTATAATCGTGAGTCCGCCGGCAGGATTCAACACGTATGCCCATCCGTCAACGCTCGATCGCCATCGTCGGCGCCGGCATGGGCGGTCTGGCCGCGGCAGCGACCCTGCTGCGCATCGGCATGAAGGTCGATGTCTACGAGCAGGCGGCGCGGTTCGCCCGGGTGGGTGCCGGCATCCAGATGATGCCCAACTCCATGAAGGTGCTGCGCGGGATCGGCGTCGAGGACTCGCTGCGCCGGACCTCGTTCAAGCCCTTTTCCCACCTGAACCGGAAATGGGATACGGGCCGGGTTCTGAGGGAACTGCCGATGCCGGAGGATCTGTTCGGCGCCCCGTACCTGTGCATGCACCGCGCCGATCTCACCAATGCGCTGGCGAGTGCGGTTCCGGCGGAGATCATTCATTTCAACCGCAAGCTGGTGGGTCTCGATCAGCATGCCGGGGGCGTTCGGCTGGCGTTCGCCGACGGCAGCCACGCGGACGCCGACGCGGTTGTGGGCGCAGACGGCGTGCATTCGCTGGTGCGCGAACGGGTCCTGGGGCCCGACCAGCCGGTCCACAAGGGCCGCATCGCATACCGGGCCGTCTTCCCCTCCGGGCGGCTCAACGGACTGGACCTCGGCCCGTCCCGTACCAAGTGGTGGGGCGTGGACCGCCACATCGTCATCTACTACGTCACCGCGACGAAGAGCGAGATCTATTTCGTCACCAGCGTGCCGGAACCGGCGGACTGGCTGACGCCCGAGTCCTGGTCCGCGAAGGGCGACGTGGAGGAAGTGCGCGCGGCATACGAGGGCTTCCACCCGGATGTTTGCGCCGTGCTGGCGGCCTGCCCGGACTGCCACAAATGGGCGATCCTTGAGCGGGAACCGCTGCCGAGCTGGAGCGACGGCCGCGTCGTGCTGCTGGGCGACGCCTGCCACCCCATGACCCCCTACATGGCCCAGGGGGCCGCCACCGCAATCGAGGATGCCGCAGTGCTGGCGCGCAGCATCGAGGCCTTCGAGGGCGACGATCTCGAGGGAGCGTTCCGATGTTATGAGGCCACACGAAAACCGCGTACTTCGAAAATCCAGGCCATCTCAAGCGCCAACACCTGGATGCAGGGCGGCGACCAGGACACCGCCTGGCTGTACGGCTACGATGCGTGGAGATCGCCGTTGTTGGGCTGAAATCCGCCGCTTTCAATCCATGTCGGGCGCCTTCCAGCCCGGCGGTGGCGGCCTGCGCTCCAGACGATTGATGTTGACCGTGAAGCCGGCGTCGCAGCCGTTCATGAGCATTCGCCGCTCGGCGATGCGCCAGCTCTGCTCCTGACGAACGAAGCGGTCACGGTATTGGCCGAAAATCGTCGCCGTCGACCCGTCCGGGCGTTCGTGCCAGGCGTGCACGTAGCTGCGGGACAAGGCGGCGTCGCTGCCGTCAAATTGGATCAGCACGTTGGACAGGTGATGGGACGTCCGAGACCACCGCCACATGCGCTCAAGGGATTTCGCGAGCGCCGCGGAACCACGGCATTGCAGGAATTCGCCCGGACCGTATTCCACGACGCAATCGTCGGTGAACAGCGCCGCCAGCGCCGGCAGATCCATGACGTCAAGTGCACAGCAATACTCCACCAGCACGTCGGCGATTGCCTGGCGATCCGCCAGTCTCCGATCCGGTTGCTCGCTCATGACTGGGGTTCCTTCACCGAATATAGGTTGCCCCGTTGACGTCCAGGGTTGCGCCCGTCAGGTGGCGATGGGTCCCCTGAGCCAGAAACGCGATCAGCTTGCCCAGTTCCTCCGGCGGCACCCATTCACGCATGGCGAGCGTATCGGTCACTCCCTGTATGCCACCCTGCAATTTCGCGAAATCCACCGACATCCGGGTGCTGACGATTCCGGGAGCGATGATGTAAGTGTAGATTCCTTCTTGCGCATGGGCTCGCGCCACGGACTGCGCCACCGCCTTTATGGCGGCTTTGGACGCAGCGTAGGCCAGCATCTTCGGATTGCTTGCCCCGCGCTGCGCGACCCAACTGGACATGAGGATGATCACGCCCGTGCCACGGCTGCGAAAATGCCGCACCGCTGCACGCATCAGCCGAGCGGGCGCCTGCACGTTGACCTGGTAATGGCGGCGCCAGGCAGCGTTCCATTCCTCTTCCGGGTCATCGAAACCGCCGCGCGGCTCCATCATCGCGGCGTTCAGCACGACCACATCAATGTGGCCGCGCCAGGCCACGGCATCCCTCCAGACCTGCTCTACAACCCGATCGTCTTCGAAGTCGCCCGACACGAAATGCCTGCGATCCGGGGGGACATCACGCAGCAATTCGCGCGCCTTCTCCCTGTCGCCTTCCCTGCCCTGATGATGCGCGATCAGCCGCGCGCCGTCGCGGCAGAGCACCCTTGCCGCCGCCGCGCCGATACCTTGCGACGATCCCGTCAGCAATATCGTCTTGTCGGCCAGGCTTGCCACTTAGTGCGCTTCCTCCGATCAGGTCCACGGTGCGGCAAGGAATCCGGGGCAAACCCCGGCCAAGGCATGCGACGCGCTGCCGCTCACCGCTATTCCGCCGCCGGCACGAGGCGAAACACCGTGCCCATGCCGGTGCCGAAATAGATCAGGCCATCCGGTCCCTGGCCGACAAAGGGAATACGCCAGCGCTTGTCAAGCAGCAGCCGCTCCTCGTGCAGAACGTTTCTTCCCTCGATCACGAGCCGATTGATATGCGTCCCCGCCAGCGCACCGATAAACAGGTTGCCCTGCCATTGCGGGAAAGCCGAACCCGTGTAGAACACCATGTCCGACGGTGCGATCGACGGGATATACGTATGAAGCGGCTGTTCCATGCCCTCGTACTCCGTCAGACCCTCGCCGACGGGCTCGCCGCTGTATTCCAGCCCGTAGGTGATGATTGGCCATCCATAGTTTCGGCCGGGTTCGATGACGTTGATTTCGTCGCCGCCCATGGGGCCGTGCTCGTGCGACCAGAGTTCTCCGGTGTCCGGGTGAACGGTCAGTCCCTGCGCGTTGCGGCTGCCGAGCGCCCAGACTTCCGGCAAGGCGCCCGGGACATCGGCAAAGGGATTGTCGGCCGGCGCACTCCCGTCGTGATGGACCCGAAGAATCTTCCCGAGGTGCGTGCCGGGGCTTTGGGCCAGGTGCCTCAGATCCCACCGTTCCCCCATGGAAATGAACAGGTACTCACCGCTGAACGCGAGCCGGCACCCGTACACGATGGAATTGTGATACCAGGGCTGTGCCGCGAACAGCCTTTCGCGATCCGCGAATCGGCCCTCCGTCAGCCGAACCCGTTCCACCACCGTGGTGCTCAGTTGCAGGTCGCCGGCTGTGTAGCAGTAGTAGACCCAGCCGTTGACGTCGAATGCCGGGTGCAGCACGACATCCAGCATCCCGCCGTTGTCCTTTATGAACACATCGTCCGGCCCTCCGGCAGGGGCCTCCATCGTGCCATCGGCCAGATCCACAAGACGAATGCGGCCAGCGGCACGCTCGCTTATCAACGCCCGGTTTCCCGGCAGAAACGCGACGGCCCAGGGAACCTGAAGGCCGTCGGCGACTTCCTCCAGTCGAAAAGAAGCCGCGTCGCTCCGGATGATCCCGTCCGGCGGGACCTGCTGGCCGGTGACGAGCATCGGGAACAGCACCACCGCTGCCACTGCACCACGCACGATTTTTCCCGGCTCGCCGTTCACGGGCGCGGCATCGGACTCCGATCTTCGATCATGCGCTGCACGTTCTCTCCATTGCCGGTCATCTCCCATCGCGTGAGTTCGATGGGCACCCACGCCGCGGCAACGAGATCGTTGTGAAACCGGCCCAGGTCGAAATCGGCGCCGAGTTGCTGCCGCAGTTCGGCCAGAAGGCGCTCGATCTGCAACTTGCCTGTCAGATACACGATTCCACCTGTAGGCGCCGCGAAGAAATCGTCGGCTTCCTCCCTTGCGATACGCCGATCCATGGGTATCGTCATCAGCGCCGCCACCGCTTCATCGACGGTCATTTCTCCAAGCGCCATTTTCACGTCCACGATCACGCGCAGTGCGCGCAGGCGCATGAAATTATAGATAAGCTCGCGGCTCTTCGGCCGCTCGTCATAATAGCCAAGCTGCATGGCCGTCTCTTCCCAATAGGTCGACCAACCCTCGCTCTTGAAGCGGTCGCGGTGACCCCTCCGGATCGGAGACGCGTGACGTGCGGACACGATGCCCTGGAGATGGTGCCCGGGAATTCCATCGTGGAAGATGTTCGTGCTCGGGTCGACCCGCATGATCGATTCCCAGTAGGTCTGCGTGTAGGGGTGATCCTCGGGCACCGAATACTTCACGACCCCGTTGCCCGGAGTCGAATAACCGCTCAGGCCCGCCCACAAGGAAAAGGCCTGAATGTAGTCGGGCATCTGCGCGCGGCGATACGGTCCCACGTAGTCCGGAATGTCGAGCGCCCCCTTGTCCTGAAGAAAGCGGCGAATTGCCCCGGCTTCCTCCTCCGTGCGCCGCGCATATTCGGCAGTCGTCAGCGCACCCGCCAGTGCGGGCAAGTCACGGTTTCGCGATTCTTCAAACGATGTGAAGGCGAGGAAACGCGCGTATTCCTGCTCGCCCAGACGGAGAATGTCTTCGGCATCGTAGGGCAACAGCCAGATTCGCCGCAGAATCCAGTCGTACATCTCGCGCCCGATCGGGCGGGCACGCACCATTTCGGGCAACCGTTCCTCGATCCAGAGCCGATACGACGCAAGCGCCGCACCCATTTCGATGGCCGCCGAGTCGAGTTCTCCAACCCACTCTGCCGGGAAATGGGGCCTGAGTCCTTCCGCAAACGCCCCGCTGCCGGACTGTCCGTCGGCCAGCGTGGCCAGGGCCCATCCCGACATCTCGCGCGTCGGTTCCGTCAGGTTACGTTTCGCCTGTTCGAGAATTGCCGGGACGCTCTTCATGTGCGCGACGATTTCGGCCGCGCGAGCTTCCGTGAACGGCGGCGGTTGCTGCACGAGTCGGCCGAGCCCGCTGAGCGCCGCGCCGCTCAACATGCCGAAGGACGAAATTGACGACAGGTAGAACGCGGGGCTTCGGGACGTGGCGCGGTAGACGTGCAGACCGTAGTCCAGCATATCCAGTTCCGACCGGACGATCAGGTAGTCGACCTGGTCGGACATCTCCCAGCCTGTCGGATCCAGGTCGTCGAAGCGGGACCGGAGTTCGGCCAGTCCCGCCTTTTGCCGTTCCACCGCGGCCGCCGAGAAGTCCGGAATCCCTTCGACGATATCGGGTTGGCGCAGGTCCTGCGCCGCCTGAAAGATCTGTATGAGCGCGTCTTGCGGGGATGCTGCCGTCTGGGATACCGCGGGCACTGCATACGATCCCGCCAGGAGCAGCACGAAAAACCCCACGGAGGCCACCTGGGTACGGTAGGATCGATTGTGCGTCCTGGTCATGTCGTTTTCCGGCTGGCCACTGACCTTGAAGCCACAGCAGGGCCGATTGCTGCGGTCGGAGAGAAGTGATCGCGATGCGAACAGGCGTACGCAAAATTGTACACTACGGTCGTACCGTTACCTGCGCGCCATCGAACAGCGAATGAACCCGAACGAAGAACCCTGGCGCTGGCCCGAAAACACGTGGCGCCGAGCGATCGGCCGCGTCAGGGCCGGCCGGCCGCTGCGACCTCCCGCCTGGCCTGGCGGTGCCCGCTGCGCGGTAGCCCTCTCCTTCGACTGCGATCACGAAACATACGAACTGGGCAGGGGTCGCAGCGCAGTAGGCCCACTGGCATGGGGTGAATTCGGGCGCCGCGTCGGGGTGCCGCGAATATTGGATTTGCTGCGCCGGCACGACGTTGTCGCCAGTTTTTTCGAACCTGCCGTCTGTGCGCTGATTGATCCCACGGAAACGAAGCGGATTGCGGATGGTGGGCACGAGGTGGGAATTCACGGCTGGATCCACGAAAACAACTCGAATCTCGACCACGCGACGGAAAGGGATCTTGTAATCCGTGCCCGCGACCTGCTGGAGCAGCAACTCGGGCAAGCGCCGGTAGGCTTTCGATCCGCGAACTGGGACCTGAGTCCGCATACGATCCGGATCGTGGCGGAACTCGGCCTGGAATACGACAGTTCCCTGATGGCGGACGAGTCCTGTTACGAACTGTTGATCGACGGCCAGCCGACCGGTGTGGTCGAGGTGCCGGTCGAATGGTTACGGGACGATGCGGTTTACCTGATGTTCAACCGCGAACCGGCAACCCGGCCGTGGATGTCGCCAGATGACGTGTACGGTGTCTTCAAGCGGGAATTCGACGCGGCCTGGGAATCCCGCGGCCTTTTTCAGCTCGTGATGCACCCGTTTGTGATCGGGTATCGGTCAAGGATATGGATCCTCGACCGATTGGTGGAACACGCAAAATCGAAGGGAGACGTGTGGTTCGGCACTCACGCCGAGGTGGCCCGATGGGTCAGGAAGGAGACCGGTACGGCCGCGTAGCCGTTGCGCTGCCTGTACCGGCCCGAGACGCTTTCGGGCTACGGTTTCCAGCGACCCTCCCTGACCAGTTGCGACTGCACCTGGTCGAGGGCGTTCCTCACCGTGTTGACGATCGTGTCCAGTTCGCCCTCCGAGATGATCAGCGGGGGCGAGAACGCCAGCGTATCGCCGCGGGGCAAGGCGCGTGTGATGACCCCGGATTCCAGCGACAGCCTCGCCACCCGGGCGGCAACCGCGATTTTCGGGTCGAACGCCAGGGGCGGATCCCTGGACGCGACAAGTTCCACTGCGCCGATCAGACCGAACCCACGTACCTCGCCGACGAGCGGATGATCCCCGAAGGCGCCATGCAGTCGCCGATGCAGATATTCGCCTTTCTCGCGGGCGGCCTCAACCAGGTTCTCACTGTCGATGATATCCAGGTTTGCCATTGCCACGGCAGCGCCGATCGGATGGGAAGTGTAGGTGTAGCCGTGGCCGAAAGTGCCATATCGGCTCTCGCCCTCGACGATGGTGCGCCACACGGGCTCCGAAACGTAAACACCGCTTAGCGGGAAGTACGCGGAGGTGACGCCCTTCGCGATCGTGATCAGGTCCGGCTTCAGCATGAGAGCTTCGCTGCCGAACATGTGGCCGAGGCGGCCGAATCCGCAGATGACCTCATCGGCGATCATCAAGATGTCGTTCTCGGCGAGAATCTCCTGGATCGCCCGATGATAGCCGGGCGGCGGAACGACGACCCCGCCGGCGCCCATGACGGGTTCGACGATCATTGCCGCAATCGTATCGGCGCCCTCGGTCTCGATCAGTCGCTGCAGGTCGTTCGCGAGTTTCTCGACGAACTCCGAGTCACTGAGATCGTGCCCTTCCCAGAGACGATGGGGCGCCAGCGTATGTTTGACAAACGGCAGCGGCAGGTCGAATCCCGCATGTACGGCCGGCAGCCCGGTCATGCCGCCGGACATGATCGTCACGCCGTGGTAGCCGCTCTGTCTGGCGATGATCTTTTTCTTCCCGGGTTTGCCCCTTACGTTGTTGTAATACCACGCCAGCTTGACCTGTGTGTCGTTTGCATCCGAACCCGAATTTCCGAAGAAAACCTTTGACATCGGTACCGGAGCGCTATTGATCAATCGCTGGGACAGGAGCGCGGGAACGTCGCTGCCCATGGAAGAAAAACTGTGACAGTACGCAAGAGTTTCCGCTTGCCGCTGCAGCGCTTCGGCAATTTCCCTGCGACCGTAACCGACATTCACGCACCACAGACCGGCCATGCCGTCGACGTAACGCCGGCCCGCTGAATCCTCCAGCCATACGCCCTCTCCCCTCACCATGACTACGGAGGGGCCGTGCCGCTCATGCTGCGCCAGAGCCGTAAAGGGGTGGAAATTGTAGCGGCGGTCGATCTCGGCCAACGCCGCAGAGGTAACCGGAGCCGGTGTTTTCCGGTTCAACACAAAGGCTGGCCCGTCGGGACTGAGAATGTCGCAGCCAAGGGATTATTCAGTGCGGATCATCGCTGGACGAGGGTGCTACGGCGATGTGGCCGGTGCAACCAGCTCCACCGACGATAGCGGCGTCCTGTTCCAGAACGGCGCCACCGCGTCCGCATTGCCGGTCATCTCGTAGTGAATAGCCGCAATTGGAATCCGCCCTTTCGAGATGAACTCGTCGTGGAACTGGCGAAGCACGAACTCCTCTCTCAATTGTCGCTTGCGTTCGGCCAGTAGGCGGAACATCTGGATGTTGCCGATCGTGTACTCGAGGCCATGCCCGGGTGCGGGGCGAAGGTGCGAATAATTGCGTGCGACATTCGGGTCCATCAGGGGCGTGACTTCCATCCAGTATTGGGCTGTTTCGGCGGCATTGAACTCGTTCCACTGGTTGTAGATGTCGCCGAGCGAACGTGCGGCCCGCCACAGCCCGAACAAATAGATCAGTTCACGAGTTCGCGGCCGCGCCTCGAAAACGCCCAGCTGCAACGGTCCTTCCTCCAGGTATACGGCCCAGCCCTGCCAGCGTGCGCCGAAGTTCACCTGGCTGCGAATCGGGTGATCGATCCTGGACGCAACCATGTTGTCGAAGCGATGTCCGGGAATGACGGCATGGAGATGATCCGGCGAAGGATCGCGATACTGCACCTGCTCCCAGAAATTGGGCGGCGTTTCGCGAACCACGAACGGGACATTGAAACCCATGACCTGCCAGTCGCCGGGGATGTATTCCGGCACGGTGATGATCGCTTCGTCCTCAAGCCAATCGCGCACAAGCCGATCGGTGTCCGCGAGTCGCCGATGGTATTCCTCGGCCGATTCCGCCAACTCAAGTTCCGGAAGTTCACGATTGCGATGCCGTTCCAGGGCATAGAATGCCCACAGGCGATCCAACTCGCGCTGGGACAGCAAAGCCATTTCTTCGGAGGTATAGGGCAGCAGCAACGCGTACTTGACGAACCAGTCGAAGGCTTCCCTGCCGACGCCGTTCAGCGCCGTCATATCCTCGCGGTTGTCGACCAGCCATTCGTGAAATTCACGCAGAGCCGATAACGCATCCATGATGTCGGCTCTCAGTTCCGGTTGAGCGCCCGCACGCTGCAGCAGATCCTCATACCAGCCGATGAAACCCGGCGGCATCGTTTCGCGCCGGGGATAGGGGGCGGCATCTGCGGCCGGGCAGGGAGCAGTGCAGGGGTCAAGTCCACCCCCAATGCCATCCGAATGCGTCAGCATGAAAATCGCACGGTCAGCGTAATCGCCTGCCACTTCCGTCAGATTGCTGCGGGCGCCTTCCAGCAAGAGCGGGACGGACCGCAGTTTTTGCCGCAGGATTTGTAGCCCATCGCCCGATACGGGGAGGTCGGTGAATGCGATCGGGACCACGCCGGTAACGTAGAACAACGGATCGCGGGACCACGGGCGCGTGACGTGCAGAATGAACTCCTGCTGATCGAGTTCAGCGCGTACGGTCAGAAAGTCGACTTGCTGCGGCACGGACCATCGCGCGACGCCCATATCATCCATACGGCGCTGCATTTCGCGGATCTCGTCGCGGCGGCGTTCGATGGCGGCCGGACCATAGTCGACCACTCCGTCAACGGCATCGGGTGATTTCCAGGCCTGGTACTCCGCGAACAATTCAAGCAGGTCTTCGTAGCTGCCAGCCCCGTTCGGCGGCTCGGCGACAGCCGGGTTCACAACTGCCATGCAAAGCAACACGACGCAAGCCAGCCCCTGCCGGCGGATATGCGAAAGCTGCGGACTGTACGCTGTTTTCATTCTTTTTCTCCTTCCAGCCTCGGGCAGGCTGAGGCCGCAGCATGTTCGATGGAATCAGCGCGGCCATTGGTGCAGATTGCAAACACTTGTTCGCAGTATAGCGAAATTTGTGCTGCTGCCTATGACACCGCTGAACGCGCACATTGGATTGAGAGCTGGGGATGACTCCAATACAATTGTGGAGACATTCGATCCCCTCGGCCGTCGTTTCTTCGTCAATACAAGCGTCGCATTTTGATCCTCACATGAGCATTTTGCAGACCCCGGGCTCGGAGTTGGTCGGCGCCGTCGCGTTGCTGCAGCACGCAGACCCGACAGAACGCGCCAGATTCAACGCACTCGAGGATGCAGTTTGGAGTAACACCACGCTGCGGCCTGCGGTAATCGAGTCTGTGCGCCTGCGCTGCGCCCACTTGCGTGGCTGTGCGTCCTGTTCGGCAATACGCATCAGTGCGGGCACCGAGGACGGGCTTACCGAGTCGCAGGTCCCCTTGCTCGACAAACCCGACGCTCGCGATGAGCTCACCCCAGGCCAAATGGCGGCGCTCACTCTGGTCGACCGCTTTTTCCACAATCCCCGGGCTCCCGAGGAAGCGGAATCGATCCGAATTGCAGAGGCATTGGGATCACGCGGGGTACTCGAAGTGTTGATCACCTGCGCTGTATGGTGCTCATCGGAACTGCGCCTCGCGCTGGGAGAGGACCGGGCTCCGGAGTGCAACATCATCGTGGAGCGTCCCCACGGGACCGTTGAGGAACAGGATTCCGCGACCGGGTGGCCAGCCCTCAAGACGTCGGTGCTCGACCCGGAGGGAAGGTTTCCTGAAGCTCCGCCAGAACTCACCGAGCCGGTGCATGACCTGGTAAGGAACCTGTGGTCCGGCGCAGGTTGTTTGTCACCCGACGTGGCCGCGGCATGTGTAATTCGCAGCACGCAGCTATTCGGAATCGGGTCGGACGAACCCGTCATCGCATTACTCGTACCGACGATTGCGGCAGACCTGGCGAACAGTGACGATGTGCGGAACTGGACGCAATGGCCAGCCGGCCTCGAACGTGATGTGCTCGAACTCGCGGAGACGCTTTGGCTGGATCCATCTCAAGTGGACGAGACTGTCACCGATCCCATAACGGCCGCGATCGGGGTCAAGGGTGTCATTCTGGCAACATGGGAATTGCTCTGGATCAAGCAAATCCACCGGCTGACATTGGTATTGCACCGGGGACGCTGATATCCGTTTCGGTTCAACTCCCTGTTACCGATATCCTGAATCTCGGCAGCCGGCCCGCGGTGATGAACTCGTCGAGAAACTCTCGCAGTACGTAGTCTTCACCAGGCTGGCTCTTGCGATCAGCGCGTCAAAGCTGGAATTTTACGTTGCGAAGGTGCACCATCATTCGACAAATGTGCGCCCGGGAAGCTCTTGGCAAAGGAAATCAGCAACCGCGACTACGTCAATTCGCTCGTACGCGGACTTGAGGTGATTCGGGCATTCACGAGAACGCGTCCGAGCATGACGCTGAGCGACATTTCGCGCGCCACCGGCATGACAAGGGCAACCGTGCGCCGGTTCGTCCTGACGCTTGTACGCGAAGGTTACGCGGAATCCGACGGCAAGTATTTCAATCTCAAGCCGAAGGTGCTGGAACTCGGATATGCAGCCCTTTCGTCGCAATCGTTCATTGACGTCGCTCAGCCCATTATGGCGGGACTCGCTTTCAGGCTCGAGGAATCCGTGTTCGCTGCAGCGCTCGACGGCGAAGATGTAGTTTATGTTGCCAGTGCAACCCCTCCGGAACGCTTTGTCAGCATCTCCGTCGCTGTCGGCAGCCGGGCGCCTGCGAATGTGGTTTCCACCGGACGTGTACTGCTTGCTGCGCTGGCCGAGAAAGAATTGCTCGGATATCTCGACAAGGTGTCACTGAAGAAGCTGACACCGAATACAGTGACATCGAAGGTCACGCTGCGCAGCCTCATTGACGATACCCGGACCAAGGGCTGGAGCATTGTTGATCAGGAACTGGAGATCGGGCTTCGGTCGATCGCGGTACCTATTCGCGACAATTCCGGCGAAACCATTGCCGCGCTCAACGTCGCATGTCCGAGTTCGCGGATAACACCCGACGACATGCACAAGCGAATTCTCCCGGAGCTGCAGGCTGCATCCCGGGAAATCACCACCGGATTGCAAACCTGACGCTCCACCAACCCTGGAATTTGCTGACAATGCGCAATTACTCTCACTTCTACATCGATGGCCGGTGGGTTGATCCGGTTGAGGCGGAAACCCTGGACGTAGTCGATCCCGCCACCGAGCGGGTCACGGGCCGAATCAGCATCGGCTCGGCCGCCGATGTGGACCGGGCCGTGGCTGCTGCAAGCGCGGCCGGAGAAGCCTGGGGCGCCTCGTCACGGCAGGACCGGCTCGCGGCGCTGGAGCGGATACTCGCTCAGTTCGAGAAACGGGTCGGCGATCTGGCGACCGCCATTACAGAAGAGATGGGAGCGCCCAACTGGCTCGCGGAGCGCATGCAGGCGCCAATGGGCGCGGGGCATTTCACGACGGCCATCGCGACTCTCAGGGATTTCGAATTCACGGAGGACCGGGATACCACGCGGATCGTCATGGAACCCATCGGCGTATGCGGACTGATTACACCCTGGAACTGGCCGATCCACCAGATCTGCGCCAAGGTCGCCCCGGCGCTGGCCACAGGCTGCACCGTCGTACTCAAGCCGTCGGAGATCGCCCCATTCTCCGGCCAGATATTCGCCGAAGTCATTCAAGCAGCCGATCTGCCCGCGGGCGTCTTCAACCTGGTCCAGGGTGAAGGGCCGGTGGTCGGCGCCGCGATGGCGGCGCATCCCGATATCGCCATGATCTCCATTACCGGCTCCACCCGCGCCGGTATCGAAGTGGCACGCACGGCTGCGGCGACAGTCAAGCGCGTCCACCAGGAGCTCGGCGGCAAGAGCCCAAATATCATCCTTGAGGATGCTGACCTCCAGCAGGCGGTATCGCACAGCGTCGGCCTGGTGATGCAGAACTCCGGCCAGTCCTGCCGCGCGCCCACGCGCATGCTGGTACCGAACCGCCTGATGGGCGAAGCCAGCCGTATCGCCAGGGAGACGGCGGAGTCATGGCCACCGGGCGATCCCAAGGCCGGCAGCCGGATGGGTCCGGTCATTTCCGCTCCGCAGTGGGACAAGGTTCAGCGGCTCATCAAGAGTGGTATCGAGCAGGGCGCAACGCTCGTGACCGGCGGACCCGGCAAGCCCGAGGGCCTCGAGCAGGGCTATTTCGTCAGGCCGACCGTATTTCGCGACGTGTCCAACGACATGGAAATCGCCCGCGAGGAAATTTTCGGGCCGGTGCTGTGCATGATCGGCTACGAAGACGAAGACGAGGCCATTTCCATAGGCAACGACACCGACTACGGTCTCGGCGGTTTCGTTCACAGCCGCGACCTGGATCGCGCGCGCCGCGTGGCCGCCCGGATCAAGGCAGGTTACGTCAGCCTCAACGACGCCGGGCTGGACCTGAACGCGCCCTTCGGCGGCTACAAACAGTCAGGCAACGGCCGGGAGTTCGGCAGCCATGCCTTCATGGAGTACCTTGAGGTGAAGTCCGTACTCGGCTATTCGGCGGCCCGATAACGCCGGCCGGCAGCGGCACAAAGCCGCGGCGGGACTCCTGCACCGCGCAGGCTCGCCCCAACACATGCCTCGTTGGCCTTGAGCGGAGCCTCGCTAGTTCAAGCGTTCGCGCTGCCAGAACTCGCGCACTTCGTCGTCGAGTCCGGTCATCTCCCAGCGGATCAGCGAAACCGGCAGACGGCCCGCGTCCATGAACCGATCGTGGAAATCCTTCAGCACGAAGTCGTCGCCCAGTTGCTGCCGCCGATCCGACAGGAGACGCTGAACCTGCAACATTCCGACCGTGTATCCGAGACCGTATCCCGGCGGCCGCCGCAGGTAGATTTCGGCATCCACCCGCGCCACGTCCTCGTCCAGCCATGGCGTGCGTTCCATCCACCAGGTAACGACCTCACTGACCGACATTTCATTCAACTGCAGCCAGACGTCGGCCGGTACCCGCGCCGCGCGAAAGATACCGAATATGTAGATGAGTTCCCGCACACGGGGCAGATCGTCAATCACGCCGGCATTCATGATGCCCTCTTCCAGGTAGACCGCCCAGCCTTCCGTCCGGGCGCCGCTGGTGATCTTGCTGCGGATGGGGTGCGTATTGTGGGACTCGACGACCGCGTCGAACCGGTGGCCGGGAATCACGGCGTGCAGGTGATCCGGAGTCGGGTTCCTGTACTGCACCTGTTCCCAGTAGTTCGGCCCGTTGGGACGCACGATCCACGGCACGTTCGTGTCGAGTTCGCCGATGTAGTCCGGGATCGTGATGATCTCGTGCTCGACCAGGAAACTCCTGATCCGGCGGTCCGTATCGGCAATCCGCTCCGCATACTGCTCCGCCGATGTCGGCAGATCGATCACCGGGAGGTTGCGGTTGCGGTGCTGCTCCAGCGCGTACACGCTCCACAGGCGGTCGAGTTCGCGCAGGCCGAGCGTCACGATCTGGTCGGTGTCGTACGGCATCAGCTTGACGTGCTTCAGATACCAGTTGAAGTAATCCCTGCCGACACCGCCCTGACCGGTCATGGATTCGCGATTCTCCGTCAGCCAGGAGTGAAAGCCCGTCACCGAATCCAGAGCCGCGGCGATGTCGTCCACCAGATCCGGCTGTTGCTCGCGGGCCCGGCCGAGAAAGTCCTCGTACCAGCCGATGACTCCCGCTGGCGGCGTTGCGCGATAGGGAAATCCATGCCCCACTCCGTCCGCGTTGGTCAGATTGAAGATGGCGAGATCCGCATAGTCCGCCGCGACCTCCGTCAGATTCGTTTCGGCTTGCTCGATGAGAAGGGAAATGGCCTGCAGCCTGGTCTCCAGGTCGGCGGTCTCAGCCTCCGACAGCGGCAGGTCAGCAAACGTGATGCGCAGCATCTGGTCCACGTAGAATCCCGGATCGCGCGACCAGGGCCGGGATACGTTCAGCGTGAAGTCGTACTGGTCGAATCGCGACCTTACGGCCAGATAGTCCACCTGCCGGTCCAGCGCCCAGTCCACGACCGCCATGTCCTCGAGCCGATCCTGCAGATCATCCATCGTCGCGCGCCGCTGTTCGACGGCGGCGACGCCGTAGTCGGGATAAACTTCCGTCGGCCTCCCCGCGATGTCGCGAAGCGGTTGGTCGCCGCTGGCGCGCTCCGGATCGCTGAATTCCAGAAACTCCTGGTAGAGCGCGACCAGGTCATCGTAACTGCCCGAGCCGCCCGGCATGCCCTCCAGTTGTACGCCGTCGGACTGGCCCATCGAGGGCAGCGCCACGATGGAGGTCGACAGGGCCAGTGCCTTTCCGAAAGTCAGCCATTTCTTCATTGTTTTTTTCCTCAACATGAATGGGTTCGAGAGTGGACACACCCACGCCACCGGTGGTCCACGCACTCGGGACCAGGCGCCGTCAGCGCTACCCGGCACCGGCCGAACACCGTCTGGGGCTGCTTCTGGTGTACTGTCTCTTGAGTGAATATACATCATGAAGCGCTTTGTGGGGCTTTCGGGCTATGATCCGGGCATGAGAGGAAGGGTCATGTTCGCGTACCGAAACCTGCGGCGCGCCCTGGTGACGGCTTTGCTGCATTCACTGTTCGCTCACAGTATGGCGGTCGCGCAGGTGCCCCAGACGATCGATGAGGCTGCCGCGCCACGCCAGGTTGTATCGGGCCGGCCGGGCTCGGGTCCGGATACGCTCCCCGACGCCGCGCAGATCATCGACGAGAATGGCCAGCGCCTGCGGGTCACCCCGCTCAAGGGCCTGGAGCGCCCCTGGGCCCTGGCCTTCCTTCCCGGCGGGGCGATGCTGGTGACCGAGCGGCCGGGACGCCTGCGGCGCGTGAACGCGGACTTTACGCTCGATCCGCAACCCATTGCCGGCGTCCCTGCCGTGCTGGCCTCGGCCTACAAGGGCCTGATGGATGTGGCACTGCACCCCGCGTATGCCGACAACCGGTGGGTATACCTTACGTATTCCAGGCGCCTGCCCGGCGAAACCGATGCTGACTGGGATCAGTTGTACGGTCCGGCGGGAACCGCCGCGGTGGCGCGCGGCCGGTACGACGGCGCCAACGGACTCCGCGATGTCGAGGACGTGTTCGTCGCCGATGCCGCGACCAGCGGCTCGAGTGCCGTGCGAATCGCCTTCGGCGCCGACAACAGGCTGTACATGAGTATCGGCGCGCCGGGCTACCTGCAGGCCGAGGGCGGCACAAACCGCGTCGGCAGCGCCCGCGAGGCGCAGGACCCGGCCTCGCACACGGGCAAGATCCTGCGCCTCAACGACGACGGCTCCGTGCCCGCCGACAATCCGTTCGTCAACGAGCCGGGTTACCACCCCGAAATCTATGCCCTGGGCATACGCAATACGACGGGCATGGCGGTGCATCCCGGCACCGGGGCGCTGTGGAGCGTCGATCACGGCCCGCTGGGCGGGGATGAGATCAACATCGTGGAAGCCGGCCGCAATTACGGCTGGCCGATGGTCTCCTACGGCCGGTCCTACAGCGGAGAACGGACCGGCGACGGATTCGGGCCGATACTGGCAAGTCCTTCGGCGCCGGGCATGGAGGATCCGTGGCTGCACTGGTCGCCCAGCATTGCGCCGGGCGGTCTGGCGTTCTACACGGGCGAGCGCTTCGGCGACTGGCAGGGTCACGCCTTCGTCGGCGGCCTGAGCGGAACGCAGCTTCACCGGGTAACACTGACCCCGGAGGGCTTGCCCCGCGGGAGCCAGGCGCTGCTGCTCTCGCTGGAGCAGCGCATCCGCGAGGTTCGCGAGGGCCCGGACGGGCTGCTTTACCTGCTCACGGATCACGACCATGGCGCGCTGCTGCGGGTCGAGCCGGCCGACGATCGGCGTTGAGGGCTTTACCGCCGGCACCGCGGGGCCGCCGGGCCACCACGAACGCAAACCGCGTGAACGCCGGCACACAAGGCACTGAACTCAACTGCGAAACGCTGGTGATCGGAGGCGGGATCGTCGGCCTGAGCGTCAGTTGGTTCCTCGCCGAAACGGGCATGGGCGTGCTGTGCCTCGATGCCGGCCGGGACTCGGGATCGGCCACCAACGCCGGCAGCCTGCACGGTCAGATGCAGAGCCGCATGGAACGCCTGTTTCCGGAGCGGATCGACGATTACCGGCACACGCTGCCCATCTATCCCCGCGCCATCGACTATTGGGCGGGAATCGCCGCGCGGCTGGGCGAAGACGTCGAGTTCGCCAGCACGGGCGGGCTCATGATCGCCGAAAGCGCCGGGCAAATGGCGGCTCTCGAGCGCAAGAGCCGAATCGAAGGCGAACACGGGGTCTGCACCCGCCCGATGGGACGGGAGGAATTGCTGAGCATCGCTCCCTATCTCAACCCCGGCGTGCACGGAGCCCTGTTCTGCGAGAAGGAAGGCAAGATCAATCCGCTGCTCGCGGCCGACGCGGTACGCAGGCGGGCCGAAGCCGCCGGAGCCGTCCTTCGCAGTGGCACGGTGCAACGGCTGCAGCACGGAGCGGATGGTTACCTGGTTGCCGCCGGCCACGCAACCTACCGGGCGGAGCGGGTGATCATCGCCGCCGGCACCGGTTCCGGCCGGCTCGCCGCCACCCTCGGCCTGCGCCTGCCCTGCACCGCCGAACCGTTGCAGATGAGCATCACCGAACCGGCCGAGCCGCTGATGCACCACCTCATCCAGCACGCCGCGCGAGCCATCACGATGAAACAGCTTGCCAACGGGCAGGTGCTGATCGGCGGCGGCTGGCCCGCAGCCAGGCCGCGAAATCGGCTCCCGCCGGCCGTGCTCTTCGAAAGCCTCGCCGGCAATCTGCGGCTGGCGCGGCATCTGGTGCCCGCAATCGGCGGGTTGCAGGTGCAGCGCACCTGGGCCGGCGTCAACACCCTCGTCGACCTGGTCTCGGTTCTCGGCCCCGCCGAATCGCTGCCGGGCCTCTACTTCGCGGTCCCCGGCGATGCCGGTTTTACCCTCGGTCCCTACTGCGCCCGCCTGGTCGCGGATGCCATTCTGGGCCGCTCGCCCGACTATCCGCTGGACCGGTTCTCGATTGCCCGTTTCCGAAACTCCTGAACTTGCGCCCTCCCGGCATTTGGGTGAAGATGTCCGGGGGGCATTTCGCCATCCGTGCAGCGGGCTTTCAGCCGAATGAGCGGTAATTCGAGCAAGGGAGGAATCACGCGCCGCGCCGCCTTGCGCGGTGCGCTGGCACTGTGTGCCGGTGCTGGCGGCCTTGGGTCCCTGCCGGCACGCGCGAACACGACCATTCGCTGGTGGTCCACCCAGTCGTCGCCCGAGCAGCTCGCCGCCTACCGATTCCAGATCGCCGCCTTCGAGGCGCAGCATCCCGGCGTCCAGGTGCTGTTCGAGAGGACTTCGGACGAAGGGTACCCGGCCCAGCTCGCCGCTGCGTTTGCCGGGGGCAACGTGCCGAACCTGGTGACGCACCTGCCCTCCTTCGCGGTCGCCGACTATTGGCATGCCGGACTGCTGGCCCCGTTCGATCCGGTCATCGAATCCGTCGGAAGCGACCGGTTCTTCGCAGGCACCAACCGGGTCTACGAGATCGAGCCCGGCGTGCACGCCGCCGCCGGCATCGGCAACACGGCGGCCAACATGCTGTGGCTGCGCACCGACCTGATGCAGCGGGCCGGAATCGAGAGCGCACCCGAAACCTGGGACGAACTCCGCGCGGCCTGCAGGCAGATGCAGGGGCGGGGCATTTACGGCGCGCAACTCCCCTACGCGAGAAACAGCGCCACCAGCCTCGTGATCGTCTGCTTCATTCACGGCGCCGGCGGACAGGTCCTCTCGCCCGACCTGGACGTCGCGATCGACAGCGACGAGGCGGCCGATGCCCTCGAGTTCTACCGCTCCATGCGGGAACTCTGCCCGCCCGGCGCCACGGGTTACAGTTGGGGCGAGACTCTGAGCGCATTCGTCAGCGGCGCCACCGCCACCGGCCTGTATGCCGGCCGCGTCCTGGTGAACGTGAACACCCGCAACCCGCGCCTGGCGGAACACGTCACCTGTGTCCCGTTTCCGACCGTTTCCGCCGAGGTTCCCCCCTGGACATTCAACGACTACCCGAGCGTGTTCATTCCGGCGGATGCTCCCGACCAGGAAATGACCCGGCGGTTCGCCGCCTGGCTGTACGAAGGCGAGGGGTACATCCGTCAGTTGCACGCCACGCCGGGCCACATCCTCCCCGTGCTGCAAACCGCCGCGGAAGACGAACGATATCTCGATCATGAACTGGTGCGGCGCTATCGCGACGAGATCGCCCTGATGTCGACTTCGGCCGCCGCCGGCCACAACCTGGGCTGGGAATCCCCCGAACACCGCATCAACGTCAAGGCCGGGGCACTGGTCAACAGCGGCATACTGGCGGAAATGGTGCAGCGGGTCGTGCTGAACGAAGAGCAGCCCCGCACGGTGCTTGCCGACACGGCCCGGCGCATCGAAACGATCATGAATGCCTGAGGCGCCCGGCGCAGGACGACATGCCGACAATTCGGGCTGCCTCAGCATCACTCCGCCTACGCTCCCTCGATGCCCGCTACGGGCTGCTCGGCGCGCTGCTGATCGCGCCCACCGTACTCGTCTTCTGCACGGTGATCGTCTATCCCCTGGTCTCGGCCATCTACCTCGGCCTCTTCTCCATCTACACGCCGACCATGGAAGGCGAATGGGTGGGGCTCGACAACTACCGCAGACTGCTGGCGTCCGGCGAGTTCTGGAGGTCGCTCGCCAACAACCTGATCTGGACTGCGGGCACCCTGACCCTGCAAATCGTCTTCGGCATACTCGTGGCGCTGATGCTGCACAGGAACCTGGCGTTCCGGGCGCTGGCGAGGAGCCTGGTGCTGTTCCCCTACTTCCTGTCCACTGTGGTGGCGGTGCTGGTCTGGCGCTGGCTCTTCAACGACCTTTACGGCGTGCTCAATCACCTGCTCCTGTGGGCCGGCATCGTCGACCTGCCCGTCGACTGGCTCGGTTCCATGCCCAACGCCATGATCAGCCTGATTTTCGTCGGCGCCTGGAAGTACTTCCCGTTTGTAGTCATCGCGGTGCTGGCGCGCCTGCAGGCGATCCCGGACGAGCTCTACGAGGCCGCGTCCATCGACGGCGCCGGCGCCTGGGCGCGATTCACCGACGTGACCCTGCCGCAGTTGCGCGACGTGCTCATCGTCGTGGTGCTGCTGCGCACCATCTGGGACTTCAAGGAATTCGACCTGATATTCCTCCTGACCGGCGGCGGCCCCATCATCGGCACCCAGACCCTGCCGCTGATGGTGTACAAGGAAGCCTTCGCCCTCAACCAGATGGGGGGCGCCTCGGCTGCCGCGGTGCTCATGATGCTGATCATGCTGCTGTTCATGAGCCTGTACCTGAGCCGGGCGCGGGACTGACGCCGTGTCCGCCCCGGCCTCGATCGTCCGCCGCATCCTGTTCAACGTCTTTGCCTGGGCAGTGGTTCTCGTTATCGCCTTTCCGCTGTTGTGGATGGTGCTCACCTCGGTGAAGCCTTCCACGGAACTGTTCGTCATTCCGCCCAGGCTGCTGCCCGGCGAGATCACCTTCGAGCACTACCGGCGGCTCCTGACGGAGACGCCCTTCCTCATCTACCTCAGGAACTCCGCCTGGCTCGCCGCCGGCACCACGCTGGTGGTGATCGCGATCGCCACCCTCGGCGCCCACAGCCTGGTGCGATTCTCCTACCCGGGCCGCGAGCGCCTGGCGCGCCTGGTCCTCTTTACGTACCTGCTGCCCTCCGTGGTGCTGATCATCCCCCTCTATCTGCTCATGACGGGCCTCGGGCTTGCCAATACCCTCACGAGCCTGATCATCGCCTACACCACCTTCGCCCTGCCCTACGCGCTCTGGCTCCTGCGTTCGTTCATGAAGGCGATTCCCGACGACCTGGAAAGCGCGGCGCTGGTGGACGGCGCCAACCGCATGCAGGCATTCGTGGACGTCATCCTGCCCCAGGCCCTGCCCGGCATCATCTCCACGGCCATGTTCACCGCCATACTCGCCTGGAACGAGTACTTCTACGCGCTGGTGCTGGTGAACAACGATGCGGCACGGCCGCTGACCACCGGGGTCATCAGCATGCTGGTCACTTCGTTCAACATCGAGTGGTCGCTGCTCATGGCCGCCTCGGTCATGATGAGCCTGCCGCTCATCGTCGTTTTCGCCTTCCTGCAGCGCTACCTCACCCGCGGGTTCAGCGCCGGCGCGATCAAGGGTTGAGGCGCAAGCGGTGTCACGTATCCGGTTCGAGAACGTCAGCAAGCGATTCGGCGGCGTCACCGCCGTCGATGACCTGAGCCTCGAAATCGAATCGGGCGAATTCGTCAGCATCCTGGGGCCGAGCGGCTGCGGCAAGACCACGCTGCTGCGCATGCTGGCCGGCCTCGAGCGCCCCACCGGGGGGACGATCTCCATCGGCGAGACGGTGGTCAACGAACTCGCCCCGGCACAGCGCAACGTCGCCATGGTGTTCCAGACCTACGCCCTCTATCCGCACATGACGGTGGCGGGCAATATCGAGTACCCGTTGCGCAAACGCCGCGTTGCGAAGAACGAGCGGGTCCGGCGGGTGCGGGAAGCCGCAGCCGTGCTGGAACTCGAAGCGCTGCTCGACCGCAAGCCCCGGGAACTGTCCGGCGGCCAGCAGCAGCGCGTGGCACTCGGCCGGGCGCTGGTGCGCGACCCGGCGGTCTTCCTGCTCGACGAACCCCTGTCCAACCTCGATGCGAAGCTGCGCACGCACATGCGTGCGGAACTGATCCGCCTGCACCGCCGCATCGGCCGCACCATGGTCTATGTGACCCACGATCAGCTCGAGGCCATGACCATGTCACAGCGCATCGCCGTGCTGCGTGACGGCAGGCTGCAGCAATTCGCCCCTCCGCGGGACATATATGCACGTCCCGGCAACGACTTCGTCGCCGGCTTCATCGGCACGCCGTCCATGAACTTTTTGGACGGCCGCCTGGAGGGAACGGGCTCCGGACGGACATTCCGGTGCGGCGATGTCTCGCTCCCGGTCGGTATGCTGCCCCTGGCCGACGAAATGCCGGAGCCGGACCGGCGGGTCAGGCTCGGCATACGTCCCGAGCACATACGAATCGATGCGGAGGGCGAGGCCGCGCGCGTCAACCTGGTCGAACCCACTGGACACGAGACGATCCTGGTGTTCGACTATCGGGGAAACGAACTCGTCGCCCGCATGGACGGGGATGTCGACATCGAGTCCGGCGACAGGGTGAAACTGGCGTTCCGCGCGGATAAACTGCGCCTGTTCGCGGCCGCGGACGGCAGGCGGCTGAACGACGATTCGACGCCATGATGCAAGGGAAGGGAGCATGAACAGAGACAGTGTGGACTGGTGGGGGCCCATGTCGGCCGTCATCACGCCGTTCGACGCAGCGGGCAACATCGATGCCGGCGCGCTGGAGGAGAATATCGACCGCACTTTTGCCGCGGGCGGCACCGGCGTGCTCGTCGGCGGGTGTACTGGCGAATTCTGGTCGCTCACCCACGAGGAGCGCTGCCGGTTGTACGGTATCGGCGCCGGGTGTGCCGCGGGGCGCGGAACGGTGATCGCCGGCGCGGGCTCGGTGACCGTTGCCGAAACCGTGAGCCTCGCCCGGGCGGCGCAAGACGCCGGCTGCGATGCCGCGCTGATTCTGCCGCCCTACTTCATCCGCCTGAACGACGACGAGATCTTCGAGCATTTCCGGGAGGTGGACGCGGCGATTTCGTTTCCCATCGTGCTGTACAACATTCCCGGCAACGCCGGCAACGCCATCACGCCGGAACTTGCGGTGCGCCTGGCGGAGCTCGACAACGTGGTCGCCATCAAGGAAAGCGCGGGCGACTGGAACAACTTCTACGCCACGCTCATCGCCGTGCGCGAGCAACTGCGGGTGTTCTGCGGACCCTCGTCGATCTACGGGGTTCCGGCGGTGGCCGCCGGCGCGGACGGTTTCATCGACCTGTTTCCGAACGTGTGGCTGCCAGGATCGGTGGACCTGTTCCACGCCGCCAGCGACGGCCGCCTCGATGAAGCCAGGTCGCTGCAGGAGACCGGCCGGCGCCTGACCGACCTCTTTACCAGCGGCGGCCGGTCCCTTTATCCGGCCACCAAGGCCGCCATGGCCCGGCTCGGCTTCGCCGCCGGCGATCCCCGGCCGCCGTTGCGCCCCGTTACCGGCAGATCGCTGGAGGAGTTGCACGCGGGCCTTGCCGAACTGAAAATTGCCTGACCCCATCGAATAGGAGAACGAACCATGGCCAACGGCATGCATGCGCCCGAATTGAAGCCCAGGGAATACCGGGAGAATTACGGCGAATTCATCGGAGTCGGCCCGAACGGCAACCTGTGGGTGGAGGATTGCGATGTCGCCGAACTGGCCGACAGGTTCGGCACCCCCCTGTTCCTCGTCAGCGAAAGCCAGTTTCGCTACACCTACCGGCAGTTCCGGGACGCTTTCCGCCGGCATTATCCGGCCGAGTCCCAGATCCTGTTCGCCAACAAGTCGAACAACGGCCTCGCCTATCGCCACATCATGAACCAGGAAGGCGCCGGCGGCGACTGCTTCGGGGTCAACGAGATGTACCTGTCGCTCCTGGCCGGCACCGATGCCGGCACCCTGGTGCTGAACGGCTCCAACAAGGAGGACGAGGAACTGGAAATGGCCGTGGCCAACGGCCTGTGCATCAACATCGATGCCACCGACGAACTGGACCGCATCGATGCGGTGTGCCGGCGGCAGAACCGGGACGCCGACGTGGGCATCCGGCTGAAGCTCGACCTCGACCCGCTGGCCGAACGCGAGGGCGTGGCCATGCACGGCCCCGGCACCCTGAAGGAACAGAGCGACAGCACCAAGTGGGGCATGACCCGCGAGCAGACCGTGGCGATCGTAAAGCAGGCCCAGCAGATGCCGCACATCCACCTGCGCGAGACCCATTTCCACCTGAGCCGCATGTCCAACGTGGCCATGGACTTCGCCGTCATGGCCCGGGAGATGGTCACCTGGTCCGGCCACATTCGCGACCGCACGGGCTGGACGCCGCCCTGCATCGATATCGGCGGCGGCTGGACCTTCGGCAAGTGGTACGGCACCGGCCCGCGCGGTCAGATCGACGACGATTCGGCCCCCACCGCAGACGACTATGCGCGCCTTTGCAGCCAGGAGATTCAGGCAGAGGCCGAACGCCTCGGCCTGCCGCTGCCGAAGCTGCGCCTCGAACCCGGCCGGTCCCTGTCCGGCCCTTCGGGCGTCACGGTCGGCAGGGTCGGCGCGGTCAAGCAGGGTGCGAAGAAGAAGTGGGTCAACCTGGACCTGTCCACCAATCACCTGTCCTGGTCCTCGGCGCTCAACTGGTACTACCACCCGGTGCCGGTGGTCGACGCCACGGCCGAGCGCACCGAGACCGTGGATCTGGTGGGTCCGTTGTGCAACTCGGACGAACTCGGGCCCCATGTGCGCATGCCGGCGCTCGAACGCGGCGACTACGTGGCCTTTCTCGATACCGGCGGGTATACGGAGCCGTGCGCGGCGCGTTACAACGCCCAGTTGCTGCCGGCCACCGTGCTGATCTCGGGCGGCCGGGCGGAAGTCACCACCGCCCGGGAACAACTGCAGGACATCGCCGGGCGCTTCCGGGTCCCGCCGCGTTTGCTGGCGGCATCCTTCGCGCGGCAGTAGGCACACGGCACGGAGCCACCGGAGGATTCACCGCATGGAACTCGGATTGCACGGCCGCAAGGCCATCGTCAGCGGCGCCAGCAAGGGTCTCGGCAAGGCCTGCGCGCTCTCCCTGGCCCGGGAAGGCGTCGATCTGACGATCATGGCGCGTACCCGCGCCGACCTGCGCGCAGCGGCCGATGAAATCGCCTCGGCCACCGGCGTTGCGGTTCAGCCCGTCGCCGGCGACTTCAACGTGGCCGCCGACCGGGCCAGGCTGCTCGATGCCTGCCCGGAACCGGACATCCTGGTCAACAACCCGGGCGTGCGCCAGGTGCCGACCGCCTACGCCGACATCGGCGAAGCGGAGTGGCGCCAATGGCTGAATGACCATTTCCTGTCATCCGTCACCCTCATTCAGCAGGTGGCGCCCGGCATGTGCGAGCGGGGGTTCGGGCGCATCGTCAACCTGTCGGTGAGCTTCATCAAGTTTCCCCAGTCCGGCTTTGCCCACACCCACGCAGCGCGGCTCGCCCTGTCCGGTGCGGTGGCCGCCATGGCGCGCGACCTCGTGCCGCACAACGTGACCGTCAACACCGTCTGTCCGGGCCTGTTCGACACCGATGCGCTGCAGACCAACCTGCACGGCCACGCCGAGCGGGGCAACACCACCTATGAAGCCATCGTCGAGGACCGCAAGCAAAACTGCCCCGCGGGCCGCTTCGCCGACCCCTCGGAATGCGGCGATCTGGTCGCCTTTCTCTGCAGCGCCCAGGCGGGATTCATGACGGGCCAGAACATCGTCAATGACGGCGGGGTGTACCAGGGAATCTTCTAGTGCTCCTTCAACCTGATAATCCCGTATCGGTTGCCGCTGCATCGGGCCTGAAACGTATCCGGGCCGCAGGCGCATGAGTCAACCGGCCCTGCTCTCTCCCGACAACCGCGTCGTCATGATATCCGGCGCCTCGCGCGGCATCGGCGCCGCCATCGCCACACGCCTCCTGGCCGACGGTTACCGGCTGTCCCTGGGCGTCCGCGAAGTCGACCGGACCCGCGAGGCGTTCGCCGATACGGGCAAGGACAACCTTGCCGTCGAGTACTTCGAGGCGAACGAACCCGAGTCGGCCGCTGCCTGGGTGGACCGTACCCTGCTTCATTTCGGCGAACTCCACGCTCTGATCAACAACGCCGGCATCTGGCGCCAGGTGAATTTCGAAGAGGGCGACGAAGCGGCGCTCGACGATCTCTGGGCGGTGAACGTCAAGGCCCCGTTCCGCCTCACGCGTCTGGCACTGCCCCACCTGAAGAAATGCGGTATCGGGCGTATCGTCAACATCGCCTCCACGGACGGCATCCGTTTTCGCGACACGACCTGCTCGATCGGCTACACCATGTCGAAGCACGCGCTGGTCGCCATGAGCCATGCCGCCCGCCATTTCGGCTACGACGACGGCGTGCGGGCCACGGCCCTGTGCCCCGGCGCCGTTGCGACCGGCATGGTCGCCACCGTGCCCGGCGTCACGCCGCTTGCCGAGCGGCTGGCGCCGGAGACCGTGGCGCACACGGTCGCCACCCTGCTCAGCCTGCCCAACAATGCCTCCGTCGCCTGGATGCCGCTGAACACGCGCCTCGAATCGACGGTGTAGGCTGCGCAGTTCCGGCCTGCAGCGCAGCCCGGGCGCCGATCCGGAGCGGACCATCCGCTCAGGGCAGCAAGGCCTCCGCTTCGATCTCCACCAGAAAGCCGCCCACCAGGCCGGAAACGACGACCAGGGAGTTTGCGGGTCGAATGTCGCCGAAGTATTGGCCGTGCACGCTGGCGACGGCCTCCCAATCCCGTTCGTCGGTGATGTAGACGCGGGTCCGCACCACGTCCTCGAGCGAACCGCCCAGGGAAGCGATGCTCGCCGAAATCTTGTCGAGAATGTAGGTCGCCTGGCCTGCCGCATCCTCCGGGCAGATGCTGCTGCCGTCGGTGTGCGTTGCCGTGGTGCCGCTCACCACGATGCGGTTGCCGATGCGTAGCGCGCGGCTGTAGCCGCCGATTTCCTCCCAGACGCTGCCGCTGTCGATGCGCCGGCGGTCTTCCCGGCCCGGGGGCCGATCGGGTGTGTAGAGCCGGGACGTCGATGCGAGATGGTGCGAAAGGTCGCCCGACGCGGTAAGCAGCGGGGGCCGGCGGTATTCATCGCCGCAATCGCCGGGAATCGCCCTCATCCCGCCGGCAGCGGCGGCAATGCGTTCGCGGTCCTCCCCGTCCAGCGAGAATTCGAACACCGCCAGGTTGTCCTTGCGGTGCTCCCGCTCGCCGAGGCGCGCGCCGACGATCACGGCCGCGACGGCGGGTTGATCGAGCACCCAGCGCACGGCCACGTTCGGTATAGAAACGCCGTGCCTGCGCGCAACCCGATCGAGCGCCGACAGCAGGCCCTGCAGGGCCTCCCAGCCGCCCGCCGCCTTGACGAAGCGAAGGTACTTCATCTTGCTCCAGTCGGTGACCTCGCCCTGCGCGGGAGCGGCGCGGCCCAGCCAGCGCTCCGACAGCAGGCCGCCGCAAAGGGTGCCGTAGGCCAGCAGACGGATGTCGTTCTCCATGCAGAATGCGGACATCCCGGCCGCGGCCCGCCGGTCCAGCACCGAAAAACTGACCTGATTGGTAACGACGGGCAGGCCGTGCCGCACCAGCAGGCGCAGATGCCGCGTGTCGAAGTTGGTCACTCCCAGGTGCGCGATCGATCCTTCCCGCTGCAGCCGTTCGAGTTCGGCCATCGCATCGATGTAGCCGGGATGCCCGAATTGCCACCAGTGGAACTGCAGCAGGTCCAGGCAATCGACACCGAGGCGCTCGAGACGCTGCCCGACCCCGGCGCGGACCACATCCGGCGTCATGGCGCCCGGCCCGGGAACCCACTTCGTAAAGACCTTCGGTCTTTCCGATGCACCTTCGCCGAATCGGCCGAGCAGGCGGCCGGCGATCAGCTCGGCGCTGCCATAGTGATCCGCCATGTCGAACGCATCGAACCCGGCCTGGGCGTAGTCGGCCAGCGCATCGGCACCGGCATCGGGATCGAGCGGCCTGCCGCCGCGTTCCATGTCCGCGACCTGCCAGAGGCCCATCACCATGCGGGGAATTTCGAGACCGCAGGGCAATTTGCTTCGCTCCGGCTGCATTGGTTCAACCATCGTCTACTCCTTGGTCGCCGGGCCGTACGCTGCCAGCCGATTACTGCAGGCGCTCACGCTTGAAGGTTCGCGTTCGGCCGTTCAAGCGTCGGAAACGGCCGGCACGCCCCGGGCGCCCGCAATGTCGCCGACGCTCACGGGTTTGATCGGTACGCGTGGCGCAAACAGGGAGAACTCATCCACCCCGGTTCCGGTTACACGTTCGAGCATTGCTGCCGCAACCGGCGCGCAATAACGCCCCTGGCACGGACCCATGCCCAGACGGGTACGCCTCTTCAGCGCGCCGATGGTGACATTGCCATCTTCAATAGCCGCATCGAGGTCGCGCAGCCGAACGCTCTCGCAACGGCAAATCAGCGTGTCGGGCGTTGCCAGTTCCGTCTGGTAGCGCGGTGCGTCGAAGACGCGCCACAGCGCCGCCTGGAAAGTCCTGTGACGGCGCAGGGTTCGCACGGCCTGTTCGTGCGCCCGGACATGGCCGGCCGTCAGGTCGAAGCCGAGCGAGCGTACGGCCGCGCACGCCGCGATGACGCCTTCCCGGAGCGCCGCCGGGGCTCCACCGAGCCCGCAGCAGTCGCCGATGGCATAGATGCCCGGCACCGTGGTCTCGCAATGCTCGTTGCGCACGGTCGCCAGGTGACCGCGCCGCCCGTCATGGCCGTGCCTGCAGCCCAGGCACCTGAGCACCTCGTTGTTCGGTTGAAAGCCGTAGCCGACGCAGACTGCATCGACCTCTACCGTGCGGTCCGCCGGCCCTCCTTCGTCACCCACCCGGACGAGCGTCGCCGCAAGCCCGCCATCGGCGGTTTGCACCGCCTTCAGCACCCGCCGCCAGAGCACCGATACGCCGGCGGCGCGCAGGCCGGCAAGGTAACGCAGTCCGTCCAGGACCAGGTTTGGCGCAGACCGCAAGAGATGAACCGCATCCACCGGCGATGTCCGGTACGGCGGGCGGGCAGACTCCGCCACCGCCGCCACCTTCGCTCCGGCCCGCTGCAGTTCAAACGCCACCTGCAGGTTCAGGGGCCCGTTGCCGGCCACGAGCAGGCGCTGTCCCGCAAGTACACCGTAGCTTCGCAACAGCGTCTGGGCAGCGCCCGTGGTCATCACGCCGGGCAGGGTCCAGCCGGGAAACGGCAGGCCCCGCTCGTAAGCGCCCGTTGCGACGACGGTGCGTTTCGGACGCATGATCCAACTGCTGCTCCCCTTCAGGACGCCGAATTCGTTCGGCGCAAAGGCGCCCCAGACTTCGGCGCCGCCGAGAATCCTTGCCCCTGAACGCCGGGCGCGTTCGATCAGTTGCCGGCCGCGCTCGAATTGCCGGTCACCGGCCAGCGACGGGGGAAGAACCGACGCGGACGCCGGCTGCTTGAAGAATTGACCGCCGAGTGCCGGGCGCTCATCGATGACGACGACATCGGCGCCCGACTCGGCCGCGACCGCCGCCGCGGTCAACCCGCCGGGGCCGCCGCCGATCACCAGAAGGTCCGGCGATTCCGGCAGGTTCTCCGCGGCGCTCTCCGGCGGACGATCGCCGGGAACCGCCCGCCCGGGCATGCGCGCGATCCGCATTGCGTCCTTCACCGTCGTCATGCAGGCACGAACGCCGGAGCGTCCGTCCACCTGAACCCTGCATTCCTGACAGACCCCCATGCCGCAGAACAGGCCGCGCGCATCGCCGGGGCCGGCTTCGCGAATCGTTCGCTCTCCGGCGGCGGTCAAGGCGGCCGCCACTGAAACGCCCGCACGGCACTCTATCCGGCGGTTTTCGAACTGAATGCCGGTCATCGGCCCGAAGCCCCGGCCGGGGGCTGCCGCCCCTCCGGCGCCGGCATGCGCCCGATGCGATTGACGTTCATCGCTGCCGTCACCCCGGGGTCGAAAAAGAAGAAGCCGCTTGCCGGACGACCGCCCTACTCCAGAAAGTCGAAAGCGCCCGGACCGGAGGTCAACGCCTCGACGTCCTCGATTTCGAGAGGAATCATCCGGCTCAACCATTCGTGCCCGTCCTCGGTGACCAGCACATCGTCTTCGAAAGCCACCCTGGGACCTTCCGGCGGCATGACGCCCTGCTCGATGGCCAGCGCCATGCCCGGCTTGAAAGGCACCAGGTAATCGCCTTCGTCGTGCACATCCATGCCGATGAAGTGGCCGATGCCGTAGTAGTAGTACTCGTCGTAGCCGCCGGCATCGCGGAGCATCTCCATGGCCTTGTCGTGCAGTTGCCACCAGGTCGCTCCGGGCCGCACCATGCCGATCACCGTTTTCTGCACGTCCAGGGCTATCTCGTAGAGTTCGCGCTGGCGCTCGGTGAAGCGTCCGTCGATGGGAGCGGTTCGCTGGACATCGGCGGAATAGTGATTGAACGCCGCTCCCGTGTCGGTCCATACCAGGTCGCCGGCCTGGAATACCTCGCCGCCGGCACGCGCCACGAACTCGATCCAGCCCTCGGGAAGCTCATCGCCATCGTGCGGCGTCTGCACTCCGGTACGGCGCACGGAAGTCGGAAAGCCCAGGGACGCCCCCCGGTAGCGGTACACGAAATCGATGACCTGCATGACCTGCAATTCCGTCATCCCGGGGCGCGTGGAGCGAAAGCCGTGGCGGACGCCTTCATTGACTATGGCGACACTGCGCCTCAGGTTCGCGATCGACCAGGAATCCTGCAACTGGCGCACCTGGTCGAGTATTTCCGCCGAGTCGCGCAGGCGTATTTCCGGCGAGAAGCGGCGGATTCGCTCGAACTCCTGCAGCCGCCCGGGTTCCGGCATCCCGAGCCGGAAGAAGCGCGGGTAGTTGAGGTAAAGCACCTTGTCGCGGGCGCCCCAGGCGCGCGACAGCGCCGCCGCCAGCGGCCAGCGCCGCACCTGGGTGATGCGCCAGTCGCGAAAGTCGGTCATGGCCACGGACAGGTCGTGCTCGAGAATGGCGAACGGCCGCACATCCTCGATACCGGTGCGCGCGGCGATGGCCGCCGGGTCCATGGAGGTGTAGAGCACCACCCAGTCGCGCACCGGCTCGTCGAGGCGCCCCTCGGCATCCCCGGCCTCCGGCAGCAGCAGTAACGCCGAGTCGAGGCTGTACACGCTGTCCAGCCCGGTGAGATACGTGAAATCGTGGTTGTCCGATTCGGGCACCTGGAACTCCAGACGCCTCTCCTGGGCGCGTTCCACGGAATAGACGATCATGGCGCCCCCGGGCATGGCTTCCATGACCCGCGCCCGGCGCTTCGCGAAGATCTCCCGCAATTGCACGGGATCCGGATTGTCGACATCGATCCGGGCGGCAAGCGCCGCCTCGGCGGCAAAGTCGTACGAGAACGGCCTGAACCCCCGCTCGGGGTCTTGTGCAACCAGCGGAAACGCCGCCAGCGCGGCGGCAAGGCAACAGAAGGCTCTGATCATGGATTTTCTCCGGGGAAAGGCTTGCCCACGACATCCCTCCAGACGGCGCGGGCGTCGTCATCGAGTCCGGCCATCTCCCACCGGATCAGAGTCAGGGGAATGATGCCGCGCGAGAGGAGGTCGTCATGGAACTCGCCGAGGTCGAATTCCTCGCCGAGCTGGAAGGCGCGCTCGGATACCAGTTGCTCGATCTGTGTCTTTCCGAGCAGGTACATGCTGCCCAGGCCGGGGCGCCGCAGATAGGCGACCAGGTCATACCGGCCGAGGTCTTCTTCCATGTACGGCACCCACTCCATCATGTAGGCATTGGCCTCTTCCAGGGTCATTGCGCCGGTGTGCATGCCGATCTCGGCGAAAAACCGGCTGCCGCGCTTGATCAGGGCCGCGTAGAAGAGTTCGCGCACGCGGGGATTGTCCTCGGCGATCCCGGCCTGTATCAACGTCTCCTCGAGATACGTGGCCCAACCTTCCGCGCGGGCGCTCTCCGAGTGGGTACGGCGTATCGGGTTTTCCAGGCGCTGCCTCAACTCCGCATCAAAGCGATGTCCGGGTATCGATGCATGGATGTGGTTGTTCAAGGCATTGCGAAACTGGAGTTCCTCCCAGAAATGACGGTCCGTCGCCGCCCGGGGGCTCCAGAAAACATCGGTCTCGAATTCCTCCGGCATGTAGTCCGGAATGGTCAGCAGGTCGAGTTCTTCGACCAGCTCCCGGATTCTGGCCTCTGCATCGCGAGTCCTCCGCCGGTGCTGTTCCGCGCTCTGCGTCAGTTCCAGTTCGTCCAGCGACCGGTTTGTGTAGCGATCGAGCATGTAGTTGAAGCGGTAGCGGTGAAACTCGCGCTCGCCGATGCCCACGAGGTCGTCGACCGTGTGCGGCAGCAGGCGGACGTGCTTCAGGTACCAGTTGTAGTTTTCCGTACCGATCGCGGCGGATGGTTCCATGCCGTCGAGGTTTTCGGCCAGCCAGTCACGATACCGCTGCGCCGAGGCCGTGGCTTCCCGGCAGTCTCCGAGCAGCTCGCTGTCCCCGGGCGCAAGACGGCCGCAAAGATCCTCGAACCAGCCGATGGTCCCCTCCGGCGGCTCGTCGCGATAAGGCTCGCCCTGGCCGACGCCGTCGAAACGATCGAGCAGGAAAATCGCAAGCCCGGCCAACTCGCCGGCCGGCTGCGTCAGATTCTCGATGGCGTTGTCCACCATCGCGGGCACGGCTTTGAGTTCCCGGGACAACGCTGCCCGCTCGTCTGGCGTCGATGGAGCCTCCGCATAGGGTATGGCCCGGAACTGGTACAGATAGGTCAGGGGGTCGCGCGACCAGGGCTGCATCACCCGGTGCTGGAAGACGATGTCATTCATCTTCGACCAGACCAGCAGGTAATCCACCTGCTGCGGGACGGACCATGAGGAGGTATCGATGTCGAGCAGCCGCCCGCGGAAGTCTTCGAGCTGCGCGCGTTGCTCCGCGACGGCGGCGCCGCTCAGATCCGGCACGCCGTCTCGCTGCCCGGGCCTGGCGAGGTCGAGAATCTCCTCGTTCATCCCGATCAGCTCGGTATAGCTGCCCTGGGCGAAAGCGCCGGGGCAGCACGCCAGCATCAACGACGCCAGAAAAAGTCTCGTTGGATTGTCCACGTACTCAGGCTTGCGGACAGGGCCGCGAGGGCTCGTGGAACCCTCGCGGCCGTCAACCTTCAAATCGCGACCCGGCCTAGAGGCCCACCTCTACGCCCACGAAGTAGCTGCGGCCCATCGGATCGTAGAGGTTGACTGCGATGTTGAGATCGGTGCCGGCCAGGTAACCCCAGATCGGAGGTTCGTTGTCAGTGAGGTTGTTGATGCCGAAGTTCAGCGCCGTATTTCCGGCGAAGTTCCAGCTGCCGTTCACATTGAATGTAACCCAGGGTTCTTGCGTACCGACCTCAAGTGGACCGGAGGTCTCGGACAGCTCGAGCTGACCGACAATGTTCATCTCCGGACTCAGCGTCAGCGGGCCCGAATTCCAGTTGACGCGCAGCAGGCCGCGGAAGTTCGGCGACGGACGAGTAGCCCCTCTTGAGCAGGCGCCGCTGTATTTGCCCGCGCAATCGAGCGCCGGAGTACTTTGCAACACCTGGACCTGGTTCGTGAACTGCCACGATCCAAACCACTGAATGTCCATATTCGCCTCACGATCGGGCAACGACAGCCAATCGGGTACGCTGTCAACGATGTATGAGGCCGACCAATCAAGGCCGTCCACGTTGCGGTCGGCCAGGTTCAGCAATGGGGAGTAGACTTCCAGGATATTGCCGTTCCGGTCACGGACAATCGACTGACACGATGCAGAGTTGATATCCAGGGTCGTAAAGCAGTCACTGATGAGCTGCGGGCCGCCAACTTGGGCAATGGCACCCGTCATCTCGATCGTGTAGTAGTCCAGCGACATGGTCAGACCGGTCAGGAAATTCGGCGAGAGCACGAATCCTGCCGTGAGGGTGTCGGCTTGTTCTTCCGACAAATCGGGGTTACCGCCACTGATCTCGTCATACCCCTGCCGCGCCGATCCGATCAGCGTGTCGATAAGATTGGCAGGCACGCCTTGCTGAACGCACAGATCCTTGACAGCTTGCGACGGGCTGGCTTCAGTCACGCAAGGGTCAGTGTCGGGCTCGAAGCCGGTACCGACCGGTGCCAACAGCTCGTCCAGGTTGGGCGCGCGGATGGCCGTGCCATAGCCGGCCCGGATTTTCAACTGTTCGTTGACATCCATGTCCAGAGATAAATTCCAGGTGGACACCGAACCGACAGTCGAGTAGTTGGCGACGCGGGCGGCGCCCTCAAGCGCCAGACTCTGCAAGCCCATCTGGTCGTTGAGGAGCGGAACCCTGACCTCGCCGAACACCTCGCCCAGGTTGTAATCGCCCTCCACGACCGAGGGTGCTATGGATTGGGACGTGAGATCGTTGCGCAATTGCACGTCGTTCGGCACTTCGCGGATGTATTCCTCGCGGAATTCCGCACCGAACGCCGTCGCGATGTTGCCTGCGGGCAGCTCGAACAAATCACCGGCGAGGGTGGCGCCCGCGACGGTCCGCTCGAATCGACGGTCCGTAACGCTCTCGGTTCGCATGAATTGGACCATCTCCTGTGTCAACACGTCCGTGCCGAATACGTTCAAGGGCACGCAGCCGCGGATCGGGTTGCGGCAACTTGCAGTACCGTCTTCATCGACAACGACATCGAGGCCAAGCGCCAGAGCCGACTTCGATGTCAGATTAATGAGCGTATGAGCCTGATCGTTTCTGGAGAACTGATAGAACGCATCCCATGTCCAGTTGTTTCCGCCGACGTCGAAGTCACCGCGCAGCCCTCCGGTGGCCAGGAACGCATCGGTGGTGTAATCGAAGTGCCGCGGCCCGAATTCCACCATGCGCCGACCGGTACTGAACACTTCGTAATGGCCATCGCCGTCCGGATCGAACAACTCCGCGTTCTGCGCCCAGAAGTCTTGCAGCGTCGGGCTGAACACCGGGTTGTTGACCGCATTCGGGATGTAGACCGTACCGCGTGGATAGCCGGCAGACGTCGTTGGGGTGGCGTCGGCAGCCATCTGATAGTCCTGCCGGTACTTGATGTTGAAGACCTGGGCATACGCCTCGACCCGGTCGTTGATCTCGTGATGGCCTATCGCGCTGATCTGGAAGCGATCGATGGGCCGTAACAGGTAATTGGTCTCCGCGTAGTTGTACCCGTCGCGGATTCGGCACCATGGCAACGGCTGGCCGCCAGCGCCGAAACGTACCCCTATGATTCGGTCCGTAGCCGGGCATTCGCCGTCCGCATTGCTGAGATCGACGCCCTTGATCAGCGGCATTTGCTGAGAATTCAAGGCAACCCGGTTACCGAAAATATTGCCTGCGGCAAACTGCACCAGCTCGCCTTCGTCGCCCACGGGGAACAGGGGTATGGCGGAGAAACTCCGATCGGCCCCGAGGATTGTGCCGCGCTCGGACCAGGAAAACGCGAATGCCACGTTGCTGGTGCCATCGTCGGAGCCATAGCCCACCAACAAGTCCGCCCGCTCCGTCTCGCCGTCGCCATAACCGCTTGCGCCACGCTGGTAGCGGGCGGTTACGCCCTGGATATCGTTTCGCAAGCGAAAGTTGACGACACCGCCGATGGCGTCCGATCCGTAAACCGCGGAGGCGCCGCCGGTGACCAGTTCAGCCGACTGCACCATCATGTCCGGGATGCTGGCGAGGTCTGCAACACCCGTAACCTCGGCCGGGATGTAGCGGCGGCCGTCAACCAGCACCAGCGTGCGCACCCTGCCCAGGCCCCGCAAGTCGGCGCTCATCGCCGCGCCTCCGTACTGATTTGAGTTGGAGGTGGATTCGGGCCTCAGCTGGGGCATCCGGTTCACGGTCTGCTCCAGGGTCAGGAAACCCGAGTTCTGAATCTCATCCATGCCCACGGTGGCCACCGGGCTGATCTCGACGAAATCGCGGTCGCGCCGCAGGCGGGATCCGGTGACGACGACCTCTTCCAGGACGTCAGCTTCATCCTGTGCATTGGCGACGGTCACGGTAAGGCCCGCTCCCGCGGCCGTGCTTGCTATCAGAGCGCACTGCACTGCCTTGCTGATTGGCGTAAGACGGTGTTTCATCAACTTTAACTCCCCTAACTGGCTAAAAGTGCGGCCGGCGGCGGGCAGTCGAACGCTCCACTTCAAGGCGACTGCCAAGTCCACTGGTCGCTGTCTGTAACCCTCGGCCCGCCGCTATCGTGTCGATGTCGACCTGCCGATCCGAATGCGAGGCGTACGCAACGCGCACACATGTTCGCTTTTAGCCGCATACTATGGTTCGCGTGATTGTCGTGTCAATGGTTTCCCGGCGATTTGTTTCCAAACCACACCCGCGCCCTCACGTCCACCCCGGACGCCATGCCCGAAGCCATCGCCTCTGGCCATCCGGTCCCAAAGACCGGCGAACTCCTGCCTTGAGCCTGTACGCCACCCCCAAATTTCTCGCCATATGGCGCTATAGCGCCGCTTACCGCAAAACGAAACTCGGCTCGACCGCGATTGCATCTCCAGAGTACCAAAAAAGTCACAAGTAAAGATCCTGTGTCGCATCGCTCCAACGGTACTGGAATTCGTGGATTACACAGATTTCACAGAAACTTGTTTTGTTCGATCATTGAAAGTACGGTCTTTGGGTTCAGTTCATCGGATTCCGTTCGCCGCTTGTCGCCCGGCGCATCGCCGGGGCTGTGGCGCGGACTATCCGGCTAATCGAGGGAAGACACATGCGCATAAGAAAACTATTGGTGACGGTTTCAGTCACGACGCTATTCGCCGCCGGCACGGTTCCCGGGATGGGGCAGGAACCTCTCGACCCCGGATTCGAAGCACTGGTCGACCGCT
>JAJDWR010000032.1 GCA_022825505.1 Gammaproteobacteria bacterium | reverse complement strand
TTGGCCACGGTGAGGGTGAGGGTCTGACGGCCCTCGTTGAGGGTCAGCGTGCCGTCGGCCGGGAGGATTTCGCCGGGGATCATGCTTCAGCGAATCGGGTTGTGGACGGTGACCAGCTTGGTCCCGTCGGGGAAGGTCGCCTCGACCTGGATGTCGTGGATCATGTCCGCAACGCCGTCCATGACGTCGTCGCGGCCGAGCACCTTGGCGCCGTCACGCATCAGTTCGGCGACGCTGCGTCCGTCACGCGCGCCCTCGACCACGAAATCGCTGATCAGCGCAATGGCTTCCGGGTGATTGAGCTTGACGCCTCGTGCCTGCCTGCGGCGCGCCACCTCGGCGGCCATGGCGATGAGCAGCTTGTCCTTCTCGCGCGGCGTCAGATTCATGGCATTTCCCCTGTCAAGCCTGCCATAACCTTGGCATTATAGGTGGGTAGCCGCCCAGGTGGTGACGAAATGCCGCCCAGAACCGGCCGTAGGCGTCGCGCAGTTGCAGGCTGTCCCGGCCGAGCCAGCGGATGACCAGGACTTTCCCCATGCAGCTTGCGGCCACCCGCAGGGAATCTTCCACGGTCTCGTCGATCAGGGTTCGAGCCGAATCGAGGTGCTCGCCGGCATCGTCGCCGACGTAGAGGATGCTGGCGCAGGCGCGCGCGCCGTCCAGGCCCGCGGGGGCGTCGCTGACGCGTTCGAAACCGGAATTCAGGTGCAGGGCGTCCGCCCAGACCAGGCGGTCGTCCCAGTAGACCTCCCAGGCCTCGTGCAGCAGGCCCTGGCACATGCGTTCGCCCATGGCGGTGCGCCCGAGCACGACTATTTCCCCGCACAGCATCCGCGCGCCGGGGACGGCCCGGATCTCGGTCGAGCGCCGCAGCCGCGACGAATCAAACAGGATGGTTTCCTGCGGAAGCCACTCCAGCCAGGAACCCGCTTCCGCCTGCAGCCGGATCTGGATGCGCGAATCCGCCCCGGTGGAGCGATAAATTTTTTCCGCCGCCTGCGCCAGCACTCGCCCGGCCGCCCCCTCGCCGCTCGAGACGCGGACCTGGAGCCGGTCGCCCCCGACCAGCCCCCCGGACGTGGTGACCAAAACGCCGGTGAGCGGCTCGCCCGCCACGTGACGGGGAAATAGCAGGCGCAACGGGTCGTGCTGGTACAGTTCGCCGATCGCCGTGCCGTCGCGGGCCGCCTTGAAGCTGAGGGTGGCGGAGCCGTCGGCGACGGGGGAGGGGTTCATACGGTGAGGTGTTTGCGGATTTCGGCTTCTTCGAAGTCGTCGATCGGGCCGGACAGCAGGATGCGCCCGCGATCCATGACCGCAACGTCGTCGGCCAGGTCGCAGGCCAGTTCGTAGTACTGCTCGACCAGCAGCACGGCCATGTCGCCGCGTTTGCCGAGCAGCCGGATGACCTTTTCGATGTCCTTGATGATCGAGGGCTGGATGCCCTCGGTGGGCTCGTCCAGCAGCAGCAGGCGGGGGCGGGTGACCAGTGCGCGTCCGATCGCGAGTTGCTGTTGCTGGCCGCCGGAAAGGTCGCCGCCGCGCCGGCCCAGCATGTCGGCCAGGACCGGGAACAGTTCGAACACTTCCGGCGGGACGCGCGCGTCGCTGCGTGAAAGGCAGTTGAAGCCGGTCATCAGGTTTTCTTCGACCGTCAGGCGGGGGAAGATGTCCCGGCCCTGTGGCACGTAGGCGATGCCGCGGTGGGCGCGGCTGTGCGCGGGCAGGTGGGTGATGTCCTCGCCGTCCCACAGGACCTGGCCGCTGCGCACCGGGATCTGCCCGGTCAGGCCGCGAAGGAAGCTGGTCTTGCCGACGCCGTTGCGCCCGAGCAGGCAGGTGATGCGGCCCCGTTCGGCCGCAATGTGGGCATCGCGCAGGATATGGCTCGCGCCGTAATAGAGATTGATGTCGGTCGCGGAAAGCATGCTACCGCCCCAGGTAGACCTCGATCACGCGGGGGTCCGACTGGATCGCGCCCATCGGACCTTCGGCGATGACCTGGCCCTCGTCGAGCACCGTGACCCGGCAGTCCAGGTCGCGCACGAAGTTCATGTCGTGCTCCACCACAACCAGCGAGTGCGTGCTTGAGATTTCGTGCAGCAATTCCACGGTCTGTTCGGTCTCCGCGTCCGTCATGCCGGCCACCGGCTCGTCCAGCAGCATTAAATCAGGCTCTTGCACCAGCAGCATGCCGATCTCAAGCCACTGTTTCTGCCCATGCGACAGGGAACCTGCCGCCCGGTCGCGCTGTGCGGTCAGCCGGATGGTCTCGAGGGCCTGCTCGATGCGCTTTGTCTGTTCGGCGCTGATCCCGGCGAACAGCGTGGTCAGGATGCGGCGGTCGGCCTTCAGGGCCAGCGACAGGTTCTCGAACACGGTCAGGTTCTCGAACACGGTCGGCTTCTGGAACTTGCGGCCGATGCCGAGATTGGCGATCTCCGTTTCGTTGAGCGCGGTCAGGTCGATGCGGTCGGCAAACAATACCTCGCCCTGGTCCGGCCGGGTGCGGCCCGTGACCACGTCCATCATGGTGGTCTTGCCGGCCCCGTTGGGGCCGATGATAGCGCGCATCTCGCCGCGGTCGATGATCAGGCTCAGGGAGTTGAGCGCCTGGAAGCCGTCGAAGCTGACCGAGACGCCGTCCAGGTAGAGCAGGGTCTCCGGCGCGATGTGATGCGGCTCGGGGAGGTTGGGCGCGACGGTGGCGTCAGGCGGAGGCATGGGAATCCGAATGCGAGGTTTTCGCGATGGCGCGGCGTTCGCGCCACTGCCGCACCACGCCGACCAAGCCGCGCGGCATCAGCAGGGTGACCAAAATGAACAGGGCGCCGAGGAAGAACAGCCAGATCTCCGGCGCGATGCCGGTCAGCAGGCTTTTCGCGCCGTTCACCGCGACCGCGCCTGCGGCGGCGCCGAACAGGGTGCCGCGGCCGCCGACCGCGACCCAGACCGCGATTTCGATCGACTTGGCCGGGGTGAATTCCCCGGGGTTGATGATGCCGACCTGCGGCACGTACAGCGCCCCGGCGATGCCGGCCAGCACCGCCGACAGCGTAAACACGAACAGCTTGGCGCGGGTCACCGAGTAGCCCAGGAAGCGCACGCGGCTCTCGGCGTCGCGCACCGCGATCAGCACCCGACCGAGCTTCGAGGTGACCACGTAGCGGCACAGCAGGTAGACCAGGCCGAGCATCAGCGCCGAAGCCATGTACAGCCCGACCTTGGTCGAGTTGGCCGACAGGTCGAACCCGAGCAGGTTTTTGAAGTCGGTCAGCCCGTTGTTGCCGCCGAAGCCCATCTCGTTGCGGAAGAACGCCAGCATCATGGCGAACACCATGGCCTGGCTGATGATGGAGAAGTACACGCCGGTGATGCGCGAGCGGAAGGCCAGCCAGCCGAACACGAACGCAAGTGCGCCGGGCACCACCATGGCCATCAGCATGGCGAAGGCGAAGCTGTCGAACCCGTACCAGTACCAGGGCAGCTCCTTCCAGTTCAGGAATACCATGAAGTCGGGCAGTTCCGGGTGGCCGTACACGCCGCGCTCGCCGATCTGGCGCATCAGGTACATGCCCATGGCGTAGCCGCCGAGCCCGAAGAACGCGCCATGGCCCAGGCTCAGGATGCCCGCATAGCCCCAGATCAGATCCAGCGCCAGCGCCAGCATCGCGAAGCACAGGAACTTGCCGAGCGTGGTGACCCAGAAGGTCGGCACGTGCAGCCAGGCATCTTCCGGCACGACCAGGTTCAGGACCGGCACGACCAGCATCAGCACGGCGGCGAGGCCCATGAACACGGTCCAGCCGCGGTGCGACTCCAAGGCGAACAGGCGTGAGGAAAGCGGACCCATGGCCTAGTCCCCGGCGGCGCGCCCCTTCAGCGCGAACAGGCCGCGCGGGCGCATCTGGATGAACAGGATGATGAAGACCAGGACGACGATCTTGCCGAGGATGGCGCCGGAGACGGGCTCCAGGAACTTGTTGACGATGCCGAGGCTGAAGGCGCCGACGATGGTGCCCCACAGGCTGCCCACGCCGCCGAACACCACCACCATGAAGCTGTCGACGATGAAGTTCTGGCCGAGGTTCGGGCTGACGTTGGAGATCTGGCTCAGCGCCATGCCGGCGACGCCGGCGATGCCGGACCCCAGCGCGAAGGTCAGGGCGTCGACCTGGCCGGTGCGAATGCCCATGGAGGAGGCCATCGAGCGGTTCTGGGTGACCGCGCGCATGTTCAGGCCGAAGCGCGAATAGCGGATGAACGCGGCCAGCGCCGCGACCACCGCCAGGCAGAACAGGATGATGCACAGGCGGTTGAGCGTGACCGTCACGCCGCCGGCGATTTCGACCGCGCCGGAAATCCATTCGGGGTTGGCGACCTCCCGGTTGTTGGCGCCGAAAATCGAACGCACCAGCTGCTGCAGGATCAGGCTGATGCCCCAGGTGGCGAGCAGGGTCTCAAGCGGCCGCCCGTACAGGAAGCGGATGACCCCGCGTTCGATCAGCACGCCCATCGCGGCGGACATCAGGAAGGCGGCGGGCAGGGCGGCGAGCAGGTAGAAGCCGAACAGTTCCGGCGGGACCACGCTGCGGAAGATCTCCTGCACCATGAACGTGGAGTAGGCGCCCAGCATGATCATTTCGCCGTGCGCCATGTTGATGACGCCCATCACGCCGAAGGTGATCGCCAGCCCGATCGCGGCCAGCAGCAGCACCGAGCCGAGGCTGATGCCGAACAGGAGGTTCTCGGCGATGCCGAACAGCCACAGCTTCCGGTCGATGGCTTCGATCGCACTGAGCAGGGCTTCGCGGATCTCGGGGTTCGGCTCGGCGTCCGCCTGCAGGCGACGCTTCAACAGCGAGCGGATGTCCGGGTCGGAGATCTCGGCCAACGTGGTGGCGGCCGCCAGGCGCAGGGCCGGGTCGTCCGCTTCCAGCTCCAGCACGGCGATGCCGACTTCCAGCTTGGCCCGGACCGCGTCGTCGGTCTCCCGGTCCCGTGCCTGGCGGAACAGGGGCAGGACCCGGGGGTCGGGGTTCTTGGTGAGGTTGTCGGCGGCTTCAAGCCGCTTTTCCGGGTCGTCGCTGAACAGCGCCAACCGGCCGGTGACGTCGCGGATCAGCCGGCGCAGCCGGTTGTTGACCTTGATTTTCTTTAATTCCTTTTTGCCGGCCTCGGGCTCAGGCCGCCCGCTGGCCGCGTCCTGCACGAGGTATTTTTTCCCGGAACGTTCCGCGATGACGATGCGGCCGTCGTCCTTGCGCACGTGCAGCCGGCCCTTGGCGAGGGCCTCCAGCACTTCGAGGACGCGGGGGCTACCGAGGGTTCCCAGATGCTCGATAGCCTGGGATTTCTGCTTGAATTTCTTGGTGTCGAGGGCCTGCAGCGCAGTGTGGAAGTCGGCCTCGGACGGCTCGCCTGCGGCGGGTGCCGCGGCCAGCAGCAGGGCCGCGCCGAGCGCGGCGGTCCCGAGGAATGTCCTTCCGGACCGGCCTTTGCATGTCAGGTTGACCATGGTGCTGTACCCGGCCTATTATCCGCTACGGGCGGGCCCTATGGCGAGGCCGGCGGACGATGCCGCCGGCCTGTGCCAAAGAGGTTACGAGCTAGGTTTCTCGCAGTTGCCGCAAGAGAACGGCTCGGTCCAGTCGGACATCAGCTTGGCGCTTTCCGGAATGAAGTCGGACCAGGCGTCGCCAGGGACCACGCCGTCGGTCTCCCAGACCACGTCAAACTGCCCGTCGTCCTGGATCTCGCCGATCAGAACCGGCTTCGACAAGTGGTGGTTGACGTTCATGACTGCCGTGCCGCCGGTCAGGTTGGGGGCGGTCTGGCCGTACATGGCGGAACGTACCGCGTCGATGTCGGTGGTGCCGGCCTTCTCGACCGCCTGCACCCACATCTGGAAGCCGATGTAGTGGGCCTCCATCGGGTCGTTGAACACGCGGTCCTCGTCGCCGATGAACTCGTGCCACTTCTCGATGACCTCGGAGTTCTTGTCGCTCTCGACGCTCATGAAGTAGTTCCAGGCGGCCAGGTGCCCGACCAGCGGGCCGGTGTCGATGCCGGCGAGTTCTTCCTCGCCGACCGAAAAGGCCACGACCGGAATGTCTTCAGCCGCGATGCCCTGGTTGCCCAGTTCCTTGTAGAACGGCACGTTGGCGTCGCCGTTGATGGTCGACACCACGGCGGTCTTCTTGCCGGCCGAGGCGAACTTCTTGATATCCGACACGATCGTCTGCCAGTCGGAATGCCCGAACGGCGTGTAGTTGATCATGATGTCTTCTTCCGCCACGCCCTTGGCCTTGAGGAAGGCCTCAAGGATCTTGTTGGTGGTACGCGGATAGACATAGTCGGTGCCGGCCAGGACCCAGCGCTCGACGGATCCGCCTTCTTCGCTCATCAGGTACTCCACTGCCGGAATCGCCTGCTGATTCGGCGCGGCGCCAGTGTAGAAGATGTTGCGGGAAGACTCTTCGCCTTCATACTGGACTGGATAGAACAGCATGCCGTTGAGTTCCTCGAAGACCGGAAGCACGGACTTGCGGGACACCGAAGTCCAACAGCCGAACACAACGTCGACTTCGTGCTGCTCGATCAGTTCGCGGGCCTTCTCCGCGAACAGCGGCCAGTCCGAGGCGGGGTCGACGACCACCGCTTCGAGTTTCCGGCCGAGCACGCCGCCCTTGGCGTTCTGCTCGCTGATCAGGAATTCCATCACGTCCTTCAGCGCGGTTTCGCTGATGGCCATGGTTCCGGACAAGGAGTGCAGGACTCCGACCTTGATCGGTTCGTCAGCCCGCACGCCCTCTGAAGCTGCGAACACGCCTGCAAATAGGCATAGCGCAGCCATAAGCTTGCTAACAGTTTTCATAATTTCCCCTGTTTTGCTTGTTGAAAAAAGCAAGAGAGCCGATCCGGATCCGGGAGCCCTTCCCGGCCGGGGTCGCTGATTCAAGATCAGATTGCCCTCTTGCGGGCTATTTTAGCATAGCTTGTCGGAAGCGTCGGGCGTGGAAGGGGCCGAGTCGTCGAGGCCCGAGGGTTTCGGAAGGGGCGATCCTGCAGAAGAGTTGCACAGGCCCTGAAGGCAGGTTACAATTATATACGAAACATTCTTTTATGAGATGTTTTGCGTAAATAATGAAATCTCCGATCCGATCCCTTTCCCCGCAAGAAAGCCGTGTGGTGCTGGGTCTTGTCGAACGCGGAGAAATCTTCGTGGAGCGGCGACAGATCATTGACATTCTAGGTGGGGGCGCACAGGCCGCCGACCGTGTGATCCGTTCGCTGCGTCGGAAGGGGTGGCTTGAGCGCGGCAGTTGGGGGCAATACCTCCTTATTTCTCCGGAGATGGGTCCAGAAATCCTGGGGGAGAGCAACGTGCTGGCACTGGCCAGTAGGATTGCCGCTCCTTACTATTTCGGCTACGGCACGGCGGCGACCCACTACGGGTTGACGACGCAACGCCGCCATGTTGTCTGGATCGTCACGCCGGCACGTGTGCGAAACCGCCGCCTGCTCGATTCCGACATCCAGATCGTTAACTCGGCGCAAAGCAAGTTCTTCGGGTTTGCTCCGGTCGATGTGCTGGGCCACTCGGTGACGATGTCGAATTGCGAGAAAACGGTACTCGATTGCATCGACCGTCCTCGCCTGGCCGGAGGTGAGGGGGAGGCAGCCGTCGTCTTGGCGACGGCGTGTCGGCGCATGGACTGGCACAGGGCGTCGGACTATCTGGAGCGAATCGGATCAAAGACCTTGGTGCGCCGGTTCGGCTGGCTGGTCGAGCATGCCGGGGCCGAAATTCCAGAGGATGTCGACGAGCGCCTGCGCGAAATTGCATCCAGTCCCGGCAGGTCGTTTTATGGGCCGAAAGCATCAAGCGGGGATGCTGTGGGGTATCAGGCTTCTTGGCAGCTTGTCGTGAATGCCAGCAGGAGAGAACTCGCGGAAAGTGCCGGACTGGCGCATCGGCAAAGGGTCGGATGGCAGAAGAGATGCTGACGCGCGCCCAGGTACAGCGATACGCCGTCGAGTCGGGACTGCGTGACATGATGATCGCGGAAAAGGAAGTGGTGCTGACGTACTTGCTTGAGCTTTTGGCCGAAAGCAGAATTCTGGAAAGGCTTGCCTTCAAGGGTGGAACCTGTCTGCGGAAGATGTTCATCGGAACCCGGGGGCGCTTCTCGACCGATCTTGATTTTACAAGTCTGGAGGGACATGGTCACGAGGATATTGTTCTCTCCATGATGACGGCATTCGAGAGGCCGTTCCATGGCATCCGGTTCAGTCTCCCAGATGACAACTATTACGAGACGCGGGACAGCCTCTCATGGGGAATCAATCCGGTCTATTCGCATCACTGGAACCCGGAAGGGCAGAGCGAAATCAAGATCCAGATCAGCCGACGGGAAATTCCCTCGCTGGTCCCGGAATGGCGCGGACAGTGCACCCAAAGCTATTTTCGGCATTTACCGTTCGCGCCGACTGGAATCTCTTGCCTGGCATTGCCGGAAATCATTGCAGAAAAAATCCGTGCCTGTTGTCAGCGCAGCAAGGCCCGCGACATTTACGATCTCAGCCTGTTTGCTCTTCGCCCTCTTGATCAATCTCTGATTCGCCGCCTTGTGGTCATCAAACTCTGGCAGGCGGGTGATGCCTTTGACCCGACGGCATGGGAAGCCATGCTTGAAGACAGAAAGTCCTTCGACTGGGACGACCTCGGGCAACTGGTTCACAAAAAACAAGCCATCGACATGCACCAAATTGCTGTCGATTGTGCACGGGGCTTCGCCTTTCTTGCAGATATGACCACGGAAGAGAAGATGCTGGCAAGAGATCGACATCGGCGTGAACGTGCCCTGCAGAAACGACTTCTAGAATCGTTGCGCGGAATCTAGGCCAGGAAAGCCTTTGGGCATCACAGTTTTCATCGCACGCCGCAACTATTGGAAGGAATTAAATTGACGAAGAAAAAAGCCATGACAACTCGAACCGAACCATGGATGTTGCATGATCCCAGTGCTTCTGGCTCATTGTTGGTAGTGGTCTTAAACATTTTTGACGAATGGCACTTGGAGGGGACTCAGAAAATGACCTTGCTGGGGATCAGCAGCGAGAAGGCTTGCCACAATTGGAAAAGCCATCCCGAAAAATTTGAATGGACGCAAGATTTGCTAGAACGAGCCAGTTGTATCCTCAGAATCTACAAGTCCCTGCAAATCCTATTCCCCGATCGGATGCTTGCCAATCGGTGGCTGTTCACGCCAAACGACAATCCCTTGTTCAATGGCAGGATTCCGCTGGAATGGTTGCTGGCCGGGCAAGCAGAAAATTTGATGGCGGTCAGCAATTTTCTAGAGGCGGAATGGCACGGTCGGTAATCGACATTGATTTTCTGATATCCAGGTGCAATCCGTGGGCATTATCTGTGCACTGCTGTACGCAGAGGTTGTTCACTGGTCTTGGCGTGGGACTTCATTTATCGAATTTGCCCCGAATGCCGATGCCGGGTTTGATGGAACGGGGTCGGTTCGAAAGAGGCGGCTAGCGTTCTGCAACCGGCGTCAGCACCTCGCGGAAGAAGGGCAGCCAGGATGCGAGCAGCCCCAGCACGAAAACCACCTCGACGAGCAGCACCCGCCGCCAGCGCGTCCGCGCCTCGGACTGTGCGTCGGCAAGGCGGACCGATGACATCAGGATGTCGAACAGCAGCACGAAGAACACCAGCGGGGCTGCCGCCGGCAGGACCAGGGTGCGGATCAGGGCCCAGCCGTGCAGGCTCAGCGGCACGCCCGGGTCGGTCGCAAACAACGCCAAGGCGCCGGCCATCGCCAGCAGCGCCACGCGCAGGACGCCCAGTTCGGCGAAAAGCGCGCGGACCGAAATCATAGGGACTGGTAGTAGTCCATCAGGATCCGGGCGATTTCCGGGCGCGCGAATTCAGGCGGCAGGTCCTCGCCATTGGACAGCATCTCCCGCACCCGGGTACCGGACAGCAGGACGAAGTCCTCCTTCTGGTGGTCCGGCGCGTCGCGCATCATCACCACCTTGTCCAGCTTCTTGGAGTAGGCGGTGTGATCGGCGCGGAAGATCTCGATGTCCAGCGCGCCTTCCGGCACGCCCTCGTCGAAGATCGTCTGTGCGTCGAATGCCCCGTAGTAGTCGCCGACCCCGGCGTGGTCGCGCCCGACGATCAGGTGCGTGCAGCCGGCGTTCTGGCGGAAGATGGCATGCAGCACGGCCTCGCGCGGGCCGGCGTACAGCATGTCGAAGCCGTAGCCGGTGATCATCACCGTGTTGGGCGGGAAGTAGAGTTCGACCATCTTGCGGATGGCGGCGTCACGCACGTGGGCGGGGATGTCGCCGGGCTTGAGGCGGCCGAGCAGCATGTGGATGAGCACGCCGTCGGCGCCGACCGTCTCCTTGGCGATCTTGCACAGTTCCTCGTGCGCGCGGTGCATCGGGTTGCGGGTCTGGAACGCGACTACGCGGTTCCAGCCGCGCTCCGCGATCTCGTCGCGGATCTGCACCGCGGTGCGGAACGTGCCGGCGAACTCGTCCGGGAAGTAGCTGTAGTCCAGCACTTCGATCGGCCCGGAGACTAGCGTGCGGCCGTTGTCGAGGAAAGTCTGGACGCCGGGATGCTCGGGGTCGGTGGTCCGGTAGATCTGGTCGGCCAGGCGTTCGAAATCGGCTTCGGACAGGGTTTCGACCGCCTCGACCTGCTGGATGGCCAGCACCGGGTTGCCGTCCCGGTTGGAGTCGCGCAGGGCGATGCGCGACGCGCCCGCGATGGCGGAGGCGTCCTGCGTCTGGTTGAGGATCGGCACCGGCCAGAACAATCCGGACTCGGTGTGCATCTCGCGGCCGATGCGCAGGGCGTCCGCGGCATTCATGTATCCGGTCAGCGGGGTGAAGTACCCGCCGGCCATCATGACGGCATTGGAGACGGCGGCGGAGTTGAGCAGCAGGGAAGGCAGGGATTCGGCTTCGTCCCGAAGCGCGGCCGCGCGCTCGGCATCTTCAACGGCGAGCGGAATCAGTCGCTCGCTGGCGTAGGGGTTGATCATCGGCATCGTCCGTGAAAAAGAAGGCTTATTGTACTGATTGCCTGGTTGTCGAATCCCACAAATCCGGGGGTACGGCTCCAAACATTCGCAGACGCGGCCGAAACGGGCGATGTCATTTTCGCTGAGATAGTCGTCTGGTTACCTTTGGATATGGCACGATTTCACACGTTTTGATCTTGCGCAAACCTGCTTGTTGAGGCATGCGTTGTGCTAGAATTTTCAGCGCCCAGTTCCTTGACGAAACCATTCGGAGGAATTCGCAGTGTCATGGACGGGCGTAACGCAAACGAGTCTACCCACCTCTCCAGGCTCACCCCCCCCCCCCCCTTCTAACCGATTTTATTCACGGCCGGCGGTCCGCGAAACGGCGGAACGTTTCCCGTTGCTGGTTCCCAGGAGATAAGGCTCGGCCCTTTGCGGCTTGGCACAAGAGAAGCGCCGTTCTCGTGCTGGCGGCCGTGTTGCTGGGATCCGGCGGCGCGGCATGGGCGCAGAGTGCCGTGTGCAGCAACACGCCTGACTCTAACCAACGAATCAGTTGTACGGAAGGCACTAGTTCCACCTCGGACGTCGATCTAGACCTGGATGACGTCGACATTTCAACGACGGCGCGCAACGTTTCAGGCATTGGTGTTCGCGTCAACCATCGAGGCACCGGCGAGATCGACGTCACGTTCAGGGACGGCTCGATCACGACCTCGGGCGACAGTGCTATGGGCATTGAAATCTGGCATCGGGGCACCGGCGGTGTCGATCTTGATGTCGGGAGCAGTTTGATCACGACCAAGGGCGAGGGCGATGGAACCCACGGCATTTATGGCCGTTCAAAAAACGGCATCGTCAACATCAAGGTCCGGGACAGCGACGTCCTCACCTCGGGACAGCAGTCCCACGGCATCCACACTATAAAAATAAGGGAAACCGGCAATATGTACATTGGGGTCACGGGCGGCTCGGTCGCGACCTCGGGCAACGGGGCATATGCCGTTTACGCCGATCATAGCGGGACGGGCGATATCATGATCAGCACCGAAGGTAGTTCGATTGAAACCTCGGGCGGCTCGGAAGTTGTTTATTTCCCCGGCACGTCCTTTGAGGAGACCTACGTAATTCCGTCCGAAGCCATTTTTGGTTGGCATCAGGGCACCGGCGACATTGACATCGGGGTCGCAGGCGGTTCGGTCACGGCCTCGGGCAGTGGCGCCAGTGGCATTAATGCCCTGTACTGGGGCACCGGCAATGCCGGCAATATCGACATCGATGTTCGGGACGCCTCCATAACTTCAGCGCGCCACGGCATTCTGGCTCGAAATTTATTAGCAACAGGCAATGTAGACATCCGGGTAGCGGGCGGCTCAATCACAGCCTCAAGTGGGTATGGTATTTGGGGCTATATCTTGCCCGCTGGCGACCTCGACATCGATGTCCGGGACGGAACCGCCATCAGGTCGGAAGAGAACACTGGCATCTATGGCCAACTTGATGGGGTCGGAGACCTTGGCATTCAGGTTGTGGGCAGCTCGATTACGGCCGCACTCCGGGCGATTTATGGCCAGCATCGGAATGCTGGCGCCCTTGACATCGACGTTCGGGACAGCACCCTCGTGTCGGAAAATCACGGCATTTATGGTTGGCACCGTGGCGCTTTCGCTGGCGACCTCGGCATCCGGGTCGTGGGTGGTTCGATTACAGTCTCGGATGATAGCGCCTACGGTATCTATGGCCGGCACAGCGGTACCGGCAACCTCGACATCAGCGTCACGGGCGGCTCGGTCACGACCTCGGGCGCCGGCGCCCACGGCATTCATGCCCGGCACGAGGGAACCGGCAGCATTGCCGTCGAGCTCCGGGACGCAACGGTGCACGCATCCGGTACGGATGCGCACGGTGTTCAGGTTGGCTACCTCGATGCAGACGGGGTCGTGCAGGGCGTCGCCGGGTTCGACGCGGACGGCTACCGTCAGCAGACGGTGACAGTCAACAGCGAGGCACGTGGTGGTTCGGGCGACGGCGCGGGGATTTTCCTGGCCGGCGGCGGCCGGGTGGTGGTCGGCCCGCACGGGCGGGTTGGCGCGGACTCCGGCATCGCGGTGCGGGCGGCTGGGCGCGGCCCGGACGGGCAGCCCGGGCCTCTGAGCGTGGACCTGACCCTCAACGCCCGCCCACTGCAAGAGGTGTTGGGAGACGGGCGGATCGTGAACGATGACGGACCCACCGAACTGACGGTCAACGGGGTGATGCTGTCCGACAGCGCAACGGGCGCGACCGACATGTGGGCGCCGAACGGGGCTTGGGACGTGACCGCGCGGGCAGCGGAAGACGGTATCGAGACGGTGCAGGTCTACGCGCCGCGCGCGGCGCTGTACGAGAGCCTGCCGGGGCTGTTGCTGAGGCTGGACGCGGGCGCGCCGGTGCAGCGTCCGGAAGAGCCAGCGTGGGCGCAGGTCGGGTACGGTGCGGGCAGCGGCGAAGCGCAGCGCTCGCAGACCGGGGCGAGCTACGACTTCGACCGGATCGAGGCGCGGGCCGGCACCAGTCGGGCTTGGGGCGACTTCGGCGGCTCGGTCTGGCTGCGCCACATGCAGAGCGAGGTAAAGGTGGATTCGCCGTCAGGGCCGGGCGAACTGGAGCTGCACGGCGCGGGCGCGGGCGTGACGGCGCACTGGCGCGGGGCTGGCAACCTGGAGATTTCCGGGGAAGTATCGCTGACCGACTTCGACGTGGATGCGGATTCGGTGAGGCACGGGCGGCTGGCGCGGGACGTCGGCGCGGAGCTATGGCAGGTGCGACTGGCGGCAGGCTACCACCTGGAGCAGGCCAATGGCCTAACGCTGCTGCCGCGCGCGTGGGCGTGGCACGCAGAGGCGGATCTCGACGACTTCACCGACGCGACGGGAGCGCGGGTGAGGTATGCAGACGAATCACGCACGGCAGTTGGATTGGGGCTGCGAGCGGAACTGGCGCAGGCGGAATCCTTGCTGCACGGCTCGCTGGACGTGGAGCACGTGTTTGAGGGCGAAGAGACGGCGGTCGGGGTGTCGGGGCACCGTCTGGCCTCGGAGTCGGAGAAGACGCGGGTGTGGGTCGGCATGGGCGGGCAGTTGTGGCGGGGCGAGCATGTGACGCTGCGCGGCGGTTTGCGTCTCGGCGATCCGGGCGGCCGAAACCAAGAGGTCTCCGCTTCGCTCTCACTCGGTGGGCGTTTCTAGCAGGACAAACTGGGCTACGTCTCAATGGATCAGCAAGCGTGGTATCTCCATCTTTTGTGTCGATTTGAACCGGGAGAGGCGACAATGACACTTATCTTGACGCACGCAAGCCTTGAACAGGCACTTTCCCTGAACCCGACAGCAGACCTTGTGCAGGCCGTGCCGGACTAGAGCTACAAGGAATCCGCTTAGCGCATAAGCCTCTCTCTTTGAAATCAGTCGCCCAGCCCCCCATTTAACAAGGGGGAGCGACAGGCGATCGACAAATGAGAGTAGATAAGTTGACCCAGCCGTTTCAGCAGGCGCTGATGGAAGCGCAGTCGCTGGCGGTCGGCCGGGACTGCCCGGAGATCGACCCGGCGCACCTGATGGCGGCCCTGCTTGAGCAGCCGGACACGGCGGCCGGCTCGCTGCTGCACGAGGCAGGGGCGGACCTGAACCGCCTGCGCGACGGCCTCTCCCGACGGCTCGATGCCCTGCCGCGGGTGACCGGCGAGAAGGGAGAGGTGCGGCTCTCGCCCGACTTGCAGAAGTTACTCAACATCTGCGACAAGCTTGCGCAGGACCGCGGCGATCAGGACATCGCGTCCGAACTGTTCCTGCTCGCGGCACAGCAGGATCGGGGAGAGATCGGGAAATTGCTGCGCGAGTGCGGTGTGGATGCTGAGCGCCTGATGCAGGCGATCGCCCAGTTGCAGGGTGGCGAGCCCGTTACGGACCCGAATGTCGAACAGCACCGCCAGGCGTTGGAGAAATACACCGACGACCTGACCTATCGTGCGGAGCAGGGCAAGATCGACCCGATCATCGGCCGCGACGAGGAAATCCGGCGCGCGATCCAGATCCTGCAACGGCGCACCAAGAACAATCCGGTGCTGATCGGGGAGGCCGGCGTCGGCAAGACCGCGATCGTCGAGGGGCTGGCGCTGCGCATCGTCAACGGCGAGGTGCCGGAGAGCTTGCGCAACCGGCGGGTGTTGGCGCTGGACATGGCGGCGTTGGTCGCCGGCACCAAGTTCCGCGGCGAATTCGAGGAGCGACTCAAGGCGGTCCTCAAGGAACTGGCGCAGCAGGAAGACGAAGTCATCCTGTTCATCGACGAATTGCACACCATGGTCGGCGCGGGCCGGGCGGAAGGCTCGATGGATGCCGGCAACATGCTCAAGCCGGCACTGGCGCGCGGCGAACTGCACTGCATCGGCGCCACCACCCTGGACGAGTACCGCGAGAACCTGGAGAAGGACGCGGCGCTGGAACGCCGCTTTCAGAAGATCCTGGTCGACGAACCGAGCGTGGAGGACACCATCGCGATCCTGCGCGGGATCAAGGAGCGCTACGAGGTTCACCACGGGATCGAGATCACGGATCCGGCGCTGGTCGCCGCCGCCACCCTGTCGGCGCGCTACTTGACCGACCGCCGCTTGCCGGACAAGGCGATCGACCTGGTCGACGAGGCGGCCTCGCGCATTCGCATGGAGGTCGAGTCCATGCCGGAAGAGATGGACCGCCTGGATCGACGCATGATCCAGCTCAAGATCGAACGCCAGGCCTTGCGCAAGGAAGACGACCCGGCCTCCCGCGAACGGTTGAAGGCGCTGGAGGAGGAGTTGACCCGCCTGGAGAAGGAGTATGCCGACCTGGAGGAGGTCTGGAAGGCCGAGAAGTCTGCGGTCAGCGACACTGCCCGGCTCAAGAAGGAACTGGACCAGGCGCGGCTTGAAATGGACCGGGCGCGGCGCGAGAACGACCTGGAGCGTGCCGCGGAGCTGCAACACGGGGTCATCCCGGACCTTCAGCGCCAGCTGGAGCAGGCGCACGACTCGGAAAAGCCGCAGGCGACCCTGTTCCAGGACATCGTCACCGAAGAGGAAATCGCCGAGGTGGTGGCGCGCGCGACCGGCATCCCGGTGTCCCGGATGCTGGAGGGGGAGAAAGAGCGGTTGTTGCGCATGGAGGAGGCGCTGCACCGGCGGGTGGTCGGCCAGGACGAGGCCGTATCCGCGGTCTGCCACGCGATCCGGCGCTCCCGCTCCGGGCTGACCGACCCGGGTCGCCCGATCGGGTCTTTCCTGTTCCTGGGGCCGACCGGTGTGGGCAAGACCGAACTATGCAAGGCGCTGGCGGAATTCCTGTTCGACCAGGAGTCGGCGATGGTGCGCGTGGACATGTCGGAGTTCATGGAAAAGCATTCCGTGGCACGGCTGATCGGCGCGCCGCCCGGCTACGTGGGATACGAGGAAGGCGGCCGGTTGACCGAGGCGGTGCGCCGCCGCCCGTTCACGGTGGTCTTGCTCGACGAGATCGAGAAGGCACATCCGGACGTGTTCAACGTTCTGTTGCAACTGCTCGACGACGGTCGCCTGACGGACGGTCACGGGCGCACCGTGAGTTTCGCCAACGCGGTGGTGGTGATGACATCCAACCTCGGCAGCGACACGGTGCAGAAAATGGCGCGCGAATCGCACGAAGACCTGAAGCTTGCATTGCAGGAGCAGCTGACGGAGCATTTCCGTCCGGAATTCATCAACCGGATCGACGAGGTGCTGGTGTTCCGGGCGCTGCAGCGCGACCAGATCCAAGCGATCGTCCGCATCCAGGTCGAACGGAACCTGGTGTTGGAATTGTCGGACGAGGCGATTGAGTTCGTCGGCAATGCCGGCTACGATCCGGACTACGGCGCGCGGCCCCTGCGCCGGGTGCTGCGCAACGACCTGGAGAACCCGTTGGCCCAGGCGCTTCTGGAGGGGAAATTCCTGCCCGGACAGACGGTCCGGGTGGATTGCGGAGAAGGGGGCCTGCGCTTCAGCTCGGCGTGATTCTCGCCTGAAGGAACTCCAGCAGTCCGTCTACCGCCACATCTTCCGATTCGTCGAGGCTGCGCCGGTGGCGGTATTCCAGCCGTCCCTGTTCAAGCGTGCGCGGGCTGATGACGACCCGGTGCGGAATGCCGACCAGGTCCGCCTCGGCGAACATCACGCCCGGGCGAAGGTCGCGGTCGTCCATCAGGACCTCGATCCCGGCCTCTTGGCATTGCTGGTAGAGGGTTTCGGCGGTGGTGCGGACCGCGTCGTCGCGGTCGGCGCCGATCGGGCACAGCAAGACGGAAAAAGGCGCCATCGCGTCCGGCCAGATGATGCCCTGTTCGTCGTGGTTCTGTTCTATGGCGGCGGCCACGATGCGGGTGATGCCGATGCCGTAACAGCCCATCGTGACGACCTGCTCCTTGCCGTCGGGGTTCAGCACGGTGCAGTTCATGGCTTGGCTGTACTTGTCGCCGAGCTGGAAGATGTGCCCGACCTCGATGCCTCGCGCGCTGCGAACGGGGCCGCTGCCGTCCGGGCTCGGCTCCCCGTCCTCCAGGTTGCGGATGTCGCAGACCCGCTCCGGGTCCGCATCGCGCTCCCAGTTGACCCCGGTGTAGTGCACGCCTTCCCGGTTCGCGCCGCACACGAAGTCCGACAGCACGGCGGCACTGGCGTCGACGTATAGCGGGAGGTCGAGACCGGCCGGCCCCAGCGAGCCGACCGGACAGCCGAGCTTTTCGCGAACCTCTGCCTCGTCGGCAAAGCACAGCGGGCTCCGGATGCCCTCGATCTTGGCAGCCTTCACCGCATTCAGGCGATGATCGCCGCGCAGGATGAGCGCGACCAGCGAGCCGTCTTCCTCGCCCTGGACGATCAAGGTTTTGACCGACTGTTCCGGCGGCGTGCCGAGAAACTCCGAGACTTCTTCGATGGTGTGCTGGCCGGGAGTGTCTACCTCTTTCATCTCTTGGGTGGGTTCAGGGCGCGGAGACTCTGGTGCCGGGGCGGGCGCCTGCTCCACGTTGGCCGCGTAATCCGATTGCTCCGAATACACGATCTCGTCCTCGCCGGAATCCGCCAGTACGTGGAATTCGTGCGACAGGGCGCCGCCGATCGCACCCGAATCGGCCCGCACGTACCGGTATTCGAGCCCCAGGCGGTCGAAGATCCGGCAGTAGGCGATGCGCATCCCCTCGTAGGCTTCGTCGAGGCTGGCCGAGTCGAGATGGAACGAATAGGCATCCTTCATCACGAATTCCCGGGCCCGCATCACGCCGAAACGGGGACGGATCTCGTCCCGGAACTTGGTCTGGATCTGGTAGTAGTTCACCGGCAGCTGGCGGTAGCTCTTGAGTTCGCGCCGCGCGATGTCGGTGATGACTTCCTCGTGGGTCGGGCCGAAGCAAAATTCCCGTTCGTGGCGGTCGGCGAAGCGCAGCAGTTCCGGCCCGTACTGCTCCCAGCGCCCGGATTCGTGCCACAGTTCCGCCGGTTGCACGGCCGGCATCAGCAATTCCACGGCACCGCTGCGGTCCATTTCCTCGCGCACGATGGTTTCGACCTTGCGTGCGACTTTCAGGCCGAAGGGCATCCAGCTGTACAGCCCGGCGGCCAGCATCCGGATGAGACCGGCGCGCAGCATCAGTTGGTGGCTCACGACCTCGGCGTCGGCCGGGGTCTCCTTGAGTGTGGTCAGGGGCAGTCGGGACAGGCGCATGATCGGACGGTCGGGCGCGCCCATCTTACAAAAACCCGCTTTCTGGTGTGACATACTCGCGCCGTGTCCGCGGTGTATACTTGAGCAAGTCTCATGAGCGCGTACCCGCGATGTCCGACCGGCGCCTGAAAGCCTTCTACACGGTGGCCCGGCTGCTGAGTTTCACCAAGGCGGCCAAAGTCCTGCACCTGACCCAGCCGGCGGTGACGTTCCAGATCCGGCAGTTGGAGGATTACTACAAGACGCGCCTGTTCGATCGAACGCACAATCGCATCACGCTGACCGAATCCGGCGCCAAGGTGTACGAGTACGCGCGCCAGATCTTCGAGTTGTACAACGAGCTGGAAACCGAGATGAACCGTATCGCCGGCGACCTGACCGGGCCGGTCACGGTCGGCGCGAGCAACACCATCGCGGTGTACATGCTGCCGCGGATGCTGCGCGAGTTCCGCACCCACCATCCGGAAATGGTATTGCGCCTGAAGGTCTCGAACACCGAAGGGGTGGCGACGATGGTGGAGAGCGGCACGGCCGACCTCGGCATCGTGGAAGGGCCGGTGAGCAACAAGACCCTGCTGGTGGAGATGTGCAAGATGGACGAACTGGTGGCGATTGCGCCGCCCAAGCATCCGCTCCTGCACAGCGCGCCGGTGCGCATCAGCCAGGTACTGCAGCACCCGTTCGTCATGCGCGAGGAAGGGTCCGGGACCCGCAAGGTCATCATGAACTACCTGGAAAACCAGCGCATCGGCGTCGACCGCATCGACATCGTGATGGAACTCGGCGGCCTGGAGGCGATCAAGGCTGCGGTGGAGTCCGGCATGGGCGTGTCGATCCTCTCGCGCGAGACCATTCACAAGGAGTTGCAGCTGCGCACCCTGAGTTGCGCATCCCTGACCCCGGCGCTGACCCGCCAGCTGTCCCTGGTCAGCCTGCGCCAGCCGCACCGCCCCCCGACCGTGGAAGCCCTGCGGGACTTCGCCATGGATTTCTACGCCGCCGCGCCGGAGGCAGCCGCGTGATCAAGGTGTTCCGCGAATGGTACGGGCGGCATTTCACGGATCCGCAGCAAGTCATCCTGCTGTTGCTGATCGGCCTGGGGCTGGCCCTGGTCTTGTTTGTCGGCGACATTCTGGCGCCGCTTCTGGTCAGCGTCCTTCTGGCCTACATCCTCGAGGGGCTGATCCGCGCGCTGGAGGAGGCCCGGATCCCGCGATTATTCTCCTTCCTGCTGGTCTACGTCCTGTTCGTGGCGGCCTTGCTGCTGCTACTGTTGCGCCTGGTGCCGGTGCTGTCGGAACAGATCGTGGATCTCGCGGCGCGGCTGCCGAGCATGCTCGCGGCGGGGCAGCGTTGGGTCGAGTCGCTCCCGGAGCTTTATCCGGAACTGGTCAGCCCGACCCAGGTGGAGCAGATCCTGATGGCGGTTCGGGCGGAAGTGCTGGCATTCGCGGACGAGATCATCCGCTTTTCCCTGGACACGGTGGTGGACGTGCTGTCGGTCGTGGTGTACACGGTCGTCGTGCCGATCCTGGTGTTCTTCCTGCTCAAGGACAAGCGGCGGATTCTGGATTGGGCCAAGACCTACCTGCCGGCGCCGCAGTCGCTCAGTTCCCAGGTCTGGGGCGAAATGGACCTGAAGGTGTCGCAGTATCTCCGCGGCAAGCTGATCGAGATCGGGGTGGTCTGGGTCGCGACGTTCTTCGCGTTCGCGCTGTTCGGCTTGCAGTATGCGCTGCTGCTGTCGTTCCTGGTCGGACTGTCGGTCATCATCCCGTATGTGGGCGCGGTGGTGGTGACGGTCCCGGTTATGCTGGTGGCCGCCTTCCAGTGGGGCCTGAGCCCGGAGTTCGCCTACCTGATGCTGGCCTACCTCGTGATCCAGTTCCTGGACGGGAACCTGCTGGTGCCGCTGCTGTTCTCGGAGGCGGTCGACCTCCATCCGGCCGCCATCCTGACCGCGATCCTGGTGTTCGGCGGATTCTGGGGCGTGTGGGGCGTGCTGTTCGCCATCCCCCTGGCTTCGCTGATCGACGTGGTGTTGCGCAGCTGGCCGCGCGCCGCGCCGGACTAGGGAAGAATCAGGCTTTCGACAGGTCGGCGACTGCCGCCAGCACTTCTGCCGCGTGTTCGGGCACCCGGACCTTGCGCCAGACGCGGCGCACGACGCCCTCCGGGTCGATCAGGAAGGTGCTGCGCTCGATGCCGCGGACTTTCCGCCCGTACATGTTTTTCATCTTGATGACGTCGTAGCGCTTGCAGGCGACCTCGTCCGGGTCGGAGAGGA
>JAJDWR010000055.1 GCA_022825505.1 Gammaproteobacteria bacterium | reverse complement strand
GCCCTTTCACGCTCAATTTCGCCCGCCATCCATGGCGGGCTCAAATCGGCGCGCGGCGCTCCTGGCCGTCCATGGCCCCGCGCCGCGCGACGACGCGTGAAAGGGCTGCACGCACACGCCACCGCTACGTTGTCGTTATTCCCGGTCCCAGTGGCGCATGATGGGTTGGTTGTTGGTGCGCGTGATGTTCGTGTCGGCTGCGAGGAGTTGGGTGCGGAAGACTTGGTTCACTCAAGCGTGGTCTGACGGGTCAGACGTTGTCTATGTATTCCCGCATCATCGCTTTGGCTGCTTCGTCGGGCATCTGGCCGAAGGCGGTGTTGGCGTTTTCGGTCATGTGGGCGGGGTTGCTGGTTTCGGTCAGGACGCAGGTGACGGTGGGGTGGGCGATGATGTACTTGAGGGAGAACTGGGCCCAGCTTGTGCAGTCGAACTCGGCGGTCCAGTCGGGTAGCGGGACGCCTTCCAGCGCGTCGAAATAAAAGCCGTTCATGAACGGGCGGTTGATCAGGACGGCGAGGCCCATGTCCGCTGCCAGGGGCAGCAGGCGCTCCTCGGCTTCCCGTTCGGAGATGGAATAGTTGATCTGGATGAAGTCCGGCGTCTCGCGTTGCAGGAAGGCCTCGAGTGGCTCGTAGAGGTTGTAGTTGGAAACCGTGACGCCGATGTAGCGGGCGTCGCCGGCGGCCTTCCACTCCCTGAGGCTTGGCCAGTGCGTGTCGAGATCGGTGAGGCTCATGATCTGTGCCAGGTCGAGGGTCCGGCGGCCGTAGAGTTCCTGGGTCTGCCGGAACTGCCCGATGCCGGCTTCCCGGCCTTCCAGGTGGACCTTGGTGGTCACGAACAGGCTGTCGCGCAGGTCGGGTTCGGCCAGGACGCGGCCGAGGCCGGCATCGTCGATGGCGTCCCGGGGCCAGGTGTCGATGACGCTGCCGCCGCGGGCGCGTAATGCCCGCAGCACGGCGGCCAGGGGTTCGGTGCCGTTTTCGGAGACCTCCGAGACCACCTTGCTGGAACCCAGGCCGACGATGGGCAGCATTTCGCCGGTGGACGGGATGGGGCGGCGGGGCATGGACTCCTGGGCCAGCGCTCCGTTGCCGCCGAAGGCCGAGAGTGCAGTGGCGGCCGACGCCGATGCGATGAATTCCCGTCGATCAATCGTTGAGGTCATTTCGCTGTTCTCCTGTTTGCTCGCGTGGTCCGGTGAACTGTCCGGCCGATAATCGCGCATCAAATTGGATGGAGCACCGGCATGGTCCCGCAGGAACAGTGCGCTCCGGCTACTTCAGGTGCCGATCGAAGAACTCGATGGAATCGGCGACGACTTCAAGCTGGATCGGGTCCGGTTCGTAGTTGCCGTCTGCGTTGCGTTCCACGTAGGCGAACCCGTGCAATTCATGGTCGTAGCTCTTCCATCCCACTTCCTTGCCGGCTTCTTCCAGCAATTCGTAGTTGAGCCTGAAGACGTCCTGGTTGTGATCCCGGTCGCGGCCCTGGAAGAAGATGGGCAGATCGATGCGCCCGATGCGCGCCATGGCCACGTCCATGTCGATGCGCCGGCGGGTCGCCTCGACGTCGGCCGCCAGCTTCTCCGCATCGTACTCGGCAGCGGTCTCGGGCTCGTCCCGGTCGGCGGGCGCGGTGAGATCCATGGCGCCGACCGCCAGGAAGGCCGCCGATGCCGGTTCGCTGGCAATCCCCGCTGCAATCCCGCCGTAGACGCTGGCCATCTTCATGAGCATCTCGCCGCCGTGGCTCATCCCCATGTAACCCACCCGGCCGGCGTCGATCCGGGGCAGCGACTTGACGTATTCGATGGTGGCGATGACGTCTTCGTACTCGAACGGCGGGCGACTCAGCACGGCGCGTCCGGACCAGGGGCGGTCCGAGAGCAGCGATCCGTCATAGGCCGGCGATTCGACTTCGGATCGGTAGCGCAGCCACGCGACCGCATAACCTGCGTCCAGGAACTGCTCCTGGGTCCAGCTTCGGTTGTGGCTGTAGTCGCGGACGTAGCCAAGGCCTTCGCCGCCGTTGCCGGAGGCGAACAGCACGATCGGGAAGGGCCCGTCGCCCTCCGGAACGCGCAGGCCGATGGCCGTGTACAGCCCGTCGTGGGTCTCCACCAGGTGATAGGTGACCGGCAAGGCCGAACCGGCGATCTCTTCGGTGTCGTAGACCAACCCGGCCTGGGCCTGCGCGGCAACCGGGGACATCGCCACGGCGGCTGCGGCGAGGGCCGGGCCGACCGACCCGGGCATGACGAGGCGGAACAAACGTGCGGACAAGCTACTCATGGCTTTTTCCTTCTTTTCCTGATAGCTGAATTGCGACCGGATTCGAACAACCGGCTCGCCTTGTGCTAACTCTACTACCTGCCGCGCCGGCGTCCAACTTTGCATCGGCAGTATCCGCATGAACGATTTTTCAGGCTAGACTGCACGGAATGAACCGCCCCCATCCGCAAAGCCGGCGGCGCCGGAAACGATTCCGGCCGGCGATGCTGCCGCTGGTCGGCCTGTTCGCGGCCGCCGCCGGCGCCCAGCAGACCGTGCCCCTCACCGTCGTCAGCGGGTATCCGCCCACTGCCCTGTGGATAGAGACCTTCCTCACCCACTTCATGCCGGAAACGGACCGCCTGCTCGGCGCGGAGGGCCGTTACGAAATCGACTGGAACACCCCCTTCGGCAGCCTGACACGGCCCGGCGGGGCCTTCGAAGCCGTGCAGTACGGTGTGGCCGACATCGGCATCATCACCACCTCGTTCCACTCGGACAAGATTCCCCTCTACAACATCAGCTACGTCACGCCTTTCGTAACCACCGACATCGGCCTGGTGGTGCGCACCGTCAGCGAATTGCACGACCGCTACCCCGCGCTCAGGGAATGGTGGAGCGACTACCGGCAGGTCTACCTGATCGCGGCCGGCCTGGTGGACTCCTACCAGGCCCTGATGAACCGGCCCATCGATACGCTCGGCGATTTCCGCGGCCTGAGGATGTCGGGGATCGGCATGAACCTGCTGTATTTCGAAGGCCTGGGCGCGGTCGGGGTACCCAGCCCGCTGGTCGACTTCTACAGCAACCTCTCCACCGGCCTGACCGACGGCGCCATCGTGTGGCCGGAGGCGATCGTCTCGTACAAGCTCTACGAAGTCGGCCCCTTCCTCGTCGATGCCCGGCTCGGCGCCGTGAGCTCCGTCGCCCTGAGCGCCAACCAACGCACCTGGAACAGCCTCCCCGCCGAGGTGCGCGAGGCGTTGCTCACCGCGGCCGTGGTCTACCGGGACGCCCTGGCCCGCGAAACCGTCCGGCGAAGCAACCAGGCAATGGCTTCCTTCCAGTCCCTCGGCGGCACCATCATCCCCCTCACCGAAGGCCAACGCCGCGAATGGGCCGCCACCGTCCCCGGCCTCGCCGCCATCTGGACCGCCGACATGGAACGCCGCGGCCTCCCCGGACATGACCTCCTGACGGACTACATGAACACCATGCGAACCAACAACCAACCCATCATGCGCCACTGGGACCGGGAATAACCAATGCGTAGCGGTGGCGTGTGCGGATCGCCCTTCCAAGCGTCTTGCGCGCCACCGGGACCACGAATAACGACAACGTAGCGGCGGTGTGTGCGTGCAGCCCTTTCACGCGTCGTCGCGCGGCGCGGGGCCATGGACGGCCAGGAGCGCCGCGCGCCGATTTGAGCCCGCCATGGATGGCGGGCGA
>JAJDWR010000050.1 GCA_022825505.1 Gammaproteobacteria bacterium | reverse complement strand
CTGGAAGACTCACAGCCGCCGAACGCGGTGCAGGACGCCTTCCAGGATGCCACCAAGGCACGCGAGGACATGGAACGCTTCAAGAACGAGGCGCAGGCCTACGCCAACGAGGTCTTGCCGCAGGCGCGCGGCGAGGCCGCGCGGATGCTGGAGGACGCCAAGGCCTACCGCGCCCAGGTGATTGCCAACGCCGAAGGTGAGGCATCCCGTTTCACTCAGTTGCTGACCGAGTACCGCAAGGCGCCGGAGGTGACCCGCCAGCGCATGTATCTGCAGGCAGTGGAGTCGGTCCTGTCCAACACCTCCAAGGTGATGGTCGATGTCGACAAGGGCAGCAACATGCTGTTCCTGCCGCTGGATCGGATTTTGGAGCAACGCGGTTCGTCCCGACCGCCGAAGTCTTCGACCCTGGACCGGCAGGGAGGAAGTTCCTCAGGTTCCGGAAGTCTCGCCCCGCGCTTGAGGGAGGGACGTTGAGATGAACATGCAGATGCGCCTGATCCTGGCCGCCGTCGTGGTGGTGCTGGTCTGGGCCTCCACCTTCTACGTCCGCCAGACCGAGACGGCGATCGTGTTCCAGCTCGGCGACATCCGGCGCGCAGGCCTGGAGCCGGGGCTGCACTTCCAGATGCCGTTCATCAACAACGTGCAGAAGTTTGACGCCCGGGTGCTGTCGCTGGATTCCAAGCCGGAACTGTTCCTGACCAGCGAGAAGAAGAACGTGTCGGTGGACTTCTTCGTCAAGTGGCGGATCGAGAACGTAAGCCAATACTTCCGCGCCACCCAGGGCGACCGTTCGCGTGCAGAAGGGCGGTTGACCCAGATCGTCAAGGACGGGCTCAAGAACCAGTTCGGCGTCCGCACCATCCAGGAGGCCATCTCCGGCGAGCGGCGCGAGATCATGGATGTGCTGCAGGTGCAATCCAACCGCAATGCGAGTGAGCTTGGCATCAGAGTAGTGGATGTCCGCATCAGCCGTATCGAGCTGCCGGACGAGGTCAGCGATTCGGTCTATCGCCGGATGCGCGCGGAGCGCAGCCGGACGGCCAAGGACTTTCGTGCCCGCGGCCAGGAGACGGCGGAGCGCATCCGCGCCGACGCCGACCGCCAGCGCACGGTGATTCAGGCCGAGGCGTATCGCGACGCGGAGAAGATTCGCGGTGAGGGCGATGCCCGATCCACCGAGATCTATGCTGAAGCCTACAATCAGGATCCCGAGTTCTTTGCGTTCACCCGAAGCCTGAACGCCTACGTCAATACGTTTCGCGACAAAGGCGATGTACTGGTCGTGGAGCCGGACTCGGAATTCTTCCAGTACTTCAAGCAGCTCAAAAAGTAATCTCTGCTCCCCGCCATGCAGTGGGAATTCGTTCTGGCGGCCATCGCTCTGGTGCTCATGCTGGAAGGCCTCGTCGTGCTCCTGAGCCCGGATTCGGCGCGGCGCATGATGCTGCGCATGATCGAGCTGCCGACCCCGCAATTCCGCATGATGGGGTTGATCGCAGTGACGCTGGGCGTACTGCTTCTTTATCTCACGCGGTGGCTGTCGTGAAGCCGTTGACGCCGGATCAACTCCCCGAAGGGATCGAGGAAGCCCTGCCGGAACAGGCCCGGGTGCTGGAAGCGCACCGGCGGAATTTGCTGGACTGTTTCGAGGGCTGGGGCTACGCCTTGGTCTCTCCGCCGCTGGTGGAATTCCGCGATGCGCTGGTGACGGACGGGGATGCCCTGGATCGGCAGACTTTCCGGCTGACGGACCCGCTGTCCGGGCGTACGCTTGGCGTACGCACCGACATTACACCGCAGATCGCCCGGATCGACCGGCAGCAGATGCCGCAGGACCAGGTCGTGCGGTTGTGCTATGCGGGTTCCGTGCTTCGTGCGCATCCCGAAATTCTCGGCGGCGGGCGCAACCCGATTCAGGTGGGCGCCGAACTGTATGGACATGAAGGCGTCCAAGGCGATGCCGAAATCGTTTTGCTGTTGTGCGGCGCGTTGCGGGTTGCCGGGTGTTCCGACTGGTGCCTCGACTTGGGGCACGCCGGCGTGTTTCGCGCGTTGGTGGAGCAGACGGGCTGGACCGCGGCGGAGCGCGACGAGTTGTTTGAGCTGATTCAGCGCAAGGCACATGCCGATCTCGACGAGTGGTTGAACGCCCGTCCCTCGGAAGAATCGGTCGCCAGGATGATTCGGATGCTTCCGGACCTGTCGGGCCCGGACGAAGCCGTGCTGGATCGTGCCGCGCAAGAACTGGGAGAGGTTCAGGAGCAGATTCTGCCGGCTTTGGAGGCGTTGCGCACGGTGGCCGCGCGGGTTCGCGGCTCTTACCCGGAAGTCCAACTGCATTTTGATTTGGGCGAGGCCAGCGGCTTTCACTACGAAAGCGGGCTGGTGTTCGCCGCCTACATGGAGGGGCAGGGCCAGGAAATTGCCCGTGGCGGGCGTTATGGCGCCCAAGGCGACCGTCCGGCGACCGGCTTCAGCCTGGATTTGCGCACGTTGGCCCGTTGCGGTTCCCTGGATGCGGCCGAGCGGCGCCGGATTTATGCAGGGGCGGATGAAGACCCGGCCCTGCAGGATGCAGTCGCTGAACTGCGCGCACAGGGCCACATCGTGATTTGCGGGCTTGGGCCGGGGGATTCGGCCGAGGAGTTCCAGTGTTCAGAACAGCTGGTGAATGAAGACGGCGCTTGGGTGGCGCGTCCGGTCACATCATGAATCGAAGCGTCATCATCGTCGGCGCACAGTGGGGCGACGAAGGGAAGGGCAAGATCGTCGATCTTTTGGCGGCTGATGCCGACGCCGTGATCCGGTTCCAGGGCGGGCATAACGCCGGGCATACCCTGGTGGTTGAGGGCGAGAAGACGATTCTGCATCTGATTCCTTCCGGCATTCTCAACCCCGGCGTCGAATGCCTGATCGGGAACGGCGTGGTGTTGTCACTGGATGCCCTGTTCGAGGAAATCGACTTCCTGTTGGCTCAAGGCCTCCCGGTGCTGGAGCAATTGAGGGTTTCCGCCGCCTGTCCTTTGCTCTTGCCATCCCACATCGCGCTCGACCGGGCGCGCGAGGAGGCTCGGGGAGGATCGGCGATTGGAACGACGTTGCGCGGCATCGGCCCGGCCTACGAAGACAAGGCCGCCCGCCGGGGACTCCGGGTCTCGGATCTCTACCAGCCGGAATCCCGGGATCAGAAGCTGTCAGAACTCGTTGAATATCATAATTTTATGCTGCAAAGTTATTATAAAGCCGAGCCATTGGACACGGCACAGGTGGCGGCGCGCCTATGGGCGCTTGCAGAACGCCTGGAGCCCTGCGTCGCGGATGTTTCGGAACGCTGCGCGGCCTTGCGTTCGGAGGGGAAGAACCTGCTGTTCGAGGGAGCTCAGGGGACACTTCTGGATATCGATCATGGGACCTACCCGTACGTCACGTCGAGCAACACCGTGGCCGGCGGGGCATGTGTGGGCGCAGGTGTTGGGCCACGGCACATCGATGCCGTGCTGGGAATCGTCAAGGTGTATACCACTCGGGTCGGTTCCGGTCCGTTCCCGACGGAACTGCACGACGAGACCGGTGCGCAACTGGCGCAACTCGGCGCGGAAGTCGGCGCGACAACCGGCCGAGCCCGACGCTGCGGCTGGTTGGACGTGGTCGCGTTGCGCCGGGCGATGCGCGCCAATGGTGTCAGCAGCCTGTGCCTGACCAAGCTGGACGTGCTGGATTCGTTCCCCGTGATTCGTGTCTGCACCGGCTATGACGAGGCGGGCCAGGCGGCGGAATACGAGGATTATCCCGGATGGCAAAGCTCCACGACGGAGGTTCGAGCTTTCGAGGATCTCCCGGCCCAGGCCCGGGACTATATTGCCGCGATCGAGCAGCACCTGGAAGCGCCGGTCGATTTGATTTCCACCGGTTCCGGTCGTGACGACATCATCGTGCGCAAGCCGCTCTTCGGCTGAGCCGCCGAGGCATTTCAAGGCGGCCGACTTCGATTACGACCTGCCGCCCGACCGAATCGCCAAACACCCGCTGCCGGACCGCGGCGCCAGCCGTCTGCTGGTGATGGACCGCGCCACCGGGGCGCTTCAAGACAAGGGCGTTCGCGACCTTCCGGATCTGCTTGCCCCCGGGGATCTTCTGGTGCTCAACGACACCCGGGTGATCCCGGCGCGGCTTTTCGGCCGCAAGTCGACAGGCGGGGATGTCGAAGTGCTGGTGGAACGTCAACTTTCGCGGCAACGGATTCTTGCGCAGTTGCGTTTCAGCTGGCCGCCCGCGCCCGGCAGCAAGCTGACCCTGTCCGAAGGGGTGCAAGCCGAAGTCGAGGGACGAGAGGAAAGATTTTGGGTCCTGAAGTTCCCGCAAGAGACGGATGTCGCGGACTTTCTGGAGCGACATGGACAGGTGCCGTTGCCGCCGTATATCGACCGGGCCCCGGAACCGCAGGACCGGGACCGTTACCAGACGGTATACGCACAAAACTCAGGCGCAGTGGCCGCGCCGACGGCAGGGCTGCACTTCGACGAGGCTCTTTTGCATCGCCTGGATGAAAAGGGCATCGGCAGGATTTTCGTGACGCTGCATGTGGGGGCCGGAACCTTCCAGCCGATTGAGTCGGAAGACATCCGCGATCATCGCATCCACTCCGAACGGTTGTCGGTCGACGCCGAGGCATGTGCCCGCATCGAACAGACTCGTGAACGGGGAGGGCGGGTGATTGCGGTCGGGACCACGTCCGCGCGGGCGCTTGAGTCTGCGGCCCAGTCCGGCCGCGTGCGACCGTTTGAAGGCGAGACTCGCCTGTATCTGTACCCGGGCTGCACCTTCGTCGCAACGGACGGGCTGATGACCAATTTCCACCTGCCGCGCTCCTCGTTGCTGGTCATGATCTGTGCATTCGCGGGGCGTGACGCGGCCCTTCACGCCTACCGTCATGCCGTCGATAGGGACTATCGCTTCTACAGTTATGGCGATGCCATGCTGATCCTCTGAACCATGAAGTTTCAAGTCATTAATACGGATGGCGCAGCACGACGCGGCCTGCTCGAATTCGAGCGCGGCACAGTGAGAACCCCGGCGTTCATGCCGGTCGGGACGCATGGCGCGGTACGCTCGGTCACCCCGGAGGAGGTTCGGGCCTCCGGTGCGGAAATCATTCTGGGCAATACCTTTCATTTGATGTTGCGGCCCGGCGTGGAGGTCGTCGAGCAGCACGGCGGGTTGCATCGCTTCATGCACTGGCCGGGCCCGATCCTGACGGATTCCGGCGGCTACCAGGTCTTCAGC
>JAJDWR010000002.1 GCA_022825505.1 Gammaproteobacteria bacterium | reverse complement strand
GGCGTCCGACAGATTGTCTCGGGATGAATTGTACGAACGCCGTGAGATTCGTTGACACCAATGTACTGATCTATGCGATAAGCCCCAATATGGAAGAAAGGGCCAAGCGTCGCATAGCGCAGAAGCTATTGCAGAACCGCGAACTCGCCCTGTCGGTTCAGGTCATGCAGGAGTTCTACCATCAGGTAACTCGCTCGTCGCTGCCGGAGCCGCTCACAAGCAGGCAGGCACTCGGATTTCTGCGTTCCCTGAACGGCCTTCCCGTCGTGTCGATGACCGTCGAACTGTTCCAGGATGCAGTATCCATATGCGATAGGTTCAGACTCTCCTACTGGGACAGCGCCATCCTCGCTGCGGCACGAAAGGCGGGATGCGACGCAGTGTATTCGGAGGATTTCAGCTCGGACCAGGATTATGGCGGCCTGCGGGTGATCAACCCGTTCCACGTGCCGGAGTCCATGCGATGAAGAATAGAACTGCGGTCTGGGCGGTAACCCGCAGACCGGTGTTTTCCTTGCAAGGGCTCCGGTTGGTAAGCTGGCCGCCCTAGCGCGACAAACATGCAGTTCTTCGCACGGAGATGAACAAATGAGAAAAATTTGCACGATGGTCACCGGTGTACTTGTCCTTGCGGCGGCGCCTGCGCTGGCCCAGGACGGGTGGGTCACGCTCTTCGACGGCACAAACCTGGATAGCTGGTCCGAGATTGGCAATACAGACTGGACGATTACGGACGATGTTGTCGAAGGATCGGGCGAGTCGGGGCACCTGTTGAGCAATGAGTCCTACTCGGACTTCGTGCTCACGCTGGAGTTCTGGGTGGACGACCCGGCGAACAGCGGCGTGTTCATCCGCTGTGCGGACCCGGAGGCGGTATCGCCGAGTACCTGTTACGAGGTCAACATCTTCGACCAGCGCGAGGACCAGACTTACCGGACCGGCGGGATCGTCGATTTTGCGGCGCCTGCGGCGCAGATCGACGCGGGCGGGCAGTGGAACTCATACGAGATCCGCGCCGAGGGTCCGGGACTCCATGTAACATTGAACGGCTCCGTCACCGTGGATATCGAAGACGACACATTTGCCGAAGGACCGTTTACGTTGCAGTACGGCAGCGGCATCGTCAGGTTCCGCAACGTGAGAATCCAGCCGCTGTAGATTGCGGTCGTCGCCGCCCGCTGCTGTCGCTAGCGGTGATCGACCTTTGATTGCGCGAGCGCTCCGGTTCGCGGGCAACCGCGCGCCGGAGCGCCTGGCCTACAAGACCTCCAGCACTGGCTCCGCAAGCGCTGCGGCCTGCTCCTTGAGCGCCAGTACGTGTTCCTCCCAGTATTTCGTCTCCGCGAACCAGGGGAACGCCTTCGGGAAGGCGGGGTCGGCCCAGCGGCGGGCGATCCAGGCGGTGTAGTTGATCATGCGCAGCGTGCGCAGGGCTTCGATGAGGTGCAGTTCCCGGTAGTCGAAGTCGTGGAACTGGCGGTAGCCGCGCAGTAACCGCTGGAGTTGGAGGGAGCGCTCCTCGCGTTCGCCCGAAAGGAACAGCCATAGATCCTGAACGGCCGGTCCCGTGACGCAGTCGTCCAGGTCCACGAAATGCGGGCCGTCGCCGGTCCAGAGCACGTTGCCGAAATGGCAGTCGCCGTGAATCCGTTGCTGCCGGAAAGACCCGGCCCGGTCGAATGCCTCGGCTACGGCCACGAGCAGTTGATCGACGATCGCATGGTACCCCTGCACCAGGTGCGGCGGCATCCAGTCGCACAGCAGGACGAAGTGCGAGGCTTCCCGCCCCATTCGCTCGATGGAAATATCCTGGCGGTGGGCGAAGCGGCCCACCGCGCCGATGGCGTGGATCCGGCCGATGAAGCGGCCAAGCATCTCCCACTCCTCGTCACGCCCGAGCTCGGGCCAGCGGCCGCCCTGGCGCGGATACACGGCAAAGCGATAGCCGGCGTGATGGTGCAACGTCTCGCCGTCCACCTCGATGGGCGGCACGATGGGCAGCTCGCTCTCGACAAGCTCCAGGGCGAAACGGTGCTCCTCCCGGATGCCCTCGTCGCTCCAGCGCCCCGGCCGGTAGAACTTCGCCACCACGAATCCGCCGTCCTCCTGGCCAAGCTGGTAGACGCGGTTCTCGTAACTGTTGAGCGCAAGGATGCGGCCGTCGCACGCAAACCCGACGCCCTCCAGCGAGTCGAGCATCCGGTCGGGCGTCAGGTCGGCGTAGGGCTGTTGGGTCTCGGGGATGTCCGCCACCGTTTCTCCATGGATTTCGGCGCCGCAATTATCCCCGAAACGGAGGAAGAATTCGGGCCGTGCCCCCGCCGGGATCAGAGGATGCTGCGTCCCAGTGCGCTCTGGACCAGCGTGACGGCGCGTTCGGCGGAGATGTTGGCGTGATCGAGGAACGGGTTGAGCTCGACGACTTCCATGGACGTCATCCGTCCGTCCGCCGCGCATTCTTCCAGCAGCAGGTGCGCCTCCCTGAAGCTGACCCCGCCGGGGACAACGGTTCCGGTGCCGGGAATGACTTCCGGGTCGCAGCCGTCCAGGTCGAAGCTGACGTGAAACCCCGCCGTGCCGTTGTTGACGATCTCAAGCGCCTCGCCGGCAACCCGGTTCATTCCGAGTTGGTCTATTTCGCGCATGGTGAAGGCCGTGACGCCGGATGCATGAATGAACTCGCGCTCGTCCTCGTCGATATCCCGAATCCCGATCAGGACGACGTGTTCCGCCTCGACCGCGGGATGCACATCCAAAATGGAGGACAGTTGCGGGTCGCCATAGCCCAGCAAGTGCGCCAGCGGCATGCCGTGCACGTTTCCCGAAGGCGAGGACTCCGGAAGATTCATGTCGCCGTGAGCGTCGAACCAGATGACGCCGAGCTTGCCGTCCGTGCGGCCCAGGTGCGCGGAAACGGCGGAGACCGTGCCCATGGCGATGGAGTGGTCGCCGCCGATCACCAGCGGCCACTCGCCCGCGTCGAGCGCGTCGCGGGTGTGCCCGGCGAGTTGCGTGCACGCCGCCAGAATCTCGTCCTTGTAGCGTGCACTGGAATCGCCCGGCGGCACCGTTTCCATGGAAGGGATCGAAACGTCCGTTTCTCTCACGTTCGAATACCCCAGCGAGAGAATCGCCTTCCTGAGCCCCGCCACGCGAAATGCCGACGGGCCCGCGTCCGTTCCCCGGCGCGAGGCGCCCAGATCGAGCGGCACGTTGATGATGTGAATGGGTCGCCCGGTCTGAATCATGGCCTGCCTTGCTCGCTGCGGTTCACCGCCATCCCGAACAAATCTCTTGGGTCCTCCAGATCCGGGACCAGCTCAATGTCTTCGCCCTCCCCGAATTCAATAGCCAGTTCGTGAACGTACCGCAGCGCGGAGTAGTCTTCCAGCGCAAAACCGACCGAGTCGAAGACGGTGACCTGCTCCGCGCTTTCGCGCCCCGCTTCCGATCATACCCATGACACGGGAATCGGACCTGGCGAGCACCTCGGCGGCCACGGCCGAGGCCGCCGCCGTGCGAAAGGCCGTCGTCAGCGTCATTTCCGAGAGCAGCATCGGGAAGCCCGTTTCCACGTCCGCCAGCACGCCGAAGGCCATCACCGTCGGCAAGCCCTTGCGCGCGTTGGCCGGATGACCGTTGACGTACTTGAACGCAAACCGCTCCCCGTCCGAGATCGGCATCAACTCGATCACGCCGATCTCGCTGTGACTGGCGAGCCGCGCACTCTTCTCGAACGACTCCCAACGTCGTAAGTCCTCACGGATGGCCTTCGCAATGCCGGACACGAACGTGCCCGCTCCAACGCGGTCCACAATCCGGCGAAGGGCGGAAACATCAACAAACCGTGTCATGCGGGACCCTCCGGGCAGTTGAGAGTTAGACAATACCGGGAATCCAGATGTTCCAACTGAGGGCTACGACCTGGCAGTGCCTCCCCGGCTGGCTGCCCGGCACGCCGCGACCTGCTTGCCAGCTTGGCCGGGGGCGGAGCGATCAACGATGGACTTTGGGCAACGGTCTGTGACAATCTGGCGCAAACAACAGCACACGGGGTTGATCGATGCGAACCGCACAAGGACTCAGGGGAATCGGCTGTTTTCTGGTGATCGGTTTCATCGCGCTGCTCGGTTCGACGCATGCGTACGAGGCATTCCACGGACCCACCGAACTGATCTACGTCGACCCGGAGCAGGCGGCGCCCGGCTATCTCCTGCTGCCGTCGTGGTCCAGGCACGAGGATTACGAATTCACCTACCTCATCAACATGGACGGCGAAGTCGTCCACATGTGGAAGACCGTTCCGCCCGAGTACCAGGGGCAGGGGTATGAGCTTGAGAAAACCGCCCGTCTGACCGAGAAGGGCACCATCATCCAGGGGCTCAGCACCGACGCTCACGGCACCGAGGGCGAGCGCGCTCTCCTGGAACTGGACTGGGATGGAAACCTCGTCTGGGCGTTCAGCGATCCGCGGGAGGGCTACCTCTACCATCACAACTTCAAGCGGATCTGGAACAACCACCTCGATGACTGGACGATCATCTTCACGTCCATGTTCCCGATGACCCAGGAGCAGGCGGTGGCTGCGGGCGCCGATCCTTCAGTCCAGTGGGATGCCGTGCCGGACGGTGTGGTCGAGGTGGACATGAACGGCAACATCGTCTGGGAGTGGTGGTCGCTGGATCACGTGATTCAGGACGTCAATCCCGACTGGCCGAACTACGGGGTGCTGTCCGAGCATCCGGGCCGCTTCGATCTCAACTGGGGACCGGGACTCAGCGGCGACTTCACGCACCAGAACGCGCTCGACTACAACCGGACGCTCGACCAGATCGTGGTCAATAACGACCGGATGGGCGAGCTCTACGTCATCGACCACGGCGGCACCTTCGTGGTGGGCGATTTCGAGGCCAGCAAGGCGCTTGCCGCGGGCCCGAAGGGCGACATCATCTTCCGCTGGGGCAACCCGGCGCTCTACGACTCCGGAGAACCGCCGAGCTACAATCCGGACGGCGACGTGACTTCGGAGGGCGACCGGCTGCTGTTCCACCACCACGACACGCACTGGATCGCGGAAGGCCTGCCGGGCGCCGGCAACTTCCTGACCTTCGACAATGGTTCACGGCGCGCGGGCGCGTACTACTCGGTGCTGCTCGAGGTGAATCCCTACGCCGGGGCCTATCCCGAAGCGCCGTACCTGCCCGAGATGGAGGCAGGCGGCCCCGCCAACCAGATCGTCTGGAGCTTCCGTGCGGAACACGCCAACAGCTTCTACAGCGAGAACATTTCGGGCGTCCAGCGGCTGGCCAACGGCAACACCCTTGGCATCGCGGGCCGGCAGGGGCACGTGATCCAGGTAACGCCGGAAGCCGAGGTGGTTTGGGAATACATCAACCCCGTCATGGCCAGCGTGCCGGAGGGAGCCGAGCCGGACGACGTCTTCAAGAGAACCATGACCGACAAGGACGACAACCGTGTCTTCACCGCCCACTGGATCGCGCCGGACCATCCGGGCCTGGCGGGCAGGGACCTGACGCCGCTGGGGAAGATCACGGACATGATGTTGCCGACCTCGGATGAGTTGCGGTAACGGTTCCTCTTTGTCTCATTGAGCCGCGCCGAAGTAATTGACGCCAGGGGCTAACAACGCCAGGGGCTATTTCTGGACCTGTCATGGCGAACGGCATACCATGGTCCGGAGAAATTCGCCCCGACGCGAATCGGGGATGCGCCGGGCAGGCTCAACATCCGATGGCCGCGAGATAGAGGGCGAATGTCGCAGCAATTGCGGCACTAACGATCTGGGGACCCGGAGGTGCGTATGGACCGCCGTGACTTTCTGAGAGCCGTCGGAGGGGCGGCGACCCTGACCATCGCCAGCCCGACGGGCCGAACGGCGCCCGCCGACGTCTACGATTTGCTCGACCTGCTGGAAGAGGCGCCGCGCTCGCAGGTCATTGAGCGCGTGGTTGCACGTATCCATTCCGGACTGAGCTACGAGGACCTGCTCGCCGCGCTCACCCTGGCGACGGTGCGCAACGTGCAGCCGTACCCGGACGTGGGCTTCAAGTACCACGCCGTGATGGTGCTGCACGCCATCCATCACACCACGATGGGCGTGCCGCCCGCGGAGCGCTGGCTGCCGGCGCTGTGGGCGGTGGACAACTTCAAGGAGGAGCAGGCCGAGGAGCGCCGCTCCAGCGGCTGGACCATGGCCGCGGCGCCGCCGGTTCCGACGCCGGCGCCGTCTGCGGATCAGGCGCGGAGCACGTTGGCAGCCGCGCTGGATCACTGGGATGTGGAAGCGGCCGATGCCGCCGTGGTGAACTACGCAAACGTGGCCGAGCCTCGAGAGGTGTTCGAACTCCTCTGGCAATACGGCGCCCGTGACTTCCGAGGCATTGGCCACAAGGCCATCACGGTGCAGAATGCGCACAGGATCCTGGCGCTGGTGGGCTGGGAGCACCGCGATCCGGTGCTGCGCTCCACTGTGGCGGCCCTGGTGAATTTCTACGAGGATCCGAATCCCTCGTCCGCTGAACTTCGGGAAGAAGCCGCGTGGCGGCAGAACACGGCGCTTCGCCGGGAGATCCCCGAAAACTGGCTCCAGGGGCGGCTCGATGCAGCCGCGAGCGCGGACGTGCTGGCCGCGCTCCGGGAAGGTGACACTCTCGAAACAGGCAGTGCCGTCCTGGGTTTCCTCAAGGACGGGATCTCGCCGGTGTCCATTTGGCATGCTCTCCACGCGGCGGGCGCGGAACTCCTGATGACCGATCCGGGCGTGGTGCCGCTGCACGCGCAAACTGTAACCAACGCGCTTCAGTACGCGTTCGGCGAGTCTCAGGACACGGCAACCCGGCAGCTCATGCTGTTGCAGGGCGCCGCCTTTATCCCCAGGTTCCGCGGCATGTCGTCCCGCGCCCGACGGGGTGTGGCGGGGCTGAACGAGTTCCAGCCCGTGGCGCTTGCGAGCCCGGCCGGGGGCGCCGATGCGCTGGACGAAATCTTCTCGGCGGGTCGCGACGCGCGTTCGCAGGCCATAGGCAAGACTCTGGCCTATCTGGAAGCCGGCGGCCCCGTGCAACCGCTCGTCGACCGGGTCCGACACCACCTGGTCGCCAACGGCACCAACACGCACCACTACAAGTTCGCCGAAGCGGCCGTCGAAAACCACGCGCTGTCGCCGCGCTCACCCTGGCGGGACCGCTATCTCGCCGCCGGTTTCGCCTACTTCAACGGCCCATGGAACCGAACGAACGCCATGATGCAGGGCGCACGGGAGCTGCTCGAGGCCTAGCAGCCTGTCGGACCTGGAGATTTGCCGAAGCGGTCGCCGAGTGCGTGCCAGCTCTCTGCAGGTCCCCGTCCGGAGTCTCGCTGGATTCCCCTTCCAGCCGCGAGCACTGCCGGATATACTCGCTTGGTTTCGTCACCGATCCTCTATCGGGGCCTGGGCGGTATTCGGAGATTCCGACGCGACCGGGTCGGTAGCGGATTCTGTTCACACCAAACCGGAGGAAGGTCGATGCGTGTACATCGCTATTTCGTCACTATCTGTCTTGCCGTCCTTGCGCTGACGGCCATCCGCGCCGCAGCCCAGGTCGAGGACCGTCCCATGCTCACCAGCAGCGCCGCCATGACCATGATTCACGGCTGCCTGGCCAGGGCGGCGGAGGAAGGGTGGAACCTGCACATCGCCATCATAGACAACCACGGCAACCTGAAGGCTTACCACCGGATGGACGACGCCCAGGCCCTGTCGCACGACATCGCGATGGCCAAGGCCCGCACCGCGGCCCTGAGCCCGCGGTCGACGCAGCAGTGGGGCGAGATGGCCTTCGGTAACGGCGTCTCCGCCGCGGCCTTCGTTCCCGGCCTGAACTACTTCGCGGGCGGGCTGCCGATCATGACCGCCGAAGGCCAGCACATCGGTGGCATCGGGGTCAGCGGCGATACGGGCGCCAACGACGCCATCTGCGCTCAGGCGGGCATCGAAGCCGCCGGCCTGAGTTAGGAGTCCGCGCCGCCGGACGACTTTTGGGCGTCAGTCCAGCGCCAGGGTCAGCAGCGGCGGACGCGGGTCGACGTGGTTGTGATCGAGCGGCAGGTAGGCGGTGCCATCCCGTATGGCGATGGCCGAGATCTGTCCGCCGTTCTCGATGCCCAGCGTGCGCTCCAGACCGCGCTCCGGATCGATGATGAACAGCGTGTTGTAGGCCTCGCTGACCGCGAACACCCGTCCGTCCGCGTAGTCCAGCCCCGATAGCTCGTATTCGGACAGCGAGCGGCCAGGCTTGAGCCGTCCGCGCAGGTCGTCCTCGAATGTCAGATTCCGGACGAACCCTCCGGTCGCGTCGACGACCGCGATCGTCAGCGTCTCGTCGGAGCTGACGTAGTACTCCCCGGTCTCCGGGTTATGGGCAATGCCCGAGAACTCGCCCAGGCCGGCGTAGCCCGACAGCCCGATCATCGTCTGCGGGGACGGCTCGATCGTCATTTCCGGCGAGTACCCGGGCCCGGCGCCCTTGCGCCAGACGTCGATCCTTCCTGTCTCGCCGCTCACCGCGACCCGATCCCCGTCGATGCTTGCGGCGGCCTCCATGAGCCCCTGGCGCGTCAACAGCAGCCCGCCCGCCAATGCCGTGGCGGAGCGGACGGTCGTGAAGTCCTCGCTCACCACGAAGAGCTCGGCCTGGTCGGTGACGATGGCAAAGGCGCGGTCGGCTTCGAGGTAGGTCATGCCGGAGGGCTGGTCGATCTGCGCCGGCAGCTCGTACGCCGCCACCGCGGTCGCGAACTCCGAAAGTTCGATCGGTCCGGACGCGGGACCCGTGACGAGGCCGTTTTCGTCATTGCCGAAGTGGTCGAGGAGAATGTAAACGCCCAGACGCGAATTGGTCAGCATCAACGCGATCCCGGCGACCGCCGCGCAGACGATCGCTGCGCCCGCCACGGCGCGGCGGTTGTTGCCCATCAGTGTTGAAATCATGTGGACTCCCTGGCTGTCGGCGGTCAGTGTACCGGTCTTGCTGTGGTGTGATTATGTGACAATCTGCTACAGATCGAAATGCATCTGTGTGCGCCCCCGGCTGCGGTTCTCTTGCTAGCGCTCCAACAGCCGAATCGCGCCGGGCACCGACGCGGCCAGAACCGCCAGGATCAGGACCACCCGGTTCTGCGCAAGCCACGCCGGGTCATTCCAGCTCGTGGCCACCGTAACCAGGCCCTCCGAAAGCAGGGCGGGCAGGCCGGAAAGCAGGATACTCAGCTCGGAGAGTGGGCCGAGCGCCAGTACGCCTCCGACGATGGCGGCCGTGCCGAGTACCGCACGCCGCAACCACGCGCGCCGCCTGATGCGCCGGAGTACGTCAGCGCTGAAGCCCTCGTCTTCCAGCGGCGGCGTAAGCGTCTCGAAGAGTTCCGAAAGCCGGCCTTCCTCGTCAGGGGCCAGGGGCCTCTCGAGTCTATCCATGAGCAGGGCCTCCCAGGTCGAAGCGCTCGCGAATCCGCGCCGCGCCCCTGCGAATGTGGGACTTCACCGTACCCAGCGGCATGTCGGTGAGTTCCGTGATCTCCCGGTGACTCATGCCGTAAGCGTAGCAAAGAACCATGGCGATGCGCTCGCCCTCGGTCAAGGCCGCCAGCATCCTGGGCAGGTCGGTCACGCCGGCATCTCCGCCGGCGGTGACATGGCTCCCGGCAGCCAGTTGCTCCCGGCCCAGGGCATCCGCCAGCCTGGCCTCTCTGCCCTGCCGGCGGCGCGACTGTAGGAACATGTTGTAGGCGATCTTCATTATCCAGGCCTTGAACTTCTTGCCGTCACCGATCGTGTGCAGCCGTTCCCATGCTCGAATGAAGGTTTCCTGCGCCAGGTCGTCCGCCCGCGAGGGGTCGCCCGTGAGGTGGCGGAGCCAGTTGCGCACATCGGACTGGTACCGGCGGATCAGCTCGTCGTAGTCCGCGGGATTGCCGGTCGCGATGGCGCGGGCAACGAGAACCTCGTCGCGATGCTCCGCGGGCGTGCGAGCCTCATCGCGGTGTCCCGCTGGCGTGCGAGCCCCGGCGCGACTCCCCACCGTCGTGCGAACCCGGGCCTGCTAGCCAGACTTGTCCGACTTGCCGAACTTCCACAGCCCCAGGTAGGCGACGCCGATCAGGAACGGCAGCGCACCGATGGCGAGCAGCGGACGCATGGCGTGTTCCTCCCCGACCAGTGCCCCGAAGGCCGCAATCCCGAGCCCGACGCTGATCAGGATCACGCCCCGGCGCAGATCCATCATCTTGAGATCCGCCGGCTTGCGCTTCGGCGCCTGCCCCAGCCGTTCGAGTATCTCGGGCGTGAGTTCCTGACCCTGTTCGATCGCCGTCCGCACGGTCTTCTGCACCGCCTCGCCGGTGCGATGGCGCAAGTAGTAGTAAACGCACATCACCACCGCGATGGCGATGAACATGACGATCGGAACGAATATGGCAACAACTTCTTCTTCCATTGCTTTCTCCTGGAAATGAGTGCTTCAAGCCTGGCGTCAGCCGTGGCTCAACTGCCCCGCTCAGACCGTCACGATCGCGAACGACTGTATGCACTGAGCATAGGCGAGGCCGATCAAAACGACCACAACGAACTGGGCTGAACTTTCATAAATCCTGCGGTACATCTTTTCTCTCCGGTGTAGCGATGCGGCAAAATGCCGCCTTTGTGGAGTAGATGCCCGCAGCGAGGGGTTTGGATGCAGCGATGCCCTTTTGGCAATCGGCTGGTTCGGGGACTCACCGCAATCCGTTGCGGTGGATATGTCGTGGCGAGGTGATTGGCTGGTCTATTGGACCGGTCAGAAATCCCGCGACACGGTCAGGCCAAAGCGCTGGGGTTCGCCGAGCTGCGTGTAGCGGTGGCCGGCGTAGCCGTCGCGGGGGTCGTTGCCGAAGTAGAAGCCGCGCACGAAGTAGTTCTCGTCGGACAGGTTGCGGCCCCACAGGCTGAAGGAGAAGGCCTGCCAGTCCCAGGTGAGCGAGGCATGGAAGAGGTCGTAGGCGAGGGATCTTGCATCGTGGCTGTCGGAGAAGAAGAAGGCGTCGCGTCCTTCTAGCGAGAGCGTGAGCCCCAGGTTATCGAGCAGTCCGAAATTGGCTGCCAGATAGTATTGGTACCCGGGCGCATGGGCTTGTTCGCGTCCGCCGAGGTCTTCGCCGTTGCCGTTGATGTAGTTTTCGTATTCGCTGTTGAGCAGGCCGAGGCTGCCGGTGACCTGGACGCGGTCGCCCGGACTCCAGTTGAGTTCCGCCTCCACGCCCTGGTTCACGCCTTCGGCGGCATTGCCGATGAAGTCGATGAACTCGCTGCTGCCGTCGGCGCGGAGCAGGGTGGTCGAGCTGTCGATCTGGACGTCGTCCCGGATCATGCGAAACAGCGCGAGGCGCATGCGCAGGCCGGTTTCGGCCACCTGGCCCTTGAGGCCGAGTTCGTAGTTGTTGAGAAATTCGGCGTCGTACTGGCGCAGGCTCTCGTCGAGCGAGCCGTCCAGGTTGAATCCGCCTGCCTTGTAGCCGCGCGAAAGGCTCGCATAGCCGGACCAGTTCTCCGAGAGGGCGTAGTCGTAGGCGATGCGGCCGCCGACCAGGTTTTCGTCCGGGTTGTAGGCCAGGCCGGCGGTGTCCGAGTAGTCGGATTCGTGGGCTTCCAGGCGCAGGCCGATGGTCAGGCGGCCGCGGTCGGAGAGATCGCTCTCGATGCGTCCGTAGGCGGCCAGGCGCTGAATTTGGAAACTGCTTCCGAAGTCCGAATCCGCGTAGGTATAGACCCGCAGCAGATCCACCTGCTGGCGCAGCATGTAGAGACCGGCCACCCAGGCGCCGCGGCCATCGAACAGGCTGCCGGCCTCGGAAGAGGTCAGGCGCACCTCCGCGGTCAGCGTGTCGCGGTCGCGGTTGTACTGGTCCGTCGAGGAATAGCCCCAGGGGTGGAATCCGTCGTAGGTCCAGTCCTCGTCGTAGCCGTAAGCGATGTCCGAAGCTGCATTGGCGACGCTGATTTCCGTGTCGAACAGATCCCCTGGCAGCGCCAGGCGCAGCGAACCGAAGACGCTTTGCTGGTTGTCGGCGCCGGGCTGATCGGAGCGCGTGCGCCGGTCGTTGTCGAGCGAAAAGGCGTCGTAGCCGTTATTCAGGTCGACCAGGCCGAGATTCACGTCGAGGCTTGCGCTGTCCGAAAGGTCGATGCGCAGCTTACCGCGCCAGGTGAGTTCGTCGAGGTTGTTCGTATCGTGGGCGCCGAGATGGGTGTTGTGGATGTAGCCGTCGCCGGCATAGGTCGACAGCGAGGTGCGAAAGGCGACCGTGTCGGAGAGCGAGCCGCCGTAGGCTGCGCCGAGACTCCGCACGCCGTAGTTGCCGGCTTCCAGGCGCAAGCGGCCGGAGGCCTCGTGTTCGGCGGCATGGCTGCGTAACGAAATGAGTCCCGCCAGTGCGTTCGCGCCGTAGAGGTCGCCCTGGGGCCCGCGAAATACTTCGATCTGCTCGACATCGAAGAGCGTCGAAACGCCCCCGATTCCGCTGAAGTCCACGCCATCGATGAGCAGCCCCACGGAAGGATTCAGCGGCTCGGTGAACTGTCCGCGTTCCCCGACACCCCGAATCTGGAAGAACCGCGCCCGCGATGCGCCGTTCGACAAGTTCAGGTTCGCCGCGGCAGCAACCATCTCCTCGAAGTGCGAAGCGTTGCGCTGACGAATGAGCGCTTCATCGAGCACCGTCACGCTGGTCGGCACATCCTCGATTTCGGATTCCCGGAGATCGCCATAAACGATGATCTCGTCGATTTCCTGCGCTGTTGCCACGTAAGTCAGCGAGAACAGGGCGAAAAGAAGCAGAAAGGCGCAGTGTTTAGGCCAAATACGATCACCTGGCGCAGGATAACGGCTCAGTTTCAAGAAAAAAAACTGCGCACGATGACGCGCAACAAGAAAATAACGATGGATATAACGGTAGATAGACACAGGCCTGTTCCTCCGCCAGCATTATCTGGTTCAGGTTCCAAGGGTCTGCCGCCAGTTGGCGAGCATCTCAGGCGCGAAGCCACCCCTCAGGTCTCTTGCCGCATCCGCTGAAAGCGCAGTGCGACGGCATCAAGTTGTCACAGTTCGAATCGCGGAGTCAAGCGATCGCCGCAGCAATCGCCGCTGTCACGATCCCCTCTGTGGCCGGGTGCTGTCGCCGTGCTAGCATGTCAACAGGTAGCGGATGGAAGCCCCTGGAGCCCCAGTGAGTCTGAGTCGGCCTGGAAACTGCGCAAAACGACTGGCGTTGCGGTTGGTCCTGCTTCTTGCGCTGGTCGGGCAGAGCTATGCGCTGGCGCATGACCACTCCCACGCCGATTCCCAGCTGGATGCAACCAGTTGTCTCGTTTGCCATTCCTCCGCCGGCATGGACGATACGGTCGCAGGCTCGTCCTGGAGTCCGATAGTCGACTGCCGGTTCCAGACGCTTACCCCCGCCGAACCGGGTTGGCCAGGCTTCGATCCCTGCCAGATCGCCAACTCCCGAGCACCTCCTGTCACCTAGTACCTGCGCGTCGGGCGTCGCCTGACGAATCCAGGCAAACGCAACTTCGGAAATTGCGCTCGTGCGTTTCCGTGACCGTTGGCCTGTTTCATGACCGTGTCGACAGTGACAACAAGATTGATCGAGAAATCCTGACACGTACCCAGGCATCAAGAACTGCTGTTCCCACAGGAGCTGACTGATGATAGAAGCGAGAAACCTATCCAAATCATTCAACGCACACTGGGCGGTTCGAAACCTTTCGGTCGAGATACCCGCCGGCGAAATCTTCTGTTTTCTGGGCGCCAACGGGGCCGGAAAAACAACCCTCATCAATCTCTTTCTGGGGTTTCTGGAGCCCACTGAAGGCACCGCGCTGATCGATGGAACGGACGTAAGTGTCGATCCCGTCACCGTGCGGGAAAACGTCGCCTACATTCCGGAAAAAGTTGCGCTCTATCCCGATCTGACCGGATACGAAAACCTGGAATTCTTCGCAAAGCTCGCCGGCAGGGACATGCCGGAAAGCGAGTTGCTGAATTGCATGGAACGGGCCGGCTTGCCGCGGGAAGCCGTCCACGATTCAACCTCCAGCTACTCGAAGGGCATGCAGCAGAAGGTGGGTATCGCCTGCGCAATCGCCAGGAGCGCGAAGGTACTGTTGCTGGACGAACCGCTTTCCGGGCTGGACCCAAAGGCAGCCAACGAATTCTGTGCCTTGATCACCGAGCAGCGCGGTCAGGGCGTCGCCACCCTCATGGCTACGCACGACCTGTTCCGCGCAAGGGAGGTGGGCGACCGCATCGGGATCATGAAGAGCGGCCGGCTTGTCGATGTCATCCGCGCCGAATCCGTAACCGGACAACAACTTGAAACCCTTTACCTGGATCACATGCACGACAGCATTGAGGAGGAAGCAGCATGAGTGCATCCGTCATTGCTCGCAAGGAAGCCCTGGTTGCCGGTCGCGACAGGCGGCTGAGGGGCATCTACATCGCGTTACTGCTTGCCGTGATCGCGGCCCTCTCCGTCGGCGTCGTGAGAACCAACACGTTTGAAATGGAACGCACCGCGGCCGCCCAGGCCGATCGGGCGAATTTTGACGCTCAGGGCAGCATAAACCCCCATTCGGCCGCGCACTATTCCAAGTACGCCTTCATGCCGATCCCCTCGCTTTCAGGCTTTGATCCCGGCGTCATCGACTACGCGGGGATGGCGGTCTGGATGGAAGGTCACATTCAGAATCCCGCAACCTTCCGGCGCGCAGAGGGCGCGGGCGATCTGGCGCGATTTGTCATTCTCAGCCCGGCTTGGGTCCTGCAATACCTGATCCCGCTGTTGGTCGTATTGCTGTTGTTTGCCTCTTACGCAGGCGAACGGCAAGACGGAACGCTGCGTCAGGTCATGAGTTACGGCGCTTCACCGAGCGTGTTGTTCATCGGAAAGCTCCGTGGAGCGCTGTCAGCGCTGCTGAAACTGTTGATCCTCCTCGGAGGATTCGTGGCCATAGCCATCCTGGCCTTTGGTGAGGGAGCACCGCAGGAAGACCTGGGAATACGCCTGGCCGGGCTGTTCGTCACTTACGCGGTTTACCTGTTCATATACGCAATGCTGACCATTGGCCTGTCCGCACTGTGCAGCAGTCGCCGCGCTGCAGCCATCGCGCTCATTTCCGTCTGGAGCGTTGTCACGGTCCTGGCGCCCCGGTTGGGCGGCGATATCGCGGTCATGAGAACACCGCAGCCCGACGCCTTCGATACGACTTTTGCCCTGAATGCAGTCAGGGGAGACTTTGGAACCTCGGATTACGCCGACAGGCACAGGGAGGAATTTCTGGAGACTTATGGAGTCACCGATGTGAACGACGCGCCAGTCGACTTTGCCGCCCACCGATTACAGGCCAGCGAGGATCATGCAAACCCGCTTTGGGATGACTTTTACGGCGGACTTCGAGACGGGTACGCCAGTCAGGAAAATACGCTCAAGGTGTTGTCCGTGTTGTCACCCACCTCCGCCATCATGGCGCTTTCCTCCGGGCTCGCCGGTACCGATCGTTTTCATCACACCCAATTCGTTCAGGAAGCCGAAGCGCACAGACGCGTGATCATCCGGCAGATGAACGAGGACATGATTTACAACGCGAACGGACAATCGTTTCTGTACCAGAGCGATGCGTCATTCTGGCCCCAGATTCCAGCTTATGAGGGCAGATTGCCGTCAATCGGCACGTTTGTTTCGAATTATCTCGTTCACGCGGGCATTCTGCTCTTTTGGGCCGTTGCGAGCTTTCTCTTTGCACGCTGGGCCGCCAATCGGGCCGCACGACTGGAGGCCGTGAAGTGACAGGTGCGTTGCTCAAACTCGAGTTCCTGAGAATTCGCAGATCGCTCGCCGCAATGGCGATTTTGGCGTTTGCCCTGATTGCATCGCTTTATTCGGTCTGGTCGGGAACCACCTGGCGCGACGCGCAAGTTGCGATGCTCGGCAATTACCAAGCCGATGTCAAAGTACAAATGCAATCGTGGCGCGAGGATCTGTTTGCGATCGAACAGGGAACGCAGGAGGCATCGCCGTTTGCGGCGCGTCCCGGCAATATTCAGATACCCGCGACGCAGCCGGTCGGTCCGCTCGGACACCTGGCCGTCGGGAGCTCGGCGCTTCTTCCAACCCGCGCCACCATCACGCCGCTGCAAACCAGGATGTCCATGATCGAGCCCTATGAGTTCGACAACCCGACAACGCTGTCTCTGGGCAAGTTCGATCTGGCCTTCTTTACCGTAGTGGTGTTGCCGCTCCTGATGATCGCGCTTTCCTTCGACGTGCTCGCTTCCGACCGCTCCAGGGGAACGTTGAAGCTGCTGCTTTCCAATCCCATCAGCACGGAAAACGTTCTGGTTACACGACTGGCTGTACGTAATGGCCTGCTGATTCTGTTGGCGCTGGTTTCAGTTGTGGTCGGCCTTGCAACCGCCGGTGAGGGTGGTTTCGGTGGCCATGGTCTGCTCTGGCTTGGCACCTTCTTTGCTTACACCTTGTTCTGGCTGGCGCTCATCTACCTGGCGGTCAGCCGCATAAGGCGCAGCGAGGCCACGGCGGCCACGCTGATCGGCCTGTGGGTGCTCTTCACGCTCGCAATCCCGGCACTGACCAACAGCGCGGGCGAGGCCGTTTATCCCTTGCCTTCACAACTGGAATACCTGTCCGACTCGCGTGCGGCCCAGGTCGATGCGTCCAGGCGTACGAGCGAACTGACGGATGACTTTCTGCAGGATCATCCCGAACTGACGGTCAGCGACGAATCCGTACCGGATTTCTTCAGCGCGGTTTTTCTGGCCAACGAACAGGTGCTGTCGAACACCGTACCTATCGTAAACGCCTTTGAAGAAGCGAACCGCCAGAGAAGCGCCTTTGTCGACCGCCTGCAGTACTTGTCGCCGGCCATCATTGCCCAACGAGCGTTCTTCCGAATCGCAGGATCCGACTTCGACCAGGCGCAGATGTTCATCACGCAGGCAGGGACCGCGATGGATGATCTGAACGATATTGTGCGACCCGCAATCATTTCGAAAAACAGATTGGGAAGCGACAGCCTGGGCGCGATCCCCGTCTTCTCCATGGAGCTGGCAGGACCCGGCGCCGCGTTAAGGCAAATCTCGTTTCCAATTATCTTCCTGCTGGTCTGCGCCGGCGTTCTGGCTGCCATCGGGTATGCCAGGCAGAAGGTATCTCCGTTGTGAGCACGCACTTCAAACCCGCAGGCACGCCTGCGCTCTAGAGAAATCTCAATGCGCCGCCATAGAGTTCATCTTCGGTGCCGAAACTAAGCGTGCTTCCGGCGACGATCGCCGAGGGTCCGGAGAGCGCCTCTATCTTGAAACCGGAAACTTCCTTCCAGACTTCCAATGCATCGTCGACCTGAATTGGGATTCCCAGGTCCAGGCTGATCGTCCCGACCCGAAAAACAACGGAATAGAATGGCCCAAGGTCGCCGGGGTCTTCGCTTGCAGAGGCCCAAAGTATCCCTTCACTGTCCAGATGGAGAGCCGAAATGTCTCGATTTTGGGTCCCGTCCAGCCAATTGCCGGGCGCATTCAGTTCAACTCCCTGCTCTCCATCGGCTGTAAACGTTAGAGCATAGTCTGTGAGATCGAGTGTTCCCCACCTGAGGAGTCCCGAGACATAGGTTTCAGATCCGCCCCGCTCTCCCAATATCAAGAGCACCGAATCTTCGCCGGCATCCACGCATGCAAGTCCCTCGAACTGGTCCCCCTCTTGATCAGGGTTGTTATCGGCGAACAGTGGCAGCTTGAATGCTCCAAGCACTCTCGCGCTATCCTGCTCAGCACCCAATTCGATATGAAACAGTCTTCCATACTCTTCCTGCCAGTATCCTGCCTCGGCAAGAATGAATTGGTTCGGACGTGAAGGTACGGCACAAATTGACTCGAGGTCACTTGATGGCCCTTCGGAATCTACCCAGTTGTCGACGACTACCGCGGAAAATGTGGGAGTCGCGTCGTCTTCCAGTCGCACAAGAGTCAGCCTGATTCCATCTTCGTATACCAACTCGTCATGGACTGCCAAGTACGTGAATTCGTCCACTTGAGCGAGACCGCTGAATCCATTCATGTTCGCGAGCCCACTCGTCAACGCTTCCGTAGTGGACTCGTTCTCCTCATTGTTTTCAGGTGTTGTGCAGCCACTTCCGGAAACAATAGCCAGAGCCGCGACAAGACCAATTATCCTGAGTTCATTTGTCATTATTCTCTCCCCCGATTAGCGTTCTTTTGAGTGTGGATAATACTATCGCGGCGAAGCGGCTTCATCAGTGCGTAGTGCGCCGTGAATATCAGTGGTAGCGTTACTTGTTGATGATTTGTGACTTAGTCGCGTATTCCATGGGTGCTTGCCGAGGGATTTGGACGAACGCAAGGATCTTGAACGAGAAGACTTGGGTGGAGCGGGTCCTGCAAGAGATTTTGGCCAGCTCGGGTAATATCTGATGCGAGTAGGGATCATTGGCGGTGGTGTCATCGGCCTTTGCACCGCCTATTACCTCAAGAAGCTGGGTGCGGAACCCGTCATCATCGAGTCGTCGACTCTGGGCAGCGGGTGCTCGCTCGGAAACGCCGGCTGGGTGTTCCCGTCGAAATCGACGCCGCTTGCCAAGCCCGGCCTCACCGTGCAGTCGCTGAAGTGGATGCTGCGGCGGGATAGCCCGCTGCACATCAGGCCTACCAGCTTGGTGGCACTGGCTCCGTGGCTGTTGCGGTTCCATTCGCACTGCAACCTCACGGATCATGAGCGGGGAATCGCGGCGCTGGCTGCGCTCAACGCAGTGACGATGGATCGCTACGACGAACTGGCCGCGGACGGCGTGCAGTTCGAGTACAGCGAGTCGGGGTTGCTGATGGCGTTCCGGGACCTGGAGGAGGCGGAGGAGACGCGGAAGAGTGTCGAACTCGCGGCTGCGGCCAAGGCTGCCTCCGGGGGGCCATCAGCAGGCCCATCAGCAGGCCCATCAGCAAGCGCATCAGCAAGCGCATCGGCAAGCGCATCAGGGAGGGCATCCGGGGCCGCATCCGGGGCTGAGTCCGGGATGGCGTTAGACGGCTCGAACTGTCACGAGTTGGGCGAAGCCGAACTGTACGAGTACGAACCGCTGCTGCGTCCGGGGTTCAGGGTTGGACTCTTCCTGAATGAAGGCCGGCACGTGCGGCCAGAGACGCTGATGGCAGGACTGGAATCGTCGTTGCGCGCGAGCGGTGTTGATATCCACGAGGGCGTCCGGGCGAACGGGTTCAGGAACGAAGGACAGCGCGTAACCGCGGTCGTGACCACCGAGGGCGATCTGGAGGTGGATGCCGTGGTACTGGCGGCAGGTGCTCAAACCGGATCTCTGAGCCGCATGGTCGGGTGCCCGATCCCGCTGATCGCCGGAAAGGGCTACTCGGTCACCATCGAGCAGCCCACGAATCAGCTGCGTCAAGCTCTCTTGTTGGGAGGCGTTCTGATCGGGCTGAGTCCCTACAAGGGCGCGTTGCGCTTCGCCGGCACGTTGGAGCTGTCAGGGATCAACACCCGGATGGATATGGCGCGAATCCGGTCCATCCGCCGGCAGGTGAGCCGCGCCTTGGACATCCCGGAGGCCAGGGAAGGAGGCCGCGCCTGGATGGGAATGCGCCCCCTCGTCCCGGACAGCCTCCCGGTGATGGGAAAGCTGCCATCACGCGAGAACGTGTACGTGAACACCGGCCACCAGATGTCTGGAATCACCCTGGCCCCCAGCAGCGGCTGGGCCCTGTCCAAGCTGATGCTGGAAGGGAAGGCGGGCGTGGAGTTAGAGGCGTTTGCGGCGGACCGAATTTAAGGCTTGGGAAGCCGTAGCTATATGTTGATCTCCAATTCTTGCAGCATCTCCTCGATTTCCGCTCAAGAATCGGCATTGACGAGTTCCATGCGACGAAATGTCCCGAGGTCACGCACGGTAGTTGACAGCAATTCCGCAGCCTTTGATTCGCTGATCCAGCGCTCTCCAAGCGCCCGGTACACGGTCTGCTCGAACAAGCGGGGCGTTTCGGGCGGGTACTGATCGCCGGGTTCGGTCTTGTCCCAACCGTTGCCAACCATTATGCGCCGGAGTGCGGCATGAGTCGTTTTGGCTATCACACCGTTGTCCAGCGCACGATGTATCCAGCCGCTGATGCTGAGTCCAAACTCTTGTTTGAGCAGGTAAAGCTCATAAATTTCGAGCAAACGACGGTGCACTCCCAACGCTTCGAACACCTTTTGCGCTGGCACGAGGAATGCACCGGCAAATCGATCGGCCGCCTTTTCCTTGTCGAGTTCGTCCACAAGACGGTCATCAAGAACCAGGTGACCCAATTCGTGAGCGAGCGTGAATCGCTGCCGGTCTCCGGGCCACATTCGTCCGACCACGACGACGTGATGATCACCGGAGCGGGCGCTCATGCCCTCAAATCGGGGATCGTCAAATCGAGTGGTGAAGACCTTCAGGCCCCGCGCCTCAAGTGTGTCGATGAGGTCTGGAATGGGATTCAGCCCCAGCTCCCAGTGCTCGCGAACAAGAACAGCTACGGTTTCGATCTGATCGAGGCTATCGATTGAATCCGGGAGGTCGTCCGGAAGAGAAAACTGAACCGACCAGGGAGCGGGCGTAATCTCGTCCAGTTCGTGCCAACGCTCCAGTTGATCGCGGACGTCTGCCAGTACTTTGGTTTCGGCGATCTTGGGAAGTTTCCAACGATGCCGGTTCCGGTGTTCGACACGCTCAAGTTCGATTTGGGCCGTACGAAAAAAGTACTCGGCGCGCACGCCCAAGGCATTGGAAAGCTCAATCAGAACGCTGGATGAGGGGGTGGATTCATCACGTTCGTACTTCGACAGCATCATGGCGGAAACGCCGACCTTCTCGGCCAGCGCCCGAAGAGAAAGTCCGTTGGCTTTGCGGGCTTGGTGAAGTCGTGCTCCCAACATGGGCCGCTTCTGTAAGTTTACAAAGATTCAATAATACTATTATTTATGTAAACCGTGGCGAAGATATGCGTGAGTAAGAATGGACGCACAATGCGAGTGTTGATGTTCATCACCTTACCGGGCGCAATCTTGCCGAGTAAGCATGCAAATCTGGGTTTTTTGTCGATTTTCTCGGTTGTCGCAAGAAAAATTTGAGGGTTGCCCTTTCCGACGGGCAAGCGTCTCCTGCTCGCCGAACCAGCACCTGAGCCGAAGCGTAGCTTGTTATTACTTATGGGCTGACCAGCCCTCGCCGCTCAGAAACTCGGCAATCTCTCCAATCATGTTGCCGAGTGCCGCCGCAACGCGCGATGCTTCCACCGAACGAACCTGCTAAAGTCGCGCGCCATGAACAAGCCTGGCCCCACGAATCAGTCGACCATCGATCTGCTGCTGACCCGCCGGTCCGTCCTGGCGAAGGACATGATTCCGCCCGGTCCGAGCGACGAGGAACTTCAGACAATCCTGCGATGCGGCCTGCGTGTGCCCGATCACAGCCGGGCGGAGGCCTGGCGGATTCAGGTGCTGGACAAGGCGGCGCAGGAGGCGCTGGGGGATTTCTGCGCGGAGTTGTTTCAGCGGGAACATCCCGAGGCCAATGAGGTCCTGGTCGAGGTTGAACGGCAGCGGTCGCAGCGATCACCGACGTTTCTGGTGGTGACCTTCCACGTCAACGAGCAGAAGCTCAAGAAAATCCCCGAGGTGGAGCAGCTACTGTCGTGCGCCGCCCTTTGTCAGAACATCCTGGTGGCGACTACAGCGATGGGCTATCGGGGGCAGTGGCTGACGGATTGGCCCGCTTACCATCCGGAGGTGATTCGGTACCTCGGGCATGGTAAGGGGACACAGATCGTGGCGTTCATCCATATTGGGAGCGTGGCGACCCCGCCAAACGAGCGTCCCAGGCCGGAGTTCGACAATATCGTCAGCGAATGGCGCCCCCGGGACTAAATTCGTCAAAACTCGCTGATTTCAGACAATCTAGTTGATTCGAATCCGAACGTGATACGAGCGGCCCGGCGCAGGCAATCCCAACTGCGGAAGAATCAGGGCGTCGGTCAGGTTGTCGGCAGCGGCGGTCAGAAAGATGTCCCGATTGTCTATTCGGCCGACATTCATGACAGCCCTCAGGCCGATGCTGGTGGAAGCCGGCAAGCGGGTATCGGTCCCATCCTCCGCCAGATCGTAAGCTCGACCGACATACGAGAGTTCCGCGCGCAGGCCGAGGTTCGATGTCGCCTGCCAATCAAGCGCAAGGTTCAACTGTTCCGCGGGCCTGTGCAACAGGCGCCTGTGCGAACCGCTTTCGCCCCGTGCGACCTTGTCATCCTGAAGCCCCACCGAAAAATCCCCCCTGAATTTTTTGGTTATCGTCCATATTGCCGCCGCTTCGATACCGTAGGTCAGCGAACCGTTCAGGTTGTACCGCTGTCGACGAATCGTGTCGTCAATGGTCACGACACGTTGGGAGAGCGTATCGTCGCTGTTGTTTGCCCATAGCGTGAAATCGAGCGAAATGGCATCCGACGGGCTGTGTAGTATGCCGAAGTCGGCCAGCAGCGAGCGTTCAGGCTGCAGGTCCGGGTTGAGCAGGAAGCGGCCCAGCGCAACACCGAACAATTCGCGCGGCGTCGGAAACCTCGAGCGCTGTCCGAGCGTGGCGACGGCCGACAGTCGATCCGAAGGCGTCCAGCGCAGTCCGGAGGACCAACCGGTTGCCGAGAGCCGTTGCTGAGGGGGCTTGTCGCCGGTAAGCGGCGTCGATGCGCGATCCATGGCCAGACCGACCGTGGAAGTCAACGTGTTGCCCAGACGCAGGTCCGTTTCGATACCTGCAGTCAGCAATTGCTGTCTGTAGCGAAGCTCCGGCGCCTCCATGAAATCGGCGGCCCGTCCCGTCGCGGTGGTGAAGTCTGTCTGACGGTGCGTACTGTCCTGAACAGTCGCCACCAGGCGAAGCGTGGCCCGATCGACAATCGTCGACAACGCCAGTCGTGCGCCGTTCGTGTGATCCCGTCCCTGCTCCCGTTCCCGCAACGCCGTGTACGAATAGTCCCTGTAGGCGTCGATGGTTTGATCAAACCGCTGCTGCCAGCCGGTGAATCGCAGATCGACGCCTTCGCGCAGGTTCCAGTTTCCGTTCAGGGTTGCTTGCGTCAGACCGCGCTCGGGCATTCGCCAGAAGCGGGGACTGGCCGTGCCCGGATTCAAATCGCCCTGTGCGGCGACACCATGCTCTGCCGCCGCGTGCAGCAGCGATGCGCGCAGAAAGAACGAATCGCCGGAATAGGCCGCCGCCGCAAACAGGCTGTCGCCGGATTGATCGGTATTGGTCCTGGCGCGAGTGGTCGACGGGTCGAACGCAACGCTGTCCTTGTCTGCGATTCGTTCGGCGTCGCGATCGACGGTCGATCCGCCAGCGACGAATGACCATCGGCTATCCGAGTCAACTCCCCCTACCGCGCTGATGTTTCTCAGTCCCAGCGAGCCAACCAGAATTTCAGCCCGCAGACTCGTTCCTTCCTGAGGGACATGAGTGACCAGATCGATCGCGCCCGCCACCGCATTGGGTCCGTACTCGATAGGCGCCAATCCCCTTGTGACCTCGATGCGGTCGATCAATCCGGCGGGCAACAGCGAGAGATCGGCGCGGCCATCCCAGGGGGCGGCCAGTGGCGCGCCGTCAACAAACACCAGGGTCTGACGCTCCTCGGCGCCGCGGATACGTGGCACGGTCTGGCCGCGCGAATTGGTGCGCACGAAGACGCCTGTGACCGTGCGAAAGATATCGGCAACCGCTACGGGTTGGCGTACCTGCAGGGCCACGCTGTCCAGCACCAGCGCCGGACGCGAGGCACGCGTCGGTCCGCGCGGTGCGGTCAGAATGACTTCCTCGATCGATCCGGAGCCCTGCCCCTGAGCCAACGCCGGTGCTGCTGCGAGAATCCAGGCTATCGAGTGGGTCAGGCGCATGATCGACTGCCGCGGCGCCGGTACCGGCGCCGGGCCTGTTGTTTTGGGTTCGGCGATCGAACCGTGGATTGCCCGGGTCTGGTCAGTTGTCGGAGTATAGAGCATGAAACTTGAGATGCGGACGACGGCGAGTCAAGCGGGGAATCCAGTTGACATGGCGGTTCGGTAGCGTACTGTCGGGCTGCAAGACGGTCGGAATCTCCCGCATGGCAGGAAGACGCGCGAAGGGCAGGGGCAAGCTGCGCATCGGCGACCATTGGTCGGCCATCAGCATCATCGCCCTGTCCCAGGACAACCCGCTCAAGGCGGTGGCGGAATTCGTCGAGAACAGCATCGACGCCCGCGCGAAGAACATCGAAATCGTACGTGGGCGCCGGAGCGGCAAGTCCTTCCTGAAAATCACCGACGACGGCGAGGGAATCCCTCGCGACGATCGCGGCCGGCCGGACTTCAGGTACGTCGCGACCCACATTTGCGATTCGATAAAGAAGCAGTTGAAGCGGCACGGAGCGCAGGGCATCCAGGGGGAGTTCGGCATCGGCCTGCTCAGCTTCTGGACGCTCGGCGAGGCGCTCACGCTGACCTCCCCGGGCGAAGACGGGACGCTCTACGAGATGTCCATGAAGCGGAACGGGGAGGGGTACGAGGTGCGCGGTTCCCGCCGAACGCTGTTCGCCGCCGAAGGAACGGAACTGGTCGTGTATCCGCTGCTCAAGGGCATCCGGCAATTCAGCGGAGAAAAGCTCCACTGGTACCTGGCATCCGAACTGCGGGATCGAATTCGCGAGACCGGCGTCAATATTCGTATCGTCGACCGCACGGCGCGCAAGTCCTACACGGTTACGCCGCGCGAGTTCGACGGCCGGCTCATTCATGAGCTGGACCAGCCTGTCACGCCAATGGGGGCGATAAGGCTGGAACTCTATCTGGACGAGCCGTCCCCGCAGCGCAGCGTGGCGCTTTACCGAAAGGGTACCCGCGTCGCCGGACTGGCGGAGCTTGACGGATTCCAGGCGCCGGCATGGTCCAGCGGCTACGTGGACGGCATCGTCGACGCTGGGTTCCTGAATCTGACGCCCGGCACGCGGACCGGCGTGATACGGGACGAGGCCTACGAAGAGTTCCGGCGCTCGCTCGTGCCCGTGACCGAAACGCTCGACGAACTGATCGCCGAACTGAAGCGCGTAGAGGACGAGCGGGCCAGCGAGCGGACGTTGCGGTCCATTCGCCGCGCCTTCAAGGGAGCGATGCTGGCGCTTCCGGCGGAGGAGTACGACTGGTTCGATATTCGCCGTGCCGCCGGGGCCACGGCCGGCAACCGGCCAGGCACCGCGGCAGGCGCCGGCGGGGACGCTCGCGAGGGCGTGGAAGCCGTGGGCGTGGCGGACCAGGCGTCCGCCGAACCGGACGGCGACACGCTCGAGCCGGACGGCCCCCAGACTGCATTTCACCAGTTCGCGGGCCCCCTCCACAGCGTCGTCATCTCGCCCGCGTCATCGGTCGTCAGAATCGGGCGAAGCCGCAATCTTCGCGCCGTGTGCCGCGACCGGTCGGGGCGAACCGTGGAGGAAGGGCTGGCATTCGCCTGGAGCATCGCCGAGGGAGGCGGACGATTCGAGACTCCGAACACCGAAATCGTCCGGTACTTCGCTCCGGAAGAACCGGCGCTGGTACGCCTGACCGTGGCCGCAACCCAGGCCGGAGTGGTCTGCGAAGCCTCGGCGCTGGTGACGGTGACGGACTCGCTGATCTCAGGGTCCAGCGGCTCGATGCCGCGGCAGGGCCTGCCCGGCTATTCGTACGAGAATGCGCCGGGGCAACTGTGGCGCTCCCGTTACGAAACCGAGCAGAACGTGATCGTCATCAACAACGGACACCGCGATTTCGTCTTTTCCGCGCGCAACCGCGCTTCCCAGCTCCGGTACATCGCCCGGTTGTTCGTGAAAGAGCTAGTCCTGCGCAATTTTCCGGGCGCGACTTCGGCCGAACTGCTCGACCGAATGCTGGAACTGATGCTGTACCTGGAGAAGCATCTGAGATAATGATCGGGTTGCGGCACGCGATGCCCGTAGAGCGCCGCAACTGTCAGGAGCGCGCGTGAAGCCTTTTCGAATGCTGTATTTCGCTTACGGATCCAATATGCCCAGGGCCTTGATCGAGGAGCGCGTCGGCCCGTGCAAGCGGATCGGCGTTGCGTACATCACCGGGTACGCGCTCCGCTTCCACAAGGAAAGCTATATCGACCATACCGGCAAGTGCGATGCGTATTGCACAGGCGATCCGACCGACAGGGTCTGGGGCGCGATCTACCGGCTGACCCAGGACCAGATCACCGAAATGGACGAGCTGGAAGGGCCCGGCTACCGCCGCGCAACCGTCCAGACAACTCTCGGCGGCTGGAGCGTCAAGGCCGACCTCTACCTGGCAAAACCGGGCGCCGTGAAACCCGAGCTATCACCGCTCGACAGCTACAAGGCATGCGTACTCGACGGCGCACGAGAGCTCCAACTGCCAGCGGAATACGTCAATGCCATCGAGGCGGTCCAGTCGATGCCTGACCCGGACTGACGCGGCCGCGATGAACCTGACCTCCCAGGCGCAGGCCATACTGCTCCTGACAACCCAGTTCGGGAAATCGGAATCGTCGAGCGTAAAGCCCCTTACAACGAAAGAATGGGCACGCTTCGCATTTTGGCTCAAGGACCATGGGCCCGACCCCTCGGATCTGTTGGGAGGCGAGTTGAAAAGCGTGCTTTCGGAGTGGGTGGATCGTTCAATTACCCTGCCCCGATTGGAGAGTCTGCTGGAACGCGGCGGCGCTCTCGCCCTGTCACTCGAAAAATGGCAGCGTGCGGGACTTTGGGTCATTACCCGCTCGGCTTCGGAGTATCCCCGACGGTTGAAACGTCGGCTTCGAATGGAGTCTCCGCCCGTGCTGTTTGGCTGCGGCAATAAGCTGCTTCTCGAGCGTGGCGGCATTGCCGTTGTGGGTTCCCGCAATTCAGACGACGATGCACTCGCCTATGCCGAGAACATCGGCAGCGCTGCCGCAAAGCAGGGGAACTCGGTTGTCTCCGGAGGTGCTCGCGGTGTGGACCAAAGCGCAATGTTCGGCGCTCTTCAATCCGGAGGCACTGTCATCGGCGTATTGGCTGACAGCCTGATGCGTGCGGCGACTTCCGCACAGTACCGAGACCATCTGCTTTCAGGAAACCTCGCGCTGGTGACCTCCTTCAACCCTGAAGCGGGATTCAGTGTCGGGCACGCTATGGTGAGAAACCGGTACATCTATTGCCTGGCCGATGCGGCGGTCGTGGCAAGCAGTACCCCGAATAGAGGGGGGACGTGGAGCGGTGCCGTCCAGAACTTGGATGCCGGGTGGGTTCCGTTGTGGGTCAAACGCACCGCAAAGGCATCGTCAGGCAATCCGGATCTTGTCCGGAGAGGGGCCCAATGGATTCCGAGTGACTTGCCGCGCCTGGATCGTCTGCTGAATGCTCCGCACGCTGGAATGAGAGAACAAGCCGCAGATAACCATCCACTAGCTCTCTGACTCGGTAGAGTTCGCAGTTCCATTAGGCCGTACTGCGATACAGTCTTCAGCGAGCGCGATCAAATTTCCAGGACTTCACGTAGTCGCGCCTCTGCCTCCTTATGCTTATCTGGGTCCATCCTGCAATTGTGCGTGGATGTCAGCGATTGCGGCGTTGCGGTCCAGATCCGGCAGGTAGGTCAGATCGATGTCTACGGACAGACGTGGCATGTTGAGGTAAAACAGGTTGATTGTAGTTCCCCCTTTCAATGCGAAAGCATCTACCCGAGCAACGGCCGGTAGGCAACGAATGAGCAGGTCCACCTTGGATTTGTAGGAGTCCAGTATGGGCATGGCATCTTCTATTGCAGATCCTGCGTGGCCAGAATCAGCTTGTATTTCTTGTTCAGCCGGCCCCCCGGGTGGATTGTGCGCGGGCCTGACCCGAAATCAACTTTGGCCAAGTCTATTCGGGATATCCACTGCAGCTTGAGGCGTTCGGCCGCGTGCATGACCAGACGCTTGGTCTTTACCGATGTGCACGTCTCGAGGAGCTGCTGCACCAACGTGGGGCGCAGCGCCGTCAATGACTCCATGACCTGCATGGCTTCCTCGTAGGACTGGCGTTTCGGGACGAGATACATCATCTCGAAGGGTGCGCGTTCCAGCGTCGCCACTTCAACATTGTGGAAATATTCCAGCAAGTCGTCTTTAAGACGACATTTACGAAAAGTACTAACATAAATTCATCTAATGTGAGCTGACCGAGGCTCCAGAGTTCGAGCAGCCGCGAAATAGCATCGGTGCCCGGCGTCGGCTAAGGCGCCGATGTTAACGAAACGTCCAGCCGCACCTGATCGTATGCAACTTGCGGGATCAGCCTGCCTTGCTCTCCCACTCTGAATTCCACCAGGCCGTATAGCGACATTGTCTTCAGGATGCGTGAAATTTGGGATCTCGATTGTCCCGCGAGTGTTGCCAGTTCGGTGATCGAGTTGGGCTTCTCCTCGGCAATCAATGCCAACAGCCGCCGATTGCACTGGGAAAGCACCTTTGCAAAGGTCTCAACGGACGCGAACAAGACCGTCGCTTCGCCCGTCGCGGGCTTGAGTTCGCCACGCGCGATCGCCATGGTGCGAGCCTTCATGCTCTCGTATCCGGCAACGCGGGCCATCAATGTCTTCATGGGCTTACTCCCCGTTTCCGCGGTATTCAATGAACGCAGCCACGATCATTGACCCGCCCGCCATAGGCAATCTCCAAATCTGGCGATTTCGTACAGATTTGCCGCACTACCCGCCGTCATTGACCCAACCCCCCCTTCCCGAGTACTAATACCCACCCCCACCCCAGCGGCACCCCATGGCCAAACTGTTCCCCACGCTGAACCCCGCCGACATCAGCAACCCCGGCGAACGCACCGTCGCGCGTGCGCTGGTTGAGCACCTGCCCAACCGCGTCGAAGTCTTCCACGGCTTCAACTGGCTCAGGCGCAACCCATCCGGGACCATCGTGGAGGGCGAATGCGATTTCGTGCTGCTCGATTCGGCGCACGGGTTGCTGTTCGTCGAGGTCAAGGGCGGGTCGCTGGTGTTCGACGGGCGGGAGTGGGTGCGGATCGTGCGGGGCGAGGAGCGCCAGCTCAACAAGGACCCGTTCGCGCAGGCGCAGCGCGGCATGTACCACATCGTCGATCTGGTGAAGAACCAGTTCGGCCGAGCCGGCGACAACCTGCCCTTTACCCACGGCTTCGCGGTCGCGTTCCCCGATTGCCGGGTCACGGGCCAACTGCCGCCGAGCATCCTGCCCGAACTGATCCTGGATGCCGCCAGGTTGAGGCAAGTAGACCACTCGATCCGGCGGATCTTCCGCAGCTTCAACCGCGCCGACCACCGGGCGCTGACCGACCGCAGCGTCGAGTCCGTCCGCGCGGCGCTGTTTCCGAAGTATCGTCTGATTCCGGTGATGTGGCGCAAGATCGAGGATCAGGAGGAACGCCTGCAGCGCCTGACCGACGCCCAACAAGGGATCCTCGATATCCTCACCAACCAGACCCGGGCGGCCATCCAGGGCGTGGCCGGTTCCGGCAAGACGATCCTGGCGCTGGCCAAGGCGCAGGCCATTGCGCGGGCCGGCACGCGCACGCTGTTCCTCTGTTACAACCGCCCGCTCAAGGACTGGCTGCGCAACGCGGTTTCAGAGTCCCCGGGCGACAACCTGGTCATCGAGAACTATCACGGACTCGCCGACGTGCTTTGCAGGCAAGCCGGCGTCCCCCTCTGGAATATGGGCGACACCCACGACAAGGCGTTCTGGAACGACGTTGCCCCGGAGGCGCTGATGCAGGCGTGCGAGCGGCTGGGTCCGGAGCACAAGTTCGACGCCCTCGTGGTCGACGAGGGGCAGGATTTCCACGAACTGTGGTGGGCGAGCCTCGAATCGGTCTTTCGGGACCCGGACGCCAAGACCTGCTTCTACGTCTTCCATGACCCGAACCAGAACCTCTACGTCGAGCGCCCCTGCCTGCCGGCGGAACTCGGCAAGCCCTACGTGCTGCCGGAGAACTGCCGCAATACCGTCCGGATCGCCGAACACTGCGCCTCGCTGGTCGGGCAGGAAGGCAAGTCCCGCGACGGCGCGCCCGAGGGCGACGAACCGGAGGTCGCGCGGGTGCGCACGCTTGACGACGCGTTCCGGGAGGCGGGCAGACGCGTCCGCAACCTGTGCATGCCCAACCTGGGCGGCCTCAAATTCTCACAGGTCGCCGTCCTCGCGCCCGGCTACAGCTCCCACGATTGGCCGGAGCAATTCGGCGCCGTTCCGGCCACGACGAGCTTCGAAGAATGGAACGAAAACAAGGGCGTGCTGATCGCCTCCTGGCATCGCTTCAAGGGCCTGGAGGCCGACGCCATCGTGACCATCGAAACACCGGTCCGCGACGACGCCCGCGAACGCGTCAATCGCTACGTGGCGCGATCCCGCGCGAAGCACCTGCTGACGGTGATTGAGGTGCAACAGCCATGAGCCGCATCGATGAACGGGATCTTGAGGGCGGGTGGGACCTGTTCGACGAGGCCCACACCCGTTCAATGCTGGATCAGCTCCTGGTCGATTCGCGGTTGTATCGGCAGAGCAAGGACTACAAGGATCTGCTTGAGTTTGTGGTGCGGCTGAGGCACTTCGCGCCCTTCAATGCCATGTTGCTGCAGATCCAGAAACCGGGTCTGGGTTACGCCGCTACCGCGCGCGACTGGTCGGAGCGATTTGGGCGGTGGCCCAGGGAGGGTGCCCGGCCGCTCCTGATCCTGGTGCCTTTCGGGCCCGTCGCGTTGGTCTATGACGTGGCGGATACCGAGGGGAAGGACCTGCCGGAAGACATCTTCAGTTTTCCCGCGACCGGCCCGGTCAGTCCGGCAAAACTTCGGGCATTCGAAGAGCCGCTCGCCCGCAAGAACATCGACCTTTCCCGGGTTGATGCAGGAGACCGCAAGGCCGGGTACATCAGGGTACTCGCGCGTGGACAGACCGATGACGACCCGACCCGCTACGGTATCTGGATAAACAGCAATCACGATCCCGCCGTCCAGTTCACTACCCTGGCTCACGAACTGGGGCATCTGTACCTGGGCCACCTTGGTCGCGACCGCAAACTGAGCGTGCCCCGACGACCGCGGTTGAGCCATGCGCAACAGGAGATCGAGGCTGAATCGGTGGCCTACCTTGTTTGCCACAGGAATGGAGTCCGGCCGAAGTCGCAGACGTACCTTTCCGGGTTCGTCAGTTCGGATACGAGTGTGGATACCGTCGACGTGTATCAGGTGATGCGGGCGGCAGGGCGGGTGGAAAGCGTGCTGGGTCTTGAGCACGCACCTGGCTCGATGGAATGAGCGACCAGCATTCCACCAGAGAAACGCATGGGTATCCAGCAACACCCGCGCCGCTATCGGCCTTCCCACACGGCCAGCTCTTCCTCCGGCAGCGGGTCGAAGAACGTGTCGGGAACAACGATCTTTCCCTTGAGCACATCGGGCTGGCGCTTGACTGGGGCCTTGTACGCTACGAGACGCGCGACAGGCTCGCCGCGCCGCGCGATCACGACCTCCTCGCCCGCCTCGACCCGCGCCAGCAGTCGGGAAAGCTCGGTCTTGGCTTGATGGACATTGACAACGTGCATGGCATTCGACCCAGGCTGGAGTTTTCTTGGCCAACAATAGGACCAGAAATGCGGTCAATTCAAGACGGCGAGAGGGATCTCGATCATTTCTTGCCAATTTGCAAAGATTAGATGCTGGCTAGTCCGCGCACGCCGTGTTTGACTTCTGTTGGCGACGGATCGAGACACCTTCTCCGGTATGATATGGCTACGCGCCAATCGCGGCAGAGGGGGCGATCAGTGCAAGGAGGCTCAGGGTACGTCAGAGAATGAGTCCGAGCAGATCGAGAGGAGCTACATGATTCAAAGCCTTGTAATTGCGGCCTGCCTGGGCGGCGTTCTGGTGAGCGCGGCGATGTTTCTTTGGGTTGCCATCAGGGCAACGAGGGTGCTCGGCATCGTTGTCGAGGCAGGAGACAACAATGATCCGCAAGCAGTGGAATCGTTCGTATGGTTAATCGGTGAAGCCAGAGAGAGTATCGAGACCTTTGATGATGGCGACAAGGCGAAGGGTTCGATTTACGAGTCGCCGGAGGTCGTAGAGGCACTGACCGAAAAGCTTCGGAACAATCCCAATTTTGCGGTGACGAGTTACTTTAACGGACCGGCAACGGAGTTGCTGTTCTACAGTGCATTCGCAGACCATCCGCGGGTCCAGATCCATGCGGGTCTGGAGCCTGAGCCCGCCGAGCGTCCGGAGGGGGAGATCCACTACAAAATCGTGGACGGTGGCAGGCTCGGTTACGTCTCCAGCCACTCGTATTCGGGCCAAGAGCGTGAGTATCGGCAATGGGATTGCCGGCATCTTCCGGAGAGGTCCATAAAGGCCAAGGCAAAGTTCCTGTATTCGGCGATGAGACAGCACGCATACTCCAAGCTTCAAGAGCCGCTAGCTGCCTGATTGCCGTGTCCCCCTATCCCGAGGTGCCAGTCTATTGAATGCGCGATACTAATCGCGTGCTGCAATCCTTATGTCTCGAACAAGTTGCTCAAACTGCTGCAAGGCTTCTTGTCGCTTGAGAAAATCCTTGTCTTGATCCACGTCTTCAAATCCGGGAGGAATAGTAAAGATAATACTGGAGTCATCTGCTTCAGAAGCTCTCCTTAGTAGCTCAATATACGAACTTGACGTCGCGTCTACATCGATCATTGCCTCGATTCTCCACTTTGCTGTGAATTGTGTGACTTGAACTTACTCGTTTGGCGACGGAAAAAATTCGGATTGAGTTTAGCGGGCAGTGGTCTTTTGTAGCGTTCCATTACCCTCAGGTGCGCTCTAACCGCCTGTTCGATCCTGCGGAATGCATCTTCCTCGGTATCGCCATCGGCATGAACGCCCGTCAGCTCGGCGCAGTATGCGTGGAATCTGTCGCCATCCGGCTCGGCGATCAGCGTCGTCATGGGATCATTACCTTTGATATTCAGGCCGAGTTTTCTGGCGCCAGTATCGCATTGCCAGGTTGGACGGTTGGCATGGGCCGAGGAACATTGTGTTTGACGAAGGCGCGGCCGGTGTGGTTTTCGACAATCTTGACGGCGGGAGTAATGGAAAAGGTATGCGTCGCCGCATGGAATACGGAAAGCGCAAGATCCTGGAGTTCTTCGTCCGTCTCCAGCCTCGTGATCGTCAGTTGATGGCTTTCAAGCTCAGTCCGAGGAATGTGTCTGGCATGACTCTTGAAGTTGTCATGGCTAGCGAGCCAATTCGAGATCACTTCCGCTCGTTCCGAGCGGTCAGCCAGCTCGCGAAACATGTAGGTTTCCAGCCACTTTTTGACCAGGTCTCTCGACATCTCCAGCGCGGACTCGCACTGACTCAGGAGATCGGGCCCATACTGGCTCAACATTGGAATCCAGGCCGATAATTTGGCCGGATCGGCGCACTCCTGCTGCGCGCGGTCGAACTGATCCAGAATTGCTTGAGCTGGAACCGCCCGGATGCCCAATGTGGTGCGAAGCAGAAGTTGGGGATCGGTAGGGCCCAGAAACGAATGCTTGCCGAGGACGATTTCATCAGCGGCGCACGCGATCATGGTTGCCGCGGACATGGCGAGCTGCGGCACGATGACTCGAATGTGGGAAAAGCGCGCACGCAGGTATGAGACTATGGCCTCCGACGCTTCCGGCGAACCTCCCGGGCTGTGCAGGATTAGGTCGAGCCCGTCGCCTTCAAGTCCATGACTGACTTCCATGAACGCCTGCATGTCTTCGTCGCCGATCGAAACAAGCGTTGGCGGTACATCTCCATTCTGCAACCATCCGGTTGCGTAGAGAATTGTGTTGCGCTGCGAATGCTGGTGGAGTCGGGAGAGATACTTGCGCCGTACGCCGTCGAAATCAGGCGAGTGCCCCTGGCCTTGGGAGTGAACCAGCTCCTCGAGAATTTCGCTCCAAATTGGCACTCCCTGGCCTCCGCGCTTCCGGTCGGGTCACCAAGCGTTTGAAGAGTTTGTTGTCCTAACCTGGCTGGTTTCTCTGGTTGCGGATCTGTAGGCGTCGAGAGCCCGATCCTTTTCTTGCCAGCTTCCGTAGAGCTTCATGATCTCGCGAACGCCTGGCCGGGCAAGCGCTGCTTCCAGCATTTCATCATGCTTTCTTGCACGGCTGGAATGTCGCAGACTTGTACTTTTCCGTTTCGTCACGTCTCTTGATCCTTGCTTGTTGGCCACGCGCCGTCGCGTGAGTGATACGCAACCGCTTCAAAACGGCATCTTACCCGACCACCTCTTTTCGAGCGAGACCGCAAAACTGGGCTTTTCTTCAAGATACTCGCATTTTTCCCGTGAAGCAGCATCGTCGATCCGCTCACGACGACGGCAGCGACTCAGCGGATTCGATGTACAACAGCCGGGACGTCATGGGCGCATTGCGAGATCGGATACGGGACCGCAACATCAAGGTCAGATGTCTCTTCAACGATGCGGGCCAGCCGCCTGAACTGCTCAAGCTGGCTCGTTCGAAGGAATATGGGAACCGTATCGAGATATGGCATCTGCGCGGCGGCAGACAAGAGCCGGACACCCACTACAAGATCGTGGACAGCGGGCGACTCGTTCACCTTTCGAGGCACGCGCACAGTGCCAGCCGGAGTGGGTATCGACTCCGCAAAGCTCTACGGTGGTGGGAGTACAAGACTCGCTATCGGATCAGCAAGCAGTACCGGGATCATTTCGAGCATGGACTGAAGAACGCCGTTCAGGCCGCCTAGACCATCTCGGCGGTGTTGCTACACCACGCAGACATCAGATGCGGTGTCGGGGGGCCGCTCGTCACGATCGCCCGGGCCACGGGCGCGAGCATCACGGGCATCAACTTCAATGCTCACCAGATCCGGCGCGGCGAGGAGCGCGTGCGGCGCGCGGGGCTGGACGGCTCATGCGCGTTTCTGTACGCGGACTACATGGATGTGCCATTGGACGACGGCACTTTCGATGCCCTGTACTCGTTCGAGGCCGTGTGCCACGCGCCCAACAGGGCGCTCGCGTTCCGCGAACAGTACAGGCTGCTGAAGCCCGGCGCGGACGCGGCGATCGTCGACTGGTGTCTCACGGATGCGTTCGACAGCGCAAATCGGGAACACATGGACATTCGGGCACGCATCGAACGACACAACGCAACACCCGAGCTGCTGACCGCGGGCGAGTACGTCGAGGCCGTGCAAAGCGCCGGCTTCGAGGTCATCGAAGCGGTCGACCAGCAGGCGGAGTACGGGCGGCTGCGCCTGCGCAGGGAAGGCGCCCGGCCGCTGACGATCCGGTCCGCTACGGGGGATCGAGGCCGAAGCGGTAGCCATGTCGGGTGTGGGAATGGGTACTTTGTGCTTCTATACTGCGTCTTGCATGCCGGTACGCGCCCACAGACGAGTCACATTCCCCGATGACGGGACGGCATCTCATCCGGTTCGCAGCCCGGATGCCCGGTTACGCGACAAGCGGCGCTGTACACACGCCCGACCCGGCCGCGCGGACCGCCCCACATGAGCGCCGACTCGCTCTTCGACCGCGCCATGGCGTCGCTCAACGACGCCATGCTTGACGATTCACACTGGCCAAGCGCTTCCGCGCTGGTGGACCGGGTGTGCGGAAGCAAGGGCAATATCCTCGTCTGGGGCGAGGGCGGGCTCGGGACGGATCTCAAGACCTACTTCGCGCGGTGCTGCTACCGGGGCGAGCGCCGCGAGGAGTTCGAGGAGGAGTACTTTCGGGTCTACCATCACGCGGACGAACGGGGTCCGCGGCTGAGGCGGCTGCCCGACAGCAAGATCGTCAGCGTCAAGGAACTCTACACCCCCGCGGAAAAGCGCCGTTCCGTCGCCTACAACGAGATGCTGAGCCGCTCCGACACCGCCAACTGCCTGCACGTGCGGCTCGACGGCCCGGACGGGTCGAGGATCATCTGGACGGCGGCGGACCCGGTCGACGATGCCGGCTGGTCGGCGGCGCGGGTTCGGGCGATCGGCCGGCTGCTGCCGCACCTGCGTCAGTTCGTCCGGGTCCGCCAGGCGCTTTCCGGCGCCCGGGCGCTGGGCGCAACCCTGGCCGAGCTGCTGGAGAACACGCGTTGCGGGATCGTGCAGCTCGACGGCCGCGGACGAATCGTCGCGGTCAACCCGCGCGCATTGAAGCTGCTGCAGCGGGGCGACGGGCTGAGCGACGCCAAGGGCCGCCTTCGCGCCCGAATCCGGATTGAAGACGCCAGGCTTCAGAGCCTCGTCAAGCGGGCGCTGCCCGGCGGTAATGGCACGAGTGCGGGCAGCGGTTCCATGACCGTCAGCCGTCCGTCCGGATCGCCGCCGCGGCTGGTGCTGCACGTCAGTCCCATCGGCGCGGCCATGCCGGTCCGGGAGGCGTTCGCGGTGGCGGCGATCGTGCTGGTGATCGAGCCGGAAACGAGCACGATCGCCGACCCCGAACTCGTCGCCGAAGCGCTGGGCCTCACGGCGGCGGAAAGCCGCATCGCCACCCTGCTGGCCGAAGGTCACAAGCTTCGCGACATCGCGGCCGCGACTGGACGAAGCATCGGCACACTGCGCTGGCATCTGAACCGCATCTACGAGAAGAACGGTATCTCGCGCCAGGCCGAGCTTGTGCAGTTGATCCGCTCGTTGTCCACCTTCTCGAAAGGCCGCGGCTAACAGCCTTGGCCGAGAACCGCGGCTAACGGCGGCGGTTCACGAACCGCCTCTCCTGCGATCCCGCGAGCAGCGGCGCCGACCGTGCCGACCCTATCGAATTGTAGGGGACAGCCCACTTCGCCCGACCTATATTCGTTCGCTACCGGCTCGGCCAGGGAACAAGCGCGACCCCGACAGACGCGCAAGAGCCATGAAGGGCGACAAAGCACAGCAGAAAATCGGCGCCCTGACCGCAATCGCGGCAGCTGCCGCCCTCGTCGGAACCGCCCGCCAGGCGCAGGCCGCCGGTGAGTGCGGCCCGGCCGAACCGGGCGAGGAAGTCGTCTGTACGCCGGACAACTACGACTCCGGCGAGGACGGCAACATCCACTACAGCGAACAGGTGCCGGACGGGGACTTCTCGCTCCGACTCGAAGAAGGTCTCGCGGTGACGTACGACCGCGACACGCCCGGCGACGACATGCTGGTCAGCGAGGTGATTCCCGGGGGGACCGTACATTTCAGCGCAGTGATGGTTGTGCCACTGGATCCGGCACATGCGGGGAACATCACTCTGACCTCCTTTGCCGACGTCACCGCCACCGGTTTTGGCGCACGCGGCTACCTGGCCGGGCGGATCGGGGGAAGCGGCCAGGTTCGTCTGGACCTGCGGGGAGGTTCCATCTCGACGGACGGGGTATTCGCGGACGGCCTCATTGGGATTCATGCCGGGCGGGGCGACATTGCCGCGGCCATTCGGGGCACGACGATCCGCGGGCAAGGCTTCCGCAGCAACGGCGTCTGGCTTCGGCACACGGGGGCCGGCCAACTCCAGCTCGATGCCGATGGCGTCGCGGTAAACGTGGCCGGCGATCATGTTCGAGGGATCGTTACCGATCACGTCGGCACCGGCAACAGCCTGGCCACGCTGCGCGGCGGCGCTGTCTCGGTCCGCGGCAACGAGTCCAAAGCGCTGTTCGGCTACCTCGCCAGCGACGGCGACGGCGCCTTCACCCTGAGCGACACCGCCGTCACGGCGTCGGGCGATTCATCCGTGGGCGTTCACCTTTCCCACAATTGGCTCGGCGACGTCAGGGTCGACGCCGAGGACGCCACAATCGATGTCGCGGGTGCCCGGAGCCGCGGTATCTTCAGCGAACACGCCTTTACCGGCGACATCCGGACCGCGCTGCGCAGCGGTGCCGTCGGGGTGAACGGCGTGCAAGCCTGGGGGATCGCCAGCGACCACAATGGCATGGGGAGCAACTCCATCAGCCTGCGGGACACCGCCGCCACGGCGTCGGGCGTCTTCACCAGGGCCGTATCCCTTGTGCACCGTGGAACCGGCGACGTGACGGCCGTGCTGCGCGATGCAACCCTGACGGCACAGGGCCGGTCTTCTGCATCGCTCGTCGCCTGGCACCATTCGAACGGCGCCGTTCGGGTCGATGCCGAGGGCACCGACTTTCGCGCCGAGGGCGCCGGAGCGAGGGCCTTCAATGTTTTTCAGGCGGGCGACGGCGACATCGATATCAACCTTCGCGACGGCAGCACCGTGGCCGCTGTCGAAAACGCAAAATTTGGAGTCGCCGCGTTTCAGGCAGGCACCGGCGACATCCGCATCGGCGTCGAGGGTGGCAGCATATCGGCTGCCGGCGATTCGGGAGTCTCGACCGTCATTGCGCAACATTACCCCAACGCCGAGGGCGACGTCGTTGTGGACCTGGGTGACACGGCGGTGACGGCCGATGGTGAAGACTCGGCCGGTGTCCAAACCGCTCACTTCGGTACCCGGGGCAATCTGAGCGTCCGTCTCCGGGACACTCAGATCGTCGTGGTCGGCGGGGTTACCTCCGGCGTCCTGGCCGGTCTCGTTTCCGGCGATGGATTCATCCGAATCGAAATCGACGGAGGCACTGTCGCGGCCGAAGGCGCCGGCGCCTTCGGCGTGCAAATTGGCCACCGCGACCGCGAGACAGGCGGGGTGATCCTTGCCGCTGATGTGGCGGCGGACGGTTACCGCGATCAGACCGTGAAGGTGAACGGGCGCGTGCGCGGCGGCTCCGGCGACGGGGCGGGCGTCATGCTTTTCGGCGGAGGCCGCGTCGAGATCGGCGCGGGCGGCAGTGTCGGCGCGGACTCCGGCGTGGCCATCAGAGCCCTTGGAGACGGTTCGGCCCTGCGTGTCGCGGCGGACTTCGACGGCCGCCGCCCGGGCGATGTCTTCGGCGGAGACATCCGCAACGACGCCGGCCGCACGATGATCGTGGTCGACGGCGTGATGCTTCACGATCCCATGCTGGGCGCGACGGGGGCGCTGATTCCGAGGGGTGCGCGCGACCTGACCCTCGTGGCCGGCGACACCGTCCTGGGGCGGGCCTTTGCGCCCGCGGACTTCATCGAGCCGCTGGCGCCACGTGCGGCCGTATACGAGACGCTGCCGGACTTCCTGTTCCGCCTCGCCGCACCGGCCGGCCGGAGTGTCGCCGTGGGCCGCTCCGGCGGATTCGCGGGGCTCGAGTACGGCGAGGGTTCCATCGAGGCCTCGCACACGACCACCGGCGCCGCGTACGATTTCGAGCGCTCCGCGGCGGTGATGTCGCTGAGCGGCACGCTGGGCCCCCGGTTTCGCGGCTGGATCGAGTTGCACAACGGCGAGGGCGCCACGGAAGTGGCCTCACCCACGGGCGCCGGGACGCTGGACGCGGTGTTCCGGGGCTACCGGGCCGGCGCTGCGTGGCAGGGGCCGCACTGGCATGCGAGCGCCAGCCTTGCCTCCGAAAACGTTCTGCTGGACGTCGCCACGGCCCGGCGCGGCCTGCTCGGCGCCGGTGTCGACGCGCAGGGCCGTTCGCTCGGCATCGAACTGGGGCGCCGCATCTCCGCACTCGAAGGTACGGCGCTTGTCCCGAGGGCTAGGTTCACGAGGGCGGAGGTCTCGGCGGAGAGCTTCGTGGATGCCGTCAACGCGGCGGTGTCGCTGCCCGATGCCGAACGCTCCACCGTCGGTATCGGCGTGGAGACGCAACTCACGCGCGAATTCAGCGGCGGCGGAACGCTGACCTACGGCGGCTTCGCGGACATCGAAAAGATGTCGGGCGATGCCGAAACCACGGTGCTGGTCGCAGGCGAAGCGTTGACGTTCGAAACCCCAGCCGAAAGCCTCGCGACCGGGCTCAATCTGACTTACCGGCGCGGGCGGGTTTCGCTCGATGCGGGGGTCTTCGCCCGCACCGCCCTGGACACCGGCGCGTCGGAACACGGCGCCCGGCTCTACGTTGGAGGGCTTTTCTGATGAAGCCGAATCTACTTATGTCGTTATCGTCGCTCGCCCGCATTCCGGCAGGCCGTACCCTGACGGCAGGGAGTGACAAGATGACGATCCGGCCCGGAACGGGATATCGAGGCTGAATCGGCGACCTTCCTTGTTTGCCACGGGAATGGAGTCCGGCCGAAGGCGTAGATGTTTCTGTCCGGGTTCGTCAGTTCTCGCCAGGTCGCCCGCGCCAAGCAGATGCGTCAGCGAGTTCCTGCGCGTGGCGTTTCTGTTCTTCCCTGTCCTCCACTGCGGCGTCGGGCAAGATGATGTCCGCGTGGTAGGGGTTGTCCAGCAATGGTGAGGCGATCACCTGCCGCCCATTCGTGGACGCGTTCCGGGCGGTGACGACGGCCCAGCCATAGAATGTCCTGTATCGAGCGGTCGCCATTCGATCAGCGATCTCGACCGTCACGCCGCAAGTTCGTCTTGCTGTTTGAGTTCGGCCAATGCTTCGCGGACGAAGCCGTCGGGAAGGCCATTCGAGTCCGCATAGCGCGCGCGCCGGTGCTTGCCGTTCATGTTGACCAGGCAAAGAGCGCCGCCTTCGGAATCGCATAGCAGCAAGACCGAGCGCCCCTGCCCACCCGGCGCATCAATGGCGACCTCTCCGTCCGGCGTGGGATAAACCTCAAGGCGGCGGCCCGAGATTCGGTGCATGGCTTGCAACAGCCGGCGGGCATTCTCCCGCGCCATTCTGGACGGTACGGGAAAACCTTCCTCCAGCGCTTCCCCTTCGGCAGCGTCCAGATCCCGCAATGCCGCTCGCAGATCAGAGTTCATGTCATCAGCCACTTCCACAATTTGAGCGAGCCTCGAAAGGCATCGCAGTGTTCCAACCGGTTGTTTGTCAGACGGATTGCATCAGAATATCTGCCCGCCTAACCCTGTCAAGGGGCAGAAACTGATGATTTAATGCAGAAGCTCGGCAACATCCGTCAACAACCTTGCCGGGAACGGAACTCTGCGACGACGGGCACGCATCGAACGACACAACGCAACACCCGAGCTGCTGACCGCGGGCGAGTACGTCGAGGCCGTGCGAAGCGCCGGCTTTGAGGTCATCGAAGCAGTCGACCGGCAAGCGGAGTACGGTCATCCTGCAACGCCCTGGTACATGGCCCTTCAGGGGAGAGAAGTCGTTATCGTCGCTCGCCCGCATTCCGGCAGGCCGTGCCCTGACGGCAGGGGTTACCGGTGTACTCGAACGGCTGCGCCTGGCGCCCGCCGGGACATCGGAGGCCGCCCGATTTCTCAATGTTGCCGCGGATGCACTCGTCGAAGCGGGCGAACTCGGCATCTTCACACCGAGCTTCCTGGTACACGCGCGCAAGCCGGCGTAGACGGGCGGCTGCGGCTGCGCAGGGAAGGCGTTCGGGCGCTGGCGATCCGGTCCGCTGCGGGAGATCGGGGCTGAATTGGTGGCCTTCATTGTTTGCCGCAGGGATGGAGTCCGGTCGAAGTTGCAGACGTAGCTGTCCGGGTTCGTCAGTTTGGAAACGGGGGTGGATGCCGTCGACGTGTATCGGGTGATGCGGGTGGTGGGGCGGGTGGAAGGCGTGCTGGGTCTTGGGGGACGCATACGGTTTGATGGAACTAGTGGGCAAACTGTCAGGATGCAAACTGGCTTTGTTTTCGTTCGACTGGCTGGATTGACCTGAAGAAAGCAGCTCAGCCTCGCCTATATGAACAAGCTGGGCCCGGAAGGCTAACTGTGGCAAACCATTGTCGTTGAACAAGCACCGTCGTCTATACTCCGTGCGCTCGGCGGCCTGCCGCACACATGAGGAAACAGGATGTACCAACAGGGCGGAACCATCAAGGATGCATTGGACAGCGTCGCTTCGAATGCATACGTGCTACCAGCGATTCAACGTGAGTTTGTGTGGAGCCCAGAGCAGATATGCAAATTGTTCGACAGCCTCATGCAGGGATACCCATTCGGTGACTTCTTGTTTTGGCGCATTGAGCCGGAACGTTCGGCGGACTATCGCTATTATGGATTCGTGCGCGACTACCACCAGCGCGACAATCCACACTGCCCAGATCTCGGACCAATGCCCAACCATCAAATCATGGCCGTATTGGATGGTCAGCAACGTTTGACCGCCTTCAATATTGGGTTGCGAGGAGCAATGGCCGTAAAGCGCCCCTACAAGTGGTGGAGCAGTCCCGATGCATTCCCCCGCCGAGTTCTCGCATTGGACCTTCTGGCGGAAACAATTCGTGATGAAGAGGGGAACCGATATTCGTTTGAATTCGTCGAAGAGGACAGAATCGGTCGGAATCAAGATCGACTATGGTTCAGGGTATCGGACATCCTGAATATGCAATCTGGACCAGACATGCTCGACTGGCTTTTGGACAAGGATCTCAAAGCCCAGCAGCAGAAAAGTGCTTTCCGAGTGCTTGATCGACTTCACCAGGTGATCCATAAGGAACCCACAGTTTCCTACTACGAAGAAAAGAACCAAGACATCGAGCACGTCCTCAATATCTTTATTCGCCGCAACAGCGGCGGTACAACCCTATCGTATTCGGATCTCTTGCTAAGTATTGCGACTTCTCAATGGAGCAATCGAGACGCTCGCAAGGAAGTCCATCAACTCGTTGACGACTTGAACGGAATTGGTCCGGGACTGGGACTGACGAAAGATTTCGTGCTGAAAGCCGGGCTAATGTTGACCGACATCGCAAGCGTCGGCTTTCAAGTTCGCAATTTCACCCACGCCAATATGGCAGTGCTCGAAACGCACTGGCCAGAAATCCGCGATGCGCTGATCGAGACAGTTCAGTTGGTTACTGGCTTTGGGTTCAATGGCAAGAGCATTCGTGCGGCAAGTGCTCTGTTGCCGATTGCCTACTACATCTATCGGATTGGTGCCCCAAACGACTTCGATTCCCACGCGAGATACGCCGATGATCGCGGAGCGATACGAGGCTGGTTGATTCGGTCAATCTTGAAGGCTTCCGGTATTTGGGGCAGCGGTTTGGACACCTTGCTCACGGCTCTCCGTGAAGTTATCCGCGAAGCAGGCGACGAACATTTTCCCGCCTCTGAGCTGCGGCGGAAAATGGCTCAACGAGCGAAGAGCCTAGAATTCTCGCCGGAAGAAATTGAAGATCTTGCCGACATGGGATTTACCGATCGGCGCACCTTTGCTCTATTGACGTTGCTGTCGCCATTAATCGATTGTCGGACTCATCAATTCCACATCGATCATGTGTTTCCGAAGAGCCGTTTTACCCCTGGTCGTTTGCGCGCCGCAGGTATCGATGAAGAGCAAATTGATGAAATGGCGGACCGAGCCAATCGCATAGGAAATCTCCAATTGCTGGAAGGGGCGGTCAATCTCGAAAAGCGAGCGAAATTGCCCTCAGAGTGGATTGAAGCACAATATCCTGAGCCAGATTCACGCCGCCATTACCAAAAGCTATATCTCCTTGGGAAGATACCCGAAGGTGTCACTGAGTTCTCTGAATTCTACGAAGCGCGTCGCGAACGCTTGCAGCATCGCATTGCCGAATTGGTAAACTCCATATAGTGGCGAAGTGTGCCAGCATCTGCAGGGCGCATCTGTCGGAGAACGAAATTTGGGTCGTGGCGGCGCTACCCGTGCTCGTTGAGGATTACCCAAGAATGCTGGCCAAAGGCATGACGCTAGCCGAGAGCCTGTCGATCGATGCGCTGATGGTGTGTTGCGCTGCGATCCAAGTATGCACCAACGGCTCAACTGCATGACTGCGCTTTCTCCAGAGCCCGGGCGAATCGCACTGGTACGTCAGCGCCGTTACCTCGTGGAAAACGTGGCGCGGCCACCATCGCCCGGCGAGGCTATGCTGGTCGATCTGTCCTGCCTTGACGACGATGCGCAGGGGGAGTCGCTATCGGTCCTGTGGGAGCACGAGCTCGACGCCCAGGTACTTGAGGACGACGGCTGGTCTGCGGTCGCGCGAAAGGGCTTTGACGACCCGGCACTCTTCGCCGCCTATCTGCGCACGCTATCGTGGAACTGCGTGACCGCGACCGACCCCAATCTCTTTCAAGCGCCGTTCCGCGCCGGCATCCGCATCGACGCCTACCAACTCGATCCGCTCCGAAAGGCGCTCCGCCTGCCGCGCGTCAACCTGTTCATCGCCGACGATGTCGGGCTTGGCAAGACTATCGAGGCCGGGCTCATCGCCCGTGAACTGCTGTTGCGCCGCCGGATTGACCGAATCGTCGTAGCTTGCCCCCCGGCCATGCTCGAGCAGTGGCAGGACGAGATGGAGGCACGTTTCGGTTTAACTTTCGCCATTCTTGACCGAATGTATGTGACCCGGATGCGTCGCGAACGCGGTTTTTCCGTCAACCCCTGGACCACCCATTCGCGCTTCCTGATCTCCCACCGGCTTCTCGTGGACGAGACCTACGCTTCTGGCTTGCGCGATTGGCTGGGTGAATTCGCTCCCCAGTCCCTGCTGATTCTCGACGAGGCGCACCACGCCGCACCCGCCAGCGGCGCGCGGTACGCCATCGACTCCCAGATCACCCGTGCCATTCGCGACATTGCGCCACGCTTCGAGCATCGCCTGTTCCTGTCGGCAACGCCGCACAACGGGCATTCGAACAGCTTCTCCGCGCTGCTCGAAATCCTCGATCCGCAGCGATTCTGCCGCGGCGTGCGCGTGCTGAAGGGGCAACTCGACGAAGTGCTGGTGCGACGGCTCAAATCGGATATTCGGCAACTCGAAGGCGGGTTTCCGAAACGCAACGTGGATCCTGTCGAGATCGACGGACTACCAGCGGACTCACCCGAACTTGTGCTGCCCACGCTGCTCGAGTCATATCGGCTTGAACGGGAAAAGCGACTCAAGAAAGAACCGCGTTCACAGCAGACTGCGGGAGCACTGGCGATCGGCGGGCTGCAAAAGCGCTTGCTCTCTTCCATTGAGGCATTCGCGAAAACGCTGGCAGTGCATCGCAAAAGCGTCGAACGCGCGCTGGAGCGAGTCACCGAAGCCCTTGCGGTTACCGAAGCGCAACAAGCCGAACTCGAACAACTGACGGCAGGCCAGGACCCCGACGCCGAAATTTCCGACGTTGAAGACGAGCCCGATACGCTCATTGAAACCCACACGGCTGTCGAGGGCGACGTAATCGACCTGCGGGAAAACGAGTTTGCCGAGCTGATGACGACCGCCACGGCCGCATCCACCGACAGCAGCCGCGAGGACACGCGCGCAGCGTTGGTGCGCGAACTAGCCCTGGTCGAAGAAATGCACGAGATTGCCGAGGCGCACCGCTACGATGCGGATCCGCGCGTGCGGAAGCTCGTCGAGTGGATCCACGCACACATGTGTCCTGTTCTCACCCTGGATCAAGCCAGGGTCCCGCAGTGGAACCACCGTCGTCTCCTGATCTTCACCGAGTACGAGGACACTCGTCGATGGCTTCAGCGTTGCCTGGAGGAGGCCATCGGGCACTCCGAAAGAGCCAACGAGCGAATCGGGACCTTTACCGGCATGACGTCACGCCAACGGCGGGAAGATATCAAGCATGCCTTCAACACCGAGCCGGGCGACCATCCCTTGCGTATTCTCATCGCGACGGACGCGGCGCGCGAAGGCCTCAACCTGCAGCGCCATTGCCACGACCTGTTCCATTTCGATCTGCCGTGGAACCCAAGCCGTCTCGACCAACGCAACGGGCGTATCGATCGCAAGTTGCAGCCCGCAGACGAGGTGTTCTGCCGGTATTTCATATTCAAGCAGCGGAATGAAGATCGGGTCCTGCAGGTCTTGGTGAGCAAGGTCGAAAAGATCCGCGATGAACTCGGCAGCGTCGCGAAAGTCATTGAGGATCGCGCCACGCGGATGATCGGTGCCCAGGGCATGCGTCGCGACAGCATCCAAAGCCTGATGATCGACCTCGGAAATCTCTCCGCCGGCGAGCGGCAGAGGACCGTCGAAGATGAACTGGAGGACGCACGCCTGCGCCAGGACAGGCTTCGCGACGAAGTCGACCGGCTGCGAAACCGCCTTGAACGCTCGCGCACCCACATCGGCATCACGGCGCGGCAATTTCGTAGCACGCTGTCGATGAGTCTGCGGCTCGCCGGTGCGCCCGGTATCGTGGAGCTTGACGAAGATGGCGAAACACCGCCCGACACCCCGCGCCGCTTCTCTTTCCCTGCGGAAAACCGCGCGCTCGCCAGCGATTCCGGCTGGACCGCGGCACTGGATACCTTGCGCGCACGCCGGCAGCGCGGCGAGAGTCTGGGCGAATGGCGGCGCCGGGCTGCCATCCGCCCGGTCGCGTTCGAGGATACGGGCCGGCTCGGCGAAAACGCCGTGCAGCTTCATCTCGAACACCGTGTGGCCCGGCGCCTGCTCGGCCGATTCACCTCGCAGGGGCTGATTCACCACGATTTGTCCAAGGCCTGCCTGACCGCAGCTGCCGATGCGGTACCGCGAGTCGTGCTGCTCGGTCGGCTTGCCGTGTACGGGCCGCGCGCCGCTCGCCTCCACGAGGAGATTGTGCCGGTGACGGCACGCTGGATCGATCCGGACCGGCGGAGCGAACCGCTCGCACCGTACGGCCGGGCGGGTGAGCAAACCACACTGACATCGCTCCAGACCGCGCTCGACGAGGCGGGCCGAAGCAGCGTCCCGGAGCGGGTCCGCGAACGTCTCGCGATTGCGGCCCCGGTCGACATCGGCGACCTGCTGCCGCACCTGGAGCGCCGTGCGACCGATGTCGCCGAGCAGGCCAAGCAGCGCTTGGCCGAACGATCGGATGCCGAGCAGCGCAGCATGACCGAACTGCTCAAACGTCAACGCAAGAGGATCGCCGAGGCCGCCGGCAAGGACGATCGGCAAATGACCTTCGAATTCGACGACGCCGAACGGCGTCAGCGCGAGGCGGATCGCCGCGCCTGGAATCGACGGCTTGCGGCCATTGAAGATGAACTCACGACCGAACCTCAGCGCATCGCCGATACCTACGGAGTCCGCGCCGTCCGCGTCGACCCCATCGGCCTCGTCTATCTCTGGCCTCGGACGGGTTAGCCGTGGCGGACCGACAGCGCCGAAACCTCATCTTCGCCCACCAGGAGTGGCTTGGTTTCGTTCAGCCCGTGGGCCTCGTGGTCTCCCCGAGCGTCATGGTGGATGCCCAGGTCGTGCCGGACCGCAACATCTCCGGGCGTCAGCGGGAGTTTAAGGGACTCCTCGTGGAGGACGGTGAAGGCGCGACGCGGCGCTGGCGCGCGCGCGACCTGCGCCGAATCTTCACGGACTTCCTAGGTTGGGAGGAAGCCGACCTCGTGGATGCCTCCACCCACCGGGACGAACTCGAAATCGCACTTCCCGAATTGCAGGTGGTGCTCTCGCCGACCTGGGCCGTGCCGGCGGACGACGACACGAAAACGACATGGACAATGCTGGTCCGAGTCGAGGAAAGCGGAGCAGATTTCGACAAACCGCCTGACGACAGCTCCGGTTGGAACGCCACCCGCAATGCGCGCTTCGAGCGGCTATTGCGTGAGACGGGCAATCCGCTGGGGCTGCTTTGCACCGACGAGCGCATCCGTCTCATCCATGCGCCCGGAGGCGAGTCGTCGGGGCACCTGACATTCGAGTTCTCGCAGATGGCGCTTCCCGCCGGCAGGCCAATCCTAGCCGCGTTCGACATGCTTCTGTCGGCGGAGGCTCTCTTCACCAGCCCTCCGGAAGCCCGATTGCCGGCGTTGCTGGCCAGCAGCCGCGACGCACAGGCGGAAGTCTCCACGAAACTATCCCGCCAGGTGCTTGCCGCGCTCCACGAACTGCTGCGGGGCTTTGTCTCGGCCGAAGCGCGAGGCGATGCAACGGTGACGGAGCTGGCGAGGCGCGATCCAGAGCACCTCTACGGTGGGCTCATCACGACGCTCATGCGGCTGGTATTCGCGCTATACGCTGAGGACCGGGGCCTCATGCCCGATCACCCCGTGTACCAGCAGCACTATTCGCTGGGCGGTCTGTTCGCGCGCCTGCGTGGGGATGCAGCGGCCTGGCCCGACACCATGGACCAGCGTTTCGGCGCTTGGCCACAACTACTCGCCCTGTTCCGGCTGATCTACGGTGGCGGCCGGCATGCTGGACTCTCGTTCGTCGCGCGGAAGGGTAGGCTGTTCGATCCCGACCGGTTCCCGTTCCTTGAAGGACAACGGAATGGTGTCAAATCGCCAAGTGACTCGGTACACGTGGCCTCCCAGACGAGCGAGCAAGGTGTCTCCCAGCCTCTGCGCGTGGCGGAGGCCGCGCCAACGCCCTACCGCGCGCACGATGGCGTGCCGGACAATGCCGATTATCCCCAACCTGCGTCACCCGACGACAGCACCCGGAAAGCGGCCATCTTGCCATTCCCCGGTAGACGCGCAGTGAGGGCAACGCCACCGATCCCAATGGTCCCCGACGCGACCGTATGGAAGGTCCTTCAGGCGCTTATGGTGCTGGACGGCGAGCGCCTTTCCTACCGCACTCTCGATGTAGAGCAGATCGGCTCCGTGTACGAAGCCGTCATGGGTTTCCGGGTCGAGATGACAACCGGTCGCTCCATCGCCGTCGCATCCCCGAAGAGAACCGGTGCCGCAGTCATCGTCGATCTTGATGGACTGCTTGCCCTTGACGGTAGCAAGCGCGCGAAGACGCTTCAGGACGCAACCGGTCGGAAAGTGACCGGAAAGCCCCTCGCCGCGCTTCGCAAAGCACCCACTGTCGCCGACTTGGTGGCCGCGCTCGACCGAGTCGTTGATCGGGCCGCAACGCCGGACGTGGTACCGGCCGGTACGCCTGTTCTTCAACCGACCGACGAGCGCCGGCGATCCGGCAGCCACTACACGCCGCGTTCCCTGACCGAACCGATCGTTTCCGAGGCTTTGCGGCCAATTCTCGAACGCCTGGGCCCGAATGCTCGGCCCGAGGACATCCTCGATCTCAAGGTTCTCGATCCCGCGACCGGCTCCGGCGCCTTCTTGGTCGAGGCTTGCCGCCAGTTGTCGTCCCGTCTGGTCGAAGCCTGGAATATTCACGGTGGTCCCACGGATCTCTCGGTCGACGAGGACGAGTTGCTGCACGCCCGCCGTCTTGTCGCCCAGCGGTGTCTCTATGGCGTCGACAGGAATCCCATGGCCATTGACCTGGCGCGTCTTTCAATCTGGCTAATCACGCTCGCGGAGGATCATGAGTTTACGTTCATCGACCACGCCCTGCGGCACGGCGATTCGCTAGTCGGCCTGACACGTCGGCAAATCGAGGGATTTCACTGGGCCGCCGAAGCGCGGACGTTCCAGTTCGGGACGGAAACGTTGGAAGTCCTCCGGCATGTAGAGCAGGTCTCCGAGCTGCGCCAAATCATCCGCGAACTCGGCGATGAGAGTACCGACCGGGAACTCCGAGAGTTGCTTGACCAAGCCGATCTCGAACTTCAGAACATTCGCCGGGTTGCGGCTCTGGTGCTGCTCGCTTTCTTCAAGGGCGGTAAGGTCAAGGAGCGCGAGACTCGCCGGCTCTCGTATGCGAATCTGCTGCTCGAAGAGGGTCAAGAGGAGGCTGTGTCCCGGGCGGAAGCCAAGCTGCCAGTCACACCATTCCACTGGGAACTGGAGTTTCCCGAAGTGTTCGAGCGTGTAAACCCGGGGTTCGATGCCGTGGTGGGCAACCCCCCGTTCGCCGGCAAAAATACGGTCGTCGCCGCGAATCCTGCCGGATATCCGGATTGGCTGAAACAGGTTCATGCTGAAAGTCACGGTAATTCCGACCTCGTGGCGCACTTCTTCCGCCGGGCGTTCAAACTGCTGCGGGACGGCGGAGCGTTCGGCCTTATCGCCACCAACACCATCGGACAGGGCGACACGCGCTCGACGGGATTGCGCTGGATCTGCGAGCACGATGGTCAAATCTATCGCAGCCAGCGACGGCTCAAGTGGCCTGGCGACGCGGCCGTCGTTGTGAGCGTGGTGCATGTGGCAAAGGGGGAATACTGCGGTTTGCGCATGTTGGACGGTCAGAACGTCGAGCAGATTACCGCATTTCTGTTCCATGACGGCGGCCATGGCGATCCGGCTCGACTTAAGGCAAATGCCCGGAAGAGCTTTCAGGGAAGCATCATTCTCGGCATGGGTTTCACCTTCGACGATAAGGATAGGAAGGGTGTTGCGACTTCGCTCGCGGAGATGAAGCGGCTGATGGGAGAGAACCCACGCAATCGCGAAGTGGTCTTTCCGTACATCGGTGGGAAAGAGATTAATTCCAGCCCCACCCATGCCCATCATCGCTACGTCATAAACTTTCGGGATTGGCCTCTGCGGCGGACGGATTTGGGCGCAACCTGGCGGGACGCGAAAGTTCAACAGCGCCGGGAGTGGCTGCGCGATGGGATTGTGCCGCTAGACTACCCTGAGCCAGTCGCTGAAGATTGGCCGGAGTTGCTGAGCATTGTTGAGGACAAGGTGCGGCCTCAGCGAAACGCGTTACCGCAGAAAAACAGCATCAACCGTGATGCTGCCAAACGATGGTGGCGCTTTCTGGCGTATCGCCAAGGGCTTAACGCCGCCGTCGAAGATCTGGATCGTACGCTAATAGTCTCGCGAGTGGGTCAGCACGCATCAATAGCGTTCGTGCCATCACCCATGGTCTACGCGGACTCGACGGTCATATTCCCATTCAACACCTACGCTGCCTACTGCACATTGCAATCCCGCCCCCACGAAATCTGGGCACGTTTTTTCGCGTCGTCCATGAAGGACGATCTTCGCTACACTCCCTCCGACTGCTTTGAGACCTTCCCCTTTCCGCCGGACTGGGAAACCCATCCAGTTCTCGAAGCAGCCGGCGAAGCGTATTTCGATTTCCGCGCCGCGTTGATGATTGAGAATGATGAAGGGATGACGAAGACGTACAACCGTTTCCACGATACGGTCGAGCGCGATCCGCGGATCGCAACGCTCCGCCAGTTGCACGCCGCCATGGACCGCGCCGTTCTTGAGGCCTACGGCTGGACGGACATTCCGACCGATTGTGAGTTCCTCCTCGATTACGAGATCGACGAGGAGACTTGGGGCAAGAAGAAGAAACCCTGGCGGTATCGCTGGCCGGACGAAGTCCGCGACAAGGTGCTTGCGCGGCTTTTAGCACTGAACGCCGAGAGGGCGACCGAGGAGCGGATGGCTGGCAACCGCGGTCAGCATCTGTCCTGATGGCGGAACACATGATGAACCCAAACTCTACTCCAAGAGTCACCGACAGCGCGACAGTGCGGGATCATCTCGTCACCGCGCTGCGCCTCGACCTGGTTGGCCCGCGCCCCAACGATATTGCCCTTCGGCATGAACGCCTGCCGCTGGCCCCGTCGCGCTGGTATCTCACCGGGTTTCTAGTGCCGTCCGACGCCCCTCAAGAGCAACGAGCCCAGGACAGCGACGAGGAAATCGACGAACCGGTCGAACCGCCGCAAGGCGGAGACGATACAAGCGAGCCCGAGCGTGGCAGCGGTAAGCGCGCCTTTCTCCCATCATCGATGGGACTTAGCGTCCTGCTGGACGCTTCCGCTACAAACCTCGACATCGCAGTGAACTGGGGCGACTACTCGCCCGTGGAAGAGCAGGATCGCGATAAGATCGCTGACTCTGAGCTCTCCGGCGGTGATGCTGTCGGTAGCCTTGGCCGCCGCCGCTTTTCCCCGTGGGTCCGCAGACCGCGCTCGGCGAGCGTTTCCCTCGATCTTGCGTCCGTTGAAGCCGGCACGCCCGTACGACAAACCTTGCCCACCAGCGGCGGTCTTGAAGTTGTCTACTTGGCTCGGCGTACCCGGCTTCGTCAGCCCGAGGGTGAAATTGACGCCCGCGCGGTTTCCGTGTTCGTCGTCAATCGGCGGCAACCTTCGAAGGACAATGATCTGGCGGACATGGCTTACGCATTCCAGGTCGAAATGTCCGCGGCCGCAGACCGCCCGTTCCTCCCGAGATACGATCCGCGTGGCCTCGACAGCGATGACTGGGACGAACGCCTTGCCGACCTGCACTACCGGGACGCCGCCGAGTACGCTGTCGGCCACAACGTATCGACGGCAGCCGAGGCCATCAATGGCGAATGTCAGCGCGTGTGCACCGAGTGGATGCCGCTCGCAGCCGTGGAGCGGGTCGAACCGTCCAAAATTCCCGATGTCGAGTTCGGTATGGAGTCGCTCGGCGCGCTGGGGGACGGCGCGGACGCGAAGCGCGCGCTGATTCCGCTGGTTCGCAACTATCGCAGGTGGATCAAAGGACAGAGCGAAAACGCGCAGACCTTCGCTGGCAGACGCAAGCAGGTGTCAGAGGAACTGGCGCGCCGGGCAGCGGCGGCCGCGAACCGCATCGAGGCCGGCATCGAGCTTCTCGACGATCCCGTCCTGCTGGAGGCGTTCCGTATCGCGAATCGGGCCATGGCCGCGGCCGCGCGGCGGCGTCAGGCCCAGGAACGGGGACGCGCCCCCGAAGCCGTCGATCCCCCGGCATGGCGCCCGTTCCAGCTCGCCTATATTCTGCTGAATCTTCGCGGCATCGCCGAACTGACCCATGTCGAGCGCGAGATCGTCGACCTTCTGTTCTTCCCCACCGGCGGCGGCAAGACCGAGGCCTATCTGGGCTTGGCCGCGTTCACGCTTGTTCTGCGCAGGCTGCGCGACCCGGATCCGGTGCATCGCGGCCTGTCCGTGCTTATGCGCTATACGCTTCGGCTCCTGACGCTCGACCAGCTAGGCCGTGCTGCCGCCCTGATTTGCGCACTCGAACTGGAACGCGAGGCGGCGCCGGAGAGGCTCGGGACTTGGCCATTCGAGATCGCGCTTTGGGTGGGCCGCGCCGCGACGCCAAACTACATGGGCAGAAAGGGCGACCGATCCGACAAGACGGCTCGCATCCGAACGCTGCGTTTTGCGCGTGACACGTCACGGGATCCACCGCTACCTCTGGACCAGTGCCCCTGGTGTGGTACGAAATTCGCCAGGCACTCCTTCCAACTGACGCCCGACACCAACAACCCGTCGAATCTGCTGGTGCGTTGTGTCAATCGGCGTTGCGACTTCCGCGGAGCGAAGCGGTCGTTACCCATTGTGGCAGTGGACGAGCCGATTTACGAACGCCTTCCCGCATTCATGATCGCGACTGCCGACAAATTTGCCGCCATGCCGTGGACCGGGGAGACGGCGGGATTCTTCCGGGGCGGCGACTCAACCGATCCGCGCCCGCCAGACCTAATCATCCAGGACGAATTGCATCTGATTTCGGGACCGCTCGGCACCATGGCCGGGCTCTACGAAACCGCGCTCGATCAGCTTTGCGTGCGACGCATCAACGGCAAGGACGTGCGCCCGAAGGTTATCGCGTCGACCGCCACGGTGCGCCTTGCCCACAAGCAGATTCGCGCCCTTTTTGGCCGAACCTCCGTTGCTGTGTTCCCGCCCCCGGGTATCGACCGGCGCTATTCTTTCTTTGCAGGACAAGCGCCGGCGACCCAGAAGAACCCGAGACTGTATCTCGGCATCGCGGCACAGGGACGGGGACCAAAAGTGGTATTCCTGCGTAGCGCGATCACGCTAATGGCGGCGGCTCAGGCGGCCTGGGATGCCGCAGCGGGACTAGCAGACCCGAATCCCGCCGATCCGTACATGACGCTGGTCGCCTATTTCAATGCGTTACGCGAACTCGGGAGTGCTCGTCGAATCGTAGAAGACGAAATCTCCTCAAGGCTACAAACCTATTCTGGTCGCAAACGCCTCGGCGACCCGGTAACACTGTTCGCGGACAGGCGAATCGGGTTCGATCCGGTCGAACTCACCTCGCGGGTCGGCACGGCCGCTGTCGCAGAAGCCAAACGCAAATTGGCCCTGGATTTCGTGAATAACGACCGCGTGGACGTGGCTCTCGCAACCAACATGATCTCCGTCGGGCTCGATATCACCCGGCTTGGGTTGATGGTGGTCTCGGGCCAGCCAAAGACCACCGCCGAGTACATCCAGGCTACGAGCCGTGTCGGGCGCGACCCGCACCGGCCCGGACTGGTTGTCGCCCTTCTGAACGTCCACAAGCCGCGCGACCGCTCCCATTACGAGCGTTTCTCCGCGTGGCACGAGTCGTTCTACCGCGGTGTGGAGGCAACCGGAGTGACGCCATTCTCGCCCCGCGCGATGGATCGGGGACTGCCAGCGGTCTCGGTGGCTCTGGCCCGGCTCGGAATTCCGGAGTTGACAGCCATGGCCGCAGCAGCACAGATCGAAAATCACGGCGCGCAAACGTCGGAACTCGCGAAGGCAGTGGGCGCGCGGGCGCAAGAGCACGCTGATGGCCTTCCCGACAATTTCGGCGATCACGTCCGAAGCCGTGTGCAGAGCCTGATCGACGATTGGGCAAGCCTCGCCCACCAGGCCGGGGAGGGCGGGGTGACCTTCGGTTATGCGCGTTACGGCGCCGGCATTACCACGCCGTTGTTGCGCGAAATGATCGATCCGCAGCGAAATGAGCTGAATGACACCCAGCTTCGTTTTCGGGCGCCCCGTTCATTACGCGACGTGGAACCGGGCGTGCTCCTGGGCATTAAGACGCCCGAAGGGCAGGACATCGAGTAGCTGCAGTGGCAGACAACGACAACATCCTCCGCCAGAGTCAGTTGATCACGACCTACGGGCCGGGCGCGATGATCGACCTTCCGGACTACTCCGTCATCGTCTCCGGTCTGCAGGACTGGGCCCATTTGCGACGCGAGAAGGTTGATGAGCCGCGATTGACCGCGAAGCTTCGACGTTTACTGGACGTTCCTTCTCTCGAGCTGTGGACACCTCCACGCCACGAGGAAAACGTGCAAAAGATTGCCCCTGTCGGCGCACGCATCTTTCCGACCTGGTTCATCGTTAAGGAAGCCCACCCATCGCCCCGCAACCCGCAATGGCGCCGCCGCAGACTCGTGCGGTGGGATCACCTCGACAAGCGCCGGTTTCGCGACGAAGACGGTAAACGCAAGCCAGTCGTTCCGGTACGGTTCGTCTGCGGCTGCCGCCGCGGTCACATCGACGATCTCGATTGGCGGCGGTTTGTCCACCAGAGCGGCAGGGCTTGCCAGCGGCCGCTTTGGCTGGAGGAGCGCGGAACGGGCGCCGATATCGGCGACACATTTGGCGTCTGCGACTGCGGTGAGGAACGTTCCCTGTACGAGGCTTCCACGCCAGGAACCGGCGCGCTCGGCTACTGCGAGGGCAAGCGGCCGTGGATCGGACAGTACGCGAGGGAGGGTTGCGGGGAGCCCTATCGGCTTCTGGTACGTACCGCGAGCAACGCGTACTTCCCGCAGACCATGAGCGTCATTTCGTTGCCCGAATTCGATGCCGGGCTGGCTGCGAAGGTTTCAATGCACTATGACCGCCTGAAAACGCTCCACGATGTCAGCATGCTTGAATACTTTCGGAACAGCCCCGAACTCGATGCTGCATTCGATGGCGTCGCTGACGAGACCGTGCTTGCCGAGTTTCGCCGCCAACAGGGCGAAGGCGAGCAGCACGATGTCCCGGTCAAGTCCGCCGAGTTCGAGATACTCGACAAGGGCGACGCATTCATCGGCGAGGACGATCCACGCTCCAGATTTCATGCCGAAACGCTGCCGCGCACAGATTGGGACTCCGGACAGGACGGGCTTCTGGCCACTGTCGACAAGCTGGTTCTGGTGCATCGTTTGCGCGAAGTGGTCTCCTTGCTGGGATTTACCCGTTTCGAGGCCATCAGCCCTGACACGAACGGCGAACTCGACCTCGAAGTCGCCCGGGCTTCGCTAGCCGAAACAATCACCTGGCTGCCTGCCGTCGAAAACCGTGGCGAAGGCGTTTTTCTGTCGTTTCGAACCGAGGAGATCGAAAAGTGGCGCGCCCGGGCCGGTGTTCGGCGACGCGGTCAATCTATCGAGGAAGGCTGGCACTCTTGGGCCTCCGAGCGTGGTCGGCCGCCGGAAGGATTCCCCGGACTGCCCTACATGATGCTGCATTCGCTGTCGCACATGCTCATGACGTCAATCTCGCTTGACTGCGGATACCCGGCCAGTTCGCTGCGCGAACGTGTCTACGCAGGAGAAGGCGGCTACGGCATTCTGATTTACACGGGTTCCTCCGACTCCGAAGGAACGCTGGGCGGCTTGGTCGAAGCGGGCCGGCGCCTCGGTACCCATCTTCGCCGAGCGTTGAAGGACGGCCAACTGTGCTCAAACGATCCCGTGTGCGCGGAGCATGCGCCCGATTCCCAGCTTGAGGGCCGAATGCTGCTGGGCGCGGCGTGTCACGGTTGCCTGTTGATCGCCGAAACGAGTTGCGAGCAGCGGAACGATTTCCTCGACCGGGCACTCGTCGTCCCGACGGTCGCGGTCCGCGACGCGGCATTCTTCGACATTCCCGAGCAGGGCCCGTGATGGATTTCGACGTTCTGTCCGCGGTGCGCCGTAACGATCTCCTGCGGCTGGCGGACCTGTTCGATGCCGGCCTCCTTACACCGCCATTCGGTGCTCTGGCGCTCCGCGACCACACTCCGGAAACCCACGCCGCACCGCTTGCGCAGTGCTTTGGAGAACTCGCGCGCCAAGGCATGCAGCCCCAACACATCGCGCTATTGCTTCGTGCGTTCGCCGCAGGCGCTCGGCCCGCCGATCAGGAGTTGCCGAATGTCGAGATCGTCGTCAGCGGACCGGACGCTACCGGGGGCGCACGCGATACTGGGGTGGTCACTCGGCAGCTTTTCGGCAAGGCGAAACAGCGTGTGCTCGCAGTGGGTTTCGCGATCCATCAGGGGAAGTCTGTATTCAAGGTGCTGGCCAACCGACTCGACAACGACGACTCGTTCGAAGCAATCCTCTGCATCGACGTTCGCCGCCAGCCTGGGAACTCCACCGTAGACCGGGACATCGTCCGGCGATTCGCGTCCGACTTCGTGCGTGACGAGTGGCCGGGGAACCGACTTCCCCGCGTCTTCTACGACCCGCGGTCTCTAGAACCTTCGGGTCGAACGGCAAGCGCGATGCATGCGAAGTGCGTCGTTATCGACGGCCAGGAGGCTCTTGTAACCTCCGCCAATTTCACGGAGGCGGCTCAGGAACGAAACATCGAGCTCGGATTGCTCGTCAATTCACCCGATGTTGCAGGCCGTATCGAGGCGCACTTTTTGTCGCTTGTCCGGGACGAGTGGCTCGCCCCCTTGCCGCTGTCCAGCCGTGAGCGGCATGGCGGTACATGAATTCGTGCGTGGCAGTAGTTTCCCGATACGCAATGCCTTCGGATTCCGCTACCCTGTTCAGCTCGAGCGCGTTTCAGTGGAGTGAAGAAAACACGTTCACGCACCGAGTGGGGTAGTTGGAGCGTCGTCACTCTGCGGTCTGTTGCATCTCGCCACCGTCTCTCAATTGGCGGATTGGTGTATCGACAAACAGCGCACGGGTGCCGTCAAGAAATAGCGAGGCGTGACCATGCCAGCGAAACTCTCCAACCTCACGAAAGGCAATCTTGAGAAATGCCGTACAGCAGCAATTGCGGCGGTCGATTCGTACAACCGTCCGGGTCCTAAGTTTAGAACCGCCATATATGTTGTGCTCATTGTCCTCGCTTGGCAGGCGTTCTTCCACGCCTACTTCTACAAGCAAAAGCAAAAACCTTGGTACCGATCCAGGGTATCTCCTCACAAGAAGGGCGTGCGCTACGTGAAGGTCGACGGCGAACCGAAACACTGGGAACTCGGCAAGTGCTTGAAGGAGTACTTTCGCGACGAAAATCCTCCTGAGAGGAAAAATCTCGAATTTCTTCTGGGCCTACGCAACAAGATCGAACATCGCTATCTTCCACAGCTTGATCCCACCCTCTACGGGGAATGCCAGGCTGCGCTGCTGAACCTGGAGGACTACCTTGTAAGTCAGTTTGGGGATCAGTATGGACTGCAGGATTCCCTTTCCGTGTCGCTGCAATTTTCCCGTATTCGGCCAGACGAGCAGAAGAGCGCGATCAAGTAGAGGTGGACCCCAATCCTTGGACAGGTTGGCAGCAAATTTAAGGTGGAATCTGCTGTTCATCGTATGCTGCCAGATTGAACAATCCTCGTCTTCTCTTTCTTCATCGAAATCTTGATTTTGGTGCTGTGGAGTTCGTGG
>JAJDWR010000006.1 GCA_022825505.1 Gammaproteobacteria bacterium | reverse complement strand
CCACGAACTCCACAGCACCAAAATCAAGATTTCGATGAAGAAAGAGAAGACGAGGATTGTTCAATCTGGCAGCATACGATGAACAGCAGATTCCACCTTAAATTTGCTGCCAACCTGTCCAAGGATTGGGGTCCACCTCTCCGCTCAAGGCGATTCCATTTCTGATGGAATCCGGACCCTGATCTTTGACTGGGCGAATGTGGGCCGCTTGAACTTCAGATCGTCCTCCGCCATTCCTCATCTGGATACCCGTAAAGGCGCAGGTGTGACCGTACGCTTCCTTGACCTGCCTTGAGAACGCGGCGTCTCGGAAGGGTCTTCTGACCACGCGCTCGGAAATTCGCCGATCCACAATCAGCACGTTGTCTTCGTGCACCGCGTCTTGATCTTCACTTGGGCGGACCGCGTCAAAGAGTAACGTACTGAAACCCATGCGAAGAATTAGTTCGTACTCCTTGTCAGAAATGTACCGGACAGAGCGGCCAAACGCCCCCTTGTTTGTTTTCCCATCTGGGCGTTGTAGCCCAGATTCGTAGTAGTGGTTTCCTTCCCTGAAGGGAACGGCGCGATCGAACTCAAGATAATCGGAAACGTAGGCATAGAAATGCCCAGCTCGCGCCTCGTCTTTTTCGACAGTCTTGACGCGGGCTGTCGCAAAATAGGACATGCGACCGCCCCTACTTTCCAGGTTTCCGCTAGTGCGGCGCGGTTCGTAATAGACAATCCAGTCGCCGACGACCGATTCAGCTACCCTCAAGTACGTCTTCGGAAAGTGATATTTGACCTCTGGAAGGTCGTCGTAAGTCGGGTTGACTTTGGTTGTAAAGACCGCCTTGGTCATCTACCGATAGTAATACAGATTAATTGAAGCCGTTCCCGGAACTCACTGCGGCAACTCATATGTAACGGTCTGCCAGATTCTTGGTTTCGGTTGCCGCAATCTTCGCTCGTTCAGCGGCGTATTGCCCAATCTGGCGAACGCTCACCTTTTCCGTCGCCTTGTTGACGAGAATGCCAGCCGAAAGACCGACCAGCAGAGCCAGACCAGCAGGGCCGCCTACTACCCCCACCTGTGCCACGGCGGCCAGCGAGGCCACTGATGTGATGCCGCCTTTGATGTGGCCATCGGCGAATTCTGCATATTCGCCTGCGCGATGGGCCTTGTGGAACGCTCTGGCGAGAGCGACAACTGTTACGACCAACAGCAATGGATTCGCGCCCATGACGGCGGAAACTCCCATCCCGCCAACTAGCTTTGAGAATTCCTCCGTGTCGGCTCGGTTCCAGGAGAGCGCGGTAGCCACGACGCCTATCACGCCGCCAATCAATTCGGTCGTTCGGTAGCTATTGAGATCGTAGAAGTACTCCTTTGGAATGCCGAAGTTGGACTTCAGGTACTCGGCCACCTGGTTGTACGTCGCCGTGTCCCAGTTCACCAACGGCAGGCCCTTGGGCGTGGACATGTCCCGGAACATGCTTTCGACGAAACCCATCGCCTCCTGGATGACGGTGTCGTCCGGCGACGCATCGCGTATCGCCCTGATCGCTCCCAGGATGGTGTGCCCGCCATCGAACATCCGGTGGTTCGCGCCGCCGATGTACGTTTCGAGGTACCTGGCGTCCATCGCCTTGTCGTAAATGGTCGCCGGTCCCTTGACCATTTTCTGGACTAACGCGTTCAGGTCCGTGGACAGCGCGCTGGCCAACATCCCCTGGGTCGTACCCAACAACCCGTTCGCAAGGGGAATCGCCGACTCGATGGCCTTTCGGGAGCCAGCGACCACCATTCCGACGACCTTCCTGGCGCCGGTTGTCCCCTTATCGGCTACCGTCCTGGACCCGGTTGTCACCTTGTCAACGGCCTTCCTGGAACCGACCGCCGCCTTGGTGACCGCCTTCTTCGACCCGCTCGTCGCCCTGTTGACTGCCTTCTTGGATTCGGTCGCCAGTTTCCCGGCCGCCTCGCGGGCGGCGCTCGATGACTTCTTGGGAGCAGACCGAAGCGATCCCGCGACCGATGACGCCATGTGCCTGGCCTTGGTCAGACGTTCCCGCCGCAGATAAGCGACAGCGTCCGGATAGCGTTTTTTCAACGCTGCAAGTCTTGCGGAGTCATTGGCCGCGCGTGCACGACGAATAGCGCGAAGCCCGTTGATGCGGTACTCTGGGTTGCTCGCGCGCCGGTGTTTCCGCCACTCTGCCTTGAGTTCGGCCAATTGAGCCTCGACCGCCGGTCGGCTGCCGGCGCGCAGTGGGAAGCCGCCGCGTCGGCGGCCGAGCAGGTAGTGCGAATCGGGGCCGAAGCCTCGTTCGAGGAGCGCAGCGGGAAATTCGGTGTGGGTCCTTACGAGCGGCCCGATGTGAACCTCTTTGGGCCGCCCATCGCGATCGTCCTGACCGGGAATCTCACACCAGAGCTCTCCGGTGTGGAAGCTGAATCCCATCAGGAGTCCGCCGCCCTCTGGCACGACGTTGTAGGGGAATCGTACGACGCGGATGGTGTATCCGTCAGACGGATCGGTCCAGATTTCGTCTTCAAGTGCGACCGTCATACCGTGCCCAGAGTACAGAGCCGTTGCATTTCTACGGCGGCCAGTTTACGCCCGGAGGTTTCCTGTTAGCAGACGGCGTGAACCTTGAGGTGCACACCCACCCGCTCCATACGAGATCAGCGGGGACGTCATTTTGCAGTTGTCATGTTGCCTGGAGCGTGTGGCGGGAGATCTGCAGGGATTCCCGATTCTTCGGAAACAGAAAGCTCGCATCCGCCCAGTCGAAGGGTGCGTCGGTTCGATGTATAGCACGATGGTGGTTCGGACAGATGAGCACCATATTGTGCAACGCATCATCACCGCCCCGACTCAGCCAGTGTACGTGGTGCGCTTCACAGAGATTCCGTCGGTACTGGGATTTGGGGTTCCATCCGCAAAGCTGGCACATGCCTCCGTACAGTTCCCTTAGCTCTTGAACATGCCGTGGGTTGCGCCGTGGTGTTTGTTCGAACAAGTATTGGCGGCGCTCATCAGCGATGCCGGGGGCTTCGGTGGTGATGAGATTGCTTACAGCATCCGGATCGCCGAGGAGGATTCGGGCCTCTAGTTCCTCCTCCGGCAGCAGGCGAGCCCGCGGTTCAAGCGGTATGTGCCGAGCGTAATCCACGAGCAGCCGATGGTCAGCTGGGGTCAACCGTCTTACAGCTGCGTGACCCTGAAATGAGCGCCCAATCACCGGGGAGTTGGCCTTGACGGAGAGTCGTCTGATTAGCTCAGAAATGTCGGGCTGGCCTTCGGTGCGGAAGTATCGCGACCGCTTGAGGTCGCCCCAGATCCGATACGATCCGTAACGAAATCCGTTTGGATTTCTTGTTTTGGCGCGGACGACAAGCTCCATCGCGAGGACGTACTTCCCAGTAGTCGTTCTCGTGAAAGCCCAGAGGCTGTCACCGACGTATATTTCTTGTAGAAGCGGATTCGATTGGTTCAGGTGATAACCGGCACCCCAGTCCAGGTCGCGCCGATAGTTTTTCCCCACCCAGTGGTATAGCAGCGGCATTGGAGTTAGTTAACAGAGAGTGAATTCGAGGAGCCGCCCGACCACATGGTGTTCCAGATTCGGTCGACCTTGGACTTCAGCTCACCGGTGATCATGCTTGGGAGTTCAGACCCTGTCTGACAGTTACCGATTTTGAGGCGGCGGCTGCCAGGGAAGAGCTAGATTAGATTCTTCTCCTTCCAGGATCGTTTTTAATAATGCGGTGTCTGCATCGGCGTTTTGCCGCTGCGCATTTTACCCTGATGCGTCGGTACATGATTGAAATTGTCGATCTGCTCATCCAGATCGCATGTCTGGGTGTAGAAAAAATGTGAGACTTTCCCTCGGTTGAGGGCTATCCAGGTAAAGGGATTGAAGGGGTAGCGCGCCGCATGCGTCACCCATCTAAGAAGCCAGTTTCTCCAGTACCTCCGGATGATTCCGGGCGACATTAAGCAGCGTCTTGGCCGCACCTCTGGGCGAGCGGCGACCCTGCTCCCAATCCTGAACCGAATCGACCGACACGTTGAGCAAGCGCGCGAATTCCTTCTGCGTCAAGCTGACCGACTGGCGTGCTGAAATCGCCAACAACTGCTCGGGTGTGTAGACACGCCCCTTCTTCCCCGCCTTCATCTGCTCGACGGCCTCGAGAAGCTCAGCGCCTTCGGGACTCAATATTCTCTGTCTAGTCACGACTAATCGCCTCTTTGATTACTTTCAATTCGTGCGCAGGAACCGTCGACCTGTCACCTTACGATGATTGGCCGGTTGCTGGCGGTCCTGGAAGAGACCGAACGCTCCGTGCGCAAAGCACGGCGGGCGCCCGACCCTGCGATCAGTCCGGCAACGCGAAGATGAACAGGTTGGTGTCGACGCCGGCCTGTAATTCCTCCGATACCAGGCTGTTGAGCTCCCCCAGAGCAAACGAGGATCCGGTACTGACGGCAACATACTGTCTGCCGCCCACCGCGTAGGTCACCGGGTACCCTGACACCTGCGCCCCGAGATCCGTCTCCCAAAGTACCTCGCCCGTCGTCAGATCCAGCGCCCTGAATCGGCCGGCCGCATCGCCTCCAAAGAGCAACCCCCCGTCGGTGACCATCAGCGAGGCCACACCCGCGGGTTGTTCGTAGATCCAGGAAGTCACACCGGTTTCGGCGGATATGGCGTGAATCGCGCCGACGTTTTCCTCACCGGGCGTAATCTCGTCAGTGTTGTCGAGTGCGTACAGGTCGTCAGGATCAGGCACTTCCGCCGTGGACCGTGCGCTCATGCAGGTGTTCTGCAGCGGCATGTACATCGTATTGGTGGTCGGACTGTAGGCGCCGGCCGGCCAGTTCTTGCCGCCGATCAGCGATGGACAAACGAAACGGGTCTGTTCCGCACCGGTGAACAGCACATCCTCGGCGCCCCGTACCGCGCCTGTCGCGCCGTCGATGCTTTCGATGACGTTTTGCACCACAGTGGGGGTCGCCCACAGGAATTCGCCCGTCTCACGATCGAGCGTATACACGATACCGGTCTTGCCGGGGATGCCGGTGACCACTTTGCGAACTTCGCCGGACTGCAGACCGGGATTGATCCAGCTGACCGCGTCAGGATTCGGCGCCACCGCCGTATCCACCAGCAACCGCTCGAACGGATGGTCAAGATCCCAGTGATCCACCAGGTGCTGGTAATACCAGACGATTTCTCCGGTGACGGCGTCGAGCGCCAGCGTGGAATTGTGATACAGGTACTTGTGATCGTTGCCACCCAGCATGAACTTCGGCGCAGGCGCGGTCACCGATGTGCCGATGAAGACGCGCTCAAGTACCGGGTCGTAGCTCGGTACCATCCACGTACCCACGTGCCAGCGCTCCTCGTAAGGAACATCTCCCCATGTGTCGCCGCCGGGCTCGCCCGGGGCCGCAATGGTCCGCGTCCGCCACAGCTCTTCCCCGCTGGAGCCGTCGTGCGCCATGATAATGCAGGCGTCCGGACCGCTCACGGGCAGGCAACTGCGCCCGGAAATGATCTTCCCATCCGCAATGATCGGACCCGAAGACTGCAGTCCTCCGACTCGATAATCCATGATCATATGCTCCCAGACCAGTTCGCCGGTGGCCATGTCGAGCGCGTAGAGATAGTCATCGGCACCAGAGTCAATGATCTTGTTCTCGTAGATCGCCAGGTTGCGGTTGGTGTCCGACACGGAAAAATACTCGCTCAGGTCGGTCGGCAGGGCGCGGACGTACTCCCAGAAAAACTCGCCCGTAGCCGCATCCAGAGCCTGAACGACATCGCCGGGGTTAGGGAAGAACATTACCCCGTCGTACACCAGCGGTGTGCCTTCCTGCCTGCCCGGATGCAGCGACCGGGACCATACCAGTTCGAGTTCGCCGACATTGTCCGCATCGATCTGATCGAGCGGGCTGTGCCCCCAGCTATCGAGCGTGCGGCGCCACATGAGCCAGTCGGCGGGGTCGGGATCCCGCAGCATCGCATCGGTCACGGGGTCAGCCGAACGCTCTTGAGCAAGCACGGGCTGAACGAAACAGACCGGGAGCAGCAGCGCAGCCAGGCGTATCGGATGGCTCATCGGTTTTTCCTCGTCAAACGCTTCAATCGCCATTACCGAGCCCAGGTCAACGAAGTGCGCAGAGTATCCGAGTGCGGTTACCCCCGCAATCGCTTGAAACTGGTCTATCAGACCGAAAAAACAGGCATCGGCCTGCGCCTCTCCATGACGGCGCCGACGCGCGTCGACCCCAGTCATATCGGCCAACGGACCATCGAGTTGACTTCGGATCGGGGGAGGGTATTGTTCGTCGTGGTTCCCGGCAAGGTCGCCCGAAAGAGAGAACAACGATGAAACGCAGCAAATCGGACATCTTCAAAACCCATCTCGTCATGCTGAGCCTGTTCGGGGCGTTCGCGCCGGGCGCGCTTGCCGACACCTTCGTCGTCTATGGCGCGAGCGGCAACGTCGGCAGCGTGATTGTGGAGGAGGCGCTGAGCCGCGGTCACGAGGTTGTGGGCGTTACGCGCAACCCGGAGAGCTTGCGGAACGAGAACACGCTCTTCACTGCGGTTCCGGGTGACATCACCGATCCGGAGTCCATCGTCGCCACGGTCCAGGGCGCCGATGCCGTGATCATTGCCGTGGGCGGTGTCGGGCCGGGCAACACGCCCGAGGAAGCGGTGGCGTATCGAGGCACGTTGGCCTACATCGAAGCTGCCTCTCGGCTCGGTGACGAGACCCCGCACGTCATACAGGTCGGAAGCGGCACGACGCTCAACACCGATGGTGTGCGTGTGTTCGAAACCCTCGATCTCGAACCCGGTACGTTCGTGCACGGGCTGTTTCAGGGCCACTGGCTGGCACTGGAGGCCTACCGGCGGTCCACGGGATTCGACTGGACGGTGATGTCGGCGGCGTACGGTTCCATCATGGATGCGGGCGAGTCCACAGGCCGCTATCGGCTGGGGGACCAGGAGACGCTGTTCGATCGAAACGGTTCGAGCCTGCTCTCCAGGGAAGATTACGCGATCGCCGTCATCGACATGGCGGAGAGTCATACGGTGACCGGGAAGCGCGTCGCGGTCGGGCCGCCTTACTGAGTGGACATCGCCGTTTCCGGCCTTCTCCCGGCCCCGTCTCGATCCGGCACGCGAGGGTCTTCCACCACTTGGGTGTGAGTTTCGGAGAGGGAGGGATTCGAACCCCCGGTCCGCGCAAACGGACAACGGTTTTCAAGACCGCCGCATTCGACCACTCTGCCACCTCTCCTTGGGTGGCATTGTCGTGGGCATGGTGAACTGACGCAAGGTTCGAGCGGTCCCACTACACACGGCTTCAATAGGCGCTCCGATCACCGTAGGGGTAGAATGACCGAACCATGAACCGACTCACGGTATCCAGCAACCCGCTCTTCCAACTCGCCGGCCTCGTTGTCGGCGCCGTGGTTGCCGTGGGCGCCATTCTTCTCGGCGCCGTGGTGCTCGCCTTCATTCTCGGTTTCGCCGTCATCGCCGGTCTGGTCTTCTACGTCCGCCTCTGGTGGCTGCGACGTCAGCTCCAGCGACGCCGGCCAGGCTCCCGTCGGCCGGGTTCCGGCGGGAGAGGAGAGGGTGGGGGACCCACTGGCGAAATCGTCGAAGTCGAATACACCGTAGTCGAGGAGCGCACGGTCCGCGATCGGGATCGTCACTGACCGACCATGTTTTGGCGCAGAAGAAAACGCAGGGCGCCAGCGCGGCAAGTGCGGCGGCGCAGGTCCAGGTTGGGCCCGGTGGCCGCATTCGTTGTCATCTGTGTGGGGCTGGCCTGGTTCTTCGAGCAGCAAGCCACCACGACGCTGATTTTCGTCCGCCATACCGATACCGAAGCGATCGCGGGCGACGATCCGCCCCTCAGCAACCTGGGCCTGCAGCGCGCCGAACTGCTCGCCGACGTCATCGAGGACATCGACGTCGTGGCCGGCGTTGATGCGATCTACGCCAGCGAGCACCGTCGAACCCAGGAAACCGCCGCCGCCGTGGCCGGTAGGCTGGAACTCGACGTTGCGATCCGCGATCCCTACGAGGTCGTGCCGTTCATGGCGCAGGTGCTTCGGCAGCACAAGGGCGAGATCGTGCTCGTGGTCACGCTGGGCGACGTGCTCGCGCCTCTGGTGGAGGAACTTCACGGCAGCAAGAACATCCCCGCGTTCGGCCCGGACGACTACAACGATATATACATCGTCACGATCCCCTGGTTCGGCAAGGTCAAGACGCTGCGCATGCACTACGGGTTCTACGAGCCGCCGGGTGCGAAACTGCCGAGTCTCTTTTCAAGCTCCGACGACCTGCTCTAGGACCTGCTCCAGCCGGGTCGCTCACCGGAGGAAGTCGCGCAGCACGTCGGCGGTACGCGACATTTCGTGATCGAACCCGATCGTGAAGCGTAGACAGTCGGAGAAATTGGGCGTCGCCAGTCGTCTTGCGGCAATGCCGTTTTCCAGCAGGTAGTCGAACGCCATCCGAGCGGATCGGTCAGGGTCGGAAAACATTGCCAGCACAAAATTCGCCTGGCTCGGTTGCACGACAACCCCGTTCCCGGCCAGTGCCTCGGAGAACCAGCGCCGCACCCTGACAGTCTCGGCGTATACCCGCGCGGTATGGTCGGTGTCCTGCAGCGCGGCCAGTCCGCTGGCCAGCGCCGGACCGGACACGGGAAACGTGATGCCGACGCGCCGCAGCGTGTCGGCGATGTCGGCGGGCGCGTACGCCCATCCCAGACGCATGCCGGCCAGCCCGTAGATCTTGGAGAACGTACGGGTCATGACGACGTTGTGCGCTTCTTCCACCAGTCCGGCGGGGTTTTCGTAATCGGCTGCTTCGACGTATTCGAGATAAGCCGAATCCAGCACAAGCAGGACATTCCCCGGCAAGCCCGCATGCAAGCGCCTGATTTCCCTGCCGGACAGGCATGAGCCGGTGGGATTGTCGGGATTGGCGAGCATGACGACGCGGGTTCTCCCGGTGATGCAGTTCAGTATCGAGTCGACATCCGCCGTGAAGTCCCGGTCCGGCGCAGCGACGGCGTTGGCGTTGTTGGCGTAGGCGTAGTTGGGGAACTTCTGGTAGCCGTTGGCGCTGTGGACCAACTCGTCCCCGGGGGAGAGACAGGCGCGGGCGGTTCGTGCCAGCAGGTCGTCGGAGCCGAAACCGCAAACGACGCCGTCCGGGTCCAGGCCGAAATGGCCGGCGATCGCATGTGCGAGCGCCGCCTCTGCGGATTCGGAGTATCGCTCGATGCCCTGCATTGCCTCGATGCCCGCGGATATCGCTGCGGGGCTCGCACCGTAGGCGCTCTCGTTGGACGCTATGTTGATTTCGACATGTGTCCCGCCGCCATCATCGGCAAGAATCATGTACGGGCGAATTCGACCCACTCCCGGGTGTGGCGTTACCGTTGTCATGGGCCCCTAGGATACAGACCGCTCGCCAGTTACATTACAAACTTGACATTGTCATCCTGTCCCGCTTGCGTGCAGAATGGCCGAACGGCAAATGCAGCCCAAGGGGAAACAAGAATGAACCCAATCCTGTCGGTATCGAGCTATAGGAATTTCCTGGGAATCGTAATCGCGCTGGCATTGGTTGGCTGTCAGCCCGGTACGGACGCAGACAGCGCCGGTGAAGCCATGGCGCCGGAGGGCGACGCAGCCAGTGCGGGCGCCGATTCCGCGTCCGCCGAGGCGGCCGCCGCCACCGAAGCGTCGCCCGCCATGCCCCCGGACTCGATTCCCCTGTTCTCCACCGAGCACCTCGCCCGCAAGAGCTCATACTACGTCGGCGGCGACTACGTCGGCGACCCGCCGGTGATGGGCGGGCAGATGTACGTGGACGTGTGGGAGCCCCCCGAGATCACCCAGCCCTATCCCGTCGTCTTCTTCCACGGCAACGGCCAGACCGGAGTGGACTGGCAGCAGACCCCGGACGGCCGCCCCGGCTGGGCCTACTACCTGCTCGAGCAGGGCTACGTCCTCTACATGGTCGATTACCCCGCACGCGGCCGCTCCGCTTACCTGCCCGGCGAGCACGGCAACCTGGGCATCCGCACCGCGGCGCAGCTCCAGACCATCTGGACCAACGTGGACGAGATGGGCGACTTCCCGCTGGACCAGAACCACACCCAGTGGCCGGGCGAAGGCAAGCCGGGCGACCCGGTCTTCGACAACTTCATCAAGACCCAGGTGCAGTTTGCAGGCCAGAGCACGACGCTGGCCCGCTACGCTGCCATCGAACTGCTGGAGCAGATCGGCCCGGTCGTCCTGCTGACCCACTCCCAGGGCGGCGGCGTGGGCTTCGGCGTCACCGATGCGGTACCGGACCTGGTCGAGGCCCTCATCACGGTGGAGCCTGGCGGCCCGCAGATCGGGCGCGTCAACAACGCTGAGGTTGCCTACACGGGCGCCCCCGCCAACGCGTGGGGCCCGGTAAACTACCCGCTCACCTACGATCCGCCCGTCAGCGACCCGTCTGAGCTTGTGACCTACCTGGAAGAGGAGGGCGACCAGCCGGGCGAGGTCCCCTGCTACCTGCAGGAGGAGCCGGCACGCCAACTGGTCAACATGGCCGGTGTGCCGGTGCTGTCGATCTCGGCGGACGGCACCTATCACCGCGTCTTCGACGCCTGCATCCCCAAGTGGCTGAACCAGGCGGGCGTCAGAACCGATTTCGTGCGGCTGGAGGACGTCGGCATCAGCGGCAACGGCCACATGATGATGCTGGAACTCAACAGCGACGACATCATCGCGTACATCCACGAGTGGATTCAGGACAACGTCGAATAACCGCGCAATGACGCACTGCATCAGGGAGAGCCGGTAGAACCGGGTCAACGGTCGAACAACCGCACCCGCCGGGGTCGGTTTCAAGGGAGCCAAGTCATGAAGAGTCGTTTGTTGATCGCTGCCGCCGCCGCCTGCGGGTACGTCCTGTCGTGCGGCGCGGCGTTTGCCCAGGGCTTCGCAGCCGTATCCGGCCAGAAGGGCGGCCAGGACATGTTCGGACCCTACGAGGTGGTCCCGGACTGGCCCCAGGATCTGTCCGAACTGCCCGGCAACGAAGACTGGACCTGGGGCGCGGGGCAGAGCGTCTTTGCCGAGTCGCCCGACCGCGTTTTCCTCCTGCACCGCGGCGAATTGCCCAATATCGAGCGGCCGTCCGCCAGCATCTACCCGGAAGTTGGCCCGGCGCTGTCCTTCCCGGTGGCCCAGGTGCCCTGGCGCAATGCCTCGGTGGGACCGCGCGCGAGCCTGCCCGGCGCGCTCGACGGTAACGACGACGACCGTGGCGAATACGGCGTCGATCATCGATGGCAGCACTGCCTGGTGGTGGTGAACCGCGAAGGCGAGATCATCGAGACCTGGACGCAGTGGGATTCGCTGTTCCGCCGTCCCCACTACGTGACCATCAATCCATACGATCCCGACAAGCATGTGTGGGTCGTGGACGACTATCGCCACGCCATTTTCAAGTTCACCAACGACGGCTCGGAACTGGTTCAGACTCTGGGTACGCCCAATGAGCGCGGCGATGACGAGTCGCACTTCTTCCGCCCGACCTTCATGGCGTTTCTGGACGACTCGTTCTTCGTCGCCGACGGTTACGCCAATACCCGCGTGGTGAAATTCGACAGCGAAGGCAACTACCTGATGGATTGGGGCGAAGCGGGCGATGCGCCCAACGAGACCCGTCCCGGCTACATGAACAACGTGCACGGCGTGGCGGTTGACGTGCAGACCCGCCGGGTCTTCGTGAACGACCGCGCCAACAACCGCGTGCAGATATTCACCGAGGACGGCGAATACCTGGACGAGTGGAGTTTCGGCCCCGAGCCCACCGACATCCACCTGTTCTACATCGGGGCGGACAACGTGCTGTGGGCCGCGGACCGGGCCACGACCAAGATTCTCGGGTACGACCTGGAGGGCAACCTGCTGTATTCCTGGGGCGTCTTCGGAGACTTTCCGGGCGGCCAATGGGGCACTCATGGGTTGAGCGTGGACCAGGAAGGCAACTTCTACATCGCCGAAGTCGGCAACGGCCGGGTCCAGAAGTTCGTTCCCAGGCCCGGCGCGCGTCCCGAAACGCTGGTTGGCAGGCCGGTCTATGCAGCCTGGGAATAGCGGCAGGCGGATTTCAGCAGGTCCGGGCAGTCGAGCGGAGAATAGCGGGCGCAAGCGTGCATGGGCAGACTACCGACAGCAAAATACAGTGAATCATCCCCGCGGTTGGGTTGACTGACGCGAAGGAGACGACGAATGACAGACCAGATTCAGGTTCGGAGGATAGGTGCCGCGGCGGTGATCGCGGCGTTGGCCGGCGCTTCGCAGGCGCAGCAACCGCCCGACGAAATCGCCATGATGTCCATGGACAACGTCGCTTACCACGGCTTCCTCTATGCCGGCGGCGAGTACGTGGAATACGGCGGCGACGTCACCATGGGCGGCGCCATGTACGTGGAGGTGATGGTGCCCCACGAAATTCAGCACGATTACCCCATCGTCTTCCTGCACGGCGCGGGCCAGACAGGCGTGGACTACCTGCAAACCCCCGACGGGCGCCCGGGCTGGGCCTACGACTTCATTGACATGGGTTACGTGGTGTATGTGCAGGACTTCCCGGCGCGGGGGCGGTCACAGTACGTGCCGGAGGTCGACGGAAACATCAATATCCGCAATGGGCCCCAGTTGGAGCAGATCTTCACGGCATCGGCTGCCACCGCGGACTTTCCGCAGGCCGGCAAGCACACCCAGTTTCCCGGAACGGGCCTGATGGGCGATCCGGTCGCCGACTATTTCATGAAGACCCAGGTGGAGTTCATCGGCGGACGCCAGGCTCAGCTCACCATCGACGCCAACGTTGCGCTGCTGGACATGATCGGCACGCCGGTGATCCTGCTGACGCACTCCCAGGGCGGCTGGTTCGGCTGGAACATTGCCGACGAGCGACCGGATCTCGTGCATGCGATCGTCACGCTGGAGCCTGCGGCGCCGCCGATCCGCGGTGTGGATACCACCAACGTCACCTACCGTGAGTCGGGCGGGTTGGCCTGGGGCGTGGGCAACACGCCCATCACCTACGATCCGCCGGTCAGCGATGCGTCGGAGCTTGACGTGGAACTCGCGGCCGAAGCCGAGGGTCCGGACCTGGTGCCGTGCTACCGCCAGGTCGAGCCGGCCCGGCAACTGGTCAACCTGACCGATATCCCTGTGCTGTTCATGAACGCCGACGGCGGCTACCACCGCATCTTCGACCACTGCCTCGCAAACTGGCTCAACCAGGCCGGCGTGCAGACCGAATACGTGCGCATGGAGGAAGTCGGCCTCGCCGGCAACGGCCACATGATGATGCTGGAACTCAACAGCCGGGAAATCGCCGAGTACATCCACGGATGGTTGTCGGAGAACGTTCTGTAACGGCTAAACGAGTAGCGTCGCCAGCCACTCGGTGAAGACCCGCCACATCCCCGTTTCCCGAATCCCGTCGCGGTAACCGGACGCGGCCAGCGCCGCAATGCCGACCACGTAGACCGGGTGGATCAGCCGCTGCCTGATGTAGTCGTGCGCCATCGCCAGCACGATGGGCGTAATCCACAGCCCGATGAAGATGGCCTGCGACCGCGGGCTGCCGATGATCGGCATGCGCAATACCGCAGCCACCAGCAGATACGTGCTCGCCACGATCATCCAGCGCTTGTGGATTTCCGGCTTGCGGCGATAGGCAATGGCAGCGCCGAAGAATACCGGGAAGATCAGCATGTCGACGAACGGGTAGAGAAGCCGGGCCTGGGCCTGCTGAAAATCTCCGGCTGCAACGCGGTCTGCAAACTGACTGAACGTGACCAGCAACCCCACCAGAATCATGGCGGTCCCGTAGATCATTCCGATCCTGCCCGCCTTCATGTGCAGCGCCAGCCGGCCGCTGGCGGCAAACCACGCCTGCGCAACGAACAGCGCCAGCCAGCCGAAGTAGACGGTGGCGTGGAAGTGGATGACCCGATTGGCTTCGTTGACGCCTGTGAAGAGCGGTTGCAGGTACGTGGGCCAGAAGCCGATTATGGCCATCGCCGTGATCAGGGTGCCGGCCATGATGTATGGCCTCGCCAGCGGCTGTACAGTCCGTCTAGCCATTCTGGATTCCCGACTCCTTCAACCTGGCCGCCGACATTGTGGCGACCGTCGCCGTAGGGTAGTATTTTGCGGTTCGATTATGAAGATTTTCAGGAAAATTGCGGGTTCGCGGGCGATTGTCACGACGCTCGCTGCGGTTGCGCTCATCGCGGCCCAGGTGGCCGTGATCAACCATGATCTTGCGCCTGAGAATCACACACCGGACAGCGTTTGCGAATTCTGCGTCGCCGGCGCGGGCCTTGCGGGCGCGAATGTGAGTGAAGCCACTGACGCCGTTCTCATAAGCATCTCGCTACGCAATTCGTACGCTGTTCACAGCGTCCACTCCAACGTTTCCCTACGATACCACTTCGCGCGAGCCCCGCCGACTGCATCCTGAACATCGTTGCAATACCGCGCAACCGGGCTTTCCGGTGTGCCGGTAATTCGTTTTTTGAGTTCTGGAGCAGACAATGCAATTTTTCAAACGGTTTCTATGGCTGGTGAAGTCCGCGTCACTGGCATTCCCCTGTTTCGTCGCCGCACAGGAAGACGACGAGCAGGACCGCACGGGAGTACACCCGTTGGAGGAAATCCACGTAACGGGCGTGCTTCGCGAGCGGTCTGCAGACGAGCTGGCCCAATCGATAACCGTTATCCGGGAACAGGCCCTTGAGCGAATTCGCCGCGCCAACCTGGGTGAGACGCTGGCCAGTCAGCTTGGCGTCAGTGCGTCCTACTTCAGCGCGGGAGCCTCCCGGCCGATCATTCGAGGACTTGCGGGCGCGCGTGTCCGAACCATGGAGGACGGTCTCGACTCCATGGATGTTTCCACCGTGAGCGTGGACCATGCCGTGAGCATCGATCCGGCAGTTGCCCGGCAGATCGAGATATTCCGCGGCCCGACGACCCTGCTGTACGGCAGCGGCGCGGTGGGCGGCGTGGTCAACACGGTCACGACTCGCATCCCCGAGTATGCGCCCGAGGACGGCTTCGAAGGCGTGGTCGAGTTGAAGGGAGACTCGGTGGCCGGTTCCCGTAGCGGGCTCGTCAGTCTGGACGGCGGCAACCAGGACTTTGCCTGGCACTTCGATTACGTCAACCGCGAGGCGGACGACTACGAAATTCCCGGATTCGCCGATATCCACGCCGGTGAGGACGAGCACGATGAGCACGAGGACGAAGACCACGAGGAAGAGGACCACGACGAGGAAGAGCACGAGGACGAAGACGAGCATGAGCACGAGGACGAGCACGAAGAGGAACTGCCCGGCCTGGTGGAAAACAGCAATAGGTTCGGAGAGGCCTTCTCGCTGGGCGGTAGCTGGTTGCGCGAAAACAGTTTTTTCGGTGTCTCCGTAAGCAGCTTCGAATCCAACTATGGAATCCCGGGCCATCACCATCATCATGAGGAGGATGAGCACGACCACGACGAGCACGACGAAGACGAAGATCACGATGATGATCACGACGAAGACGAAGATCATGACGAGGACGAGGACCACGACGACGAGGATCATGACGAAGACGATCACGATGAAGACGAAGATCATGACGAGGATGATCACGACGATGATCACGAACACGAAGACGAGCACGAGGGTGAGGAAGTCCCGGTACGCATCAACCTGAAGCAGACCCGGATCGACGTGAAGGGCGGCTGGGTCGGCCTGTCAGGACCGGTGGAAGCAATCAACCTGCGCTTCGGCGTCAACGACTACGAGCACGTGGAACTGGAAGGCGACGAGATCGGCACGCGGTTCGAGAACGATTCCTGGGAGGGCAGGCTTGAGTTCATGCATGCGCCCTGGGGCGCCTGGGACGGCGCGTACGGTATCCAGGTCGGCCACCGGCAGTTTTCCGCCGTCGGCGCGGAAGCCTTCGTGCCGCCGGTGGATACGTCCAGTTACGGCGCCTTCATCATCGAGCAGCGCGATATCGACGACTGGCATCTGTCGCTGGGCGCGAGGCTGGAGCACCAGCAGCAGGATCCATCGGGTGGCCAGCCCTCGGTGAGCGATACAGCCACCAGCTTCTCGCTGGCGGCCGTTCGCGACCTGCCCGACGGCTACTCCTTCGTCTTCAACGCGGCGCTGGCGGACCGGTTGCCGGTGGCGGAGGAACTCTATGCGAATGGGCCCCATCTGGCGACCCAGACGGTCGAGATCGGCAACCCCGATATCGGCGTCGAAACGTCACAGCACCTGGATATCGGCCTGCGCAGCACCGCGGGCGATACGACCTGGAGCCTGACCACGTTCGTCACCAACTACGCCGATTTCATCTACCTGGAAAACACCGGCGAGTTCGACGACCACGACGAGTTGCCCATCTATCATTTCGCGCAGAACGACGCCAGTTTTTCCGGCTTCGAGGCCGAATTCTTCTCGCCAGTGTTCGTACGCGGAGAGTCCGAGGTCGACATCCGGGTCTTTGCCGACTACGTCAACGGCGAGTTGAGCGGCGGCGACAACGTGCCGAGAATGCCTCCGCTGCGCTACGGTGGGCGAGTCCAGTACCACAACGATCAATTCCTTGTCGGGCTGGAAGTCACACAATACGACGATCAGGACAGCATCGCCGCCGTCGAGACACCTACCGCGGGCTACACGATGATCAACGCCGATGTGAACTGGACGATCACGACCCCGGGCGGTACCGCGTTCGAGTTATTCGTGACCGGCACCAACCTGGCGGACGAAGATGCGCGCCGGCACACGTCGTTCGTAAAGGATACGGTGCCGCTGCCGGGGCGGAACATTTCGGCGGGGTTCCGCTCGCACTTCTGATACGCTTTCCGGCGGGTTCCGCCCGCACTTCGGAGACGGGTGCGGGCGGACACCATTCGTACTTCTGAAGCGTTCGCGGCATGGTGGCGCCGTTTCGCGGGGGAGCAGGGTATCGTGCTGGAGAACCGGTATGATTTCCGGGAATACGCCTATACTGGGCGCTTGGAGGCCTCCGAGTCCATTACCTCCACGGTTCTGGCTTCGGATTGAACCCGTATTGACCTGATTCGATGACCATCCCGTCCGACCGCGGAAGCGACACCGACGCACTCGGCAGGAACACCCGGAGAATCTTCTGGGCGCTGCTGCTGATCGGCGGCTTCACGATCGTCGAGGTCATCGGCGGGATCATCTCGGGATCCCTGGCGCTGCTGGCCGACGCGGCACACATGTTCGTCGATACGGTGTCCCTGTTTTTCGCCTGGATCGCCTTCCGGTTGAGCCGGCGCCCGGCCGACCACGCACGTACCTATGGCTACCACCGCTTCCCGGTCCTCGTCGCCTACACCAACGGCGTCTTTCTCGTGATTGTGGTCGGTTTCATTTTCTTCGAAGCCGTCGAACGGTTCATGAGCCCCACACAGATTCTCGCCGGTCCCATGCTGACGGTGGCGGTGCTCGGCCTGCTGGTCAACATCGCGGCGTTTGCCGTGCTTCGGGGGGGCGACCGGCAGAACCTGAACGTCCGCGGCGCCCTGCTGCACGTGCTGGGCGACATGCTGGGTTCCGCGGCGGCGGTCAGCGCGGCGATAGTCATCATGACCACCGGCTGGACGCCCATCGATCCGCTGCTCTCGGTTTTCGTGGGTTTCCTGGTGCTGCGCAGCGCGTGGTTCCTGGTCAAGGACGCCGTCCATGTGCTTCTGGAGGGCGTCCCGGGGGAACTGGATGTCCAGGAGATCGGCCAGGACCTGGTTTCAACCGTTGACGAGGTGGAGGACGTTCATCACGTGCACGCCTGGTCGCTGTCGCAGGATCATTCGCTGCTGACGCTGCATGCCCGTATCATCGAGAATGCCCATCCGGATTCGGTGATCGCGGCGATTCAATCCCGCCTGGCCAGCCGCTTCGGCGTCAGCCATGTGACGGTTCAGGTCGAAGTGGGAGTCTGTTCCGACAAGCATGTCAGTGCGTCCGCATAATCCGGAAACTGCGGAAACCGGTCGTAGTATATTTCCGTCCTTAATCGGCATGCCAATTGAAGAAAAACACCGGAACTGCACAGCATGAGAATCCGCATGGGTATGGTCGGAGGCGGCGCCGGCGCGTTCATTGGCGACGTGCACCGCAGGGCCGCGGCACTGGACGGTCAGATCGAACTCGTGTGCGGTGCCTTCAGCCGTTCCGCGGAGAACTCCAGCGAGACGGGCAAGTCCCTGTTCCTCGACCCCGAGCGGGCGTATGGATCCTGGCAGGAAATGCTCGGCCGTGAACGGCAACGTTCCTCGGAACAGCGCATGGAACTGGTTTCCATCGTTACGCCGAACGATGTCCACCTGCCGGTCGCCAGGGCGGCTCTGGAAGCAGGCTTCCACGTGATTTCGGACAAGCCCGCGACCCGGGACCTGTCCGAGGCTCTGGAGCTGAAGTCGGTCATCGAGTCGGCGGATGGACTCTATGCGCTCACACATACCTACTTGGGCTACCCGCTCGTCAAGGAAGCCCGTGATCTGGTTGCACAGGGCGAGTTGGGCATACTCAGAAAGATCTACGTGGAATACCCACAGGGCTGGCTGTCGACGCTGCTGGAGGCGACGGGGCAGAAGCAGGCCGACTGGCGCACCGATCCGGAGCGCTCGGGCCCGTCCGGCTGCATGGGCGATATCGGTACTCATGCCGCGACGCTGGCCGAGTACATCGCTGGCGACCTGATCGCCGAGGTGTGCGCGGACCTGACGATCTTTGTCGAGGGCCGCAAGCTCGACGACGACGGCGCCGTGCTCTTCCGGACCGAAGGCGGCGCGAAGGGCGTACTGACCGCCAGCCAGGTCTGCAGCGGCGAGGAAAACAACCTCAATATCCGGGTGTACGGCGAATTGGGCGGGCTGGAATGGCACCAGCAGGAGCCGAACACGCTGTGGCTGAAGCGTCAGGGCGAGCCGGCGCGCCGGCTGCGCGCCGGCGTCGACCAGGGCTACCTGAGCGCTGCCGCCCACGCGCACATGCGCACACCGAGCGGCCATCCCGAAGGCTACTTCGAGGCCTTCGCCAACATCTACCGCAACTTCGCCTACGCCATCGCCGCGCACGAGGCCGGGGAGACGCACGACCCTCTCCACGACTACCCGACGATCGACGAGGGCGTGTCCGGTCTCGCGTTCATCGACGCGATCATCCGCAACGACCGGTCAGGCGAGAAGTGGACGAAAGTGTCGCGGGACTGATCGCCAGTCTCCAATATCCGACAACCGTCAATTCAGGGAGAATCAGATGAATGACGACGCACGTGCGACGGACGGCTACCACCGCCGCAAGCTCTTCTGGACCGGGAGGAAGAGCATGAATCGACGCGGCTTTGTTGCGGGCGTGCTGGCAACCGGTTTTGGCGGTGTCCTGCCGCTGCGGGCTCAGGACAGCGGAGGGACCGAACTCAGCCCGGGACTGCAGCTTTACACGATCCGCAGACTGATGCGGGACGATGTGCCGTCTTCACTGGCACTCGTTGCCGGCATCGGTTACCGACACGTGGAGTTCGCCGGCTACTACGACTATCCCGCCAGTGAGTTGAGACACATGCTCGACGACCTGGGCCTCGCGGCGCCGGCCGCGCATGTTTCCCAGGCTGACATGACCGATAACCTGGACGGTGCTATCGAGTCGGCATTGATTATGGGGCATCGATACCTGGTCGTGCCCGCCATCAACCCCGAATCGCGCGCCTCCCTGGATGGCTATTATCGAATGGCGGAGCAGTTCAATGCCTGGGGTGAGGCCTGCAATGGCGCCGGCCTGCGGTTCGCCTATCACAACCATGCATTCGAATTCGAGTCCGCCGACGGGCAGGTTCCATACGATGTGCTGCTGGACGAGACGGACCCTGCGCTGGTCGAGTTCGAACTTGATCTGTACTGGATTCGCGCCGGAGGGCGCTCGGAACTCGACTACTTCGAGCGCTATCCCGGCCGGTTTACGCTATGGCACGTCAAGGACATGGACACCGAGGGCGAAATGGCCGATGTGGGCGATGGCGTGATCGACTTCGCAGCGTTGCTCGACCGAGACGACACCGGCGTTCGTTATGCCTTTGTCGAGCGCGACGACTCGCCGGACCCCGATTCGACGATCCGGCGCAGCTATTCGGCACTGGCGCAGATGATGAATCGGGCGTGAACGCGGAGCGGGGCGCATGATCAACGCGCCCCAGGGCACTCAAGGGCGGCGCGCTGCCCCGGCGTGCCAGCAAGGTACAGGACCTGTACGATTCTTCAGCGCACCGGCGACGATCATGACCGGTACGCTTCCCGCCCGACGCCCTGCACGGGTATCCCCTGCGATGCCATGACCTCGTTCTGCAGCGCATACATCGCGGCCGCGGCCTCGTCGATTGCCCTGGTGAAGGCGACGGAGCCTTCGAGGATCGGCGCCAACTCGTCCTTGTTCTGGATCCTGGCAGGCGGGTACTCGTGCTCGACGACCAGGTACGTTTTGGCCGGGTCGATATCGAGCAGTTCGCGGGCCGCAAGCTGGTGATCGAGCCAATCGACAGTGCGGTTCTGCAAATACGCCAGCGGATCGTGACGCGCCGTGCCGGGCAGTTCGTGCTCGCACAGTACGATCTGCTTCTTCCAGGCATTGAGCTGGTCTGCCGGGTTGCCTGACGGGGCATCGCCCGCCCAGTCGCCGCGCTCCATCGTCTGGCCGCCGTAGCCCCACGCGGACACGCCCCGGGAATCGACGACCTGTCCCTTCACGTGGAAGGCGTCGATCAGGAAGTCATAGCCCTCGTCCTTGAGGTACTGGAACATCGACCGCGTGTCCTGCCCCATCAGGACGGAGTGGGACGGATCGTAGTGAATCCGGAACTGATCGCCCACGCCGTGCTTCTCGCAGATGCGGTGCAGCGCGATCCACGGCCCGGGCGCGTACGCGATGTTGTTGTGCCAGCGGTCCAGCGCCGTCCACCCGGGCATCGGGCACTGCTCCACGCGATAGGTGAGCCCCCGCGCCTTCGCCTCCTTCAATAGAGGGATGAACACCTGCTCGAACATCTCGAGATTCGGGTCCATTTCAAGGTCGTAGTTGCGGCCGACGAATCCGCACACGGCATCGGTTTCCAGCAGTACGGCGGCATCGAACACCCGCAACATGAATTCGTGCTTGAAACGGCGGGCTTCGTCGTCGGCGACCAGCATGTTGTCGAAATAGGCCAGGTCCGACAGACCGACACCGGTCTCCTTCATTGCCGTCTTGACGCGCTCCGCCCGCCTGTTGTCGAAGGGGTCGCGCAGGTCCAGCGTATTGGCGACCGGATCCAGCATGGCTTCGGCAGGGACGTCGCTGACGCTCGGGTGGAGTGCGGTCGACAACTCGATGAAGGGCGACCCGATGTCCCTGGAAAACTGCAGCCATTCCTCGATCGCAAGGTCGGGATCGGGATCGCGCTTTTCACGGGGCGTCAGTTCCTGCAACGCGGCTGTCAATACGCTTATTTTCATTGGTTTCGGATCGAAATCTGCCGTTGGGTTGCCCATTAAACGTCTCCTGTGGTATTGATCGAACTCCTTGGTCCGAAATGTAGCCAAAACACCTCCGGATAAAACAGTCCCTGTCAGCGATCGCTGTCCGCCGCTCGGGAAAAGCGTAATCGCGTGACCATGAACAACGCCAGTGCGACCACCACAATGGAGGGGCCCGACGGTGTATCGAAATTGGCCGAAGCCAGAAGTCCTCCGGCGACCGCGAGAATGCCCGCGACGGCAGCGCCCACTGCCATGCGTTCCGGACTGGTGGCGAATCGGCGTGCGGTCGCTGCAGGAATGATCAACAGAGCGACGATCAGCAATACGCCGACGACCTTGATGGCCGCGGCGATGACCCCGGCCAGAAAGATTCCGAATATCAGCCTCGCGCGCTCCGGGTTCATGCCGGCGACCTTGGCTAGGTCGGGGCTCACGGTCGCCGCCAGCAGCGGCCGCCAGATCAGGCACAGTACGCCCAGGGCGACCGCGCCGCCAATCCAGATCAGCGCCAGATCCGTGCGCGATACCGCGAGAATGTCCCCGAAGAGCAACGCCTGCAGGTCCATGCGCATGTTGGGAAAGAAGGAAAGGGTCACCAGGCCGACGGCGAGGCCGCCGTGGGCCAGAAGGCCCAGCAGCGTATCCGTGGGCAGCGTGTCGCGGCGTTCGAGATAGAACATCGCCAGAACGACCGCGGAGGCGACGGCGAATATGCCGATGGTCAGGTCGAAATCGAGGAGGATCGCGAGCGCCACGCCGAGCAGTGCGGAGTGGGAGATGGTTTCGCCGAAATAGGCGAGTCGGCGCCACACAATGAAGCAGCCGGCAGGACCGGTCACGAGCGCTAGGCCGATGCCGGCCAGCAGTGCGCGAACCAGGAAATCGTCGAACATGATTCAGGGTGCGTTATGGCCGTGGCGGCGGTGGTCGCGATGGCGATCCGCAACGCTGGCGGCATCCTCCCTCACGTAGCCCGGATCGTGTTCGTGGGGTACCAGCACGACAAAACTGTCGGCCTTGGCTTCGGCATCCTTGACATCGTGTGAGATCATCAAAACACCGCAGCCGAAGCTCTGGCGGATTTCGTCGACGAGTTCGTCGAGCAACTCCGCTCCGGCCATGTCCACCCCCTGCGCGGGTTCGTCCAGCACCAGCAGGTCGGGCCGGTGTATCAACGCCCGGGCGAGCAGCAGTCGCTGAAACTCGCCTCCGGACAACGTCGCGACCTGCGGATTCCCGAGGCGTTCCAATCCTACAGCGGCGAGGGCGGCGTCTACTTTCTCGGCCGAGTACTTTCCGGTGAGCGTCATCAGGCGCCTCAGCGTCAGGGGCAGTGTATGACCGAGAGTGAGCCGTTGCGGCACGTATCCGATTTTCTGCGGTCGTGCGCGCTTTACCGTACCCTCGGTGAGTTCGATGAGTCCCAGCACCGCCTTGACGCAGGTCGTCTTGCCGGCGCCGTTGGCGCCGATCACGCACACCAGGTCGCCCCGGTTTACGGTCAGGTCGACATGCCGGATAATCCAGCGTTCATCGCGCTTTATGCCGATGTCGCTGGCGACGAGGAGTGGATCGGACAGCGTAGGGTGCTCCGCCGGAAAAACGCTAGTCTATGGTGCGCAAGGTCCTGCCGCAACGACCCTGGCGGCGCATTGAACGGCTGTCGGCAGGCTACGGCGCTGGCTCGCCAACGTGCGTCAGATGCTATATTGCGCGGTTGGATCGGGGTTGACTGTTTCGCGAAGAGGAGAACTTGGATGGGCGTCTTCAGGAGTCGTTTCGCCGAATCGGTCGATTTCGGTGCTCATGACTACAGCCCATTGCAGGGAATACGTCGGGGCGTGCGCCGTCTGACGTTGACGATGGTGTGTTTGACGGTAGCACTTGCCGGCACGTCTGCGGCGGGTGCGGCCGTACGGGTCGTTGCGTCGATCAAGCCGGTACACTCTCTGGTTGCCGCGGTCATGCTCGGCGCCGGCGAACCGGGCCTCATCATCCAGGGCGCGACGTCCCCGCACTCTTTCAGCCTGCGCCCGTCCGACGCCCGCGACATCCAGAACGCGGAGATCATCTTCCTGATCGGGGATGCGCTCGAGTCCTCGCTCGCCGGTTCCATCGATACCCTGGGCCGCAACGCCCGGGTGGTCAGGCTGTTCGAGATCGACGGACTGATGCGGCTGCCGCTGCGGGAGGGTGAAACCTTCGAGGGGCACGATCACGAGGGGGAGGGCAACCGGGAAGCGATTGAGGGTGAAACGCTGGACATGCACGTCTGGCTGGACCCGGTGAACGCCCGAACCATGGTGCGTGCCATCGCCGATGCGCTGTCCTCGGCGGATGCCGGCAATGCCGCCACCTATGCGGCGAATGCCGAGGCGGTGGTCGGCCGGCTGGACGCGCTACTCGAGCGGATCGACGCGGATATGGACGGCGTGCGGGGCCGGCCGTTCATCGTGCTTCACGACGCCTTCCACTACTTCGAGAGTCGCTTTGGCCTGATCGCGGCCGGGGCTGCACTGGTCTCGCCGGACCGCTCGCCCGGCGCGCGGCGGATCATGGCGTTGAGGGACCTGGTAGGCGACCTCGGCGTTGTCTGTGTGCTGACCGATCCCCAGTTCGATTCCCGGCTTGCCGGCGTCATCACGGAAGGAACTTCGGCACGGCTGGGCACGGTGGACCCGCTGGGCGCGGAACTCGACGGCGGCCCCGACCTGTATTTCAACCTGCTCAACGACATGGCCGAGTCGTTCAGGGATTGTCTGGCGGAGCACCGGGGTTAGTCAGCGCGGTACATGAGCGCGGCCCTTCAGCGCGACCCTTCAGCGCGACCCTGAAGCGCGGCACTTTGCGCGATCTCGGGTAGCGCCGGCAGGCGCTGGTTCGCAGCGCTTGCCCCGATGGCGGCAAGGTCCGCCTTCAATTGATGAACGCGGCTCTCCAGCTCCACGATCGCCGCAACGGTTGCCCTGGCGCCCTTCTCGCCCACGAAGAAGAAGTGGTTGCCGCCGATATCGATGGCCAGTTGCGTGTATGCGTCCCGCGCCAGGTCTCTCAACTGGTCGAACTGATCCTCGGGCAGCGATCTTGTTTGCTGTTCCCCGCCCGCATAGCCGAAAAACAGTGTGTTGGAGTTGATATACCCCCAGGTGGCCCGATCCATGACTGCATGCCGCGGGTCCTGCTGGCCGGGGACGATCATGGCAACGAGCGGATAGTCGAGCGCGTAAAACTTCGTGTCCTGCATGTCGGCCCAATGGTCCCGGTAGAAGGCATGTAGCTGCCCGTCATAGCGCAGCCCGGTTCCCGTCAGTTGCACGGGCCAATGTCCGATATAGTCCGAGTTCAGGATGTCGGCGGGAATGATCTCCGGGCGTCCGTTCTCTTTCGCGTTGGCGGCAAGGGCGTTCACGGCCGCTCCGGCCCCATCCGGCCGCAGGCCGAGTCCGCTCTCGTGCATCGGGATCCGCCCGTTCATGTTCACGGAGTTGGGCAGGGGTGGCGTTGCGGCCAGCGACACGTGAAAATCCAGCTCGATACCCAGTTCCAGGGCTGCTTCGCCGAAGGGTTGGACGCTCTTGCCGCCCATGCTCCATACGGCGACGATAACGGAGCCGGTCAGTCCCTGTTCTTCCATGACGGCCCTGGTGATTTCGGCGGAACCGTAGCCCCAGGCCCGGACGGTGATGTCCGGGTAGGCCTCGTCGAAGGCGCCGCCGTCCGTCAGCACGGGATAGGAGATCCCCAGAAAGTTGTAGCCTTCCCTATTGAGCCAGTACGCCAGAAAGTCCTCTTCCAGGCCGCCTTCGTGGCCACCGTAGGCGAAGCGGGCGAGGCCGCGGGCTCCCGGGATGAACACGACGAGGGGGGCGTCTCTCTCGGCGCCGATGAATTTCGATATGAACGGATAGCCTGCGCCCATGCGTACTTCTTCGCCGTCCCACAGGTTCGCGGCAACTGCGTTTTGCATCAACGCGATAGTGATGAATCCAGACAGGAAATGGTTGAATCTGTTTGAGAACGGTCCTTTCATGAATCTCGCTCCAGGAGGTTTTCCCCGCAGTCCGGCAATGCTACTGCAAGGGACCTCGGGTTGGGAGTAGTATTGGGTTGATGTGAGCAAGTCTGCAGTGGGGAACAGGTCATGACCAAGTCGACAGACGACCACGGGCCGGAATCCGGCCGGCGGGATTTTCTCATGAGTGCGGCCGCGGGTGCTGCAACCGGCGCTGCGGCTCTGGTGGGTGGCGCGTCTGCCGTCGGGGCGCAGCAGCCCGAAACGATGGCACAGGTCGCCGAGGCCGCCGAGCCTGCGGTAGTAGACGTACCGGCGCCCACCGAAGCCCAACTGGCCCGGGAGGAGGGCAATGTCCGCCCACCGGCCGTGACGCGCGGGGCCATGGCACCGGGCTCGGACCTGATGGTGGATGTCCTCAGGGAACTCGGGATCGAGTACGTGGCCTCGAACCCGGGTTCGAGTTTCGAGGGCCTGCAGGAATCCATCATCAATCACGGCAATCCCCCGAACCACATGCCGGAGTTCATCACCGCGCTGCACGAGATGTCGGCGGTGGATATGGCCCACGGTTACGCCAAGGCCACCGGCAAACCCATGGTGGCGCTGATCCACGGCGTTATCGGCTTGACCAACGCCACTATGGGGATCTACCAGGCCTACTACGACCGGGCGCCGGTGGTGCTGCTGGTCGGCCGGGACAATACCTTCATCCAGACGCACACCGCGGACGACATCGCCGGGCTGGTACGCAGCTTCACCAAATGGGACTCTCACCCCACGACGCTTCAGGGCTCGTTCGAGGCGATTCATGAAGCGTACAACCGTGCCATGACGCCTCCCTGTGCCCCCACCCTCGTGGTACTGGATACGGAGTTGCAGAAAGAGGAAGCCCCGGGCATGCAGATTCCTCCGCTGCCTGCGTTGGAGGTGGCGGGAGTCGGTGCCGAACAGGCAAGGGAAATCGCCCGGGGATTACTTGCAGCAGACAACCCGCGCATCAACGTCGGCCGGCTGCGCACACCCGAGGGGGTGGCCCGGGCGGTGGAACTTGCGGAACTGGTCGGCGCCTGCACGAGCTCGCGCGCTGCCAACGGGCCCAACAGCTTCCCCAATCGCCATCCGCTGTGCGGACCGGGCGCCGTCGGTGAAGAGTACGACTACGTGCTGGGTCTGGAAGCGCCGGGGGAGCAGACTGCCCTGCTGGGGCCTCATATCAGGACGGTCACGGACCGCGATCCGACCCGTATCGGCCTGGGCGGCAACCGGATGATGGGGCGGGGATTCGTGCCGATCACCCCGCCGCCGGGTGAAAACAACGTCGACGTCGATGCCGAGGCGAGTCTGGCGGCGATTATCGAGGAAGTCCGCCGGACGCTCACCGCCGGCACGAGCCGTGAGATCGAACAGCGTTCGGCAAGCCACGCCGAGGCCAACCGCGCGGCCACCGTAGCGCGGGTCACGGCGGCCGCGCAGGCCAAGCGCGCCGGCTGGAACGGCAGCCCCATTGCCACCGCGAGGGTGTATGCGGAACTCTGGCCGCTGATCGAGGACGAGGACTGGTGCCTGTCATCGGGGTCGCGCTTCTCCGGCGCCCATCACGCCGATCTCTGGGCGCTCGACAAGCCGTACAGTTTCCTCGGCAGTTCCGGCGCAGGCGGCATCGGTTACGGACTGGGCGCTTCGGTCGGCGCCGCTCTGGCCGCGAAGGAGCGGGGGCGCTTCGTCATCAACATCCAGAACGACGGCGACATCAACTACTGTCCGGGCGCGTTGTGGACTGCGACACACCACCGGTTGCCCATGCTCACCATCATGCACAACAACCGCGCGTGGCATCAGGAACTGATGTTCGTGGCGTACATGACCGGCGTACGCGGCCGCGGCACCGACCGCGGGCACATCGGTACTACGCTGAGGGATCCGTATATTTCATACGCGAAGATGGCCGAGGCCTACGGCATGGCGAGCGAGGGACCGATCGAGGATCCGGCCGAACTCGTGGCGGCGTACCGGCGTGGTATCGAGACGGTGAAGGGCGGGGAGCCCTATCTGATCGACGTCATCACCCAGCCGCGGTAGCGGCGGCGGAGAACGGCGATGAAGAGTATCCTGAGCGGACCCCGCGCAATTCCCCTGGCGGGCGCAATTCCGCTGGCGGGCGCCATTCTCGTTGGCCTCGCGGCCACGGCCGGCGCGCAGATGCCCATGGGCGAGATCACCGGCGATGCCGAAACGGGCAAACAGCTTTACTACGATCACGCCTGTTATGGCTGTCACGGCTATACCGGCGAAACCGGTCACCAGATGAAGCTCGTCGGCAGCGGCTTCCTGCTGAACGAGCAGACCTTCATCATCTACCTGCGGCTGCGCGCCGAGCAGAATCCGATCCTGCCGTCCGAGACAATGCCCAACTATCCGGAAAACGCCCTCAGCGACAACGAGGCGAAGGATCTGTACGCCTATATCCGGACGTTCGCGGACAATGCACCACCGTTGGAAGAGATTCCCACGCTCAACGCCATCATCGAGTCGGCGGCGGAGCCTTATTCGCCCTGATCGTCGCCGAATCGCGCATCCCTGCGCTTTCGTACAAAGCCGAAATACACGTAGGCGGCCACGAGCAACAACGTGACCAGCATGCCGAGGTTGCCGTAAAGCGGCCGGACCTGCAGGCCGAGAAACAGGGAAAACGAAAACCAGAGATAGATCGCCGCTATCGCGGCGGCGTGACAGAGTATCTTCAGCACGGTCCGCATCGGTTTTCGTTGCGTCACAGACTCCATTCGCGCCCTCGCTTACGATCGGTCGGCTGCGAGCGCTTCCCGTTTCTCGATGATTTCGCGCATCTGCTGCTGTTTTTCCCGGCTGATGGGATAGCTCCACAGGAGTGCGACGACGATGGAATAGGCCAGTACAGGCAGCGCCACGATCAGGTAACGAAGGCGCTGCAATGCTTCCTCCGTGTTGTTCATGCCAAGTTCGGGGTCGAATCCGAACGCGGCGAGGAAAGAGAATCCGATGAAGATGCCGGTGCCGGAGGCCAGCTTGCTCGACAGCTGCAGCAGCGAATAGTAGAGCCCCATGCGCTCGGAGCCGCTTTCGACGTGATCCTGGTCGCAGACGTCGGCCATCATGGTGCGGGGAAGGAACTCGTTGGCCGATGTGTTCAATCCGACGACCAGGAAGGCTGCAACCGTCCAGAAGAGCATGCCGGGAGGCAGTGCCAGAAGCACCAGGGGCGCCACGGCGCCTGTCGTGAACGCGATCTGCATGGCGCGGTGCTTGTTCCATGCCTGGGCGAGGTGGAGCCAAACGGGCAGGCCGAGAAGGCCCCCGACGATCAGGAACGCCAGAATGAAGCCGATACGGTCTTCCAGGCCGAGCGTGTAGGAGACGAAAAATACGAACAGCCCCTGAACGAAGTACGTGGAGAAGGTCAGCAGCGCGTTGACGATGAGCAGGCGGAGCAGGGCCATGTTCCTGAACACGATGGCCGCGCCGCGCCTGAGGCCCAGATGGGGGCGATTGGGTGTTTCGCGCTCCGGCAGGCTGAACAGGCTGACGGCCGCGGTGAGCGGCAGCAGGATGATCAGGAACACCCCGACCGACCAGACCAGCTCCGGGTAGGTCGATTCCCCGAACTGTTCCAGTACTGCCGGCACCAGGCTCATCATGATTCCGCCGATCATGACCATGACCTGCAACAGTCCGGTGATTCGGGAGCGCCGGTCGTAGTCGCGGGACAACTCCAGCGCCCACGACGTGTGGCTGATCGACCAGGCATTGAATCCGACGTAAAGCAGCGAAAGCGAGAAGAACAGGTACAGTACCGAAGCCGTCTCGGGCGGGTTGTAGACCAGCAGCACGGCCAGCACGAGAATGGGTACCGACGCGGCAAGCCATGGCCGCCGCCGTCCCCAGCGCGTGGTGTAGCTGTCCATCAATACGCCGCAGGTCGGCGCCACGAACATGTCCACCACCTTGGCCAGCAGGAAGACCAGCCCGACCGTGGCGGCGCCGAGTCCCTGCTGTTCGGCGTACAGGGCCGGCAGGAATACGAAGACCGATACCAACAGGGAGTTCAGCCCCAGGGCGGGCAGCGAGAATCCCATCATGCGCGCGTTGCTGGCGTAAATGTCGCTCATTTGAAAGTCCCGCTCCCGGTCGCCTTGTGGATTGCCCCGGCAGGGTACTCCGGAGGCGGACGTAAGTATAAGGCCTGGACGCTTGCCGATGGCGGCTATACGCCGGTGGGGTTGACCGTCTCGGCGGAACTGTGCGCGGTTATCTCCCTGGAAGGTGCGCCGCCATCGATATTCTTGCCGGTCGGCAGCCACGCGCAGACCAACTCCGGGTTGACCCAGACCGTGCGGCACTCGGCAGGGACGAAGTACTCGACAAACACGAGATCCTCGTCGCCGTCGTTGACGAAGTTGTGCCTTTCGAATTCATAGTTGTACAACGTGTCGCCGGCTCGAATCGGGTGGGGTTCCTCGCTCAGAAGGGCCGTGCCCCTGCCGCTGATGATGTACTGAAAGTGCTCCGCGCCCTCGTGGTGGTGGTTGGATGCCTGCGTGCCGGGCGGATAGATGATCATTTCGCCCTTGACAGCCCGGGTGCCGAACAGGGTAGGCGTGACGAGGTAGATGCGTTTTCGCGCGTCATGCTCGGAGTCGAGCATGGGTTCGGCCCGCCAGTCGACGCACCGGAATCCGGGGCGCGATGCCTCGAATGCCGGGTCGAAGCGGTTCACGTCGGGCACGCGCCCATACAGAACCGCCGCTCCCGGCTCGCTGGTCAGATCTCCGGAAAAGCCGGGTGGAAGAAAGACGACATGCGAGGTATCCAGTCGATGCCGGCCTTCGCTGCCGTCGAGAACGGCAGCTCCTTCCAGCAATTGAAACCACGCCAGATCGGCCTCACTGACCTTCACCTCCAGGCTTGAGCCCGCATTCATGGCCCAGCGGTCCAGCGCGATGCAGTCGCTTCCCACGCGCTCGGGTGTGATCAGCGCGCGTCGGGTCACGCCCTGCGTCACGGGAATGGCATCCACGTCATCGAAGTTGAACAGCACTGGCATATGTCTCGTTCCTCTTGGGTCCGGCGGCGCATGGCGAATGTACAACAATTTTGTCTCAATCGGTGAATTTCTGCTTCAATCCCGGTGGCGTGCGTCGTACACTATGCGCGCCTCACTTGGGGAGCATGCAAGGGTCATGCGATTTCCAGGGCGATCCGGTCAGTCTTGAGCGATGCCCGAGTGCGCGTGCCCTTGCAACACTAAACTGTGCAACGAAAGTTGTGACAACGGAGAAGTCGTGAACAAACAATCCAGAAATCGTACACGCGGACATTTATTGGCCTCCCTGGTGGGTGTCGCGCTGGCCGCGCCACCCGTGATTGCCCAGGACCTGCTGGAGGAAATCGTCGTCACGGCCCGAAAGCGTGAGGAGAGCCTGCAGGAGGTTCCCGTGTCGATTTCGGTCATCAACTCGGACCTGCTCGTCGAGTCGGGTATCCGCGACGCCTACGACCTGTTCGAGATGACGCCGGGCATCAACTGGGAACAGGCCCAGGATCGCCAGGGCAGCCGTCCGTCGGTACGCGGTGTACAGACTGCGGCGCAGAATCCGGTACGCCAGAAGGTGACTTCCTTCCTCGACGGCATGCCGCTGCTGGGGCAGCAGGGCGGATTGCAGTTCGTCGGCGTCGACCGGGTCGAGGTCATGCGCGGACCGCAGAGTTCCGCCTTCGGGCGCGCCACCTTTGCCGGCGCCATCAACTACGTATCGCGCACGCCGGGCGACGAATTCAGCGGCGACATGCGGCTCGCGACCAGCAGCCTGGGACGGAACGAGCTCCAGTTCGAGATCGGCGGCCCCATCAACGACACCTTCGGGTACACGCTGGACGCGAACTTCGACGAGTTCCGCGGTGCGGACGAGTGGGTTTCCAGCGACGGTTACGAGCTGGGTGGACAGCAGACCACCTACGTGACCGGCAAGCTGACGTTTGCGCCCAATGACGCCTTCGACGGCTACGTGCGATTCATTCATTCGAACATCGACGACACGCCGCCCATCGAGTGGTTCCCCACACGGGCGGAACGCGATGCCTGTTCGAACATCACGCTTGGAATGGGAAATCGCTACTTCGAGGGCACCTACAACTGCGAGGTGGCCGTTCCCGCGGGCGGTTATCCCAGGAACCACAGGCCCGAGCTGATCTTCGAGGAGGGTACGCCGGAGTACTATGCCGCGCAGATCTACAGCGTGCTGGATCCGTCGTCGCGCGTCGAGCGAAATCGCATCCAGAGCCAGTTCAACTTCAACATGGAGGGCGGCAGCACGGTGGAACTCCTGGCGTTCTATTCCGAGGACGAACTTCGACGCTGGTATGACTCGGATACCTCAGGGGCCGATCCCGTTGTTTCCTTCCCCATGGGGATGTTCATGGTGGCGGGCGTCAGCTCCATGGCCAATCCCAATGTCATCGAGGAGAATTACGTGGAGGCGCGGTGGCTGTCGCCGGGCGAAGATCGGCTGCGCTGGCTTGTGGGCGCCTCGGTGTACGATTATTCGTCCCTGACGAATGTATGGTCGGTGTACGCCGGCGTGGTGCTGGAGCTGGAAGACGAAGTCAACCGGGGCAATCCGTTCGTTCCCAACCTGGTGTTGTCGGATACATCGACGAATACGGGCATATACGCAAACGTCACCTACGACATCACCGATCAGACGACGGTGTCCTTCGAGGGGCGCTTCCAGCGGGATGACGTGACCAACATCGACAACATCACCGGGGCCAGCTTCAACCTGACGACCGACAGCTTCCAGCCGCGTATCGGCCTGAACCACAACCTCACCGAGGACGTCTCGGTCTACGGCCAGATTTCCAGTGGAACCAATCCGGCCGGGGTCAACCTGCCCTTTGTGGAGCAGTTGCGGATCGACTCGCTGGCCGCTGCCGCCAGGGCAGGGGCGGTCGCATTCGACGAGAGGACGTTCCTCACATTCGAGGAGGAGTCGTTGACCAATTTCGAGGTCGGCGTCAAGGCGAACACGCTGGAAAACCGCCTGCAACTGGCGGCCGCGGTCTATGTCATGGAATGGGACAAGATGATCAACCCCTTTACGCTGAGCTGGGATGGCGACTGGAATGACGGCTCGTTCGATCCGAATGGAACGACCTTCAACGGCCCGTTCGTGATGGCTCGAACCTTTATCAATACCGGGGTAGGGGACCTGTCCGGTGTCGAAGTGGAGGCGACCTGGGCGGCTACGGACAACTGGACCGTGCGCGGCGCGGCGACGCTTTCCAGTCTGGAGTACAGTCAGTTCTGTGATCCTCTTTCCGTACAGAACCTGCAATTGCCGCCGACGCATACGGCTGCAACCGGCGCCGCGACGGCGTGCGTCGAGGTGGGCGGCAATCGGCTGATCGAGCAGCCGGAGCAGACACTGGTCCTGTCGCCGACGTTTCGATCGGACCCCATCGGTACCAGCGACTGGACCTGGATGGCCCGGCTCGACATGCGCTATGAGGGCGACTGGTACGTGGATGCATCCAACATCATGGCGTTGCCGGCGACGACCACGTTCAACGGGTCGCTGGCGTTCCGGAACGGGGACCTGACCATTCGGCTTTATGGCAGCAACCTCACCGACGATGCCACGCCGCGGCGAATCGATTTCTCCAACGACAACGCGATCGCTCCGACAGGGCCCGGACGGCGGAATTTCCGGATCAGGCCCAGGCTTCCCAGGGAGGTGGGAGCGCAGCTCACCTACCAGTTCTAGCTGGCGCGCGGCAAAGGTCCCGCCGCATCGGGGGGCGCGACGGCGGGTCGGCAGGTCGGCCGGGTCGTGTCCCGACCGGCTTCGCCGCTGGCTGGATTGGCTCGCCGGGCTTGAGCAGGGCGAATGCAGGGGGCATTCATGGCCAACAGGAAATCGGCGTCAGGGCGGAATCCGCGCAATCCTGAACAGGTCGCGGGTAACGGCCTGCTGCATCGGCGCCTGTTTCTGACCAGGGGCGCCGCGGCTCTCGGTGCCGGTTCCCTCGGGCTGCTGACGGCGGCGCGAGCGCAGGAGTTGTCGCCATGGATGAGGATCCCGGGCGCGCCCATGACGGGCCACGGCAGCCGTGCGCGTTACGAGGACCACATTCAGCGGCTGACCACGTCGGCTCCCGGCACCGATGGCAGCGGCGGGTCCCGGACGCCGCTTGAGGCGCTTGAGGGCATGATCACGCCCAGCGGGTTGCACTTCGAGCGCCACCACAGTGGCGTCCCGGACATCGATCCCGATGCGCATCGCCTGCTGATCCACGGACTGGTGGATCGGGCGCTGTTCTTCGACATGGATATGCTGTCCCGTTACCCGATGGTCTCGCGCATTCAGTTCATCGAGTGTTCCGGCAACAGCCGGTTGACCGGGCTCGCACCGGAGCCGGTCAGCGGTACCTGCGGCGAGTTGCACGGTCTTGTCTCCTGCAGCGAGTGGACCGGTGTGCCGCTGTCCATCCTGCTCGATGAGGCGGGGCTTGATCCCTCCGCACACTGGATTCTCGCCGAGGGCGCCGATGCCGCCGCGATGACCCGGAGCGTGCCCCTGGCCAAGGCCATGGACGATGCGCTGCTGGCGATCTACCAGAACGGCGAGCGCCTGCGGCCGGAAAACGGCTACCCGGTGCGGCTGTTCCTTCCGGGTTACGAAGGCAACATGAGCGTGAAGTGGCTGCGCCGCATCAAGGTCACCGCCGCGCCCATGATGACGAGGGAGGAGACCTCCAAGTACACGGATCTGTTGCCGGATGGCCGATCGCTGATGTTCACCTTCCCGATGGATGTCAAGTCGGTGATCACGTCGCCGTCGCCGGGGCTGGAACTGGCGGGTCCCGGGCTCTACCAGATCTCCGGCATGGCGTGGTCGGGTCTGGGACGGGTCGCGAGGGTCGAGGTCTCCGCGGATGGAGGCGCGAGCTGGGCGGAAGCGGCGCTGTCCGCGCCGGTTCTGGACAAGGCGGTCACCCGGTTCCGAATGGCCTGGCGCTGGAACGGCGCGCCGGCCGTGATCATGAGCCGGGCCGTGGACGAGACCGGCGCCGTGCAGCCGACCCGGGACGCGATCATCGCAGCAAAAGGCGTGAATTTCGCCTACCACTACAACGGGATACAGGCCTGGCGGGTGGACGCCAATGGACAGGTGGCCAACATTCATGTGTAGCGGGCCGGTGGGCGACGTTGACATCTGGCTTGCCGGCGGCCGACATGACTTCCGGTTCTTCGGTGGCACCTGTTGGTCCGTCGGTTTGCCGGTCGGCGCTGATGATGCGTAGCCTGCCGATCATCCTGTGCGCGGGTCTCTGTAGCGGGGCATTTGCCCAGGAGAGCCCGAATCTCGGTGTCCCCGCAGATCCGGAGGAGGTCGCCGCCTGGGACATTGACATCGGGCCCGACGGCGCCGGACTGCCGCCCGGCGCCGGGACGGCATTGGAGGGGGAGGCGGTCTATGCAATCCAGTGCCTGACCTGCCACGGACCGGAGGGAAACGGCCAGTTGAACGACGTGCTGGTGGGCGGCCACGGCTCCCTGACGAACCCGGCCCCGGTGAAGACCATCGGCAGTTTCTGGCCCTACGCGACGACGATCTTCGACTACATTCGCCGCTCCATGCCGTACCTGACGCCCCGGACGCTCAGCGATGACGAGATTTACGCGTTGACGGCCTACCTGCTGTACCTGAACGGGATCATCGCCGAGGACGAGGCGATGGACGCGCAGACGCTGCCCGCGGTCGTCATGCCGAACCGCGACAACTTCATCCTGGCGTATCCCTAGCGGCTCGCGGCAACAGTCCCGCGACAATTGCCGCAGGCTAGTTTGCCAGCGCCTCGCCGGATGCGCCGCTTGCCTCGGTGATGTAGTACGCCAGGAAGCGTGCCATGCGCTCCATGCCGGGCGTCGATATGATCTCCGCCACCTCGCCGGACGTGTGATAGAGCGGGTACGCCTGCATGATGGTCAGGACGGGGAATCCCAGGTCGATGAGCCACTGGCTCTCGCCGCTGGATGCCGTTGAGTTCCCGGAAACGAAATTGGTGCCGTAGCGCGCCACGCCTTCGTCGATCAGCGCCTGCAGATAGGGCGATTCATTGGTGATGCCCGCGGAGATCGGCGCTTCCCCTGTGTCGGCGTCGAACTCGCGGTGCCCGTCGGGATGGAAGGTGCGTGCCGGGGCGAGGTTGCGTCCCGCCACGTGTTCGACGTTGATCGCCAGCACCGTCCTGTCGACGATGTCCGGATTCATGCGAACGAAATGGATGGGACCGTTCAATCCCGCGGTGTGGTGCCCGACACTGATCAGGAAGATCAGTGTGCGCTCCAGTTGCCGGTCAAGGCCGGCGAAATGGCGGATCAGCGCCAGCGTGACCGCCAGCCCGTCGGCGTTGTCGTTGGCGCCGTCGAACCAGGAATCCACGTGGGAGACAATCAGAATCGCCTCATCGCTGGCTCCGGGGATCACGGCCAGCGCGTTCTGTGCCGTCAGCCCGCTCCGGGATTCGGCTTCCAGCGCGATCCGCATGCGCAGCCCGTCGGCCGTACCGGCCTCTGCCGCGCCATTCACGACCTCGCGAAGAAACCGGCTGTCCTGCCCGCCGAGATTGAAGCAGGCGTCGCCGCAACCGAAGTAGTCGTAGGAACGAACGTTGCCGGGAATATCCATCATGTTGATGACGGCGGCCGCGCCGCGATCGAACAGGTGTCGCGCGCTCGCGAAAGTAGCCTGACTCTCGAAGAAACTGTGAGCCTGCGGTGAAACCCGGCGCAGGACGATCCTGTCCTCCACCTCGGCATGCATCGATTCGGCCGCGCTACCCGTGCCGACGTAGACCAATGGCGCGGTAATGGCGTCATCCGGGAAAGCGGAGAAGGGGAGCGGCATCGCCGACTCGAGAACGACGTCAGTGCTTTCGGGACCCGTGTCGGGACTGGCCAGAAGCGCCATTTCCCACCGCAGCGGCAGCCACAACGCGGTCCCTTCGTCCTGCTCCAGTTGCTGAACCTCTATGTCTTCGATGCCCGCTTCCTCGATTCGGCCAACCACCCAATCGGTGGCCTCGGCCGCCGACGGCAGGCCGCCGATGCGGCCCCAGAACTGACCGTCGCCGATTTCCTTGTCCGCCCGGCTTGCAATGGCGAAGTCCACAATGGCCTGAACATCGGCCTCCATGAGTTCGCCGTCCAGGTGCACGAACCGTTCTTCGCCGGGAGGTACGCGAGCGGGCTCCGGCGGTCTCTCGCCCAGAACGACCGGCGCCTCGTGGGCCTCCAACCCCGGCGGCAGCGGCACGCCGAACCACGGCGCGTCCGCATCAGGTGTCTGGGCCTGCGCAATGTCGCCGGTCAACGGGACTAGGACTGCGGCCGCGAGCCCGGCGCGATACAGAGATTTCACGTGGTTTGGCTCTGACGCGCGTGGATCAACCGCCCATGCCCATGCCTGCCGGGGCGCCGAAGGTGCGTCCCGGACCGAAGACCTCGATCGTCATCGAGTCCACGATCGCTTCATAGTGATGATCGACATAGGCCGGAAACACTACGAGTTCGCCCGCTCCCAGCTCCACCTCGTTTCCCCCGCTGAACACGCGGATTCGACCTTCCACCACGTAGACCATTTCCTCGTCCGGGTGGTTGTGGTGAGTCGTGGACGTTCCGGCGCTGACTTCGGCCCGAAGCATCCGAATGGTCGCGGCGGAAACGAAATGGGCACTGAATCCTTCCCTGCCGCGGGGTTCCATCTCGCTGAAGTTGTAAAGCGCCATCTCCGGCTCCATGAGCGGTTGCTGGGAGAGGCCCTGGTGTGCGAATGCGAGGATGACTACGGCTGAGCTTGCAATGATGAGTCTGATCATGGTGACCGCCTGTTGTCGTATGAAGAATTATTGCGTAACTTCATTAACTTAGGTGTTTTTATTCGGGAAGATTCGACATATGGTATATCGAAGCACAAGTAACAATCGCGTGTAAGCCATTTGTCGTAGTATTGTCGCTGATCGTGCGACCGGCGCACACCAATCTATTGCGGACCGACAAAATGCACCGGGTCCAGGTTGTTCTCGTTGCACAGGTATTCGACGATTTCAAACTCCGTCCACGGCAATTCCCAGCTCGCCGTCCAGGGACGCGTGTAGGCCGCCGGGTCGTCCACCGTGACCTCGTAGCGCAGCGTGTGGTAATCGGGCCGGGAAATGCGTTCCACCAGGTGCAGCGATTCCGTATGCACCATGCCCATGGGCTTTCTGGTGAACCAGAACCTTTCGTTGAATCCGACCGTGTCGATGACCAGCGTGTCGCCCTCCCAATGACCGACGGAATGCCCGAAGAAGGTGGGCGTAAAGGTATCGAGATCCGGGTGCGGCCGGCCGTCCATGTGGATTTCGCGCCAGCGCCGCGACCAGCCAACCAGTATCAGGATGCGCTGCCGGTTGGCATCCTGGACGAAATCGATGCCGTAGGGCGTATCGAAGGTGCGTGGCCCGCCATTCCCCGAGCATCGTGGATGCGGGTCGTGGAGGCCGAGGTTGGCCTGTCGCGCCAGGAACAGTTCCCGCGCCCAGGGCTTGAAGGGCGCCACCCGGTCCACGTCCGACGGATCGACGAGAAAGAATCCGTTCAGTTCCACGTCGTTTTCCATGAGAGCGCCGCCGCGGCCCGTATCCCAGTGGCCTGACTCTCCCGGCGCAGGGCCCAGATTCACGGTGCCGTCAGGCAGCCGCGGTACCGGTCGCGCCGATTCGCCCGGATTATCCGCACTGGCCTGGGCCAATGCCGCCCCGGGGACGACCAGGGCAACCAGGCAGGGCAGGGCGGTTCGCGCAAGGAATTTCATCGGCAACTGCGCTGCTGGTTCCTTCGGATGAGCCTGCTCCGGACGAAACTATTCCGAAAGTAGCTGAGCGGTCGTGCCGGAGTGCCGTTCTCCGGTACGAACGATGAGCAGCGTTTCAGCACTCGCCAGGCGGCTGCCGTCCCTCGCAAGATAACCGTCGACTTCGATTTCTTCGCCGATCTGTAGCGTGTTGCGCGTCCAGCCGCGGCGCTCAAGCACAATGGGCGCCACCATCTCGAATGCCCAGTTCTCGACATCGTTCTCCTTTCCCTCCACATCCAGATAGAAGTACACGTGCGGATTGGTCCACTCGACCTTGGTCAGCCACCCCTGGATGGTGATCGGCCTGGTGTCGTCGTACTGCACCGAAAATGAATGGTGTCCTGATGCCGGTAACGAAAGGACAAACAAGGGAACAAGCACGTGAAGGGGGGATAAGAAAACGCGCGCATGGTCCACTTTCACTTGTTTCACCCTGTCAAATGGTCATGTTGTCGATTCTAGCAGGCGCAATCGCCGCCTGAATTGAAAAAAACGCGAAGTCGCATTGCTATTTTGCAAGTCCGAACCAGGGCCTCATGCGGATGCCCAGCACACTCCCCGCGAAGGCCGCGACCAGCCACAGCCAGCCATGCAGACTGGTCGAGGCGACGCCGCTGAAGAACGCCCCGATATTGCACCCGTAGGCGATTCGGGCTCCGTAGCCCAGCAACAGTCCGCCGAGCACGGCGGCGGCCAGAGATCGGGCCGGAATCCGCCAGACAGGGGAGAATCGCCCGGCCAGCCCCGCTGCCGTCAGCGCCCCGAGCAGGATTCCCATGTTCATGACCGAGGTGATGTCGCTGAAGACGCTTGCCTCCAGCGCGGCCGATCCCTGCCAGTACGGCCAGGAGGCGACGTCCACACCCAGCGCGGCCAGTACCTTCGAGCCCCAGAGGGCGAACCCGGATGTGATGCCCCACGGTCTTCCCGCCAGTGCCAGCGTGGCGACATTGACTGCTGCCAGACCCAGCGCGCCGGCGATCAGCGGCCAGGGTCCCCGCAGCCAATCGGCGCGCGTTGGTGCGGCGCCCACCGGTGCAACGTCTCCGTGGCGCCGGCGCTCGATTCTGTTGGTGATGATCCAGGCCGACGCGAGCAATGCCAGCGTCGCCGCCAGCGCCCCCGGCATGCCCAGCAGTCCCTCAAGCGAGACCGGACCCGCGCTCGGCGCCGCGGCTTCCCAGGCCGGCCGGTGAAAGGCGCCCAGCGCGGAACCGGCGATGAAGGCCGCCAGCGTGGCCACCATGCGGACGCTGCCGCCTCCAACCGTGAACAGCGTTCCCGACGCGCAGCCGCCGCCCAATTGCATGCCGATGCCGAACAGGAACGCGCCCGCGGCCACCGACAGGCTCAGCGGCCGAACATTGCCGCGCAGTTCCATGCCCCAGAGTTGGCCATCCGCAATTAACGGCAGGAACGCCAGCGCCGTGACAGCCAGCATCAGCAGTTGCGCCCGCAATCCCGCCGAACGGCCGGACTGAATGGCACGGCGCCAGGCCGAAGTAAAGCCGAACGCCGCGTGGTACAGGACAATGCCGGCACCGAACCCGACAACGAACAGCGCCCCCTGGCGCCACCCGAAACTCTGGGCGAGGTAGACGGTAAGCACGATGGCGGCGATCACACCGATACCGACCGGGCGCCGGTTCATGGGCAGCATTGCGGCGGATGGTCCACCGGCGGTCATCACGGAAGCACTCATGGTGCCGGCAAGCATACCGCAACCGGCAGGCACGGAAAGCGTGTAATGGGCATGACGCATGCCGTGTCGCAGTCTGACGCCGCTACGTTGCACGCAGTTTCGGGTAAGCTCAGTACCGGGAGTTTTCGATACGCATCGACGCGGAGGGAGAACAATGAGACAAGGAAACGTTCCCGTCCTGGCCATACTCTGCCTGGCATTGCCCTCAGCCAATGCCCAATCCTGGCTGCCGCCCGCCGAAGAGGACCGCTGTCCATCCAGGTGGGGGGAGGGCGACGAGCGGGGCTCGGCGAATCACATGGGTCCCGCCACCGTGCTGCGGGCGGCGCGCCTGATCAACAGCGGTGAAGTGGTGGAGCTTGGGCATGAGCTGCATGAGTCCATCCCGCTGGGTAACCGCCATTTCGACCTCTATCTCAAGCCGACCGGGATGAATCCACAGGCCAACCGGAGAGGCTCCAACGAGGAGATCGTGGTTACCGAACTTGGCCAGGTGGGTACGCAGTTCGACGGCTTCAGCCACCAGACCATCGGCGATACGCTCTACAACTGCTTTCGCGTCAGCGAGTCGCTGACACGGTCGGGATTCTCGAATCTCGGTATCGAAAACGTGGGTATGCTCATGACTCGGGGCGTGCTGCTGGATATCGCCCGACTCAAGGATGTCGACATTCTTCCCGAGGATTACGAAATCACCACGGAGGATCTGCAGCAGGCGCTGGCCGACGCGGAGCTGGCGCTTGAGCCCGGCGACGCCGTGATCATCCATACCGGATGGGGGCAGCTCTGGGAGACCGATGTTCCACGTTTCCTCGGCCGGGCGCCGGGTATCGGCATAGCGGCCGCGGAATGGCTGGTCACACAGGACCCGATGCTCGTGGGCGCCGACAATCAGCCGGTGGAGATCCAGCCGAACCCGGATTCCGGCATTTCGCTGCCGGTCCACCAGATCATGCTGGTGGTCAACGGCATCCACCTGCTGGAGAGAATGAAGCTGGATGAACTGGCGGCACGGCAGGTGTACGAGTTCGCGTTCGTCATGCAGCCGCTGAAGATTCGCGGGGCGACAGGATCGACGGTCGTTCCCGCCGCGGTCTACTGACCGATTTGCCAAATGGGGATACGAAAGTGAGAAGATTACTGTTCGGGGTGCTGGCGAGTCTCTTCGCCGGCGGTCAACTCATGGCACAGGCCCATGTCGGGCAGTACGAACAGGCCGACATTGCCTACGGTTCAACCCTGTACGCGACGTATTGCGTGGTGTGCCACGGTGAATCCGGCGACCTGTTTCCGGGCGTCAACCTGCGCAGCGGCGTGTTCCGGCACGCTGCCTCGGACCGGGATCTCAGGGGTATTCTGCTCGATGGGATTCCGGGCACGACGATGGTGGCGGGCGCGTACGAGGATGCCGAACTGGTCGCGCTGATCGCCTACCTCCGCAACATGGACACGGAAATCGGCGGAGTGGCCTTGGGCGATGCGACCAGCGGCCAGGCGTTGTTTGCGGGCAAGGGCGACTGCGGAAGCTGTCACCGTGTCGCCGGCCAGGGTCCGCGGTTCGCTCCGGACCTCAGCGATATCGGCGCGATCCGAAGTGCGTCCGTCCTGAGCCGTGCCCTGGAGGACCCACACGGCTCGACCCTGCCCATGAACCGCGCCGTTCGAGTGGTCACGGCGGAGGGTACCGTGATCAACGGCCGGCGCCTCAACGAGGACACGTACTCGGTGCAACTCATCGCCGAAGACGAGCGGCTGCTGTCCCTGGACAAGCGAGATTTGCGCGAGTACACAATTCTCACGGCGTGGGATCTGCCGTCCTACGACGACGTTTTCTCAGAAGAGGAGGTGACCGATTTGCTGGCCTACCTGCGATCATTGAAGGGGATGAACTGATGGCTCGTATCGCGCTATTGCTGTTGTTGACGCCTTTTGGGCTGCATGCACAGGTGAGCTTCGAACGGCTGCTGAACGCCGACGATGAGCCTCACAACTGGTTGACCTACTCCGGTACCTACGCGAGCACCCGGTACAGCCTCCTGGATCGGATCACGCCCGCGAATGTGGGCGAACTGGAGTTGAAATGGGTCTTTCAGGCCCAGTCGCTGGAAAAGTTCGAGAGTACGCCGCTGGTCGTGGACGGGATCATGTACCTCACCGAGGCCCCGAATACCGCCGTGGCTCTGGATGCGGCACGCGGGCGCGTATTCTGGGACTACCGGCACAATCCTTCCAACCTGTCCCGACCCTGCTGCGGCCGGGTCAACCGCGGGCTGGCAATGCTGGGCGACACGCTGTTCATGGCCACCATCGATGCCCAGCTGGTCGCCATCGACGCCGTCAACGGGCAGCCTGTCTGGCGCACGGCGGTCGCCGACCCCGGCGCCGGCTACGCAATGACCCTGGCGCCGCTGGTCGTGAAGGACAAGGTGATCGTCGGGGTCGCCGGTGGCGAATTCGGTATCCGCGGCTTCGTCTCGGCCTATGACGCCGAAACGGGCGAGGAGGCCTGGAAGTTCTACACGATTCCGGGACCCGGCGAACCGGGCCACGAAACCTGGGAGGGCGACACCGACGCCTGGCAGCATGGCGGGGCTTCGGTCTGGCTCACGGGATCGTACGATCCGGACCTCGACCAGACCTACTGGGGCATCGGCAATCCCGGGCCCGACTGGAATCCGGCGCAACGGCCCGGCGACAACCTGTATTCCGATGCCGTGGTGGCCCTGGACCCGGACACCGGCGAACTCCAGTGGTATTTCCAGTTCACCCCGAATGACGATTACGACTACGACGCCGTCCAGATCCCGGTCCTGGCCGATATCGGCCTTGAGACGTTCAGCAGCGGGCGGCAGATGCTATGGGCCAACCGCAACGGCTTCTTCTACGTGCTCGACAGGACGAACGGCGAGTTCGTCCGCGGCGAACCGTTCACCGAAGTCAACTGGGCCAGCGGTTTGAGCGAGAGCGGCCGGCCGATCGAAACGCCGCAGCCGCCGGGGGAGACGACCTATCCCGGCGTGCAGGGAGCGACAAATTGGTACTCGCCGTCCTACAGTCCGCGTACCGGACTTTTCTATGTCCCGGCGTGGGAGAATTACGGATCGGTCTTCTGGCCGGAGGAGCAGGAATACCAGGAGGGCCTGAGGTTCCTGGGCGGCATTCCGGGCACGCCCATACCTGGGGGCCCCAACGTACCCAGCCTGCGTGGCGACCGCATCAACAACTGGACGGAGGCAGTCGGTACGGGCGCCGTGATCGCCCTCGATCCCGTTACCGGCGAGCATCGCTGGAAGTACGAAATGACCGATGTCACCACCAGCGGAATTCTCACCACCGCGACGGATTTGCTGTTCACCGGCGGCAGGGAGGGTTACTTCCACGCACTGGACGCGGTGACGGGAGACCTGCTGTGGCGAACCAATCTCGGCGGCGATATCGCCAACGGGCCGATCAGCTACGCCGTGGACGGCAGGCAATATGTGGCCGTCGCCGCCGGCAACGGCCTGTTCGTATTCGGATTGCGGGACTGACGGCCGGCGATTTTCGCGACTAGTCGATCGCGAAGCAGTAGAACAGGCCCGCGCCGCCCGAACTGACCAGGTCGTCCTGGCTGCAGCCCGTCGTTGTCCCGGCGGAATTCCACGACTGATTGCCGCCGCCGATCCGGTCGGAGTGGCCGAACTGCGCTGCACCCTCGCCGTTGCTGGTCCAGTTGTTGCACGTCCGGTCTTCCCCGGGCGGGAAGGCGCGGCCGTCAGTCAGCGAGCCCGTCAGAATGGCATGGAGCGTAGGCAGCGGATCGCCGATGCCGTTGACGAGTTCGCCGTGTTCGGTGAGCGCGAATTGCTTGGACATGTTGCTGCCCCGCTGCGCCTCCAGCAGCGTGTCGCCGTGGATCTGCGACTTGATGAGCGGGCGATTCAGCCGCCGGTTCAGGTAGTCGAGAATCCGGGCCTTGGAGTGGTACCAGGGGCCGTCGCCGATGCGGTCGCGGGCGTTAACCGCCGGCTGGCCGGGGCGTTCCTGGGTGCTGAGATAGGCGCGCCAGGTCTTGTGCCCCTGACCCACGGCCGCGGCGAGCGCTTCGCAGTGCGCGTCGGCGCCTTCCAGGCCGCCGAGATTGCCCCCGTCGCCGATGGGTTCGCTGGTGACGAAAAACGTCATCAGGCTGGAAGGAATGTCGTCCGATTCCGGCAGTCCGGGACCCGGAGCACCGGGACCCTGGGCAAACGCGATACCGGTACCTGTCAGGGCGATGACCAGGCTCGCCAACATCTGTTGGATTGTTCTCATCGTGGGCGCCTCAATCGATGGCAAAGCAGTAGAACATTCCCACGCCGTGGGTCATCACCAGTGCCGTCTGGCTGCAGCCGCGGGTCCCGTGGGATGAATTCCAGGAGCCGTTGCCGCCGCCGTTGCGGTCGGGGAAACCGATCTGGGCATTGGGCTTGCCGGGAATCGCCCCCATCCTTCTTCCCTCGGTTTCGAAGTCGGGGTCCTCGTTGCTCGTCCAGTTGTTGCACGTGTAGTCGAGTTCCGGCGGGTAGGCGGTCCCGCCGGGCTGCGAGCCCGTCAGGACTTCGTGCCGGTTGCTGTAGGGGGTTGTCCTGACGTATTCCCAGTCGCCGTCGAGAGGATGCGGGTAATCGTTGAGCCCCGGTACGATCTGGCCCTTTTCCGTCAGTCCGGAGAGCTTGTGGAGGTTGTTGCCGAGCCGGGCCTGTTCGATGGTATCGCCGTGCAGATGGGCCACGTCTCTGGCGATCATGACCCCATCGTAGTTGTACCACGGGCCGGTTCCGATACGGTCGCGGGCATTGATGGCCGGCTGGCCCGGGCGTTCCTGGGTGCTGAGGTAGGCGCGCCAGGTGCGGCCGTCCGCGCCCACTTCCTCTGCGAGCATCTCGCAATGCGCGTCCGCCCCTTCCAGGCCGCCCAGGTTGCCGCCGTCCCCGATCGGGCGGCTGGTGACGAAGAAGGTCATGGGCGTACCGCCGGGTACGCCGTGCTGGGCCAGCGCCACGGAAGTCTCAAGCAAACACACGGCCATGGATGCAGCGAGAAGGGTGAATCTCTTCATTGTCGCCTCCGTCTGATGATCCTGGAGATCATAGCCGGATGCGGCCCGCAATCCAAAGGTTGTTACAGGCACCGGGCCAATGACCGGGAAAAGGTCCGATTCAGGGCCGCCCACCGATCCAGGGCCGCGCTCCGGTCCTGGTCCACTGCACCGATCCGGGTTTCGTCCACCGATCCCGATCCAGTCCGCCGACAAGGGACGTCATTCCCCTGGAAGCGGCTCCCGGGTCAGTGTCAATCCGCGTTCGGGCGCGCAGGTGAGAGCTCCGGATGCCGATTCGATCCGGACAACAGCCAGCATTTCGACGCGCGATTCGTCGACGTTCACCGCCCGAACCACCTCGCCCACCGGACTTCCGCTGGAGTCGGTCAGCGCGGTGCCGACGGCAGGTTCCTGCCTGGATTGTGCGCTGAATCGAAACACCCGGCGCTTGACGGTACCCAGATTCTGCGTTCGTGCGACGACTTCCTGGCCGGGATAACACCCCTTGTCGAAAGCCACGGCCCCAAGGCGATCGAGATTGAGCATGTGCGCGGTGTAGCGGCCGCTGAGTCGGGGCGTCAGATTGACCAGTCCCAGGCGAAATTCCTCCAATGCTGCAGACTGTTCGGCGCCTGCCGGAATGTCATGCGCCAATTCCGTTGGCGCTGCAGCATCCGACAACAGGTGGACCAGCCGCGGGCCGATGCGAATGAGCAAAGCCCCGTTCGCGGTCGCAGAGTCCCCCCCTTGGCCGCCCAGCGCGACCGATCGGGTCTCAAGCCATGGTTCGATTTGGCCGACCGCGGCGGCGGCGAGCCATCGGGACGACAGGTTGCGCAGCCGAACGTCTGCACGCAGCACGAACAGGCTCAGGCGGCGGATCAGCGCTTCAATATCTGCGCCCCGGGTGAGGAGCAGCCAACCGCCCCCGGCGCGCAACACCCGGAACAAGGCCAGAACGCGGCCCCTGGCATCGAGCCAGGCGGCCAGCGTCGCCCGCGGTGGCTGGCGCGAATGCACGTTTCGGCTGAGTTGGGCGTTCAGAAACGCCTCCGCATCGGCGCCGGTGACCTCGATCACGCCCATGTCGGGGAGTGGGCAGAGGACCGGTTCGACGTGTTCTCGCGCGGCGGTTGTCGTCTGCATCGTCATGATGTGCCGTTTTAGCAGCTAATTCGAGAAGGTCAAGGAGTTTGACGCTGAATGGTGCGCGCCGGAGGCCTGTGCTTCGGCAGGTGCAACCGTCTACGGACAGGCTCGGCGGGTCCGTCTCGAACATCGATAACGCATGCAGCCCAGTCACATTTCTGGCAGACTACGCACCGCGCGGAAACCGTATCAATTGCAACGTTTCGCGCTCGCCAACCTGACGATTAGCACGGATAGCCAAACCATGGACAGGGTCGAACGGCCGTTGTCGCCGCACTTGCAGGTCCATCGACTGGAGATTACCAGCGGGCTGTCGGTCCTGCACCGCGGGACCGGTCTCGTGCTCTCCGCAGGACTGCTGTTACTGGCGTACTGGTTGATGGCCGCGGCGAGCGGTGAGGCCGCATACGCCGAGGCATCCACGCTGCTCGGCAGCGTCTGGGCGAAGATCTTCTACACGGGCTGGTGTTTCTGTTTCTTCTATCACCTGGCCAACGGTATCCGGCACCTGCTCTGGGACATGCTCATCGGGCTTGAGCCGGCACAGTACCGAGTCAGCGGGTGGGCGGTCATCCTGTTCACGGTCATCGTCACGGCGGCGTATTCGCTGTGGGTGATTTTCTAGAGGGGCCGCGCGGATGAGACTGGTCAGCCCGCTCAATCGGGTTCTTGGGTTGGGATCCGCGAAGACCGGCGTGGAACACTGGTGGGCGCAGCGCCTGACGGCAGTCGCGCTGATACCGCTGGGGCTTTGGTTCGCCGTGGCGCTGGCCGGACCGGACGAGCTGAACTACGCGGCCGTGGTCGCCCTCATCCAGGCGCCGTTCAACAGCGTGATGCTGATCCTGGCCTTGTTCTCCTTGAGTTATCACTCGCACCTGGGCGTTCAGATGGTCATCGAAGACTACGTGCATACCCCCGCCATCAAGATATTCTCCCTTGTGGCTGCGTTCTTCGCACATATTGCCGTGGCGGTCGCCGGCATCTTCGCCGTCCTCAAGGTGGCGTTCGGAGCGGCTGCGTGACGCGCGAATACGAATTCATCGACCACAGTTGCGACGTGGTCGTGGTCGGCGCGGGCGGCGCCGGGCTGCGCGCCACCATGGGGCTGGCCGAACAGGGCCTTTCCACCGCGTGCATCACCAAGGTCTTCCCGACCCGCAGCCATACCGTGGCGGCCCAGGGCGGTATCAGCGCGGCATTGGGCAACATGGGGCCGGACGACTGGCGCTGGCACATGTACGACACGGTCAAGGGATCGGACTGGCTGGGCGACCAGGATGCCATCGAGTACATGTGCAGGGAGGCATCCGCGTCGGTCATCGAGCTGGAACACTACGGCGTACCCTTTTCCCGAACCGACGACGGGCGAATTTACCAGCGCGCGTTCGGGGGAATGACGACCCACTACGGCGAAGGCATTGCCCAGCGCACCTGCGCGGCGGCCGACCGGACCGGGCATGCCATGCTGCACGCCCTGTATCAGCAGTCCCTGAAGCACGACGCCGAGTTCTTCATCGAGTTCTTTGCCGTGGACCTGATCATGGAGGATGGGGTCTGCCGCGGCGTCGTGGCCATCGACCTGGCCGAGGGCCGCCTGCACCGGTTCAACTGCCGCATGGTCATCCTCGCCACCGGCGGTTACGGTCGCGCCTATTTCTCCTGTACGTCGGCGCACATCTGCACCGGCGACGGCAACGCCATGGTCCTGCGGGCGGGATTGCCCCTGCAGGACATGGAGTTCGTGCAGTTTCATCCCACCGGCGTCTATGGGGCGGGCATGCTGATTTCCGAAGGGGTTCGCGGCGAGGGCGGTTTCCTGCTGAACTCCGAAGGGGAACGGTTCATGGAGCGCTACGCCCCGAACGCAAAGGACCTGGCGTCACGGGACGTGGTCAGCCGGTCGATCACCATCGAAGTGCGCGAAGGGCGCGGTATCGGCCCTGACAAGGACTACGTGCACCTGCACCTGGACCACCTGGACCCCGACGTCATCGCCGAGCGTCTGCCGGGCATCGCGGAAACGGCCCGGATCTTCGCCAACGTGGACGTGACGAAGGAACCGATACCCGTACAACCCACCGTGCACTACAACATGGGCGGCATTCCCACCAATTTCCGCGGCGAGGCCCTGACCACCGACGAGGCGGGTGACGAGGTGGTGGTTCCGGGACTCATGTCGGTGGGAGAGGCGGCCTGCGTCTCCGTTCACGGCGCCAACCGGCTGGGATCCAACTCGCTGATCGACCTGGTCGTCTTCGGCCGCGCCGCCGCGGAACGATGCGGCGAACTGATCGACCCGGACGATCGCGTCGCGCCCCTGCGCAAGGATGCGGGCGAGGAATCCGTGGAGAAGATCGACCGGCTGCGGCATGCCGACGGTGAGCATCCCACGGCGCAGATCCGGCGGCGGATGCAACGCGTGATGCAGGAACATGCCGCCGTGTTCCGCACCGGCGAAACGCTGCAGGAAGGCATCGAGAAGCTGAAACCCGTCTTCGACTCGTTCCAGGACGTTTCCGTGGCCGACCGCTCCCTGGTCTGGAATACGGACCTCATCGAAACGATGGAACTGGAGAACCTGCTGCTTCAGGCAGTGGCCACCATCGAGTCGGCGGCGTACAGGACCGAAAGCCGGGGCGCTCAGGCCCGTGAGGACTATCCGGACCGGGACGACGAGAACTGGTTGAAGCACACACTGGTCTGGGTCGATGAGAATGCTGATGTACGCTTCGGCGAGCGCCCGGTACAGTTGGAGACGCTGACGGACGACGTCGAAACCATAGCGCTCAAGGCCAGGACCTATTGAACACTTCCAGAACGAGGGGTTAGCCCGCAATGGCACAGTTCAGGCTACCAGTTAATTCCCGGGTCAGGCCCGGCAAGACCCATCCGGCCGCCACGGGCGCGGGCAACCCCCGCACATTCAAGGTCTACCGCTACGATCCCGATGGCAGCGGGCCGCCGAGGCTGGATACCTACGAAATCGACATGGATGCCTGCGGCCCCATGGTTCTGGACGCACTGATCAAGATCAAGGACGAGATCGACCCGACCCTCACGTTCCGCCGTTCCTGCCGGGAGGGCATCTGCGGGTCCTGCTCGATGAATATCGGCGGCACCAATACGCTGGCCTGCACGAAGGCGGTGGACGATTTTCGGGGCACGCTGAAGATCTATCCGCTGCCTCACATGCCGGTGGTCAAGGACCTGGTGACGGATCTGACCAACTTCTACGCCCAGTACGCCTCCATCCAGCCGTGGCTGGAGGCCCGGACGCCGCCGCCGCCGGACCGGGAACGGCTCCAGTCCAGGGAGGATCAGGAAAAGATAGACCTCCCGTCCGCGTGCATCCTGTGCGCCTGTTGTTCCACGGCGTGCCCCAGCTATTGGTGGAATCCCGACCGGTACCTGGGCCCGGCGGCACTGCTGCAGGCCTGGCGCTGGATCGTGGACAGCCGCGACGAACACACCGGCGAGCGCCTGGACGCGCTGGAGGATCCATTCAGGCTGTACCGCTGCCACACCATCCTCAATTGCACCGAGGCCTGCCCGAAGGATCTCAACCCCGGCAAGGCGATCGCCCAGATCAAGAAACTGATTGCCGAGCGGCGCCACTAGGCTGCCAGCCGCCGTGGCCGCCGACCCCACCCACACGCGGCCGGCGTCGGGGGCGCCGGAGCCATCTTCAGCAGAAAACGGCGAGCGCAGCGAACACGCACGCCTGCGGTGGCGATGCCGCCGCGGTACTCGTGAACTCGACACGCTGCTGGTCGGATTCTTCGACCGGCGCTTCCAAAGCCTGTCAGATGCGGATAAGAGGCGATTCAGCCAACTTTTGGAGCTTCCGGACCCCGACCTTCATGACTACCTTATGGGGTGGCATGAAGCAGCCGACCCCGCAATGGCCCGACTCCTCGAGCGAATACGCGCACGTTAGGCCGCAGCCCTCGCGGCTGCTGCGTTCGTGGTGGTGGTTCCTCCATGGCCTGGCGACGCTGGCCATCGTTGTTTCATCGCTCCAAGTGTGGTGGAAGTGCCTGCTCGTGGCCGGGCTGCTCGCGCATGCCCGGTGGCGGCGCGTGCCTCGCGTACCCGGCCTTGAAAGGGTTCCATCCGGACGTTGGTCGGTGCCGAGCCTGGACCGCCACGATCTCGTTCTCACTGCCCGGAGCCGTTGCGGAGGCTGGTGGCTCCGGCTTGTCCTCGAGGATTCCCGGGGAACGCTGGAATGGGTCCTGTACCGCGACCAGTTGCCGGCGCGAAGCTGGCGCTTGCTGGAAGAAGAAGTGCGCGCCGCGGTATGCGGTGGTTCCCGTATACGGGTTAGAATGCGCTGAATTGCGCCGGGCCGGCAGCGAAGGTCGCACGAGATCGAACTTTCACCGTCCCGTGTAGTCTATGAAGAATCAACGACACGCATCGGTAACGGATCGCCCGGTGAGCGAGCGCGCCGCTGATCTGGCACTCATAAAGAGGGTCCAGCAAGGCGATCGTTCGGCTTTTGACGTGTTGGTGATCAAGTATCAGGCCAGGATACTCAAGCTGATCATGAGGTACGTCAGAGACCCGGCAGACGCGATGGACGTGGCGCAGGAGGCCTTCATCAAGGCCTACCGCGCGGCGCCGAACTTCCGCGGAGACAGCGCCTTCTACACCTGGCTCTACCGCATCACGATCAACACGGCCAAGAATCATCTCGTGGCCGCGGGCCGCAGGCCGCTGCAGTATGACCTGAATCCCGAGAATGCGGAGCAGTTCGAGAATTTTGCGAAGCTGAAGGACCTCGATACGCCCGAGGGATTGACCCTTTCGGAGGAAATCCGGCAGACCGTCAACCGGGCGATCGCGGACTTGCCGGAGGATCTGCGAACCGCCATCATTCTGCGCGAAATCGAGGGTATGACCTATGAGGAGATCGCCCAGACCATGGAGTGTCCGGTGGGTACCGTGCGCTCGCGTATTTTCAGAGCCAGGGAATCGATCGACAAGCGCGTCGGTCCGCTGCTGTAGTAGGATAAAACACGGATGTCCGGGGACGACATGAGCGAACAGATTCAGGACCAGATTTCGGCGTTTACCGACGACGAACTGTCGCCGGAGGAATGTGCGTTTCTCGTACGCCGCCTGGAACGCGATCCCGAAACCCGCGACAGGGTCCTGCGCTATTCGATCATCGGAGCCGCGCTCAGGGGCGAACTGCCGAACTCCGATCCCGATGTCCTTCGCCGACGGGTGCGGGAAGAACTGGACGGCGTTCGGCCGTTGGAGCCTTCCCGGGACGCCACGGCAGTTCAGCGACGGTACTTCCGTCCTGCCGTCGGGCTCGGGATCGCGGCAAGCGTTGCCGTGGCTGCACTGGCGATACTCTATGTCATCAACAGCCCGATAGACCCGGCGGGTCCCGAGGCGCAGGTTGCGGGCGTACCGACGGGCGTCGCCGGGCAGGACAACCCGCCCAGTTACGTCGTGCCCAGCGAAGCGGCCGGTCCCCTGACCCTTGGCGATTCCCTCTCGCCGCCGCCGATTCGTCTGACGAACTACCTCATCACGCACGGGCAGTACGCCCCTGGGATACGGCGCACCTCGATTCATACCAATGTCATCAGCAACGAGGGCACTACGGTGTTGCTGGCTCCTCCGCCCGTACAGGAAAGGTAAGTGAACCGGTCGTCGTCACTGCGTTCTCTGGCCGGGACGGTCGTGGGGTGCGCCACGCTCCAGGCGGCGGCCCAGGACGCACAGCAGTGGCTCGACCGCATGACGGGCGCGGTCGAAGAGTTGAGCTACCGGGGTACGTTCGTGCACCTGTTGGGCGACGAGGTCGAGACCCTGCAGATCATCCACCGGAACGACAATGGCCGGATCAGCGAACGCATCGTCTCCATGGATGGCGTCGGCAGGGAGATCATTCGCAACGAGGACGAGATCTACTGCATCCTTCCGGACCAGCAGATCGTTCTGTTCGAGAACCGCCGTGACGTCAGCCCGCTGGTTTCGTCGTTGCCCAGCTACTCGGAGGATCTGGCGCGCTCCTACGAGATCGCATTGCTGCACACCGAGCGTGTGGTCGAGAGGGACGCACAGGTGGTGGCCATCCATCCCAGGGACGAGTTCCGCTACGGGTACCGGCTGTGGCTCGACAGCGAGACGGCGATGCCGCTCAAGTCCCAGCTCAGGGACGGGCAGGGGCGCACCGTCGAACAGATGGCGTTCACCCAGATCGACATCGGCGGGGAGATTCCGCCTTCCGCCCTGGAGCCCACCATCGACGCCCGGGGGTTCGAAACGATCACGCCACCGGACAATGCGGTGGCGGAGGCGGCGCCACTGTGGCGTGCCACCCGGTTGCCGGATGGGTTCCAGCTTTCGGTGGCAACCCTGACCCGTATGGCCGGTTCCGAGAATCCGGTGGAACACCTGGTGTATTCGGACGGTCTTGCGACGGTTTCCGTGTTTGTCGAGAGCCCGGACAGCGAAACCGAGGTCGCCGGCGGCTTGTCCCGGATCGGCAGCGCAAACGCCTTTTCGTTCGAATTCAGCGGTCGTCAGATCACCGCCGTGGGCGAAGTGCCGGCGGTGACGGTGGAGTCCATCGCAACGTCTTTCGCGAGTCCCTGATTCGCCCCGCTCTATCGGCGATACGGCTCCGGAACCCATGCGCCAGGATGCCCTGCCTTCTACCGGACCGGAGTGCATGACGGCGCGTGCCCGCGTCCGGCGGGTCGAGCGTGGCCGCTGGATCGACCTGGCGATCCTGCCCCTGCCTCGTTGCAGCGGTTGCGAGGGCACCTGCATGTGGGGCTGGAAGCCGCCATCCTCGCTTCGAATTCGCGATACCGGCCGTCACCGAGCGGGTGACCTGGTGTCGGTTTCGCTGCAGAATCGCCATGTTTTCCACGGCACGCTGCTGGTGCACGGATTGCCCTGGGTGGGCCTGCTGCTCGGCACTGTCGCAGGCGTCCTGAGTGTCGGGGGCGATTCTGGCGCCTTGCTGGGGGCGGCCGCCGGTCTTGGGCTCGGCCTGCTGGCCGGCCGTCGCCTGCAGGGCCGCTGGCGCGTCCGGCCGGAAGTGGTCGAGGTCGACGATCCATGACAGCGCGCACCGCCGGTCTCGGTGCGGCGGGGGACTGCCGCCAAGTGCTGCTGGCCGGGTCGGCCCTGGTTTCCGCCCGAAAGCGCCAGGCGCGCGTATTGCAGCCCCCGACAAAATGCCCAATACTCGCCCTGCGCCGGCTTGTTTGAAGGATCAGTTTTGGACTTTGCGCTCATTCTGGTGATTGCGACTGCGGTTTCGGGGGTGATATGGGCCTTCGATGCCGCGATCCTCAAACCGCGCCGCGTGCGTTCGGCGGGGCAGGATGGACCTGCGGGCGAACCGGTCGTTGTCGAGTACGCTCGCTCGTTCTTTCCCATCCTGTTGATCGTGCTGGTATTGCGTTCCTTCCTGTTCGAGCCGTTCCGGATTCCATCCGCTTCGATGATGCCGACGCTGCTGGAGGGCGATTTCATCTTCGTCAACAAGTTCGCCTACGGGTTGCGGTTGCCGGTGGTGAACACGAAGATTCTTGACGTGGGTGAGCCGGAGCGGGGCGACGTGCTGGTATTCAGGCTCCCCTCGGACCCCAGGATCAACTACATCAAGCGCGTCGTGGGCCTGCCGGGCGACGTGGTCACCTACGATGCGGGCAGCAAGCAGTTGTCCATCAACGGAGCGGCCGTGGAACTGGAGCTGGTCGGGCCATACGAAGGCAGCCGTACGCTGCAGTTGGGGCGCGAGCAGCTCGGCGACCGCGAGCACGGCTTGCTCCATACCCGGGGCATTCTCAGCCGCGGCGGCACATACCAGGTACCCGAAGGGCATTATTTCGTGATGGGTGACCATCGCGACAACAGCCAGGACAGCCGATTCAACGAAGTCCGGTTCATCCCGGAGTACCGGCTGGTGGGCAAGGCCGAACGCATCTGGATGAACTGGCGCTGGCCGGGCGACGGGGGACCGATGTGGAGCCGCATAGGGATGGGCATCAGGTAGCCACGCAAAATCCCCAATCCACTCGCAATGCGGAAGCCCGATGGCATTGGGCCAGCGAGCACCTGGGTTATCGATTCGAGTCCCGGGAATTGCTGCAACGCGCGCTGACCCACCGAAGCGCGGCCAGGGACCATAACGAGCGACTCGAATTCCTCGGCGATGCCGTCCTGAACTTTGTAATCGCCGCTCGTCTGTACGACCGCCATGGCGATTCACCGGAAGGTGACCTGAGCCGGTTCCGCACGGCGTTGGTCAATGGCGAAACGCTGGGAGAGATCGCGCGGGAACTGGGAGTGGCGGAACACCTGATCGTCGGGCCGGGGGAGTTGCGTTCCAGGGGGGGCGGAGCCAGCACCAACATGCTGGCGAACTCACTGGAAGCGCTGCTGGGGGCGGTCTACCTGGACGCCGGCCTCGACGACGCGCAACGGTGTGTACTTCGACTGTTGGAAAGGCGGATCGAGGCGCTTCCGGAAGCTTCGAGTCTCAAGGACCCGAAGTCCAGGCTCCAGGAGTGGCTCCAGAGCCGCGGTCTGGATCTGCCCCGCTACGCCATTGAATCCAGGACCCGTTCGCCACATGATCCGCGCTTCGTCGTAGTGTGCCGGGTCGCCGAACGGGAACTCGAGGTCAGCGGGCAGGGATCGAGTCGCCGTGGCGCGGAGCAGGAGGCGGCCAGGCGCATGCTGGCCGCGCTGAACGGTGAATGACATGGGAGAACCGGATGGCGTAGTGCAGGACGACGACTTTCGAACCGGCTACGCGGCCATCGTGGGCCGCCCGAACGTCGGCAAGTCGACGCTCTTGAATGCCCTGATCGGCGAACGCGTCAGTATCGTCAGCGCCAAGCCGCATACCACGCGCCACCGTATTCTCGGCGTTCTGAACCGGCCGTCGCGGCAAACCATTTTTGTGGACACACCGGGCTTGCAGCGCGCTTCACAAGGGCGCAGGGGTCATGCGTTACGGCGATTGATGGCCAGGACGATTCACCAGGCCATAGCAGACGCCGACATCGTTCTGATGATGATTGATGCCCGCCAATTGACGGCGGAAGACCGGCGGCTCGCCGAGCGCCTGGCCGACAGGGCCGACAACACCGTGTTAGTGTTGAACAAGATCGACAAGGTTCACCCCCGCAGCGCCTTGTTGCCCTTGCTGAAGAACCTTTCTAAAAACTTTAAGTTTTATTCCTATATACCTGTTTCAGCGACAAAAGGAACAAATCTGGATCGCTTGGTCGAGGTCATTTCCGAGCGTTTGCCGCCCGGGCCCGCATTGTTTCCTCCAGACGCGGTAACGGATCGCGGAGAGCGGTTCAGAATTGCCGAATTCATACGGGAGAAACTGCTCACGGCGCTTCACCAGGAGGTTCCCTACGGTTTGACCGTGGAAGTTGAATACCTCGGGCAAAGCGATGAGCAGTGGCTGGTTCACGCCATCATCTGGGTCGAGCGCGCCAATCACAAGTCCATCGTCATCGGCAAGGGCGGCCGGGTACTGAAGGCTGCCGGCCAGTCTGCGCGCCAGGACCTGGTCAAGCTGCTTGGCGGGCGCGTTCATCTCGAGCTGTGGGTCAAGGTCCGCGAGCATTGGGCCGACAGCGAGCGGGAGCTCAAGAGTCTCGGATTCGACGCCTGATGGCCGAACGGGAGCGAGTACAGCTTGAGCGCGGATTCGTACTGCACCAGCGCGCCTACCTCAATACCAGCCAGCTCATCGAGTGCCTGACCGAGCGCCATGGAGTGATCGGCCTCGTCGCGCAGGGGTCCCGGCGGCGTTCGTCCGGCCGGCGTGCCGTATTGCAGCCGTTCTGGCCGTTGCGCCTGTCCTGGATCCGACGTACGGACCTGGGCCGGCTGACCGGCGTGGAGGCTGCCGGTCCGGCGCTGGAACTTGCCGGCGACAACCTGTTCGCCGGCTTCTATGTCAACGAACTGGTCATGCGCCTCTTGGCCCGGGGCGATGCCAATGAAGCAGCCTATTCCTGCTATAGTCGCTGCCTGGCGGATCTGGCGACCGCATCCGCCACCGCTCGTGCGGTTCGGCTCTTCGAGTTGCGCCTGCTGCAGGCCCTGGGGTATGGCATCGACCTGGAACACGATGTGGACACCGGCAATCCCCTGGAACCGGATGGCCAATACCGGTTTCAGCCCGAGCACGGCTTCAGCCCTTGCAGCGAAACCGGGGCTGGCGCGGATTCGTACCGTGGTAACGAGCTGATTTCGCTGCGGCAGGAGCGGCTGGAAGACGCGCGAAGCCTGCGGGCGGCCAAGCGGTTGCTGACACAGTCGTTGAACATCTATCTGGGTGAACGTCCGCTGCGAACCCGGGCGATCCTGGAAGATGTCATTGCAAGGGAGTTGAACCAATGAGTCGACCCATCGCCCTGGGCGTCAACGTCGATCACGTGGCGACCCTTCGCCAGGCACGGGGAACGCCGTATCCGGATCCCGTGGCCGCGGCGCTGGCCGCCGAGCGGTCCGGCGCCGACAGCATCACCATTCACCTGCGGGAAGATCGCCGCCATATCCAGGAGCGCGATCTTGAAATCATGCAGCGTACCGTGCAGACCCGCGTCAACCTTGAAATGGCGATCACCGACGCCATGCTGGATATCGCCTTGCAGGCGCTGCCGGCGGATTGCTGCCTGGTTCCCGAGAAGCGGGAAGAACTCACCACGGAAGGGGGCCTAGATGTCGCCGGCCAGTTGGATGCCGTGACCCGGGCATGCCGGCAATTGGACGACGCGGGAATCCGGACCTCGCTCTTCATCGACCCGGAACGGGCGCAGCTTGAGGCCAGCGCCGCCTGCGGAGCGCCGGTGGTGGAACTGCATACCGGCACTTACGCGGATACATTGGACCGCAACCAGCAGGCCATTGAACTGGACAGGATCCGGGATGCGGCGGAATTCGGCAATCGGCTGGGTCTGACGATCCATGCCGGCCATGGCCTGCATTACCACAATGTCCAGCCTGTCGCGGCCATCGACACCATTGTCGAACTCAACATCGGCCACGCGATTGTCGCCCGGTCCGTATTCGACGGTATCGGCAAGGCCGTGGCGGACATGAAGGCCCTCATGCTGGCGGCGCGCGCGCCGTGATCTTCGGCATCGGCATGGATGTCGTGCAGCAGTCCAGGGTGGAGAAGGTCTGGAACCGCTTCGGCGAACGCTTCCCGGCACGGGTGCTCCTGGATGCGGAGCGGAAGTATCTTGAGCGAACGGCGAACCCCGCAAGATTTCTGGCCATGCGATTCGCCGCCAAGGAAGCCATCGTCAAGGCCATGGGCACGGGCTTTGCCCACGGGATGTGGGTGAGGGACGTGGGCAGCGTGCCCAACGACCGGGGGCAGCCGCAGATCATCTACTCGCCCAGGGGCGAAGCCATGCGCGAAAAACTGGGCATCGGCGACGGCCACCTGACGCTGACGGACGAGGCCGGGCTGGTCATCGCCGTGGCCGTGTTGATGAAGTCGGAGGCTTGACCTTGAACACGCTGGTCTTCGACATCGAAACCATTCCCGATACGGACCTCGGCCGGCGCCTCTACGGCGTGGAGGACCTGAGCGACGAAGACGTGGGCAAGATCATGTTCTTCAAGCAGCGGCAGTCCCGGGGCACGGAGTTCCTGCCCATTGTCCAGCACCGGGTGGTCGCGATTTCGGTCGTGCTGAGGTCGCGCGACGATCTTCACGTCTTCACTCTCGGCGACGAGAGCGCACCGGAGAAGGAGATCGTGCAACGCTTCTTCGACGGGCTGGCACGCTATTCGCCCGATCTGGTGTCCTGGAACGGACAGGGGTTCGATCTGCCGGTGCTGCACTACCGGGCGCTGCTGCACGGCGTCAACGCCGAACGCTACTGGGAGACCGGGGACAACGACCGCGAATTCCGCTACAACAACTACCTGAGCCGATTCCACTGGCGCCACACTGACCTCATGGATGTGTTGTCGGGCTTCCATCCGGGAGCGCGCGCCTCGCTGGAAAACACGGCGACACTGCTGGGGTTCCCGGGCAAGCTCGGCATGAGCGGCGACAAGGTATGGACAAAGTACCTGGAGGGAGACTTGGCGGCGATCCGCGACTATTGCGAGACGGACGTACTGAACACCTATCTCGTCTATCTGCGCTTCCAGTTGATGCGACGTGTGCTGGACGAGACTCGTTACGAGGCAGAACTCCGGCGGTTGAAGGACAAATTGCGGGACTCCGGCCGCGCTCACTTCAAGCAGTTCCTCGAGGCCTGGCAGCCGGACGATCATGACGGTTGACGCGGCCGTCGGCGTCACGGCTGACGACGCCGTCGACATCACGGCTGACGACGCCGTCAAGGTCCCGGCTGACGCTGCCGTCGAGGTCCCGGCTGATGCCGCCGTCAAGGTCCCGGCTGATGTCGACGTCGAGGTTGCCGAGGTCATCGACCTCAGCCACGACGGACTCGGTATCGCGCAACTGGGCGAGCGGCGCATCTTCGTCCCCGGCGCTCTGCCGGGAGAGCGGATTCGGGTACGTCCCCGGAAGCGCCGCCGCCAGTACCGGCTTGGCGATCTGATCGAAATCGAGGAGCCCTCCGAATCCCGCGTGGAGCCGCCGTGCCAGTACTTCGGCCGTTGCGGCGGCTGTGCCGTGCAGCACCTGGACTATGCGGCGCAGGTGGCGTTCAAGGAGTCCATGGTGCGTGAAGCACTGGCGCGAATCGGAGGCGTGGAACCGGAATCCTGGCTGGACCCCATCACCGGGCCTGAGTGGAATTACCGGCGGCGTGCGCGACTGGGGGTCCGCTACGTCAAGGGCAAGCAACGCGTGCTGGTGGGATTCAAGGAGCGCGCCACGCGCTACGTCACCGACATGGGAAGCTGCAGGGTGCTGGTGCAGCCGTTCGACCGGCTTCCGGGCCCGCTTGGCGAAATGATCGGGCAGACCAGTCTGTGGCGCCGGCTGCCCCAGGTGGAGTTGGCGGCGGGGGAGAGCGCCGGGGCGGTGGTTTTCCGCGTTCTGGACGAACCGTCGGAGACGGATCTGACTCACTTCGCCGAGTTTGGGCGGCAGTGGAACCTGGACATCTACCTGCAGCGTGGCGGTCCGGGGACTGTCCGGCCTCTGGACCCCGAACGAACGCGCCGGCTCGCTTATGGGTTGACTGAGTTTGACGTCGAACTGGAGTTCGCTCCGACCGACTTTCTGCAGATCAACGCCCGGGTCAATGAAGGCCTGGTCGCGCAGGTGGTGCGGCTGCTTGAACTCAAGCCCTCAGACCACGTCCTTGACCTGTACTGTGGCCTTGGCAACTTCAGCCTCCCGCTGGCACGGCGTGCCGGGCATGTGCTGGGCGTGGAGGGCGAAGGCGGGCTGGTAGCGCGGGCTGCCGCCAACGCCCGGCTGAACGGCCTGGACAACGCTTCCTTCTCGGCTTGCGACCTGAACGAATCGGGCTGGAGGTTCTTGCGGGAAGAATGGGATATCGTGGTACTGGACCCACCCCGGTCCGGCGCCGACACGGTGGTGAATGAAATGGCCGCAATGGGTCCGCGCCGCATTGCCTACGTCTCTTGCCATCCCGCGACCATGGCCCGCGACGCAAGGAGCCTGATCGAATCCCGCGGCTACCGGCTGCTCGCCGCCGGCGTCGCCGACATGTTTCCACATACGCACCATGCGGAGGCCGTGGCGCTGTTCGAAAGACGCTGACCGGGTTTATTTTCGTACTCTGCCGGTCATTTGTTGTCGTGTTCCGCCGGTCGTGAAGTCCAGCGGACGGGTCCTGCTATTATTTCTACGTGTCGGAAAAGACTACATTCCATGGATGAGCTGCGGATTCGCGTAACTCTTTTCGATCAGCGGCTGGAGCTGATGGAAGACGGCACGGTGCTCAGGTCCTACCGTGTCTCGACATCCAGGTACGGCGCGGGCGAACGCGCCGGAAGCTTGCGCACACCCCGGGGCCGGCACGTGGTGCGCGCCATGATCGGCGCCGGCGCACCTGCGGGTACCGTATTTCGCGGCCGGCGCAGGACGGGGGAGATCTACACAGCCAAGTTGGCGTCGAAGCACCCGGGCCGGGACTGGGTGCTCAGCCGTATTCTCTGGCTTTCGGGCACCGAGATCGGCAAGAACCGCCTGGGAGCCGTGGACTCCATGCGCCGCTACATCTACATCCACGGCACGCCGGACCGGTACGCCCTGGGCACGCCCGCTTCCATCGGTTGCATCCGTATGAGCGACGAGGACGTCATTGAGCTTTTCGATATGGTTTCACCGGGCACGGTGGTGAATATCGAGGAATAGCCGGTCTCCCGGATCGCATGGAAAGCGAAAATCGCAATACGCCACTCGGCCCCCTGATGATCGATCTCAAGGGAACCGGGGTGGACCCTGAAGAACGCTCGTGGTTGCAGGTCCCTGCAGTGGGAGGTGTGATCCTCTTTACGCGAAACTTCCGGGATCTCGGCCAACTCGGCGAACTGGTTGCCGAGATTCACGCGGCCCGCGACTCACCCTTGTTGGTGGCGGTGGACCACGAAGGCGGACGAGTGCAGCGCTTCCGCGGTCCATTTACGGAATTGCCCCCGATGCGGGCGCTTGGGCGCCTCCACGACCGTAACCCGGGAGAGGCGCTGGCCGCCGCACGTGCCTTCGGCTGGCTCATGGCCGCGGAACTGCGCGCCCACGGTATCGATCTGAGCTTCGCGCCCGTGGTGGATCTGGACCTGGGAATGGCCGAGGTCATCGGGGACCGGGCGCAGCATCCCGACGCGGCAGTGGTGAGCGCCCTGAGCGCCGGGTTTTCCGCCGGCGCCAACGCGGCGGGCATGGCCATGACGGCAAAGCATTTTCCCACCCATGCAGGAGCGCAGGCAGACTCCCACACGGCGCTTGCGGTCGATGATCGCGTCCTGGACCAGCTAACCGACGATCTCGATCCCTACCGGCACCTCATCGCCGGCGGGCTTGAGGGCATCATGGTCGGACACGTCATCTTCCCCGCCGTGGACCCATTGCCCGCCAGCCTGTCGCCCTTCTGGATGCGCGAACAGCTACGCGACCGGCTCGGATTCAACGGCGCCGTGCTTTCCGATGACATGAGCATGGCCGGGGCAGAAGTCGGCGGCGGCTGCGGCCAACGGATCCTGCAATCCCTGGAGGCCGGATGCGACATGGTGCTGCTGTGCAATTCGCCGGGCGAGATTCCTGCAGCCATCGAAGCGGTGGCAGGCTTCCGCAATGCCTCTTCCGCGTCGCGCCTGGCCCGGCTGCGCGGCGGTGCGCGCGTCCCCTGGAAAAGCCTGCGCGAGTCTGAGCAATGGCGTACCGCTCGCGGCCTTCTGGACGCGCTCGCTACCGAATCCGGTTAGCGGCCCCCGGGCAGGCGTCAAGGAGCGGTGTCCGGTCCCGGCGTGCGCCAGTTCAGCAGTGTGCCGTCTTCCTTTACGATCACGCTCCAGATGGCGGCCGGTCGGCCGTCCCGCATGGGGCGGCCCGTCACCGTGATTTTCGCGCCCGGGGGCAGATCGCTCTTGCGCACGCCACCGTGTATCAGGTCCTGGGGGCCTTCGGCTTCGAATCCCCAGGTCGTGGTCGTGCCGTCGTCGTTGTCGATGTCGACGATCAGCCACGAATGCGGATTGATGTAGCGAAACTCCTGCACCGTTCCGGTGAGGGTGATGGTCTTTTCCGGCTCGAACATTTCGCCCGAGTGATGCGCTCCGGCCGCCGTTCCAAGTAGCGTGCCGGCCGCGGCCGACAGGAGGAGAACCACATCCGATTGTCTTTTCATGGTGTTACGCTGCTGCCAAGTGTGTTCAAATGTCGCGCGACAAGCATACATGCCTCGATAAGTGTATATCCCTGCCCGACGCATTTGTCCAATCCTCCGAACAATCTGCAACCGTTAACCGGATTCGATGCCCGACACATTAGCATGAGCGCCACACACGACAGCACGCTGGACGAAGCGATCCATATCCGAGAAACGGCGCGCCAACTGGTCTCGCCGGAGCAAGTTCGCGCCGCCCTGGACCGAATGGCGGTCGCCGCCGGCGAGGTTCTGGCGAAGGAAAACCCGCTGGTGCTGGCGGTCATGAACGGCGGCGCGTTCACCGCCGTGGAACTCTGCCAGCGGATGGACTTTCCTCATGAACTCGATTTCGTGCATGCGACCCGGTACGACGGAGGACTCGTGGGCGGGGAGTTGAGCTGGCGAGCCTGGCCGGACAGAGACCTGTCGGGGCGAACGGTTCTGGTGGTTGACGATATCGTCGACTACGGCCACACACTGGATGCAATCTGCCGGCGTCTGCGACAGGACGGTGCCGGGTCCATACGTGTTGCAGTGCTCGTCATCAAGCGGCTGGATCGGCCCCGAGTCCGAATGGAAGTCGACATTTCGGGACTGGAAGTCGAGGACGTGTACGTGTTCGGGTGTGGAATGGACTACAAGGGCTACTGGCGCGGACTGACGGGAATTTACGCCGTCGATGCGTCTGCACTGGCCGAGGGAGGTGGATAAGGCATGCCGTCCAGTAACCTGGGACTCATCGTCGGCACTGTCCACTACGGGCTGGCATTGAACGTGGCTGCAAGAAGCCCGGGCAAGACGCCCTACGGGATGCCGTCCAGTCCCGTCCTGTGGGCCGAATTCGGAGATCGGCGGATCGCCTGCATCGCCCGCCACGGCGAGCGGCACCTGATCCCGCCCCATCAGATCAACTATCGGGCCAATCTCTGGTTCCTGCAGCAGCACGGCGTGCAGCGGTGCATCGCGCTGAACGCTGTCGGCGCCATTTCGGCGGATTTTCCGCCCGGGGAACTGGCGGTTCCGGATCAGGTGATCGACTACACGTGGGGGCGGGAGCACAGCTATGCCGACGGTAGCCAGGATGAGGTTTTGCACGTGGACTTCACCGAGCCGTTCGATGCCGAATTGAGGGGGCAGATTGCCTCCGCGGCGATCGAGGCAGGCTGCAGTATCCGGTCGGGCGCGATCGGGGTTACCCAGGGTCCGCGGCTGGAGAGTGCGGCAGAGGTCGATCGCCTGGAACGCGACGGCTGTACCATGGTCGGCATGACGACCATGCCGGAAGCGTCACTGGCCCGTGAACTGGGCATGCGCTACGCCGTGTGCGCATTGGCCGTCAATCACGCGGCGGGGCGAGTTCCGGGCGATACGTCGATCCTCGCCCAGCTCGAGCGGCATACCTCGCAAGGGGCGGAGCGGTTTGCGGCGGTACTCGAGCGGCTGATACCGGCGATCGGTTAGCGGTATTCGCTCCGGCGAGCGGAGCGCTGACGCGAGGGGAAAAGGGTATTTTCATGCAAGCTCGTCGCAAAAGGCGCGCGAGCACCGGCACGCTCGCGAAGGAGTGTCTCAATCGTGCCGCGGTCTGCGGTCACTATGCAGCGGGGCCCCGCGGCGGGCTGAACGAATCGTCGTCATCCTGCGTTTCCACCGGCTGCGGCCTGACAACCACCAGCAACCCGATGGCAGGGTGATCGAGGTAGTGGATATCGCCGCTGCGAACCCGGCGCTGGATGCGCAGCGCATACCGCAGCGGCAGTTTCAGTTCACTCAGCACACCGTCGCCGGCTTGCGCCGCCTGCAGGGGTGGCAGCACTGGAGGAACCCGATACAGCAGGTCAGCGGTCACATGCAGAAATCTGCTGAGATGCAGTTGCACGGTGCCCACGGGATTCACCGTTCCGAGCAGTGAAATGTCGACAGGCACGGCCTGCTCCGGGGGGTAGGCAGGCTGAACCCAGCCGCCGTGGGCCAGTGGCGTGTAATCGGCGTCTCTCTGCAGTCGCAGCAACGCCCCGCGCAATTCAAGCTCGTCGGCGCGCAGGATCCTGAACGTCGGTCGCCGTGCTGGACTCGCTGGGGCGGGCTCGTCTGCGTCGATTGCGCCGGGGTCGGCCGCGTCGCCCCCCAGCGGGTCCAGATCAGTCGTATCCGGGCCGGGCAGCGGCAGGCTTTCCGGAATCCGATCGAAAACAAGGGGCACCCTCGACTGATCTTCCAGAGTCTGAAGCGATGCGATGAGCCTCTGCACATAGGCTGTGCGAATACGGTACCGATCATCTTCAGGCAATGCGTCCGCGCCTGCGGTCATCGACTCGTACAGGAGGACAGACAGCGTCCCGTCATCCGCCGGGCCCAGCGGCCCGAGAATTGGCACGGGTTCGGATTCCAAAACGCCCTCCAGGTCGCCGATCAGGCCGGCCTCTTGCGGATTCGCCGGTTCCGGTGCCACATTTCCTGGTGCGCTGTCTTCAGAAGCGCTGGCTTGTTCTGCGACGCCCGGGACTTCATCCGGTGCGACCTCCAAAGGGAGCACGGGACCAGGCGAATCCGGCGTCGCTGCCGCCATCGCGAAATCGCTCGATTCATCCTGTACGGGCAATTGGTCTGCGTCCGCAAGTCCAGGTGGCGCCAGGAACGCGGAGTCACGCGGTGCCGTTGCGATCAAGTGCTTCGGCGGGCGAGTATCCAGCCGTATCTCAAAGGGTTCCTCGGGGAAGATCTCTTCGTCGGCGTCGAAACCGTTGTAGGCGAAGGCAAGCACTTCGACGCGGTACCATGGATGCGCCCCGTCTTGAATCGGATCTGTTCCGAATGGCTGCGCAATGCCGCCGATGCCTGGATTCTGTGCGAGAGCAGGGGACACGAGGCTCTGCAATACGCCCAGCAGGACAACCGAAATTTGCCCGTAAACTTTCACAAGCCGATTATAGCGGTTGGCCGGTCGCCGGCACGCAGACGACTGCCTGACTGTGGACCGGGGCCGATGTTCAGGTGGAGAAGGACTCGTCAGCATGCCTCGCTTGGTCTAACCTTGCCCATCCAGGCGGGACAGGAGGACACATGAGCTGGTGGACCACGCTGTTGGGCGGCGCGTTCGGCTACATGATCGGCGGGCCGATCGGCGCGTTCATCGGCGCGAGCATCGGGAGTTCCCTCGGGGGCGCCAGGCGGCACTATCGGACCGGTCCGCAGACAGAGTATCGGCGTTTTGAAACCGGTCCTCCGCCCGGCTACCGGCGTGAGCGGGCCCAGTTGGCCTTTTTCGCGGCCACGTTCGGCGTCATGGGGCATGTGGCGAAGGCCGACGGGCGCGTTTCGCCGGAGGAGATTCGTCTCGCCAACCGGGTGATGGACCAGTTGGGGCTCCGTGGGGAACAGCGTCAGGCTGCCCGGGCTCTGTTCAACAAGGGCAGGTCGCGGAGTTTTGCGCTGGACGACGTCATCGACCAGCTTCGCTCGGAGTGCCTGCGCGGAACGAACATTCGCCGCATGTTCCTGGAGATCCAGTTCCAGGCCGCGTGGGCGGACGGCGACATCCATCCCGAAGAACGCCGGGTTCTGCGCCGCATTGCCATGCGCCTGGGTCTGTCCGAAGCGGACTTCATCCAGCTCGAGCGCATGATGAGTTCCGGCGTCCGCTCAAGCAGCGACGGGCCGACGCTCGATGATGCCTACGAAACGCTGGGGGTATCGCACGACGCGCCGGACGATGAGGTGAAGCGAGCCTACCGCCGCCTCATGAGCCGCCACCACCCGGACAAGCTGGCCGCAAAGGGCCTGCCGGATGAAATGATGCGAGCGGCGACGGAACGCACCCAGCAGATCAAGGCGGCGTGGGATACCGTCAAGTCGGCAAGAGCGGCCTGAAGCGGGCAAAACCACCACCACGCGAATCGCGCGAAAACTCCACCGCGCGAATCGCGTGAAAGCACCGCCACGCGATTCGGATGGAACCGCCGCCGCATGAGGTCCGGCTTATCGATCACATAAGAAATTCGTATTGGGCAGACTGCAACGGGGAGACTACATTGGTTGTCCAAAGCGACAAACAGGAAGTCTCCAGAGGCTCGATATGAAATCGTTGGTTCGAATCTCGCTTTTTTCGGGCATCGCGCTTGTTCTTTCGGCAAGGCTCGCATCGGCAGATCCGTACGTGTCGATAGGGCTGACCTTCGCAACCGACGAAATAGGCGCCAGCACGAGCGGGATCAATCATCCTACGCGCTGTGACAGCGTGCTCTATACCGATCCTTCGATGGCACCGAATGACGCGGCGTGTACGGACAACTCGGTCCGGGCGTTTCTCAGCGATTCGTTTGACCTGGGAGGTGCGTTCGCGGGGTCCGCGAGCCTGGGTTACGACTGGGACCGGCTGCGGATCGAGGCTGAGTTCCTGAGCCGCGCACATGAAGGCAGAGTTGCAGTGCTGGCCGGCGCCGTCGACAACCCCGCCCTGCAGGGCAAGGCAACCGAGTGGAGTCCGGACGATCCTCCCTATCAACAGGTCTCGGACTTCAGGTCGAGCCAGCTATTTCTGAACGTCTTCTACGACTTCGGCATCGATTCCGCCTGGTCTCCCTATGTCGGGGTGGGCGCCGGGCTCGCACGCGTGCAGTCGCACTACCGGGTCTCCTTTGTGCGCCGCACGCTTGCAGATGGCTACGTGGAGGCTGTGGGCGGTGACCCCGGCCAACCGGCAGACTGGCAGATAGCCGCTGCAGGTTCGTCCAGCGTCATGAATACCATGGTGAGCGACGAGGTGTTCGGCTACCAGGTCATCGCCGGTGTGGAGCGTGGGCTGACCGACCGCACTTCCCTGTTTCTGACTCTGCGGTGGAGTGACATCGACGACGTGAGCGACGAGGACGTCTGGGACACGATCCGCAGTCACCGGCCCGTCCAGGCGGATGGCGTGACGCCCTTTACCGGAATTCAGGACCTGACCGATATCGGTGGGTTGTCCGCGACGGTGGGGCTAAGGTACGAGTTCTGATTGGCAGATTGCCGCGACCTTTGGACCGGACGTTGTCCGCACGCCCGCCCGCACCAGCAGGCACACTAATTAATCGCCCCTACACCCAGAGGCACAACCGCAGGCGCGCCCACATCCGCGCCCGGCAGGCCTGCCTGTAAGCTATGCTGTCGTGAGACGAACCCGCCTTTCCCACCCATCTGCATCCACGATCTCTCCGATTACCGCGGTATAGGAGTAGCCTTGAGTTTTCAGCTCGGTTACGCAGTCCCGGACGCTCTCGCGCGGCACGCCCGCAAGCAGGCCCCCGGCGGTCTGGGGATCGAACAGCAGGGCAAACTCGGCTCGTTTCCTATTCTCGTCGGTGGCCGCAACCTGAGCGGCGAAGCGCTCGTTCTTGGGCTGCAAGGTTGAAAGTATGCCCGTCTCGACAGTTTCGAGTGCGCCCGGGAGTAGGGGCAGCGCGTCGAGATCGATGAGCGCGCCCAGGGAACCGTCGCCGAGCATCTCCAGGAGATGACCGGCCAGCCCGAAGCCCGTAATGTCGGTGCAGGCATGGGCGCCGTGTTTTCCGAGAGTCTCTCCGGCGTTTCTGCAGGAAACGAGCATGGATTCGATGGCCCCTTGAAGCCATTGGCCCCGAACTTTGCCGCGCATGTCGGCTGCGAGCAGTGTTCCGGTACCTACGGGCTTGGTCAGCACCAGGACGTCACCCGGCCGCAATGCGGACTTGCGCAGCGCCCGATCCGATTCGATCAATCCGGTGACCGTGAATCCCAGGGTCAACTCAGCGCCTTCACCCGTATGGCCTCCTACCAGCGCGACGCCCTCCCGATCGAAGACATGCAGGGCGCCGAGCAGCATCTGCCTGAGTTCGTCCACCAGCTTGTCTTCCGGCCACACCGGCAGCGTCGCCATGGTCATGGCCGCCTGGGGTTCCGCACCCATGGCATAGACATCGCCCAGGCAGTGGTTGGCGGTGATTCGCCCGAACAGCCAGGGGTCATCGATCATTGGTCGAAAGCCGTCCACCGAGAGCACCGAGAGCCTGTCGGGTGGAACGGCGACCATCGCCGCGTCGTCCGGTGCATCCAGTCCGACGACCACGTCATCCCTGGACGCGGTGCGGATATCCGCCAGCGCAGCCGCCAGCACATCGGCACTGACCTTCGCACCGCAGCCTCCGCAACGCATGGGATCGCCGGTGTCGTCGTCGATTGCGGGATCACGTAGCGGCGCCGGGACCTCGGGCGTCTCGTCCCCGGGTTCCATGTCTGGGAGAACCTGGAATTTCTCCATGAAGCGCGAGTCGATCCAGTCCTTCCAGCGCCACACCCAGCGTCCCTCGGCGGACCACGGACCGCGCGAGGCCACTGCGTAGCGATCTCCTGTGCTGACCAGCTTGAGGAATCTCCGCTGGGGTCGATACCGGATCAAGGGCCTCTTCAACAGGTACCGGCGCAGGTTTTCGGTAAGCGGCCGCCCCTGGCGAACGGCAAAAACGCCCGCCTTGGGGCGGGGGTTGTTTGCCATGGCCACCACGTCGCCGGCACCGAAGACACTACCGTGGGATGGCGACTGGAGATGGTCGTTGACGAGCATGAATCCCTGCCCGTCTATCTGGATTCCCGAACTGCTCAGCCAATGCGGTGCACCGGCCTGGGTAACCCAGAGAATCTCGTGGAACCGAAACTCGCGTCCGTCGGCATCGACCAGCGTGTTTGGCCTGACCCGCGTCACCCGAGTGCCGGTGTGCACCTCGATGCCTCGCTCGGCAAGAATCCGTCTGAACCGTCGGACCACGCTTTTGGGATGCTCCTGAAGAATCTCCTCGTCGGCGGTGAGGAGTTCCAGCGCAAGCGCCTCCGGTGGGTTCGGCTGTGTCGTCAGCGCGTGATGAACCGCGAGACACAATTCGACCCCGCCGGTGCCACCTCCCACCACGCCGACCCGCACTCCGTCGTCGTCGGCCATGTTGGCACGCCGCCCGCCTCCATACCCTTCGACGCGCTCGAGCAGGCTTTCCCAGTGTCCCAGAAAGCGATTGATGGGCTTGACGGGTACGACATGATCGTCGGCGCCGCCAACTTCATGGGTCGCGGGCGTCGATCCGGTGTTGACGGAAAGGACGTCGTAGGCGACTGGGGGCCGGTTCGCCAGCGATACGGTCCGCGCTTCCAGATCGATATCCGTGACTTCATCGTGGAAGAAGCGCGCTCCGGCGAACCTGGCGAGCGGCACGAGGTCGATATGAGCCTGATCAAACGAATAGTGACCGGCAATCAGTCCCGGCAGCATCCCGGAATAGGCGGTCTCGATATCGCGGCTGATCAGCGTAAGCCGAACCCCCGGGATCGGCCGCATCCCGAACGACTTCAGAACGGCGATGTGGCTGTGGCCGCCGCCTAGGAGAACCAGGTCCTTGATGACCGGTACCGTCTGCATCGAATCAAGGCGCGCCGCTCATGGTGCGCCGAATATACATCGGGAATTTCGGGGGCGACAGCTTGGGCGGGAAGTGCAGGTTGCTGGGGGTGCGGTGCTGCTCGTCAAGTGACCCCTCAAGTGACCCCTCAAGTCGCCCCTCAAGTTCGACCGTTACAGGCAATATCGGGCGAGAAGTCCCGGTGCGACCTTCAAGCAGCGCTCGACACCATCAGGATGCCCTGCGCGTCCGGGTCTTCGGTCAGTCCGTCCACTGTTGCCGGCGTCTTTTCCTGGACGCGTATCACGCACCGGCGCAGGGACTCCAGATTCGCGCTGACGATCACTGCGTCCATTCGGCTTGCCTCTCGGCCAGGATTCGCTGCCGGAGCGGAAGGAAGTCGGCGCTGTCGATGAGGTGTCTGGTTAGCAGCTCTGCGTAGGTCCGATTGTCGCCCAGAAGCCGCCGCCCCTTGAACACTTGTCCGAGTATGGGCTGCGGCGCGTGGTAGAGGTCGACGACATCGACTAGACAACCGAATTCACCGCCGATCGCTTCCACAAGTTCGCGAATCGTCGCGCCGGAAAGAGGACTCTCCGCCAGCAGCGCGAGATCGATGTCACTGTCCGAACTGGGATGGCCTCTAGCGTGAGAACCGAACAACATCGCCAGACGAATGCCGGGGTGCCGGCTCAGGATGCGGATCAGTCGAGCGTCGATTGCGCGCATACCCGCATTGTGGCCCGGTATCGCCCGAAGCTCAATGCGAAACGGGACGGGCGGGTGCAGTCAACCCGGCGGGCACTCAACCTTGTTGCTAGTTCGATTCGTCGCGAGGAATTCCTGCGCCTTTCAACCCTCGTGGCGGATGCCCTCCGGCGCCCGTACCCGGTCGTTGGGCAGTACGTCGAAGTGCAGCGTGAACTGGAAGTCGTCCGGCGGGTAGCAGATTTCGTCGTCGCAGGTCTGGTAGCTCAGCACGACATCCACCGCAACCGAATCTTCCTGGTACGCCGGTGACAAGGAAACTTCGCGCGTCAATCGCGCTGTTCCGTAGTAGACGGGAACGCTCTCGTCGATGGGCTCCAGGTAGAGGATTTCGTGCTCCGGGAGTTCCAGAGCGCCCTGCAGCACGTGTTCGGTCTCGACGATGTTCAGGTCGGCGGCAACGTAGTCCGAGCCCGGCGCATAGAGATGCATGCGTTCGGGCAGAACGATGTCCGCCACCACTAGGACGGTATTGCCCGGCTGAATCTGGTCCTGCGTGGCGTAGGCCGCGAAGTCGAACTGCGGCAACTGCACTTCGGTGCGGCGGCCGCCGTCGGCGCCGAACGTCTTCATGAGTACAGTCTGTGCGGTAGGCCGGATTCGGTGGCTGTCCTCGAACCACTTGTCCTGCACGATGCCGTCCGTGTCGACGATGTAGGTGCCGGGGAAGGCCATGCCGTCCGTGCGGCTGCCGGGCTCCGGGTTGGGGTTGCGGATACCGTAAGCCTCGATGATCTCGGAGTTCGGGTCGGCCAGCGTGGAGTAGCGGAATCCGCCCATCCGATCAGCGAAACTCTTGAGGATGTCGACCGTGTCGTAGCTGATCGCAACCACCCCCAGGCCGGCTGCGGTGTAATCGTCCAATGATGCTTCCAACTGCACGAGCTGGGTCTTGCAGAAAGGTCACCAGTCGGCCGAACGGTGAAATACCACCATGGCACCGTTCGGACCCATCACGTCATCCAGGCTGACCCGATTGCCGTTCTGGTCGTAGGCGGAAAAATCGGGAATGCGTTCGCCGATTTCGGGGCCGCTGACCATGCCCCGGCTGCCTGCCGGAATGTCGGTCAGGAAATTCTGCGCGAGCGCCGAAGCGGCAAGTGTGGATGAGATCAGCGCCAGGAGTGCTGCGCGAATCGTGTGGGAGTTGAACATGTTGTCACTTCTGTTGGAAATGTGGTCCCGGCAGTCTACGCTTCGATAGCGGGCGCGATCAAGACGGCTCTACGGAAAGCCATCGGGAAACGGGTATTGGGAAATTCGACGAGACGAGTTTCAGGCGTGTCGGCGGACTAGTCGTCCGCTTCCACAAGACACTCGTACGGCTCCACCGTCGCGTCGGGGATCCACAGCCAGTGCTTGTCCAAGGTGACGGGTTCGGTGAAGATTTCGGGGTTGGTCACCGTCATTTCGTAATCCAGCCGCCTGCCGTCGTTGCTGGGCGTAAAGCGCTCCACAAATACGCTGTCCTCGGAGTTCGGGACGCCGGTCATGTCGGTGTAGGGCCATGTACTGCCGGTCGTTTCCACCACCAGCGTATCGTCATCCCAACGCCCCACCGAAGTGCCCAACAGGGAAGGCTCCACGTTCGCCAGTTCGGCGCCCATGTGGATTTCCCGTACGATATCGCCTTCCTCCATCCTGAGGTAGATGACGCCGTCGCCCTGTTCGAACTCCATCGGGTAGGGCTGTTCCATGATGGTTGGCATGCCCTTGGCGATGCACGTTCCGATGATGGGATTGCCGTACATGTCGTAGCCCGCTCTTGCGGCCTGGGCCGCTTCGGTCAGGGGAAATACGGCCCCATCGAAAATCAAGGCATCCGGAACGTCCGCCAGCGACGTGCTCCAGACGTGAAAGATGTCGTCCGGCGCATCCTCGTCTGCAAAATCCGCCTCCGATGCCAGCCAGACTGCAGAAGAACCCGCGGTTTCGTCCGCAGACCAGTGCGGTGGCGCACCCGGCCACAGGATGATCTCCGACCTGCCCTCGATCAGCATGTTGGTGAGGAAAATGCGCGTGCTCCCGTCCTTCGGAGGCCAACCGGCCACGGTGACGACGTCGCCCACCCGGACCGAGTCCGCATCGAGGTCCATTCTTCTCAGGATGCTGATTGCGTTCGCTTCGACCTCCCACGAAACGCCGTCTGCCGTCAGTTCGAACGTCGCATGGGGATTCCGCCAGTTCACGGCGGTGACGACGCCTTCGGCCTCGACGGTCCGGGACGCGTCAAAGTAGATGAAGGGGGAGTGGTGCGCCGCGGCAAGGCCCGGTGCGCACACCATCAGCGTTGCAAGCAACGTGTGAATGACCGCTTTCATGACGTGCAAACGACTCCGTTAGCGTGTGTCCAGCCTTGTAGTGTGTGTCCAGCCTTGGGTCGGGCGCGCGCTCAGACCGTATTCACCTGCAACGGCCCATGGGACTGCGGCTGTCCGGCGGCGGCATTGACCACCATGTCCGGGCTGACCGGTGCGCGGTTGAAGTCGTAGCCGCCCAGCGCATCGGAGATCGCGCACAGCACCGCCGCCGACGCACAGCCCTGGATGGGCTCGCCGACGCCCTTGGCGCCTACGGGGTTCTGCGGGTCCGCGATGTCCACGGCCGCCCACTCCATCGTGGAGGGCACGTCCAGGTAGGACATGGGCTTGACCTGGTGGAAGCCGACGTTGGCCGGCAGGCCGATCTGGGAATCGTAGACGTGGCGCTCGGTGCAGGCCATGCCCAGTCCCATCACCGCACCGCCCTTGACCTGGTTGGACAGGCCCTGGGGATGCAGCACCGTGCCGCAGTCGGCCACGCTCACGTAGTCGAGGACGTCGAACTTGCCGGTTTCCAGGTCCAATTCGATCTCGATGAAGCCGCTGGCGATGGCCGGGACCACGCCTTCGTGGCGCAGGTTGTCCTTCGCGACCCCGACCAGACCGGTGCCGGCGACCCCGGCCACGGCCATTCGCGTGACGTCGTGGATGTCCTCCGGCGCCTCTTCGCCGGAGAAGCGCCCGCCCAGTTCGATGGCGCGCTGCGCGGCGGCGGCGTAGGTGAGCGATCGGGAAGGATCGTCCGTGGCAAATACGGTCTCGTCGCCGATGTCGTAATCCTCCGGCGCGCCTCCCAGGTCCATGGCGGCGATTTCCTTGAGTTTCTCCACGGCGTCCATGGCGGCTACGTAGTTGGTGCGGGTGCAGGTGAAGGCGGTATTGCTGCCTGTCTGGGTCGGTGCCCACGGCAGGTGCCGGCGGCTGTCGCCCCGTACGATGACGCAGTTGTCCCAGTCGTGCCTGAGCACTTCGGCTGCAACCCGGGAGGTGGCGGTGTGGGAATACGTGCCGAGATTGCCGCAGCCGGTATGGATGTGCAGTACGCCGTCCGGAGTGATCCGGACCAGTCCGTCGTAGCTGTTGCGTCCCGCCGAGTGGTAACACTGGCCGATACCGATGCCGATGACCTTTGAACCGTTGCGCTGGCCGCTTCGAGCCTGCTTTTCCTCCCAGTTGAACAGTTCCGCGCCCTGGGTCAGCGTCTCGTCCTGGTATGCGCTGGTCACCGGGCCCTGGCGGCCTCCGATCCTGGCGTCGTTGTCGGCCGAGTTGATGCGCCGTATTGCCAATTGGTCGATGCCCAGCGCCCGCGCAGCCTTGTCCAGGATGGGCTCGACGGCCTCGGCGATCTGGTTCTGCCCGGGGCCGCGCTGGGGTCCCCGGGGCGGCGTATTGGTTTCCACCGGGATACCGCGGTAGCGCATGGCCATCGGCTGGTAGAGGATCGACACCGAATCCGCCGCCGAGTCGTTGTCGCTCCAGCCCGTGTGGGGGCCGTTCTCGTGGACGATGGAGAGGTCCAGGGCGAGAATGCGGCCATCCTCTCTCAAGCCCATTCGCAGCCGGCCCTGGAAGCCGGCCCGTGCGGTGCCCAGTCCGTATTCCTCGGCGCGGGTGATCCGCAGCATCACGGGGCGGCCGGTCTGCTGGCTCAGCAGCGCGGGCACGGCCATGATCGGGTACGGCCCGCCCTTGGAGCCGAAACCGCCGCCGCATGTCTCCGCCACGTAGATGAGGTCTTCCTGTTCCACGCCCAGCAACTGGCACAGCCCGGGGACCATGGCCGTCTGGCTCTGGGATGATCCGTACAGCACGCACTTGCCGTTTTCCCAGTAGGCCATGCAACTTCGCGGTTCCATGCAGTGATGGGAGAGGCCGGCGGTGACGAAGCTCTCGTCGATTACCACGGCGGCTTCCTCGAACCCCCCGTCCACGTCGCCATAGGCCCACTCGGTGATGGGCTGGCCCATGGGAAGCTGGCCCTCGTCGACGGCCGCAAAATCGCCGGCGGTCCACTTGACCGTCTGCACCGGGATGCTCCGGCCCGTCACGTTGCCGTCGCTGCGGGCGTTGGGCCCGCCGGGGTACAGGCTCTCGAGTGGATCGAAGGTGAAGGGGAGGGGTTCCAGGTCAAGCTCGATGAGGTCGATGGCGTCCTGGGCTGTGGTCTCGTCGTCCGCGGCCACCGCGAGAATGGGTTCGCCCACGTAGCAGGGCTCGTTGGTGAGGATCGGAGATGCCGGGGAACGGGGTGCTTGCGCGGGCGGTACATCGTCAGCGGTCAGAACCGCGTGTACCCCTTCAAGGGCCAGCGCGGCGGACGCATCGATATTGCGTACTCTCGCGTGCGGCATGGAACTGGTCAGCAGCTTGCAGAACAACATGCCCTCGGCGCGAAAATCCTCGGCGTACTTGGCTTGCCCGGTGACCTTGCCGCGCACATCCGGCGGCACGAAATCGTTGCCAATCAGCGTATATGCCATGTCGTTTTCCCCATGTGTAAGGCACAGGCGCAAGGGGCCGCGTGCAGGTCCCTTCAACCCCCGAGACTAACACGAATGTGGGCGCTCACTCATCGCGCACCGGGCGCTGTCGCGGTCCGCTCCACCCTGGCGCTGTGCAGCATATACAATCCTCGGTTGCAGGAGTCACGATGCACGTCGATCCTTAACCTGGGAGTAGCCATGTCACGGAAGTTGGAACAGCGCGGACCTGAGATCGAAGAACGCCTACAGGGCGAAGAAACTCGTCGGCGAGATGTCTTGATGGGCGGTATGGCCCTGGGCGGATTGGCTGCGACGGCCGGCATGCCGTTCTGGTCAAAGCTCGCACTGGCCCAGGGGGAGGAAATCGTCCCGTTTACCGATGTGCCTGAGACGTTCGCGGCGCCTCCCGTCGTGCCTGGTGGGATCCTGTTCCAGGACACGCGCAACATCGACTCTTTCTACACGCCTGTGGGTGAGTTCTACATCGTTCAGCACTACGACCAGCCGGAGATCGATGCGGAGAGTTATCGGCTACAGATCTCGGGCCTGGTGAACCGTCCCATGGAGCTTACGCTGGCGGAGCTGCAATCCCGGCCGAAGGTCGAAATCGATGCCGGATTCGAGTGCGGGGGCAATCGTGCCGCGATCTTCCATGGCCTGATCGGCAATGCACGGTGGGGCGGCATCAGCCTGCGGGAGCTGCTGCTGGAGGCCGGTATTCAGGATGCGGGACTTGAAGTAGTTTTCTACGGCGCCGATGCGGGAACCGAGAGCATCCGCGACCAGAGAGTCGAGCAGAACTTCGGCCGCAGCATGCATCGCGACGATGCGCTTCTCCCGGAAATGATGTTGGCCTGGGAAATGAACGGCGAGCCGCTCAACCTTTACCACGGGGCGCCGCTGCGGCTGATCGCCCCCGGCTGGTACGGCATTTCAAACGTGAAATGGCTGACCCAGATCCACGTGCAGGACCGGCGGTACATGGGCCGCTTCATGGCACGGGACTACGTGACACTGGCCCGCCGCGACATCGGCGGCGTGGAACGCTGGGAGGAACGCTCCGTGACGAGAATGCGGCTCAAGTCATCCATCGTGCGCGTCACACACAACGCGGACGGGCACGAAATCATGGGTTTTGTGCTCAACGACGGCACACCGCTGAGTTCCGTGGAGGTCCGCATCGACGACGGTGCCTGGCAGCCCGCAGCCATCGACCCGGAATCCACCCAATACTCCTGGAAGCTGTTCCGCTACGCCTGGCAGGACGCCCAACCGGGCGAACATACGATCGTCTCGCGGGTCACCGACGCGAACGGCCAGGTACAGGCCACTGCCGACCAAATGCCCGAGAAGCCCACCCGCTGGGAGAATTACGCGCAGTTTCCCCGAACGGTGATGATTGGATGAGGGGTATCCGCAGGGCTATTCGCAGAAAACCTTGGGAGAATAGTCGCCAATGCTGACGAAGATCACTGTTCGCAACTTCAAGCGATTCGGAGAAGCCGAGATCGAGCTTGGGAATCCTGTTGTCTTTATTGGCCCGAACAACTCCGGAAAAACGTCGGCTCTACAAGCACTGGCACTCTGGGACATCGGCCTAAAGCGGTGGAACGAGCGGCGGTCGGGTATGAAGACGCCGGAGCGCCGGCCCGGGGTCACGGTAAACCGTCGCGACCTGGTCTCCCTTCCGGTCCCGGACGCAAAACTCCTTTGGCGAGAACTGCGCGTTCGGGATGTCCGCAAGATCGATGGTCGCCAGCAGACCGGCAACGTGCGGATCGACATCGTCGTGGAAGGTGTGACGGCAGATAGAAGCTGGACCTGCGGGCTTGAGTTTGACTATGCAAACGAGGAGTCTTTCTATTGTCGCCCGTTGCGTCTCTCGGACGGAGACGTGCCCGAGCGCATGCCAATTCCTGCGGAAGCGTCTTCGGTTCAGATCGCCTTTCTGCCTCCGATGTCAGGTTTGGCAGCGACGGAGACACGCCTGGACCAGGGAGCTATCAATGTTCGTGTAGGGGAAGGTCGGACCGCGGAGGTGCTGCGTAATCTCTGCTACCGAATTCATGAGGACCGCCCCGACAAATGGAAGGTTCTCTCGGAACAGATTGAAAACCTTTTCGGGTCTGAACTCGATTCTCCCCGATATATCTCGGAACGGGGCGAGATTGCGATGACATATCGCGAGCCCGGTGTGAGACTGGATCTGTCGTCGACCGGGAGAGGACTTCAGCAAACACTGCTGCTGCTGGCATACATGTATGCGAATCCGGGCGCAGTACTGCTCCTGGACGAACCCGACGCCCATCTGGAGATACTTCGCCAGCGCCAGATCTACCAGCTACTGACGGACGTGGGACGCGACAGTGGAAGCCAGGTCATTGCAGCAAGCCACTCCGAAGTACTCCTGAACGAAGCTGCAGACCGCGACCTTGTTGTGGCTTTCGTTGGACGGCCCCATCGGATCGGCGACCGCGGAAGTCAGGTGCTCAAGGCCCTGCGCGAAATCGGCTTTGAACACTATTACCAGGCCGAGCAGACCGGCTGGGTGCTATATCTAGAGGGTTCGACTGATCTCTCGGTTCTACAGGCGTTCGCTCGAAGATTGGGACATGCCGAGGCGTCGGCTGCGCTAGAAAGACCGTTTGTGCATTATGTCGGCAACCAGCCGAGGGCGGTTCAAAATCACTTTCACGGAATTCGCGAGGCGTTTCCCGGCCTTACGGGAGTTGCGCTGTTTGATCGGTTAGATGGTGGTATGCCCGCAATCGCCCCGGTTGAATGCTTGATGTGGGAAAGACGCGAGATCGAGAATTACCTTTGTACGCAGGCGACCCTGGAGGCGTACGCAATCCAGTCCGCCGAAGCCGACATGCCTGGTCCGCTGTTTGCTGTGGCAGAGGCCGACAAACGGCTTCGCGCGATGCGAGAGGCTATCGAGGAGATCACCTCGGCGCTTGAGAGTCTCGGTCGGGGTTCACCCTGGGATCCCGACGCCAAGGCAAGCGACGATTTCCTGGATCCACTGTTCCGCGCGTACTTCCATAAGCTCGATCTCCCCAATCTCATGGCGAAGAAGAACTTCTACGAATTGGCTCAGTACGTGCCCCAGGAAGAGATCAACGAGGAGATTTGCAATAAGCTGGATTCGATTGTCCGTATTGCCTCGAGTGCGACGCCTCGAACGGATAGCACCTAATCTCAACGGACACTTCTATTGATTTTGACGCATGGGCGCAAATCTGCGTCAATCCTTGCGTTTCATCGGGTGCGCCGCATTGCTCCCCTGGCTCGCTCAGTGGCCCGAAGCCGCGGCGAGTTCCCGTTTCCGCGACAAGGTGGACTCTCTGAGAACCGGTGGCTGGATGAGTACCAGGGTGACGGCCAGGAGGGCCGTGCACAGGGTGATGACCTGGCCATAGGTGCCGCCGGTAAGGATCGAGGCGGCGACCGCGGGTCCCGCGGCGATCCCCATCATCTGCATGGCGACTGCGTAGGTCACCTGGCGGCCGCTGCGGTCGAAGCTCGCGTGGGCGCCCAGCAGGTACGGGTGCGCGGTATTCCACAGCAGGTTGAACAGGCACGCGGCGATGACGAAGCCCATGGCGGTTCGGTAGCTGCCGAGAATAAGCAGGGAGACAATGGAGCCGACCAGGGCAATGGCGAGCGGCCAGGCTCTCCCGTAGCGACTGCCGAGCACAACGGCGATCAGGGCGCCGGCGATGCCCGCGAACTGCGACAGGGTCAGCGCGTTGGCCACCTGTTGCGCGGGAATGCCGGCGTCGCGGCCGATCAGCGACATGTAGGTCCAGATGCCAAACGTGGCGACGAAGTAGAGGAACATGGCGCCCAGCGCCATGCCGCGAAGGCTCCACGGCAGGGTGAGGCCGCCGCCGTCGACGCTGGTCTGTTGCTCGCCTTGGGTGGGCACGTTGCGAACGACCGGGAGCGCGAGACCGGCGAAGCTTGCGAAGACCAGCAGGAGTCCCACGAGACCGGCCATTGCAAAGATCGTGGGGATGGCAAAGAAGATCACGGCTGCGTAGACCATGAGGGACACGATCAGCAGTCCGAAATTGCGGTCCGCGGCGGCCGTCAGCCCGACAACCACGTAGCACAGCGGTACGATGGTGCCGTTGGCAATGCCCGTGCAGAACCGCAGTACGCGAAACGTCTGATAGTCGTCCACCACGGTGCAAAGCAGGTTGCCGACCATGAGCACGCCGAGCGCGCCGTAGAACAGGTAGCGCCAGTTGACTCGCGTGACCAGAACCATCATCAGGAGACTCTGCACGGCCTTGCCGGAGTTCTCCGCGGCCGCCACGTAGCCCCCCTGCACCGGGCTGAATCCCAGTTGGCTGACCATGCCGTCCACAAAGGCCGGCTGCAGGATCACCGCCTGAGGGCCCACAAGGTGCAGAAACATGAGGGACAGCAGCACCGCCACGCTGTTGACGTTGACTGGCCGGTCGGGGTTTAACAGGTTCTGCATCAGGTATTCGTTCCAGTGCCGGGTGTGGGATTGGTATCGAGTCCCTTTCACTTTCGTGGATTGTACTACTATAGTTCGTCCATGCGAGAGAACCGGTCCAGCCTGCGCATCATGAACCCCAATTTTGTTGTACAAAGACGAATCACATGGGGATTCCCGGCATGACGGACCAGGTAGCGCAAGACCTGCCGGCGCTCTCGGAGTTGGCTGATGAGCGATTCGCGCGGGATCCGGGGTTTGCCTACCGGGCCGCCCATGCGCAGCCGGGACCCGGCCTGTTCCGAATGCCCACCGGCGACGGGCTGATCGCCACGGCCCATCGGACGCTCGCGGACCTGATGCACCATCCCGCTCTGGGCGCGCAGCACCGCCGGAAACGCCGCTCGGGCGCCGGGGCCGAGGGCGCCCTGGCCCGGATGGACAGCTACAGCCCCTTCTTCATGAACGAGCCCGCGCACACGCCCATCGCGATCGCGACCTACCGGCCCATGAGCCCCGCGCGAAACCATCCGCTGATCGAGACGATCACGCACGCCGCCGAACGGGCCATGGACGACATGCTCGACCGCGGCGGAGTGGTCGACCTGCGGCGGGACTATGTCCAGGTCATCGTTCGCAACTTCTGGGTCCGGTTCCTGGGACTGCCGGCGGAGGCGGCGCCGCTCCTGGAGAAGTGTTCCGCCGCCATCGTTCCCATGTTGAAGTTCGAAACTACGCCTGAGGAGGTGGAGATCGCGAACCGCGCCGCGCAGACCCTGCGGGATTACGTGGAGGCGTGTCATCGGACGGCCGGGGACTCGCCGGCCGGGGACTCGCCGGGCGGGGACTCGCCGGGCGGAGACTCAACGGATGGGGACTCAACGGGCGACGATTCGACGGGCGACGATTCGACGAGCGAGACCTTTCTCAATCTCTTCGAGTCCGTTCTTGCCGACAGCGACTGGAACGACGTGCCAAGGAACGCCGCGACGACAGCAGCGGCGATTACGTTCGACGGCATCGACTCCGCGGCGGGAGGTGTCGCCAATGTCGTCTATACGTGCCTGAGCCACCCCGACCAATGGGCGCTGCTGGAGGAGAATCCGGGGCTGGTCCATCACGCCTGGCGCGAGGCGATACGCCTTGAGCCGCCATTCTTCGGCCTTCACCGCGGGGCGTACGAGGACATCGAATACGAAGGCGTTCGGATTTCCGCCGGCACCAATCTTCTGATGGCGTGGGGAGCGGCAAACCGGGATCCGCGCGTTTTCGAGAATCCGGACCGTTTCGACATCCGGCGGCCGAAGCGGCGCACGCTGGGCTTCGGCGGCGGCCCGCGAATCTGCAAGGGCCGACACCTGGCCATGCTGGAGGGCGAGATCGCGTTGCGCGTTTTGCTTGAGCGACTCGCTTCCATCGAACTGCTGGTGGAGGAACCCGATTGGGGAGGTCCCGGCATGGTTCGTGCCATCCGGTCCATTCCGGCGCGGCTGAGCCCGAAGTGACAAGCAAGGGCGAGTCCATGCACTTCATAGAAGAGCCCACCATTGTCCGGAATCCCAATCCCCGGGTGCCACTGGCCGCAGTGGTGTTCTTCCGGGCCAGCGAACCCGGCCGCACCCGGATTGACATCCGCGACCCGGACCGCCAGTGGAGCGTGGAATTCGGCCGAGACCGGCCGCCGTCAGAGGGGCTGCCGATTCTCGGCATGCGCCCCGACCGGGACCACGAACTTCGCGTGACACTGATTGCCGAATCCGGCGCCGAATTGACGGCGCCCGCGCCGCTGCACTACCGCACGCCCCCCTTGCCGGGTGGCTACGACTTTCCTCATGGCATCCGCATCAACAGGGACGACCGCAGCCGCTGCGAGCCGGGCGTCCTGCTGCTTTCCGTGCATCGCATACCCAGGGGGCGGTACGACGAGTGGTCGCAGGAGACGGTAGACTTCGGTTTCGGGTGGGGGATCATCGTCGCCCTGGACGCCGACAACGAAGTATGCTGGTACTACGAGACCGACAGCTTCCTGGAAGGCATCGACCGGCTCCGGAACGGCAACCTGATCTTCCACCGCTGGGACTTCCGTACCTTCGAGATCGATATGCTCGGCAATACCGTCAATCAGTGGTATGCGGCTCGCCGGCCTCAGGGTCCGGTCCCCGGGGCCATTGCCGTGGACACCGCCGGATTGCATCACCAGCCGAAAGAGATGCCCAACGGAAATTTCCTGATATTCACCGCATCATCCCGGGAAATCGACGACTACTACACGGACCAGTACAACCTTGAGGCGCCTCGGCGCAGGGCCATCGTGGTCGGCGACGGCGTGGCCGAGATGGACCGCGGCTCCGGCGAGCTGCTCTGGCGCTGGTCCGCCTTCGACCGCCTCGATCCGATGCGGATCGGCTATGGAGGAACGGACGACTACTGGGCGATGCGCGGCTTCGAAGGCGCGCTGGACTGGACCCACGGTAACGGCGCCGGCTACGACGCCCGGGACGACTCGGTGGTGGTCTCGCTACGGCACCAGGATGCCATTGTCAAGGTCGACCGAGCCAGCGGCAACATCAAGTGGATACTGGGCGAGCCGACCGGTTGGGGCGAACTCGGCGACCGGGTGCTGAAGCCCGTCAACCTGGCACGCTGGCCCTATCACGGACACAATCCTCGCATCACCGCGGAAGGCACCATCGTCTTCTTCGACAACGGAACCTGGGGCGCCCGCCCGCCAAAGCCGCCGGTCCCGCCCGAGAAGAATTTCAGCCGCGGCGTGGAGTACCGCGTCGACGAAGACGCCATGACCGTCGAGGAGGCCTGGGCGTCGGATACGCGGCATTCCCCAACATCCCGGCATTCCCCCGACATGGGCGACGCCCACAGGCTGCCGCAGACCGGCAACATGATGGTGATCTGGGCGCACTGCGTGGCGCCCGCGACCGGACAGGTCTACAGTAACAGCGACTTGAGCGGCACTTTCTTCAACGAGTTCCACATGCCCTCCCTGCTGCGGGAATACGCCCGAAACGGCTCATCGGAGGTCGTATTCGAACTCGAACTGTACGATCCCGGCGAAACCATCAACTGGGGCATCTACGGTGGATTGATGATTCCGGGTCTCTATCCAACCCGTGGCGGGGGTTGATCGTAAGGGGGCGTCGGCCCGAATACGCGATCATACGAAGTGCGAACCCAGTTCGGGCGTACTTTCAAGAATGGGTGCAATCCACGGTGGTGTCGGTTGGTAAACCGAACTGATGAAGTTGAGAAATGATCGTACCTTCATTGGCACGTGATGCGACCGGCGGTAGTAGGCTGACAGTTCCGCACTGGGGAGGCGGTAGTTGTCAAGCACGGGAACGACAGTGCCCGCTGCCAGTTCGTCCGCAAAGTAGAAGATCGGGATCACCGCGATACATTCGCCATCCAGAACCGCGCATTTGAGCAGCCATATGCTGTTGGTCAGCAGCACCGGGCTGATGGGCACGTCAATCTTCTCGTGGCGCCCTGTCAGCTCGATTTCCATTTTCGGCGTGACGAAATTGTTGAAGGCAATTCGGTGTCGGGCCAGATCGGTCGGGTGTTTCGGTTTCCCATACTTTTTCAGGTATTCGGGCGTTGCGATCATGAGCCGGTGCAGGCGAGCGATCAGGCGCTTGGTGATGACGTCGCTCAGGATGTCGCGAGTCTGAATGCAGAGATCGTATCCCTCGGCAATCGGGTTATAGATGTAGTCGTTCTGCCGAAAATCGATCCTGAGTTGCGGATGCTTCAACTGGAATTCGCAGACGTCCTGGACCAGGTAGCGTGAGGCGAATGAACTGGTACAACTGATTCGGAGCAGTCCGGCCAGTTCCCAGTTCATCGAATGCACAGCCGAGCGGGCCTCGTCGATCTCGCTCAGAACCCGTGCGCAGCGTTCGTAATAGGCGGCACCCAGGTCGGTGATTGTGAGCTGTCTGGTGGACCGGCGCAGCAACTCGGCATCGAGGTGATCCTCAAGTTGATTGATGCGCTTGGTAATCACCGAAGGCGAAACGTTTACCATTCTGGCGGCGCCGGCGAAGCTGCCGGCTTCTACGACACTGACGAAGGCCCGCATGCAATTCAATTGGTTCATGCCTCACCCATTCTTCTCTATTTGCGAACCAAATGCCTCAATTCCGCCAGTTTATCGCTCAATATGTGTTGAATTCCAGTCTTCCAATCTCCCCTAATGCGTCTCGGCGGACATCAAGATTTGCCGCACCTCAGGCCAGCTCATGCTGCCAAACGTCATGAGGTCGTTCGTCAAATCCTCGGGACACCAGTCAAGAATGCTCGACTTGAACGTGGACCGACCCTGTATCCGTTGCCACCAGTTCTCGAGGAACGGGTATCGACCGCGCTCCCACCACTCACTCATGCCCAGCATCGCGATTCGGTTCACGTAGGGCGTGAGCGATACGTCGGCCAAGCCAAATTCGTCACTGGCCAGCCATGTGGTGACTTGCAGCTCACTATTCATCTCGGCCAGATACTTGTCATACATGAGCACCATCTCGGCAACGCCTGGAGCCCCGAAGCCAAATGCGACAAGCTGTTGCTTGCGCCCGGCCCAGTCCTTGGTAACCGAGTCCGACGGTGTATTCGCAAGGAACTCTTCCAGCTCTGACTCGCTCAGGTTCTTGCGAAGGGTGTGCCGATGCGCGGACGCAAAGGTCAGCGTGCCGCAGGAGATATGCAGGTATTCATCCAGGGCTTTTGTCCAGTATCGTGTCTTGACGTATTCAAGCGGATCACTCGGTGTCAACCGCTTTTCGGGAAAGACCAGATCCAGATATTCGAGGATCACCGTCGATTCGGTGATCACGAGGCCGTCGTGCACCAGCGTTGGAACAACCGCTTTCGGATTCAGTTTGCGGTATTCCGGATCGAACTGCTCGCCTTTGAGGATATCGATGTAGTGCGTCTCGAAATCGAGGCCCTTCTCGACCAATCCCCAACGCACCTTGGCGGCACAAACAGACGAACCGTGATGGTACAACTCAATCATTTGCTCGCTCTCCCGCCTGTGCCTGGCAATCTACCCAAGCACAGAGATTGCGCCGAATGGAATCATGACGACCGCAACGCCCAGAGTTACATGGGAATGATGTCAGCGTCTGCGTTAATCTTGTGAACCGGGTTCCTGCAGTGCGCCGACACGTAGTGTCAATCCAGGGTCAGTTGACGGATCGTAGTCAGGATTGCGTTTGGGAAGAACTATTCCGACATCGTTCATATAGGCTTTCAATTGACTCAGGAGCGAATCCGCAATCGAAGGGTAGAAGCCGGAGAGATTGGTCGTTTCCCCAAGATCCAGTGAGAGATCAAACAGATTAACCCTGTTGTTCTGGATATCCCAATACAGTTTGTGGTCGCCCTGGCGTATCGCCATCTGAGGAGAGACGTGCTTTACATTCCGATAGGCGCCGTAATACCAAATCAATCCATTTTCCCTGTTTCGGGTTGAAGAATCTGTTTCTGTAAGTACCTGTGCAAAGCTCTGGCCATCCAGATCAGGCGGCAAATTATTGATGCCAACCCAGTCGGCAATGGTCGGAAGAATGTCATGACCAATGACTGGCCAGTCAACCTGACTATTGATCCTGACGCCCGGGCCTTTCACCAGGAAGGGAACCCTGATACCGCCTTCCCAAACAGATGTCTTCCCTCGAGCAAGCGGAGCGTTGCTTGTGAAGGAATTCAGAATCTCTGCGCCGTTGTCCGACGTATAGATCATGTACGTGGTACTTGTCATTCCCAGATCGTCAACAGCGTCCATCAGCGATCCCAGGGCACTGTCAAGTTCCTCTGTCATGGCTGCATACACGGGATCACGATGCGTGAACAACCGATTGCGCGTGTCATTTCTGCGCTGCTCGTTTTGCCGACGCTGGACTTTTTCAATGTTCGATTCGTGCGCAAGCAAAGGAGTATGTACGGCATAGTAGGAAACCTGCATGAAGAAGGGCCGACCGGATTCCGCCTGTTCCCTGAGGAATCCAATCGCCTGATCCGTTACTTCCGTGGTTCGTTTTGGATCGGGCTCCCCAATATTCCCTTCCACATTTGACGTATTTCCGCTATGCACATCGTAACCGTGCAGGCCTGGAGATGTGCCGAGATGCCACTTGCCAAAATGTGCAGAGACATATTCCGGTTTGGAGGCCTTCAAGACCTCGGCGATGGTCTGCTCATCCGTCGCCAACTCGCTCGCCGGTAGCTCCATGATCAAGGGTTTGTTTACGTATGCGCGTTGGTACATGCGTTCGCCGAAAGGCTCCTGGCCATAGTTCGCGGGATGAACGGCGGTAATGTCGGTTGACTTGAGCCTGGGGGCGGTTTTGCCGGTCTGAATGCTCATACGCGCCGGCGAACAGTTTGACGCTGACGAATAACCGCTTGAGAACCTGACTCCCTGTTCGGCGAACTTCTCAAGCGACGGCGTCAAATAGAGATCGCTCCTTGAGGCCGGAACGCTATCCGCCATCTGCACGGACGTACCCGTCCATCCCTGGTCATCGACCAGGACCAGGATGACATTCGGATTCGCTGATTGAGCCGCCAGCGGTCCAGGCACGGCAAAGAATGCTGCCAGTGAGTAAAGGACCGCCATGATGCGGAAAGACCTTGCAAATCTGCTTTTCATAATCGACTGCTCAAGATACAACAAGAAGTTAGGGACCACTGACAGGGACCGTCAGTATGTCAAGGCAAAGTTCAGATAATACGTCCTTACACCCTCTCTAACCAGCAAGAATGGGTCGCCGGGGCGATCGGGTTTGCTCTCGACAAGATTGCGAACAGTGAGTCTTATCGATGAGTTCTCGGTGATGTCCCAACCATGCTGAAGATCGACAGTCGTCAGCGCACCGGTATTCGTGGTTCCGTTCGTGTTCTCGATTTCGCTCGAGTAACGTGCCGTGAGGCTGGTGCTGTGTCCTCCAAGCCAACCATCATCGGACCAGCGCATTCTCAGCGGCATGTTGATGTTGAATTCAGGAACGTCGCGATTCGCGCCGCCGGTGGCCCCGGCTATACCAACGACGTCAAATATCCCCGTCATGCCGCCTATTTGTCCGACCGTATATTCGAGCATGTAGGTCAAGTTCAGACCCGCTCGAAGACTCCCGACCGGTGTATCCACTGTCGAATTCAGACGGAAATCGACACCTTCAAGTTCCGCTCCCGAGAAGTTTGAATACAAGCGGTATGAAACCGTCAGATCGGACGCGGCGAAAAGGTCTGCACCGTCTCTGGGGTCGGTACCGATCGGCACCGCGCCTTGCGTAAATTCAAAGCATGGAGCTCCGGTATCGATACCAATCTCGCGAAGCCCATCGAAATCACTTCCCGTGGTTCGACCGCAATCACCCAACGCGCTGACGCCACGATCCTGGACGGCTGGTACCCGGGATCTCTCGATTAGAAAACCAATCTGATTCTTGAATGAAATGTTCACATACGACACACTGAGTGAAAGATCTTCCAGCCGATTCCAGCCATCTATCAGGACGAAATCACCGCCGAGGCTCAGGATTTCCGCAGTTTGTGGTTCCAAACTGCCTCCAAGTGGTCCCGATACCCCTGACAACGGCGTACGGGGAAAATTTCGCCCTCCGGTGGGCTGTGGCGGGAAAGTCAGAGTGATTACATTTCTTTGGGTATGAAGTACCGTTGGCGCCTTGAACGATTCTCCGTACGACGCACGCAATGTTGCGCGGTCGCTGACATCCCATACAACTCCCAGCTTCGGGTTGAAGGTACTGCCTACGTCCGAGTAGTCGTCCAGGCGTCCCGCCAATTGCACATTGAAGTTTTCGCCAATGGGAAAGAGAAACTCCGCGAACAACGCCTCATTTTCTCGGTTCCCGGTAAAATTCTCCAACGCAGAATCAAGCCCCAGGTAGACGGCAGACCGAAAACCCTCAGAATACTGGACGGAATTCTCCTCTTCCTTGTAGCTCGCGCCGAGGGCGACGCTAATATCGCCGCCCGGCAGGCTGATGCCTGTTGTGATATTTAGCAGCGCATCGATCGACATGAGCTTCGAATTGCCGACTCGAATCGCGTCGTCCGTAGGAATCAGCCACTCAAGTAACTCGTCTGAATTAGCCAGACCGAGGCTTCCTGCATCGGGCAGGAGTGCGCTGAAGAAAGGGTTATAGTACTCACAGCCTCCCGCACCGCGTGTCCCGGAGACTGGATCGCAGTCAGGTCCGCCAAGCCCGGCCAGGGCGTTGCTGTATCTGTCCTTCCTCGTTCGGGTTTGCGGGTGGGCCGCTTCGTTTTCCGACAAGACAGCGGACAACTCGAACTGTAAAGCGTCACTGATCGCCCAGTCTGACGATAGCTTCAGGAATGTCGACTCAGACTCGTATTTCTGCTCAGTTTCATAACCTACCGGGCGATCGACACTTGAGGCGTAGAACAGAGAAGGACCAATTGCGGCTCCAGCCCAGGTTGGATCTATTGACCGGTTGTAAAGAATTCCCGGGTGGCTGGATGGAATGTCATTGCGGATTCGCAGTGCAGCGGCGTCACCAAAACGGATCAGGTCAAATTGCGTGCGTTGGTGACGAGATAATTCGGCACTCAATTGCAGTTCATCATTTACGTCGTATTGAATCGCGCTAAACACGGTCCAGCGCCCGGAATCGCGACCGTCTGTCCTTGGCGCATTGTATTGCAAGCACTCTCCGCGCCTTGACACACCGCGGGGAGCCACCTCCCCGAAATACCAATACGGTTCGCCGGGAAACATATCTACAGCGCCGCAAAGCGGATCTGTCAACAGCGGATCGGCTGCGCGTCCCATGCCGCCACCGTAATTTCCATATGCGCTCCGATTCAATATCTGTCCAGGATCAGTGCCAACATCGTCAGCAGTAACGGGTGACGTAAACTCCGGGGTGTTCTGGCCATTCAGGCCCAGTGCGTCGGCATCGTTCAAGCTGGTGTCCGTGAAATTGCCGGCGATGATGAAGCTGCCTTTCTCATCGTTGAAGCCGGTGCCAAAGATGGCTTCGATATTTCGCGATCCATATCTTGAAATTTCACTTGGAATGACCTCGGTCTGCGCACGAACCTCAAATCCTGTGAACCTGTAGCGAGGAATCAGGTTCACGACACCTGCCACAGCATCGGTGCCATAAATGGCAGAGCCGCCATTCAGGAGAACGTCCGTGCGCTGTATTGCGATCCCAGGCAAGATCGCGTTTAGATCGGTATTGAGCCATCCGCGCCCCGAGGGCAGCGGATTGAGTGCGATTCGGGACCCGTTCAGAAAGGTAAGTGTGTTTTCTTCGCCGAGCCCCCATATATTTGGCCCGGCAACACGATTGCCGTTGACGCGGCCAACGCGCAGGCCTTCATCTTCGAAGACCTCCTGACTGAAGTTTGCCGTAACGTTTTCTCTCAGGAACTCGGAGATTGTCACACTGGGGTTATCGTATTGCTCTTCAAAATCCACTTGAACGAGTGCTGATGCCGAATCTACGTTTCCGGTTATTCGAGTACCCGTTACAATGATCTCAACCAGCTCGTCTGCTGCCGCCTGATTTTCACTGTCTTGTGCAAATGACTGCGGCTGAAAAAAGAACAACGACAAGAGCGCGACGAATTGTACTGCGCACAAAGCATACTTGGTCATCAGGATCTCCCAGCTTCCGCCTTCTGTAACCAACTCCCAACGGCCCGGCGGTTTTTCATCTTGAAACGAGCCCGGAAAAGCGTTCCGACTTCTTGGTACCTCATTTGATGGGAGAGTTTCGGATAATGGCTGTGCGGGCGGCGCCGAAGGATCCGGTCCGGTCCCACCAGCACATAGCGTCGGCGAACGTTCCCTACCGCGTGCAAACCGTCACCCCCGTCCGTTCGGCTGTCTCCCCGTCCGGCTTCCCGGCATCTTCGCTAGAGCCTACATTACAAGCGACCTGATGATAACCAGAGGCTTCGCTCACTCTGTATTTCCAAATCACGAATTATGCGCCGCATTTTTTCGTATACCATTGCCACTATGGAGGTTCGGATTTTCGGGTGGAGTGCCGGTTGCTCGCAAGTGAAGTTCTGCGAATTGCCGGCAGAGAGCCGGGCTGAGAATGCCTCAATTACCCAAAGGTCTTGGACTATCGTTTGTACTCAGGATTTTGTAGAGGTTTGCAGTGAACATCGCCAATAGTCTGGTAATGCGCCATTCCTTCACCGTTGTATTGGTCGTAGCGCTCGGTGTGACTTGCACGTTTCCGCTGGCAGTCCGCGGGCAGGGCAACAATATTGCAGGTCTGGAAGCAGGGACAGCCTCAACGGAACCACCCGACTACGATGCGTACGAGTGGTCTCTTCCCAGCGTTCCTGTGCTGGAGGCGCTGGACCGGGACGGGGACGGGCAGCTGGATGCGCCTGAAATAGCGGCCGCTCAGGAGTCACTCATGCCTCTTGACGCCAACGGTGACCAGTTGCTGGACAGGCGTGAACTTGGCGGCCCGGGCCCGATCCCGGGCTGGCTCCGTTTGCAAACGCCCATCAAGGTCATCGACAAGGACGGTGACGACCAAATTGACTTCGAGGAACTGGAACAAGCCGCCGCTGCGCTTCGCCGCGCCGATCTGGACGGTGACTGGGTGTTGAGCAATGCGGAACTGTACGACCGGCGTGCCGTGCCTCCATCTCCGGAGGGCCTGGCGAACGTCAGGCAATTGGTCGCGATGCTGGGCCGATCGGATGTCGTCGATGCGATATTGCCCGGCGAGGACCCCCGCCAGTATGAGGCCTACATGCTCTACACGGAGTCAGGATCTGCCGGCGATACCACCATTAACGCCGGAACCAAGCTGCTGGATCCGCAGGGCAACCTGGTTCATGAATGGCCGTCCGGACACGGGCCGGAAGGCGTCCATTCGCATCTCCTTCCGGATGGCAATCTCCTTAGGCAAGCGGGCATTGGGGACTTCTTCGATATGCGAACCTTTCCGGTCGCTGCCCACGGAGTCCTGGAAATCGTGGCGCCGAACGGTGAGGTTCTTTGGGAATTCAGTCACTGCATCGAAAACAACGTGTGCCTGCATCATGACTTCGCTCCCATGCCGAACGGCAACGTTCTCGTAACGGAATACAACGCAGTACCCAGGGTGGAACTCGAATTCCACGGCCGTACGCCGCGACGGAATGAAAGGGAAGTACGCTGGTTCGAGCGGATTCTGGAATTGAAACCGAACCTGGAAGACGGTTCGACCGAGATCGTGTGGATGTGGTCAGACCTTGATCATATGGTCCAGGACCAATTCCCGAACCGGCCAAACTATGGCGACATTCGCGAGAACCACGATCGATTCGACATCAACTTTCCCGGCAATGCACAGAGGCACTTCCACGCGAATGGCATCGATTACGAGCCTGAGCGGGACTTGATCGTATTCAGCAGCGTGAATCACAGCGAGATTTACATCATCGATCACAGCACCACGACAGCGGAGGCAAGAACAGACCAGGGCGGGCGTTGCGGAAAAGGCGGGAGGATACTCTACCGGTTCGGCAATCCGGCCGTGTATGGCTACGGCGACGCCGAAAGTCAGATTCTTGGCGCGCAACATGATCCGCACTTCATAAAGGCCGATAATCTCCCCGGGCCCGGCGACCTGACCATTCACAACAATCGGGCCGGAACCATCCCCGGGGCTGAAGCCATTGGTGCATTTGGTCTCGGTATGTCGTATTCGTCCATCGTCGAAATTGCATTGCCGTACGACGATAACGGCTGCTTCGAACTCGCGGAGAGTGGCGACCCGTACCAGACGGAGATCGTCTGGGAGTACATCGAGGAGCCGCTCGGCGCCTGGCACGGCCCATTTGCCGGAGCGGCCACCCGAGTCCCGAACGGCAACACCGTCGTCATGAATTCGCAGACCAAGAGAGTGTTCGAGGTCACCCCGGAAGGTGAGCGCGTTCTGGACTTTCAATTGCCCGAAACCGGGCGACCGCAGAAGCTGCAAAAGCTCAGTCTCGATTATCCGGGACTGGTGACGTTACTGGAAAGCCTTGAGGCAGAGTGACCGGGGAGCCCGCTCCTCCGTGCATCTGACATCTGTCATTCGGCGTTGATCGAATAGCTCCCGGCTTACGCCCTCGCATTCATCAGGGAGCCAAAGTCAGCCCCGCGTCGACAAATCGGCGGAAGTCCGCATCGTTGCTTGTGGCTAATGGCGCACCGTCGGCAATGGCCGCCGCGGCAATCATGCAGTCGATCAGCGATCCACGGCGTCTTCCGGATTCGTTGAACAGGCGCGCCGCGATCTCGGCGTGACCGGGAATGAAATCGAGACGTTGTTCGACGACGCCGGCGGCCAATTCCTTCTCGGCCGGACTGAGCGGCCCGCACAGCAACTCGGCCCATGCGACGGCGCTCATCCCCAGTATTTCACCCTCCTGAATCCAGAGCCGTAGTTTCCGGTCTTCCGGCGACCCACGGTTCAGCGCCCGGATCAGAAAGCTGGTATCCAGGTGGATCACGTGGCGACGGTGTCATTCCGCTTCAAGACGTTCCGCCTTGACTTCGTGTTCCCACGCCGAAAGATCGACCTTTCGCTCGCGCACGCAGGACTGCAGCCGTTCGAGCGCATCGAGCGCGGTTTCGTTGCTCTCGGTACCGCTTCCGGCAGCGGTCCGAATGGCGCGCCGCAGCACCTCGGACTTCGATACCTGCCAACGTTGTGCCAGGGCTTCAAGCATGCGTACGGACTCCACGTCCAGGGAATAAGTGGACTTGATGCTTGTTATGGCCATAATCAAATCTTACGGCCATAAGAGCATGGCTGCAAGCATGATGCTACTTCGCGTTCAAGTGGCCGTGGCAGTTCAGTTGCGCGTCGATGGCCAGATACGGTACGGCGCCGACACGGGCAAACGCCTGTGGGCGCTGCTGGCGGGCGCGGCGTCAGGCCGAGTTCAGGCCGGCGCGGTCGAGTCCGCCGAGCAACTGCTCGCCAGTCTCGCTGTCCAGGATCAGGTCGCCCACCCTGTCGAGGCGGCCGGGGTCTTCCACGGCCCTCAACCGGGCTTGTAGCTGCCGCCCGGTGTCGGCGTCGAAACGTCGCGCGGCCAGCCGCACGAGCGCTTCGCGGCGGCCCTCGGCGATCGCTTCGCGGCGGCCTTCCGCCAACAACTCCTGCCGGTGGCGCTTCAGCCAGCGCTCGTTGTTCCTCTGCAGTATCGATTGTTCGGCCATCAGCTCCTCCAATTCTCTCTCGCGCTCCGGGTTCCAATCCGGCGGACGAGACTCCGGCGCAGTCTCGTGGAACCAGTCCAGGTAGCACTGGAACAGGCGCGCTTCGTCCTCGTCCCCGAAGTCCAGCCATCCGCGCACTTCGCCGAGAAGGCCGATGGCGTCAGCATACGACTCCGCGAATACCAGTTGCGCCAGCGCCGCCATGCGGTTGCCACGCTTGGGATACTGCGTCGCGGGGTCGCGCAAATCAAGCCGTGCGTAGCGACGTCCGGTCAGCCACGGCAGCGGATGGCCGACCGGCATCCGCACCAGGCCGCTCAGGTCGTCCGGGGAACGCCACCGCCGATGTCCCGTGTACACCACGACGACCAGCGCCGGCGGGAACCGTCCATCGGCCCCGCGCGCTTCGCCGCCGAGCGATTCGTAGAGCAGCCCGATTCGCGTCGTCGCCCGCGCCGGCATGCGCCGGTCGGGCGTGGACTGGTTCTCGATCAGAATGATCGCCGAGTCACCGCCCCTGCCTTCGGCAAGCCAGCACAGATCCGCGATGCGCTTTTCGCCGCCCGCGCCGATGAACTCGGTGGGCATCTCGCGAAGGCCGGAGGCGTC
>JAJDWR010000029.1 GCA_022825505.1 Gammaproteobacteria bacterium | reverse complement strand
CCGAGGTGAAGCCCGCATACGCGTGCAGGCGGCGGTCGGAGTAGCCGCCGCCTTCGATCAGGAGGCCGCCGTCCATGTCGCGCGGGATCGGCGTGGAGATCATGTTCAGGGCGCCGCCAATGGTGTACGGCCCTTGGGTGATCGCGGACGGGCCTTTCAGTACCTCGAAGGCGTGCATGCGGCCAGCGGTCGGGAAGTAATAGGCGGATGGCGCGGAGTAGGGTGCCGGCGCGATCAGCACGCCATCCTCCATCAATGTGATGCGGCTACTGCGCTCGGTGGGCGTGCCGCGGATGCTGAGGTTGGGACGCAGCCCGTAGCCGTCCTCGAGCTGTACCGAGACACCCGGGACTTCGCGGACGATGTTCTGGATGTCGGAGTAGTTGAACTTCAATAATTCCTCGGGCCCGACGAAGTGGGCGGATCCGGTTGTCTCGTAAGCTTCCTGGTAACCGCCGACGATGATGACCTCGCGGTCGAAGTGATCTCCCGCGAACACGGCAGGGGAGAGAAGCAGCGCGAGGCTCCCGCACAGGTGACTTGCGCGACAAGTGCAGGGCATTCTTTCTGATTTTTTGAGCATTTTGTTTCCATTTGCGTCCATAATTGAGTGAGTCAATCCCTGCGGCGGCCACAGTATATAAGAATGATTCTCATTTGTAAAGTGGTTCTCATTTAGGATTAGAGGAGGCAAGGGTTCCTTCCGAAAAATGCGGGAAGTTCCCGCAGTCGCGGCGGTGCCATAATGGCGACACATTGCGCGGTTTCCTGCAGACGGTTCGAAGCCGAAGCAGGCGCCCTTACCGGAAGCCTTGATGAATCGACGTTCCGCCTCGAACCCTAAATCCCTGCCTCCGCCGTCGCTGGACATCCACTTCGGGGACAACCTCCCCATCCTGCGCGGATTCGCGGAAGAGTCGTTCCACCTGGTCTACATCGACCCGCCGTTCAACACGGGAAAGACCCAGTCGCGCTCCCGCCTGAAGACGACCCGGGACGCCAACGGCGACCGCACTGGCTTCCAGGGACGGAGATACAAGACCACCCGGCTCGGCAGCCTGGAGTTCCCGGACGCCTTCTCCGACTATCTCGACTTCCTCGGGCCGAGGCTGCAGGAGGCGTACCGGCTCCTGCATCCGACCGGCTCGCTGTTCCTTCACGTCGACTACCGGGAAGTCCACTACTGCAAGATCCTGCTGGATCAGATCTTCGGCCGGGACTCCTTCATCAACGAGATCATCTGGTCGTACGACTACGGGGCACGGTCCCGGAAGCGCTGGTCGCCCAAGCACGACAACATCCTCTGGTACGCGAAAAACCCCAGGCACTACACGTACCGGTACGACGACATCGACCGGATTCCCTACATGGCTCCCGCCCTGGTGGGCCCGAAGAAAGCGGCCCGGGGCAAAACGCCGACCGATACCTGGTGGCAGACGGTCGTCAGCCCGACCGGTAAGGAGAAGACGGGCTACCCGACCCAGAAGCCGCTGGCGATCCTGGAGCGGATCGTGAAGGTTCACTCCAACCCCGGGGACCGGGTGCTCGACTTTTTCGCGGGCAGCGGGACGACGGGGGAGGCCGCGGTGCGGGCGGGCCGCAGCGCGGTGCTCATCGACAGCCATCCCGACGCGGTTCGGGTCACGAGAAAGCGGCTCGCGTTTGCCAAACCGACCCTGCATGGCGTGAAACAGGCCTCTTCGCGAAAGCCTTCGAAGCGCCCCTCCGGACGGGATGAACTGGAGGCGCCCGGAAGGCCCTGACTGCCCGGTCGGGCCAAAACGGGTGGGGTATAATGGCACCCCGAAAACGCACCCCATTTCGGGGTCGCGTTTTTTTGATTGACTGAAACACAGAACAACACCCAAAATCTCCCAGCATGAAAATCGGGATTCCGAAAGAAATCCGCCCGGGCGAGAACCGGGTAGCAATTTCCCCTGACACGATCAAGAAACTGACCGGCATGGGGGTGGAAGTCGTGGTGGAAGCCGGTTGCGGAACCGGCTCCTGCGTCACCGACCAAGAGTATCAGGACGCCGGTGCCAGCGTGGCCCCGGATGCCGCCGCCGTCCTCGGCGACGCGGACCTGGTCTTCAAGATCCAACGGCCGATGACGGCCGAGGAAGGGACGGACGAGATCGCCCTGATGAAAGAAGGCGCAATCCTTGTCGGCCACCTGGCCACCCTCTCCAACCCCAACGCTTCTTCCAGCTACAACGCACGCAACCTCACCACCTTTGCCATGGACCTGATGCCGCGCATCAGTCGCGCGCAGTCCATGGACGTCCTCTCCTCGCAGAGCAACCTGGCCGGCTACAAGGCGGTCGTGGATGCCGCGACCGAGCACGTCAGCGCCTTCCCGATGATGATGACCGCGGCCGGCACCGTGGCACCCGCGCGCGTGTTCGTGATGGGCGTCGGCGTGGCGGGCCTGCAGGCCATCGCCACCGCCAAGCGCCTTGGCGCGGTGGTCACCGCCTACGACGTGCGTCCGGCTACCCGCGAGCAGGTCGAGAGCCTGGGCGGCAAGTTCCTGATCGTGGACGAGGAAGCGATGAAGGACGCCGAGACCGCCGGCGGCTACGCCAAGGAGATGACGGAAGAGTACAAGCAGAAAGAGCGCCAGGTCCTCGCCGACCACGTCAGGGAGCAGGACATCGTCATCACGACCGCGCTCATCCCGGGCCGTCCGGCGCCGGTGCTGGTGACCCGCGAGATGGTCGAATCGATGAAGCCGGGTTCGGTAATCGTTGACCTGGCGGTCGAGACCGGCGGCAACTGCGAATGCGCCGAACGCGGCATCGTGGCCGAGCACCAGGGCGTGCGCATCATCGGCTACGACAACATGCCGGCGCGGCTCGCGCGCGATGCGAGCAACCTGTTTGCCAAGAACATTCTTAATTTCCTGACCCCGCACATCGACACGGAGAACGGCGCCCTCAACCTCGACTGGGAGGACGAGACGGTCGCCGAGACCGTGGTGACGCGTGATGGCGAGGTCGTCAATGTCCGGATCAAGGAGTTGATGTCATGATGCTCGACGCCACCGTTTTCACCCAGGGTCTGGTTCAGGTCTCGGAAGTCGTGAGCTTCGCGATGTCCGCGTCCGGCGTGGATGCCGGCGCGGCCGGAAACACCTCGTTTCTGAACCTGTTCACCGTTTTCGTGCTGGCCTGCTTTGTCGGCTTCTACGTAGTCTGGAGCGTGACTCCGGCGCTGCATTCGCCGCTGCTGGCGGTCACCAACGCCATCTCTTCCGTCATCATTGTCGGCGGCCTGTTGGCTGCGGGCCCGGCGGCCGAGTTGGCAGACATCGACTTCTCTAGCCTGATGGGCTTCCTCGCCGTCACGCTGGCCTCGGTCAACATCTTCGGCGGGTTCCTGGTGACCCAGCGGATGCTGGCCATGTTCAAGAAGAAGAAATAAGGCGGGGTGGTTGAAATGAGTGCAAGCTGGACCGGATTCGCCTATCTAGTCGCCGCCGTGTGCTTCATCATGGCGCTGCGCGGGCTGTCGTCCCCGACCTCGGCGCGCCAGGGCAACGTGATGGGCATCATCGGCATGGTCATCGCCGTGGTGACCACGCTGTTGGACCCCGAGGTCATCAGTTACGAAATCATCCTCGCCGGCATTCTCGTCGGCGGTACGATCGGAACGCTGGTGGCGTTCCGCATCAACATGACGGCGCTGCCGCAGCTGGTGGCTGCCTTCCACTCCCTGGTCGGTATGGCCGCGGTGCTGGTGGCGATCGCCGCGTTCTACCATCCGGAAGCCTACGGCATCGGCACCTTCGGCAACATCGGCACGGCCTCGCTGATCGAGATGAGCATCGGCGCCGCGGTCGGCGCTATCACCTTTTCCGGCTCCGTGGTGGCGTTTGCCAAGCTGCAGGGCCTGGTCAGCGGCAACCCGGTGGTGTTCCCCCTGCAACATCCGCTGAATGCCGTTATCGGCATCGCGATCGTTGCCCTGACCGTCGCGCTGGTCTTCGGGCAGGACCCGACCTCGTTCTGGGCCATCGTGATCTTGGCATTCCTGATCGGCTTCCTGATCATCATCCCGATCGGCGGTGCGGACATGCCGGTGGTGGTGTCCATGCTGAATTCCTATTCCGGCTGGGCTGCCTGCGGCATCGGCTTCACCTTGAGCAATATGGCGCTGATCATTACCGGCGCACTGGTCGGTTCGTCCGGCGCGATCCTGAGCTACATCATGTGCAAGGGCATGAACCGCTCTATCTTCAACGTGCTGCTTGGCGGCTTCGGCGGCGAGACGGTCGCTGCGGCACAGCAGGCGGCTGGCAGCCGCTCGGTCAAGCAGGGCAGCGCAGACGATGCCGCCTTCATCATGAGCAACGCCAACATGGTGATCGTGGTGCCGGGCTACGGCATGGCAGTGGCCCAGGCGCAGCACGCGTTGCGTGAGATGGCGGACCTGCTGAAAGAGAAGGGCGTTGACGTCAAGTACGCGATCCATCCGGTGGCCGGGCGCATGCCGGGCCACATGAACGTGCTGCTGGCGGAAGCCTCGGTACCGTACGACGAGGTGTTCGAGCTTGAGGAGATCAACCACGAGTTCTCGACCGCCGACGTGGCGTTCGTGATCGGCGCCAACGACGTCACCAATCCGCTGGCGAAGACGGATCCGGCCAGCCCGATCTACGGCATGCCGATCCTGGACGTCGAGAAGGCGGGCACGACGCTGTTCCTGAAACGCTCCCTGGGCTCCGGCTACGCCGGCGTGGACAACGAGTTGTTCTTCCGCGACAAGACCATGATGCTGTTCGGGGACGCCAAGAAGATGACCGAGGAAATCGTCCAGGCCCTGAACTAGTTGAGCCTGCTCGACATTCTCGACCTGCTGCGTCGGCAGCATTCCGCCCCGCTTCGAAATGGCCGCTTTGGCTGGTGGCCGGCGCACAGCGCCTTCGAAATCATGGTTGGTGCGGTTCTCACGCAGAACACCGCCTGGGTCAACGTCGAAAAATCCATCGCCCGCCTGCGCGAAGCCGATTGCCTTGACGTCGATGCGATCCTGGCCCTGTCGTCCGCGCAGTTGGCCGACCTGATCCGCT
>JAJDWR010000017.1 GCA_022825505.1 Gammaproteobacteria bacterium | reverse complement strand
CCTCTGAAACCACTCGATTTACGCCCTCCGGGCACCACCGGGACACGACCCTTGGCGTTCGAGTCGCCTGGGCCCGACCAAAGCCCTTTCACCAATGGCAAAATGACCCCATCAGCACAATCGGTGACGAATGCGGGCTAGGCGAGTCGCCCACAGGCAGTCTTCCGACGGATTTGGAGGTCAACGGGCACGCGGATTCAGGGACTAGTACCGCTCCAGACACTCGAACGGATGTACTCGCATCTCGGGTCGCCAGATGAAGTAGCGGGTCAGTTCGAAGGGCTCGCTGTAGTACACCGGGTCGGTGATCGTGATGCGATAGTCGAGGCGGCTGTAGTCCTCGTTGGGGATGAAGTGCTCCACCAGGGTGATCTGGTCGCTCTGTTGCGCGCCGTCCATGTCCATGTAATGGGCGTGGATCCGGTCGGTTTCCACGACCAGCGTCGTGCCTTCCCAGCGGCCGCGAGAGAAGCCGAACTGGGTGTGTTCCTCCGGTGGAACGGCGTCGTCAGTCATGTGGATGATCCGCCTCGCATCGAATTCCTCGATGCGCATCAGGATGTCGTCGCCCTGGCGCACAAAGTCGATGGGGAACGGGGTGATCATGATCAGCGGCATGGCCTTGGTGCCGCAGCGCAGGAGATCATTGTCCAGGGGGTCCCAGGTGGCCAGCGCGGCTTCCCCCGCGGTCGTCATCGGATAACCGCCCCTGAACATCGGAAACGAGTCGGGATCGCTCATGACCGTGCTCCACACGCGAAAGATGCCGTCGGCACTCGCGATCGCCTGGGAAACATCGGCGCCCTCGGATACCCGACCGACGAGATTGCCGTTCCTGCCTGCCTCGAACCAGGGATTGCCCGATCCGAAATCGAACTCGTATCCGCTCGGCAGGAGCACGTTGCGAGCAAGGATCTCGGCAACATCGCGGACAGGCGGTGATCCGGCAATGGTGACGCGGTCGCCTGCGGCGATCACATCGCCCGGGGAGATTCCGCGGTTGCGCATCATGCTGACCGCGGACGTTTCGGCGTGCCACTCCCTGCCATCGTCGCCGGCGAGCACGATCTGGCCGTGAGGGTTGCGCCAGGAAACGGACTCGACCGTTCCGGTCACCTCAATAGTCCGATCTGTATCGAAAATTCCGACCGAGCTGTGGTGGGACCACGCGCTGCCGCAGGCGAGGCCGACCAGGATGATCAGCGATGATCGCGTCATGAGTTCCCCTCCGTTCGTATTTTGTTCGATATTGCAGGGATTGGCGGCCGGATTCAATTTCGCGTTACCCGACAGGCATCAGCGGTCCCCGAGCAGGTGCTGCCAGAACGCCTGGTCGGAGAAATCGCTGGGTACCGGCCCAGCGCGGGTGATTTGCTGCTGACGAACGATCACCAGTTCGGCGGACGGAATGACATACATTCGCTGGTTGCCGCCGCCCATGGCGATGTAGGTATCGTCGGGCACTCGCTCGTCGGCGGGAAGCGAATTCAGGAAAGCCGTGCGCGATGGCTGTTCAATCACGCCCTCGGGGACAGGCCGCGCCAGCCACCAACCGAGTCCGTAGGCGGCGTTGGCCGCAGTGCCGGCGAAATTGGCCGCCAGTGCATCGGGATCCACGAGCTGCTGGCCGTTCCAGTTTCCTCCCAGCCGGACGAATTCCCCGAATACGGCCCAATTGCGGGCGGTCCATTCTGAGCTTGAAGGCATCCGCGGCAGGCCGTCGGCCTCGGTGGGCCAGTAGGCGGGCGCAATGCCGAGGTGATCGAAGATGCGTGCCTGCATGTACTCGACGGCGTCGCTGTATCGGCCGGCCACCTTGCGGCGGACCCACTCGCCGAAAATCTGGAACGACGCGGGACGATAAACGAACGCCGCACCGGGCGGATTGACCGTTGGCAGCGCGACCGCCTCCGCGTAGGTCTCGACCGGGTCCGGTCCGGGCGCCTGCCCGGCGAGCCCGTCGGTCATGGAGAGCAGGTGGCTGACGGTGATCTCGCGCTTGACCGGGTCCGCCTGCCACTCGGTGATCGTATCGGCGACCAGCTCGTCGATCCGTGCCTCCCCGTCCTGCACCATGGCAGCCAGCAAAACGCCCCAAAAACTCTTCGTACCGCTCGCCGTTACCCAGGCCGTGTCCGGGCCACCACCGTTTGCGTATTCCTCGAAGATGATCTCCCCGGACTGCATGACCAGCATCGACACGCCTTCGTTGGCGGTGCTGTAGTCCGCCGCGCCACGGTAGTCGAGCTGCCGTGCGCTAACCGGCACGCAATCGTAGACCGCTATCGATTCGCCCAGTGCCAGCCAATATCCGCGAAGGACCGCGGGCTCGGTAAAGGTGGTTTCGTCCACTACGGTGACCTCGAAGTCCAGGCGCGTCTGGTCCTCGTTTAGTGTGAACCGCTCCGTAATCTCCACGTTTTCGCTCTGCCGCGTGCCCACGTTGTCGAAGAAAGGCCAGTCCACCCGGGTGGTGGTGACAACGAAATCGTTGCCGTCCCAGGTGCCCACCGAATAGCCCAGGCGGGACCAGGGTTCGTCGTCGGGAGGGGTGTCCCGATCCATATGGATGGTCCGGACGATGTCGTAGAGCTCCGTTCGCAGTGTGATTTCGCTGCCCCGGTCGATGAACTCGAAAGGGTGGGGGTTCACCATTATCCGGGGCATGCCCTCGGTCTCGCAGCGGGTGGCGAAGTTGTCCAGCGGGTTCCACGATGCCCGGCTTGCGACGGCGGATTCCGTGAACGGCTGGGCTCCCAACTGCTCCAGTTGGAGTTGAATATTGTGGTACGGCACGCTCCACACTCGGAATATGCCCCGGTCCTCTGTGGCCGCGTCCACCACAGGAAGCTCCCTCGGTACGCGGCCGACCAGGTCCCACAGGGGCAGTTCGCGGCCGTTCTCCAGCCGAATGGTCTCGACCAGCATCATGAAGTCTTCGCGCGTGGACTGTGTTCCGATCGCGGTGACGCGAGTCCCGACCGGCAACAGGTCCGCGGTCACGCCGGCGCCCCTGAGCGGATAGACGGAACTGCCTTCCATGCGCCAGGTTCCGCCGCCGTTATCGGCCTCGAGAGTCAACCTGACATGGGGATTGATCCAGTCCACGTCGACGAGAACTCCCCGGACCTCGATGTACTCATCGCCGTAGTAGGCCACCGAGTGGTGCGCCCCGGCACTGGCGGTGACCACGACCGTCGACGCGGCCACCAAAAATCTGCAGAAATTTGCCCGGCCCACCGGCACCTCGAAATCCATGGAAACAACTCCGCGATGATACCATCGGGCCGGTTTGCGCCATCGCCGGGAAAACCCATGTAACCGGCCCAAGGAATCCCCTGTCTCACTCCAGGAACGACCATGAAACGACTCGCCATCATCGACGACTATCAGAACGTGGCGCTTGCGATGGCCGACTGGTCGCCGCTGGCGGGGGATGTTTCGATTTCGGTGTTCAATGATCATCTGAACGACGAGAGCGCACTCGTCGATCGGCTCAGGGACTTCGAAATCATCTGCGTGATGCGCGAGCGCACGCCCTTTCCGGAATCGCTCCTGAAGAAATTGCCCAACCTGGAGCATCTGTTCACGCCGGGAATGACCAATGCGTCCATAGACGTCGCGGCAGCCGGGCGTCAGGGAGTGGCGGTTTCCGGCTCGCCGATATTGCCAAGCCCCACCGCGGAACTGACCTGGGGCCTGATCGTGGCGCTGGCCCGCAGGATCACCGCAGAACAACGGGCGCTCCAGTCCGGCGACTGGCAAACGACCCTCGGCGAGGGGCTCCACGGCAAGACCCTCGGCATCATCGGCCTGGGCCGCCTCGGCAGGCAGGTCGCCCGGGTAGGCCACGCCTTCGGCATGACCGTCATCGCCTGGAGTCCGAACCTGACGCCCGAACGATGCGAGGGAACGCCTGCCGAATACGTGCAGAAGGAAGAGCTGTTCAGACGTTCGGACGTGGTGACGATCCACATGCGTCTTGCCGACAGCACGCGGGCGCTGGTTTCCCGCCTGGAGTTCGAATTGATGAAGCCTTCGGCCTACCTGATCAACACTTCGCGTGGGCCCATCGTCGACGAACGCGCCCTGGTGGAGGCGCTTGAAACCGGAGCCATCGGCGGCGCCGGGCTGGATGTCTTCGATGTCGAGCCCCTGCCCCAGGACCACCCCTTGCGGCGAACGCCCAACACCGTCATCACGCCGCACGTGGGCTTCGTGACTGTCGAGAACTACCGGATTTTCTTCAGGGCGGCAGTCGAGAACATCCGCGCCTGGCTCGACGGCACACCCATCAACACACTGGGTTGAAGGGGGGTGTGGTTCCGGAGCTAGTCTGCCCCGCCTGACTCCGGGCCGAGCCATTCGAGGATCATATCGCCTATTTCTGTGTTGTTCCGGTCCTGCATCATCAGGTGCGAATTGCCCGCGATTCCACGATCTTCCGGCAGATGGATCGTCTGGGCGCGCCCACCTGCGGCCGAGATGATTTCGCTTGCCTGCCGGCATGATTCGTAGCGGGTCAGCATGCTCGGCGCGCCCCGATCCAGGTTGTCGCCCCAGAGGCTGAGGAAAGCCCGGTTACCCTCGACGTAGATGGTGGTGAGCGCGGCTTCGTCGGTGGGGCAATTGGTGGTTTCCACGGCGATGGTGCCGCGCAGGTTGGGATGCAGCGCCCGGGCTGCGGAGAACATTGCCGAGCCGCCGGCGGAATGGGCCAGGACTACCGCCGGGCCGATCTCGTCCAGCAGCGAGCGAAGGTGATCCGCGCCGCCGGGCGCCCGGGCGATGTAGAAAGAGGCGTGAAGATTGTCGATGGCCTCGACAGGATGCTTGCCGTCCGGGTAGGGAGTCCCGAACTCCGGGCCCATGCCCCACAGCGGCCAGACAGTCTCCCTGTTCCAGCGGCCGGGTTCCTCCCGGAATCCTGCCGGCGGATTCATCAGGTACACAGGAATCCCGGCGCGGGCGAACTGTTGCGCCCAGCCCTCGCGGCCATCCGGCGTGGTCGTATAACTCCACGAAGGCAGTCCGCCGCCGGGAATCATGACGAGGGCCACCTCGGAGCGCCGTTCCGCAGGCATGAAGAACTGTACCGGCGCAGGACCCTCGCTCGCGGCGCCGCCACCCATGCCACCCTGACCGGCAGCTCCTCTCGCGCCCTGACCTCCAGCGCCTGTGTCATTTCCGGCCGCACCCATGCCCATGCCACGCTGGCCGCCGCCCATGGCGTTGCCTGCGCCTACCGGCACAACCACTTCAGCGGGCGGCGCGGGCTCGACCAGGAGCACGCCTTCGAAGAAGAGGTCCGCGGACTGCGCATGGACGGCTTCGAAAGTCGTTGCCAGGAGCAGCCAACCCACGGCCCGGAACCCAACGTTTCGGCGAAGGCGCCCGATAATGCAATCGATCCTGTGCTGCACTGAATTCATGTCTCCCCTGTCCCGGTCACGCGAAAGAAGGTCGTATCGATACTATTTTGGCGCGTGTTCCGACTCAATCGCCCAAGCATTATGAATTGTCAAGAGCGAACGGCAGCTTGAGCTATAATCTTCGCCCCTTCGCCGCCGGGCGGAGGATCACCGTGCGCAACGCAGACGAGGAGTCAACGGGCATGACACGCAACTACCTTCCGGGAATCGTCATCGGCTTGCTGCTGGGCGGGGCTGCATCGGCCCAGTCGGTGGAGGAGTTGGTGGCCCGCGGGGGAGAACTGTTTAACGCGGACATCGGATGCCACGTTTGCCACGGTCCGAATGCCCAGGGCCTGGTTGGCCCAACACTGCACTTCGGTCCCACGCCTGTGGACATCTTCGATCAATTGGAAAGCAACCCGATGATGGGTGTGATCGTCGCCGAAATGGATCCCAGCGATGCGGACCTCGAGGCGATCGCCATGTACATCCGCACCCTGGCGGACCTGCCGCTGGACCTGGGGGTGATCGAGGACTGGCGTTCGGCGCTTGCGATCGTGAAGGCCAACCAGGTGCAGCAGGCTGAGTTCATGAAGACGCCGCGCGACCTGCAGGTGGAAGCCATCGAGCAATTCGATACGCTGCAGGCAACGTGGACGCGCCGCGCCAGGGAGGGCAACCTCACGAGCCACTATCAGACCGAGGTGATCGCCACTTTCGATCCCGGCGAACCCAAGTTCACGCCCGAGCCCGGCAAGACGTACTTCTACGAGAACGTGGGCACAACCAGTTCGCCGTCGGTGCTGTACGACGGCTACGTGCCGCCGCCGAGCAACCAGATCGTGGTCGGCGATGCCGAGACCAAGGAGATCATTGCCGGCTACATGCTGCCGGAGAGCCTGCGCGCCACCGTGCACGGCACGGTCATGTCGCCCGACGGCCGCTACGTCTACATCATCGGCGCGCGGCCCGGGCAGGCCGACGACGTGCCCACGGTGAATTCGTCCGCCACGCTCATCAAGGCGGATGCGGTGACGCTGCAGCCCATCAAGCAGTTCACCATCGGCGGGCGGATCCACCATGCCCAGGCGTTTCGCGACTACGTGATGATCGACATGTTCGCCCGCGACCCCGACGGGCTGGCGATCATGCTGCTCGACCCCGAAACCGACGAGATCGTCAGCGGCATCAAGGACGTGGATCTGGGCGGTTTCGCCTACACGGCCTGGTCGGACAAGGACTACGAGTACATCTACGCGCTGGTCGAGCCCGCGGGCTATGCGCCCGGCCGCGCCACCGGCATGTTTGCCGCGGTGAGCATGTACCAGGGCCGCTACACGGCACTGCGCCCGTTCTGGGTTGCCAAGATCGATCCGGATACCTGGGAGGTGCTGCGGGAATACCCCATCCCCGGCTACCGGCCCAACTGGCTGGTCGTGGATTCGGCCAAGGAGAACATGTACGTCATCAACTCGTTGTCCAACGCGAACAAGATCAACATCGAGACAGGCGAGATTGTCTGGACCAACGGCACGGGCATCGGGCCCTATGGCGCGTCGCTGAACATCGACGAGACCGAACTCTGGGTGGCGGACAAGGGCGAGGGCGCGCACCACCTGGGCCGCACCATCACCATCATCGACACCCAGACCGGGCACGCCACGGAAACCCTCTACGGCGCCTACAAGGTGGACCACGTGCTGCTTGACCCCACCGGCACGGAAATGTGGGCCACCAGCAACGGCGAGGGCCGCATCTACGTCTACGACGCCGAGTCGAGGGAACTGACGAACATCATCGACATGCCCGGCAATGGCGACGCCCATGGCCTCGTGTGGGTGCACTACGACGAGAACGGCGAACCCCGCGTGGTCCGCGACCAGGGCAACTTCCACGGCGGCGTCAATCCCGTCATGGGCAGCGCGCTGAATTTCTGACCCGTTCTTGCCGGGGGCGGCGTCCTCGGCGCGGTCTTCTCGCGGCCGGCCCGCCGCCGCTGCAGGCCAATGTGCTACCTTTCCGGCGGCCAGCACAAGCAGGACAATGCCGTGTCCGAACCTTTCGTCATCGACAAGCAGCAGGCCGCAGTCCTCGACACCGTGCGCCGCTTCAATGCGGAGGTCGTCGCGCCGGTCGCCGCCGAGCTCGATGCGCGTACCGACCCCGAAGAGAGCTTCTCCTGGGAGATCGTCGAGAAGGCCGACGAGTTCGGGTTGCGCACGCTGACACTGGCGGAAGACTGGGGCGGTAGCGGCGCGGACTGCGTGACCACCGCGATGGTTATCGAAGAACTCGGCAAGGCCGACATCGGCGTCTCCGTCGTCATGGCGCAGACGCTGAAGATCGCGCAGATTCTCCAGTCGGCGCTGACGTGCGAGCAGCAGGAGAAATTCATCCCGATCTTCCGCGACGACCCGCGCGGTGTGCTCGCGATCGGCATCTCGGAACCCGAGACCGGCTCGAACTACTTCATCCGGCAGGACGTGCCTTTTCGCACCAGGGCCGAGAAGGTCGACGGCGGTTGGCGCATCAACGGCATGAAGCGTTTCATCTCCAACGGCAATCGTGCCGGCGTCTACCTGTTGTTCGCGCAGACCGCGACGGACAGGTCGCTTTTCGACGGCTCGACCTGCTTCGTCATCGAGCGAGAGCTCGACGGTTTCACGATCGGCCGAGTGCACGACAAGATGGGCGAGCGTCTCGCGAACAACGCGGAGCTCATCTTCGAGGACTGCTTCGTGCCCGACGGGCAGGTCGTCGGCGAAGTGGGCAACGGATTCCAGGTGCTCGTCGACTTCTTTCCCGCGTCGAACGCGTACGCGGCGGCGAGCGTGCTCGGCGCTGCGACCGACGCATACGAGCGCTCGCTCGAGTGGTGCCGCAATCGCGTGCAGGGCGGCAAGCCGCTGATCGAGCACGACGGCATCAGGACACAACTGGCCGAGATGCACATGCTGCTGGACGTGGCGCGCACCTATGTGCGCAAGGCCACCTGGATGGCCGATCACCGCGAGATCGCCTGGGACCCGGCGCTGTCCGCCTTCCCAAAGGTGTTTGCGTCCCAGGCGGCTTGGAAGATCGTGACCTGGGCCGCTGAACTGCACGGCGGTGCGGGGTACATGAAGGAAACCGGTATCGAAAAGCTCGTGCGTGACGTGGCAGCGTTCCTGCACTCCGACGGCGTCAACCGGACGCTGCTGCTCAAGGCCGCGCAGATGATCTTCTAGCCATGGCGAAAGTTCTCCTGCATGGGGCGGATGGCGGGGCGGATGGCCGCTTGGCCAAAGACCGCCTGACTGAAGACTGCCTGGCCAAAGCCGGCCTATCGTCGACTGACGACGCATGAAAGCACTCGTCCTGCATGCGCCGAACACGCCGTTCGATCTGACCGAGGTGCCCGATCCCGTTGCGGGGCCGGGCGAGGCCGTCGCCAAGGTGTACGCTTGCGGCGCCGGGCTGACGATTCAGCACTTCAAGGCCGGCCGCGTGCCGGCCGTGTTCCCGCGCGTCATCGGCCACGAAATCTGCGCGGAAATCGTCGAGGTGGGCGCCGGTGTCAGGTCGCTCGAAGTCGGCGACATCGTCACGTCGTACTTCTATCTCAACTGCGGCCACTGCCGGATGTGCGCCGGGGACTTCCAGCCGCTCTGCGATAACTTCGGCGGTTACGTGGGCCGGGAGATCGACGGCGGTTACGCCGAGTACATCAGGCTGCCGGAGCGGAACTTCATCCGCCTGCCGGAAGGGCTCGACTGGCAGGGGCAACCCGCGCACGTGGGTGTCGCAATGGACGCGCTCGCCACTCCTTACAAGGTGCTGCGCCACGCGAGGATCCGCGAGGGCGAGACCGTCGCCGTGTTCGGCGCGGGCGGCGGACTCGGCATCCACCAGGTCATGATGGCGCGATGGGCCGGCGCACGGGTGATCGCGGTGGATACAAAGGCGTCAAAGTTCGAAGCGTGCCGCGACGCCGGCGCCGACGAGGTCGTCGATGCGTCCGCGGTGGAAGTCGTCGAAGCGCTCCTGGAGCTGACGGGCGGCGCGGGCGTCGACGCCGCCGTCGACTACGTATCCGCGAAGAGCACGCTGGAAGCCGGCGCACGTGCGCTCGGCAAGCGCGGCCGGCTGGTAACGCTCGGAGGCGCGGGCGAGGCGTTCAGCTTGAGCGCGAGGGAACTCCTCTACAAGGAGCTCGCCGTCCTGGGCAGCCGCTACGTGACACCGACGGAGATTCGCGAGACCTACGACCTCATGGCCCGCGGCGAAGTCTGGCCCATCGTGACCGAAATCCGGCCGATGGAAGAAGCCGAGCAACTGCACGAACTCGTCGAGAACGGCGAAGCAACAGGTCGGGCGGCGCTCAGGATCGCGTAGACTGTTGACGCGAATACAAGTAATCAAGAATACGCTACCGGGGAGGACAGCAATGCCAACCAACGAATTATACTGGTCACTCTTCCGATGTATTGCGCGCCTCGTCCCGGCCAGCCTGCTGCTGGCGGCTCCCATGGCCGGATTGCAGGCGCAGCCCGCAGATTGGGCGGAGCCGTTCCCGGGACATCGGGTCATCGGGAATCTGTACGCGGTTGGTACCGCCGGCCTGGGCGTGTTCCTGATCACATCGGACGAGGGTCATATCCTGATCAACACCGGATTGGAGGACTCCACGTCCCTTATCAGGGAGAACATCGAGTCGGTGGGCTATCGCCTGGAGGATGTGAGGATTCTCTTGACCATGCAGGCGCACTGGGACCACACGGCTGCGTTGGCGGAAATCAAGGAGATCGCCGGGGCCGGGATGTGGGCCACGGAGGGCGACGCCAGGGTGCTCGAGGACGGCGGATTCAGCGACCCGCATTTCGGCGGCCGCGTCTCATTCGAACCGGTGGAAGTCGACCGGATCATCAGCGATGGCGAGATCATCGAACTGGGGGACATTCGCCTGCTGGTTCACCATCATCCGGGACACACGGAGGGCAGCTCCAGCTACTCCATGCAGGTGACCGAAGACGGCCGCGAATACAACGTCGTGGTGGCGAACATGGGCACCATCAACGAAGGCAAGCGGCTGGTGGTCGATCCCACGTACCCCGGGGTGGAGGAGGATTTTGCGAACACCTATGCAAGCCAGAAGGCCATGGATGTGGACGTCTGGGTCGCTGCCCACGGCGGCCAGTACGGGCTGCTCGACAAGTACCAGCCGGGCCAGGAATACAGCCCGGATACCTTCGTCGATCCCGAGGGATTCCTGGCCGAGGTCGAGCGCCTGGAGCAAATCTACGAGGAACACATTGCCGCGGAGCGCGCCGAAGAGGGCGGCGCGAAGTAACGCTCCGAAATGGCGCTGCGGAGTAACGCCCCGGAATGGCGCCGAACGCGCTCGGCACCCTTTGCGCTGAAGCCACGATAACGAAAAGACTGGAGGGGAATATGCCGAGATTGGCCCTGTATTGTTTCGCGATCATCCTGATCGCCGCTGTCGACGCGTCGGCGCATCACTCCCGGGCGTACTTCTACGATACCAACCGCGTGATAGAGGCCGAGGGCGTCATCACCCGGATTCTCTGGCGGAATCCGCACACGCGTTTCTGGCTGCAGGATGACAATGGCGAGGAGTGGGAGCTCGAGAGCACCCCGCCGGCGACACTGGTCCGCCACGGGTTGGGACCGGAGGCACTGGCCGAGGGCACCCGGGTTCGCGTCGCCGGTCCGGCCGCGCGTTTCGAGGCCCACGCGATGGAGGTCCACAATTTCCTGCTTCCGGATGGCCGGGAGTTGCTCATTCAGACCGTGGCGCGCCCGCGCTGGACGGAGGACGCGCCGATACTGCAACACAGCGAGTTTGCCGAGGCCGATGTAGCGGCGGCCGAGGCGTCGGCGAACGGAATCTTTCGCGTATGGAGCCGCGAGTACGGTCAGACGTTCAGCCTACGCCCCGATAACGACTACCCGTTGACCGAAGCAGCGCAGGCTGCGAGAGACGCCTACGATCCGGTGGCGGAGAATCCGATTTCCGGCTGCACCGCCAAAGGCATGCCAATGATCATGTCCAACCCGCTGCCGTTCGAGTTCGTGGATGCGGTCGATGAAATTCATCTGCGCATCGAGGAGTATGACCTCGTGCGCGTCATCCACCTGGACCCGGACGTGAGCGTGGCGAGCCCGTCCATCCTGGGGCACTCGGTCGGGCGCTGGGAGAATGGCGACCTGGTCGTGACCACGACGCAGATCAACTTCATGCACTACGGTTCCGGTATCGCCCTGAGTGCGGACGTGCATGTCCTGGAGCGCTTTGCATTGAGCGACGACGAGCGGCGACTCGACTACACATTGACCGTCACCGATCCGGAGACGTTTACCGAGCCCCTGACCTCGCGCAGGCACTGGGTGTGGTTGCCGGGAGAAACGGTCAAGGCCTGGTCCTGTGTGGAGTCTCCCTAGAAGCAGTCGCAGAAGTTCGGTCGCTGGTTTCGCGGCACAGAGTGGCCGCACTGAAACGGCGGCAGCGCACAATACGGAGTAGCCAGCATGAAGACGACTCAAATTGCAGTGACAATTGCAGCAGTGCTTGCCGCGTTCGCATCGTACGGACAATCGGGAGGGGCACCGGAGTTGCCCGAAGGGGTCACGGTCACGGCGGATATCCCGTTCGCGAACGTCGACGGGCACGAACTCGCGCTCGATCTCTACATGCCGGCCGCTGTCGAGGATCCATCGCTGCTCGTGTGGGTGCACGGTGGCGCGTGGCGTGCAGGCAGCAGGAAATCGGTTGCGGCGCTCGCTCTGGTGCAGGCGGGTTACGCGATGGCCAGCACAAGCTACCGATTGTCCGGCGTGGCACCGTTCCCCGCCCAGAGCCACGACATCAAGGCGGCCATTCGATTTCTGCGGGCCCACGCCGCCGATTACGGCTTTGACGCATCGCGAATCGGGATTCTCGGTTCATCGGCGGGCGCGCATCTCGCCGCACTCGTGGGCGTAACCAACGGGAACGCCGAGCTTGAGGGCAACGTCGGCGGCAACCTGGAGCAATCTTCCGACATCGATGCGATTGTTGCCTACTACCCGGCAACGAATCTGGTCAGCATTCTCGATCAGTCGACGCCCTTTGGGCTGAACCTGCGCGTGCCGGCGCTCGAAGCGCTGCTCGGGGGTCCGATGGAGGAGACTTCCGAGCTTGCGCGCCTGGCGAGTCCCGTGTTGCACGTCGATGCCGACGATCCGCCGTTGTTCCTGCTGCACGGCGACCAGGACCCGCAGATGCCCATCAACCAGTCCCACGAACTTCACGGCGCATACAAGCAGCACGGCCTGACCGCGGAATTCGAGGTGGTTCACGGTTCGCCCCATGGCGGGCCGGCCTTCTACGACGCCGGCCGCAACAGGATGGTCGGTTCGTTTCTGGACGCGCATCTGCGCGGAGACTACTGATAGGGCCTGCGCGAGCCAGCAGCTCAATAGGGGAACGTCCAGTTACATTGGGAATGGCTAACAAGTAGCTACGCGGGCTTCTTCATAAAGATGCTCGCGACGCCGTATCCAAAGTATCCTAGAGAGGTGGACCCCAATCCTTGGACAGGTTGGCAGCAAATTTAAGGTGGAATCTGCTGTTCATCGTATGCTGCCAGATTGAACAATCCTCGTCTTCTCTTTCTTCATCGAAATCTTGATTTTGGTGCTGTGGAGTTCGTGG
>JAJDWR010000008.1 GCA_022825505.1 Gammaproteobacteria bacterium | reverse complement strand
TCGTGCGTTCGGCGCGGAGCCAGGGATGGCGGGAGCGCCGAACGCCGATCCGAGCCCGCCATGGATGGCGGGCGAGGTTGAGCGCACAGGGGCTGTCGCCACGTACCCTCGCGCCCCAATCCGCGCGACTGTCAAAACAATCGCGAAGATTCGAATTCCTCAATGCAGTCCTGGATGGAAATCAACCACGACATGGTTGATTTCCAGCCGTCCGATGGATGATATCCAATCCCCCGATCAGACCTGTGCGAAGTGGTCCCGCAGGTAGTCCGCGAACGGGGTATCGGTCTCGGCTTCCAGGTCCGCCTGCCGCTCGATGGACTCGCGGGCAAGATCTTCGAGCCACGCTTCTTTTTCCGCGGGTAGCCGTAGCTCCGCAAAATAGCGGTGCTGTTGGCGGGATGTCTCCAGCGCCAGTTCGAAGAAACTCCCGCCCTCGGTGCGCATGTGGTGGAGGATTCGGGCCGACGGCGTGAGTTCGGGCTTCGTAACGGTCTCAAGCTGCGCGTCTACTGCCGCCGCGTAGCCACTGTCGTCTTCATCCAGCAGCGCGGCGACCTCGTGAATGCCCGCCAGCGCCTCCCCGGCCCAGCGGGTGAGGGCCACGGTACGCCCGGCTCGGGGCAATTCGAGCCCGGGCCGGCGCCCCTCCCGGGCCACGAGCAGGTCGCGCTCATCGATATCCGCCTGCTCTGCCGAGTTGATCGGAGGACTGTCGCTCAACAGGCAATACAGCAGCAACGCCTCGACAAATCGAAGCTGCTGTGCGTTCACGCCCAGCGGATCCATCATGTTGAGATCCAGCGTCCTCACTTCCAGGTAGTTGACCCCGTTCTCCCGCAACGCCAACGTTGGCCGGTGGGGGTTGTCCGCCGGGGGTTTCGGGCGGATGGGGCTGTAGTACTCCGCTTCCATCTGCAGGGTATTCGCATTGAGCTGCCGATATTCGCCGCCGACCCGCACACCGATGGCCTCGTAGCGGGGATTGGCGGTGGTGACAGCCGCCACCATGCCCGCCAGGTAGTCGTCCAGCGAGTTCATGGAGATTTGCAGCTCGGACTGCGAGCGGTTGCGGTAGCCGATGTCGCTCATGCGCAGTGAAGTGCCGAAAGGCGCGAACCAGGTATCGGCGTCGTGCTCGCGCAGGTACGGGCTCGGAGCGGTCGGAAACGACTTGCAGAACGCGGGCGACGCGCCGAACAGATAGATGAGCAGCCAGGCGAGGCGGCGATAGTTTCGTATCGCGCCCATGTACTGGCTGGAAATGAAATCCTTGAGGCTCGGGGCCGATCGCTCGCGGAAACCCTGCGCCGTTCGCTCGCGGAAACCCTGCGCCGTTCGCCCGCCGAGACCATGCACCGATTGCTCCCGTTCGTAGTAGAGCCTCCAGAAATCCAGCGGCGCAGAGTAGTTGAAATGCACGCCGGAGATTGTCTGCATGGCCCGTCCGTACCGAAATCCGAGCCCGCGCCGGTAAACGGACCTCAGTTTCCCGAGATTGGACGACCCGTAGACGGCGATGGGCACCTTGTCGCCCGAAGGGATCCTGCAGGGCATGCTCTGCGCCCACAGCAACTCATCGTCCAGGTGCTTCGCCACGAAGATGTGAAGGTCGCAGAGGAATTGCAGCGTCTCCCAGTTGCTCGGGTACGGTGGCGTGACCAGTTCCGGCAACGCCTCGGCGTAGTCGGTGGTGAGATACGGATGGGTCAGCGCCGAACCAAGTCCCGACGGATGCCGCGTGTGCGCCAGGTACCCCCGGCGGTCAACGCGCAGGCTTTCCTTTTCGAGCCCGCGCAACCCGCGCCGCAGCAGCAAAGCGTTGTCCCCGTCACTCAACCAGGCGAGCCGGGAATCCAGCGAACGATGTTTCATGGGCGACCGATCCACCAACCAACCCGGCCGGCAGCCCCGGGCAAAAGGCCGGCGGGACCCGGGGGCGGCCCATTATAAGTCCTGCGGTGGGTGACTCGATGCGTCGGATGGCGGCAACACACGCCGGAATGGCCCGCTGCGGCGGTCGGGGCGGCCCGCTTTGGCATCGCCCGCAGGCTTGAAGTATAGTGCGGCTCGACTCCCGAGACTTTGGGCAAGACCATCAGAATCGTCCGACTCACCGTTGCACTGTTGGCGCTTTCCGGCGGAGGCGCGGCGGTGGCGTGCGAGTACCCTTCCCTGGTCACCATCCCCGAAGGACGCGAAGCCACCCTTGAAGAAATGCTCGAGGCGCAGACAGCCGTCAGGGACTATGTCACTGCCATGGAAGCCTATCTGGTCTGCGTGAACGATGAATTGACAGCGGCCGGCGATGACGCCCCCGAAGTTTTCAAGTCCATCATGTTCAGCCGGCACAATGTTGCCATGGCAGAGATGGAAGCCATTGCGAACCATTTCAACGAGCAGATTCAACTGTACAGGTGCACCGCCGGAACGGGTACGGGCACACCGGGCCAGGATCAGGAAGCAACCGACGAATGCGCCGAGATGCTGGCCGAGTAACCGCGTTGCCCGATGCCATTCCGAACGGTTGCCTTGTTATTCAACACGCTATCCACGTCAAGCTGTTCTGAGGAAAGACCATGAATATCATTCGTCCCCTGACTCTTCTGGCCGCACTGGGCAGTGCGATGTCGGCACTGGCCTGCGATCTTCCCGCCGAGGTCGACATTCCCCCCGGAGATGAAGCCACGCTGGACGAGATGCTGGCCGCACAGACCGGCGTCAGGGAATACATGGCGGCGATGGATGAGTACCTGACCTGCATGGATGGCGCATTGGAAGCCCTGGGAGAGGAAACGACCGACGAAGAACGCGCGGCAATGGTCGAGCAATACAACACCGGCGTGGACCTGATGGAAGAAGTCGCGGCCGAATTCAACGAACAGCGCCAGTTGTTCCAGGACGCGGCAGCGGCAGAGAACTAACGGTTGAGAGTGCCCCTCCTGCCGCCGAGGGAGGCGGTCCTTCCGAATGAATGACACCAGAAATCCGCCGGTCCGCGTCGCCATCACGGGCGCCGCGGGCCAGATCGGCTACCAGCTGTCCTTCCGTATCGCCTCCGGGCAGCTGTTCGGGCCGGACCAGCCCGTGATTCTGCAGCTGATCGAAATTCCGCCCGCCATGGACGCGCTGAAGGGCGTGGCGATGGAACTGGACGATTGCGCCTTCGATGCCCTGGACAGTGTCGTGCTCTCCGATCAACCGGAAACGGGCTTCCGGGACACGCAGTACGCACTGCTGGTGGGCGCGCGGCCGCGCACCGCCGACATGGAACGCAAGGATCTGCTGATGGCCAACGCGCAGATCTTCTCCGTCCAGGGGCGTGCACTGAACGCGGTCGCCGACCGGGACGTGAGGGTCCTGGTGGTAGGCAACCCGGCCAACACCAACGCACTCATCGCGCGAACCCACGCGCCGGACCTGGATCCGCGAAATTTCACCGCCATGACCCGGCTGGACCACAACCGAGCCAAGGCGCAACTGGCACTCAGGAGCGGGGCTCATGTGAGCGACGTGCGCGGCGTGATCATCTGGGGGAACCATTCGGCAACCCAGTACCCCGACATCGCCCATGCGACCATCGCCGGCAAGCCGGCTGCCGAAGCGGTTCCGGCGGACTGGTACCGGGAGGAGTTCATACCCACCGTCCAGCATCGGGGCACGGCGATCATCCGGGCGCGGGGCGCGTCTTCCGCCGCGTCGGCGGCATCGGCCGCCATCGATCACATGCGGGACTGGGCGCTGGGCACGGCCGGCGACGACTGGGTGAGCATGGGGGTCGCGTCGGACGGCAGCTACGGCATCGCCGAAGGCGTGGTCTATTCGTACCCGGTGCGCTGCCCGGGCGGAGGACGCTACGACATCGTCCAGGGGCTTGCAATCGACGAATTCAGCCGGAAACGAATGGACGCCTCGGATGCCGAACTGCGCGAAGAACGCGGGAACGTCGATGGACTTGAGCAGGTCTAACCCCTAGTCTGACCAAAGCGCGAATCTGGAGGCGTATTCGGCGTGGCAACCCTGTTCTGGCTCATCGTGTTTCTGGTGGCCGGCTTCGCGCTGATCTACAACCGCGTGGAGCTTCGGCTCTCCACCGCCATCCTGGGCGCCGTCCTGGTCGCGTGCACGTCATTCTCCGGCGCGGGTATTTTCTGGCTGTTTCTCCTCTGGCTGCTGTTTGCCGGATTTGCTCTGCTGAACGTCGAGGCGCTGCGCCGCGACCGGATCAGCGCTCCGATTCTCCAGGTCCTGAAGAAGCTGCTGCCGAGACTCTCGGATACGGAGCGGGCGGCGCTGGAAGCCGGTTCGGTCTGGTGGGAGGGCGAACTGTTCTCCGGCATGCCCGACTGGCAGCAGTTGACCCGGCTGCCCGCACCGAAACTGACCGAGGCCGAGCAAGCCTTCCTGGATGGCCCCACCGAGGAATTGTGCAGCCTGGCGAATGAATGGGAGATCACCCACGATTTGCAGGACTTGCCGGAGCCCGTGTGGGACTTCATCCGGGAAAAGGGATTCTTCTCGCTGATCATCCCGGAAGAGTACGGCGGCAAGGGATTCTCGCCGCTGGCGATATCCGCGATTCTCGCCAAACTCGCCTCACACAGCGGGACAGCCTCTACCATCATCGGCGTCCCCAACTCGCTCGGTCCCGGGGAACTCCTGCTGCACTACGGCACCGAGGAACAGAAGCAGCGCTGGCTCCCGGGGCTGGCCGCCGCGGAGGAAATCCCCTGCTTCGCCCTCACATCGATTCATGCGGGCTCCGACGCCACCGGGTTGATCGACAGCGGCGTGGTTTGCAAAGGTGAATTCGACGGCGAGGAAATCGTCGGCATCCGCCTGAACTGGGACAAGCGCTATATCACCCTGGCCCCGGTCGCCACGGTGCTCGGCCTGGCCTTCAAACTCTACGACCCGGATCACCTCATCGGCGACCGCGACGCGTACGGGATCACCGCGGCGCTGATCCCGACGGACCTGCCGGGCGTGGAGATCGGCAATCGTCATCTGCCCATCGGCATCCCGTTCCAGAACGGGCCGACCCGCGGCAAGGACGTCTTCCTGCCGCTGGACTGCATCATCGGCGGCAAGGAGATGGCCGGCGAAGGCTGGCGGATGCTGGTGGAACTGCTGAGCGCCGGACGCGGCATCGTCCTGCCCAGCAACGCCGTCGGCGGGGCCATGGCGGCCGTCTACGCCACCGGGGCGTATGCCCGGATTCGCAGGCAGTTCAGGGTACCCATCGGCGATTTCCACGGCATCGGCGAAGCGCTGGCGCGCATGACCGGCTATTCGTACATCATGAAGGCCGCCTCCCGCGTCACCTGTGCAGCGCTGAACGAAGGTGAGAAACCCGCGGTACCCACCGCCATCCTCAAGTACCACAACACCGAAATGAGCCGCCGGGTGGCCAATGACGCCATGGACATCCACGGCGGCAAGGGCGTCATGCGCGGGCCGGCCAATTACCTCGCAACCGCTTACGAGTCCGTGCCCATCTCCATCACCGTGGAAGGGGCGAACATCCTCACCCGCAACCTGATCATCTTCGGCCAGGGCGCGATCCGCTGCCATCCCTACGTGCTTAAGGAAATGCAGGCGGCGGCGGACGAGGACCCGGGCAGGTCGCTGGAGGCGTTCGACCGGTTGATCTTCGGCCACGTCGGCTACACCCTCTCCAACGCGCTGCGATCATTCCTGCTGGGGCTGACCCACGGCCGCCTGTCCCGCACGCCCACAAGCGGCCCCGTGGGGCGCTACTACCAGCACATCAACCGCTTCAGCGCGGCGTTCGCGCTGGCGTGCGACGCATCCATGTTCCTGGTCGGGGGGGAACTGAAGCGCAGGGAGCAGCTTTCGGCTCGCCTGGGCGACATCCTCAGCTACCTCTACCTCGCCTCCATGGTTCTGAAGCACCACCAGGACCAGGGCAGCCCGGCCGACGACGTGCCGCTGGTGGAATGGAGCTGCCGCACCCTGATGTTCAAGGCGCAGCAGCAACTGGACGGGCTGATGCGCAACCTGCCCAACCGATGGGCCGTCACCCTGCTGCGCCTGCTGATCTTCCCGCGCGGCAAGACCTACTCCCCACCCGCCGACAGGCTCGACCAGCAGATCGCCGCTCTCGTCACCCATCCCACCGAAGCACGCAACCGACTTTGCGAAGGCATCTACACGGCCCGCGACGCCACCAACCCCCTGGGCCAGCTACAGGCAGCCCTCGAGGTGGCCGACCAGGTCAAGCCACTGGAGAGCAAGCTCTCCGAAGCCCGAAAATCAGGTCAGATAACCGACGGTGCCTTGTCATCCCAAATCGCCGAAGCCCGCGAAGCAGGCATCCTCTCCCCCGCCGAAGCCTCCGAATTGCAAGCCTTCGACGACGCCGTAATGACCCTCCTCAGCGTAGACGAGTTCACCCCCGAAGATCTGGCCCCGACCACCTCCGAATAGCCGCCTAATCGCATTCGAGTTATATGCTACATTTGCACCTTGGCAAACCGGTTGGAGGTCGAGCAAATGCGCATTGGAATCACGTTGGCTCTCGCATGCAGCGTTGGGTTGGTTGCCTGTGGAGATCAGGCACCGGAAGCCGAAGCTCCCGAGCCCGCGGCCGCCGAGCCCGCTGCCCCCTCGCCCCCGCTGCGAACGCCGGCTCCCGAAGGCGCCGTCCTCTACTTCATCTCGCCCAACGACGGCGATGAGATCACCAGTCCGGTCAACATCCTGTTCGGCCTGAGCGGCGCCGGCGTCGCCCCCGCCGGCATCGTATTCCCCGACGCGGGACATCACCACATGCTCGTGGATATCGGCATGCCCCCGGAAAACATCCCGATACCGGAGGACGCAAACCACCTCCACTTCGGCCTGGGCCAAAGCGAAGCCATGGTGGAACTGCCGCCGGGCGAGCACCAGTTGCAGCTTCTGTTCGGGGATCACCTGCACATTCCGCACGATCCGCCCGTCGCCTCCGAGGTCATCACCGTAACCGTCGTGGAGTAGCGACCGACGATCGTAAGGCCGGTCTCTCGCACACGGCGTCGCCCGCAGGCCGCGCACAGGATCGAAATTCAGGACTTGCACGCATGTACACCCAGTTCTTCGGACTGACGGAAAAACCCTTCTCCATCACTCCGGATCCGCGTTACCTGTACATGAGCCAGCGCCACGCCGATGCGCTGGCTCATCTGCTCTACGGAATATCGGAGAGCGGCGGCTTCATCCAGCTCACCGGCGAAGTGGGCACGGGCAAGACCACGCTGGTGCGCAGCCTGTTCGAACAGCTTCCGGACGAGGCCGACGTCGCGCTGATCCTCAATCCCGAACTGACCACCGGAGAATTCCTGACCGCGATTAGCGAGGAACTGGGCATCGAGGTCCCCGGCGACCGTTCCGTCAAGGCCCTGATCGACGGATTGAACGCCTACCTGCTGGACGCCCACAGCCGCGGCCGGCGCACCGTGCTGATCGTGGACGAGGCCCAGAACCTGGGCACCGAGCTCCTCGAGCAGGTTCGCCTGCTCACGAACCTGGAAACCCCCAAGCAGAAGCTGCTGCAGATCATCCTCATCGGGCAGCCGGAATTACGGGAAGTATTGTCGCGGGCGGACATGCGCCAGGTTGCGCAACGCGTGACCGGGCGCTACCACCTTGAGCCCCTGAACCAGGCGGATACCACCAAGTACGTCAGACACCGGATGCGCGTCGCGGGCGCCTCGGGCAGCGTGTTCCGGCCGCCCGCGATACGCGAGATCTTCCGCCGCTCCAAGGGCGTGCCGCGGCTGATCAACGTGGTGGCGGACCGGGCGCTGCTGGCGGGATATGCCCAGGAGTCGCGAACCATCAATCGCAGGCTGGTACGCCGCGCAGCCGCTGAAGTCTTCGGCGATCACCGCGCCGGTACCTGGCAGCGCCGGCTCGCGGCCGGCGCGGCTGCCGCAGCGCTGGCAGGCGCGGCTGCCGTGGGCACGATGTACTGGCTCGACCGGTTCGCCGACGTGCCCGGGGAACCGGTGGCCGAGGCCGAGCTTCCCGCGGCGCCGGCGCCGCTGCTGGCGGAGGCCAGGGAAATGCTCGCGGTCCAGGAGCCGGCCGAAGTCGTGCAGGACACCACCCCCCTGGCTGAACTGCTGGCGGACCCGGCCGTGCCCAAGGACACTGCCACCGCCTTCGCAACGCTCTTCGCCCTGTGGGGACGATCCTACGAGCCCGACAGTCAACCGGCGTGCCAGCAGGCAGAGGTCCTGAACCTGCGCTGCTGGTTCCAGCGCGGTTCGGTCACTTACCTCAGGAGCCTGGACCGGCCGGCCATACTGAACCTGATCGGCGAAGACGGCGCGCAGTACCAGGTGGTGCTGCAGCACATGGACGCCGACACCGCCAGCCTCGCATTCGGCGCCCGGACCTTTCGCACCAGCCTGACCGACCTGTCCCGATACTGGTTCGGGGACAGCCTCATGTTGTGGCGGCCCGGCGCGCTCCAGGGCGAAGATCTCGCGCCCGGCATGGAAGGCGAAGGCGTGCGCTGGCTCCGGGCCAGCCTGGAGCGCATCGGCGGCGATTCGGATTCGGGCAGCGTTCCGGACGCCGGCCCGTCCTTCTTCGACAGCGACCTCGAGACACGCGTCCGCGACTACCAGCGGCAACGGCGCCTGAGCGTGGACGGTATCGCGGGCGCACAGACGCAGATTGCGATCAATACCGATCTCGGCATCCCCGGCACACCCTCGTTATCCCGGGCCAACTGACATGTCGTTCATACTGGATGCATTGAGAAAGTCCGAGACCGAGCGCCAGAAGGCGCAGGTTCCGGGTATCGGCGACGCGCCCATGGTCGTGCACCACAAGCACGTGCCCCGCTGGACAGTCGGATTGATTGCCTGCCTGAGCGTCGGTCTGGTGGTCCTGGGCTGGTTCTGGCTGCGCGATGCCGGCACGGGCGCGGACCAGGACATGGCCGCCGCGTCCACGCAGGCCACTTCCGCTGCGGGCGTTGCGTCGCAAGCCGTGACCGGCACGTCCGCTTCCCCCTTGCCGCCAGCCTCCCCCGCAGGCGGCGTCGACACGGTGTCCTTCCGGATTGGAGAAATCAGGGACCTGTCCGAAGAGGCCCTGCAGGGTACGGTTGCGACGAGCGTGGCGAGTGCCGAAAACGCGCCCGCACCGCCGGCGGCGGTCCTGGCCCCGGAAGTCCTTGCCGCATCGATGCTCACACTGGCCCAGTACCGGGCCACGGGCGGCGCCCTGCCGGAACTGAACCTGGAGTTGCACGTCTTCAGTCCCACTGCGGCGGAACGGTTCGTGTTCATCAACTCGACGAAATACGTGGAAGGCCAGACGCTGACCGAAGGCCCCCGCCTCGGCGCCATTACGCCGGACGGCGCGGTATTGATTCACGAGGGACGGTCGCTGCTGCTGCCGCGGGAGTGAGTCTTCCGGCAGGCCGTCTCGTGCTTTCCGAGTCAGGCAGCCGATCCGCATTGTGGGGATAATCCGATTTAACTACCATACCGGCTGCAATCGTTTGCAGAGGGAACGCGCTCCATGCCCACCTACACCTACCAGGTCATCTCAAGCGACGGCCGCAATGGAGAACGATTCGAGGTCGTTCAGGGGATGCGGGACGAGCCCCTCACCGTTCATCCCCGGACCGGCGAACCCGTTCGGCGCGTGATTACCGGGGGTTCGGGGGTCCTGGGCCAGCCCGTCCGCCGAAGTACCGTGGTCGACAAGTCCCTGGCTGCCGCGACGCCATGCTCGTGCAGCGCCGGCGCGCTCAGGGAACTGGCCCGCCCGGCGGGCCGCGGACCCAGGACGACTGCGGACACAAGCCACGCCCACGGCCACAGCCACAGTCACAGTCACGCGTCCCATTCCCACTGAGCCCGCTACGCCCGAAACCTCCGGCAGCAGGCCCAAGTACGCCTGACTGATACAACGAACTGACTTGTATTGACACTCATCGTGTCACGTCAGCCTTCGAGGAGGCCGGCCGCCACCTGCCGCGCGTCGTCCATCGTGCCCACGATCCGGTCCCGCGGCACTCGCCGCAGGACATCGAGCGCGCGCAGGTTGTTGGCGACGGGGTCTGTGAGACCGGTCACCACGACCTCGGTTTGCGTAGCCGCGGCCGTGTCGAGGAGTCGCTCGATGACCACGGCTGCGGAATGGCTCAAGTAGGTGGTGTCGGAAAAATCGAATATGACCACTTCGTGATCCCGGATGTCGGCGCCGATGACCGAGACCAGTTCCGGGGAAGAGGCTGCCGTGAAGCGTCCCCGCAGAACCACCAGGCCGACCCGCGCCGAATGGGGACCCGCTTGCGCCATGCCCGTATAGCCCGCAAAGAATGTCCGGTCCAGAAGCGGTACGGAAATCACGTTGTCCAGTTCCAGGTACTCCAACTGCCGCGCGCGTACCAGGCCGGCAACGATCAGACCGATCGCCACGGCGGTGATCAGGTCGATGAAAACGGTCAGGCCCATCGTCGCCATCATGACGGCGAGATGTCTGCGGGGAATGCGATGCGCGCGTACGAGCAGGCGCCAGTCGATGATTCTCCAACCTATTCTCATCAGGATGGCGGCGAGGACGGCAAGAGGAATCGGCTCCACGAGCGGCGCCATACCCAGCATCAACGCCAGAATGAGCAGCGACGGCACCACGCTCGACACCCGGCTGCGGCCGCCCGATAGTATATTGGCCACGGTGAGCTGGGTGGCTCCGGCTGCGGGCATGCCGCCGATCAGGCCGGCAGCCACGTTGCCGATGCCCTGACCCACCAGTTCACGGTTCGGGTCGTGGCGCGCCCCGGTGAATGAATCCGCCACCAGCGAAGTGATCAGGGTTCTCATCGAAGCAAACAGGGCGAGGATGATCGCCGGCTCCATGGAACTCACCAGCATGGCCGCGGAAGGCACCGGCAGGTGAAGTTCGGGCAGACCCGCCGGGATCGGCCCGATGACCGGCGCCTCGGGCAGCCACACGGCGCCCATCAGGGTACCGAGAACCAGCCCCGCGACGGCGGGAGGCATGAGCTTCGCCAGCCGTCGGCGCCAGAGCAGGCAAATGGCGAGCGTGGCGGCAAAGATGGCGATGGCGCTGACGTTGGCCTGGGTCAACGCTTCCGGCAGGCCGCGCAGCGCGCCCACCGCTCCCCCCGGCGCTACGGGGGATCCGAGAAACGGCAGTAACTGAATCAGGATGATGATGACGCCGATGCCGGAATTGAAGCCGGAGATGACCATGTACGGTGTGTGGGCCGCGTAGCGGCCGACTCCGGACAACCCCAGAAGCACCTGCAGGCAACCGCCCATGACGACGATCATCAGGGCCTCGGTAAGGCTGGCCGCATGATTGGCGACGATCACGGCCGTGACGACCGCCATGGCGGCCGAGGGGCAGGATACCTGCGCCCGCGTGCCGCCGAACATTCCGGCGAAAAACCCCACCGCAATGGCGCCGTACAGTCCGGCCGCAGGCCCCAGGCCCGACACCAGGCCGTAGGCGAGCGCGGCGGGGAGCGCCACGGCCGTGGCAGTGATGCCGCCGTAAATGTCGCCCCTGAGGTTGTCGAAGCTGTAATTCAATCCTTGCTGACCTTGCCTGGAACCGCCTTTCGGCCGTTCATTGCGCGAGCTGGAACGACGCCGCGAATTGCAGGTAGACGGACCGGCCCTGCCAGGGCAGCAAGGAGTCGCTGCGGTAGATGCGCCCGCAGCAGACTTCGAACTCGCCTCGGTCGGGATACGTGTCAAGGAGATTCTGGGAACCGAGCTTGAGGCGGTAGCGATCTCCGAACGTCCAGGCGGCCTCGACGTCGACGAAAATCGTGCTGCCGAAGTGCTGGATCTCTGCAAGGCTCGCCGTGTTGGCGTTCGCATAGCCCCCGAAATAGCTGCCGCGGACCAGCAGGTCCGATCGATCCCAGGATTGCCGCAGCGACAGGACAGCGCGCGTGTTCGGCGCCCCGTAGCGCGCATCGTGCTCGGCCTCCGCGTTGACGAACCGGCCCCGTTTCGTCAGTTTCGTCGTATTGCGGTTGACGGCCGCCTGCAGCGTCGTGCTGCCCGAAAACCAGTCCCCGTTCCAGGTGGCAACGAGATCGATGCCGCGCGTCTGCGAGTCCACGTCGTTGGTGAAGAACCGTACCTGGGCGATGGTGTTCGCGCCGGGAACGGCCAGCGACTCGAGCTGCCGCACCTCGTCCGGGCCGACCGCGAACTGCGACGACAGGATGATGCGGTCGTCGAGTTCGACCCGATAGTAGTCGAGCGTCAGCGACAGGCCGTCGGCCGGTTCGGCGGCCAGCCCGAGCGTGAAGGAGCGCGAATCCTCCGCGTCCAGCGGCCGCGCTCCGAAGAGCCCCGCGGCCGGATGCTCCGCCGGAAAGACACCCTCGGCCACGGGGAAACCTTGCTCGTTGATGCGTGTGGAAACGTTGGTCGTTGAGATCTGGCCCGGCGTCGGGGCGCGAAATCCGGTCCCCGCCGAACCGCGCAGATTGAGTCGGTCGGTCGCGCGGTAGCGCATGGCGAGTTTGCCGATGGCCACGTCGCCGAAGTCCGAAAAACTCTCCAGGCGGGCGGCGGCGTTTACGAGCCAGTCGTCGGTCACGTCGAGTTCGAGATCGAGATAACCCGCGTAGCTGTCCCGCTTTACATCCGACGTGAACTGCGGGGAATAGCCCGGAAAGCCGTTGGAACCGACCGGGACCACGTTGTGGATGGGGTCCCCGGCCGGGCAGAGCGAGCCGACGGCCTCAAGCCCCGGAATCCGGCACTCGATGACGGTCAGGTTGTCGCCCGGGTCGGCGTCGACCTCGGCCCGGGTGATCTCGAAGTTGAACGGGTCGGGGACCGCAAACGGCCCGATGGCCGAGGACGCCGCGTCACCCGCCTCGATCGCGTAGCCTTCCTCCCGGTATTCGAAACCGAACGCGACGTTGAGCGGACTCGCACGGCCCACATCGACCGGCCGGACAAAATCGGCGTTGACTGCCAGTTCGTCGCTGACGAGATTGCCCGGGTGAAATGCCGTCGGTGTCGCCGGTCCGAGCGAAGGGTTCAGCGTGTTCTCGAGCCGGTAGCGCAACTCGTGGCTGCCGTAGCTCAACGACACGTCGTGGGTGAGCCCGCGGGCCGATTCGCCGCGCAGTCCGATCGCGCCACTGTAGTCCGTTGCCACACCGGAGAAAAAAGGCGTGAACCCGGACGGATAAAGGCTGGTGCGCGGATCGTGGATGGAACCGTCCTCAAGCCTCAGCGGCAGCAACTGGCTCACGCCCGGGCGGCGGTAGAAAAAGCCTCCGCCCTGATCGCGGTTGGCGTAGTTGCCGTAGCCGTACAGTTCGGCGGCCGATGAGATCGGCAGCGCGGCGTTGACCACCAGCAGCGCCTGTTCGCGTCTCGGCTGCCCCCAGACCTGCGCGGGGCTTTCGAAGGCGCGCGGGCCGCCGACGCGGTGGAAGTTGTCCGCGTAGCGGGTATCGAGGTCGTCGGGAATGCCGTCGCTGCCGGGCAGGACCTGCACGATGGTCCCGTCCGGGGCGTAGGTGTAGCTGTGGGCATCCGGTCCGTAGTAGGTGACGCCGTCTATCGTGAGCTGATTGCGCGTGGCTTCGAGCGGAATCTGTCCCGAGCTGCCGATCGGGATGTCGTACGGTTCCGAACGGCTCGTTTGCCCGGTGTCGGAAACCTGGCCGCTGATGTTGATGAAACCGCCGTCGCCGAGCGGAAAGCCCGCGTTGGCTTCGACGGTGACCTCCTCTCCGTCGCCCTCCGAATAGCCGCCGATGCGCGTGACGAGATCGAAGCCCGAATCGGCGGACTTCAGGTTGAAATTGACGACGCCCGCGATGGCGTCGGAACCGTACTGCGCCGCGGCGCCGTCGCGCAGCACCTCCACCGAGCGCAGGGCGATGCTCGGAAAGTTGCCGATATCGGGACCGTGCGAGCCGAACCCGCCGAGCTGCACGAGAGCCGCCCGGTGGCGCCGCCTGCCGTTGACGAGCACGAGCGTGTGGTGCGAATCGAGACCGCGCAGGCTCGCGGGCCGCACGAACGTGGCGCCGTCGGAGATGGGCTGGCGCGAGACGTTGAACGACGGCACGATCGTGTTGATGACGTCGACGAGGTCGGAGGAATTGACGCTCTCGATCTCCTCGAGGCTGAAGACGTCCACGGGCACCGCGGTATCGACCGCCGCGCGCTGCTCGCGCCGCGTGCCGATCGTCACCACTTCCTCGAGTATCGGTGGCGCGCCGCCCGCGCCCGCAGCACTGTCAGCGGCGTCCGCCGCATCGGTTGCGCCCGATTGGGCCACAGCGACAGGCCCGACGCCGAAGCCCGCGGCAATGGCGGCAAGTCCGGCGACGAGCGCTGGCAGGCACGTCTGCGGCAAAGGCGAAAACAACGGGCGGAAACGCCCGGCGGGCGCTCGAATATCAGCTTGGTTCATGGATACGGTTCGCATGGTTCCGGGACACGAAAAGACTGGAAAACGGAGACTATCCGACTCATCCGGCTTTTTCACGCCGCCGTTCCCGTGCTGTCCGGCAATGCGAGCCGCCCCGACAATTGGCACGGCTTTGGGTCAATCGTGTAATCTCCGCTCGATGGGCTGCCTGGCGCCCGTTCCCGCAACGCGCTATCGAAGGAAGCGATAGTACTCGATACCCTCGCCGCCGAAACGGGAACGAATGCGCTTGCGCTATGCTTGCCGGGCACGGCTGTCTGTCGGCTGGAAGAGAAAATGCCTGTTTTTCAACAGGTTGGATTGTTGGAGACGTGAAGGTTCGAAATGACGGCGAATGAAACGACCGCGGCAGCGAACGACCGCGACATGGACACCAACTGGAACTGGACCCGGCCCATCGCCGCGCCCGGGCCGATGGCAGTCGACTTCGAGGAGCGCGTCGATTTCGATCGTCTGCGGCGCTACCGGGTCGCCCGAACCCGCTGGGCGCTACGCAATTCCGGCCTGGGCTCGGTGCTTTGCTTCGACAACAACAACATTCGCTACATTACCGGCAGCGTGATCGGCGAATGGTCGCGGGACAAGATCTGCCGCTATGCGCTGTTTACGGCCGACTGCGAGCCCTACCTGTGGGACTTCGGCTCGGCCGCGACCCATCACCGGCTGTTCGCGCCGTGGTTGGAACAGGAACGCTGCAAGGCGGGCATGCTCGGGCTGCGCGGCTCGGTTCCCGAGGAAGGCGGGCTGTTCAAGCAGGCCGCCGAGGAGATCAGGCAACTGCTGCAGCGCGAGGGCGTCGCCGACATGCCCGTCGGCGTGGACATCTGCGAGCCGCCCATGCTGTTCGCCCTGCAGGCCGCGGGCCTCGAGGTCCGGGACGGCCAGCAGACTATGCTCGATGCCCGCCAGATCAAGAGCATGGACGAGATCGTGCTGCTCAACATGTCCGCCGCCATTGTCGACGGCGCCTACCAGGGCATTTCCGAAGCGCTCAAGCCCGGCGCCAGGGAGAATGAGATGGTGGCGCTGGCCAACAAGATTCTCTACGAGTCCGGTTCCGACGACGTGGAGGCGATCAACGCCGTCTCCGGCGAGCGCTGCAGCCCCCATCCGCACAATTTCACCGACCGCATGTACCGCCCGGGCGACCAGGCCTTCTTCGACGTCATCCAGTCGTACATGGGATACCGCACCTGCTACTACCGCACGATCAACGTGGGCTCGGCGACCCCGGCGCAGCGGGACGCCTACCGCCGCGCGCGCGAATGGATCGACGCCGCCATCGACATGGTGCGGCCGGGCGTGACCACGGACAAGATTGCCGCGTTGTGGCCCAGGGCGCCCGAGTTCGGCTTCGCCAACGAGATGGAAGCCTTCGGCCTGCAGTTCGGCCACGGACTGGGGCTGGCCCTGCACGAGCGCCCCATCATCAGCCGGCTGGTGTCCTTCGACAGCCCGTTCGAGCTGCAGGAAGGCATGGTGTTCGCGCTGGAGACGTACTGCCCGGCGGCCGACGGCAACGGCGCGGCGCGGATCGAGGAGGAAGTGGTGGTCACACCCGACGGCTGCCGGGTCATCACGCTCTTTCCCGCCCAGGACCTGTACATTGCCAACGAGTACTAGGATTACGTGGCTGTAGCCCGCAAGCCGGACTGATGTGCCAAGCCAATGAGTGTTGTTGCCGGAACCGCCTGACAATGGCCTTTCAGCACGGGCAGCCCGCTGCCTGAATTACCTTATCCACAATCAAGTGCCCGTCCAATGAGTACAAACCCGATCAATCTCAGTCCGAGTTCCGAAATCCGTACGCAGTTGTTCATCGGCGGCGAGTGGTGCGACGCCTCCGACGGCGGGACGTTTCCGGTGGAAGACCCGTCGACCGAAACCACCATCGCCGAAGTCGCCAGCGCGACCGTGGACGACGTGATCCGCGCCGTGGGAGTCGCTCACGAGGCAGGCCGCGAGTGGGCCCGCCGGGTACCCCGGGAACGGGCCGAGGTCCTGCGCCGGGCGTGGGAACTGCTGCGGCAGAATCGCCGCACCATCGCCGAGTACATTGTCCGCGAGAACGGCAAGGCCCTGCCCGACGCCTACGGGGAAACCGACTACGCCAACGAGTTCTTTCGCTGGTACTCCGAGGAAGCGGTCCGCAACTACGGTGAGATTCTCACCTCCCCCTCCGGCGGCAACCGGATCGTCGTGCTGCAGCAGCCCATCGGCGTCAGCGTGCTGGTCACGCCGTGGAACTACCCCTCCGCCATGGCCACGCGCAAGATCGCGCCGGCCATCGCCGCCGGCTGCCCGGTGATCCTCAAACCGGCGTCGGATACGCCGCTGACCGCGTTGCTGGTGGCGGAAATTCTCACCGAGGCAGGGGTGCCGCCGGGCGTGATGAACGTGGTGCCGTCGCGCCGCTCCGGCGAAGTGGTCGACGCCATGCTGCATCATCCGCTGGTGCGCAAGCTGTCGTTTACCGGCTCCACCGAGGTCGGCAGGGCGCTGTTGCGGTCGGCGTCCGACTGCATCGTCGACTGCTCCATGGAACTGGGCGGCAACGCACCGTTCCTGGTCTTCGACGACGCCGACATCGACGCGGCCGTCGAGGGTGCGATGATCGCGAAGATGCGCAACGGCGGCGAGGCCTGCACTGCCGCCAATCGCTTCTATGCCCACCGGGCGATCTACGACGAGTTCACCGGCAAGTTCGCCGCCGCCATGGAGGCCATCAAGGTCGGGCCGGGGCTGGAGCCAGGTGTCGAGCTGGGCCCCATGGTGAACGCGTGGGCCATCAAGGACATCCACCGGTTGGTGGACGACGCGACTTCCCGGGGCTCGGAAGTCGTCACGGGCGGCGCCCCGCTCGATCGTGTCGGTTACTACTATCCGCCCACCGTACTCTCCCAGGTTCCCCGGTCTGCCGATATCCTCCGCGAAGAGGTGTTCGGACCCGTTGCCCCGGTGGTGCCGTTCAGCGACGACGACGAGGTCGTCGATGCAGCGAACGACACCGAATACGGCCTGGTGTCCTATCTCTACACCGGCAACCTCAAGCGCGGCATGGCGGTCTCCGAACGGCTCGAAGCCGGGATGATCGGCCTCAACCGCGGGCTGGTTTCCGACCCCGCCGCACCCTTCGGCGGCTCCAAGCAGAGCGGCCTCGGCCGCGAGGGCTCCCACGAAGGCATGATGGAGTACATGGAAACCAAGTACATCGCCGTGGAGTGGTAGGGGTCCGATGATCGGCTTACGTTGCCGTCCGGAACGGGATGGCTGAAGTGCACTTGTCTGTAGTGCACAGTCATGATACAACTTGACATACATAATGTAAGACGATTTTGCAGGACACCATGACCGTACTGAGCATCCGTCTACCCGAGCGCCTCGAAGCCGAGTTGAGCGAGGAATCCAGTCTGGCCGGACAGTCAAGATCGCTCATCGCACGCACGGCGTTGGAACAGTTCCTCGCCGACCGGCGCCGCGACCGCTTTCTTGCCCAACTGACCCGTGCGGCGTCCGCAATCAACGCCGGGGAGGCCGTTGCACTGGCGGAAGAAGCCCTGCCGTTCGACGACGAAGCGCTGGCGTTGACTGAGAAGCGCCGCCAGGTGAACGACCCCCCGATTGACAACTCCAGGGCATGAAGGCCGCCATTCGCCGGGGCCAGGTCTGGGTTGCCAACCTGAATCCCAACCGCGGCCGCGAGGTCGGCAAGGTAAGGCCAGTGCTCGTCATACAGGGAAATTGGCTGAGCGAGGCACAAACGGGCACCGTGGTGGTCTTGCCGCTGACGAGCGATGTTCGCCCGGACGCCGAACCGCTACGCCCGACCATTCGCGCCCGGGACGCCTTGCGTCCGGACTCGCAGGTCATCGTCGACCAACCCCGCACTCTGGACCGCCAGCGCCTCGGCGAAGGTCCCCTGACCGAATTGAAGGATAGCGAAATGCAGAATGTCGAACGCACCCTGCTTGCCGTCCTGGGCGTGCATTCAGAGTTAACCTGATACGGCTCGATCCCCCGTTGACCAAATCCGGGAACCGCCCTCTCCCGCATACAGGTCCGGCTGTGCAACAATTCGCCTGTATCCAGCGAGGAGCCAACCGCAGTGAAGCTTTGCCGATTCAACGAGACCAGGCTGGGTTGCGTTCAGGACGACACCGTGCTCGATGTCACCGCGGCGCTGGATGTCATCCCGGGGGCTCGCTGGCCACTGCCTGCACGCGGGGACCTGTTGATCCGCCACCTCGATGCCGTACGTGAACGCGTGGCGGATTTGCGGGCCGGAGCGGCGAGTCATGACGTTTCCGAAGTCACGCTCTGCAGCCCGGTGGCCAATCCCACCAAGTTGATCGGCGCGCCGGTCAACTACCAGACCCACATCGATGAAGCCGAGGCGGACGAAGGCATCGTTTTCGATCAGAACGTCATCAAGCCCATCAGCGAATCGCTGTGTTTCCTCAAGGCGTGCTCGTCGCTGGTGGGTCCGGGCCAGGGCGTCACACGCAGTTTTCCCAACCGGCGCACGGACCACGAACTCGAGCTGGCGGTGGTGATCGGCCGGGAAGCGCGCGGCATCGCCCGCGAGCGCGCCCTGGACTGCGTCGCCGGCTATACCATGGGGCTGGACATGACCGTGCGCGGCGCCGAGGACCGCAGCATCCGCAAGTCCGTCGACTCCTACTCGGTGCTGGGTCCCTGGCTGACCACCGCCGACGAGATCGACGACCCGAACAACCTCGACCTGCGGCTGAGGCTCAACGGGGAAGTCCGCCAGGACTCCAACACCCGTCACCTGATATACGATGTACAGACGTTGATCTCGAAGTGCTCGGAGTTTTACACGCTTCTGCCGGGCGATGTGATCTACACCGGCACGCCGGCCGGCGTCGGACCCGTCAATCCGGGAGACGTGCTGGATTGCGAAATAGAGGGGATCGGCTCAATGCGCGTACCGGTTCGCTGACTGGAGAAGATCGGACTTGTAACCCGGTTCCGAAAAGGCCATGGCAACCAAACTCAACCCGCGGCATGTTCACGTCGACACGGCGGAACTGAAGGAGGCCCATCCGGGTTTCTACCGCGACGTGCAGGACACGAAGCTCTGGCCGCTGTGGGAAGAAATGAACCAGTTCGCCAACCGGACCGAGCCCGGCCCGGGCATGGCGCCTGCGCTGTGGCGGTACAGCGACGTACGGCCCCTGGTGATGCGAAGCGGGGACCTCATCTCGGCGGAGGAAGCGGAGCGCCGCGTACTCGCCCTGATGAATCCCGGCCTCAAGCCGAACATGGCGGTGACGCCGACGATCTACGCCGGTTACCAGCTCGTCATGCCCGGCGAGGTGGCGCCCTCGCATCGCCACAGCCCCGCCGCGTTCCGGTTCATCCTCGAGGGTGGCGGCGCCTACACCGCCGTGAACGGCGAGCGCACCTACATGTATCCGGGCGACTTCGTCGTCACGCCGTCGCGGACCTGGCACGATCACGGCAACGAGACCGACGAGCCGATGATCTGGCTGGACGGCCTTGACTGGCCCCTCACCAACAAGCTCGGACTGACGTACTTCGAGGCCTGGCCCGGATTCCAGCATCCGGAAACGAAGCCGCCGGGCGACTCCTCCGTGCGTTACGGGATGGGCGTCGTCCCCCTTGGACACGAACACCGCGCCGCGTACACGCCCGTGGTCAACTACACCTACGAACGGACCCGGGAGGCGCTGGCGGCCATGAGCCGATCCAGCGACCCGGACCCGTGCCACGGCGTGAAGACCCGCTACACCAATCCGCTCACCGGCGACGACGCCATACCGACCCTGTCGGCCTTCATCCAACTATTGCCGGCCGGGTTCCACGGGGCGCCCTGCCGGCAGACGGACGCCTGCGTCTATTCGGTGGTCGAGGGCTCCGGACGCACCGAAATCGGCGACATCGTGCTGGAATGGGAACCGAAGGACACCTTCGCAGTCCCCATCTGGGCCCGACACCGCCACATCGCCGCCGACGAAGACGCCGTACTGTTCAGCTTCTCCGACCGCGGCCTCCAGGAAAAACTCGGCCTCTGGCGCGAACAGCGCCCCCACCCCTGATCGCCCGAAGGGTGCGTGCGTACAACCCTTGCGCGCGTCGTGGGTGAGAAGCGTGCCACGGATGGGCAAAAGCGACGAACCCTCGATTCGATCTCCGCCAGGGATGGCGGAGATCGATTGAGCGCGCAAGGGTTGTACGCACGCACCCCGCCCCCACTCGGAGGCAACACAAACGGACTACGAAGCGATGGCCAGTTCCCCCGATTCCACAATGCGCTGACGCTGCTCGTCCAGGCCCTTCCAGAAAACGTGGACGCCGTCGAGCATTTCGTTGGCGTTGCGGATGAACGCATCCTCGTCCACGTCGCGCTCGCGGCAGAACGATTCCAGCTCGTCCCAGGTGTGCTGGGCGTGGGTCGCTTCCAGCCGGGCGTGCCAGGAGAAGAAGGCCAGGTTGAGGCCCGGCAGATTCCGGCGCGTCCTGAAGATCTTCCATCCCTCGACCAGCTCATCCCAGAACCCGGCCGCGGCCCAGTTCTCCACCGCCCATGACGCGGCCTCTGCGACGGCATAGTCCTCGCTGCCGTACAGGCGCATGAGTTCATCGCAGAAATGCAGGGTCTCGGGCGTTCCGAGGCGGCGCTTGCCGAGCTGGGCCAGGGTCAGGTTCAGCGGCCTGGCCATGCGCAGCAGCAACTCGAAGTGCGCGGCGCCGAAGCGGAACGTACCGCCCTCGATCGTCCCCACCAGGCTGCCCAGTTCCGCATCGTCCCTGGTGCGGCCGCGGTATCCCACGCCGATCTCGTTGGCGAGGATCTCCTTGGAGGCCCGCATTTCCTCAAGCGTGTCGGCGTTGACCATCTTGCGAAGCTGCGCAAACAGGAACTCGTTGGAAAACACAGAGAACTGCACCAGGAAGGCCTGCGCCTGTTCGCGGGTCGCGCGGCCTTGTCGGAACCACCTGGTGTAGGGGTTTGCGCTGATGACAGGGTGGTTCAAAACCTCCCGGCCCAACCGGCGCTTGAATTGCATGAACGATGACTTGTCCATCGACGTTTCTCCAGATTGGTTGACGCTGAATGAAATTTTAATCCAGATTGAGTAGGTTCTTTGTTTAATTTCTAATGTAGAATCCAGTATTTTTAGAGTTTTAATACACTACCCAGGGAATTGTTGAATGGATCACCCAAAGTACCCCCTCGACGCCATAGACATCAGAATTCTCGCCGAACTGCAGCCCGACGCGCGGCTCAGCATCACGGAACTGGCCAACCGCGTGGCCCTGACCCCCACCCCGTGTGCCCGGCGCGTTCGCCTGCTGGAGCGGGCGGGCTACATCGGCGGCTACGTCACGCTATTGGACCAGGGCGCCATCGGTTTGCCGGTCAACGCCTTCGTGGAAGTGCGCCTCACCCGCGAACGGCAGGAGGAAGTCCGGTCATTCGAGTCCAGCGTGCGCAGTTACCCCGAAGTCATGGAGTGCTGGGCCATGTCGGGCGGCTACGACTACCTGCTGCGCGTCGTCACCGCCGACCTGCAGGCCTACAATCGCTTCATGCGCGACAAGCTGTTGAGCCTTCCGTCCGTGAGCCAGGTGGAAACCGGATTCGGCCTGGAGCAGGTCCTCGGCCGGACCGCGTTGCCGCTCAACCAACTCAAGCATCCGTCATGACCTCACTCTGGACTCTTGCTTCTGTTTCACTATAATTCGATAGTTCTCGAATTATGGAAATGAACACGGCAACGCGGGGGTTCGGGGCGCTGGCGCACGAGTCGCGGCTGCAGGTCTTTCGCCTGCTCATGCGCGAAGGGCCGGGAGGGCTACCCGCGGGTGTCGTCAGCGAGCGCACCGGTATTGCGCCGTCCACGCTGTCATTTCACCTGACGCATCTCGAACGCGCTCGCCTGTTGCGTTCCTGGCGGGTGCAGCGGCAGATCTTCTACGCGGTGGATATCGACGGCACGCGGCAATTGATCGCATTCCTGACCGAGGAGTGTTGCGGCGGACGGCCCGAAACCTGCGCTGGACTGATCGATGAACTCATGCCCGTCGATGGCGCCGAAGCCGGCGACAGCCGGGCAGAGGGCACTGCGGTCGCCCCTACGGACGCGGCCATCACTGCCGTGGCCGGAGGCGCATCAACGGCTACAGCGCAAGGCAGCGCGTGACCGGCAAGACTTACAACGTGCTGTTCCTGTGCACCGGCAACTCGGCCCGCAGCATCCTGGCCGAGGCGATTCTGAACCGGATCGGGCACCCGCGTTTCAAGGCCCACAGCGCGGGCAGCCAGCCCGCCAGGGAAGTTCACCCCTTCGCCGTCGAACTGCTGCGAAGCCAGAACTTCCCGACGGAAAACCTGCGTTCCAAGAGTTGGGACGTGTTTGCAGGCGACGATGCACCGGAACTCGACTTTGTCTTCACGGTCTGCGATAACGCGGCCAGGGAAGCGTGCCCGACCTGGCCGGGGCAACCCATGTCGGCCCATTGGGGCCAACCAGATCCGGCGGCTGTGGACGGCAACGACGCGGATCGCCGTTTTGCTTTCTCGCGGGCATTGCGGATGCTCAACCAGCGCATCAGCATCTTCACCAATCTGCCGATCGAATCGCTCGATCGCCTCACTTTGCGCAAGCGGCTTCAGGATATCGGCAAGAGCGGCGGAGCCGGCGCCGAAAAGCGGTAATGGCGCGGCCGACAACGGTAAACGCTATGCCCGAATACGATCTCAACCGCCGCCTGGCCGCCGAATTCGTCGGCACCGCGCTGCTGCTGGCAACGGTGGTGGGTTCCGGCATCATGGCCGAGAACCTGGCCGGCGGAAACGTGGCCATTGCGCTGCTGGGCAATACCGTCGCCACCGGCGCGATCCTGATGGTGCTGATCCTGATATTCGGACCCATCTCGGGCGCCCACTTCAATCCGGCCGTGACTTTCGCGTTTCTGCTGCGCCGCGACATCGGGTCGAGCGAAGCCGCAGTTTACGTCGCGGTGCAGGTCGCCGGGGGCCTGATCGGCACCCTCGTGGCGCATCTCATGTTCGAAGAGCCCCTGCTGATGCTGGGGGCCACGGCCCGCACGGGCATCGGCCAGTGGACGGGTGAAGCCGTGGCTACCTTCGGGCTGGTCGGCACCATTCTCGGCTGCCTGCGCGCCAGGCCCGAGGCCGTGCCCTACGCCGTCGGCCTGTTCATCACCGCCGGCTACTGGTTCACCTCATCCACCAGCTTCGCCAATCCGGCGGTGACCATCGCCCGCAGCCTGAGCGATACCTTCGCCGGCATTCGGCCGGCCGACGCACCGGCCTTTATCGCCATGCAGTTCGCGGGCGCGGCGCTGGCGACAGCGCTGTTCGGCTGGTTCGCGCTCGCAAAAGGCGAGGCGAGGTCCTGAGCGCGCGGCGATTACCTCGGGTTGTCGTGACTCAGCGTGGTGTCCTGCATCATCGGCAGATCGCGATCGATGCAGGGCGGCGCCTCGAGTATCCCGACGTCGGTCAGCGCTGCCGTGCGGGGACGCTTGACCCAGGGCTCGGCCAGCACCGTCGGGTCGTGGGCCGTCACCTGCCACTGCAGCGTGTCGCCGCTACGGGTCAGACGCTCGACGACCCGAAGGTCCGTCGTGTGGAAGGACCCGTCGTCGGTCAGCCAGGTCTCGTCGTTGAAGTTGACGGTCTCGACCACCAGGGTATCCCCTTCCCAGTGCCCGACGGCATCCCCCAGGTAGGTTGCCTCGACATCCGTCCGGTGGCCTCGGCCATCGGTCGGAATCACCCGGAAGAAGTTGCCGTTCACGTCGTCGTACAGGAAGACGACTTCGTTTGAAGTCTGGACGATCTTGTGCGGCGGACCGATCCGCGGCAGCCCGGGATTGATGCACCTGAGTATCGGGTCCTCGTCGACCTGCCGGGCGTTCAGGTCATTGACCTTCGCCATGTACTCGGGCTTGTAGCGCGGGCGCTCCGGTGGTGGCGGAGGCTGCCTGTTCGCGCGTTCCGCCGGTGCAGGCTGTTCCATTTCTTCGCACGCAAACACGCAGATGGAGGCGCCCAGTTGCCGGGGCCTCACGAAGCCGGCCGTCCCTCCGGAATTCCAGACACCGTTCAGGTCGGGCGTTCCGTCCGCCAATCGCGGCGTCGTGCCGGCATCGTCCGTCGAATCCGGTGCCTGTGCCCAAAGCGCTTCGGTGGACAGCGTCAACCCGGCCAGGATGGCTGCGGCCAGAACACTCTTGATTATCGGGTAATTTCTCATGGCATCCACCTCACTCTTCGGGCACGGACGGCCGACTGGAGCCTGCGTCACCCGCGTCGTTGGCCAACTGATAGAAATGGCCTTCCGCGTAGGTGATTCTGTGGACCCAACCCATGGCAGGGTCCTCGTACGCCACGATGCCGGTCACGGAAACCGGCTCTCCGCTGCCCATCAGCATGGCCCTGTCGATCCCGGCACGGCGCATGAACGCGGTGGGCAGCGTTTCCAGACGCCAGGCTGTGACTTCTCCGTCGTCACCGGTCACGTCCAGATGCATGAAGATGTGGGGATTGATCCACTCGATCTCCGTCACGGTTCCCGTGATCGAAAATCGTTCGTTCGGATCGAATACGCCCCACACGGAATGGTGCGCCAGTCCCAATGATGCAGTGCCCATCAATGCCAGCGCGAACAATGCAACAGACCCATACCGCCTCATTACCATCCCCTTTGTCCCTGGAAGTTTATTCGGCTCCATACTACCCCGGCCGCGAATGGTTTTGCAGCGATGGCGCCTATCGCCCGAGCGCCGTTGCGCCGATGTGCCCGAGCCAGACGGCGAGAAGACACAGCACCACCGAGAGAACCACGTTCGCGCCTGCCCAGAACCACTCGCCATTGCGCGCCAGTTCGAGCGTTTCGATGCTGAATGCCGAGAACGTCGTGAAGCCGCCGCACACGCCGATCATCAGAAAGGCGCGGGCATCCGGAGACTGGAGCAGGCGTCCGTCTGCCGCCGCCAGCGACGCCAGAAACCCGATGGCCAGGCATCCGGAAACGTTGACGGCCAGCGTACCCCAGGGAACCGCGGCGCCGGCGTATCGCGCCACCAGTCCTGCGCAGCCGTAGCGCGCCATTCCGCCCAGCGCGCTGCCCAGTCCGATCCACAGATAGTTCACGGCCTGCGGTTCCCGTCGCGGGAATTGCGCCTGACGATCGCGCTTGCCGCGACGCCGCCCGGATCGCGCAAGCCTCAGAACCCGCGATCGCCGAACGCCGGATAGTCCGGGGGATACTTGTAGATTCGGTACATGCGCCCGGGGCCCGGCACCCGGTAGTCGAGCACTCGCTCGCCGTCCGGGGTGACCTCGATGATGTGCTTGTTGTGGGCGTTGACGAAGATCGTGTTGCCGTTGGGCATGCGCATGGCGCCGCTCATGAAGGGGGAGAAGTAGTCCTCGGAGGCGTCGGCATTCCAGGACCAGACGATTTCCGTCTCCCTGGAGGTGTCGAAGAAACCCTCCGCGTCGGTGGGCAGCGCGATTTCGAGAATCTCCGCCCAGGACTGCTCGAAATCCTGCCCCATGTCCGGATGATGCTGGCCGTCACGGCCCCGCTTGGTGCCGTTGTTGTAGACCAGCATGTTGCCGGCGCCGGGGAGCCCGTCGGCAATCCAGTTGGGATCGTGCTGCCACCACAGGATGGCGTCGTGGAGCGTGCCCTGCCTGGTGGACGCGGGGTTGCCCCACCGGTAGACCAGGTCGCCGCCCACGCCGTAGCGCCCGCCGCTGTCGCTTGCCGCCTCCTCCATGGTGGTGCCGTGATCGATGAACCACAGCTCCCCGTGAATGGCCGAACTCAGGACGATCAGGTCCCATTCTGCGTGGTATTCGACGGTGTTGACGTGATGAAGCTGCCCGGCATTGAAGAGCACGTAGTCTTCCCGCAGGTAATTGACATCGAGCTTGCCGGTTTCCGCACTGACATCGCCGTAGTTGGGCCGCCCGGGAAACCTGTCCTGGACCAGGTGGTCCCAACTGTTCCACTGCCAGACGATTTCCGTGGAACCGTCTTCCAGGTTGGGCTGCAGTTCAACGATCCTGGCAAACCAGACGATGCGCCTGGGGTGCCGCGGATACACGCCGTCCCAGCCCATGGCCATGGCTTCCTCGTGATTGAAGCCCTGATAAGCCACCGCGAGAATGTTTCCGCCGGGCAGGTATTCCACGTCGTGGTGCAGCACGTGCTTGCCGGGCACGTCCAGTTCGTATTCCCACACCACGTTGCTGTCCCAGTCCAATAGTTGCACGGTGCCGTTCGCACCGACCGGATACGCCCTCATGTGCAGCCAGTCGTGCTTCGACACGGTGCGGAGCAACAACCCGTTGGGAAGCAGGTAGGCCACGGCGGCATCGTACTGCCAGGGCCCCGGCTCCCACTCGTGCGCGACGTCGCCGTTGCTGTCGATCAGGTAGATGCGGTTGGCGTTGTGATAACCGAACGCCGAGTCGTGGATCAGCGTGTAGCCTTCGGAGGCGCGCTCGTCCTCGCCGGGCAGGATGGCGCCCTCCATCTCCTCGACCCAGGCGTTCATGCGGTAGAAATTCGGATTGGCCGCAACGGTCGCGTCGTCGCCGGCCACCGTGCCACCCACGTCCGTCCCCAGTTCCCCGGCATCCAGACGCCAGTCGCCGCTGTCGTCCAGCCGCGCCAGGTTCCGGCTCGCTTCGGCCAGTTCCTGCCCGGAAATCACCAGATCGCCGTCGCGGTCCAGTATGCGCACCACAATCTGCTGGCGAATCGTTCCACGGACGGGCGCCGGCCCACCCATCTCTTCGAGGTCGATCTCCCCGTCGCCGTCGGCGTCCAGGCTTGTGAGACGCTCGGTAGCGGCCTGAATCTCGTCGGTGGAAAGCTCGCTGTCGCCATCGATGTCCAGCGTGCGCAGAACCCGTTGCAAGTCAGGCGCCGCCGGATCCTGGGCCAGCGCGGTAACGCCGACAAGCGCAATCGTCAGCGCCGTTGCGAGCCGCAGTGATAGACGTATGGTGGTTGATTCGTTCATTGTCGATCCGTCCGTCGGAAAAAGATGATGAGTAAACCCCGCTTCGGTGGGCGCCGGGTGCGGGTAAGTCAATACCTGTCCCGGTGACGTATCCATGCCATGCTGAACGCGATCCATTCCGCGTGGGGCACGATTCGGTTCCGCGTCATGACTGCAACGATGTCCTTTCCGAAGGGTAACGAGTGACCGGGCCGCTCAGTTCCCTGCCATGTAGTCCATCGCCAGGTGGCTCAGGACACGCACGCCCGTGATCAGCGCCGCCTCGTCCACGTAGAACAGCGGCGAATGGTTGGCCGGCGCCGTGGCCGGGTCGACACCCGGCGGCGTCACGCCGAGAGTCAGATAGAGCCCCGGAACCTCCAGGGCGAAGAAAGAGAAATCCTCGGCCACGGTTCGCGGCACCGCCTCTATCATATTCTCGCGCCCGACCACGCGTTCGATGGTCGGCAACATCCGCCGCGTCAACTCCGGATCGTTCGCCGTCACCGGGTACTGCTCGAAGATCTCGAAATCCGCTTGCGCGCCGGCTGCCTCCGCGATGTTGGATACGGTCGTACGCAGCCGTTCGTGAACGCTGTCCCGGGTCGCCATGTCGAGGTTGCGGATCGTGCCGATGAGTTCCACCGAATCGGGAATGATGTTGTTGCGGATACCGCCGTTGATGGCGCCGAACGACACGATCGCCGGGGCCCGCGTCAGGTCGACCTGGCGGCTGACGATGGTCTGCACCCCGGTGACGATCTGTGCCGCCACGACGATGGGGTCCACCCCGTCCCAGGGCCGCGCCCCGTGGGTCTGGCGGCCATGGACCGTCAGCTCGAACCGGTCCGCACTCGCCATGATCGCGCCGGCCCGATAGCCGATCTGCCCCGTATTGAGGTTGGAGAACGCGTCCATGCCGAACACCACGTCCGGCCGATACCGTTCGAACAAACCCTCCTTCAGCATCAGTTCCGCGCCGCCCTCTTCGCCCTCGGGCGCGCCTTCCTCGGCGGGCTGGAAAATGAACAGCACCGATCCGGGCAACTCGTCCTTCAGGGCCACCAGGTTGCTGGCCACCCCAAGCTGCATGGCGACGTGCGTGTCGTGCCCGCAGGCGTGCATCACGCCCACTTCCTGGCCCCGGTACTCGGTGGTGACGGTAGAGGCAAACGGCAGTCCCGTGGCCTCCGTGACCGGCAGCGCATCCATGTCGGCGCGAATCGCCACCAGCGGGCGCTCCCGGGCGCCCCTCAGGTAGCCGACCACGCCCGTGTGGGCAATGCCGGTTTCAACCTCCAGCCCCATCTCCCGCAGCGCGTCGGCCACCACCGCCGAGGTACGAAACTCCCGGTTGCTGAGTTCCGGGTGCTGATGGAAGTCCCGCCGCCAGGCGATGACCTGGTCCTCGACCTCCTCCGAAAGCCGGTCGATGGCGGAGTCCTGAGCGCCGGCGGGCGGCGCGACCAATCCGGCGGACACGATGGCAGCGGCCAGTCCTGCCAACACGGCGCGCAGGACGCGTGGAAGTGCGACCGGATGGCCTCGCATGGAAATGACTGAATTCATGAAACGTAACCTGTGGAAGAGCCAGGGCGATCCTGTCACAATCGTGCCCCACCTTCCCGCGGTTGGCAAACAGCCCTTGCGGCTCGCAAATCGCTCGCAAAGCTGGCACAGGAGCAAGAATTGTGACGGATATGAAGCAATACACCATCGGTTGGATCGGCGCCGGACGCATGGGCTACTCCATGGCGAAACGCCTGCTGGATGCGGGCGCCGACGTGACCATCTACAACCGCACGCGCAGCAAGGCCGAACCGCTCGTCGAGTACGGCGGCAAGGTCGTCGACACACCCCGCGAACTGTGCGATCGGGACATCGTCTTCAGCATGGTCTCCGCATCCAACGACCTTGTCTCCGTCACGTTCGGCGAAAATGGCCTGCTCACGGGCGAGCGCAAGCCCAGGCTGCTGATCGAGTGCTCCAGCGTTTCCGAGGAAGCCTCGGCGCAGGTGCGTGCAAGGGCAGCCGGGCTCGGCGTGGACATGCTTGCCGCGCCGGTCAGCGGCAACGCCAAGGTGGTCAAGGCCGGCAAACTCACGATCGTCACCTCGGGGCCCCGACAGGCATACGACATGGCCGAGCCCTATCTCGATGCAATCGGCCGGGGCGTGACCTACGTGGGCGAGGGCGAGCTCGCGAGAATGGTCAAGATCTGCCACAACCTGCTGCTCGGCGTATACACCCAATGCCTTGCCGAGATCACCGTGCTCGCCGAGAAAGGCGGCGTCCGCCGGCACGATTTTCTGGAATTCATCAACGACAGCGTCATGGGCGCGATGTTCTCCCGGTACAAGACGCCCGCTTTCGTCACCCTGGACATGACGCCCACGTTCACGCCGGAACTGCTGCGCAAGGACCTGGACCTGGGCCTTTCGGCCGGCGAGCAACTGGGCGTGCCGCTGCCCGTGACGCAACTCACCCGCGACCTCGTGCAGCGTACCCTGGACGCCGGCCACGGCGGGCGCGATTTCGCCGTGCTGCTGGAGGAACAGGCCAAGGCATCCGGCTTGTCGCTGGCGCCTGAAGACGTGCAGGTCAGCGACGGACTCTGAGCGGAGACTCGAATCTCTCGTTTAATCGCCATCGCGCAATGGCGGCCTCCTCAATCGGCGTTACCGCTACACTGTTCGCCAGCGACCGGCGAAACGGTCTCGCCCGGTCCCGTTTCGGATTTCGTCGAGCGCGCATTATTGAGCGATGCAACATAGAAAACTGACTCTGGCCGCGATCGGGCCGGGCCTGTTGCTGGCCGCCACCGGCGTGGGCGGCGGCGACATGGCCACCGGCACCTTCGTGGGCAGCCTGCTCGGCACGGCGGTGCTGTGGGCGGTCATTGTCGGCGCCTTTCTCAAGTTCGTCGTCACCGAAGGCATCGCGCGCTGGCAGTTGGCCACCGGCAATACCTTCCTGGAAGGCCTCGTCCGCAGGCTCGGACCGGCCGTCATCTGGGTATTTCTCCCTTACCTGTTGCTGTGGACGCTGTTCGTCGGATCGGCGCAGATGAGCGCCTGCGGCATCGCGCTCTACGCGCTGTTTCCCTATTTCGACGATCCGGACCAGGGCAAGATCGTGTTCGGGATCGCCTGCAGCCTGGCCGGCATCGGCCTTGTGCTCAAGGGCGGCTACCGTCTCTTCGAAGCGGTAATGCGCGTGTGTATCGCGATCATGTTCGTCACGGTGGTGATTACCGCGGCCACGCTCTGGCCCGGCACCGGCACAGTGCTCCAAGGCCTCCTGGTACCGGCGATTCCCGACTTCAGCGGCCTCGGCCTGACCTGGACCGTGGCGCTGATCGGCGGCGTCGGCGGCACCCTGACGGTGGTCTGCTACGGCTACTGGATGCGGGAAGAAGGCCGCACCGGAACCGAGGACCTGTGGATCTGCCGCCTGGACCTGGGCGCCGGCTACCTCATGACGGCGGTCTTCGGCGTCGCCATGGTCATCGTCGGCAGCACGGTGGAGATCGAGGGTCAGGGCACGACGCTGCTGGTGACACTGGCCGACCGGCTGGAGGGACCGCTGGGCGTGTGGGGCAAGTGGCTGTTCCTCATCGGCGCCTTCGGCACGGTTTTCAGCAGCCTGCTGGGCGTATGGCAGTCGGTACCGTATCTCTTCGCGGACTGCTGGCGCCTGACGCGCGCCCGCATCGAACCCGGCGTGGCGCCGGCAGTGGATACGTCGGGACGACCGTACCGCGCGTACCTGCTGATCATCGGCACCATACCCATGGTCGGCCTGTTCTGGGGATTCCAGACCGTCCAGAAACTCTACACGGTGACCGGCGCGATGTTCTTCCCGTTCCTCGCACTGGCCCTGCTGATCTGGAACGGCCGCTCCGACTGGATCGGCGCCGAATTCAGGAATCGCCCCGCCACCACCGTGGCCCTGGCCGGCGTGCTGCTGTTCTTCTCCTGGCTGGGCGTGCGGTCGGTACTTTAGCGCAGGAGCCCCCTGGTCACGCCGCGATCACCCGGAGTCCGCTCAAACGCGGCCACCTTCGGGCCGGAATCGGTTAGTGATTCAATAGGTGGCCTGGACTGCCGGCTCCATTCGGACGATGTCGGTGAGTCCGCCGGCGCGATTGTCCGTGGCCAGGTAGATGAATCCGTCGGGTCCCTCGCGGACATCCCGGATACGGAACACGCCGTGCAGCAACGACTCCTGGGTCATGACCCGCCCGTCGTCGTCGACGGTGATGCGCGAGAGCCGGCGGTGCGTGGCCGCCAGCCCGCCGGCGAAGATATCGCCGCGCCATTCGGGGAAGGCGTCGCCGTCGTAGACGATCAACCCCGAAGCGCCGATGGAGGGAATCCAGAATGTCCTGGGCTGCTCCATGCCCTCGCGCTCGCCGCTGGCGTGGATGCGTGAACCGGAACGGTAATTCACGCCGTAACCGATCACCGGCCAGCCGTAGTTGACGCCCGGCAGGATGAGGTTCAGTTCGTCACCGCCCTGGGGTCCGTGCTCGGTGGACCAGAGGTCGCCGGTTTCCGGATGGAAGGCCAGCCCCTGGGGATTGCGGTGCCCGTAGCTCCAGATTTCCGGCAGCGCCGTGGCATGGCCCACGAAGGGATTGTCGTCGGGCACGGAGCCGTCGTCCATGAGGCGGACGATGGTGCCGAAGTGGGTGCCGAGGTCCTGTGCCGGATGCCTCTCCAGGTTACCCCTGGGAGGCGACTGCCGGTCGCCCACGGACATGAACAGGTAGCCGTCCTCGTCGAAGGCGATCTTGGCGCCGAAATGGCCGCCGGTCTCGTTCCAGGCATTGGCCTCGAAGATTTCCTCCACGTCGTTGAGCCGGTCGTTCTCGAAGCGGGCGCGGACCAGGGCCGTAGTGCCCCGGGAACGGTTGGGCTTGGAGTAGCTCAGGTAGACGATGCGGTTGTTCCCGAAGTCCGGGTGCACCGCGATTTCCTGGAGCCCGCCCTGGTTGATCACGCGCGTTTCGGGAACGCCCTCGACCGGATCCGGCAGCAACACGCCATCGCGAACGATGCGCAATTCCCCCGTCCGCTGGGTAAACAGCATGTCGCCGTCCGGCAGAAAGGCCATGCTCCACGGGTGCTGGATATCCTCCGCCACCGTCACCACGCGGAAGCTGTGTTCCGCGGATTCGTAAATCTGCCCCTGGGCAGAAACCGTGCCGGTAGCTGCGAGGCCAATCAGGCCTCCCAGCGCGACCAGAGATAATTTGCGGCCAGACATGCGAACGCCCTCGCTGTAGTCGGTGACTTTGCCCGCGATTATTGCACGAACGATTCAGGCCCGCATTTCGGTCCGGCCCTGCCGTTCCAGGCGCCTGAACAGGAGCGAGAGGCAGAAGCACAGCACGAAGTAGAGCAACGCCGTGGTGATCCAGGCTTCGAAGATCGCACGCGTGGACGAAACCAGTTCCACCGTCTTGTAGGTCAGTTCCTGCACGGAGATGAGGGAGATGATCGAGCTGTCCTTGACCAGGCTGATGAACTGGTTTGCCAGCGGCGGCAGCACACGCCTCGTGGCCTGCGGCAGCACGACGAAGCGCAGCTCGTCGACCCGGCTGAGGCCCAGCGAACCGGCGGCCTCCCGCTGGCCCCGGCCGACGGATTCGATGCCGGCGCGCACGATCTCGCCCACGAAGGCGCTTTCGAAGAGCGCCAGCACCACAACGCCCGAGATCATCGACGGGAACAGCCGCATGTCGCCGAACAGAAACGTCCAGGCGCCCGCCGAGTCGCCCTGCGCAATCCCCCGCGCCCAGCCCTCGATATTGAACGCCACGATGAGCTGCTCGGAGAGAAAGAAGAAGAAGATGAAGATGACCACCACCGGCGGGATATTGCGCAGCAGTTCCACGTAGGTGCGGGCCAGCATCCGCACCGTCAGGTTTTTCACCGTTCGCCCAATGCCGATCATCACGCCCAGTGCCAGCGCCAGGACACTGGCGTAGAGGGCGATCCGCACCGTGGTGACCAGGCCCTGCAGCAGCAGGTTGGCGACCCAGCGGCCGTTCTGCTCGTCGAAGCGCAACAGGTAGTTGGGGATGATCTCCCAGCGCCACTCGTAGTTCAGCGTGCCCTGGATCCGCAGCCCGACCCAGGCGACGGCCGCCGCCACGACGGCGAGCAGGACGACGTCGAGCCAGGTGAGGCGCCGGATCAGGTCGCGCACGGCCGCATCCGCCTACTGCACCACCCGGCCGGCCCAGTCTTCGGTGGTGAACCAGTAATCCTGGCGCTCCTGCAACCAGCCGCTCCGCCAGTGGTTCGCAATCCAGTGATTGAAGAAGTTCAGCGCATCGGGGTCGCCCTTGCGCACGGCAAAGGCCTCCCCCGTCTGATCGAATACGACGTCGAATGGAATATGGAGCGTGTCCGGGTACCGGCGTAATTCCCGGGACGGGGTGGGCTCCTTGTTCATGGTCGCGTGGGCGCTGCCGTTCAGCACTTCCTGCACCGTGGCCCCGTCGTCGTCGAACAGCAGGAGTTCGGCAAGCGGGAAGTGGCTGGCGGCCGCGATCGCGCTGGTGGACGCGCGCCGGGCGGCGATCGTTACGTCCGGGCTGTTGAAATCATCGATCGTGAAGCCTTCGGTCAACCGGCTATTGGCCAGCAGCGTCGATCCGGAATAGGCGTACGGATCGGTAAAGTTCACCGTCAGGTTGCGTTGCGGCGTGATCGACAGGCCGCTGATGATCGTGTCGAACTTTCCCGTGACCAGCGCCGGGATGATGCCGTCCCAGGAGGTCGGGACGAACTCCACGTCCACGCCCATGTCCTCGGCCAGTTTGCGCCCGACATCGATTTCGAATCCGATCAGGTCGCCGTTGCGGTCGCGCATGGACCAGGGCATGAACAGCGACAGGCCGATCTTGATGACCCCGCGCCGCTTGACCGTCTCGATGACGCTTTCCGCGGACAGTTCCTGGCGGGCAGTCTGTGCCGGAACGGTCGGTACGGACACCGCCAACAATACAGCCACCAGTCCCATCGCCAGCCTGCGCCCGATCAACATAAGCACCTCCCGCGCCGCCTACTGCGCGACCTGGTCATCCCAGGCATCGCTCTTGAACCAGTAGTCGTGGCGCTCCTGTAACCATCCCGACCGCGAGTAGATTGCGATCCAGTGATTGAAGAAGTTCAGCGCATCGGGATCGCCCTTGCGCACGGCAAACCCCTCGCTCTGTTCATCGAACAGTCGATCGAAGGGCACGTGAAGAATGTCCGGATAGGTTCTGGCGAAGCGGGACGGCGCAGGCTCCGAGGCGATGGTGGCATGGGCGTTGCCGTTCAACACCTCCTGCACCGTCGCGATCTCGTCGTCGAACTGGAGCATTTCCGCGTCCGGGAAGGTGTTGGCGACGACGACGGCGGCCAGGGTGGCGCGGCGAACCGCGAACGACACGTCCGGGCTGTTGTAATCCTCAAGGGAAAAGCCATCGGTCAACCGGCGATTGGCCACGATCGTCGCCCCGGTGGAAGCATAGGGCCGGGTGAAATTCACCGTCAGGTTTCGCTGCGGCGTGATCGACATGCCGCTGATGATGACGTCGAACTTCCCCGAGATGAGCGCCGGGATGATGCCGTCCCAGGCCGTGGGAACGAACTCCGCCTCCACGCCCATGTCTTCGGCCAGCCTGCGGCCCACGTCGATCTCGAAGCCGATCAGCTCGCCGTTGCGGTCCCGCATTGCCCAGGGCATGAACAGCGACAGGCCGATCTTGATGGCGCGCCGCTGCTTGATGGTCTCGATGACGCTCTCGGCGGACAGCTCCTGACGGGCGCTTTGCGCCTGGACCGTAGCCGCCGTGCCCGCCAACGCGGCGGTCGCGAGAACCGCTCCCAGGAGGCTCCCGATCCTCGACCGCGGGCTCGCATGGAACAACCGCGTGGACTGCGCGCCGGTGGGCCGGGCGTCTGCGCGGCGAATCCCGCCGCAAATGCCGCTAGCTCTTGACCGCATAGCGTTTCTCCAGAAACGTGACGAATATCGACAGCGTCAGCGTGATCGCCAGGTACACCGCCGCTACCGTAAACCAGACCTCGAAGCTCAGGTAGGTGTCGGCAATGATATTCCTTCCCGTGGTGGTCAGTTCGACCACCGCGATCACGCTGACGATAGCGGAACTCTTCACGATGTGCACCGCTTCGCCCGCCATGGGCGGCAGCATGAACTTTATCGATTGCGGAAGGACCACGAATCGGTAGGCCTGACCTGTTGACAGGCCGATGGACCGGGCAGCCTCCCACTGTCCGGTACTCACCGCCTGGATTCCCGCCCTGAAAATCTCCGACACCAGCGCAGCGTGGTAGATCCCCAGGCAGAGAACCGACGCTGCGTAGCGGTCCAGCCCGAAGATCGGTCCGAGCACATAGTAGAACAGGTACAGCAGCACCAGCAGCGGCATGTTGCGTACGAATTCGAGAAACGCCACTGCCAGCGCGGACCCCACCACCAGGTCGGAAAGCCTCAACAGCGCGACGATCAGGCCCGCCGCCAGGGCGATCAGGAATGCCTGCAGCGACAGCGTCAGGGTCGTTACCAGGCCGAGGGAAATCTCGCCCCACTGGAAGCCGTCGTCGGTCAGCCGGAAGAGATAGTCGGGGATGCGGTACCACTGCCAGTTGTAGCCCATGGCTTCCGCCCCGGTCAGCGAAACCCGCACCAGCAGGTACATGACGATGAGGTAGAGCACCACCGGAATGGCCCTGGTTTTCACGAGTTCCGGCACTAGTGCTCCAGTATCCGGTCGAGGAACTGCCGGCAGCGCTTGCTGGACGGCCTGGAAAAGAAGGCATCGGGCGGCGAGGATTCGACGATCTCGCCTTCGTCCATGAACACCATCGTGTCGGCGACCTTGCGGGCGAAACCCATCTCGTGGGTGACGCAGACCATGGTCATGCCGCTGCCCGCCAGTTCCACCATGACGTCCAGCACCTCGTTGATCATCTCCGGGTCGAGCGCCGACGTCGGTTCGTCGAACAGCATGATGCGCGGCTCCATGCACAGCGACCGCGCGATCGCCACCCGCTGCTGCTGGCCGCCGGACAGCTCGGACGGGTACTTTTCCGCCTGCTCCGGGATGTGCACGCGGTCGAGGTACTTGCGGGCGCGTTCCGTGGCCTCGGACCTTGAAATCCTGCGCACGCGCATGGGGCCCAGCGTCAGGTTCTCCAGCACCGTCAGGTGAGGAAACAGGTTGAACTGCTGGAACACCATCCCCACTTCCGTGCGCACGCGGCGCAGGGTGTCTTTCGCGCCGGTCAGCTCGATCCCGTCCACGGTCAGCCTGCCCGCGGACGGTTCCTCGAGGCGGTTGATGCACCTCAGGAGCGTCGACTTCCCGGATCCGGACGGGCCGCAGATCACCACGCGTTCCCCGGCATGAATCGTCAGGCTGACATCGTTCAGCGCCTGAAACTCGCCGAAGTACTTGTCGACGTTGCGGATTTCGATGATGGGTCGCCTGCCGGCCATCGGGCCACCGTTTCTCCAAGCGCCGTGCACTCACGGCGATGCCATTGCGTGCGGCGGACAAGCGGTCCACCGCGAATTCGTATATTCTACTTTGCTCGATGACGCAGCACAGACAACGACACGCGAATCAACAGGATCGATCCATGCGGAACCACCTAATCGACACCGCCAACCGGGCCCGGCGAAGCGCTCACCTGGGGCTGGCCCTGCTGGGCGTGACCCTGGCAGCAGGCTCGCCCGTCAGTACCGCCCTGGCCCAGGGCTACTACGATGGCGAAACCATCACCCTGATCATGGGGCTCGACGCCTCCGCCGGCGGCACCACTGTCGGACGGCTGCTGGCCAAGCACCTGGAGTTGAACCTGGAGGGCAACCCCAATGTCGTCGTGCGCAACATGCCCGGCGCCTCCATGATGTCGGCGCACATCTTCGTGCTGCTGAAGGCCCCGAGAGACGGCACGACACTCTATTACGGCCCGCGCTCCTCCCTGGGCGAGTTGCTCGAGTTCCCGGGACACTCTTTCAAGTACAACCAGTTCACCGTGCTGGGCGGCGTGCAACTGGCGCCGCTGGTCACCTACGTGCGCAAGGACATGCTGGACGGGGGCATCCAGACCCCCGCCGACGTGCTCCGGGCCGAAGGCCTGATCTTCGGCGGCATCTCCGCGGAGCACGGCCGCATGATCGCCAGCACCCTGGGACTCGACCTGATCGGCACGGACTACCACTTCGTCGGCGGCTATCCCGGCAGCGGCAAGATCCGCGCCGCGGTGCTCAGCGGCGAGGTGAACATGGCCACCGACGCGGCCCACGCCTATCTCAACGAGGTGGTGCCGATGTTCGAACAGCAGGACCTGAACGCACCGCTGTTCAGCCTGCCGCTGCTGAACGCGGACGGGGAACTGGTCAAGAGCCCGCTGGTGCCCGACATCCCCACCATCGACGAACTCTACGAGTCCGTCCACGGCTCGGCGCCGTCGGGAACCAACTGGGACGCCATCCGGACCATGATCGAGATCGACCAGACCATGCAGCACGTCTTCCTGGGGCCGCCGCGCATGGACCCGCGAGCCATCGAGGAATTCCGGGCGGTGATCGGCCCCACCCTCGCCACCGGGGCGTTCCGGGAAGAGGCCGTGCGCATTCTCAGTTACGTGCCCGACCACGTGGACGCGGAACGCGCGACCGCGATTCTCGACGCCACCGCGGATGTCACGCCGGAGGTCCAGGCTTATATCGAGGCGCAAATCGCGCGGAACAACGGCTATTGACCGACTGTCGTATCTCCTGGCGACTGAACCCCTTGCCTCCTGGAGATTGAACGTTGGGGCAACCACTCCGTAAACGGACATTCGCTCCGCTTGAGCTTGCGGGCGTGGCGCTGCTGAGCCTCCTGACCGCGGTGGCACAAGCCCAGGTGCTCTCCGTCTCCAGCGATGCGGGGCGCGTCATCGTCATGCCGGGCGGTCCGGGGACCCTGCAGGGCACGATGGTGGACGGCGTCAACGTCAGCGTCGGCGTCGAGGACGAGTTCCGCGTCTACCGGGCCGTATTTCGCGGCGAAACGCACGTCGCCCATGTGGCGCTGGAAGGCCCCCCGCGGCACATGGCATTCGACCCCGCGCAGGCGCGGTTTCGCGAAGTGACGTCCAGCCTTCTGGTGGAACTGGACGACTATTCCCGCCTGAACGAGGTGGTCGAAGCCATTGGCGGCATTTCCGGGAAAAGCTACGAGCAACTCGGATTTGCCGTCGTGCGGTTGCCCGGGACGGCCAACCCGGGCGAGGCCGCGCAAGCCCTGCAGGACCACGCCGGCGTCAACAACGTACAAGTGCAACTGAGCAGACCGCTCAATGTACCTCTCTAGCCGGATTGTCCGGCAATACAGGGCGTTTGCGCCGGCGCGGTATGCCCTGCTCCTGCTCGCCGTGCTCCTCGCCGGCGGCTGCGACACGCCACCGCACAGGCTTCCACAGAACCGGCTGCCGAGTTTCGCCGGCATCACCGTGCTCCCGCAGGTTTACTTCCAGGGCGCGGCGCTTCCGGGTCCGGCCCTTCCCGCAGCGCTCGGGGGAGACGCTCCCCTGCGCTACATGCTCGATCCGGCGCTGCCGCCGGGCCTGAACTTCAACGCGGCAACCCGCGTGATCTCAGGCACCCCAGCGGAAACGCTGGCGCCGACGGAGTTCACCTACACCGCCACGGACGCCGACTCGGATACGGCATCGCTGAAGTTCACCATGAGCGTCAGCACGATCGCGCTCGACGCCGATGCGGCGGAACTGGCGGAGTGGAACGATCCCGGCGTCACCGTCACCGTCACCGTGTCCGAACCCCCACCCCTCGCCATCGACGTGACGCTGGACGCGGGCGGAACCGCCACGCCGGGCGGAGACTTCGAGTTCGACGATTCGCGTGACAGTGACCCGGACGACGGCAGCGGCGCCGTCCGGGTGACGATCGAGGCCGGAGCGGACCAGGCATCGGCGACGCTCAGGTCGATCCCGGATTTCGAGGAAGAGGGCGACAAGTCCATCGAACTTTCGGTGTTCACCGCCAACGGCAGCCGCTTCAACGGGTCGGGGCCTGCGGTGAACCTGGAATTTCTCGACGAAGGGGCCATGTTCCCCGACGCCAAGGAGCGCCTCACTTCGGCCGTCCTCGTGCTGTTCAACAATTTCAGGCAGACCGGCACGGATTACGAGTTCCATTTCTCGGTCATCAATTTCGGCGCCGTAACGACGCCGCCCACGACGCTGCGCACCCGAATCGACTACGAGGATTTCGCGCCGGCGCAACTCCTTGGCAGGCCTCTGGTGTCGCGGCGGTTCAGGGTTCCGGAGCTTCCGCCGGGGGCGGGTGTCAGGGGGCACATCAGCCTCCCCAACTGGATCCAGGCTCGATGGGGGCCTGGAATCTACACGGCGACTGCGGTGGTCAACGCGCCCCGGGGCGACTACTTTTCCCGGCTCGGAGGCTTCCTCGACCGGCATTCGTTCCTGGTACCTGAAAACGGCGGGAACCCGTTCACCTGCGAACGGGTGGAGCGGCCCGATTCGCCCGGCGCGGACGACCCGCTGCAACCCCATCAATGGAATCTCGAAAACACCGGCCAACCGGCGTTTGCCCTCGTGGGCGGGGTGCCGGGTGAGGATCTCGGCATGGCCGGGGCATTGGCGGGCGGCCCAACGGGCCGCGGTGTGGAGATTGCCGTAATCGATACGGGGCTCGAAATCTGCCATCCGGACCTTCGCGGCAACGTGGCTCAAGGGGACTCCCATAACTTCAACGCGGAGGCATGGCCGCGCTCCGTCGAAACCGATCCCTTCAGCCCGACAGCCAGCGGCGACCACGGCACCAGTGTCGCCGGATTGCTCGCCGCCACCGCGAAGAACGGTATCGGCATACGCGGCGTGGCGCCGGATGTCCGCATTCGCGGTTACAACTTTCTGTCCGCATTCGATCGGGGCTCGGATTCATCGATCCTGCTGGATTCGCTGGGCGCCGGTACGGGCAAGCCCGATTCGTCCGGGGTCCACATCTTCAACATGAGTTACGGTTTCCTGCACGGACTGCAGGGCAACGCGTCCCGGCCGTTGATTGAAGTGGTCACGCACGGCGTAACCGGCCTGCGCGACGGCCGCGGCGCGCTCTACGTCAAGGCCGCGGGCAATGGATTCCGTGTTTGCTTCGCGCTGAGGCGGCAACACTCGTTCGCGGACCGGGAATCCCCGTACCGGCCGAGCGACGCACTCGGCTGCGCGTCGGCGAACGGAGACTACAACAACAATCTGCCCCAGCTCATTACGGTCGGCGGATTCACCGCCCACGGCAAACGGGCAAGCTACTCGGCCGCCGGCGCCAATCTCTGGGTGAGCGCCCCGTCAGGCGAGTCCGGCCGCCTGGAACCGGCCTTGGTGACCACCGATCAGGCGGGCCCCCATCGGGGCGCGGACATCGAACCCGGCGTGATCGATCTCGACGACGAACCGCTCGACCCGCACGGGGACTACAGGAGCACGTTCAGCGGCACGTCGGCCGCCGCACCCAATACCACCGGAACCGTCGCCTTGCTGCTCGAGACCCGGCCGAACCTCACCTGGCGAGACGTCAAGCACATCCTTGCAAGGACTGCCCGGAAGATCGATCCGGACATCGAACCGGTCCGCATCGCCTTCGGCGGCAAGCCCGCCATGCTGCGGAACGGATGGATCACCAACGCCGCAGGCTACCACTTCCACAACTGGTACGGGTTCGGCGCGGTCAGCGTGGACGCGGCGGTGGAAATGGCCCGCACCCTCACGCCCGACAGTCTGGGCGAGCTGACGAACGCGGAATTCACGCACGAGGGTTCGGTGGCCATCCCGGACAACGACGGCGGCGGCGCGTCCCAGACGCTGACGGTTACAGGCGTCAGCGAATCCGCCAATGTCGAGGCGGTCGAACTGGTCCTCCGGGCGACCCACGACTTCCCCAGCGACCTTGGCGTGACCCTCGTCTCGCCCGCAGGCACGGAGAGCATCGTCAACCCCATCTTCAACGACTCCCTCACCGCCGATCCGGGCGGATTCAGGGACTGGTCCCTGCTCACCAACGCCTTCTACGGAGAGTCCCCCAACGGCGACTGGACACTCCGCGTGATCGATGCGGCGCCCGGAGATGCGGGCAGCCTGGATGGCTGGACCCTGAAGTTCTCCCTGGGCGAACATCCGGACTGAAGTCGCCGAATCTGCGTTCACTCGTGTCCGCAGAGCCAGGACTTTCGGGCCAGGACCCATGTCGGGGACTTCTCTCGGTCAGTGCCCGAAATCAAGTCAACTCGCTAAATGATCAGCCACTCCGGTGCTCCGCCGGGCAGCACCGACTGCAGCCAGAGGGCGAGCCAGGAGGTGTGGAACAGCATGCCCATGACCTGGTCGTAGAAGAACACCAGGACGGCCCATCCCGCCAGCGCGTACGCCGCTGCGAAGCGCTTGCGGTAGTGCCCCCAGCGCAGCAGGTAGACGCCGATGAACACGGGCATGGCGATCTTCTGCCCTACCAGCAGCGTCAGCGCCAGTATTGCGGCCAGGTAGCCGAAGAAGGGCAATGCTTCCGTCAGCGAGGCGTCCTCGGCGGCTTTTTTCCAGGTCACGCGCCAGGCTCCCACCGCCTTGTTGGCCGCCAACAGATCCTGCAAATCCCGGATCGTGACAATGAAAGCCAGCACGGCGCCCGGGATGGCGATCAGCAGCGGAAACTGCCTCACGGGCGGCGGCCATTCCAGTGACGAGAAGCCGGCCCAGATGAAGACCAGAAAGAGGATCACCGAGAATGGCAGCGAGAGTGCCGGGTTGCGCTCCGACGCCTCTCCGGCCTTGGGCCGGCCCTTCAGCCGCTGCCGGGCGATGCCCCTGGCGGCGAAGAACAGGGTGATGACGATGACGAGGATCAGCAGCAGCACGATGGGCCGCTCCAGCCAGCCGATGCCCTGGTGCACGCGCATGCTGATCTGGAAAGAGCCCTCAAGGATCCCGCCCAATACCAGCGCGAGGATTACCGGCGGGCGGGGCCAGCCGCCGCGCTTCATGAAGAATCCGAGCACGCCGAAGAACGTGCAGCTCACCCAGTCGCCCACCGAGGCGCCGCCGAGCCAGGCGCCCATGTAGACGAAGAGCAGCACGCCGGGCACCACCATGTGCCCGGGGAGCAGCGCCACCTTCGCTACATGCTCCACCGTCCACAGCAGCACTACGGTGGCGATGACGCTGGCAATGGCGATCATCCACACGAAGCTGAAGGTCATGGGCAGTTCGGCTTCCAGCATGCCGGGTCCGGGCCGCAGGCCGAGCATGATGAGCGCGCCCATCAGCACCGCGGTGCCGACGCTGCCGGGGATGCCCATGGTGACGGTGGGGATCAGCGCCCCGCCCCGCAGCGCGTTATTGGCTGCCTCCGGCGCCAGCACGCCGCGCAGGTCGCCCTGGCCGAACTGCGACTGGTCCTTCGAACTTTGCATGGCGTGGCCGTAGGTGACCCAGCCGACGATGGAGGCACCGAGACCCGGCAGCATGCCGATGTAGGCGCCGATCACGCTGCAGCGAATGACCAGCCACCAGCTCCGGAGCGCATCGCGCACCCCGGTCAGGAGCCCGCGGCGCGTATCCGCCGTCTGGCCGCTGCGGGCGATGGAGACGTTCTTGATCGCAAGTTCCATGATCTCCGGGATCGCGAAGAGCCCCAGCAGCACGGGGATGAGCGGCAAGTCGTCCAGCAGGTAGAGGGTGCCGAAGGTGTAGCGCGGGATCGCCTGGGATTCGGGGAATCCCACCATGGCCAGCATCAGGCCCAGCATCGCGGCGGTCACACCCTTGAGGATGGAGCGCCCGGAGAGCGAACCGACCATGGCCAGGCCGAGCACGCCCAGCATGAAGGTTTCGGGCGACTCGAACGCCAGGATCACGGGCAGAATGAGCGGCAGCGAGATGCCGAGGGCCGCGGCCCCGCAGACGCCGCCGATGGCCGACGACGTGAATGCCGCACCCAGCGCTCTGGCCGCCTCGCCGCGCTTCGCCATGGGGTAACCGTCGAGCACCGTGGCCTGCGAAGCGGCCGTGCTCGGGATTCCGAGCATGATCGAGGTGATCGCCCCGCTGGTGGACGTCGATGCCCACGACGACAGCAGCAGCGCGAACGCCGCCACCGGTTCCATGCTGAAGGTGAACGGCAGGAGCAGCACCAACCCGATGGCGCCGCCGAGACCCGGGATCGCGCCCATGAGGATGCCGATGGCGCAGCCCAATGCGAAATAGGCCAGCACATGCCACTGGAAGATCAGGCCCAATCCGGCAAACAGGGCTTCCAGCATGGTTTCGAGCATCGGGATCCCGCGAATTCTTCTATGTTGAGGGGCGGGGCGATAATATCACCCTCGCTCACCCGCAACCGGAGCCGGAAACCCATGGCCAAACCCACACCCCTGAAGGTCTCGCTCACTCTCGCTCAGGCGGACGCCATCGCCGACGAAGCGCTGCGGCTTGCCCGCGAGCATGACCTGCAGCCCCTGACGGTTGCGGTGCTGGACGCCGGCGGCCACCAGATCGTGCTCAAGCGCGAAGACGGCTGCGGCATCATGCGGGTCCAGGTCGCCACGGCCAAGGCCTACGGCGCACTGGGCATGGGCATCTCCAGCCGCGAACTGGGCGAGCACGTCACAGGCCGGGAGCTTTTCGGCACGTCGCTGAGCGTGATCTCCGGCGGGCGGTTCGCCACGGTGCCCGGCGGTGTCCTGATCCGCGACGCGGATGGCAGCGTGATCGGCGCCGTGGGAATCACCGGCGACAAGTCGCCCGCGGACGAGTTTGCGGCCATCGGGGGCATCCGCTCCGTGGGCCTGATGTCCGATCCTCCGGAACCCGCCGAGGAATGGCGCCACTGAACGGCGCCGGTCAGACCATGGCGCGCAAACGCATCGACTGGCCGACCGGCAGGGTCGTCACGCTGGAGCACCGCTCCAGGGTCCTTGAGAAGAATCCGCTGGGCGACCCTCATGTGCGCCCTCTGGATGTCTGGCTGCCGCCCGGATACGACAAGGCTGTTCGGCGCGGCACGCGGTTCCCGGTCCTCTTCGACCTGGTGGGCTATACCGGCTCCGGCAAGTCCCACACCAACTGGCGCAACTTCTCCGAGAACGTGCCCGAGCGCGCCGCCCGGCTGATGCACGAGGGCAGGATGGGGCCGTGCATCCTGGTGTTCCCGGACTGCTTCACCGCACTGGGCGGTAACCAGTACATCAACACCTCGGCCATGGGACGCTACGCCGACTACCTGACGCAGGAGCTGATTCCCTTCGTGGACAAGGAATTCAGCACGCTGGCATCCCGGGATCATCGCGGCTGCTTCGGCAAGTCCTCCGGCGGCTACGGCGCCATGATCCACGGCATGAAGTACGCCCGCTACTGGGGCGCCATCGCCAACCACTCGGGCGACGCGTACTTCGATTTCCTCTACCGCTGCGACTGGCCCAACGTGCTGAACGAACTTGCCAAGCATCGCCCGAAGAAGCGCGAGGAAGGCCCGATCGACGTGCTCGAGGAAGAGAAGGGAGCGATGGACGGCCTGGACGACGGCCGCGTGGCCAGCTTCCTGGAGGCGGTCTGGGGCAAGGAGAAACTGACCGCCGCCGAGGTCCACGCCCTGATGATGGTGGCCATGGCGGCCAGCTACGATCCCCTCCCGCAGGCGCCGCTGGGCTTTCGGCTGCCGGTCAACCTGGAGACCGGCGAGATGATTCCCGCCCGTTGGCGCGCGTGGCTCAGGCACGACCCGATCGACCTGGTGGAACGCTGCACCGACAACCTGAAGACGCTCAAGGGCATCTACATGGACTGCGGCTGGAAGGACCAGTACCACATCCACTACGGCACGCGGATCCTCTCCAAGCGCCTGACCCAAGCCGGCATCGAGCACGTCTACGAGGAATTCCCCGATACGCATTCCAGTATCGACTACAGGATGGACCGGAGCCTGCCGTTCCTGTACCGGGCATTGAAGCCTGTGTAGCGGACGGCTGGTGGCCGGCGCCCGGCGGTGCCGGCGTTCATTCAGTTGGTGGCCGGCGCGCCCGACAGTGACGACGTTCAATTCAGTCCGGGCAGAATTGCAGGCATACTGGTGGCCGTAGAACAACGATTGGAAATCAATCTGGTGGCTGCGGTCATCGGCGTCTGGATATTCGCGGTCAGACGTCAGGCGGAGGGGAAAACCATAATGAAGCATCGGCTCACTGTACTTGCACTGGGAATCCTGAGCGGGCTGTACGCCTGTTCTTCAGGCGATCCTGCCGGGAACCAGGATACGTCTGGAACTACCGCACCGGAGCAGGAAGTCTCGCAGGCCGGAGCCGCGGCTACCGACAGCCGGCCCAATATTCTCTTCATCGTTGCCGACGACATGGGCTTCACGGATATCGGCGCGTTCGGCAGCGAAATTTCCACGCCGAACCTCGACCGCCTCGCCTACGGCGGCGTCCGGCTGAACAATCTTCACGCCGCTTCCGCCTGCCGGAGCGCCCGGCTGATGCTGATGGCCAGCGCCGGCGCAGTCGCGGCGAGCGATCCGTATCCGGAAGCCTACCGCGGCGCCGTACTCAGTCTTGACTACGCGACCATTGCCGAACTGCTTCAGGACGCGGGCTACGCCACCTACGCGGCCGGCAAGTGGGATCTGGGGGATGTCCCGGGCTACTTGCCGGTGTCGCGTGGATTCGATCGCTCGTTCGTACAAGGGAGGGGGTCCGCTTCCTTTTTCGCCGAGATTTTCAGGGGCGCATTCGGTTACTGGGAAGACGATCGGGAGGTGACGCCGGAAGACGTTCCCGAGGACTTCTACGCAACCCGGGCCTACACCGACAGGATGCTCGAGTACCTGCAGTCCACCGAAGAGGGCACGCCCTGGTTCGCCTATCTGCCCTACACCGCCCCGCACTGGCCGTTGCAGCTACCCGATGACTGGCTCGACCGCTACGCGGGCCGCTATGACGACGGTTACGATGCGCTGAGGGAACAGCGCTTCCGGCGGGCGGCGGAAGCCGGCGTGCTGCCCGCCGGCGCCAGCCTTGATCTCTTCGAGCCGGTCGCCGAACCCTGGTCGAACCTCAGTCCGGAAGAGCGGCGCCGCTATTCCCGCGCCCACGAGATCTTCGCCGGGATGATCGAGTATCTCGACATGAGCGTCGGCCGGGTGATCGCCTATCTGGAGGAGAGCGGACAACTCGAAAATACCGTCATCGTGTTCAGCGCGGATCACGGCGCTTCGGCCGGTGAACACGGGGTCGATACGGGGCGCGATCCCGGGGGAGGCGGAGGGCCGACGGACATGCCGGATGACATCGACAACCGCCTGGAGAACTTCGGCCGCCGGGGATCGTGGATCGACCACGGCCGCGGCTTCGGGGAAGCGGCCACCGCACCCTTCCGGTATCACAAGGGAACGCTCGCCGAAGGCGGACTTCGCGCCGCGGCGTTCGTGTACTACCCGGCGGCGGTCCCCGCCGGCGGCGTCAGCAGCGAGTTCATGACCTTCATGGACATCATGCCCACGTTCCTGGAGATCGCGGGCACAGGGCATCCGGGCGCCGGCCCATATCGGGACGGACGGGTGATCAGCGACATCGTCGGCCGCTCGGCGTGGCCGCACCTGACCGGCAGGGCGGAGACGGTTCACCCGCCGACCGATGCGGCCGGCTGGGCAAGCGGCCTGGGAGGCGGTGCGCTGATCCGCGGAAACTACAAGATCATCAACCAGGCGCCGCCCGGCGGCGAGGGTTCAACGCCCTGGCGACTCTACGACCTTTCCGTCGACCCCGGCGAACACTACGACCTGGCCGCCGAACATGCCGACATCGTTGCCGAAATGGTCGAGGAACTGGAGACCAACTGGCACTGAGAAGGTTCAACAAGCGGAACGGGCATTGGCCGCGGACGGAGCCGTGAAGAACGAGCATCTGGGGATGCCGGGCTGACCTGAGCAAGAAAACCACAGACCCTGGGAGGAGTCACCATGCGAAAATTCACTCTCCTGACCGGCGCGATACTGGTTCTGGCGGCCTTTGTGCTGGGACGTCTGTCTGCGCAGGATGCCGATACTGGGCCCGAGCCGAGCTGCACCGTGTGTCCGGCGGACTATGTGCCCGCTTCGGAAATCGCCGACTACGAACGGGTCGCCATGGAGACCGGACTTACCGACCTGCAGATTCGTTCCATCGACGTGGGCAGGACCAACGTGCAAGTGGCGCTGGTACACCGGGGACCGCTGGAAGAACCGCGGCCCCAATCCGTCGCCTCGCACGATCTCGTCACCGAGGTCTACTACGTTCTGAGCGGCGGCGGCACCAACCTTACCGGAGGTGACCTGATCGACAGCCAGCGCCGCCCACTCGATAACCGGGCCGTGCAGTTTCTCAATGGACCCGGCCGGAACTCCGCCGGCGTGCGGGACGGTGCGACCTACGAGCTTGAGGCAGGCGACGTGCTGGTCATCCCCGCGGGCACCGGACACCAGTTCACCCGCATCGAGGACCACATTACCTACCTCATGGTCCGCGTGGACCCGGACAAGGTGGTGCCGTTGCTGGATGCGGAGGGCTCACAGGCGTACCTGGCGGAGCACGGTCAGTAACCGACACATTCGGCGCCGGATTGCCTTTGTCGGAGCGGAATGGATCCGGCGATTATTTTGGCTCACCTTTGCGAATGGGCAAGCGGCAGTCAAATCTGCGGGTTGATCGCCTCCGCGGGCACCATCCCGATCGCGCCCCTCGTCAGTCGCAGAACACTCCGATCGCGCTCATCACCTCGCGCTCCGTGGTGATGCCCGACGGCCGGTTCAGCAGTTCACCGTTCACGAACAGGCTTGAGGAGCCGCCGCCGTCGAGGTTCAGCGCTTCCTCCGCGCCGATATCCACCATGAGCGAGGCGAGTTGTTCAAGGTCCACGCCCCGGCTGACCGGCTGCCGTCCGTCGACGACCAGGAGCAGCAGCGTACCGTCGCTGCGGATCCCGGCCGCGGTTCTCGGGTGCGTGTTGGGAATCGCCGAACCGAAAAAGACTTCTTCGTTCGTGGTGACGCGAATCTCGCCGTCGAAGACCAGGGCCGGGCCTGCCCCGAGCGCGTCTTCGACGGGCCATGGGGACGGCTCTCCGACGAGTTCCGCGGGGGTGCCCGGGACATGCGACGGCGGTTCCGGCCAGGCCTGGAGCTGTCCGTCGCGACTCGTGGCCCAGGCGATATCGAAGCCGTCGGGCGTCAGGCCGAGGGCCGCTCGGGCGGTCTCGTAGCGAATGTCGCCGCGCAGGACCGACCGCGTCGCCGGCGCCTCGATCACCCCGTCCACCACCAGCAGGCCGGCATGGAACGCCGGCGTGCGTTCCATGGAGAAGAATCCCCCGTTTACCACCACGCAGGCGCCCGTATCGGCGGCGAAATCCGACACGCGCTCGCGCCGATCGTTCTCGTCCCTGGAGAGCAGGACTTCAGCCCGCACTGAATCGCCATCGGGACGCACCGTCACGTACCAGGCCCGCAGGGGAATTGTCGGGTCGGCGCCGGAGAATACGCGTACGGCGGCGGGCAGTTCAGCGTTGAGGGCCTCCAGCGGCTGCCACTGGACATCCGGCGTCTGGGCGGCCGCGGGCATCCCACCGGCCAACGCGAGGAGCGCCCACAGCCGGGCCGGGGCCAACACCCATTGCAACACCGTTACCGGATTCCGCTCCCAAGCCACCATGGTTTCTCCGGCTCGAATCGTACCCCATAATTGACGCGTCCGGCATCCGGCGGAGGCAAAGGCACACCATGGAAACCCCACTGACTCCCATCGAGTACGCGCGCCGCGCCCGGCGGCTCTACTCGGATCGCGAAGCCGTCGTCGACGGTGACCTGAGGTTTACGTACGGCGAGTTTCTGGACCGCTGCGACCGATGGTCGGCGGCGCTTCAGGAGCTCGGGGTCGGCCAGGGAGACCGGGTCGCCTACATCGCGCCCAATACGCATGCGCAACTTGAATCCTTTTACGCGGTCCCGCAAATCGGGGCCGTGCTCGTTCCGATCAACTTCAGGCTGCAGCCGGCAGATTTCAGGTACATCATCAACCACAGCGGCGCACGGGTGGTCTGTGTCCATGCGGACTACCTCGCGGCCGTCGACGGCATTCGCGACGATGTGCCCGGTGTCGAGCACTTCGTGGCGCTGGAGGGTTCGGGCAGCGGCTGGCTCGACTACGAGACGACGCTCGCGGCGCACGGGCCCGACTTTGCGGAGCCGGAAATCGGCGAGAACGACGTGCTTACCATCAACTACACGAGCGGCACCACCGCCCGTCCCAAGGGCGTGATGCTCACCCACCGCAATTCGTACATGAACGCGCTGGGCATCATGGCCCATCACAACCTGGGTCCCGGCGACCGTTATCTCTGGACCCTGCCCATGTTCCACGTCAACGGCTGGACCTTCGTCTGGATCAACACCGCCCGCGGCATGACCCACGTCTGCCTGCGGCAGGTGGAGCCCGCCGCCATCTTCAGGCTCATCGGTGAGGAACGAATCACCATGTTCTGCGCGGCGCCCACCGTGCTGATCGGCATCGCCAATGCGCCGGAGCGATTGCGAGCCGGGGCGCCGAAGGGCGTGCGGCTGTTTACCGCCGGCGCACCGCCCGCGGCGGCCACCATCGAAACCCTCGAGCGCGAACTCGGCTGGGAACTGACTCACACGTACGGGCTTACGGAGACCACTCCCCTGATCACGATCTGCGAGCCGCGGCCCGCGCATCGAGACCTGTCGATTGGCGAACGGGCCCGAATCAAGGCGCGCCAGGGCGTGGACATGCTGGGTTCCGGGCATGTGCGCGTGGTGGACGAGGACGACCGCGACGTACCGCGCGACGGCGAAACGCAGGGTGAGATCATCGTGCAGGGCAATGTCGTCATGAAGGGCTACTACAACGATCCCGAAGCGACCGCCGCGGCCATCCGGAACGGCTGGTTCCACTCGGGCGATGCGGCCGTCATGCACCCGGACGGCTACATCGAGATTCGCGACCGCTTCAAGGACGTCATCATCAGCGGCGGGGAGAATATCTCCTCAGTGGAGGTTGAAGGCTGCCTGCTGCGTCACCCGGCGGTGCAGGAGGTCGCCGTCGTGGGCATGCCTCACGAAAAGTGGGGCGAGTCGCCGCACGCGTTTGTCGTGCTGCGCGCCGGCACGGACGCGACAGAGGACGAACTCAAGCTGCATGTGCGCGACAACCTGGCGCACTTCAAGACCCCCCAGTGGGTGAGCTTCATCGACGAACTGCCGAAGACCGCGACGGGAAAGGTTCAGAAATTCGTGCTGCGGGGCGGGAGATCGGCCATCGCGAGGCAGTAGGCGGCCCATCCGGCGACTCTCAGCTCTTTCCGGCACGATTGAAGATTCCGGCGATACCCGCGACCACAACGCTCGTGATCACGGTGCCCAGTGCGCCGGAAAACGCGGAACCCACCGGCGTCCCGGTGTTCATCGCAACCACGGCCTCGATCTCTTCGGGCGACAGACCGCCCGCGACCGCCCTGGCACGTGCGGCTTCGGCGAATTCCGTGTAGTAGTTCGGGAAAACAAGCGCGGTCATAACCCACGAACCCAGGAAAATGATGGCCGCACCGACCAGGCCCAGAACCAGACCGTTCCCCACTTGCTGAAGCCAGGTCGAAGTCGGCGCCAGCCGGCGCACGGCAAGAACCACGATCACCACGTTGATGATGATCGCAGCGACGACGAACCCCATGGGAGCCATCTCGCTGGTGTGAAGACCCAGCGTCCCCAGGGCAAATCCCATGGCAGCGACGATGACGCCCAGAACGAGGCCGTATTTGACAGGTATGTTCATGGAAAACTGCTCCGGTTCGTGAAATTCCAGGTGGCGAATCAGGCTAATTCAAAATCGAACTTTGAAACAGCCTGAAATTGCCCGGCATTTGCTTCCCTTCTAATGCAACCCGCAGTCGTACTGTCCGAACGACTCGCCCAGGGCGAGCCAGTAGTACTCGGCTGTTGCGGGCTCCGAGAAAGTCTGCGGATCGGTGTATGCGATGTGGAAGTCGAGCCGTGTCTGGTCTTCGCTCAGTGTGTATCGCTCGATCACCTCTATCTCGTTGGTCAGCGGGATCCCGGTAAATCCCAGGTAGCCGGCGTTGATCCGGGATGTGTTGATTACCAGGGTGCGCTCGTCCTCCCAGCGGCCTATCGAGTAACCCTGGTCGGTGTAGGGTTGCGCCGCCGGGTCCGCCTGCCGGGCGGCTGGGTCCGCCGTGTCGACCAAGTGGACGGTGCGGACGACGTCACCCTCGTAGCCTCGTACGGTGATCGTGCCGCCGTTGTCGACGAATTCGTAGGGGTTGGGCGTCAACATGCTGCCGGGAAGCGTCTTCTGCTCGCAGCGCATGACGTAGTTTTCGAGCGGGTCCCAGTCCGCGCGCGCGGCCTCCGCAGCGGCCGTCAGCGGAAGGTGCTGGACGGTCTGCGGGTTGGGAGACGGGTAGCTCCAGACCCGGAAGATGCCCCGGTTCTCAGCCGCGGCATCGACCACCCTGTCGCCGGTCTCGATCTCCCAGAGTTCCTGGCCGCCGAGGCGTCGGCTCTCGCCCCAGTAGGGGTCCTCTTCCCGCCTGAGGATGGCTTCGGTCCCGTCGGCGAGGAGCATGTGAGTTGCCAGGAAGCGGCCGGGGCGACGGTTCGAGGCCAGTCCGTAGACCCGGACTGTATCGCCCGGGGCGAAACGATCCTGGGTGATGCCCGCGCGGTCGAACGTGTAGAGCGAACTCCAGCCCTCGACCTGCCAGGTCTGCGACTGGCCGTTCTCGTTGATCTCCACGGTGAAGGCTGGGTGCGGATTGCGCCACAGGATATCCACCAGACTGCCCTCGAATTCGATGGGCTCGCCGGAATATTCCGCGCGGGAATGGTGAGCGGCAGCGACGACCGGGATAACGAGAAGGAAAACCGCCGCGATTCTGTAATTCATTGCACTCATCCGAAGCCCGACTGCCCAATCGATTATCGCCGAGCAGTTCCGGCACGGGCAATGGGTCAGTCCCCGTCGTCCCAGCCGAACGCCTGGATCATGATGTCGAAAATCAGGTTTTGCTCGATGACGCCGCCGACCTGATCCGAACCCACCCCGATACCGTATAGGGCGACATCCTCGCCGCCGTGGGTTTCGCTGTAGTCCAGCGACCCGTCGATGCGGTGACTCACGACGGGAATGTGGGATTGGTACACGGCGCCGGTTCCCGTTTCCGGAGCCGGCCTCGGCTGGTCAGCCACGGCGCCGGGGCCGTTCGCGTAGCCCAGGGTTGTGTACGGAGTGCCGGTTGCATCCACGGCTGCCTCGGGTGACGGCTCACCGGTGACGTCGTTCTCGACCACCAGACCGAGAATCGGATTCCCGCGCACCGGGTAGCCGGCGATGGTGAACACGTGGGAGTGGTCCGCGGTCACCAGAACGAGCGTTTCCTCCAGATCGACCTGCTCCAGCGCTGCTTCGACGGCACGCGCGAATGCCTGGGTTTCCAATAGCGCGTATCCCGGCTTGCCGTCGTGGTGACCATGGTCGATCCGGCCGCCCTCCACCATCAGGAAATACCCGTCCTCGTCATCCGCGAGAAGATCAATCGCCGCGGAGGTCATTTCAGCCAGAGTCGGCTCGGTTGTGTCGGGGGGCCTTTCGGCGACATAGGTCATGTGGGAACGGGAGAAGGTACCCAGGACCTGTTGACGCGACGGTTGCGCCGACCGCGGCTCCGGCAATTCTTCCGGCTGCTGCGCCGGCCGAATTCCCGGCTGCTGCGCCGCCCGTAACCTCGCCAGTTCGTCCCGTGTCGTGATGTATGTACGGTTCGAGCCGGCGTCCAACCACTCCCGGATGAGGTCGTCCTGCCCGCCGACCCGATTACCATCGAACTCGCCACCGTAGAACTCGGCCCGGCCGCCTCCCAGGACCACGTCCAGCCCGCCTCCGACATCAAAACGGGTCAACTGGTACGCGATATCGAGGCAGCCCTGGGCCCGGTCGGACTCGGGCAGGTATTGGTCGCTTTCCCAATCGCGTTCGGGCGAGTGCGCGAACACCGATGCGGGGGTCGCGTGCGTCAGGCGCGTGGTGGTCACGACCCCGACGGACTTGCCCCGTTCCTTTGCGATCACGCCAAGCGGCGTCAACTCTTGATCCAGCGACTCCTGACAATCCTGCCGACGGACTTCCGGCCCGATGTTGATCACGCCCGCCCGCGTCTTGCGGCCGGTCATCATTGCAGTCGCGGTGCCGGCGGAGTCAGGCACCTGCTGGTTCGTGTTGTACGTCTTGACCAGTGCGACGTGGGGGAACGTTTCGAAGATCAATTCATGTTCTTCGCCGGTCATCCCAAGCGACTGGCCGTCGAATATCCGCGCGGCCGTTACCGTGGACACACCCATGCCGTCGCCGATGAAGAGAATGACGTTGCGCGCAATGCCGCCCGCGGCTGACGGCTCGGCGGGCGGCGGGTCGTTCGACACAACGCATCCCGCCAACAGCGCAACACTCGTCAGCCTGGCCGACCATTTCAGTACCCCTGGATTCTCTGTCATTTTCACTGCTCTGCCATACATCGCGGCCCGGGGCCATCGAAACCCTCTATATCACCGAATCATGACAATCTTAGCCCTTATCGTTGCAGGCAACTCAACCTGCTTCCCAAGCGTGCGGGCGTAGCGGCCAGCCATTACCGGATGCACATACAAATGGTATACAGTCCCGCCAATGCGGAATTCAGCTACACAGGTCTGGAGTTAGAGATGGCCCAACTACATTTCCAGATATCGTCCGAGCGCCTTGAAATCATCGACCGTGCTGCGGCCAAATGCGGCGTAACCCGCACCGAGTTCGTCCTGCGATCGAGCGAAACTGCGGCAATCGACACTCTCAACAATCGTCCAATCATCGCTCTCGACGACGAAGCATGGCGCGCGTTCGTAGCAGCGCTCGATGCTCCAGTGGAACCTGATGCTGCCGTCAAGAAGCGCTTCGCCCGTCGACCCCTACATTTGCCATAATCGCGGCGCGTGCCAATCCGGCGGGTTTCTTGTCGGGATTCACCCTCACCCTTCGTCATTTCCCCGGACCGGATCCAGCATCACCATCCCGTAGTCGCCGATCCGTTCGAAGCCGAGCGCCTCGTAGGCCCGTTGCGCCGGATGATTATCCGCTTCGGTAAACAGGATGGCTTCCACGACGCCGGCCGCCCTGGCGTCCAGCAGCGAACCGGCCACCACGGCTCGCCCATGGCCCCGGCCGCGCCACTGCACCGGCGTGAACACGCCGCCCACCTGCACCATGTCCGGCAGGGTGGCGTTGAAGCTGGTCATGGAAACCAGGCGGCCTGCCTCTTCCAGTACCCAGAGGTTGTTGGCCTCGATCATGGCGGCCAACGCGTCGCGATTGGCGGCATCGTCGATGCTGTGCTCCGGGAAACCCATGGCGTACAAGTCGAATTCGCGCCGCCACGGGACCAGTGTCGGCAGATCGCTGTCGATTGCGCAGCGGTGGGTGACCCGGCCCGAGGACAACGACTCGGGCACCTCCACGTCGGCGAGATCAAGGCGGTAGAGGTACTCCGGCACGACCTTGCCCAGCCGCGCGCGGTCGAGGTCCAGTTCCGGCTCCGCCGCCCGGACCTGGGGCCACGGTCCCAGCAGGCCGTTGACGGGGCGCCCGGATTCCCGGGCCACGGCCAGCGCCATTTCAACCGGCCGCGCCGGCGCCTGCAGAATGATGTTGCCGTTCCAGTAGTGGGCGGCCACGTCTGTCAACGCGGTGCCGGAGAAGGCCCCCATGTACAGCCCCTGGAACGGCTCCGGCCCATCTTCCAGCCCGCTGTGGAACAGGTTGGCGCGAAGGATCAGAGACGACGAACGGTGGCGGTCGAGGAACGCCTCCAGGAGCGGAAGGTCTTTCGGGGTGAGGCAGCGAATGGATGATCCGGTGTTCATGGTGCCGGATAGTCTCGCACAGCGACCGATTCCCTCAGTTCCTCGTCTCGGCCACGACCATCAGCTTCCTGCGGTACACGCTGATGGAATGGTCCTTCAGGAACTTCCGCAGCGGCCATTTCTTGACAGTGAATCCGTACAGCCGCCGGAACAGGCCGACCGCGGGCAGGAGCCTGACCTGGGCGTAGGTCCCCGGAGGGCAGTTGGTCAGGTAGCGCATGTCGCCGCCGTGGAGGTATCCGCCGAACGCCGTCCCCAACCATGAGGCGAGCCAGCCGGTGGCCGGCGAGGCGAAGGGGATGTGCGCTTTCGATACCAGGCGGAGCAGCCACGCGATAAACGCAATCGACTCGCTGGAAGGCGGCAGCATCGACACGCAATCCGCCGAGTTGACGAGCCTGTAGAGGGGCGTCCTGATTTCGGCGACCCAGTCGTCGTCCCCCACTCTCGGCGCCCCGAAGCTGTAGCAGGCCGCGATGCCGCCCGGATGCGCCAGCTTCTTGGCCGCGACCGTGGCCACCGCTCCGCCGAGGCTGTGTCCCGTCACGTAGAGCGGCTTGTCCGCATGCGCCGGGGCGTTGATCGCTTCCTCGACCATCGGCCGCACGTTTTCGAAGGCGTCGTAGAAGCCGGAATGCATTTTCCCGCCCGATTCGCAGTCTCGCTTGTGGGCCCTCACATCCGACTTGATGTCCCGTATGCTCATCGCCTCGGTCCCCCGGAATGCCAGTGCGATGAAGCTGTCCGTGGAAACCAGAATGGCCTGGGTTCCGCCCCGGTCGAACGTTGCCGAGAGATCCAGTCTCAGGGAGTTCAGGGAGTCCTCGAGAATGCGCCGTTCGCTGTCGGGGTCGTACGCCACGCTGTCGATCAGTTTCAGCAGCGACGCCTTGCGCCCGTCGTCGATGAGCTTCGAGATGTTCTCCAGGAACCATTCCTTCCGATTGGCGCCGGAGAACAGCGGGTTGAATCTGAGATAGGCCATTTCCGAGAGGCACGCCATGAGCCACGCGGTCCGGTCGCTGTAGGCCTGGCGGTGAGTCGGCAGCGACTTGTCGAGCAAGGCGGCCGCGCGGGCTTGTTCCGTAGCGTTCATGGTCATGGTCGTCTTACCCGGCGAAATTCGATGTCGTCGTACGTTGGCAGGGGATACAATGTCGTTGTTCAACGACATGAAACGGTAGTGTAGCACCGCGCTAGTCAACGTTCGTTGTCATGCGGTACAATGTCCACGTTCGTTTACAGGGGGATACCGTGTACTACCGCACTCCGAAAGCGATCGGTCATGCAATCCGCAACCGCAGGCAGGAATTGACGCTGACTCAATCCGACCTTGCGCGAAAGATGGGGGTTTCACGCCAATGGCTCGTGGCGGTCGAGCGGGGCAAGCCGGGCGCCGAACTCGGCCTGATTCTTCGCGGGTTCAACGTGTTGCGAATGTCGGTGAGGCTCGTTCCATACGATGTCACCGACCGGGAAGAAATCACACAGGATTGATGCCGTGAGCGACGCACTGGTTGTGATCGCCGATCACAGGATCATGGGCGAAGTTCATCGCAGCCGCCGGCGTGCCCGTCACGGACGAGGCCGATTGCGGTTCGTTTACGACGCCGGCTGGTTGTCCTGGGAAGGCGCCTACCCGTTGTCCCTGCAAATGCCGTTTTATCGGGACTCGCACGGCCATGACGTGGTCGATCCGTGGTTGCGTGGAATACTGCCGGACGACCGGGACGTTCTCGCCGAATGGGGCGCGGAATTTCAAGTCTCCGGCACCGATACCCTTGGCCTGCTGGCCGCAATCGGAGAGGACTGTCCGGGTGCGATTCAACTGGTGCGCCCGGACCGTGTCGATGCGGTTCTTCAGGATACTGGCCGCAATCGCGTCGAATGGTTGTCTGAAAAAGACGTTGAGACTCGCTTGCGCATCCTTGGGCAGCAAAAATCCGCATGGCGTCTGGCCGGCGACATCGGACGTTTCAGCCTGGCGGGGTATCAACCCAAGACGGCGTTGTTGTTCGACGGAGAACGGTGGGGCGTTCCCTCGGGCCGAACGCCGACCACGCACATTCTGAAGCCCCCTCACCCACGTTTTGGAGGTCTCGTGGAAAACGAACACCTCTGCCTGAAACTGGCGGGGGAGATGGGGCTGGCGACGGCGGATACGGCCGTGCGGGAGTTCGGGCAGGAAAAGGCCATCGTCGTCACGAGATACGATAGGCGCACCCGCCCGGACGGGTCTGTTCGGCGGCTGCACCAGGAGGACTTTTGTCAAATCCTGGGGGTTGATTCCGACGACAAGTATCAGAACCGGGGCGGGCCGAGTTGCAAGGACATATGCGATGTGTTGTGGGAGCATTCCTCCGATCCCGTCAGCGACGTTCGGGCGTTTGCCGACGCCATCCTGTTGAACTGGATCATCGTCGGAACCGATGCCCACGCGAAGAACTACTCCGTACGCCTTGACCGGCAAGAGCACGTTCGCCTTGCGCCGTTCTATGACATTGCGAGTTTTCTGCCTTACGTGAACGAACTCAAACGGGTTCCGATGTCGCAGAAGGTCGGCGGGAAGTATCGCGTTCTGGATGTTCGCGCAAGGCATTGGGAACGGTTTGCGGAGGAGGTCCGGCTGCCCGCAAAGGATGTCATCGAATCAGGCTTGCGCATGGCGGCGTCTCTGCCAAAAAAAGTACAGGCAATCGCCGCGAACATGAGAGGTCAGGGGCTGGATCACCCGGTGTTGGAATCCTTGTCCAACAAGCTCAACGCCCGCGCGAGCTATTGCACGCAAGTCCTCCAGAGGAAGTCCCTGCCAAGTTGATCGCAGCGTCCGCATTTCCTGGCCTCGCCCCGACGAATCCATAGACGCTTTCGCCAATTCCTCGAGATTGGTGGCGTAGTGATTGTGGACATCGAATTCCGTGAGCATGCCTACACCTCGATGATTTGGCCCGGATCGTAGCCGGGAACGGACTCGCGCGGATAGCCGCCCTGGTTGGACAGAATCCGTGTGTCGCCAAACTGGAAGTCGACGTTGTGGTGGGTGTGCCCGCAGATCCACAAGGCCGGCCTGGTGGCCTTTATCACTTCCGGAATGTCGGCGCTGAAGTACCTGGCAACCCCATCCAGCGGAAAACCGGGATGGCGGGCATCCAGCGTGGGCGGCCAGTGAGTGATGACGATATCGCCGCGGCGGACCTCCTTTGACAGGAACGCCCTGGCTTCCTCGTGCAGGTCCAGCATCGCTCCCGGCGTCATCCGACCGGAGCCGAACCGGATCCGGCGGAAGTCATTGATCGCACGCCCCGCGCTGAACATGGATCCCGGATCGTGGCAGAAGTTGGCCCACAGGGGCGTGCCGACGAAACGCCGGCCGCCTACCTCGACCACCCGGTTATTCATCCACTCGTACTCGCCGTACATGGCCATCTCTTCCATGTGGCGGTTGGCTTCGTGCACGTCCCTCCCGTAGAACTCGTGGTTCCCCGGGACGTACAGAATCGCCTCGTAGCGCCCGGCCAGGTCGTTGCGGATCCACTCGATCGTCTCATCGTCAGCATACCCGATGTCGCCCGCGAGCACGAGCACGTCGGCGCCGACGTCCGGAATCTCCGGCGAATGGCCGAACTCACGGTGAATATCGCTTGCAATCTGTAATTTCATGACTGTTCGACCCCATCGAGCCGGCGGCCCGCCAACGCGGGCGGCGGATTCTACACGGCACGCGACAGTCAATCACGGCAAGCGCGCAATGGCCAGCTTCAAAACTCCACAAATTGGCCAGAAATGCGCCTGCTGCCAAGCGCGACGCGAGAGCCCGCGAACCAGGACACCCTGGCCAAGTCCGCAAATCCCGCAGTCTCCAGAATGGTAGAAATTACTCAATGGGCGGCAAGCGCCCAAGTGCTCGATCTTCTGCCGGAAAAGGCCGGCATTTGACAACGGTTCCGTCTCCGCCCATATTCAAGCAAGTCAGAACTATTTGTATTCCGTGTGGAGGGCTTCGATATGGCAGTACCCAGAGTCCAACTTGTGCGCGAGGCTGCTTCGCGCGGCAAGTACGCGCCCCTGTATCGTCACCTGAGCGCCATGCCCGGGTCTGAATGGAGGGCGTCGTTCACCGAGGTCGAAGCGATCCTCGGCTTCGCACTTCCCGATTCGGCACGCCTCTACCGGCCGTGGTGGTCGAACCAGAAAAAGGGCACAGGCCACAGCCATGCACTCGCCTGGCAGGCCGCCGGATGGAAAACCCGGGAAGTGGACCTGGAGGCGGAAGCACTCGTGTTCGCTCGCCATAACGATCAGTCCTATCGAGACGTGTCGGCAGAAATCCCTCCGACACACTCGATTGCCGATATCCTGCCCCCTCATGATCCGGGTCCATGGCCGGAAGCATTCACCGTAAGCCGCGACCAGCTCTATGATGCGGACGGCCGCTGAACCGGGATGTTTGTCGACACCAATGTTCTGATCGGGGCCCGCTTCGTCACCGCGCCGCATCATGGCGTCGCGGTGTCGAACCTCGATCGTATCCGCGAGAGTCCGGAAACCCTTTGTACAAGCCGCCAGGTCCTCAGGGAGTATCTCGTCGTCGTCACCCGCCCTCAGAGTTGGACCACCCCGCTCCCCATGGCAGAAGCGGTAGAGGATGTAAGGCGCCTGACGATGTCATTCGCAGTTCTTGAGGACGGACCAGGTGTTATGGAAATGTTGACGGCACTGTGCCGCGAAGTTTCCATTGCGGGCAAGCAGGTTCACGACGCCAACATCGTGGCGACCATGCTGACCCATGGCGAGCGGCGTCTGTTGACGTTCAATACGCGCGATTTCCGCCGCTATGGCGACCGAATCGAGCTGATCGGCATGGATATGGCGTCATGAACACGGTCTCCCGGTTTACTCCCGCAAGCTCGGCTGCCCGGCCAACTCCACCGGCGCGAACAACGTTCGCAACTGCTGTCTTGAATACGACCTCGTCGCCTTCGAGAAGCGCCTCATTGATGTATGTCGCTGCGGCCTGGATCAGTGCAACGCGCTAAAATTCGACTGCCGGACACGGCGACAGGCTCGACTGCTGGCCCGACGAACATGGAACACCGACACCTCGAACACTCCGACTTCACCTCGCCAATGTGCGTGGACGACGTGATCCTGCGTGGGTTGTGGGAGGATTGGGTCGAACTGCATCAGGCCGCGGCGGCCAGCGAGGCCGTAAGGGACGCGATCTTGCAGGTGTGCGAGCCGCACGTCGGCGACCCCTACAACCAGCGTTACCTCTTCTGGTTCAAGAATGTCCAGACCGGATTCTGACGAATTGCCGACATCGACAGACTTGGCGCTCAGGCGAAGTCTGGCGGAAGAATTGAGCTGCGAGGAAACCATCGAGGAAAGGCGGGACATCGTTCGTGAGCGTCACCTCGCAGGTCGCCCCGTCTATGCCGGGGATCCTGACAACCCCGGCAAGCTCATCCAGCTATTTCCAGACGGTCGAAGAGTTCGCGGGCAAATGGTCAACCGCAAGTTTGTGTCGGATTCGTAGCAAGCTACCCGTCGGTAGCGCTTAATCCGCAGAGGTGTCGGGGATCCGGGTGAACAACCCGTGTCGATGGGGCCGGTTACGTACCAGACTGGCAAAAGGAATCAAAAAAGGCAATGAAACGCCGAAGCGCTCCAAAGCCTCCATGGACAATCGTGCTTTGGTGTCAGAAGGATGTCAATAACTGGAGGGACGGATCATGGAGCCTGCGAGGCAAGTGATCACGACACCCCCACCCCCTCCAAACACCGCGGATCATCATTGGACGCCTTGTTAACCCACGTCGAGACCGGCTGGAGCGTCATCGCTTCGGCGGGATAGGGGTCGAGGGCGACCGGCTGGCCGTCGAGCCAGGGGTCGAAGGCGTCGGGGGGCAGGATCACCGGCATGCGGTGGTGGACGGGAGCCAGGGTCTCGTTTGCGGACGTGGTCAGTATCGTGCAGGTCTCCACCGCGTCGCCCGGTGCGCGGTCGGACAGCGAGCGCGGCAGCTTGATTCCGTCCGGGATGGTCCAGCGTTCCCAGAGGCCGGCGAACGCCATCAGGCCGCCTTCGTTCAGGCCGAAGTAGAAGGGCTGCCTGACCTTGCCCTTGCGCTGCCACTCGTAGAACCCGTCGGCGGGGATCAGGCAACGCCGGGCGCGGTAGGCCGCGCGAAACGCGGGCTTGCCCGCGGCTGTTTCCGCTCTCGCGTTGATCATCCGGTAACCGATGTTCGGTTCGCGGCTCCAGAACGGAATCAGGCCCCAACGCAGCATCGAAAGCCTGCGCCCTTCCTCCGCCGTGCGCACCGCCGCCACGTCCTGGCCGGGCGCGACGTTGTAGCGCGGCCGCAGGTTCAGGGCCGGACCCGTCAGGTTCATGAAGTAATGAACTTCCCGCCAGGAAAACCGTTGCGTAAAGCGTCCGCACATGGCCCTGCGAGCTTACCGGGCAATTGCGGAGAATGCATCCAGTATTCGGTTCCCTTGAGAACAGCCATGCACTCCATGAAGCGCATGTCAATCTGTTAGCGATATTTGAGCCGATTTCTGGCACGATAAGCCTTTAAAGCCCATCATATCAGGTGTCTAGCATGTTACTCCGATTCGGGGTCAGCAATCATCTTTCCATCCGCGACTACCAGGAATTGCTCCTGAGCGCTTCCAGGCGCATCAAGCGTGAGGGGCTGACAATGCCGGTACCGACGGTACAGGAAGACATCGTACCGCTCGCTGCCATATACGGCCCCAATGCGGCGGGAAAATCCAACCTGATCGATGCGCTCGATGAGATGCAACGGGCGGTTGTCAGCTCTCACAAGGACCTTGACGCGACGAACCCGATCCCGCGGGACCCGTTTCGCCTCGATGACGAGAGTCGCAGCAACCCGACGCGATTCGACTGCACCTTCACGGTGGACGGAAGCAGCGACGACGAATTCGAAAGTGTTTATGAATACGGATTCGAGTTTACGGCAAAGGAATTTGAGCGCGAGTGGCTGTACCAGACGGTTCGAAAGCAGAGACAGAGCACACAGTTACTCTATGAGCGGAAAACCGAAAATGGCCAGGTTCAGGTAAACGTTGGCGGCGAATTGCGCGGCGAGAACAAGCTGATCGAAAAAATTACGCGCCCGAACAGCCTGTTCCTGTCGGCTGCCGCACAAAACAACCACCCGAAGCTCACGAAAATATACCGATACTTTGCCGAGCGTTGGCGTGTGATCCTCAACGAAGCCGCTATGGGCGAGGCTGCCGTCGTCAAGCGCCTCCTCGACTACCCACACATGAATCAACTCCTCAGATTGGTACAGCAAGCCGACGTTGGCATCACCGATATTGACCTGCAGGAGGATCAGCCCGACCAATTTCAGCTCGACCTTGCACAGAACGTGGTCGGGGTCATGTCACAACTTGCCTCTCCTGAAATCGATAAGGAAGCATTCAGCAACCAGGTGCTCGACAAATTTCGCCATAACAAGCGACTTCGCCTTACACATTCGGCAAGTGAAGGCAACATGGCATTCGAGTACAACCTTGAAAGCAAGGGAACGCGAACCCTGATTTCGCTGCTGATCCCGGCTCTGGAAGCACTTTCAACCGGTTCGCTTCTCGTCGTCGACGAGCTCGATACGAGCCTTCATCCAGATCTGGCGAAGGCGTTCGTTTCGCTCTTCAAGAGGGAAAGTTCAAACCCCCACGGTGCACAGCTCATCTTCTCCACGCACGACGTGACCCTTCTGGGGAGCGACTCGATACAACAGGACGAAATATGGTTGACCGACAAGGGCCGTGATGGCGCTTCCCGGTTCACGCCGCTAACCGATTTCAGGCTTCGCTCTCGCGACGACATTGAGAAAGCCTACCGAGCGGGACGTCTTGGCGGCGTTCCCTCCGGCGATGACTTCTTCCTCGAGTTCAGTCGCGGCCTCTCTCAGCCCACTCAATGAGGCGCAAACGGCGCATATCACGCCGAGCCGCTACCCGGTCCCCGGCGGCGCGCATAGTAGCTGTGGGGAATATTCCATTACCGCGACTACGATGCTCCTCTTGATCGCCACGAATGCCAACGGCAACTTGCACGACTCTGTCCAACATACGTATCTGACCGCGGAAAGCTCTTCGACGATCCCGAGATCATTCGCGACAGCTATGCCGACGCAAGACTAAGAGCCGAGACCTCGCTTACGCGCAGACGCGAGGAGGGGACACCCGAAGGTAATCCTTCTACGACGGTCCATCGGCTAACCGAACGAATCCGATTGCAACAATAGTCCGGGGAAACTACATCTCATCCGCGTGCAGACGACGCGGACCCGCCAGGTTGATCCAGCAGATTACGTACAATAGGCGGGAAGAATGAAGAACCGCCAACCGCCAGATTCCCGAGACCGCGACCGTGACCGCGACAGCGACAGCGACCGAGACCCCGACCACAACCCCTTCACCGTCCGCGACGTAGTCGCCAGCTACAACGCCCGCGCACCCTCGCTCGCACCCCAATACGAAGACCTCCCCTTCGAGCAGGTTCACGCACCCATCCTCGACCTCCTTCCGGACGCGGGCGCCTGCATCCTCGACATGGGCGCCGGCACCGGAAGGGATACAGTGTCGTCGCGGCCGAGCCCGCGGCAGAAATGCGCAATGCGGCGAAAGCGCTCCACAGTTCCCCCGATATCCGGTGGATGGACGATGCCCTGCCCGCGGCGGAAAAGGTGCTGCGTTCCAAACTCACCTTCGACCTGATCTGGTTGAGCGCGGTGTGGATGCACGTGCCGCCGGGCGCCCGCGCCCAGGCGTTCCGCAAGCTGGTCTCGGTGATGAGTCCCGGCGGCAGC
>JAJDWR010000015.1 GCA_022825505.1 Gammaproteobacteria bacterium | reverse complement strand
GCTCACCGGGTCCAGCAGGTGCAGGTAGTAGGGCAGTACCCCGCAATGGAAGAGCGCCCGGCTCAGCGACTCCAGGCGGTCCGCGCTGTCGTTGATACTCTTCAGCAGTACCGACTGGTTGAGCAGGCGTGTGCCGGTCGCGGCCACCGCGTCCAGCGCCGCGTGAACCGAACGGTCGATCTCGTTGGCGTGATTGCAGTGAACGACCATGACCGTATTCAGCGGCGAATCGGCGAGCAGTTTCAACAGCTCCCGATCAACACGCTCCGGCAGTACGATGGGAAATCGCGTGTGGATTCTCACGGTATCGACGTGCTCCAGGTCTTCGAGCAGGTGGATCAGTTCGCCCAGCCGCGGGTTGGTGAGACTCAGCGGATCCCCGCCGGAAAGGATGACCTCGGTGACATCGGTCATTCCGCGCAACGCCTGGAGTGCAGGCTCCCAGCGGTCCCTTGCGGCCACCTGATCCGCATAGGGAAAGTGCCGCCGGAAGCAGTAGCGGCAGTGCACCGGGCAGGCGGGTGTGGTGACCAGCAGCACGCGTCCGCTGTATTTCTTCAGCACCCCCTGACTGGCCACGCCGGACTCCCGCAGCGGATCGGGTACGAATCCCGGTGCGTCCATTCGTTCGGCGCGCAGCGGCAGCACCTGCAGCAGCAGAGGGTCGTTGGGATCGCCCTTGCGCATGCGGGCTGCATAGGACCGCGGCACCCGCAACGGAAATTCCTTCCTGGACGGTTGCATCGCACCGATGCGGCTCGGATCGACCTGCACCGTGTCGAGAAGTTCCCGCACGGATGCGATGCCATCGCGCAGCAAATGCTGCCAGGCGTCGGAAGTGCGGATTTCGGCAATGTTGGTCAAGTTGGGCGGGTAGCTGAGTACGTATGGAGCGGTGCGGGTTGCGGCGACTGCAGTCGCGGCTGGTGAGTCAAGTCGAGTTTGTCACGGCAATTGTGTCACGGCGAGTGTTCGTTTCGGCGCGGCTTGCCGGTATTATCCACCGACTTACCCGGACAAGGGCAACGGCGGATATGGCGAGTTACTACACCAACGAATTTCGCGGCGGGCTGAAAATCATGATCGATAACGATCCGTGTTCGATCATCGAGAACGAATTCGTGAAGCCCGGCAAGGGCCAGGCGTTCAACCGGGTCAGGATCCGCAATCTCAAGACCGGCCGCGTTGTGGAGAGGACCTTCAAGTCGGGTGAGTCCGTCGAGGCCGCCGACATCCACGAGCAGCCCATGCAGTACCTCTATACCGACGACAGTTTCTGGTATTTCATGGTGCCCGACACGTACGAGCAGCACGCCGCCGACGCGAACGCCGTGGAGGACGCCACGCAGTGGCTCAAGGAAGGGGACACCTGCCAGGTGACGTTGTGGAACGGCGCGCCGCTGCAGGTGGCGCCGCCCAACTTCGTCGAACTCGCCATCGTCGAGACGGATCCCGGGTTGCGCGGCGACACGGCCCAGGGCGGCGTCAAGCCCGCGACGCTTGAGACCGGCGCCGTGGTGCGGGTCCCGCTGTTCGTGGAGCAGGGTGAGCTCATCAAGGTGGATACGCGCAGCGGTGAGTATGTCTCCCGCGTCAAGGACTGACGCGGGCAGGTCCGGGTCCGGCGTTGGCACAAGGGATCGGCAACGGGCGTCAGACCGTCGGCACCGGGCGGGAAAATCGGAAACGCGCCGGAAGTGGGCGTCAGTGCGCGAAACTCATCGTGTCGGCGACGTTGTCAAGGCCCGCGGCCAGCGCAACGAGGCGGTCCACGCCCACCGCAACGCCGGCACAGGCCGGCAGGCCGTGAGAGAGTGCGGCAAGCAGTTCCTCGTCCACGGGCGGCACCGGCAGGCCGGCTTCGCGGCGTTTCCGCTGCTCGGCCTCGAACCGCGATCGCTGCTCGTCGGCATCGGTCAGCTCGAAATAGCCGTTTGCCAGTTCCAGCCCGCCGGAAAATGCTTCGAATCGCACCGCGACCGGTGGCGATGCGGGTTTGATCCGCGCCAGCGCCGCCTGGCTCGCCGGGTAGTCGTATACGAAGGTGATGCTGTCGGGATCGAACCCGGGTACGACCGCCGTGCTCAGTGCCAGGTCCAGCAGGCCGTCGCGATCCAGGCCCCGTGGTACGGTCAGGCCAAGGCTTTCGAGGCGGTCGGTGAGCGCCCCTGAGCCCTCGCCCGGGTCGAAGTCGAGATGAAGCCGAAACGCCTGCCGGTAGCTGAATGCAACGGTGGATGTGCGCGGCCGGTGAGGCGCCAGCAGTCTCCTCAGCAGGTCGTCCACTTCCTCCATGAGCGCCTTTTCGTCCCAACCCACCCGGTACCACTCAAGCAACGTGAATTCCGGCTGGTGCCACCGGCCCAGTTCTCCGTCCCGGCAGACCCGGCACAGTTGGTAGATGTCGCCTGAGCCGGCCGCCAGCAGCCGCTTCATCGGGTGTTCCGGCGAAGTCGCCAGGTAGTGGTTCCGGTTGCCCAGGGCGGCCACGCGGGCGGTCAGGGATTCCAGGTTCGGGTCCGTGCAACCTGCAATGGAGAGCGCAGGCGTCTCAACTTCCAGCACGTCCCGTTGCCTGAAAAACTCCCGAATGGACGCCAACAGGTCTGCCCGCAGGCGGAGAGTTTCCATGGAAGCCTGCGGCCTCCAGCCTTCTGAACCGGTCATGGCAGCGTCGCCAATGCCTGGCCCATCCTGACTGCTTGCCCCGGCGACAGATCGGGGCGCCATACCGCCTGTCCCGGCGGCAGGACAAGCACCACGGTGGAGCCGAGGTTGAATCGCCCGATCTCCTCGCCGCGCCCGAAGCGGTGCCCCGTATGTCCGGCATCGTCCCACACGCGCGCCTTTCCGCTGGCGATCTCGCCCAGCCACGCGGTGCTGATGCTGGAGACGTTGAGCGCGCCCACCAGCACGACGGCCATGGGTCCGGCCTCCGTTTCGAACCAGCACGCAACCCGTTCGTTGCGGCAGAAAAGCCCCGGCACGACTGCCGACGTGCGGCTGTTGACGCTGAATCGTTTCCCCGGAATGTAGCGGGTTCTCTGCAGCGCACCGGCCAATGGCAGGTGGACCCGATGATACTGGTGAGGCGCAAGGTACAGTGTGGCATAGCTGCCCGACATCAGCGCGGCTAACCGGTCCGCCGATTCGCCGAGCAATGCGTCCAGGTCATAGCGCAGGCCCTTGGCCTGAATCATCTCGCCGCCGTTGGCCGAACCGATCTGTGTGAGATAGCCGTCCACCGGAGATATCAGCGTGCGTCCGTCGCCGGAAATGGGGCGCGCCGCAGGCTTCAGGCGGCGCGTAAAGAACTCATTCAGACTCGCATAGTCCTCCAGGCGGCTATGTTCGGCCTCCTGAAGGTTGACCTTGTAGCGCCGGGCGTACCAGCCGATCAGCGGTCTTGCAAGCCAACCCCGGCGACAACGCGCCAGGCGATAGACCAACCGGCCCAACAATCGTTGCGGAAGCAAAGGCTGGAGGAAAACGCTCAGCGGCCTCATGGGGCGTCGGTGGACAGGCGGCCTCCGCCCGGACGCATCGTCGCGGTGCGTTCACGGACAAGCAGCATCACGAGGACGCCGAAGGATCGGCAGCACGGGTCCTAAGGTAGTGGTCGCGAATCCTCAGAAAGTCGGCGGCAATGACCGCTGCGTCGTGGGGCGGGCTGAACACCGCGATCAATTCCCCGCCGGGCCCGACCACGTAGACGGTGGAATTGTGGGTCACGGTGTAGGGCTCGCCTTCCGCATGCGGGTCCATGTGAACGGCGACACCCATTGCCTTGAGCCACGGGTCCATGGCTTCGCGCGGCCCGGTCACGCCCCGAAACGCCGGATCGAAATGGGCCAGATAGGTGTCGATCCGCTCCGGGCCGTCGCGGGCCGGGTCGACGCTGACGAAGACCACCTGGGGAACGTCGATGTGCGGGGTATTCCACTCCGCGCCCATCCGGGCGAGTACAGCGAGCGTGAGCGGGCAGATATCCGGACAGTGGGTGAACCCGAAGAACAGCAGATTGAACCGGCCGTGAAGCTGCTCGGAAGTAAACGCCTCCCCCGCCTTGTCGGTAAGGCTAATTTCAGGGAGCATCGGCGGCGGCTCGAGCAATGTAGCCGCAACCGGCGGCGGCGGAGGCGCCTGGCCGCACGACGCTGCACAGAGCGCGCCGACCAGCGCGGCGATACCGGCCGCGGAGGACGATGGGTGAAATCTGCGGACCGATCTCATGCGGGCGATTATCTCATAACCCGTATCATTGGCAGTGCATGGATACGACGGAATTACGCAAGGCGCTGGAGGGGGGCAGGACGGGGACGGACTGGACCGAGAGCGTTGCCCGATTCTTCGCGGCCGGGGACCTGACTTACGGACATGGCACCGACAATCCCCGGGACGAAGCGTACTGGTTGGTTCGCGCTCGGCAGGGATGGTCCGAACAGGCCTGGGCGGCGCCACCTGACGGCGGCCTCATCGAGGGTACAGTCGAGTTGGCCCGGTGCCGGGTGGTGCAGCGCAAGCCACTGGCGTATCTGCTGGGGGAAGCCTGGTTTGCCGGACTGCGCTTCAGGATCGATGAGCGCGTGCTGATTCCCCGGTCGCCGCTGGCCGAACTCATCGAAAACCGGTTTGTGCCATGGTGCCGGATTCAGCCCGGAGACCGTGTCCTGGATGTGGGCACGGGCAGCGGCTGCCTGGCGATCGCTGCCGCGCATTACTGCGCCGGCGCGAGCGTCGACGCGACGGACATCTCGGAGGACGCGCTGACGGTCGCGCGAAGAAACGTCTGCGAGCATGGGATGGAGGATCGGGTCGGGCTGATACGGACGGACCTGTTCGCCGGATTGACCGGACCGTATCGGATCATCCTGGCCAATTCGCCCTATGTGCCCAGCGAACGGCTTGAGGAACTCCCGGCGGAGTACCGTCACGAGCCGGAAACGGCGCTGGATGGCGGCAGAAGCGGCCTTGATGTCGTGGAACGGCTGCTGGAAGGCGCGTTAAGCCGCCTGGCGCCGGACGGCCTCCTGGTCGTCGAGGTAGGCGAGGCCGAACAGCCATTCCGGTCCCGGCATCCACGACTTCCAGCCACCTGGCTTGAGTTCGAACACGGCGGCGAAGGCGTTTTCGTATTGACGCATGGCGAATTGGCTGGATACTTACACGCCTGAATCGCATTTTCGGCGATCGGCATCTCCCGGCCGGGTTCGCCGAGGACGCAAGGAACAGTTGGTTATGGCTGGCGATACCTACGGAAAAATGTTCACGGTCACGACCTTCGGCGAGAGCCACGGGCTCGCCATGGGCTGCGTGGTGGACGGCTGCCCGCCCGGCATGGCGCTAACCGAGGCCGACATCCAGGTGGACCTGGACCGGCGCCGGCCCGGTCGTTCGCGGCATGTAACCCAGCGGAAGGAACCCGATCAGGTCAGGATTCTCTCCGGGACCTTTGAAGGCGTGACCACGGGAACTGCCATCGGCTTGCAGGTACAGAACGTGGATCAGCGCTCGCGCGACTACAGCAAGATCAAGGATACGTTTCGGCCGGGTCACGCGGATTACACCTACCAGCAGAAGTACGGCATCCGCGACTACCGGGGCGGCGGGCGCGCCTCGGCCCGAGAAACGGTGATGCGCGTGGCAGCGGGCGCCATTGCGCGCAAGTACCTCAAGGAACGGTTGGGGATGGAGATTTTCGGGTATCTCGGGCAGCTCGGTCCATACGATCTGGGTGCGCACGATCTCGATGCCGTCAACGACAATCCGTTCTTTTGCGCGGAACCGGACCGCCTGGGAGAACTCGAGCAGTTCATGGACGATCTGCGCGCCGCCGGGGACTCCATCGGCGCCCGGATCAATATTGTGGCAACGGGGGTACCCGTGGGTCTCGGCGAGCCCGTATTCGACAAGCTGGAGGCCGCCATTGCCTACGGCATGATGAGCATCAACGCGGTCAAGGGCGTGGAATTCGGCGATGGCTTCAGGGTCGTGCAACAGCGCGGCAGCACGCATCGGGACGAGATCACGCCCGATGGGTTCGCCAAAAACTCCTCCGGCGGGACGCTCGGCGGTATTTCCTCCGGCCAGGACATCCTGGTGAGCATCGCGATGAAACCCACGTCGAGCATTCAGGTGAAGGGCAGCACCGTGGACCGGACGGGCAAGGCGGCTCAGATCGTGACCACGGGGCGCCACGATCCGTGCGTCGGGTTGCGGGCAACGCCCATCGCCGAAGCCATGCTGGCGCTCACGCTGATGGATCACTACCTGCGTCATCGCGCCCAGAACGCCGACGTGGATTCGGAAACGCCGGTTATCGGCATTGAACGGAAGGCCTGACCGGGCCGGACCGACAGGGGCAATCATGTCTGCAACCTACGATGTGGCCATCGCCGGGGCGACCGGCGCCGTCGGCGAGGCCCTGCTGCAAATTCTCCAGACGCGGGAATTCCCCGTCGGAAAGCTGTACCCGTTGGCCAGCGAACGTTCCGCGGGAACGGCCGTGCAGTTCCGGGGCGAGAGTCTGGAAGTCGGCGTGCTCGACGATTTCGATTTCAGCCGGGTTGCAGTGGGCCTGTTCTCCGCCGGCGCCTCGGTTTCGGCCTGGGCAGCGCCCAGGGCGGCTGCGGCCGGGGCGGTCGTCGTCGACAATACCTCTCAATTCCGCTACGACGACGACATTCCCCTGGTGGTGCCTGAGTGCAATTCGGACCGCATCGCCCAACATACGAATCGCGGCATCATTGCCAATCCCAACTGCTCGACGATCCAGATGGTGGTGGCGTTGAAGCCCATCAACGAGGCGGCGGGGATCGAGCGCGTCAACGTATCCACGTACCAGTCCGTCTCCGGCGCCGGCCGCCTTTCCATGGAATTGCTGACGGCGCAAAGCCGCGCACTGCTGAATGGCGGCGAAGTCCCCCCGCAGACGAATCGGGAAAAACCCGTGGCCTTCAACGTCGTGCCGAAGATCGA
>JAJDWR010000066.1 GCA_022825505.1 Gammaproteobacteria bacterium | reverse complement strand
GCGATTACCTGAGCGGGGCCGGCACCGGTTGCTCCTGCGCGCTCGGCCGCCGCACCGGCCGCCTGATCGCGCGTCACTGGGGGGGAGTGACAGCGACTTCTTCCGGACCAGCAAAAAGTGAGTACCGTTGAACGCCACTAGTTGACGGTCTGGTGCCCGGGGCCGGACTCGAACCGGCATGGAGTTGCCTCCGAGGGATTTTCGTACCCGCTACAGCTTTCGCTGCTGCGCCGGCGAGCGGCGCATTTGTGGTCTGGACTTTCTCTTTGCCTTACCGTACGCGAGTACGGGTTAGGCAGGAGCCGTCAAGTCTCTACACTTTCCCCGATCCGCTTGCGGACCGGGGCTTAGCTCGGGATTGCCACCGCCTCGACGCGCTGAGGTTTCCCCGAATTTGACTCCATTCAAACAGGCGTTTCCGGCCTGAGTGCTCAATTCGTCAAGTCCCTTGCGTCTACCCATTCCGCCACCCGGGCGCTTCGCGACGACATTGTATAGCGAAAGGAAATGCGCACAAAGTAGTTGCAGTCAGGCGTCGGTTTCGGGGTTTGACATGCGATTGCACCCGGAGCCAGACTAGAGGGCCATGGGCGCGGCACAGCCGGCCTGCCCTTAAGGCAGGTTGGGCGTACCATGGTGGAGGGAGAAGTACGCGTGGTACGGACTGCACCGAAGGCACCTCGATGGTAGAGCGCATACGGCCCGCCCTGGCGTGGTTCGATCAGGCGGAAGTCAAGCTCTGTCAGGCGCTGAACAGAATCCGGCAGAGACCTCTGCTGGGTGACCTGTTCCGCTTCGTCAGCCGCATCAGCGACGGCATGTTCTGGTACGGGTTACTAGCGCTATTTCCTCTGCTATACGGTTGGAAGGGCGTCTGGGCCACCCTGCACATGGGCATTGTCGCGCTGGTCGGCGTCGCTGCCTACAAGCTGCTCAAGCATCTTGCGACCCGAGAGCGCCCCTATATCACCCACGATACCATCGACCTCGCGGGTGCACCGCTAGACCGCTACAGCTTCCCCTCGGGGCACACCATGCACGCGGTTGCGTTCACCATGCTGGCTGCCTACCACGTGCCCGCGTGGCTGTTGCCGCTGGCGGCGTTCGGCGTCCTGGTCGCCCTGTCGCGCGTCATTCTCGGGCTGCACTATCCCACGGATGTCATTGCCGGCGGGCTGGTGGGCGGAATCCTGGCGTCGGCCAGTATAGGCGTCGTGGTAATGGTCGGCCGTGCCATTGGATTGGGCTGACCGAACCTAGGAAAACCGCTCCCAGGCGATCATCCCCCATGTCAGCCAGACGATCGCGAGGCTCAGCAGAACGGCTGCGGATCCCACGTCCTTGGCATAGCCCGACAAGCTGTGCGGGTCCGTGCTCACCCGGTCGACAACCGCCTCGATGGCGCTGTTGACGAGTTCGACGATCAGCACCAACAGCACCGAGCCAACCAGCAGCGCCCGTTCGACGGCGTTGGTCCCCAACCAGAACGAGCCCGGGATCATGAAGACCGCGAACAAGGCCTCCTCCCGGAAGGCCGGTTCCTGCCGCCAGCAAGCCCTGATGCCGTTGATGGAGTAGCCCAGCGCCCTCATCCAACGCCGCAGTCCCTTGGGGGACGGCCCCGTCTGCAACATTTCCGTCATGAGTCGTTCACGAAACCTAAATTAATCGTTCAAGAATTCTCAATCTGTCGTTCAAATTTCTTCAACCTGCGGATTTTACCTTGCGGACAAGGGTCGCCGGTTATCTCCAATAGCAGTTTTTCGTTCCCGTAGCCGGCGGATCCCGACTTGCTGAATGGCCCGATCTTGAAGTCTTTTCGCCCGCAGGAGATAGCATCCATGGAAATCAGGTACGTCCTGAAACTTGTCGTCTTGTCAGCCGCACTCGCAGCGTGCGACAGCGGCGACATTATTCTCAGCCCGACAACGGTTGACAACTCTACCGCCACCGACAATTCGACTACCACGGTCGGAACCACCGCACCGGAAGAGGTGGCGAATCCCTGCGCCAGCTACGTTGAAGCCGGCCAGACGTTTCAGGGCGAGTTCACAGACGGCAACTGCGTTTACGACTCTCTGTTCGTAAGCGACACACGGCCGATCACCGTCAGCGCAATCACGTTCCCGGCGTTGGACAACGGTGGCCTGCATATCTTTAAGGACAGCCTGTACATTGGCGAGGACGTCGACGCCAACGCCGCCGCCACCGGCAAGCGAATCCCCCAGGAGGGTGAGGGGACGCGCCTGACCATAGCTGCGGGCAACACCATGGTCTTTGAGGCCCAGGACAGCTATGTGAGGATCGCGCGTGGTTCGCAGATTTTCGCTGAGGGCACGGCCAGCAATCCGATTATCTTTACGTCCAACGAGGACGTAATCCTGGACACGGCCACCGAGAGTGACCGCGGCCAGTGGGGCGGACTGCAGATCAACGGCAACGGTCGAACGAACAAGTGCCACGACGGCACATCGACGGGATCCGGCTCCGGCGCCAGCGACTTCGACGCGACGTCCAACAACGTCCACAACTGTCACGTCACCGCTGAAGGCCGTCCAGCGACCTATGGCGGCAACAACAATGCCGAAAACTCCGGCGTGCTGCGCTATGTGGTCATCAAGCACGCAGGCTACGAGGTCGTCGACGGTGACGAGCTCAATGCACTGACGCTGAATGCGGTCGGCAGTGGCACCACCATCAGCCACGTGCAGACCTACACATCCCAGGACGATGGTTTCGAGATGTTCGGCGGCGCGGTAAACATGGATCACATCGTGGCCGTAAACGTCGGTGACGACTCCATCGACTACTCCGAGGGCTACAACGGCGACATCCAATACGCCGTAGTCGTCCACACCTCCGGCGGCAACCGCTGCATCGAAGGCGACAATACCGGCGGGAATCGCGACGACGGTTTCACGCCCACCACCAAGTTGCGCATTTCGAATCTGACCTGCGTCACGTCGAACATCGACGAGGGAGCCGGCACCAATCCCAGCTCCAAGGGTGACTCGGAAGGGCCGCTCTACCGTGAAGGTACGTTCTTCGAGATGTACAACTCGATCGTTACCTCCAATGCCGACGGCATGGCCAGTAATGAGTGCCTGGAATTGCACGACACGGAAGGCCCGCAAACCGGCGACGCGGCGCTCGACGGAACCAGCCGGGCAAGCAGCAACCTGATCGCCTGCACCGAACCGGTCAAGACAAACCGGGACAACTTCAATGTGCGCGACTGGCTGGCCGGCTCGGCAGGTACCGACAACCGGAATGCCAACAACCATGTCATCGACAACTTGCCCATGGCCATGCTTCTCGACGGCGGCGTGGGTACCCGCGCCTACAAGACGCTGGGCAGCATTCAGGATTCAACGGGCGCTGCGGTCACCGTGACCCTCTTTGACGCATCGAGCCTTGGCAGCATCTTCAGGAACCCGACATACCTCGGCGGCGCCAACAGCGGGGATGACTGGCTGGATGGATGGGCCGTGGGTCTGGATGCGCAATTGGTACCGTGAGCAACATGAAGAAATCCTCACTGATCGCGCTGCTGGTATCCGCCTTCCCGCTGGCGGGCTGGGCGCAGGACGAATCCGCCGAACCTGAGGGCGACGCCCAAGCCGAGATCGAGGAAGTGGTCGTTGTCGGCCGCTTCCTCAGCGCCGCGGAATCGCTGGTCGTGGAGCGCATCACCGTGCCGTTTTCGGCGGACTTCCTTGGTGCCGAAGTCATTGCCCGCGCCGGCGATTCCGACATCGCGGCGGCCCTGCGCCGGGTACCGGGACTGACGGTGGTGGACGGAAAGTTCGTCTATGTGCGCGGCCTTGGCGAACGGTACTCCAGCGTCACGGTGAACAGGGCGGCTGTACCTTCCCCGGAACTGACACGCAGCGTCATTCCGCTGGACCTGTTTCCGACGTCCATCGTCGAGTCCATCAAGATACAGAAGTCCCCGTCGCCCGATCAGCCTGCGAGCTTCGGCGGGGGTGCCATCGATATCCGCACCACCAGCGTTCCCAGTGACGCTGTGCTTGAAGCGTCCATTGGCCTGGGATCCAACAACGAGAGTTCCGGAGACGGACTCACGTTTGCAGGCGGGGCAACGCCCCTGCCGGGCACGATCAGGAACGCCATCGACAGCTACCTCGGGGATATCAGTGTTGCGAGTATTTTCGGCTCGCTGCGTGGCAATGACGCGTCGGCGACCGTTGCCGATGCCATGGCCATTCATCAGGACCTCATCGACAGCCTGGATACCAACATCGGTACCCGTATCGAATCGCTGGATCCCGATGTGGACGGCAAGATTGCGCTGGGCAATGTCTGGGATATCGGCGCCAACTGGCAGTTCGGCGCGCTCGTCAACGCCACATACGGCGACAAGTTTCGCAATCAGAACCAACGCCGCGAAGGCATCGGAAACCCGGAGGTCAATTTTGTCGACATCGACCAGACGGTCAGGGAAGAACGCACGGTCGCTTCCCTGAACCTGGGCGTGGAATATACCGCCGATCATTCCATCGAGCTGGCGGCTTACACACTGACGGATGACGAGGCCCGGGCCAGCATCGCGCAGGGTTTCGACCAGAACAACGAGTTTCCGGATCAGAAGCTGAACTATTCCACACGGCTGGAACAACGCGAGCTGCAACTCACCCAGGTATCGGGTGAACATACGTTTGCGGAAACGCCGCTGCTTTCCGGGTTCATGGAAACGCTGAGACTTCAGAACCTGGCGTTCGACTGGTTTTTCTCGGAGAGTCAGGCCACCACGGACATTCCCAACGAGTCGGATTTCCAGGCCGGCGCGCTGCTTGACGCGACGACGGGCCAGCAACTGAGCACACAGATACTGGCGACAACGTCCAGCGGAAAGTTCTCGTTTCTCGATCTCGACGACAATCAGTCGAGCTGGGGTGGAAACCTGGTGTTGCCAATAGAAACAGACCGACTTTTCGTCTCTGTTTCCGGTGGCTGGTGGGGTCTGAAGAAGGGTCGCGACTATCGCGGGTACAACATCAACCTGAATTCCGTGGGGGTGTTGTCCAATGTGCTCTCCGGAACGCCCGGCGATGTCCTGGTACCGGGAAGACTTACAACCGGGAACGGTTTCGATCTCTCGCTGGGCACCCAGTTCGGCACCGAGAGTTATATCGGCGCACAGAAGGTCGATGCGGGTTACGGAATGGTCGACGCACAGTTCACCGACAATTGGCGCGTGACGGTGGGCGGACGCTACGAAGCTTACCAGCAGGCGGTATTGCCCATCGATCTGCTCGACTACACCGGCCAGTCGATCGTCAGGTTGCAGAATCAGTTGAACGAGCCGGATCAACGGCTGGCCATCAAGGAAGACGATATCTTCGGTTCGGCGGCACTGACCTACGACGGTGCCGGGCTTTTCGGCACCGACCAGTACCAGGTCCGGCTCAGTTACGGTGAGACCGTGGTTCGGCCCGACTTGCGGGAGGTTGCGGGTGTCGTCTATATCGATCCGGAACTGAATGTGCGCGTCAGGGGCAATCCGTCGCTGGTTTCCTCGCCGATTTCGAATTTCGAGATCCGTTCCGAATTCTTCTGGGCAAGCGGTGACAACATGACGGTGTCGCTGTTCTACAAGGAGATTAAATCACCCATAGAGCAGATTCGGTCAGCCGGGTCGGACGACGACGTGGTCCTGAGTTTTGCCAATGCCGAAACCGGCGAGATTTCCGGAATCGAACTGGAGGGACTGAAGGGATTGCCGGCCGGATTGTTCCTCACCGGCAACATGACCCTCAGCGATTCGGAGATCAGGCTGGATCCCAATCTTTCCACCGTACTGACCAATCTCACACGCCGGATGACGGGACATTCCGAATGGGTGCTCAACGCGACGCTGGGTTACGACTCCGGCAACGGCATGCACAGCGCATACCTGAACTACAATGCCTTCGGCGAGCGCATCTACTTTGCCGGCACGGGCCGAAACGAGGACGCCTACGAGGAGCCGTTTCAATCGCTTGGAATCGTTTACAAGTACTTCCCCACCGACCGGATCGAGTTGCAGGCAAAGCTTGACAACATTCTGGACGAAGACCGGGAATTCAGACAGATCAACAGCCAGGGCGAACTGGCCCGAATCATCAATCAGCGAGTAGGCACCAGCCTGAGCCTCAGCGGCAAATGGTTCTTCTGACCTGACGGCCCCAAAAATATCCGACAGGGCGTCGAGGCGCATGATCGCGCCCGGCGCCCACTTTTTCCCGTGCGACTTGCAATCGCCTGTTGACTGGCGAAAATGGCGTCTGCTACCCATGGAGACCAGTCTGGTGCGTGCCCCGTGCTCACGATGACGTCCCTGGAGGTCAGGCGGGGCGGAATCGGCCTGCTGCGTGATCTCAGCTTCAAACTGTCTCCCGGACAGACAGCGCTGGTCACCGGCGCCAATGGTTCCGGCAAGTCCAGCCTGTTGCGCGTTATTGCAGGACTCGCCGTGCCCGCGGCGGGACGTATCGACTGGCGAGGCTCGGCCGTGCATCGCCTGCCTCCCGAGGATCGCGGGGAAATCGCCTACCTGGGTCATCTGGACGGCTTGAAACAGGAGTTCACGGTGGACGAGAACCTGGAGTTCTGTCGCTCATTCTGGAAGGGAAGGGAGCCGGTCGAGCCGTTGGTGGCGGAAATGCGCCTGGAGTCGTACCGGCATCGGAATATACGTCGCCTGTCGGCGGGGCAGCGGCGCAGGGTCGCACTGGTGTGCATGCGACTCAAGCCCGCCCGCCTCTGGCTTCTGGATGAACCATTGACGAATCTCGACACACGTGGGACCGAAGTGGTGATCGAGTGGCTCAAGGGGCACGCCGCAGAGGGCGGGATAGCCGTTGTCAGCACGCATCGGCCGAAACGGCTGGAGACCGCGGCATCCATTGAGGTGGCGCTCTGATGCTCGACGTAGTGCGTCAGATCCTGCTGCGTGACCTGCGGCTGGCGTTTCGCCGTTGGAGCGAAATGGCGACGCCGCTGATTTTCTTCGTTATCATCGCGTCCTTGTTTCCGCTGGCGGCGTCACCCGACGAGGCCCAGCTAAGGAGTACAGGGGCCGCGGTGATCTGGATGTCGGCCCTGCTGTCGTCGCTCCTGGCCCTCGACGGCTTGTTCCGCGCCGACTCGGAGGACGGCAGTATGGAGCAATTGATTCTGGGTCCGGCGCCGCTGGGGCTTGTCGTATTCGCAAAGATCGTGGCGCACTGGGCCGTGAGCGGGGTACCGCTGCTGGTATTGGCGCCGCTTGCGGCGTTGTCCTTTTATCTGCCCCTGACGGCGTTGCCGGAGCTGATCGCTGCACTGGCCCTGGCGACGCCAACTCTCAGCGTGCTGGCCGCTATCGGCGCAGCATTGACGGTGTCATTGCGCGCAGGCGGCACGATCATCGGATTACTGATCCTGCCGCTGACGGGCCCGGTACTGATCTTCGGAACGCGTGCGACGGAACTTGCCGCTCTGGGCGAACCCGTGGCCGGACCGCTGTACCTGCTCGCTTCCGTGGCCGTGCTTGCCGTCTCGCTGGGACCCCCGATTACGGCGGCAGCCGTAAGGACGGCGCTGGAATGAACGCAGTGCCCATGCGGAGCCGCCTCTGGCGGGCCTTCCACCAGCTCGGTTCGCCGCCCTACGTCTACCGCCTTGCCGGGCGGCTCGCGCCCTGGCTGGGCGTGGCGTCGTGTGTGCTGCTGGCCGTGGGCGCCTTCTGGGGGCTGGTTCTGGCGCCGCCCGACTATCTGCAGGGCAACAGCTTCAGGATCATCTACATCCACGTGCCCAGCGCCTACCTGAGTATGGGAGGGTACGTCCTCATGGCCGTTGCCGCCGGCATCGGCTACATCTGGCGCATGAAGCTGGCGCATGGAGTGGCCGTTTGCGTGGCGCCTCTCGGCGCATGGTTCACCGCACTGGCACTCGTCACGGGCGGTATCTGGGGCAAGCCCACGTGGGGCACCTACTGGGAATGGGGCGATGCGCGGCTGATGTTCGAGTTGCTGCTGCTGTTCCTGTACATCGGTTACATGGTGCTGCGGATGTCCTTCGACGAACGGGAGAAGGCGGACCGGGTCAGCGCGCTGCTCGCGGTGGTAGGGGTGGTGAACGTGCCGATCATCCACTACTCGGTGGAGTGGTGGACGACGCTGCACCAGGGTCCGACGCTGATCCGGGAAGGCGGACCGTCCATCACCATGGACATGCTGATACCGCTGCTGATCATGCTCGCCGGATTCTCCCTGTTTTTCGGCTGGTTGCTCTGCAAGCGGCTCCAGGGAGAAATCCTGCGCCGGGAGAGGCGCACCCGCTGGGTGCAAAATCTCGCTGTGGAGGCGGCCGCATGAGCGAGTTTCTGGCCATGGGCGGCCACGGACCCTATGTCTGGTCCGCCTACGGCGTTACACTTGCCGTTATGGTATACAACGCATGGGCGGCCTATCGGCACCAGGCCAACGCGTTGGCCCGGCTGCAGCAGGCCGGGGAAGAGCAGGAGACCCGTGCGAAACCCACGGTGAGGCAGATCGGATGACTCCACGCCGCCAGAGAATGGTCCTCGTCGCGCTGGTTGCCGCAGGGGTGATCCTGTCGGCAGGGCTGGCACTGCGTGCGTTCCAGGAAAATCTCCTGTATTTCTTCACGCCGAGCCAGGTGATGGCCGGCGAGGCTCCGGACAATCGCGCCTATCACCTCGGCGGCATGGTGCTGCCGGACAGCATCCAGCGCGATCCGGGCAGCCTGACGGTGAACTTCATCGTCACGGACTATGCCCACTCGATGCCCGTGAGCTACTCCGGCGTACTGCCGGATCTGTTCGGCGAGGACCAGGGCGTCGTGGCCCGGGGCAGGCCCGACGCGAACGGACTCTTTGTCGCTGACGAGATCCTGGCCAAGCACGACGAAAACTACATGCCGCCTGAAATTGCCGAGGCGCTGGCCCAGGCAGAGCAGGGCGAAACCCCGTGATCCCGGAATTCGGCCACTTCGCGCTGATCCTTGCGTTGGGTCTGGCGCTGATTCAGGCATCCGTGCCCCTGCTGGGCGCGGCTCGGCAGCGGACCGACTGGATGGTCCTGGCACGGCCGATGGCAGTGGGTCAGTTCGTCTTTGTGGCCGCTGCCTTCGTCGTTCTTGCCCACGCGTTCTATGTCGACGACTTCAGCGTGCGCTACGTCGCGCTCAATTCCAATACCGCGCTGCCCACGGCCTACAAGATCGCTGCGGTCTGGGGTTCCCATGAAGGTTCCCTGCTGCTCTGGATACTGATCCTGGCCGGCTGGACGCTAGGGGTGGCCGCGGCCAGCCGGGGATTGCCCGAAGCCTTTGCTGCCCGCGTCCTGGGCGTGCTCGGCCTGGTCAGCGTGGGCATGTTGCTGTTTACCCTGCTGACCTCGAATCCCTTCGACCGGATCTTTCCCCCGCCTGTGGACGGGAATGACCTCAATCCGCTGCTCCAGGATCCGGGTCTGGTCATGCATCCGCCGCTCCTCTACATGGGCTACGTGGGGCTTTCGGTGCCCTTTGCGTTCTCAGTGGCCGCCCTCATGACAGGCCGGCTGAGTTCGGCGTGGGCCCGGTGGACGCGTCCGTGGACGGTGGGGGCATGGATGTTTCTGACCGTCGGCATCGCGCTGGGCAGCTGGTGGGCCTACTACGAGCTGGGGTGGGGCGGCTGGTGGTTCTGGGATCCGGTGGAAAATGCGTCGTTCATGCCCTGGCTGGCGGCGACGGCGCTGATTCATTCTCTCGCAGTCACCGAGCGGCGCGGCATCTTCAAGAGCTGGACGTTGTTGCTGGCCATCGCGGCGTTCACGCTCAGCCTGCTGGGGACGTTTCTGGTTCGTTCGGGAATCCTGGTTTCGGTGCATGCGTTCGCATCGGACCCGGCGCGGGGGTTGTTCATCCTGCTGCTGCTGAGCGCCATCAGCGGCGGCGCGTTGCTACTGTACGCCGTCCGCGCGCGACGCTTCCGGGACGAAGGCGGATTCCGGGCGATCTCTCGCGAGTCGTTCCTGCTCATCAACAATGTCCTGCTGATCGCGGCCACGGCGGTTGTGCTACTCGGTACGCTCTATCCGTTGTTCTCGGATGCGCTGGGATTCGGCAAGCCCTCGGTCGGCCCCCCGTACTTCAATATCGCCTTCCTGATACCGATGCTTCCGCTGGCGGCGCTTGTCGGCATGGGAATGCATGCGTATTGGCAAAAGATGTCGGCATCCGTGCTGATGCGGCGCCTGAGGGTACCCGCCGGAATCGCCCTGGTATTCGGTGTTTCGCTTCCGTGGCTGTTATTTGGCGGAGCGGGGGTCATGACCATGATCGGCGTGATCGTGGGTTGCTGGCTGGTGCTGTCCTCGCTGCTGGATCCGATCACGCGCGCCGTGCGAAACCGGTCGGCGCCGCGGCCATTGCCCCGGGCCCAGTGGGGCATGATTCTCGCGCACCTCGGAGTCGGCGTATTCATTCTGGGCGTGACCGTGGTGTCCAGTTACAGTATCGAAACCGATGCGGCCGCCGTCCCGGGAGACCGGCGCGAAGTCGGCGGTTACGAATTCATCTTCCGTGGAACCCGCGACGTGCAGGGGCCGAACTACCAGGCGGTGGAAGGCGAGTTCGAGGTACGCCGCGACGGCCGGCTGGTAACCGTGCTTGCGCCCCAGAAGCGGATCTACCGGGTCCAGCAAAGTCCGATGACCGAGACTGCGATCGATGCCGGCTGGCGCCGCGATCTGCTGGTTGCGCTGGGGGATCCGCTGGGGGACGGCGCGTGGAGCCTCAGGGTTCAGTACAGGCCGCTGATACGATTCATCTGGCTGGGCGCCCTGATCATGGCTGTGGGCGGTCTGGTGGCCCTTTCGGATCCGCGCTATCGTCTGGAGCGGCAACGTCATGCAGCGCCGAGGCAGGCGCCCCGGACGGCGGAGGTGGGATGATGTGGCGATTCCTTGTTCCCGTGTCGATCTTTGCGGTGTTGGCGGCCTTCTTCTATCGCGGTCTCAGCCTGGACCCCGGGTACGTGCCGTCACCGTTGCTGGGCAAGCCGGCGCCGGAATTCGAGTTACCGCGGCTCAAGGATCCCGCCGCGATGCTGGGCAACCGGGACCTGGACGGCCAGGTGGCGCTGCTGAACGTCTGGGCCACCTGGTGCGTCGGCTGCCGGCAGGAGCACGGCTTTCTGGTGGATCTGGCGGAATCCGGCGCCATTCCGATCTACGGATTGAACTGGAAGGATGACCGGCAGACGGCGCTGAACTGGCTCACCGACCTGGGCGATCCGTATGTTGCTTCGGCGTTCGACGAATTGGGCGAGGTGGCCATCGACTGGGGCGTGTACGGCGCCCCGGAGACATTCCTGCTGGCCCGCGACGGTACCGTGCTGCACAAGCACATCGCACCCCTGGACGAGGCAATCTGGGCGCGTGATTTCCTGCCGAAAATCGCCGAGCAGTGCGGCAGTCTGCCATGCCCGCTGGAGGCAGGGGAATGATGCGCAAGGTGACGCATGTGCCGGGCCGTATTCTGATGCTGGTCGCGGCTTGGGCATTGTTGCCCGCCACGGCGTGGGCCATTGATCCCGAACCCCCATTCGAGGATCCGCAACTCGAGGCGCAATACCAGGCGTTGATCAACGAGGTTCGCTGCCTTGTCTGCCAGAACCAGACCATCGCGGATTCCAATGCGCCGCTGGCCGCGGACCTGCGCCGGGAAATCCGCGAGATGATGGGGGAGGGCGCCAGCCGAAGCGAAGTCGTGGAGTTTCTTGTCGCCCGCTATGGCGAGTTCGTGCTTTATCGGCCGCGCTTCCAGCCGTCCACATGGGCGCTTTGGGGCGGGCCGGCGTTTTTCGTGATCCTGGGGATGGTGGTCTTTGCACGCATTCTGCGCGTGCGGATGGCGCAACCGCTGGAGGGAGAGGAGTCGCCCTGATGGCCCAGTTCTGGATCGGCGCAGCCTTGTTGTCCGTTGCGGCCCTGGCGTTCGTGATGGTACCGCTCTGGCGGCAGAGGCAGGAGACCGGCGGATGGTCGCCACTGGGTTCTGTGGTTGCCGCGCTGCTGGTGCCTGCGGCCGTAGGTCTCTACCTAGGTATCGGTACATGGGACGGTCAATCCGCCCCGGGTACCGCGAATACCGCGCTGCCGCCCATGACCGAGCTGGTGGAAAGTCTGGATGCCCGGTTGCAGGAACAGCCCGACGATCCCGCCGGCTGGTACCTGCTGGGCCAGAGCTACATGACATTGAGCCGCTATGCCGACGCCCGGCGAGCCTTTCGGGAGGGCATGGCGCGCGACCCGGCGCCCGGCATCGACATGAAACTGGCGTTCGCCGAAGCGGAGACCCTGACCGATCCGCAGGCGTTGCTGGGCGAAGCCGGGGAGATTTTTGAAGAGGCCCTGGACATCCAGCCCGACAATCCGACGGCGCTTTGGTACGGAGGTCTGTCTGCCGCCGCGACGGAGCGTCCGGGGGTGGCGCGGCAGCGATGGAGCCGCTTGCTGCAACTGGACCCGCCGCAAGCGATGCGCGACGTGCTCGAGCAACATCTGAATGCCCTGGGCGGCATCGCGGCGCCGGTTCAGGACCCCCCGTTACAGCTAGCCCAGACGGAACCGCCGGCAGGCTTGGAGATCAGGCTCCGCATTACGCTCGGGGAAGGGCTCGAAGCAGCCGGAGCAGCCACCAGTCCAGGCGCGGCGCTGTTCATTTTCGCGCGGGCGCCCGAAGGTGGCCCGCCGGTTGCCGTCATTCGCGAAGCGGCGTCTTCCATACCGGGGGAATTCTCGTTGAGCGACGCCAACAACATGCTGCCGGGACGTTCGCTCGGCGATTTCGAAGCGCTGACGATTGTCGCGCGCATATCGGCATCCGGGCAGCCCACCGAACAACCGGGTGACGTTTACGGAGAAGTTCTCTACATACCCGAAGAGGGCGATGCGATCATTGACCTGGCGCTGGACCAGGCCGTTCAGTGAGAGCCTCTATCTGGGCGTAGCGTCGCCCCCCTCGACGATCACCAACTCATTGTTGCCGACCCCGTTCAGACGGAACTTGCGCGCGTCCTGGTACTCCTGCGACCGGTAGCAGGCTACGGCATCGTCGAAGGTCGGAAATTCGACGACAATGTGCCGATGGTAGAACCCGCCGCCATCCAGATGCTCGTGATGACCGCCGCGGGCCAGGACCTTCCCACCGAACCTGTCGAGAATGTCCGGGACGAGATCCGTATATCGCTTGTATTCCACCGGATCGTTGACTTTTGCTCGTGCGAGCCAGTATGCGGGCATATGTGCTGTTCTCCTGGAGTATTGGCCGGCGAGATACGTCTGGTTCACCAGTCCTGGTTTCTGATCACCACCTTGATGGCGCCGTCGAGTTTTTCCCGGGCATGCCTGAGGGCTTCCGGCAATTCGCTCAACGGGAAAGTGTGGGTGTGCACGGGCGACGCGTCGAACTTTTGCTGCGCCATGAGCGCGGCGGCGCGCCGTACGGCGCTTTGACCTTCGCCTCTGATCCCGAACAGGTAGATGTTGTTCATGACGATCTGGCTGATGTCCACCGACACCGGGCGGTGGGAGAATGCGGCCAGGCAGATTCGTCCCCCGCGATTGACCATGGCAATGGCCTCGTCCACCGCCCTGGGCGCGCCGGAGCACTCCAGGACGAAGTCCACGCTGCGGCCGCCGTTGGCGCGCTGCACGGCTTCTACTGCCGGCTCCCGTGAGGCGTTGATCACATGGTCTGCGCCCAGGCGAGTGCCTATATCCAGCCGATCATCCACAATGTCCGTAAGGACCACCGGGCCGGCTCCGAGCGCCTTTCCTACCGCAACGCCCAGCAGGCCGATCGGCCCCGCACCGGTGACGGCCAGGCTGTTGCCCGCTACCAGGCCCCCAAGGACGTCCAATCCGTAGGTGGCCGTGCCCGCGGTGACGATCAACGTGGCCACCTCGTCGCTCATGTTGTCCGGCACACGCACCAGCGTATTGACGTGATTGACGGCGTACTGGGTGAACGCGCCGTCGGTCGTGTAGCCGTTGGCGCGGTGACCCTTGGGGAAGGCGCCGAAATTGGCGCCGTAGTTCAGACAGGATGTGTACATGCCCATGCGGCAGCGCGGGCAACGCCCGCAGCCGGCATGGATTTCCACGGCAATCCGGTCGCCCACGGCGTACTCGTCCACGGTGGGTCCAAGCGCCACGATGGTACCCATGTACTCGTGGCCCGGCGTGAAATTCTTGTTGAAGGGGAGTTCGCCGTCGATTAGCGCGGGAGAGCCGTGACTGATGATCTCAAGGTCGGTGGCGCAGATCGCTACCGCGTCGATCCGAACCAGCACCTCGGCCATTCCCGGTCGCGGTACGGGTTTTTCGACCGGCTCGAGTTCGTCCGGGTCCCCCAGGACCCAGGCCTGCATGGTTTCCGGAATGTCCAATTCCAAGACCCGCGCCATCACCTAGAATACAGGTGTAATTGTATTTATAACAAACTGATAAATATAAAATTTATAGTTTGGTGTCCTACGCTGCGTCAGCCTGCTCAGCTGCGCGTTTCTCGTTGATGGCGGTCAAAACGCGCTCCGCCGTCGCAGGCAGGGCGGTGATTCTGACGCCAACCGCATCGTAGATGGCGTTCATGATGCAGGCCGCCGTGGGCACCGCCGTGGGCTCGCCGGCGCCCTTGGCGCCGAAAGGACCGGTGGGATCGTAGTTGTCCACCAGCCCGACCTCGATGTCCGGCATATCCAGACTGGTGGGCATGATGTAGTTGGTCAGGTTCGGATTGATCTGCCGGCCTTCTTCGAACAGGATCTCTTCCTGGAGCGCGAATCCCACGCCCATGGAAATCCCGCCCTGAATCTGCCCTTCGACCAGCATGGGGTTGATGGGCGTCCCGCAATCGTGCACCGCCACGATCTTGAGGATCTCGACTTCGCCCGTTTCATCGTCGACTTCCACGTCGGCAATCTGGGTCGCGTAAACGTAAGTATTGAAGGGCTTGCCCTGGCCCGTTTCCGGGTCCATGTCGACGGTTGGCGGGTTGTACGATGCGCTGCCGATGGCCGGATTGCCCAGAACCGTCTCGCTGTGGTGGACCACCTTGTCGATGGCGACGGATCTTGCAGGAAATCCCAGCACCTGAATGCGGCGGTCCCTGACTTCCAGTTGCTCCGGCTTGACGTTGAGCAGCGGGGCGGCCGCCTCGAACAGAATGTCGCGCGCCTTCTCGGCCGCGCGGACGATCGCGTTACCCGTAACGTAGGTCGTGCGGCTGGCGATGGCCCCCGTGTCCATGGGAGTGACGTCGGTGTCGCCGGAGACCACGTGAACATCGTCGGTGGCCAGACCCAGCGTCTCGGCGGCGATCTGGGCGAGCACCGTCAGGGCGCCCTGACCCGTTTCCACGGTCCCGGTGAGCAACGTCGCGGTGCCGTCCGTATTCACCTTCACCGTTGCCGCGCTGGGGTTGGCCGCCACCGTGAAGCCGATGGGATACCACATGCAGGCCATGCCGCGTCCGCGCTTCTTCATGCCTGCCACTCCTTCCAGCGAAAGCGATCCGCCGCCTGGGTCAGCGACTCCTTCAGCGCCACGCTCTGCAGGCTCTGGCCCGTGGGGCTCAGGGAATTCTCCGAAAAGCCGTTGCGCAGCCGAATCTCCAGAGGATCGATGCCCAGGGCGTCGGCCATGTCGTCCATCTGCGACTCGTAGGCGAAGCAGACCTGGGGTGCGCCGAAGCCCCGCATGGCCCCCGTCGTGGTCTTGTTGGTGTAGACCGCGTAGGCCTCAACCAGGACGTTGTCGATGTTGTATGGCCCCGGCGCCAGGATGGATCCCTTGCCGATGGTGGTGCCCGTCCAGGAGCAGTAGGCTCCGCCATCGAGCACGAGGCGGATCTTGCGGGCAAGAATCCTTCCCTCGTTATCGACACCGGTGGTGTAGTCCATGATGAAGGGGTGCCGGATGGTCGAGGAGACGAACTCGTCGCCACGGCTGTAAATGGCCTTTACGGGCCGGCGGGACTTCCTGGACAGCAGCGCCACGATGGGTTCGTTGGTGATTTCGTTCTTGCCGCCGAAGTTGCCGCCGACCACTGTGCCGATAAGCCGGATCCGGCTCTGAGGCATTTGCAGCGTGCGCGCCAGGTCCTCGCGCCCCAGCGTGATCCGGCCGAGGCTGGACCAGATGGAAACACGGCCGTTGCCGTCCCAGGAGGCGATGGTCGCGTGGGGTTCCAGGGGTACGTGCTCCACCATCTGGGTGCTGAACCGGCGTTCAAAGACATGATCCGATGCGGCCAATCCGGCCTCCACGTCGCCCTTCTTGATGACCTTGCTGGTGTAGATGTTGGTATCGCCGCCGTGAACCTTGGGCGAATCGTCCTCCAGCGCCTCCAGCGGGTCGAAGACGGCCGGCAACGGCTCGTATTCGACCCTGATCTTCTCCAGCGCATCCAGGGCGAACTGTTCGGTCGTCGCCGCTACGGCCGCCACGCCGTCGCCGCGATGCCGCGCGATGGGGTAGGCGAGGATCGGCTGGTCCTGGTAGGTGGGACCGAATGAATTTTCCGGCACTTCGGCGCCGGTCAGCGTCGCGATGACGCCGGGCATTTTCTCCGCCTCGCTGGTGTCGATGCTCACGATGCGCGCATGCGCGTATTCGCTGCGCAGAATCTTCGCGTGCAGCATGTGCGGGAAGGTGATGTCGTCGATGTACTGGGTCTGCCCGAGTCCGTGCAGACGCCCGTCGGGTCGTGTGGCCCTCTGGCCTACGGCCGGAGTTCTGAGACGGGCTTCGCTCTCCGGAAGTTCCAGCGGGAAGGTGACAGGCTGATCGATAGGTACCGCAAGCGGCTGTCTCGATGGCGCTCTGGCTTCACGCGCAGTGACCAGATCCTCAACATTGGTCTGTACATCCTTAACTCGAGTCGCCATTGGATTCTCCTGGTAATGGGCGGCGTTCAGACGGTGGCTTGCTCCTGGTTCATCATCTCGCCTGCCTCTATGACCGCTTCAATGATCTTGGTATATCCGGTACAACGGCACAGGTTGCCCGCCAGAGCGTCCCGGACCTCGAAGACGGATGGTTCCGGGTTGGTGTCCAGCAGGTTCTTTGCCGAGATGAGCATACCCGGCCCGCAGAAGCCGCACTGCAGGGCGCCGTGTTCCTCGAATTTCTGCTGCAGGGGGTGCAGTTCATCGGCGGTTGCCAGCCCCTCGATAGTGGTCACGTCGCAACCGTCGGCGCGGCCGGCCAGCATCAGGCAGGAGTTGACGGATACGCCGTCAACGATCACCGTGCAGGTGCCGCAGTCGCCCACGTCGCAGCCCAGCTTCGCCCCGGTCAGACCGAGGTACTCACGCAGCATTTTCAGCAGCGTCGTTTCCGGCGGCACGTTGGCCGACCTGGATTCGCCGTTGACCGTAAGTTCCACCAACATGAATCAGTCTCCGCTAATGTAGCTTGTCTTTCTCCTGGCGTTCCCGGGCGATTTCCACGGATCGCTCAAGGACCCTTCGCGTCAGGGTTCGTATCAACTGCCTCCGATAGTTCCTGGAAGCGCGAAAATCGTCAATGGGCTTGGACTCCGTGACCGAAATCTTCGCCGCTTCGTCCAGCAATTTTGCGTTTACTACCTGACCGTCCAGCAGCGCTTCGGCCTTGACGGCCCGAATCGGCGTCGGTGCTACAGCGCCAAGGGCGATACGTGGTTCCACGATGCGGTCGCCATCCAGTTCGAGCGCCGCTGCGGCATTCACCAGGGCAAGGGCCTGCCCCTTGCGTAGCCCGAACTTGTAGAAACTCGACGGCTTGCCGAGCGTGTGCCCTGGAATCCATATCTCGGCCAGCAGCTCGCAAGGTTCGAGTATCGTTTTGCGCGGGCCGACAAAGAAGTCCTCGATTGGCATGCGCCGCCAGCCGTTGGTCCCGATCAGCGTGACTTCGGCATCCAGCACCATCAGCGCCGGTGCGCTGTCGGCCGACGGCACGCAGGTCACCAGGTTTCCGCCGATGGTTCCCAGATTGCGGGTCTGGACTGCACCGACCGTGTGGGATGCCGCCACCACTTCGGGCGTTTTCTCAATACAGACCGGGTGCTCCATGATTTCGCCGTAGGTGACCATACTGCCGATGCGCAGGCCTTCGTCGGTTTCGTCGATCCCACGGAATTCCTCAAGCCCGGATACGTCAACCAGGGCGTTGATATTGCCGGGTGCATGTTTCAGATCGACTACAAGATCCGTCCCGCCCGCGAGCGGACAGGCGTTCTCGCCCCGTTCCGCCAGAATGGCGACGGCCGCCTCTGCGGACTCGGGAACGATGTAGTTCATCGGGCGCATGGCGCAGATCTAGGCAGCCCTGGACACGGTTCGGGCGACGATCTCCCTGAACTGCTCCTCGGTGAGCAGTTTCTTCGTCTGCAGTCCGGTCGCCTTGACCTGCATGAGGATCTCGGTGGCTTCCTCTTCGGTCGCCTGGGCGCCGATGCGGCTCAGCCAGATGTTCACCGAGTCGATGCCGCTGCCCTTGCCGAGAACCACTTCCGCGTCGGGCTGGCCGACGACCTCGGGCCGGAAGGGGAACAGTTCTGTCTGGTGCTCCAGGCCGCAGTTGTAGAACCAGTTGGCGATGATGCCGGATTCCACCTGGAACAGGCGGTCGCCGACGATGGAACGGTTGCTGGGGACATCCACGTTGGAGAGTTTCTGGACCAGCTTGGCCAGGGAATAGAATTTCTCGGTGCGGATGCCGACGTCGATCCCGTACATGGTCAGCAAGGCCATGACGATGTCCTCGGTCGGCGCGTTGCCGGCGCGTTCGCCGATTCCAAGGACCGTGGAGTGCACCACCTCGGCGCCTTCCGCCAGTGCCAGCAGGGTATTGGCCACGCCGAGACTGAAGTCCTGGTGGAAATGCGTTTCCAGGCGCGTGCCGGGGAAGCGGTTCCTGACGTGGCGGACAAAGAATTTCATCGCGTGGGGCGAGACCACGCCGAACGTGTCCACCAGAACCAGCGCATCCATGTGTCCGTCGGTGGCCACGGTATTGATGAGATCGAGAACCCAGTCGATTTCAGACCGTGAGAAGTCGATGGGGAAGAAGACGACTTCCAGACCCTGCTCATGGGCGTAGGCGGTGGCTTCGACGGACAGGTCGATGGCCCTCTGCAGGGGCCACTTGTAGCCGTACTCGATCAGGTGCGGGCTGGCCGGGACCTCCATGATCAGGCCCTTGACGCCGCAGTCGACGGAGGCGTCGATATCGGCCTTCATGCACCGGCAGAA
>JAJDWR010000056.1 GCA_022825505.1 Gammaproteobacteria bacterium | reverse complement strand
GACCTTGCGGCGGCGCCTGATGCTGGTCGAACGCCAGCGCAACCAGAGCCGCGCGCGTCGACGACGAGCGCAGTTGTATCACGTCGCGTTGGTCGGTTACACCAATGCCGGCAAGTCGACCCTGTTCAATTGCCTGACCGGCAGCGACGTACCGGCTGTGGATCAGCTGTTCGCAACGCTGGATCCGATACACCGCCGCCTTCACCTGGACAAAGGGCGGGATGTCGTGCTGTCCGATACCGTGGGATTCGTCCGCGACCTGCCGGTGGAACTGGTGCGTGCGTTTCATTCGACTTTGGAGGAATTGCAGGAATGCGACCTCTTGCTGCACGTGGTTGACTGCAGCGATGAAAGACGCGCAGAACATGCGGCGCAAGTAAGGGAAGTGTTGGCACAAATCGGTGCAGGGCAGGTTCCGGTTGTCGAGGTTTACAACAAGGTTGATCGCCTGGAGCCCATGGAGCAGATTCCGGAAGCACCGGATCGCGTGTGGTTGTCGGCGCGCACGGGCGCGGGAGTGGATGCATTGCGTGCCCAGCTGCTGCAACGGATGCAGGTGGAAGAATCCGAAGTTCATCTTCGGTTGCCGCTGGCGGCCTATCCGCTGCGGGCAGAATTGCATCGGGTCGGACAGGTCGAGGAAGAGAAGTTCACGGAAGAGGGGGAATGCGAGATGCGCCTGCGGTTGCCGTTGCCCCACCTCGCGCGTTTCGAGAAATTCCGGGTCACGGTTCCGGAGGCGTCGCAAGGGTCAATGCTCGGCTTGGCAAGTCAGAACGGGTGAATTAAGCCGGTTTGGGCTCCAGCGAAGCAACGGTGCTTGGCTTGCGCGCAAACTCTATTCTCATCCTGAAATGAGCCTGAAGGCGAGAGGTTGAGCGTGGCGGGTGTGGGAGTGGTTAACAGGGGTTTGCATTCTACCTGACGGCAGGGGAACGCGCCGTCGGTCGCGGGGCGGGCGGCAGCCCGGAACTTCCTTGAAGTTCCCCATTCGTCAAGTCCGTGTCCGGGCGGCGCCGACGGTCTCAGGCCGCCGAAGCCAGGCTTTTCAGGATCGGCTCGAACAGCTTCTTGCGTTCGCGCAGCAGACGGGCGGCCGAGTCGTTGTCGCTGAGGCGCCGAGACTGAAGTTCCAACTGTTCCAGCGTCACGCCCGGTCACAGGAACGAGGCCGCGTCCGGCAGCGAGCGGAACTTCTCGTACGGCGTCATCAGGTCTTGCGGCGAGTAGCGGCGCACGACCCGGCCGCGGGCATCGGTCGTCTCCCGCGGGAACCAGCAGGGGCGATGGAAGTTGAGGTGCTCGGCCAGCACGCCGGCGGTGAAGCCGTTGATGTCCTCGTAGAAGCCGACCGGGATAGGCCCGTATCCGAACTGCTTGCGCACCACCGCCGCGTTCTTGCTCTCGACCAGGCCGTTGTCGGTGCTGTGCCGCGCCCGCGAACGGGTGAACTCGACCTGCAACTCTTGCAGCAGCCCGGCGGTGGCGTGGTTGACGAACTCCGAGCCATTGTCGGCGTGCAGGCCGAGGATCCCGAACGGGAAGGTCTGTTCCAGCACCCGGCGCAGCACCGGCTGCACGAACTGGCGGGTCAGGGCGGGCACCGCCATCACCGACTCCCACTGGGTGACCGCGTCGACCACGTTGAGGCAGTACACGCCCTTGATCGGCTCGCAGTCCCACAGGTCGCGCAGATCGCCCTGATGCACGGTGTCGATGCGCAGGAAGCCGGGCTGCCCGTCCGGCTGCGGGCGCCGCCGCTCGCCGATGGCGGGGGCCTTGATCGCCTGGGTGGACTGGAACCGCCGGTTCAAGCGCCGATAAGTCGCGGTCCGACGCAGGCGATACAGATGGCCGACCGAGATCCCGGCCAGCCGCCGGTAGCATTCGTCGCCGAACTCCTGAAGTTGACGCCGACAGATGTGCCGGATCGCCGGCCCGGACAGGGTCTCGTGCAGGCGGTCGGTCTCGGCCAGCAAGGCCACATCCTCGGCGGTGTAATGGCGCCGATACGGCTTGCCGGGTGTGCCCCGGCGGTCGCGGACCTCTCCGGTCTTGCGGCATTACGCGATCAGCCGGGTCAACTGCGCCCGCGACAATCCGGTGGCCTTGCCCAGGTACGCCTTGAGCGCCCCCTTGTCGGCCTTGCCCAAATGCGGGTAGCCGAACTGCTTGCAGGTGGCTTCGATGAAGCGGTAGGCATCGCAGCGGGACACCGGCTCCAGGTCGAACGAGTCGTTGCCGGCGGTGAAGTCGCGCAGGTCCTGAAGGGTCCGAACGCGTAGGGTGTTTAGCTTCAAGATCATCCTCCGGATGATCCCACAGCCCTTCAGGCTCACTTCTCGTGAGAAACCGTTCTTCCTTCAGGCTCATCTCTCATGAGAAGAGACTCGCAATTGTCCCCGCAATTCCTTTGCTAAAATAATCAGTCGCGTCCTCATTCGGAACTTTCATGGCTTGGAACGACAACGGTGGAAACCCGTGGCAGCGCAATGCGCGGCAGGGACCGCCGGACCTGGATGACCTGTTCGGAAAACTGTTCCGGCGCCTGTTCGGCTCGGGCCGCGGGGGCGGGAACAGCGGGAGTGGCCGCAGGTGGTCGATCGGCACCGGCAGCATTCTGCTCGTCCTTCTGATCTTGTGGCTGTTGTCCGGCTTCTACATTGTCGAAGCCAGCGAGCGAGGCGTCGTACTCCGTTTCGGCAAGCACGACCGCACCACCATGCCGGGACCGGGCTGGCATATCCCGTATCCGATCGAAAGCGTCGAAGTCGTCAACGTGACCGGCAACCGGAGCGTGGAGAAACGGACCACGATGTTGACCCAGGACGAGAATATTGTCGAACTGAAGTTTTCAGTGCAGTACCGCCTCAAGAACGCGGAAGACTACCTCTTCAACACCGAGAACCCGGACATCGAATTTGACCGTGCCTGCCGTTTCAAGAGCACCATCTGTGGCGTGCTCGACAGTGCGATCCGTACCGTGGTGGGCCGCAACAATATGGATTACATCCTGCGCGAGGGTCGCGCGGAAATCGCAAGCCGGACCATGGTGCTGATGCAGGAAATCCTCGACTCCTACGGAACCGGCATCGAGATTCTGACGGTGAACCTGGAAGACTCACAGCCGCCGAACGCGGTGCAGGACGCCTTCCAGGATGCCACCAAGGCACGCGAGGACATGGAACGCTTCAAGAACGAGGCGCAGGCCTACGCCAACGAGGTCTTGCCGCAGGCGCGCGGCGAGGCCGCG
>JAJDWR010000022.1 GCA_022825505.1 Gammaproteobacteria bacterium | reverse complement strand
GGCAGCTTCTGGGTGAACTCGGAACTCATGCCGCCCACCGCGGCCAATCCTCATCCGTTGCCCCGCGGCGGATTGCTGCGCATCCCGGTAATGGCTTCGCTGCCCGCCAGGGGAAACGCGCCCGACGCCGGCTGGCCGGTCGTGCTGTATCAGCACGGCGTCACCAGCAACCGCACGACCCTGGTCGCCATCGCCGACGCCTTTGCCGCGGCGGGGTTCGCGGTGATGGCCATCGATCTGCCGCTGCACGGCGTCACCGATACGGGCAATCCCTTCTACCAGGGTCCCGGCAGTCCCTTCGGCAACAACGAGCGCCACTTCCACCTGGACAACGTCGGATCGCTGGGCAGCCTGGTCCCGGACGGGCAGATCGACGACGGCTGGCAGATCTTCAACGTGGCGAACCCGCTGAACGCCCGGGATCACGCCCGGCAGGCCGTTGCGGATCTGTTCCACCTGATACGGACGGTCCCGGCAATGGACCTCGACGGCAACGGGGTGCCCGATCTCGACGGCAACCGCATCCATTTCCTCGGTGTCTCCCTCGGCGCCATTTTCGGCACGCCCTTCGTGGGCCTGAATACGGAGTTCTCCACGGCAACCCTCTCCAGCGCCGGCGGACCGTTCTCGGATTTCCTCGTTGACCCCATGGCGATCACGTTCGGACGGCCTATCCGGGCGGCCGTGGAGGCGGCGGGGCTTCCATTCGGCACGGTCGGTTTCCACAACTTCGTACGAGACCTGCAAACGGTTCTGGATCCCATCGATCCGCTGAACTACGCTGCCGCCGCGGCAGCCAACCACCCCATTCACATGATCGGGGTGCGGGAGGATACTTCCGTACCGGTTTCATTGGTGGACAACGTGGCGGGGATCATGGGACTGGCGGACATAACCGGCACGACGGTGGACCCCTCGGGCGTGCGCGGAATCGTACGTTTCAACAGGGGAGTGCATAGCTCCATCCTGAACCCGGTGGATCTTGAGGTGACGGTGGAAATGCAGATCCAGACGGTCACGTTCGCGGCGAGCGGCGGAACCATAATTCCCATCGGCAAACCGGAGATCGTACAGTGAGCGCCCGGGACGTCCACGGCGGAATACGGACATTTGGAACTCAATGGTCATGGAGGAGCCTGCTTGCCGGCTTCACGGTCGCAGTGCCGTTGACAGGCCTGTCGCAACAGCCGCCGCCAACCGCCGCCCAGGAGGCCATCGAGGAGATCGTCGTCACCGGTTCGTACATTCGCCGGGAGTCGCAATTCGATTCACCCTCGCCGCTGACGACCATCGGCTCCGAAGACATCGCCGCGCTGGGCGTCAACGAAATAAGCGACATCATCGAGCGGATGACCATCAACACGGGTTCGCAGAACAATCCGGATGCGTTCACGCAGAATGCGAGCACCGGCACGACGAACATCAACCTGCGTGGCCTGGGCGTCAACTCCACGCTGGTGATGCTCAATTCGCGCCGCCAGGTGCACAGCGCCATCGCCACCAATCGCGGACACAACTTTGTTGACACTTCGGCATTGCCGCCCATGATCGCCATGGATCGCCTCGAAACGCTCAGGGACGGCGCCACGGCGCTTTACGGTTCCGACGCGGTGGCCGGAGTCGTCAATTTCATCACCCGCAGCGACTTCGAAGGCCTCGAGCTGCTGCTCGATTTCCAGACCATCGACGGGTTTCCGCAGGATGACCAGCAGTTCAGCGTGCTGTATGGCGGAGGCACCGAAAGCACCCACATACTGCTTGCATTCAGCGCACTGGACCGCAAGCCGCTGAGCACGGCGGACAAGCGGCTGTCCTCGATCGCCGACGACCTGAGCGCGGTGGGCAGCCCCGGCAGCTACCTGGTCACTTCGGTGCCGGGCAATCCGGCCTATGCGCCGGTGTGGACGGCGGCCTTCGACACCAATTTCAATGGCGTGGCCGACCTGGTGGAACCCACCCTGGGGCTGCCGCCGGTACCCGGCGCGGCAACGCCGCTGTTCGCCGACCCGGACTGCAACGCCATCGCGGCCCAGGACCCGACGGTGATTCCGGGGCTTGCCCAATCCGTTCCGAGTCCGGGCGGCGACATCGGCATCGGGCTTTGCCAGTTCGACTTCGGCTCGTTCTTCAGCCTGGTCCCGGAAGAGGAGCGCGTCTCCGCCTATGTGGAGCTGAATCACGACTTCAGTGACCGGATTCAGGGACGGCTGGAACTGCACCTGACGGACAACGAGGCGGTCCGATTCAACTCGCCGTCCTTCCCGAAGACCGAACGCACGCCGATTTCGGTCAATCACCCGGACAATCCCTACGGGACCGACGTGCTGTGGATCGGCCGGGTCATCGGCGGCGGAGGCACGGCCAGCCTGACGACCCACGATTCCACCACGTGGCGGGTCGCCGCCAGCCTCACCGGAGACATCAACGGCGACTGGAGCTGGGACGTCGGCTTCCAGCGCAGCAGGAATGCGTTCTTCGTCACGGCGAAGGACACGGTGACGGACCGGTTGCGCGGTGCCCTGGTGGGTTTGGGCGGCCCGAATTGCGACCCGGCCACCGGCACGCCGGGAGTGGGCGGCTGCCTGTTTCTCAATCCCTGGGGCAGTGCGCTGACCGGTACGGGAACCGTCAACTCGCCGGAACTGATCGACTACCTGCAGGGGCCGTTCGACATCGACGCCAATACCCGCCTGACGACGCTCGACGGCGTCATTTCGGGAGACTTCGGCCAGTTACCGGGCGGTCCGGCGGGAGTGGCCGTCGGCGTCCAGGCCCGCGACGAGGAATCCCATTCGGACTACAGCGAAATCGCGAACCGGGACGGCTTCATGTTCGTGGTCGGCAACCCGGACTTCGCGAGCAGCCGGTCGGTGACAGCCGCCTTCGCGGAATTGCTGCTGCCGGTCGCCGACTCGCTGGACCTGCAGCTCGCGGCCCGGGTCGAGGACTACGGCGACGGGCTGAGTTCCACGGATCCCAAGGTGACCGCGTTGTGGCGGCCGAGCGATTCCTTCGCGCTGCGGGCATCGGTGGGGACGTCGTTCCGTGCGCCATCCATGTTCCAGGCGTTCGGAACCCAGACCACGCTGGAGGAACTGACCGATCCGCTGTTCCCCGACTCCACCCAGTTTCTCCCGGTCCGTACGCAGCCCAATCTTTCCGGCAAGACCCTCCGGCCGGAAACGGCCGACGTGGCCAATGTCGGCTTCACGTGGTCGCCCGCCGATGCCCTGGAACTGGGCCTGGACTACTGGTCGTTCGACTACACCGACGTCATCATCCAGCAGAATCCCCAGGCGCTGCTGGATGCGGCGGCCGCTGGCAATGCGGCGGCTGCGCTGCAGATCGAGCGGGGACCGACCGGCGGCCTGGTCCGAGTCAACTCGTTCTACGATAACGCCTCGTCCCTGAGCACGGACGGTTTCGATTTCTCGATCGCCTGGACAGTGGACGCCCCGGCAGGAACGTACAGGGTGGGGGCGCAGGCCACGGCGGTTTCAAGTTACGACCTGGTGGATCCCCAGGCCGGCCCGATCAACGGCGCCGGCAAGCGCAACTTCGCCAACTTTGCGACGTCGGTGCCCGAGCTGCGCGCCAACGTGTTCCTGAACTGGCAGCGCGGCATCCACGGCGTCAACGTCTACGTCAATCACATCGACGCCTACCTGGATGACGGCCAGCCCGGCACGCTTCGGCCGATAGGGAGTCACGCCACGGTGGACGCGCAATACAATGTCTCGCTGGACCAGTTCGACGGTGTGACGCTCTCGTTCGGCGGCTTCAACCTGAGCGGAGAGGATCCGCCGACCGTGGCCACCAACGGCGGTTTCGACTCCAAGGTGCACGATCCTCGCGGACGGTTGCTCTACGCACGGGCCTCGGTGTCGTTCTGATTCCTGAGCCTTCGGTCGTCTACCACAGAATGGGCGCCGGATAGCGCGCGATGAGCGCATCCGGCGTAACGATCGTCATACCGTTCAGAATCGCCTGGGAGACGAGACCTCTATCGAATGGATCGCGGTGATGCGCCGGCAGCAGCGCATCGTGTGCTGCGCATTGCTCATCGAATGCAAGCGGTTCCAGCCTTAGCCATTTTCGCCTGCCTGGTACAAAGCGATGAGGTGGCTCCGGCAGCGGCAGCCGACCGATTCGGTGCTTGACCGCAATTTCCCATGCGGACAGAGCGCTGAGAAACACTTCATTCCCGGGGTCACGGCAACTTGTCCGGGCTGCCGGAGTCAATTGCGGGTCATCGGCAGCCAACCATAGAAATGTGCATGTGTCGAGCAGCAGTCTCACGCCGGATCGGTTTCGCCTTCAAAGGCATCAAGCAGATCGTCCGGCAGCGGTTCGAAAAAGCTGGCAGGTACTTTCATGCCGCGGTCAATACCTACGGGACGCTCGTTCCGCAACTGGCGCGGCAAAGGCCGAATTTCCGCAACCGGCACATTGCGGCGGCACACGGTTACCGTCTCGCCCCGCTCGACAGACTCGATGTAACGTGAGAAATGCGCCTTTGCTTCGGCAATGTTGATCCTGATCATGATCAGATAGTAGGTCAGCTAGTTGATCATATCAAGCAGCATCGTCCGGCGAGCGATCCTTTTCCGGCACGATGCGGATTCGCTCCGCGCGTTTCTCGCTGGCGGACAGTACCTCCAGGCGGAAACCCTTCCAGTTGATCACATCGCCGAGTACGGGGATGCGGCCAAGTTGCTCGGTAATGAGGCCGCCGGGGCTCGTGATATCCGTATCCGGCTCCCATTCGAATTCCAGGTGCTCGCCGACCTTCCTCATCTCGATTGAGGCGACCACCACCACGGACCCGTCGGTCTGTGGCCATAATTCCTCGGAAAAGTGGTCGCTTTCATCCTCGATTTCGCCGACGATCTCCTCGAGGATGTCCTCCAGCGTGACGATGCCCTCGACCCCGCCGTACTCGTCCACCACGATGGCCATATGTCTCCTGGACTCCTGAAAGGCGCGCAACAGGCTGTCCAGGGAGCGGCTCTCGGGAATGGTCAGCGGTTGGCGCACCAGTTCGCTCCAGTCGATGTCCGCACCCGGACGCGCTTGCATGTGGAAGAACAGTTCCTTGACCAGGACGACGCCGGTGACGTGATCGAGTTCGTCCGTGGGAGAGAAGGGCAGCCGGCTGTGTCCGGATTCGCGAATGGTTTCGAGGTTGTCGGCCCAGGAGCGTTCCGCGGAGATGAACTGTACGTTCTGCCGGGGCACCATCGCATCGTGAGCGCATAGCTGGGTCAGCCGCGTGGCGCCGACAATCATGTTCGCCATCCGCGGGCCGAAGGCGCCCTCGCTGCGGGCCAGACCCGCCAACAGCCGAATCTCCTCGGCCGAGGTGCTCAGGCGCTTCTTGTCCGGGCGCAGGGACCTGGAGACCATTTCGCTCAACGCCACCAGCGGGCGGAGCGACACGCTCAGAAACTGGATGCCCCAGGCAACGGGGGGCGCCAGTTCCCTCGAATAGGTCACTCCGAGGGTCTTGGGAATGATCTCGGTCAGCAGCAGCACGGATACGGTGAAGACCACGGTGAAGACCCAGAGCGTTTCCGCCGCGAACACGTTCTCGTAGCTTGCGCCGGCGACGGCCGCTCCCACGGTATGCGCCACCGTGTTGACGATCAGGATCGCCGCGATGGGAACGTCGATCCCCCGCTTGAATCGCTTCAGGAGCGTTCCCGAGCGCTTGCCGCTCTTGACCAGCGCCTCCACATCGGCATTGCCGATGGACAGCAGCACGGACTCCATGATCGAGCAAAGGAAGGAACCTACCAGCGCCAGCGCAACGGCTATGGCGAATGTCAGCATGCAAGTCTCCGTGATCGGGAATGGATGAATTCAGGGACCAATTGGTTCAGGGATAGACCATGAGCCGGTCCGGGGCGAACCAACCGTGGTCCCGGGCAAAGTGACTGGTCTCGCCCACGAACAGCAGCGCCGGCGATTCGATCGCGTGCGCCTCCGACGCATCACCCAGTTGTTCGAGGATCGTGCAGATCACCCGTTGATCGTCCGCCGTGCCGCGTTCCACCACGGCCACCGGCGTCTGCCGGTCGTACCCCCGCTCGATCAGGCGCTCGGCCAGAATCCGGTATTTGGCAACCCCCATGTACAGAACAAGCGTCTGCCCGGGCGAGAAATCCGACACTTCGGCGATGCCGCGTTCGGTGTGGCCCGTGGTGAGCACAACGGACTGCGCGGCGCCCCGGAGCGTCAGCGGGATGCCCGCGTAGCAGGCGCAGCCCTGGGCGGCGGAAACGCCCGGCACCACTTGGAATGGCAGGCCGGCTTCAACGAGCGCCTCGACTTCCTCTCCGCCGCGTCCGAAGATCATCGGGTCGCCGCCCTTGAGGCGGCACACGCGCTTGCCCGCGCGCACGTGCTCGATCAGCAACGCATTGATGTCGGGCTGTTTGATGGACGGTTTGCGCGGGCGTTTGGCCACCGAGATCAGCTTGGCGTCGCGGCGGGCGAACTCGAGCACTTCCGGACCCACCAGGCGGTCATAGAGCACGACCTCGGCCTGGCTCAGCAACTGGCGGCCGCGCAACGTGATCAGGTCCGCACGGCCCGGCCCGGCGCCCACCAGCCAGGCTTCGCCGGCCTTGCCGGGGTTGTTCGAATGCCACTCCGCCAGCAACCGGTCCAGCGCCGCCTCGGCCTCGGCTTCGCGGCCGGCGTAGACGGACTCCGGCACTCGGCTTTCAAGTACCGACTCCCAGAATCGGCGGCGTTGGTCGAGCTCGCCGATGCCGTCGCGAACCCGCGTCCGCCAGCGTCCCGCAAGTCGCGCGAGAGCTCCGACGCCCGTCGGAAGCATGGACTCGATGCGGCCCTTCAGCCAGCGTGCCAGCACCGGCGAACTGCCGCCGGTGGAAATGGCCACCGTCACCGGCGCCCGGTCCACGATCGCCGGCATGATGAAGTTGCCCAGGTCCGGATCGTCCACGACGTTGCAGAATCGATGGGCGGATTCGGCGGCCCGTGCCACCGCCGCGTTCAGCTCCCGGTCGGAGGTCGCCGCGACGATGAGCCAGTAGGGGCTCACATCCCCGGCTTCGCCGGGTTCGCCGTCGGCACTGAACTCTCTCTGGATGTGGTGAATCCTGCCGTCGTCCAGCAGTTCGAGCAGCTCGGCGGTCAGCGTCTGGCTCGCCACGGCCACATCCGCGCCTGCGGCCAACAGCAGCCGCACCTTGCGGGCGCCCACGTCGCCGCCGCCCACAACCAGGCATTTGCGGCCGTCAAGCCGGGCAAAGAGCGGGAGATGCTGCATGATGCGCGGTTGGCACCGGAAGATGCCGGGTTGCTGCGGGCAAGGCGCGTGCCTGTCGGTGGTACGGCATTACGATATTAGCGGGACGTGCTTGATTTTGCCATTGGCTTTAGAATCCCACGCAGACAAGGTCGTCTGCATGGAACCGTCGTGACCCTGAAGCAACTGAAGTACCTGATCGGGATTGCCGACAGCGGGCTGAACATCACCTCCGCTGCGGAACGCCTGTACACCAGCCAGCCAGGGATCAGCAAGCAGCTGAAGCAACTGGAAGCCGAGCTGGGCATGCAGTTATTCACGCGCAAGGGCAAGAGCCTGGCCGCGATCACGCCGGCAGGGCACCAGGTCATCGAGCGGGCCCGCAAGATACTGCGCGAGGTGGACAACATTTCAAGCCTCGCCAGCGATCTCACCGCGGAGCAGGAAGGCACGCTCTCCATCGCCACCACGCACACCCAGTCGCGATACGTCCTGCCGGAGGTCATCAAGTCCTTCCGCAGCCGCTATCCGCGCGTGGACCTGGAGTTGCACCAGGGCACTTCCGAGCAGATCGCCGAACTGGTGGCCAACCAGCAGGTGGATTTCGCCATCGCCAGCGGCGCCGAGGGCATGTTCGCCGACCTCACCCTGTTGCCGATCTACCATTGGCACCGCATCGTGCTGGTGCCCAAGCAGCATCCGCTCAGCCGCAGCGCCAAGCCGCTGGACCTGGCCACTCTCGCCGCCTACCCGCTGGTCACCTATGTGTTCAGCCTGACCGGCGAATCCTCGTTCAAGCGCGCCTTTGCGGACCAGGACCTCGATTTCCGCGTCGTGTTCACGGCGCGGGATGCCGATGTCATCAAGACGTACGTGCGCATGGGCATGGGCGTCGGCGTACTCGCCTCCATGGCCTACGAGTGCAAGGACCAGGAAGACCTCAAGGCCATCGACGCCAAGGGCTTGTTCCCGAGGATCACCACCTGGCTGGGCTTCCCCCGCGACCGCGTGCTGCGCGGCTACATGGTGGACTTCATCCACCTGTTCGCGCCGCGCTATTCGCGGCGCACGATTCGCGAGGCCGCCGCCCTGGAGAATCAGGCGCAGGTGGACGAACTGATCGGCGACGTGATCCTGCCCGAGCGCGGCGGCTGCGAGGACGATACGGCGGCTGCGGCCTAGCCGCACACTATTGTCGGCGGTCGCTGCCGTCGTCTTACTTCACCCTCCGAGCAGTTCCTGAAAGGTAGCGTAGTCGATGGTCGTTCCGTGCCCTCCGGCGATGCTTGAGACGTCAATCCCGGCGGCCTCGATGGCGGTCCGGACCGCCTGTCCGCCTGGGCCCGGCGGGGCACCCGGAATCGGGTTGTAAACATCCGAGACGAATACGACGCCGGCGGCCGGCACGTAGATCATGACCATGTCGGCGGCGTGATCGTTGGGCAGCGGATGGACCTCAACGCTCAGGTTCGCGTCGGCGATGGAATAGGACCCATCGGCCGGCATCGTCTCGATATTGGCCCCGATCGGGTTGTCGTGGAGCGCATCCGGCCTCATGGCGGATGGACGATCGAAGATGCCGGCAAAGAATGCCTCCGCCGCCTCATGGACCACTGCGGTTGCGCCACCTCCCACATAGGTTCTCAAGCCCGCCGTGTGATCGGTGTGGTGGTGCGTCGCAATCACGTGGCTGACGGGCTTGCCCGGAAACGTGCTTTCGATCCATTCGATTACCGCTCCGCTGCGTCTTTCGTGCATCGGCGCCTCCGCAACCACGACTCCCGTTTCCTGCTCGACCACCAGCGAGTGATGGCTGCCGCCGCGCACATGAAAGACGCCCGGGGCCAACTCTTCGGTCTCCACGTTTGTGTCGTCGCCGGATCGGGGAAAGCCGATGGACGCCATGATCCGGTAGTTCTGATGCCCGTTGCGTCCCCAGGCTGCCAGCGTTTCGTCATGGACCGGCGACACCCCCTCCGGAAAGTCGTACAGTCCGTCCTCCCGGGGCGCATTGACCGCGACCGACGATCGGGTTTCGCGATGCACGGTTTCGCCGTCGACCGTCAGCGTGATGCTGTCGGGAAATGCGACACTGCCGCCTGTCTGCGCCCAGCCGTCATACATTACCTCCACCGGAACATCCCGGCGCAGGTGATCGGTCTCGATCGTCGACAGCCTGGCGAGGCTGCCGGTATCGGCGTTCACATGCAGTCTGACGGGCGCCACCTGATCTTCGATGATCAGGATGTGATGGTTGACTCCGTCCAGCAGTTCGTCGCCGACTTCGATAACCGAGCCCTCGGTCAACTGGTCGCGAAAGGCGATATGCGGGTTCAGGAGCGCCTGCTCCCGAAGAATCGCAGCCCAGCGGTCCGACGTCAGGGGTGCGGCGCCGGGCGGACCGAACTGTGCGTCCTGTCCCGTGATGGCGCCCACCTGGCCGTTAATGATCATGGTGGCCTGATGTTCGCCGACCGGCCGCACACGCGAGACATCGATGCGAACGCTTTCGCTTCCGGCATCGTAGTGGGTGGTCGACGTGAAAGTGACGGGGATTTCATCCACGTCGCCCGGCATCAGATGCTCGTCCAGTTCGAAGCGCGCACCGCTGGACTCGATGGCATAGGAGGAGAAGCCCTGCAGCGCTTCGGCCCCGCCGAGGGCCGCAACTGCCTTCGCCAGAGGCGACGGTGCTTCATCCGCGGCGCCGGATTCCTGGCCTTCCTGCGCGCAACCAGCGAGTAACAGCACCATTAGCGAGGACAGCCCGAACTTGTACCCTTGATGGTTCATGGCGGCTCCTGTTGGCCAGAATCGGGATTCATCATACACACCGGCAGGTTCCGCAACGCGGGAAAGTGCAAAGGGCGAAACAGCTGGATCAGCCGTCATTACCGGCGGCCGCTACTTGCGCCTGTGAACATTGCGACAGCGTCTCCATGAAGCGCCGATAGGAATCCGGGGCGGCAAGCAAGAACGGATGCGGATCCCCGGAACCTCTGAGCTTCAGACGTTCCAGCTTCCCGTGCATCCCGTCGAACAGCGGATGGTTCTGCAGCACCACGTCGACCCCCATGTTGGTGGCAATGTCCGCGAAGCGGTCGATGGATTCGAAGTATTGCGGCAGCGCGTCTCCCAGCATGGGCGCGATGAGCGCGGTGCCGCCGAACACGGCGGCGGTATGTGTGTTCTCACCGTCCTGGACGGGGAACACTACGCTGATGGCGCCCGGCGTATGGCCGGGTACCAGGAAGGGAGTCACCACTGCATCTCCCAGCCGGATCGGTTCGCCTTCGGTCGCCACCATGTCCCGAACCGGCGGTGCCGGACGGCCGCTGGCGGTGTCCATTGCTTCCATGACTTCCCAGTCCGCCTCCGACGCCACCACACGGGCGCCGAAGCGCTGCTGCAGGTGCGGTGATCCTCCGTAATGATCGGCGTGGCCGTGCAGGACGACGACGTACCGGATGTCCTGCGGGTCCAGTCCAAGCTGCGCCATCCCTGGCAGCAATACCGAATCAACCTGATCCGAATAACCCGCGTCGATCAGCATCAGGCCCCCGGAGGTCTCGATAACGTAGACCACCGTCGAAGTCCGTCCGATGACGTAGACGTTGTCGAAAATCCGTGTGGGTTCGATAAGGGGGTCGTCGGCGCTGCCCGTGACCACCGGCCCGCGCGTGCACATGTGATCGACAACCCCGAGCCACTCGGTGCCGGCGCTCTCGCGTGCGGCCTGAAGGTGCTCGTCGAAGGCATCCGCCTGCGAGGTCGTGACTCGCGTGGGAGGCACGTAGGGAACGGGTTCCTGGGATAGCGCCGTTGTGGTTGTAAGAACCGTAAGTGAGGCGATCGTAGCCAGTGCAAGGCTCTTCATGACGATCATCGTTGAGAGTTGTGGAATGATTGAATCCTTCTCGTGAAACTGCCGCTGAGTCTGGAACGTGGTGCACGAATAATCAACTGTCCGTCTGCGCCATCGTGGCTTTGCGCGCGGACGCGTGGTGCCCGCCGCGTACGGTTACTCTCCCTTTATCAGCGTGAAACCCTCGTCCAGCCAGCCGGTGACGCCGCCGATCATTTCCTTGACCGGGCAGCCCAGCCGGGCCAGGCGCACCGCCGCCTTGTTCGCGCCATTGCAATGAGGGCCGGCGCAGTAGACGACAAATGTCGTACCGGGGGGATAGCTGCCGACTCGCTCCGTGGAAATCTGCGCGTGAGGCAGGTTGACGGCCCCATCCACATGTCCCGCGGCGAATGCCTGGGGCGACCGTACGTCCAGAAGCACGAAATCCGCGTCTCCACTTGCGAGCGAGGCATGTACATCCCAGCAGTCGGTTTCGTATTGAAGCCGGGCTTCAAAGTGAGCCAGGGCGCTGGACGGCGCCGCGGCCGGAGTCTCTGTTACCAGTGAGGTCATCTCGTATCGTTCCTTCGATTGTGGATTTGCGACCGGCCCCGTGCCGGCCTGAGCAATCCGCGACTATAAGCATTCCGTGGCTGAGGGCTCAAGAGCAATTGCGAAATTGCAGGCGCCATTGACGGCTGAAACGACCGAGGCGCCGATTGACGGGCTGTATCGTGGATTACCCGCTGCGATGTGCCGTCTTGACTAGACTTTCGAGAGATCGATCTCGTGGAGGCCGCACTCGCGCTTCAGGCCGTGGAACCGGGTCTGTTCGACGTGCTGAACCTCGTGAATTGGCCGCGTCGAATGCCGGTCGCCGATGGAGATGTAGCCTTTCGCCCAAAGCGGGTGCCGGGGGAGGCGATGCCTGCGCAGGTAGCAGCCCACGTCGCGGTCGGTCCAGTCGGCGATGGGGTGAACCTTCCAGCGATCGCCGGAGAATTCCAGGAAGGGGATGCTGCGGCGGGAACTGGATTGTCTGCGCCGCAGGCCCGCGAACCACGTGCCGGCCTCAAGTTCCCGCAGCGCACGCCGCATGGGCTCGACCTTGTTGGCCCGGTTGTAGGCTTCGATCCCCTCGATACCCTGTTCCCACCGTTTGCCGAAGCGGGCTTCCTGCCAGGCCGGCGAAAACTCGCTGCGATAGACCTTCAGGTTCAGGTTGAGCCGCTCGCTGAGCTGATCCACGAATTGATACGTCTCCGGGAACAGGTAGCCCGTGTCCACAAGAATCACCGGAATTCCGGGGGCGACCTGCGTCAGCAAGTGCAGCGACACGGCCGCCTGGGCGCCGAAGCTCGAACTCAGGACGTGGTTCCCCGGCAGCCGGTCCAGCGACCAGCGCACGCGTTCCTCCGCCGCCATGCCGGCAAACTCGCGCTCGCAATGGGCGAGGGCGGCCTCACGGCTCTCGTCCTCGTCATAGGCAACCGGCTGCGGGTCGCACGGGAACAGGTCTGTCGCTACGGCGCTCATCTCGGTTCGTTCTTTCCGGGAACGCGACGGTACGGCATGTGAGGTTGAATCGGAACGACCGAGTTTTCATGCTTCCATGCCGTAGGTGAATAAGTTACGCGGATTTGGAATAGCGACATTCCCCTGGATTCTTAGCCGCCAGGGATTCGAAACGCGCAGGAAACGATAGCCAGACGCCGATGGATACAACATTGCCTCATTCGCGCGTCGGCCAAACCAATGATGAAATCGCTTACATTTTCTTCGAGAAGACCGGCTGTAATGCTCGTTGTCATCGTAAGTGCCTGTACGAACAAGGGACGAAAGGACTGTTTGGCCTTCGTTCTGCCCTGACATGGCGGCAACAAAGGTGTTGACGAAACTCGAAAAGCCGAGTAAATTGCATAAATGAAACCGCTTACACTTTTTGCGCCGCTTTGGTGAGAAAACGACAATTACCAGCCGCGAACAGTCGCCGTACTGCGTGCGGACGGTAGAGGAGAGATAGAAGGTGCCTGTCAGAAATTTCAGAAAGTCGCCGGTTGCGGCGGCGGTCTCCGTGGCAATGGCCGGCGGGGCGGCATACGCGCAGCAGGCCGGGCCGGGTGCTCAACCGATCGAGGAAATCGTGGTCGTCGGTATCCGCCAGAGCCTGAGAGCCTCCATGGACCTGAAAAGAGGCGCAGATGGAGTTGTCGACGCCATCACCGCCGAGGATATCGGCGATTTCCCCGACAGCAACCTGGCAGAATCCCTGCAGCGCATCACGGGCGTTTCGATCGACAGGGAACGGGGCGAAGGCGCGCGAGTGACGGTTCGCGGCTTCGGACCGGACTTCAATCTCGTCCTGTTGAATGGTCGGCAGATGCCGACAACCAGCGGACTCGGGAGGTCGTTCGACTTCGGCGATCTGGCTTCGGAGGGCATTTCCGCGGTCGAAGTGTACAAGAGCGGACAGGCGGATGTGCCCACCGGTGGCATCGGTTCTACCTTGAATATCCGCACGACCCGTCCGCTGGAAGCCCCTGGAATGAACTTCACGGCGGCCGCGAGTGGGTTGACCGATCAATCGACCACAAGGGGCGACTCCTTCACGCCAGAAATTTCGGCGCTGTTTTCCAATACGTTCGCGGATGACCGCGTCGGCATCGCGCTGAGCGCGGTTCGGCAGGATCGGAACAACGGCGCCAATACGGCCAGCGTCGGCGGGTGGCGAACATTTCCCGGACAAACGGACAACTGCTGGTGCGGTATCGGTCCCTCGGAGTGGGGCGGCATTCCCCCGCATACGGACCCGAACCAGCAGAACCGGCCGGGAGAAGGCGACCTCTACTCGGTACCGCAGAGCATTGGTTATGAACTGGCCGAATACGACCGCGTTCGAACCAACGGCCAGCTAACGTTGCAGATGCAGGCGGCGGACAACCTGATAGCGACGCTGGACTACACGCATTCGGAAGTCGAGTTGACAAGGACATACAGCAATCTGTCGGCCTGGTTCAATTTCGGCGCCCAGGAAACGCTCTGGACGGACGGACCCCAGGCAAGCCCACTGACCTACACCGAGAACCTGGGCGGTTCCGACTATTCCATGGGAGGCGGCGAGGACGCGTGGCGTACGCAGAACGGGTCCACCGGGTTGAACCTGCTCTGGGACGTTTCCGATCGGTTTACGGTGGAGTTCGATTATCACAACTCGAACGCGAAGCGCGCCCCCAACAGCCCGTTTGGCGATTCGGCCCTGCTTTCCACGGCGGCGTACAAGCGCGACCGCACAACCGGCTATTTCGGAGAGCATTTGCCGGTTCTCGAGTTGGGACTGAGCGCTCCGCTGTCTCCCGACGACATGGTTGTCACCGGCAGCGTGTTCACCAACAATCTGTCCAGAATGGACATCGATCAGACCAAGTTGGCCGGGGCGTTCGATTTCGATGTGGACTTTGTGGAAAGTATCGACTTCGGCATTCAGCTTACGGAGGTGAACAACCAGTCTGCCGGTTCCGTTTTGCAACGCGACGCCTGGAGCGCTCAAACCCCCCTCGGTGCGATCGCGGATCTTATGGAGCCCGCTTCTGCCGCGGACGCTTTCAGTAAGATCCCGGGCGGAAACGACCCGCGTCGGCAGACGGATTTCTTCCGGTTCGACACGTCGGATTTGATTGCCAGAACGGAGGCGCTGATGGCGTCGGGTGACGCGAACATCGCCATCACAACGACCGGAGACATGGGCGAATGCGGAACGGGCTTGTGTTCATCGAGTAACTTCACTTCCGACCGGCGAACTCAGGAAGACTCTGTCGCGGCGTACTTTCAATTGAACATGTCGACAGAGTTCGGCGATATGCCGGTGGATATGCGGTTGGGAGCGCGTTACGAGTCGACCGACGTTTCCTCCCAGGCGCTTGCGCCGGCCTATACGGGCCTGGTCTGGGGCTCGGGCAACGAGTTCACCGCCGTGCAGGGCGATCCGGACTTTTCCGCTCTGGAAGGCGACTACGATGTCGTGTTGCCCAATTTTGACTTCAGGATCGACCTGACACCGGATCTGGTCGGGCGTGTTTCGTTGAGCAAGACTCTCACGCGACCCAACTACGGCGACATACAGGGTGGCCAGACCATCAACAATCCGGTGCGGATCGGTGGTGGGACGGGCAATCGCGGCAATCCGGCGCTGTTGCCATTCGAGTCGCAGAACAGTGACTTCTCTGTCGAGTACTACTACAACGACGACAGTTACGTGGCTGTCGGCTATTTCCTCAAGGACGTGAAGAACTTTATCGGGACTTCGTCGGTTGTCGAAGAAACCTTCGGGTTGCCGCATCCGGGCCTCGGACCCTTGGCCGAAGAAGCGCGGGCAGCCACCGGCAGTTCCGATGCCGGAACCCTGTATGGCTGGATCCTTGCAAACAGGTCGGACGCGCAGGGAGTGAACTCTGCCACCGGCGTCATCGCCGGCGTACCCGGCCGCGACCCGGCCGCGCCGTTCAATCTGACTGTGCCCGTGAATATTGAACAGGCGACCATGAAAGGCTGGGAATTCGTTGTACAGCACAACTTTGGCGACACCGGTTTCGGTTTGATCGCAAACGCCACTCTTGTCGATGCCGACGTCGGCTACGACAACTTCAGCCTCGCTCAGCAGTTCGTGCTTACGGGCCTGAGCGATTCGGCGAATTTCATTGCCTTTTACGACAGGGACGGCATCAGTGTGAGGGTGGCCTACAATTGGCGGGATGCTTTCCTGGCGGGTACCGGACAGAACAACGTGGGTGCCGGGCCTCCGACCTATGTCGGCGAGTATCAGCAACTGGACCTGAGCGCCAGTTACTGGATAAACGACAATATGAACGTCTACTTCGACGGGCTTAACCTGACCGACGAGACGACCCATGTATACGGTCGGCATCCGTTCCAGACGCTCTTCGCCGGCCAGGCGGGACCGCGCTACAACTTCGGCTTCCGGTACAAGTTGTAATCTGCATCGGTGAGAGGCTGCCTGCTGGCGCAGCCTCTCTTGGTATCATCGTCCCACGTAATGCGGGCCAGGCGGTATCTCGACTCTAACCGCGCACGGTCGGGTAAATGGGTCGATGGATCAGCCAATACGAAAAATCGTAATCGTCGGTGGCGGTACGGCGGGCTGGATTACAGCCGCCGTGGTGGCGGCGGAATCCCCTGGGCGCGACGATCAGGCGGTCCAGGTCGTTCTTGTCGAGTCTCCCGATATACCCATTATCGGTGTCGGGGAAGGCACCTGGCCGTCGATGCGCATGACACTTCAGCAGATGGGTCTCCCGGAAGACGAATTCATCTGCGAATGCAACGCCAGTTTCAAGCAGGGAACCCGTTTTCGCAACTGGTCCGGAAATCCCGACACAACCGAGTACACTCACCCTTTCAGTTTGCCGGTCGACTATGCCGACCTGAATCCCGCGAGATTCTGGCTCTCGCATGGCGGCCATTCGGCCTATGCCGATCTCGTCACCCCGCAGGCACGGGTCATAGAACTGGGCCTCGCGCCCAAGCAGGTCAGCGCGCCGCAGTACGCGTTCACGGTCAACTACGGCTACCACTTCGACGCAGCAAAGTTTGCGGCATTGTTGCACCGGCACGCAGTGGAAGAACTGGGCGTGCGCTACGTTTCCGCGAATGTCGAGCGGATCGAATCGCACCCGGACGGAGATATCGCGGCCGTGGCGCTCGATACCGGCGAGCGCGTGGAAGGGGATTTGTTCGTCGATTGTACCGGCCAGAAGGCGCTGTTGATTGGGCGCCACTTCGGCAGTCGCCTTGTTTCGGTCAAGGATGTGCTTTTCAATGACAGGGCCATTGCGGTCCAGGTCCCCTATGCGAACGTAGGTGATCCGATTGCGTCGGTGACGTTGGCAACGGCAGAACCCTACGGCTGGATCTGGGACATCGGCCTCAGCAGCCGACGGGGGATCGGCTACGTCCATTCCAGTGCCCATGCCGATGAGCAAATCGCGTTTTCTGCGCTGGAACGATACGTTGAAGAAACCTCACCCGGTGTCGACCTCCGATCGCTGAGCTACCGGACCATTCCATTCGAGCCGGGTTACCGCGAGAAGTTCTGGGTCAGAAACTGCGTTGCCGTCGGGCTGTCCGCGGGCTTTGTCGAACCGCTGGAAGCTTCGGCGCTGGTACTGATCGAACAGGCCGCGAAACTCATTGGGGAACAGATGCCCCGCGACCGGGAGATCATGGATATCGTCGCCGACCGATTCAACGCGAAGATGGGCTACCATTGGCGGCGCATCGTCGAATTCCTGAAGTTGCACTATGCGGCGAGTGTCCGCGGGGACAGCGACTACTGGAAGGAAAATCGCGAGCGGCGTTCCTGGCCCGAGGGGCTGCGCCGGAAGATGAAATTGTGGCAGCAGCAACCGCCGTGGCATGACGACGCGCCGCGTCTGGATGAACTGTTTCCGTCGGCGAGCTATCAGTATGTGCTGTATGGAATGGGTTTCAAACCACGCTACGCCACTTGCGAAAACGCGCGCTTTGGCCGGATGCGCAAGCGGGCGGACGAGGTGTTCCACGGTACGCGGATGAAGGCGCGGCAGATGGAGCGCCTTCTGCCAACCACGAGGGAACTGGTTACCGCCATCGCACACCGGGCCGCTGGACAGGGCTGAAATGACCAATTACGCGCTCCTCAACAACGTCGACCACGCGGACATCAGGATCATTACCGACCGCTCTGCCCGGTATCGCGACGACATCATGCAGTCACTGGTTTTCCCGTTCGAATTCCGCAACGTACAGGTCTGCTACCCGATTCTGTTTCAGCAGCACGGCGAGGGGGGCTTCTATCCGCTGGCACTGTTCGGATTCCAGGAGAAGGAGAACCTGTTTCTCGACGAGACGGGGTGGCAGGCGCCCTATATCCCCGCCATGGTTCGGCGCGAGCCCTTTCTCATCGGCTATCAGGACCCGAAGACCCAGGGGGAAACCGAGCGCACACGCGTACTTTCCATCGACATGGACCATCCCCGCGTCAATACCGAACATGGCGAACCATTGTTCCAGCCGCTGGGTGGCCGGTCGCCCTTCCTGGAAAGCGCGGCCAATCTGCTGGAAACCATCTACGCCGGAATCGAGCACAACAAGTCCTTTGTCGACGCCCTGCAGGAACACGACTTGCTCGAGGCAATGACGGTTGAAATCGAATTGAACGACGGGTCCCGGAACCAGCTCATCGGATTCCATTGCCTGGACGAGGAGAAAGTGCAGGCGCTGCCGGCGCAAGTCCTCGGCGACTTCAATGAGCGCGGTTACCTGATGCCAATGTTCATGGTGCTGGCTTCCATGGGCAATATTCAGCGCCTGGCCGAATTGAAGAATGCGTCTCTCGAGAATGAGACTTCGGACATGAGCGGTGAGCCGGATGCTTGAACCTGTGCCCGCAAGGACCGTTGAGTGCGCCGGCGGCGTCATTCCGCAGGAGGTGTACGATTCCACGGAACCCGTGAGACTCAAGGGACTGGTGAACGACTGGCCGGCGGTCAGACAGTGCAGCGAGTCCATCGGCGCCGCTGCCCGCTATCTCTCGCAGTTCTGGCGGGAGGAGCCGGTCACGGTTTATGCCGGCGACGCCTCGATCAACGGGAGAATCTTCTATAACGGAGATTTCACCGGGTTCAATTTCATCAGCGGCAGGGCGACCTTGCCGCAGGTTTTCGCCAAGCTCGCCGAACCCGAACGGGAGGATCGCCTGACAACCCTATATGTGGGCTCTACCCCGGTCGACAAGTGGATGCCCGGATTTCGGGCCCAGAACGACATCGGATTGCCGACGGACGATGCCTTGGCCAGTTTCTGGATCGGAAGCCAGACCCGGGTTTCGGCCCATTATGACTTTCCGGACAACGTGGCTTGCGTGGTGGCCGGCGAGAGGTGCTTCACGCTCTTTCCCCCCGAACAGGTTGGCAATCTGTACGTCGGCCCCCTGGACAAGACCCCGTCCGGCCAGGCGATCAGTATGGTCGACATCTGTGAACCGGACCTGGAACGATTTCCCAGGTACGCCGAAGCGGTCAGGCATGCGAAGCAAGCATTGCTGCAGCCCGGAGACGCCATCTTCGTTCCAGGCATGTGGTGGCATCATGTCGAGTCGACGACGCCCTTCAATCTGCTGATCAACTATTGGTGGTGCACCACGCCGAACTTCATGGGTTCACCCACGACCGCCCTGATGCACTCGATTTTGGCGTTGCGCGATCTGCCGCCGCGGCAGCGGCGAATCTGGCGGGGACTCTTCGATCACTACGTTTTCGATTTCGACGAGTCCGTCTACGAACACATACCGGAACCGGGCAGAGGCTGCCTGGCGCCGCTCGATGAAGCGACGGCAAAGCAGTTGCACGCCGACTTGTTAAACAGGCTGAACCGTTGAGGGAAGGAATTCGGGCTGAGATGAAGGCGGAATACGGATAGACCACCGATGCAACGACGCAAGATACACAAGGTAGTCATCGCTGGCGGCGGTACTGCGGGCTGGATGGCTGCGGCGGCCCTGTCACGGTTGTTGGGCAAGACCCTGGACATCACTCTGGTGGAATCCGAGGAGATCGGCACGGTGGGTGTCGGCGAGGCCACCATTCCGACCCTGCTCACCTTTCACGAACTGATCAAGGTCAAGGAGCAGGACTTTCTGAGGGCAACCCGGGGTACATTCAAGCTCGGCATCAAGTTCGAGAGCTGGCGCAATGTAGATGAAGACTACATCCATTCCTTCGGCTGGACCGGCAAGGATAGCTGGGCTGCGGGATTCCAGCATTTCTGGCTGAAGGGCTTGAACATGGGTATCAGCCGCGAGTTCGGCGAGTACTGCAATGAATGGCTTGCTGCCGTGCAGAACCGTTTTGCGGTACTGCCCAGCCAGGGACTGAATTACGCATACCACATTGACGCGTCGCTGTATGCCAGGTTCCTTCGGGGCATCGCCGAGGAGTTCGGTACGGTGCGTCAGGAAGGCAGGATCGAATTCGTGGAACAGGACCCCGAGAGCGGCTTCATCACCGCCATTCGCCTGCAGTCGGGGCAAGTGATCGAGGGCGATCTGTTCATTGACTGCACGGGTTTTCGCGGGATTCTCATCGAGCAGACCCTCCATGCCGGTTACGATGACTGGAAGCACTGGCTGCCCTGCGACAGTGCGGTTGCCGTTCAGACCGAATCCGTTGAAGAGCCTATCCCCTATACCCGGTCCATCGCCCATGAAGCCGGCTGGCAATGGCGCATCCCGTTGCAGCATCGGGTTGGAAACGGGGTGGTATTCAGCAGCAGGCACTGGAGCGCCGATGAGGCGATCCAACATCTGCTGGATAATGTCGAAGGCAGGGTGCTCACCGAACCCAGGGTCATCCGCTTCAACGCCGGCCAGCGGCGCAGGCACTGGTACAAGAACTGTGTCGCCATGGGCTTGTCGTCCGGATTCATCGAGCCACTGGAATCGACGAGCATCCACCTGATTCAGCGCAGCATCATCCGCCTGATGCAGATGTTCCCCTACGATGGCATTCGGCAGCCCGATGTGGACGAGTTCAACAACCAGATGAAGTTCGAGATCGACAACGTTCGCGATTTCATCGTTCTGCATTACTACGTAACCAACCGGACCGATTCTCGTTTCTGGCGTCATTGCCGGAACCTGGACATTCCCGATTCCCTCAGGCACCGCATCGAACTGTTCAAGCAGGCGGGGCGCGTTTTCAAGATCCCGACGGAACTGTTCGGCGAGAATTCGTGGATCCAGGTCATGCTCGGACAGGGACTGCTGCCGGAGCAATACCACCCGATCGTGAACATGATGAGCGAAGAGGAGCTGAACAGGTTCCTGACCGGGATTCACGGTTCGGTGGCAAAACTGGTCAGCCAGCTTCCCACCCATCAGCGATTTATCGACCATTACTGCAAGGTGCCCATGGCCTGACAGCCGATGTCGCGCTCCGATCTCCCGCGGGGCGGCATCGACAATCGGCAATTGCTTGCCTAACGTTTTGTCTTTGTGGAAAAAACATTGCTAGACGGGACGCCGAAGCAGTAAGATGTAACCGCTTTCATTCTGCCCGGGCACGTTACGGTTCGAGTTACGTTGATCGGAGAATCCGGCAGACTGGAATCGCTTTGCAGGTCAAGGCGACGATTCGCATACAAGCTATGGCGACGATTTACGAAGTTTCGAAACTGGCCGGAGTATCGGTGGCTACGGTTTCCCGGGTCATCAACGGGAGCGGCCGGGTCAGTGAAAAGACCCGCCAGAAGGTGCTGTCCGGCATGCGGGCATTGGACTATCAGCCCAATTCGATCGCCCAGTCGCTGGCTTCCAACCGTTCCAATTGCGTGGGTGTACTGGTGTCCGAGGTCCACGGACCAGTTTTCGGCGCCATGTTGAGCGGGATAGAGGCAGAACTGAGAGCAGCGGGCAAGTTGACGATCTTTGCCACCGGGCACAATGTCGAAGCCAAGGAGCGCGAAGCCATCCGGTTTCTCGTCAGCAGAAACTGCGACGCGCTGATCATGCACGTGGAGGCGCTTGCGGACGCCTTCATCCATCAGCAGGCGCATCAGGGGCCGCCGCTGCTGATCATGAACCGGGTTGTCCCCGGACTGGAAGACCGTTGCATCAGCCTCGACAACGAGCACGGCGGTTACGTCGCGACCAACATGCTGCTGGAAATGCGGCATCGCCGTATCGCCTATATTTCAGGCCCGCTCGCCTGGGGAGACGCCAGAGCACGGCTTGAAGGGCATGGGCGCGCATTGAAGGAGCACGGCCTGAGGCTCGACCGGCGCCTGGTCATCGAGAGCAATTTCCATGAGGTCGGCGGAAGCGAAGCCATGGCGGAACTGCTGCGACGGGACATCCCCTTCTCGGCCGTGGTCTGCGCAAACGACGAAATGGCGGCGGGTGCGATGGATACGCTGCGTACCCAGGGTCGCAGCATCCCCGACGACATGTCGCTGGTCGGATTCGATAATGCGCCGCTCAGCCGGTATCTCTATCCCAAGCTCTCGACCGTCAACTATCCGATCACCGAGATGGGACGCATGGCGGCGCACTGGGTGCTTGAGAACGTATACGGTCAGAGCGGCGCAGATTTCCAGAATATTTTTGAACCTGAATTGGTGATTCGGGCGTCGGCGGGCCCAGGCCCCGGCTAGCGATGCACGGAAATCGACCTGCAAGTAAACCTGCGCGCGGACTGGCCGCGGGCCTATTCGTTGGAATCTATTGTATGAACGCATCTCTGAGTGCGGTAGCCGCAGAATCAACATCCGCGGACGACGTGATCGAGGCAAGGATCGCCGAACTCGTCGGGCAGATGACCCTGGATGAAAAGATCGGTCAGATGGTCCAGACCCACTATCCGGGCGAAGTCTCCGCCGAAATGGCCGATGCCGTTGCGGCGGGCCGTATCGGTTCCCTGCTCAACGTGGTCGACGCCGACGTTGCCAACGAATTGCAGAGAATTGCCACGGACGAGAGCCGTCTCGGTATCCCGCTGCTGCTGGCCCGGGACGTGATCCACGGCTTCCGGACAGTGCTGCCCATCCCCCTCGGGCAGGCCGCTACCTGGAACCCGGATCTTGTCGAGCGAGGCACGCGAATTGCCGCGCTGGAAGCAGCAAGGGCCGGCGTCAACTGGGCCCTGGCGCCGATGATCGATATCTCGCGGGATCCGCGATGGGGCCGCATTGCCGAGAGTTTCGGTGAGGATCCGTACCTGACCAGCCGCTTCGCCGTCGCCATGGTCGAGGGCTTCCAGGGTGACGACCTGTCCGCGCCGGGCACCATTGCCGCTTGTGCGAAACACTTCGCCGGTTACGGCGCCAGCGAGGCCGGGCGGGACTACAACACCACCAACATACCCGAGAACGAACTGCGCAACGTTCACCTGCCGCCCTTCAAGGCGGCGGTCGATGCAGGCGTGACGACGCTCATGACCTCGTTCAGCGACCTGAACGGTGTCCCTGCCAGCGGTAACCGGTTCCTGATGCAGGAGGTACTGCGCGACGAGTGGGGCTTCGACGGTTTTGTGGTCAGCGACTGGGATTCCATTGACCAGCTCACGGATCACGGGTTTGCGGCCGGCTTCAGGGACGCGGCGCGCAAGGCGGTTACGGCGGGCGTGAACATGGAGATGGTGAGCCGCACGTATGCGGATCACCTGGCGCAGCTTGTGGAAGACGGGGAGATCGCCATCGAACGAGTCGATCAACTGGTAGGCGAAATCCTTCGCATCAAGCTCCGGCTCGGACTGTTCGAGAACCCCTACACGGAACCCGGCGATTTTCCGGAGTCCGGCAACGACGACCATCTGGCCGTGGCTCGCGAAGCGGCGCTGCAAAGTCTCGTTCTGCTGCAGAATGTGGGCAACGTATTGCCGCTGGACGTGCGTGGGCTGGATTCCATTGCGGTCATCGGCCCACTCTCCGACGATCCCTACGAGCAGTTGGGGACCTGGATTTTCGACGGCGACCCGGGGCTCAGCCAGACGCCGCTGCAGGCGATTCGGACGTTCGTGGGCGACCGGGCCGAGATCAAGTACGTACGCGCTCTGGAAACCAGCCGCAGCCGTGACACCGCGGGATTCAGCGAAGCGCTGGAGGCCGCCCGGTCGTCCGATGCAGTCGTCCTGTTTCTGGGTGAGGAGTCCATCCTTTCGGGCGAGGCTCATTCGCGAGCGAACATCGACCTGCCCGGAGCCCAGGTCGAACTGGTGCGTGAACTTCGGTCGGCCGGAAAGCCCGTCATCGCATTCATTCTCGCTGGCCGTCCATTGACCATCGAGAACGTTTTGCAGGAGGTCGATGCGCTGGTATTCGCCTGGCACCCGGGCACCATGGGCGGGCCGGCCATCGCCGACGTGCTGTTCGGGATTGAGTCGCCATCGGGTAAATTGCCCGTCACGTTTCCCAGGGTCGTGGGACAGATTCCCATCTACTATGCCCAGAAGAACACAGGCAAGCCGGCGACACCCGAGACCTACGTGCATCTCGACGACCTGCCGGTGCGCGGCGCGCAGGCCGCCTTTGGCATGACGTCCCACCATCTGGACGCGGGCTATACGCCCCTGTTCGCATTCGGCTACGGGCTCTCGTACACGGAATTCACCTATTCCGACATCGAGTTGAGCCGGAGCACGCTGGGGATGGCCGATTCGCTGACCGTCCAGGCGGTCGTTACCAACAGCGGGGAAGTGGCGGCGGAAGAAGTCGTGCAACTCTACATCAGGGACCTGGTAGGCGACGTGACCCGCCCCGTAAAGGAACTCAAGGGATTCAAGCGCATACGGCTGCAGCCGGGAGAAAGCCGCACGTTGTCCTTCGAGTTGACCGGAGTCGATCTCGCGTTCTACGGCCAGGACATGGAGTTGATGACTGAGCCTGGCGATTTCCACGTTTGGATCGGGGGTAGTTCCGACGCCGGGCTTCAGTCGTCATTCACCCTGGTTGACGACTGATCGCCGATGACTTACACAAAGGATTGTCCGCCTGCAAGCTGCTTTGCCCTCACATGAACGGCGGTCCGCTCCCATGAACCGCGCCATGCTCCCTGAACGGCATCGCGTTCCCAAGAACGGCGCCACCGTTCAATGACCGGACAACTCCGTTATACCGTCACTGTGGCCCTCATCGTGGCCCTGGGCGGCTTCCTCATGGGGTTCGACGCTTCGGTCATCTCCGGGGTCGTTTCCTTCATCGGACCCGAGTTCGACCTGACGCGAATTCAACTTGGCTGGTCGGTGGCGTCTCTGACGTTGACCGCGACCCTGGCCATGATGGTATCGGGTCCGCTCAGCGACCGGCTCGGCCGCAAGCCGGTTCTCCGGATCGCCGCCGCGCTGTTCGCGGTGTCCGCCCTGGCCTCGGCCGTGGCGCCGGACTTCATTTCGCTTGTCGCCGCCCGAATGCTCGGTGGTCTGGGCGTGGGCGCGGCCTTGATCATCGCGCCCATGTACATCGCCGAGATTGCGCCGGCGAAGATTCGCGGCCGCATGGTTTCCTTCAACCAGCTCAACATCGTCATCGGCATTTCGGCCGCGTTCTTCAGCAACTACCTGATCCTGAGGCTCGGTGCGTCGGACCTGGGCTGGGCGCAGGCACTGAACCTGGGAGACTGGAACTGGCGCTGGATGCTTGGTGTGGAGGCAATCCCCGCAGTCGTCTATTTCCTGGCGCTGTTCGCCGTGCCCGAGAGCCCGAGATGGCTGGTCATGCACGGCAGGGACGACGAGGCGCTGGGCATCATGGAGCGGGTCACCAATGCCGATCAGGCCCGCGCGGGCCTTGAGGCCGTGCACGAATCCCTGAGCGCCGACGCGAGCGAGGAGAAGGCTGCGTTCCGGGAGCTTTTTCGCCCAGCGATGCGACTGGTTCTGACGATCGGGCTCGCCGTGGCGATCCTGCAGCAGATCACCGGCATCAACTCCGTGTTCTTCTACGCGCCGATGATATTCGAGCAGTCGGGAATCGGAACCGACGCGTCGTTCCTGCAGGCTGTCCTCGTCGGATTGGTCAACCTGGTTTTCACGGTGCTGGCGATCCTGACCATCGACCGGTTGGGCCGGCGGCCGCTGCTCGCCTTCGGCCTGACCGGCATCGCGGTGTGCATGCTGGTACTCTCGTACGGATTCGGGTCGGCGACCTACACGCTCGACGACCGGGCCGTGGCGTCGCTGCCGGAGACCCTGGAGCGCGAGGCCCTGGTAGCGCTTCAGGACGAGACCTACGACAGCGACGTGGCATTCCGGCAGGCGGTGGTGGACGCCGTGGGCCCGGAGGCGTACGACGAGCATCGGTCGGAACTGGTCAGCGCGGCAATCGGCATGAACCCCGCGTTGATTCTCGCGGGCATTCTCGGATTCGTCGCGAGTTTCGCCATTTCGCTGGGACCCGTCATGTGGGTGCTGTTCTCGGAACTGTTCCCCAACCGGGTTCGCGGGCTGGCCATATCCTTTGTCGGCCTGGTGAACTCGGCGGTGAGTTTCGGCGTGCAACTCGTGTTTCCGTGGGAACTGGAAAATCTCGGCAACTCGCTGACGTTCCTGATCTACGCCGTTTTCGCCATCATCGGGCTCGTCATCGTCATTCGACTCGTGCCCGAGACCAAGGGCCGAAGCCTCGAGGAACTCCAGGCGGAGTTGGTAAAGGTATAGGAAGGAGCTGCTGGAATGTCGTTGATCAGAATAATCGCCGCCATTCCCCTGTTCATACTCGCTGCGTCGTGCCAGCCGCCGCCGGCAGGCGATGGAGACGCGGTCGCCAACGGGACCGAGGCGGGCGATCAGGTTACTTCCGGCGATGTGGTTGCCGCTGGCGATGAAGGTTCGAATGGCGGCGCAATTCCCGTGGAGGTCGTCATGCTGGACGGCCGCTATACGCTCCTGCGCGGCGGGGAGCCGTATGCAATCAGGGGCGCGGGCATCGAATTCGCCGATGTGGGCAACTTCGCCGCGCACGGCGGCAATTCGCTGCGCACCTGGCGCACCGACAGCCGCTTCTCCACTGCCCGAGAGGTGCTGGACGAGGCCGCAAGCCACGGCGTGACGGTTGTGATGTGCATTGAAATCGGCCGTGAGCGGCACGGTTTCGACTACGACGATGAGCAGGCCGTGGCGCAGCAGCTCGAATACGCCCGCGGCGAAGTGATGAAGTACAGGGACCATCCGGCCCTGCTGGCCTGGATGGTCGGCAACGAGGCCAACCTGTTCTTCGAGAATCCCCGCGTATTCGACGCGATCAACGACATCGCCCGGATGATTCACGACGTGGACGGCCGGCATCCGGTGACTACTGCCCTGGCCGGGTTCAGCCCGGAATTGGCCGGCCTGATCGAGACGCGCGCTCCGGACCTGGACTTCGTCAGCATCCAGATGTACGGCGATATCGTCCATCTGCCCGCCATCCTCGAGGCGAGCAACTGGGAAGCGCCGTTGTTTGTCACCGAGTGGGGCGCGATCGGCCACTGGGAAGTGGCGCAGACGAACTGGGGTGCGCCAATCGAACAGAACAGCAGTGAGAAGGCGGCCAACTACCTGCAAAGTTACGAGATCGCCATCGGATCGAATCCTCGGCAGATCCTGGGTTCCTACGTATTCTTGTGGGGACAGAAACAGGAACGCACACCGACCTGGTACGGCCTGTTCCTGGAGGACGGCGCCGAGACCGAAGCCGTCGATGTGATGCACTACATCTGGAACGGGGAATGGCCCGCCAACAGGTCGCCCGCTGTTGAAGGGATGTTTCTGGATGCTCGGAGCGCCCACGACAGCGTGGTCCTCGCCGCCGGCACGGAATACGAGGCAACGATCCGTGCTGCCGATCCCGACGGCGACCCGCTGTCGTACCTCTGGGAGATCATGCGTGAGAGCCAAACGACCCAGGAAGGCGGCGACCTGGAGGAGGTACCGGAACGCATTGAAGGGCTCATCAGCAATCCGGACAACGGCAACGTCCGCGTGACCGCGCCGCCCCAACCGGGCGCCTACCGCCTGTTCGCCTATGTGTACGATGGCCAGGGCAAAGCCGGCCACGCAAACATGCCCTTCTACGTCGAATGACGGCTACCAATGTCCGGGCTCGAAATTCGTCCTGATCCGATCCATGTCCTCCTGAAAGCCAAGGCTCGCCGCGTGGTTGACGACGGCCGATTCCTTTCTTCCCCGCAGAATGTCGTCGCTTGCGGCGGCAATCTGGAATTCGAAGCCCGACCCCCGGCGATCGTCCACGAAGGCGTCGACTGCATCGTGGAGAACGTACAGGGTGCACTCCGAGGCGCGCCAGAAGTGCGGAATCTCGATGTACCCCTTTGTACCGATGATGTAGGCGGTGTTCTGGAGCTTGCATCGAAAGGATGTCGCCAGGGTGGCCACGCAATCGTCGTAGTTGAAGAGCATGACTACGTCGTCCTCGACGCCATTGGGTGCGAATCGCGAAACCACTTCTATCGTCGACGGCGCCTGCGACGTGAACAGCCGGGCAAGCGCTACCGGGTAAATGCCCATTTCAAGAAGGCACCCGCCGGCCAGTTCGGCGTTGTACAGGCGTTCGGAAGGGTCGTAGGGAATCGGGTAGCCGAAGTCCGCCTTCAGGTGCCGAAGTTCGCCGATTCGGCCCGCATCGACCCATTCCTTCGCCTTGAGAATGGCGGGCAGGAACCAGGTCCACATACCCTCCATCAGGTAGCGGTCCGCGGCGGCGGCCGCCGCCCGCAGGGTCCCGAAGTCCGCGGCGCTGGTGGTGACGGGTTTCTCGCAGAGCACGGCCTTGCCCGCCTCCAGGGCCGCCAGAGAATGTTCCAGATGCAGCGTATGCGGCGTGGCGACGTAGACGGCGTCGATATCCGGGTCCGCAAACAGCGCTTCGTAACCCTCGTAGGTCGTGGAAATGCCGTGCTTGGCCGCGAACCGCACCGCGGCATCGCCGCTGCGGGCCGCTACCGCGCCGACTCGCGCGTTGTCGGCGTACACGATGTCGCGCGCGAACGTGCCGGCGATGTTGCCGGCGCTCACGATGCCCCAGCGGACTTCAGCCATTGCCCGAAGCCAGGACCCGCCAGACGCCCGGCCGGCGAGAGCCGGTCAGTTCGCTTTCCAGTTGTTCCAGCGTGCGTCCCCTGGTCTCGGGTAGCAGCCAGACCACCAGCACCAGGAAGATCCCTGCTGCAATCGCGTACAGCAGGAACGTGGTGGCCGTGCCAAGGTTCGAGAGTTCCCACGGAAAGATGAACTGCACGAAGAAACTCACGCCGCTGTTGACGACGCCCATGATGGACATGCAGACGCCGCGAATGGCGTTCGGAAAGATCTCCGAGAACAGTACCCACATCACCGGGCCCAGGGATATGGCGAACGAGGCGACGAACCCCAGGATGCCGATCAGCACGATTCGCGGATTCATGCGGATGGCCGCGCCGATGAGTTCCGCTTCATGGGCTGTCAGCGCCGTATCTCCGATGGCAGCGGCCACGGCGCCCTTGAATTCAAGGTCGTTCTCGAAGCGGATTACGGCAATCTGGCTCAGCCCATCCAGGTTGAGTTGAGCGCCAAGCTCCGCCGCGGCCTCAACGGGCAGTTCGTACTGCGCCTGGTGGAATCCGTAGGCCGAAATGGACATGCTGACGGCGACGCCCGCGAGCCCCAGGATCATCAGCGGCCGACGGCCGAACCGGTCGATGGTCGCCATGGCGACAAGGGTAAAAATCACATTGATGATGCCGATGTAGGTGGCCTGGGCGAATGCGGCGTTGGTGCCCACGCCGCTCTGTTCGAAGATCGTCGGCGCATAGAAGTAGACCGAGTTGATCCCGCTGATCTGCTGGGAGATTCCGACGACCAGTCCGATGATCAGGATGAGGCGCAACTCCGGCCTGAACACCTGTCTGACCCGAGTCGCAAGTCGCTCCGGTGCTTCCGACACGGTTGCCGCGATTTCCGACAACTTCGCGTCGATCCGGTGCCGGGGGGTGATCCTCACCAGGATTGCGCGAGCCCGCGTTTCCCGGCCGCGCAGCAACAGCCAGCGTGGACTCTCCGGAACGAATAGCATGCACGCCAGGTATGCGACGGCGGGCAGCGCCTCGATGCCCAGCATCCATCGCCAGGTAAACCGGTCCAGCGCGATGGCCTGTACCCAGGGCTCTCCGGACTGACTCGCCTGGAGCAGGTAGTAGTTGGCGAAATAGGCGGCCGAAAATCCGATGACGATATTGAGCTGGTTCACTGAAACCATGCGGCCCCGCAGCCGTGCGGGCGAGAGTTCCGCAATGTAGATGGGCGCCAGCATCAGGGTGCCGAATGCCAGGCCGCCGATGAAACGCGCTGCGATCAGCGTGGCAACGTCCGGCGCGAAGGCGGAAGCGGTGGCCGACATGGCATAGAGAAACGCCAGCGCCAGCATCACCTTCTTGCGGCCCAGCGCGTCGGCCGCTGGCCCGACAGTCAGAGCGGCGAGGATGGCGGCGAGGGTCGGGGCGCCGACGACCAGCCCGACCTGCCAGTCGTCAAGCCCGAACTCGGGCGTGATGAAGCCGACGACGCCTGAAATGACGACAGCGTCGAAGCCGAACAGGAACCCGCCCAGCGCGATAACGGCAGCATAGGCCAGCGCTTTGCGATCCGTTTGCTGCAAGGCCGCCGTCCCGCGTAATCGGCGATGGGCGGCTAGCGGTCGCGCCAGGACTCGATCGCCGCCGTGAAACGGGCCGCGATTTCGTCGTTGACCTCAATCCGCGTATCGCCCCAGAAGCCCGACTCGTAGGGCGGCCCCCACATGGCCTGCGAGTCCCAGTTCGCGTTGATGTAGGCGAGGGCCCGAATCACGTCATCGTTGTCGTTCATGAGCGCGAAGAGAGGCGCGAACCAGTGATCCCAGATCTCCTCGCCGCTCATGTCGATGCGGTTGCCGGCAGGTTCGCCATCCCATATGGGCGAGTGATCGGCAATGAAGCCGTTGAGCAGATCCATGGCCTGCGGCGCCGCCTCGGCGATCATGACCGGCTTGCCGCGCTCCCGGGCGAATTCGAGAACTTCGTCCGCCAGTTCCGCGGGCGTCGGCGGAATGTAGGGGGGCGACTCAACCCGAATGGTCTCGTCGGGATTCATGAACCATGACAGGCCCATCCAGTCCACGTACCCGTCGCCGGGATACCACTGGCGGATATCCTCGTGCCGTTGGTCGATGATCTCGTCGGCGACCGCCGCGGCGCCCTGCCAGACGTATTCCACGTTGTCGGCGCCCTGGGCCCGCAGCACGTCGACGATGCGGCGAAATACGTTCGCGAACCGCTCGGAGTCTTCATAGCCCAGGTTCCAGGCGCCGTCGAATTCGTAGCCGATGCGGAGGTAGACGGGACCGGGAATCATCGAGAAGAAATGGCCCAGTCGGCGAATATGGTCATCCAGTTCGCCGGATGCGAGCCGGTCAAGGCTGCCGGGATGATCGTTCTCGGTAATGGACAGGCCGATGGCGAGTCCGTCTACACCGAACTCCGTTGCCGTCTTCCAGGCGCTGACCGGGCCGGCGTTCCAGTCCAGTTCCAGGTCGATGGGCTCTCCTGCCGCATCGAGCCCAAGGCCGCCGAAATCGTCGGGCGTGAACAGGTCGTAGAAGTCGATGTACGCGGTGAGCCCGTCCGGAGCGGGACAGCAACCGCTGGCCATGTAGCCGCGTATTGCGCCGAGGTCCTGGCCGATGATCAGCAGCTTCGCCCATTCATTGCCGGCGGCTGCCGGCCCGTCAACCCCGGCGCTCGCCGACCCGTCGGCGCCGGCTGTTGCCGCTCCGTCGGCGGCGCCGTCTCCGTCGCAGCCGGAGACGGCGAAAATCGTTGCCGTCAGAACCAGTCCGGGCCAGGTTTTCACCGTTTTTTCGAGCATCCAGGTCACCGTTCGCATTCGTGGATGTATGTCATTGACTTCTAACAGGTTTTTGAAGAAGACACGAGTCTTCCCCCGGCCACTGTAAGCGTTTACAATCTGGCGATCAAGCGCGCCCCTCGAAACGGCATCCGAGCACGTGTGCGCATCGCCAGCAACGAGGAATTTCGTGGCCGCTACAGTAATCCGCAACCCCATCCTGCGGGGCTTCCACCCCGACCCTTCGATCTGCCGGGTGGGCGACGATTACTACATTGCGACTTCGACCTTCGAGTGGTATCCGGGTGTGCGAATTCATCATTCGCGCAACCTGCGCGACTGGCACTTGGCAGGTTGTCCGCTGAATCGGCCGGAACTGTTGAACATGCTGGGCAACCCCGACTCGTGCGGCGTCTGGGCGCCGTGCCTGAGCTACTGCGACGGGCTTTTCTATCTCCTGTATACCGATGTCAAGCGCTACGACGGCAATTTCAAGGATACGCACAACTACCTGACCACCTGCGAATCCGTCGACGGGGAGTGGTCCGACCCCATCCACCTGAATTCGAGCGGCTTCGACCCCTCGCTCTTCCACGACGACAATGGCCGCAAGTGGATTCTCAACATGGTCTGGGATCATCGTCCCGGCCACAATCGATTCGCGGGCATCGCGCTGCAGGAATACTCGCCCGCCCGGCAGCGTCTCGTCGGCGAGCGCAGGATCATATTCTCCGGCACCGAACTCGGATGTACGGAAGGGCCGCATCTCTACAAGCGCGGCGGCTACTATTATCTGATCACGGCCGAGGGCGGCACGGGCTACAACCACGCGGTGACCATGGCGCGTTCCCGGTCGATCGGCGGACCTTATGTGCTGGATCCGGCGGGTCCGGTGATCACCAGCCGCCACGACCCCGACTGGCCGCTGCAACGCGCCGGCCACGCCGACGTGGTCGAGACAGGGGATGGCGACCTGTTCATGGTCCATCTGGTCAGCCGGGCGCTGCAGGGCACTCGCCTGAGTCCGCTGGGCCGGGAAACGGCTATCCAGAACCTGGAATTCACCGACGACGGCTGGTTTCGCCTCGCGAACGGTCACGTACTTCCGCAGCTTGAAATCCAACCGCCCGCACTGCCGTCCGGAAACCCGGCGGCCTTGCTCGAGCATGACGACTTCGAGGGGAGGAGTCTCGATCCCGATTACCAGTGGTTGCGAACGCCGTGGCCAGAGGAGTTCATGAGCCTGAGCAAGCGTCCCGGTTGGCTGCGGCTCTACGGCATGGAGTCGCCCGGCAGTCTGTATCGGCAGGCGCTGGTTGCGAGGCGGATGACAGCACTTCGGTGCCGCGCCACCACGTGCGTGGAGTTTCAGCCCGACAACTTCCAGCAACTGGCCGGCCTGATCGTCTACTACAACTCGAGCAAGTTTCATTATCTGTACCTGTCCACGAAGGACGGTACGGGAAGGCGCCTCGACATCATGAGCTGCGAGGCCGACCCGGCCCTCGGCGTGGTCTGTCCCATCGGGGACCGGCCGGTCGAGCTACCGGAAACGGGCCGGGTTTTCCTGCGCGCCGAGATCGACGGAGTGGACCTCGTGTTCTCCTGGTCGACGGATGGCGCCAACTGGATCGCGCTGGATTGCACTTTGGACATGCGATTCCTGTCGGATGAATACGGTGGCGACAGCCGCATCCAGTTCACTGGCACGTTCATCGGGCTGTGCTGCAACGACCTGACCGGCGCGCGCCGGCACGCCGATTTCGACTGGCTCGAACTCAGGAGTGAACCGTGAGCAGGACCGCGGTCTGGCCCCTGCTTGCGGTTTTCCTCTGGGGCTGCGGCGGCTCCGGCTCGTCCGGCGACGCCGAACGTCCTGCTCCACCCCCGGTATCGGTGACCCCTCCGCCGCCTCCACCCCCGCCGGATCCGACCAACGTCAACATCGATAACCCGACGCTGACCGTGGCGCACAACGAGCCGATCGCGCCCGGGGGAACCATGACGCTGGTCTGGAACGATGAATTCGGCGGTGATCGGCTGGATCCGGAGCAGTGGTTCTTTGAAACCGGCGACGGCAGTCAGTACTCGCTGGCCGGATGGGGCAACGACGAACTGCAATGGTACCTGCCGGACAGCGCGCTTCTCGAAAACGGGCTGTTGACCGTCACTGCGCGGCGGGAGTCGCAAAGCGGCTACGGCTACACCTCCGCGCGGCTGCACACGCGCAGCCGATTTGCATTTCGTTACGGCCGCGTCGAGGCGCGCATCCGGCTTCCGGGCGGGCAGGGACTGTGGCCCGCATTCTGGCTGCTGCCCCAGGAGGATACGTACGGGACCTGGGCTGCGTCAGGCGAAATCGACATCATGGAGGCGCGGAACCTTGGCGGAACGGGCGGCAACATCGTACTCGGCACGCTTCACTATGGCGGCGAGTCCCCGGACAACGTCTTCACCGGCAACGAATACGTTGTGCCCGGCAGTGCGACCGGCGAATTCCACCTGTATGCCCTGGAATGGGATCCCAACGAGATCCGCTGGTACGTGGATGACGTTCTGTATGCCATGCAGAACTTCTGGCATACCGCGTCGGCGGACTATCCGGCGCCGTTCGATCAGCCCTTCTACATACTCCTGAACGTCGCCGTGGGCGGCCGCTTTCCGGGCGCGCCGAGCCCGGACACAGTGTTCCCCGTGACGATGGAAGTCGACTATGTGCGGGTCTATACGGGCGGGGACTGACGCTCAGGGACTGAATCGATGACCGTTCGCGGAACGGGCACCCGCCTGCGGGCGCCGCGGGGTCCCGGCCGGCATCGCCAGGCTCACTCCTCCAGGAAGATCGTTTGCACCGGGCCCATGCCCCGGATCTCAACGATCACTTCTTCTTCCTTCGCGCCGTCGTAGTGAACCGCGCCGGCCGGGTGCATCATGTAGCTTCCCGGGCCCAGCGGAACGGTGATGTCCCGGTCGCCGCTGGCATCGGTGCCGGTATGCCAGACGCCGGAGATGACCGTGATGAAACGGTCCTGATCGTGGTAGTGAGGCGCGGAAAAGGCTCCCGGCGTGAACTTGTTGCGCATGATGTAAAGCCCTTCGGCCTGCGAGTCGCCGTGCAGGTAGACGAACTCGGAGCCTCCGGGCCGTACGGTCCACTCCAGTTCCTCCGGGTTGATGCGCACGAAACCCTCGCTGGAATCCTGCGCCACCAGGAGCGGCGTCAGCGCCAGAGCCGCTACGGCAGTCAATAATCTCGCCATCTTGGTTCTCCTCCAATCAGTCTCCTATTCGACATCCAGATGCCGGCTGCTGGCATGCGGATCGCAGTCGTACTCCGCCCATGGGTACCCCGGATCCACAAAGAACGTGGCTGACATGTTCACCGGTTCCGCAAGGTAGACCGGATCCTCGAAGGTGTAGTCAACCTGCATGCGCCTGCCGCCATCGAGCAGGGTGTATCGCTCCACCACGTGCTTGAGGTCGCTGGAGGGCACCCCGGCGCCGATGCCCCAGTCCGCGGGGGAGAACAACGCCGTATCCACCACCAGGCTTTCGTCCTCGAACCAGCCGATGGAATGGCCCAGGTGGGAGGGCTCGACATCGGAAGGATGGCCGGTCAGGCCCAGGTGGACGGTACGCTCCACCTCCAGGATTTCGTAGCGGAAAGCGATTCGGTCTTCGGTCGGCCGGAGAATCTCCTGGGTGCCGCTGACGACCCCGGGAAGCGTTCTCGGCTCGCACCGGAACCACGGGTTGTCGCGCACGTCCCAGTTGTCCAGCTCCGCCTGACCTCGCGCCGTAACCGACAGACCCATGGCAGGCGTCTGGTTTCCGAGGGAGATGTTGGCGCCTGCCGGCGGAGGTCCGGCCGCGGGTGCACCGCCGCCGCCCATCCCCATGCCGCCGCCCATGCCGCCTTCCCGCCGCCAGATGCCGGTGAAGTCGCCGGAACTCGCGGTGGTGTCCAGTTCCCGCTCGGGCGGGCGCTGAATGGGCACGCCGCGCGAATAGTTCGGCGCCGACACCATGCGGCTGCCGTCGGGCAATACGAAGTAGTTGGAGAAGAAGAATTTCTTGCTGCGGTCGTTGTCCGGATTGCCGAACACGGTCACGCTGTCGCCCACCCGGATGGTGTCGCGCGTCCACCCGGTACCGGTGAGCACGGCGATGGAGTTGAGTTCCAGCAGCCATTCTTCCACCTCGCCGGCATCGTTCTCGACGTCCAGGGTCACGAAGGTATGCGGATTTCGCCAGGTGTATTCGGTGACCGTGCCGTGGAGTTCGATCACGTCGTCGAGATCGAAATTGCCCCGGGAGTGATGGGCGTCGGCAAGGCCGAAAAGGCCAACTGTGCCGACGGCTGCGAAAAGCGATACGTGCCAGCGTTTCATTGGTTGCCTCTCACAGGGGTTCCGTCATCTCGATGTGCAGTCCGTCAGGACCCTCCAGGAACATGAGGTCCGCGCCTGGAGGATTGGGGCGTTCGAGATAGGGTTCGTACCCGGACGCCCGCAGGGTCTCGCGGAATTCGTCCAGCGACGGGACCCTGAAACCGATGTGATCGGCGGCCCGGAACCGGCTCGACATCCTCGGTGCGTCCTCCGGCGTCTGGCTGATGTGGATCCAGACGTTGTCGTAGAGAATGGTGTGAAAACGGCCCTGACCGCGTGCCTCGTTCAATTCGCCGCCGAACACCTGCAGGAACCAGTCCCGTGTGGCGTCCGCATCGGAGGCGAAGATATGCGCGTGGTTGATACCCGGATAGTCGGGGTCTTCCAGCAGTTCGAAGCGGCCGCCCCAGGGATCCGTGACGTGGGCGATCACGGGCGCGGTGACGCCTTCCTGCGGTTCGGTCCGTATTTCCCCGCCGATTTCCCGGATCAGGTCCACGGCGGCCTGCACATCGGGCACGGTAATTCCAATGTGATCGAGGACATTGACCGCGCCGTCCCCCGCCATGCCCTCGTTGGGCATGGTGCCGACAAAGCCGTTGGGGTGGCGGATGCCCGGCCCCGGCCCGATTTCACCAGGTTCTCCGCCCAGCACGCGGTTGTACCATTCCGCCGCCGCCTCCTGCTGCCCCTCCGGAACCCGGTAATGAGCGTGAGTGAAGACGCTCTGCGCCAGTACGGTTCCCGCCGGCAGGAGCGAAAGTACGGTCAGGGATGCGAGAATTCGTGTCAGTCCGGCTCTTTTCATGTTACTTCTCTCCCCGGAACTCGAGCAGGTTGGTCAGGATGCCCAACATAGCATTGGGGATTCAACCGCGCCAGCGACGGAAACCCGGGCTGGGGTAGAATCGTTCTGCGGCCCTTGATTCCCAGGCGATTCGAAAATACACGGAGGGGAGAATCATGAACCGGATCACCGCAGCATTCGTGGCAGGCATGGTCGCGGGGACCGCCCACGCCCACCACTCCAACGACTATCACTTCGACCGCAACGTCGGTGTCACCGTCAGCGGGACGGTCAAGCTGTTCCGCTTCATCAATCCGCATGCCCGGCTGTTGATCGACGTCACCGGGGACGACGGATCGGTAGTGACCTGGGACTGCGAGATGTCGGGATCCAACGGCCTGATGAGGCGCGGGTGGACGCGGGACGTCTTCCGGCCCGGCGACGACATCGTCGTGCAGGGATTTGCGGCGAGGCGTCACGACGCCGAGTGCTACTTTGAAACCGCGGAGTTTGCGGACGGCCGTGTGATCGCACTCGGCGACACGTTCGATGCGGTAGTACCGGCTTCGGCCCCCCGCGCTGCCCGTGTGGCCGTTCCGGCGGACGTGCCCGACTTCAGCCGGGTCTGGCAGCGGTCCGGCGGCGGCGGTGGGGGCGGCGGCGGTCCGCAACTCGGCGGTCCCAACCGTCTGGCCGGCGTGCTCAACGACGCCGGCCGCGAGGCCCTGGCACGGTACGATCCGGTGCTGGACGATCCCGCCCTGACCTGCAGCCCGGTGAGCATCCGGCGGCTTTGGGGCAATAACGACCTCACCGAGATCGAACAGACCGGGGACCGCGTCGTCATTCGGCACGAATGGATGGACGCCGTACGGGAGGTCCGCCTCGACATGGACGAACATCCCGCGGATCTCGAGGATCGCGTCCTGGGGCACTCCATCGGCCGGTACGAAGGCTCGACGCTGGTGATCGATACCGTCGGCTACGAGGCGGGGATGCTGGCGCAGCATCCCGGAATGCCGCACAGCAACCAGCTCCACACCGTGGAACGGCTGACGCTGGGGCAGGCGGGCGACACCTTCGAACTGACCATCGTCAGCGAGGATGCGCTCTATTACACCGCACCCGTAACGGATACCCGAACATTCGCTGCCTCCGACCAGGCGCCCCGCCAATACGATTGCACGCACCCCGAACTGGGACGCTGACAATGGATTGACCCCTTTTCAGGTCGATCTGACCCTTCCGGTCTCGCGAATTGCCCGATTCGCAGCGGGAGTTGACAATAATTCGCGGCAATCGGCGTACCGCGCCGACAACGCCGAAGCGGACAGTGTAAAATAGCGCGCTCCCGCCGGGACCCCCTGCGGGCACAACAATTTCGTCTGCGGCGTCGCTGCGTACGCCGGGCACCACACGGAGCAGCATTTGTCATGAGTTCAGGGCAATTCGAGTTCACGCTCGCCATCGGAGGGGCCGCGGGGCAGGGCATCGCCACCCCGGGCAGTATTCTGGCGCGGCTATTCACCCGCCGCGGCCTCTGGCTTTACGCCTACAACGCCTACCAGTCGATCATCCGTGGCGGGCACATCTACCTGACCATGCGCATCAGCGACCGGCAGATCTACAGTCACGGCGACAGTCTGGATATGCTGCTTTGCCTGAACCAGGACACCATGGATCGCCACCTGGGGTTGCTGGGCGCCGGCGGCCGGGCGATCTACAACAGCGACACCATCAAGCCCGGCGAAGCCGCAGACGGCGTGCAACTCTGCCCCATGCCGGTCAAGCAACTCTCCAACCGAAGCCGCAACAGGGTCATACAGAACACCATCGCCCTGGGCGTGATCACCAATCTGCTGGGTCTCGAATTCGACGTCCTCGAGCAGGCCCTGAAGCTGCAGTTCGGCCGCAAGGGCGACGCCGTGGTGAACGAGAACGTCACGGCGGCGCGCGCCGGGTACGACTACGCGATCGAGAATTTCCAGCCGTTGTCCGAGCCGTTGCCCACGGGCGCCAAACCCCTGGCGCTGTGGACGGGCAACGACGCGCTGGCCATGGGCGGCGCCGCGGCAGGCGTCAAGTTTTACTCCGCCTACCCCATGAGCCCCTCCACCGGCGTGCTCCACTGGATGGCCCGCAACGCCCGGGATCTGGGCATCATGGTTCGTCAGGCCGAGGACGAGATCTCAGTGGCCAACATGGTCATCGGCGCGGCCCACGTCGGAGCCCGGGCCATGTGCGCGACCTCCGGCGGCGGTTTCGCGCTCATGACCGAGGCGGTGGGCTCCGCCGCCATGATGGAAATCCCGGCGGTGTTCATCAACGTGATGCGCGCGGGCCCGTCCACCGGCGTGCCCACCAAGACCGAGCAGGGCGACCTGTGGCAGGCGCTCGGCGCCAGCCAGGGCGACTTCGAACGCCTGATCGTGGCGCCCACGGACGCGCTGGACGCCTTCAACGTGGTACCGGAAATCTTCAATCTCTGCGACCAGGCCCAGTGCCCGGGCATCGTGATCACGGACCTGCTGATCTCGGAGGGCACCTTCAGCGCCGATCCGGACGGGATCGACCTGTACCCGGAAATCGACCGTGGCGAGATGATTGCCAACGGCGCCGCGCCCAACGGCGAATACCTGCGCTACAAGGACACCGAAAGCGGCGTGTCCCCGCGGGCGCTGCCGGGCGTTCCCGGGTATGCGCACGTGGTTGCCACCGATGAACACGACCAGGACAGCGTGCTCATCAGCGACGAGTTCACCGACCCCCACAAGCGCCGCCGCATGGTCGAGAAACGCGCCCGCAAGATCGCCAACATCATCGAGCAGATTCCGGCTCCCGAGTTACAGGGCCCGGAGGACGCCGATGTCACCCTGATCGGCTGGGGCTCGACCGAGGGCGTGATCGGGGAGGCCATCGAGCAACTGGCCGACAAGGGCATCACCGCCAACCAGCTTGCGATTCGCTGGATCGTGCCCTTCCACGCACAGGCAGTCATCAATGCGGTCAGCCGCGCGAAGCGCACGATCATCGTCGAGAACAACTACTCCGGGCAGTTCTACCGCTACCTGCGCAGCGAGACCGGGCTCAGCGTCGACGGCCACATCCGAAAGTACGATGGCGAGCCGTTCATGCCCCACCACATCGTCGACGGCGTCATCGAGCAGGTCGCCGGCAAGACGGATCACTACATTCCGTATCAGGAAATCATGGTCTAGAGGATTCAACTATGGATGGAATCGACACCAGGCAGCTTGTACTCGATCCGGAGACTGCCAACGACTACAAGGGCAGGGTGGATCCGGACTGGTGCCCGGGCTGCGGCGACTTCGGCGTCCTCAACAGCATGCGCAAGGCCTGTCTGGACATGGGACTCAAGCCCCACGAAATACTGACCGTCAGCGGCATCGGCTGTTCGTCGAACTTTCCCGGCTACTTCAATTCCTACGGCATGCACACCCTGCACGGGCGCGCCCTGGCCGTGGCGACCGGGGCGAAGATGGCCAACCACGAACTGAACGTGGTGGTCACCGGCGGGGACGGCGACGGCTACGGCATCGGCGGCAACCATTTCACCCACACCGCCCGCCGCAACGTGGACCTGACCTACATCGTCATGGACAACGAGATCTACGGCCTGACCACGGGCCAGTTGTCCCCCACCAGTTCGCTGGACATGAAGACCAAGAGTTCTCCCTACGGCAGTATCGAGTTTCCGTTCAACCCGATCACCTCGGCCATCATGAACGGCGCCACCTTCGTCGCCAGGGGATTCAGTTCCGACACCCGCCACCTGTCGATGCTCATGCAACAGGCCATCGAGCACAAGGGGTTCTCCCTGATCAGCATCTTCAGTCCCTGCATTACCTTCAACCACGACAACACCGTGAAGTTCTTCAAGCGCCGGGTGAAGAAGCTCGAGGACGAGAACCACGATACCGGCGATTGGAAGGCGGCCTGCGAGAAGGCCATGGTGTGGGGCGATACGATCTACACGGGTCTGTTTCTTCACGTCAAGGACCGTCCGTCCCTGGACGCCGCCGAACCGGTGCTGGACGAGGGCGGCCCCATCGCCCACCGGACCGAGGCTTTGACGAAGGAGCAGGGTGACAGAATCATCAGCCGGATGATGTAGCCTTTGGAGTCCGATGGGCAGGAAACCTTGATGGCGAATTCACTGCCGCAATTTCCTGCGCCGCGGACGCCGGGGGATGAAGTACAAGCGAAGGAGATGAGAATGAAAGCGACAAGAGTTCTTTTGGCCGGAATGGCATTGGCTGCGGTTTCGATGCTGGGTATCGCCCAGGATCAGCCGCCCATGAGTTTCTTCATAACCAGCGTCGGTCCGGGCGACGGGGCAAATCTGGGAGGGCTCGAGGGCGCCGATGCGCACTGCCAGGCACTCGCCTCCGCCGTAGGGCGGGGCGATGCAGCCTGGCGCGCTTACCTGAGCCAGGCCGCCGGGATGGGCGCACCGCAGGTCAATGCGCGCGACCGCATCGGCGACGGGCCCTGGTACAACGCCAACGGCGTATACATCGCCTGGGACATCGACGGCCTCCACGAGGACCGCAACAACATCCGCAAGCCCACCGCCGTGGACGAGAACGGCAACGAAGTGGCCGGCGCGGGCGACCAGCCCAACCGGCACGACATTCTGACCGGATCGGACTCCATGGGCCGGGCAGCGCCCGGTGCCGCCGACATCACCACCTGCAACAATTGGACCAGTAACGGCGAGGGCCGGGCCATGGTAGGCCACCATGATCGCCTGGGTGGACCGAGCGCGTCCTGGAATGCGGTGCACAGCAGCCGCGGCTGCAGTCAGGAAGACCTGATCGGTACGGGCGGCGACGGGCTGTTCTACTGCTTCGCGGCAGACTGACAACGCTACACGGAATGGTCGAAGCCGGCGGTTTCGGCCATTCCATCGTGCCTTGAGCGCTGTCGGGGTCCGGTTACTCGGCTACGACGCAGTTGTAGGGCTTGATCTCCTGCCCGGGGATCCAGTCCCAGTGGAACTCCGGCATGATGATTGGTTCCGTGAACGTTTCCGGATCGGTCACCGTAGCCGTCCAGTCCAGCTTCGTGCCGTTTTCGCTGAGCGTGAATCGCTCGACCATCGCAAGAGCCTCGCTTTGCGGAATGCCCTGGTCGTTGAAGTAAGGATAGTCGATGCGGCTGGTTTCCACGATCAGCGTGTCGCCCTCCCAGCGTCCGACGGAATAGCCGAGCCGTGAGGGAGGCATGTCCGCGTCAGGATCCGCATTCAGGTGAATCGTGCGCGAGTTGTCCCACTCTTCTATATTCAGAACAAGGATGTCGCCCTGATCGACGAATTCGATCGGAAAGGGCATGAGCATGGCTTCGGGCATGCCAGCCGGAATGCACTGTCTTGCAGGATCGTCCGCCACCGGGTCCCACGCATCCAGCATGGCCTGGGCCGATTCCGTCAGAGGGTGGGTCCTGGCCCACCACTCCCGGACATCGCGCGCAACCCAGTGCCGGTCGCGATTCGTCCAGACTCGAAAGATGCCGGTAGCCTCGGGATAGCCCTCGGCGCCGGCCACCGCGGCGCCGCCTGCCGGGACAGCCTGTGACGTATAGGCCGGAAGGCCGAGCGCTGCGGCCGCCTCCGTGTTCAACACGAACGACTGTCCATCGGTCAGGGTAAGCAGCACGAGTCTGGCCTCATCCTCGACAAGCCTGGAAGGGTTTGCCGTCACCCTGACGCGTTCCCCCACGGAAACCACCGCCTCGGTAATTCCCGCACGCTCCATCGCGTTGACGGGAGAACCTTCGGCGGTCCAGACCCGCTCGCCGCCGTCCTCGTCCGTGGTCCTGACCGTCAGCTGCACGTGGGGATTGCGCCAGAACACGTTCGTGACTTCACCCTCGAATTCGACGATCTCGCCGGGATCGTAAGTGAGCAGCGAGTGGTGTGCGAATGCGGTGCCCGCAAGGAGCCAGAGCCATAGTAAGGTGAGGGTCCTGATTGCGCCTGAATAGTACATTTGGCTACTCCCCAAACAGGTTTTCATGCAAGGATACCCGATCCCGCTGCACCAGGGCCGGCGTGGATCGACTTCGACTCGCCCCTGGACGGATTGAACTCCGTGGGTGGAACTCCATGAACATACGCGCAAGATGGACGCTTTGGCTGGGCAGCCTCATCGTGGCAAGTGTCTGGCTCCTGTTCGATCTGGTCCTACGCGATCCATGGACGGTGCTGTTTGTCGTCATTGCGATGGGTTCGGACTTCCTGGTACGCAACGCCACGGGTGGTGCGTTCATGGACGCCAATGCTCCGGTCGGCATCGCTGCACGCGTCCTGGTGTGCGTTGCGCTCTATGCCGGACCGGCCATGGTCCTGCGATGGTTGGGCGCCAAAGTGCTCAGTGAGACGTACCTTCTCCTGGTGACGGTCGGCTGGCTGGTTTTCTACGTGGGCGCGTTGACGGTCCTGTTCCCGCCGCGCCTGCCGGGGCTGGGTTAATGGTGGCGCTGGTCAGATTGGTTTGAAAGCTCGGCTTTGCGCGACCGGCGCGGGGCAAGGATTCCCATTGCGGCGCTCTCGCCCGACTCCATGGCGCCCTCCATCCCGCGGTTGGCCACGGCCAGGTGCTCGCCGCAGAACCGGACCCGGCCGTGGGGTGCGCCCATCGCGGCGGCGAAGCGGGTGATCTGTCCGGGACGGAAATAGGCCCATGCGCCGCGGGCGAAGGGATCCGCTCCCCAGCTTTGCCGCCCGATGAACTTCAACTGCCCGCGAGCGGCCGGACGCACTGCTTCGATTTCCTCGATAACCCGCGCACCGGCCGATTCGGGCGGCAGAGCATCAAGCTGCGACGCGTTTCGACCCATCACCCAGGCCGAAAACCCGGCGATTTGCGTGGGATCGCTGCCGTTGCGGATCGCAGAAAACATGCCTGCGGCCGTGTCGGTGAACAGGCTCGGAGCATATTCGTCCGCTTCCCAAAATTCGGATTTGTGAGCGAAGTACAGTTGGGTCATGGACTGGGACGGCAGGCTCGCGACGGCTTCCCGCTGGGAACCGTGCAATGGCGGGTCGAAATCGATGCGGCGAAGGACTGTGAAGGGCAGGGCACAGACGGCGTATGCTGCCTTGTACTCGGCGCCACCCTCGCAGAAAACGGTGACGTGCCTGCCGTCGTCTTCTATCCGCCCGACCGTGCGGCCGTAATGTACCGGCTGGACCAGCGACTCGGCCATCGCCTCGGGGATTCGCTGTACACCGTCCGCAACCGTATAGCCCCTCGCGCCGGTTGAGGTCACAGAAGATGAAGATGAAGATGGCGCCGACTCGCCACCGGGAAATCTACCCGCCGTTGCGGACGTGTTCGCTTGCGCCCTGGAGAACGCCGCACGAAACAGCAACTGAAGCGCCGATATGTCTTGGGCATCCTCTCCGTAGCTGACATTCATCCCGTAACCGACCCGAATCGCCTTATCGTCGAGTCCGAGTCCACGCATCCATTCGTACATCGATACGTCGTGCTCGGTCTGCCGGGGGTCCAGCCAGTTCCGCGGTTCTTCCAGCGGGTTCTCCCGGGCGGTCAGTACTCGGCTGAAGGTCCAGGGCATCAGCGCCCTGTCCGGATTGGGAAACGGGTTGGCAGGATGAGCCGGCCACTCGGACTGGCGGATGATAGCGCCGTCGAGCACCAGGTCCTGCTCCCTGAAAAACTTCAGCGAGGGCGTGACGTCGATGAGCCTCACGTCGTGGCGCGCGGCCGCGGCGATCACGCGCCGGTACGCAGCGCCGATGTAGGTGCCGCCGGCTTCCAGGTTGCCGCCGAGTTCACGCATGGACCGCACCCTGCCGCCCACCCGATTCCGAGCCTCGACAACCCGCACGTCCAGGCCGGCATCCTGGAGATGAACGGCGGCGTTGAGTCCCGCCAGGCCCGCGCCGATCACCACCGCCTCGCAGCGATGCGTTTTCGTCACGTCAACTCCGCACCGCAGAGCGCGCCCCGGGGCTCGCCGGGCCGGCCGGAAAGACAGCAGTCGACGGGGCAGAAGTCGTGACCGGGCGCCAGGCCGCCCAGCGCGGGACGCTCCGGATCGGCCGTCATTCGCTCGACGATCAGATCGCGCACCATGCGTACGTAGGCGGGATGGGCGCCCACCGTGCCGGCGCGTACCATGTCGAGCCCGAGTTCGTCCGCTTTCTCCGCCGCCTCCACGTCCAGGTCCAGCACCACTTCCATGTGATCGCACACGAAGCCGATGGGTGCGACGACTACGCCTGTGTGGCCCGCCGCGCGAACGGTTTCCAGCGCCTCTTCGATGTCCGGCCCGAGCCACGGCTCGCCGTAGGATGCGTTCTGGCTCTGGTACACCAATTCCCACGGCCCCGCGCCGGCCATTTTCGCGGTGAGTGAGCAGGCCTCGCGCAACTGACTCACGTAGTCGCACGCCCCGGCCATGGAAAGCGGCAGGCTGTGGGCCGTGAACAATAGCGCCGGTTGTGCCCCTGTCTTCGGAACCCGCCGGAGCGCATCGCGGAGCCGGTCCGCCATCGCTCCGATAAACCCCGGGTGGTTGTACCCGATGCGCAGCTTGTCGATGTGCGGCGCACCGTCAAGGCCCGTGACCGCGTTGTAGAGATCTTCGCGGTACTTGCGGCAGCCGCTGTAGGAACTGAAGGTGCTGGTGACGTAGGCGATGGCGCGGCCGACGCCGTCCGCGGCCATCCGCGCGAGCGTGTCGCCCAGCATGGGGTGCCAGTTTCGATTGCCCCAGTAGACGGGCAGCGCTGGCCCGGAAGCGGCCAGTTCCCGCTCCAGCGCCGCGATGAACTCGCGCGTGTGCCTGTTGATCGGGCTGACCCCGCCGAAGCGGTGGTAGCGCCGGGCTATACGCGCCTTGACAGGCGCCGGCACGCGCAGGCCCGCCAGCACATTGTCCAGGAACGGCATGACATCGTCCGGACCTTCCGGGCCGCCGAAGGACACGATCAGGACGGCGTCGTAGTCCCGGGCGGCGTTATCGTAGAAGGTCATGGGGATGACCTAGGGGGTGCTCTGCCAGGCGGTGCGGCCGACGAAGAAGGGGCCGAGGCTGTCCAGGTACTGGGAGGTTTGTTCGGTCTTGCGCATTTCCTGGACGACGGCCGAGAGGGGGAACAGGTTCGGCCCCAGCAATCCGATCACGAAATCGTTGTCGTGCTTGTCGAGTCCGTGGCAGGCCAGGCGGACGTCCGCCGCGAGTCCGGCAACGCCGTATCGCCGGCCTATGGAGCCGTGTTCGGCGAGGATCTGGCGCTGCTTGTCCCGGGGCAGCACGTAGAAGCTCTTGGAACGCTGCAGCGGGTACCACACGGCCCAGGTGAAGGATGGGTTGAGGACTTTGGCGCGGGGCTTTACCAGCAGCGTATCCTCAAGGTCCGGTTCGTATCCGATGGAGTAGCTGCGCCCCAGCATGTCGAATTCGTCCTTGTGGTTCATGCCGGCGAAAGGTGGCCCATTGAAGGTGTCGCGCAGCGTCGTCGCAAAAAATTCCGGATCCTCGGCTATCGCCATGACGCCGATGCCCGTTGGATCGTTCGTGTCGACGTACATGGCACCTTCCACTCCGGCGTCGGCAAGAGCCTGCGCGGCGTCCTGCCCGGACCCGCAGCCATTGAACGCGGTGAATTTCATGAACAGGCGGCGATCCAGCGAGATGGGCCGGCCCTTGTGCATGCCCTTCTCGCTCAGGTCCACGGATTTGACCTCTCGGGTCGGTTCAGTCACGTTGCTTGCTCCTCGTGTACGGCGTCGACCAGGGCCGAGACGCTCTCAAGTGGTGTTTGCGGCAGGATGCCGTGACCGAGATTCACGATGTGGCCCTCTGGCCTGACCTGCTGCAACAAAGCAACCGCCGCGGCCCGGGTAGGTGCGGCGCCGCCAAGCAGAACGGCCGGATCGATATTGCCCTGCACGGCTCGCGAAGGATAGCGCCGCTGCACCTCGGCGATGTCCACCCGCCAGTCGACCGCCAACACCTCGGCAGGCAGGCCGGCGTAGGCGTCCAGCAGATGGGGCGCGTTCTGAAGGAACAGGATTCTCGGCACGCCGGCCTCGCCAACGGTCTGCAGGAGCATCTCCAGGTGCGGCCGAATGAGCCGTTCCCAGTCGGCCAGAGACAGGAGACCGGCCCAGGAATCGAACACCTGTACGGCGTCGGCGCCGGCGCGTGCCTGACTGACCAGGTAGGTGGCCATGGCCCCGGATAGCTTGCGCAGCAGGATCTCCAGCAGTTTCGGTTCGGCTGCGGCGAACGCGCGCAGTTTCGGGAAGTCCTTTCTGCCGCGCCCCTCCACGAGGTAGGCGGCCAGCGTCCAGGGTGCGCCGCAGAATCCCAGCAGCGCCGTTTCCGCCGGGAGCGCGTCACGGGTCTGCCGCAACGCGGCGAGCACTTCGGGGCCGAGCCTGGCGGGATCGGGCGGCGTCAGCGCGTCCACGCCGGCCCGGTCGCGGATGGGCTTTTCCACCACCGGGCCCGGATCGAAATCGAACTCGACGCCCAGCGCCGGCAGCGGGCTCATGATGTCGGCGAAGACGATGGCCGCGTCCAGCGGGAAACGGGCCATGGGCATCAGCGTCACCCGGGCGGCAAGCTCCGGGGACTGGGCCACCGCCTTGAACGGGTACGACCGGCGCAGTTCGCGGTACTCGGGCAGGTAGCGCCCGGCCTGGCGCATGATCCACAGCGGGCGCCGCTCGACGGCCTCGCCGCGAATCGCCTTCAACAGCAAGCGCTCGCCCGTCATTGGGATTGCTCCGCATGCCGGGTAAACCGGTACCCGACGCCGCGCACGGTATGGAAGTGCTCCGGCATCTCGGGATTGCGTTCGAAGCGCTTGCGCAGCCGCACGATGAAGTTGTCGATGGTGCGCGTAGACGGATACACCTCGTAACCCCAGACCCGGTCCAGGATGTCTTCCCGCGGCACGATCGCGCCGTCCTGTTCGGCCAGAAATTTAAGGATCATGGCTTCCTTGTGGGTCAGCGTGTGGTCGCTGCCGTCCCACGCGGTGGCGTGATACGTCAGAAAGTCGATGGTATTGCCGTTGAAGCCGAGCGTCTGCCCCGCGCGCGAGTACCAGTGGCTGCGGCGCAGCATGGCGGCGACGCGCAGCAGCAATTCCTTCAGATGAAACGGCTTCGCCAGGTAGTCGTCCCCGCCGGCTTCCAGACCGCGAATGCGGTCTTCGGGGGCGCCCTTGACGGTCAGAAACAGCACCGGCGTGTGCAGGCCGTTGCGGCGCAGTTCCTCGCAGGCTCTGAGCCCATCCATCTTCGGCATCATCACGTCCAGCAGAATCAGGTCGAAGCTGTGCGCAAGCGCCTTGCGCAAGCCTTCCACTCCGTCATGGGCCACCTCTGCGGCATAGCCCTCGGCCCGGAGAATTTCGCACACGCCGTCGGCCAGGTGCTTCTCGTCGTCCACCACGAGGATCCGGGCCGGATTTGCCGCCGCGTTCATGCCGGCGGACTCGCGGCCGGCCACTTCACGGTGACGGTCGCACCGAGACCCGGCCCCTCGCTGGCGGCGCTGACGCGGGCGCCGGAGAGTTCCGCGAGGCCGCGGACCAGGTAAAGCCCCAGCCCGGTACCCGGCGTGGAGCGGCGCATTTCGTCGCCCAGGCGATAGAACTTCTCGAAGATCATGGCGGCATCGTCGGGCAGGAAACCGCTGCCATCGTCCCGTACGTTGATCCGCACGACACTCCCGTCCGGTTGCGCGTCGACCCACACGTTCCGCCCCCGGGCCGCGACACATGCCTTGATGGCGTTGTCCAGCAGGTTTCGCAGCACCGTTTCGATGGCGACGGGATCGGCCTCTATTCGCAACTCATCGGAGACATCGACGTGGATCTCGATGCCGTGGGAGCGCGCAGGTTCCAGGTAGCGCGCCACCTCCGCGGTCACCGCACTGCTCAGATCCACCGATTCTCCCTTCAGTTCGATCCGGCCGTCCTCGAGCCGGGTGGTATCCAGGAGATTCTCGACCATGCGCAGCAGCCGTTCGCCGTCTTCGAGCATGCGCCGGGCCAGCCGTTCGGTGTGGCCGCCGTCCGATCGCCGGATCAACGTTTCGGCCGCCAGCCGTATGCTGGCCAGCGGACTCTTCAGTTCGTGGGAGACGGCCGCAAGAAAATTCTGCTGACGCTTCCTGAGCTGTGTGTCGTAGCGGATGGTGCGTGTCAGCACGGTCATGCCGCCGAGAAGAACGAGCAGGAAGAACCCCCCCTCCCACGTGTAGCGGTTGATTCGCGAGTCGGCATCCGCGGCGAGCGCCTCCAGGGATTCCGGACGCACCGTGGCCGTGCCCAGTTCCGGGTCGATCTCGAGATGCGGCATCAGTTCCGGCAGTTGGGGCGTGGCCTGGGCGAACGCTGCGGTTACCGCCAGCGCGTCGGCTTCGTAAAGTGCCGTGACACGGTCCCGTTCCTGGCGCGCCAGGCCTCTCTGGTCGGCGACCCACCATGCCACCTGTGCGGTGGAAATGGCCAGCAGGGCGAGAAAACCAAGCAACAGCGCCTTGCTGGGATCGCGCTTGAGAATCATGACTGGCTCCCGGCCGGTTCCGCGTCTGCCGGAGCGGTTGGATCGCCCTTGCGTTTCAGGTTGTCGAGAACTTCCGCAAGGGTGTCCGCGAGCAGGTCGATGTGTCCGGGACGATGAGCCAGCGACAGGAAGCCGACTTCGTAGGCGGACGGCGCCAGCGCGATACCGCGTTCCAGCAGGCCGTGAAACACGTCGCGGTAGATACTTGCGGCATCCGGGTGGATCGCCTCTGCGGAGCGCGGATCGGCGGTCGAACCCCAGGCGATCCAGAAAATCGAACCGATGCGCACCAGGGTTGCCGGAACGCCGGATCGCTTCAGGACATTGCCGAGACGCTGTTTCAGGTACTGGCCCAGTTCCTCCAGGCCTTCCCAGCAATCGTACTGCTGGAGGTATCTGAGCGTCGCCAGACCGGCCGTCATGGCCACCGGGTTCCCCGACAGGGTGCCGGCCTGGTAAACGCCGCCGGTCGGTGCAAGGTGCCGCATCAATTCCCGCGGTCCCCCGAACGCACCCACCGGCATGCCGCCACCGATGACCTTGCCGAACGTGGCGAGGTCCGGTTGCACGCCGTAGTGAGCGGCCGCACCGCCCGGGCCCAGGCGGAATCCGGAAATGACCTCGTCGAAGATCAGGAGCGCCCCGTGGCGCGTGCAATGCTCGCGCAAGGTGGCGAGGAACCTGGGGCGCTGGAGAAGCAGGCCGTTGTTTGCGGGCACGGGCTCGATGATGGCTGCGGCGATGCGGTCGCCTTCCCGGTCGAAGAGCGCAGCCAGGGCGTCATCGTCGTCCAGTGGCAGCACGCGCGTCTGCGATGCGCTCGGTTCGGGCACACCCAATGATGACGGGGTGCCGAACGTCGCAAGCCCCGAGCCGGCCGCCACCAGCAGGTGGTCCACGTGACCGTGATAGCAGCCGGAAAACTTGACGATGATGTCGCGTTCGGAGGCGCCCCGGGCGAGGCGTACGGCGCTCATGACGGCTTCGGTGCCGGAGGAGACGAAGCGGACCTGTTCGATACCCGGATAACCGGCCACCACCTCCTCGGCCAATTCGATCTCCACGGCGGATGGTGCGCCGAAGGATGTGCCGCCCTGCACGGCGTCGAGCACGGCGCTGACCACGTGCCGGTTGGCATGGCCCAGTATCAGGGGGCCCCACGAGCCGACAAAGTCCAGGTACCGGTTACCGTCCACGTCGACTACATGGGCTCCGTCACCGCTTCGAATGACGGGCGGTGTGCCCCCGACGCTCCCGAACGCCCGTACCGGGGAACTCACGCCGCCCGGCAGGACCTCGAGCGCCCGGTCGAACCACTGCGTTGATCGTTTACTGACGCGTTGCTCGCTCACAGCCAACCTCCCTCGATAGCGTCCCGGGCATGATAGGTGATGATCAGGTCGGCGCCGGCGCGGCGCATGGCCATCAGGTTTTCCCGCACGACCTGCGCCTCTTCCAGCCAACCGTTGGCTGCTGCCGCCTTGACCGCCGCGTATTCCCCGGACACGTTGTATACGGCCAGGGGCAGGTTGCTGGCGCGGCGTACCGCCCGGATCACGTCGAGGTAGGCCAGTGCGGGCTTGACCATCAGCATGTCCGCGCCCTCCTGCTCGTCAAGCTGCGCCTCCCGAATTGCCTCGCGGACATTGCGCGGATCCATCTGGTAGCTGCACCGGTCGCCGAACGACGGTGCGGAGTCCGCCGCGTCGCGAAACGGCCCGTAGTAGCCGGAAGCGTACTTGACCGCGTAGGCAAGCAGGATGACCCGTTGGTGCCCCGCCCCGTCAAGGGCATCCCGGATGGCGGCGACGCGCCCGTCCATCATGTCGGAGGGCGCGACCGCGTCGGCGCCGGCTTCGGCGTGACTCAGGGCGGTGCGCACCAGCGGAACCAGGGAGGCGTCGTTGACCACGTCACCGCCGTCGACGATCCCGCAGTGGCCGTGATCGGTGTAGGCGCACAGGCAGACGTCGGTCATGACCACCAGATCGTCGCCGAATTCGGCCTTGAGTCGGCGGACCGCGCGTTGCACCGCACCGTCGCCGGCCCACGCCGCCAGGCCGTCGGGCGTCTTGTGCCCTTCATCGTCCGGATGGCCGAACAGGAGCACCGAGCGGATGCCCAGGTCCAGGTCCGCCGCGACCCGGCCGAGCAGGTTGTCCAGGCCCAGTTCCGCGATGCCGGGCATGGACGGGATGGGCCGCTCGGCCTTGCGGGCGGCCAGCACGAAGTGCGGCACGATGAACTGCGACGGGGCGAGACGGGTCTCGGCCGCGAGATCGCGGATGACCCGATTGCGGCGCAGTCGCCTGGGTCGTACCCGCCCCGGCACGGTAACGTTCGTTTCGCTCATTGCATGGCCTCCATCAGCCCTTCCAGACTGGGTCTGGGCGCCTCCGCGGTCACGGCCAGTCCGGCGGCGCGGGCCGCCCGCGTGGTCGAAGGGCCGATCGTCAGAATCTCCACGGCCGCATCGAGTTCAAGCCGGTTCACCAGCCCCGTCACCGCGGAGGGGCTCGCCAGGAGGATTTTATCCGCACCCAGTTCGGAGAGCGCCTTTTTTGAAGTCCCCGGCGCGGCCGGCGTTGTGCGGTAGACGTTAAGCCGCAGACAGTCGCCGCCTGCCTGCTCAAGCGTTTCCTCCACTATGTTCCCCGCGTTCTCCGCCACGGCGATCAGGCATTTGGCAGTCCGTGGCGAACCCCCCGCTGCATTTGACCGCCACGGCGGCCGCAGCGCGGCGCCGTTCCCTTGCCGCGGACTGTCACGCATGACGTGTAGCGGGCCATCGGCCGTGCGGGCACGGAGGCGGTCCGCCAGCGCCTCGGCGAGAGATTTCGCGGTGCCGCCCGGCGCCACGAGTTCGACCTGGCCGGGAAGCGAGGCTGCCGCAGCTTCGGTCGCCGGCCCCACGGCTGCAATTCGGATGGCTGCCATGGTCGCCTTGTCGGTGGAAGTCCAGTCGATGCGGGAAATCAGTCGATCCAGTGCCTCGGCCCCACGCCGGGAGGTCAGCACCAGCCAGTCTGCCGTCGGCAGTGCTGCGGCAAGCCACGTGTCGATGCCTGGATCGCGGATGGGGTGGCACTCGATGCACGGCAGCATCAGCGGTACCGCGCCGGCATCCGCCAGTCGTGAAGCCCAGGCGGCGCAGTCTTCGGCGGCTCGCGTGATGAGCACCCGCTGGCCCTTCACCCGGTCCATTGCCGCTCCAGTTCTGTCCATGCCGTGTTCACCGCCAGGTCGAATTCCGATGCGCGCGCGTCGGCGTTCGATGTCGTCGCGGTTGTTTCCGGGGCGCAGGGGTCGGCATCCGGCGTGCGCGTATCGGCCTTGAGAAGCATGCCGCCGCGGTCGAGCCAGGCGACGAGCCGGACCTGACCCGTGACCGGCCTGTCGGCGCGACCACTCGACGAAGCGTCAGTACCGTGACGGCCGGACGGCGATCCTCCCCATGAAGCCGGAACGTCACACCACGCGCCGAAGGCCAGGTCGCAACCGCCCTCCACCCGTGCCAACAGCGCGCGTTCGGCCCGCACCGCCTGGCGGGTCGCGGCGTGGTCAAGAAAATCCAGCAGTTCGCAAATTTCGGCGTCGCCTCGCCGGCACTGGATCGCCAGCGCCCCCTGGGCCGGTGCGGGAACGAAATCCACCGGCCTGAGCCTGTGAACCGCGATTTCATCCGTTACCGGATCGGCGACGCCGTCCAGCGGACTCCGGCGCAGACGCTGGATTCCCGCCGCCGCGAGCACCACGCCGTCCAGGTCCGTCCGCAGCCGGTCGATGCGCGTCGGCACGTTGCCGCGAATGGGCACCACCACGATGTCCGGCCGAAGATGCCGGATCCACGCCTGGCGCCGGGCCGATGCCGTCCCCACGTGGGCGCCGCTGACGACAGGCAGGGCTTCCGCCGACACGGAAGCCGCCTCCCGTGTCGTCACCAATACGTCGGCAGGGTCAAGCCGTTCCGGTACCGCCCCGATGGTCAGCTCGTCCGGTGACTGGGTGGGCAGATCCTTGAAGGAGTGGATCGCGATATCCACTTTGCCGGCGAGCAAGGCGTGCTCGATCTCGCGCACGAAGACACCCTGAGGGCCGATGGACCCGAACGAGGTGGCCGTGGAACGATCGCCCGCGGTCTTGATGATCCTGAGATCGGAGCCGTGGCCGAGATCAGCCAGTGATTCGGCAACGCCGGCCGCCTGGGTGCGGGCGAGATGGGACCCCCGGGTTCCGATGCGGAGTTTCATCGCACTGCCCCACGGTCCAGGGCCTGACGCAGCTCCTCGGAGAATTTCGGGTCGAGGCCCTCGAGAAAGGCGTCCAGCGAGCCGTCGGGTCCATGGTGAAGGAGCCCTCTCATTCCCAGCGTGGGAATATGGGCGAAGCGACGCGCCAGCACCTCCGCCCAGGTCTCGATGGCCTGACGCTCCGCATCCCCGAGGCCCTTGAGGTCCTTCTTCAGCAGCCGCCGCACGCCTTCCCGGGCGGTGTGGCGGTAGCGGTTCTGCAGCGCGCCGAACATTGGGCCGTAAACGCGCTCGGCAAACCGGTCCCGGAGCCGCGGCAGGGCCTGGTCCACCAGCTGACGGGCCTGGGCTGCCTCCAGCAGCCGGGCCTCCCGGTTGACCTGCGCTTCACGGACAATTTCGTCCATGCCGATACGGGGCAGCCCGAGCTTTTCGCAGGCGGCGCTGTCGATGTTTTCCGGTACGGCCATGTCGACGAAGAGCGGCGCCTGACCGGACGGCGATTTCGCGGCGATGCGTTCCAGCGCGGGTTCCGTCAGTAGTGGTTCGGGCGCGCCGGCGGAACTCAGGACAACCTCCACGGCCGGCGGATCGCGCAGAAAGTCGGCCAGGCATACGGCCGCCGCGGAGTAGGGCTGAGCCGCCAACCGGGCCTTGGCCAGCGTTCGATTGACGAAGATCAACGGTGTTCCCGCCTTCGCCAGCGAGCGTGCCGCACGCTCGGTCATGGCCGATACCCCCACCAGCGCCACGGCTCCGGGCGTTCGCTTCAGCCGCTCGCGGAGTCGCACCACCGCCACCTCGGCCAGCGATACGCGACCGTGGCCGAGGCGGGTTGTGCCCCGTACCCGTGCCGCGATGCTCAGCGCCTCTTCGAAGAGCAGTTCCAGCCGCGGTCCGCTCAATCCCGTTTCGGCCGCAAGATCGCGGCAGGCACGAACCTGCCCGACAATCTCCACTTCGCCCACCGCCGCCGAGTCCAGCCCGGCCGCCACCAGGAACAGGTGTTCGCAGGCGCCTTCGCCCTGCCATGCCTTGAGCGTTCGCTCCGCTTCCCCGGGGGCCGGTGTTCGCCCCGCGAGGAGTTCGTACGCCAGGGGGCGTATGTCATCGTGGCGTGTATCGCCCGGAGCGCTGTCGGCGGCGCGCGCGAAGAGGATCTCGACCCGGTTGCAGGTATCGAGATATGCGAGTTCCGCAAGACCGGCCTGCCGCGCGAAACCACGCAGGCGCTCATCGCGTCCGGCCTCCGGCAGGGCGAAGCGTGCCAGGGCTTCGCTGCCGTCCTGGCGCCAGGAGACTCCGACAATGCCAAGTTCTTCCAACACGTATGCAGGCCGCGCGTTCGGTATCGGGGCGTCCTAGGTTAGGCATCGGGCCGCTCGAATTGTCACCGGAGTGTCACGGCGAATCCCTGTCCGCCATGGCACACACCCGGCGCCGGGTGGCCGGTCCATGCTGTATTCGGCGTTCACCGCCGGCTCTGATCGCGGCCCGAGCCGCATTTCGGGTTTGTGCGCGCGCGGGGACGCGTTAAACTCGGATCGGAGTCTCGAAGAAGAACTATCCGCAGCTTGGAATACAGGAGGAGACGGCATGAATATCAAACTGACCGCATTTGCAGCGGGCGTCCTGGCACTGGCCGCTACGCCAATGACACTGGCGCAGGATGAGCCCTTCCGGGAGATCGTCAACATCACGGGGGACCTCTACCGGGCCACGAACAACGCCCATCACAACGTATTCCTGGTGACGGACGAGGGCATCATTCTCACCGATCCCATCAGCACGGACTTTGCGACGTGGCTGAAGGGTGAGCTGGATGAGCGCTTCGGCGTCCCGGTGCGGTACGTGCTGTACAGCCACTACCACGATGACCACGCCTCGGGCGGGGCCGTGTTCGAGGACACCGCCGAATTCGTGGGCCACGACAACACGGTGGTCAACCTCGCCGCGGAGGAGGGCAACGAAGTCTTCGCCGAAGTCCGCGCGCCGGATACCACCTACTCCGACAGCACCAGCGTGACGCTGGGCGGCAAGACCGTGGAGATGATCCACGCGCTCCCGAGTCACAGCAACGACTCCTCGATCATCCATTTCCCCGACGAGCGTGCGGTGTTCGCCGTGGACTTCGTCAATGTCCAGCGCGTGCCGTTCCAGACCATGTCCGGGTGGGGTCCGATCACGTCATGGATCGAGGCCAACCAAAACCTGCAGTCCACGGTGGACTACGACATCATGGCCCCCGGCCACGGCCCGGTAGGGACCAAGGCCGACGTGGACGATACGACCGGCTACCTGGAAGAACTCCTGGCCGCCGTCAGCGAGGCGGTGGATGCCGGCATGAGCCTGGAGGAGGCCCAGGCGTCCGTACTCATGGAAGACTACAGCGATTGGGCGCAGTACGACGCCTGGCGGGCGCTCAACGTTCAGGGGGTCTACGAGTCGCTGACCGCCGAATAGAGCGGTCGACGCGGCGGACGAGAGCGAGTTTGCCGCCGTGATTTCCTGCGGCGCAGCCTCTTAGCCGGCGGACTCTGCCCGCCGGCGCTGCAGGACGCTGACCACACCGACGGCAAGCCACACCGGCAGGCTGAGGATGATCGCGTATACCGCGATCGCGATCGGGCCAAGGAGCCCGGCGAGCAACGTTGCGCCAACGGAAACCACCCCCAGCACGACCATCGAGGCCCACGCTGCCTGGCGGTAACCGCGCTTCCAGAGCTCGCGGCATCCGAGCGCCAGCGGCAGTCCGCACGGGGCGACGAATATCAACGAGGCCAGGCCGCCAAGCAGCATCATCCAGCCCATGGGGCTGAACAGTTGATCGGGAAAGCGAAAAAGTGCCGTCAGCACTACCCCTGCGGGCAGCCAGAGCAGAGAACCTGCCCAGAAAGCCCAGGGTGAATCAGCAAGCGAATTGAATCGGGACATCAGCTCGACCGTCAGCCATTTATCCGATTAGACGCGACGGAGATGATTTGGTTCAGAGCCAGGGCGTGCACTGGTAGGTCTTGACTTCCTCGCCCGGAACCCAGTTCCAGTAACCGTCCAGCGAGATGGTCTCCGTGAAGGTCGCCGGATCGGTGACCGTGATCTCGTAGTCGAGGCGGCTTGCGTCCGGACTCAGCGCGAAGCGCTCGACGATATCCACCGCCATGCTCTGCGGTGTCCCGACATCGTCGAAGAACGGCCAGTCGATTTTCGAGGTCTCCACGATGAGCGTGTTGCCCTCCCAGCGGCCGACCGAATAGCCGTGGCGGGTAAACACCTGGCTCTCGGGATCGTCGTAGCCGGACATGTGGATCGTGCGCACCACCGACCACTCTTCCAACCGCAGTTCGATATCGTCACCGTCTGCAACGAACTCGATGGGGTAGGGGTTGTCCATGATGCCGGGCATACCCTGTTGTATGCACTTCAGGGCGGTATCGTCGGTGACCGGGTCGTATTGGTCCCGGGCTGCCTGGGCCGCCGGCGTGTAAGGGAGCTCGAAGCCGGTGGGCGAGTTGTTTACGTGATCGCCAAAGGCCCTCCCGCGGGACCAGACGCGGAAGATCCCTTCAGGCTCCGGCCCCGCCGAGGCCTGAAGCAGGTCGGGGCGCGAGCCCACGCCGCGCAAGGCAACGCTCTCACCGTCCGCGCGGCGCACGGATGATGCGTACAATGCCATCTGGCCGCGACTTGAGGGCCGTCCGACCACGGTGACGTCCGTTCCCACCTCGAGCACATCCCGGGTGATCCCGTTTCTGGCCATGCCGTTTGCGGGACCCGATTCGATCGTCCAGGTTTCCACTTCGTTGTCGTCGTTGATCGATTCCACCGAGAAACTGATGTGCGGATTCACCCAGTTGACTTCGGTGATGGTCCCGGCGACCTCGCTTGTGGCATCCGGTTCGTAGAATGCGGCCACCGAGTGATGAGCGTTTGCCGCCAGGGGCATCGCCAGGAAGAAAAACGCGCTGATGCGGATCATGGGAATTTCTCGCTTGTTGTGCTGCAGGACCCTGCGCTAAGTCTAATACATCCCAAATTCAGCAGCGTTAACCGCAGTTTGCAGCGTTTTCCACTGGGTTCTTACGCTCTCTGCCAGGCTTAGCTGGCCAACGGCCCGGAGTTGATTGTGTTCCGAGGCGGACCGGAAGCGGCTCGAATCCCACCCGAAATAGGACTCGATCAGCGCGTCGGCCGCAAACCGGGCGGAAAGTTCCAGCGCAATGGTCAGGGTCGCCGCCGGCAGCCCCGCCCACTCCTCATCGGTCAACAGGTCCCGGGCCTCCCGCGCGTAGCCGCTGAGCGCAGCCTCGAATATGGGTACGGAGCACTCCGTTTCCCGGCTGTCCTCGCCCAGCGGGTTGCACCACGAGCGGAAGGCATCGCCCAGTTCGAGGATAACCGGCATGGACGCCACGGTATCCAGGTCGACCAGGGCGATGGCCTCGTCGGACTCGGGATCGAAGATGAAATTGGAAATCTTGGGGTCGCCGTGCACGATTCGTTTGTTGCTCAGCGGAAGTTTCGGCAGCCGTCCGGCCAGTGCCAGGATCCGTTCGGCGATCGGGGCGACACGGCCGTATTGCGGATGGTCGCCGTGGGAGGCGAGCGTTCGTCGCAGATTTTCCAGGTGCGCGGCGGTGTCGTGCACCCCCAGGCGTGGATTGGAGAAGGTGTGATCGAGATCGCTCACGGCGCTGTGGAATCGTCCCAGCAGGGCGCCGGCGCGGAAGGCCTGGCGAGTGTTGTCAAGCTCGTCCCGGGCGACGCCTGGAATGTAGGTCAACGCGCGCCAGACCTCTTCTCCCCGTATCAACGCCGGTTCGCCGGCCTGCGTCGGCACGATCAGGGGCGTGCACATGCCCTTGTTGCGCAGATGCCGGGTCACCGCGTCGATGTCGCCGTTGATGCTCGCGGGGAAGATGGGGTTGACGCGCTGCAGCACGAAACGGCCCCCGTCCGGCATGTCGATGCGCCAACTCCTGTTGATCAGCCCGGAGTCGAACAGTGTCGGTTTGCCGCCGCCAAGTCCGAAGGCCTGCAAGACCGTGGCGCTGACCTGCGGCTCGCGTGAATTGCGTTTTGTGATGTTTCCGGGGACCATCAAGTCGCTGAGCTCGGTACTTCCGAATTTCAGGACTGAAGCTTAGTGCAACCGGCGAAGGGCGGCGAGGGATGGAGACGATACTCATTGTTGGCGGTGCACGGTCGGGCAAGAGCCAACGGGCGATCGAACTGTCCCGGGACACGGCGCCAGACCGGATTTTCGTCGCCACCGCGGAGGCATCGGATCCGGAAATGGCCGATCGCATCGAGCGCCATCGCGCCGACCGCGGGCCCGGGTTCACGACGGTGGAAGCGCCCCTGGAATTGGTGGACGCGCTGGAACGGGCCGCGTCTCCGGACCGGGTCGTGGTCGTCGACTGCCTGACGCTGTGGCTGTCGAACCTGATGCATTACGGCCGGGACGTGGAAGCGCAGACTGCGGCGCTGACCCGCTTCATCGCCCGGACTCCCGGACCGCTCATACTGGTCTCCAACGAGGTGGGAATGGGCCTGGTGCCGGGCACGCCGCTGGGGCGCGGGTTCCGCGATGCACAGGGGTCGTTGAATCAGGCTGTCGCCGCGGTCTGCGGCCGGGTGGAATTCATGGTCGCGGGACTGCCCATGGCGCTCAAGGGCTAAGCGCAGCCCGGAGCCGGCTCTCCTCGCCGGCGTTCCCCGGGAGTCCGATTCGCAGGTGGCGTGACGTCCAGGGGAAGCGCCGAACGTACACGCCCTGGCGGGCCAGTTGCTGCCAGAGTCGATGCGCGTCGGCCATCTCCACGTAACGGAACAGATCGGTGCCGCCTACCACTCGGAACGGTCGTTCCCGAGGCTGTTCCTGCAACAGTTCATCAAGGCGCTGCCGTGCTTCCGCAAGACGCTGTCGCGTCGCAGTTTGCCAGTGCCGGTCCGAATACGCCGCGGCGCCGACCGCAAGCGCCGGCGTCGACACGCTCCAGCAGCCCAATCGGGCCTGCATGCTGCGGACAATTTCCTTCGGGGCGAGCAGGGCGCCCAGGCGCAAGCCCGCCAGGCCGTAGAACTTGCCCATGGAGCGCAGCACCAGAAGGTGATCGGAACCGCCCCGCGGTGCCCAGCTCCGTTCAGGTTGCAGATCGGCGAAAGCCTCATCGATGATCAACCAGCCTCTGCGCCGGCTCAGGCGACGATGCGCGGCCTCTATCTCGTCCGGTTCGAAGCGTCGTCCGTCCGGGTTGTTCGGATTGCAGATCACCACGGCATCCGCCGAGCCGGCCTCGGACAGGGGGTCGGGCGATTCCACCACGTCGCAGCCTGCCGCACGCCAGACGCGCGCATGGTCGCCATAGCTCGGCGCCAGCACGGCAACGCGCTCCGGTGCGATCACGCCGGGCAGCATGCGGATCAGCAATTCGCTCCCCGGAGCCGGCAGAATCGCGTCTTCCCGGGTTCCAAGGGCCGCGGCCATTGCCGCGGTGCAGCGGGCGAAGTCCTCGCCGGTGGGCAGCCTGTGGAGATCGCGGAAATGTTGCTCCCCGGCCGGCCAGGGCCAGGGATTGATGCCGGTGGAGAGGTCCACCCAGGGTCGCGGCGCGTCCGCATACAGGCGCCGCATGGCATCGAGTGCTCCGCCGTGAACCTCGACGCGTTTCATTGGGCCCATTGCAGGGTGGCGATGCCGGCCAGCACCAGTGCGGCGAGGAACAACGCCTTGCAGTAGAGAGCCAGGCCGGTGCGCAGGTCGTCCGGTCCGGGGTCGCCGGCGCGGGCGTTGAGCCAGGCCTCCGCCGATTCGGCGCCGCCGTAACTTCGCGGTCCCGACAGCCGCACGCCCAGCGCCCCGGCCGCCGCACCTTCAGGCCACCCGGCATTGGGCGAGCGATGCCGGCGCGCATCGCGCCACATCACGGCAAAGGCTTCCGGCTTGAAGCTGACCAGGGCGAACAGCAGCCCGGTCAGCCTGGCCGGGACGTAGTTCGCCGCATCGTCCAGGTGCGCCGCGAACCGTCCGAAGGCCGCGTGACGCGCGTCGCGATGGCCGATCATCGAATCCAGCGTGTTGACGGCCTTGTACGCCGCCAGCCCGGGCAGGCCGAATACGACACCCCAGAACAGCGGAGCGACAACGCCGTCGGACGTGTTTTCGGCGAGTGATTCCAGCGCCGCGCGAGCGACGCCATCGGGCGGTAGTTGCGCGGTCTCCCGTCCGACCACGTGAGCCACTGCGGTGCGGGCGCCCGGCAGGTCGCCTGCCGCCAGGGGCCCGGACACGGCGGCGACGTGGTGGTAGAGGCTGCGGGAGCAGATCAGGCTTGAGGCAATAATCGCTTCAACGCAGAAGCCCGGCATCGATTCGGACAGAAGCGCGGAGACTGCCACTGCCGCGCAAACCGCAAGCGCTACCGTCGCTGCAGTCGCCGCAGCGCCCAGGACAACGCGCCAGGCGTGGCCAAGTGCCGGACGATTGAGCGCCCGGTCGAGCCCGTCGATCAGCGCCCCAAGCCATACCACGGGATGCCGAATGCGTCGGTACAGCCAATCCGGGTAGCCGAACAGCACCTCCACCAGCCAGGCCGCGAGCATGAGCATGGCGCCGCCGAACAGGCCCATCATGAGGCATCCGCCTGCAGGCTGGTTGGGCGCGCAGCGCATGCCAACAGCGCGTCCACCTGGACGGCCTGCTCGACGCCGTCGGCCCACGCATCCAGCGCTGCTTCGACGGAGGCGCCGTAGTCCAGGCTCGAATCCCCTTTCGCCCCCGAGCGCTTCAGCCACGCACGTCGAAACTCATCTTCGGCAAAGATCCCGTGAACATAGCTTCCCTCGACCCGGCCATCGGCGGAGCGTGCCCCGTCCGCCCGGCCTTCAAGGTCGAACATGGGCCGGCCACAGTCCTTGCCGGTGGTCCGGCCGACATGGATTTCGTAACCGGTGACGGGCCGCCCGGTGCTCACGCAGCGCCCCGCGACCGGACGTACGGCCTTGGATTCCGACATCTCCGTTTGGACGTCGAGCAGGCCGAGCCCGGGTGCGCGGCCCACCCTGCCGTCGACGCCCTCAGAGTCCTCGACCTCCGCGCCGAGCATCTGGAAGCCCCCGCACAGCCCCAACACCCGTCCTCCCGCCCGCGCGTGGGCGAGAATGTCATGGTCCCAGCCCTGAGCGCGGAGGAATTCCAGGTCTCCCAGCGTGGACTTGGTGCCGAACAAAATGATGACGTCGGCGTCCCGTGGCAGGGGCCGTCCGGGCGGTATCCAGCGGAAGTCGACTCCGGGTTCCAGCCGCAGCGGATCGGCGTCGTCGAAGTTGGCCAGCCGGGACAGCATGGGCGCGACGATCCGCAATTCGTCTCCCGCATGATGTCGGCCGCCGTCGAGTACCACCGCATCTTCCGCGGGCAGATCCGCTGTGCAGGACAACCACGGGATCACGCCGAAGCAGGGCCATCCGGTGTGCTCCTCGATGGCGCTCACGCCATCGTCGAACAACGTGGGATCGCCCCGGAACTTGTTGATCATGAAGCCCCGGATCATCGCCGCGTCTTCCGGTGACAGTACGGTCCTTGTTCCGGCCAGACTGGCGATCACGCCGCCCTTGTCGATGTCTCCGACCAGGCAGACGGGAATCCCGACCCGCCGTGCGAAACCCATGTTGGCGATGTCGCCGGCCCGCAGGTTGACTTCCGCGGGGCTGCCGGCGCCTTCCACGACGACCAGTTGGTATGCGTCCACGAGCCGCTGAAAACTCCCCAGCACCGCGTCCATGCGGGCCTCGCGCCGTGCCATGTAGTCGGTCGCATCCATGCTGTCGACCACCTTGCCCCGCACGACCACCTGCGCCCGGCGGTCCGTCTCCGGCTTGAGCAGCACCGGGTTGAAGTCCACTTCGGGTTCGAGACCGGCCGCCTGGGCCTGCAGTGCCTGAGCCCGGCCGATCTCGCCGCCGGCGCAGGCCGCCGCGTTATTGGACATGTTTTGAGGTTTGAACGGCGCGACCCGGATGCCCCGCCGGAGGGCGATGCGGCAAAGCGCGGCGACGACGAGGGACTTGCCGACATCGGAGCCGGTGCCTTGCACCATCAGTGCCCTAGCGCGAATCATGCACCTGGGTCTGCCGCAGGGGCCGATGCGCAACCCGGGTCACAGCGGCCCCTCGATCTCCACGCGTTCGCCTTCCACGCGGCCGCGCACACCGTAGATCTCCCCCAGCCGGGCCGCGCTCAACGTCTCGGCGGGCGTTCCGTCGGCGACAATGCGTCCATCCTTCATCCAGATGAACCGATCCGCATAGCGCCTGGCGAGCACCACGTCATGGAGCACGGCCAGGGCGCCGCCGCCCCGGTTTACGAAGTCCCTGATCAGGTTCATGACCGTGAACTGATGGTATGGATCCAGTTCCGCGACGGGTTCGTCCGCGATCAGCAGCGGTGCTTCGGCTGCGAACGCGCGGGCGCAATGCACCCGGGCCAGTTCTCCGCCGGACAGCGTCGCGGTGGAGCGTTCGGCCAGTCGCTCCAGGTCACAGGCGGCCAGCGCGCGCTCCACCGCCCGGCGGTCGGCGCCGCGCAGCCGGCCCAGCGCGGCGCCATGGGCGAAGCGTCCCAACGCGACCACGTCGCGAACCGGGCTCGGCCAGGCCAGGGGACGGTTCTGGGGCAGGTAGGCCAGTTGCCGCGCACGGCGCCGCGGCGGCATTCGGGCGATGTCTTCGCCGTCGATTCCGGCCCAGCCCGAGGCTCGCGGCGTGAGCCCGATGGCGCCCCGCAGCAGGCTGGTCTTGCCCGCGCCGTTGGGGCCGAGCAGGGCGGTAAGTTCGCCGGGCTGCAAGCGAAACGTGGCGTCCCGTACCAGGGTGGCCTCGCCCGCGGTGACGGTCAGGTCCCGCGCGTGCAGGCCCCGGGCGGGTCGCTGCCGGTCCATCCGTGCGACCGCCTCAGTCATGGACGCTGCGCCGTTGCATGGCGATCCAGACGAAGGCGGGCGCTCCGATCAACGCCGCAACCACGCCCAGCTTGAGTTCGGTGACGGTGGGCATCAGCCGAACCCCGATGTCCGCCAATACCAGGATCAGTCCGGCCAGCAGGGCGGACGGCAGCAGGGAGCGGGCCGGATCGTGGTTGACCATGGGCCGGATGATGTGGGGCGCGACGATCCCGACGAATCCGATGACGCCCGCCAGGGCGACGGCCCCGCCGGTAGCCAGGCCCGCCCCCAGCACGATCGACAGCCGCTGCCGCCGCAGGTTCAGGCCGACGCCGCTGGCCGCCTCTTCTCCCAGGGTCAGCGCCGAGAGGCCGCGCCGGGTGGCGAACAGTACACCCAGGCCGACCGCGAGGAACGGTGCGGAGAATCCCAGGTCCAGGAAGCTTCGGTTCGCAACCGAGCCGAGCATCCAGTTGATCATGTCGGCCAGGGAGAACGGGTTCGGCGCCAGGTTCATCATCAGGTTCATGGCCGCGCCGGCGAAGCTGGACAGGCCCACGCCGATGAGGATGAGCGTGACTACCGAAGCGGTGCGCAGCGCGGCGAAGGCGATCAGCGCGGTCCCTGTGATCGCGCCGACGATCGCCGCCGCCGGCATCACCCATGCGCTCAGCGCGGCCAGGCCGTAGTAGAGTGCCCCCGTGGCGCCCAGTGAGGCCATGGCCGAGACGCCCAGTACGCCGGGTTCGGCAAGCGGATTGCGGAGCAGTCCCTGCAGCGCGGCGCCGCTGGCGCCCAGCGCGGCGCCGACGGCAAACGCGGTGATCGCCCGCGGCAGGCGGATGTGCACCACCACCAGTTGATCGCCCGGATCGCCGCGCCCCAGCAAGGCCCCAAGCACCCGTTCGATCTCCATCGGTGTCGATCCGAGCAGGCAGGCGGCGAACAGCGCCGCCAGACAGGCCAGTACCAGTGCCGCGAAGTCAGCTCGCATCGCTCAGGGTGCGGGACCGCGGGCCAGCGCTTCCACCGCATCCACCAGGAACCAGGCGCCGCAGGCAGTCCAGGCACCGTCGATGGTCACCACGGCGCCCCCGTCCAGTTGGGCCCGGGCCACGGGATGCCGTATCGCGCTCCACCCGTGGGGGTGGTTGGTCAGTGTGTCGAAGAACGCGGCGGCGATCAGGTCCGGTTTTTCGTAGGCGAGCCTCTCCAGCGGGATGGGTCCCCATCCCGGGCGGGTCTGGAAATTTGCAAGCCCCGCAACGGTAATCAGTTCGTGCACCAGCGATCCCGGACCCGACGTCACGCCGGCCGGGGTCAGGTAAAGCGCGCTGGCCCGCCGATCGGGCTGGCGCAGGGACGCCAGGCGCTCTTGCATTTCGGCGACCACGGTCAGGCCCTGCCGCCCGGAACCCAGTACCCGGGCCGTGTCCTCGGTCATGCGCATGACGGCCCCGATGTTTTCGGGCCAGCCGATGTTGTGCACGGGTATGCCGGCCCGTTCGAACATCGCCGGCGCGTGCGGTCCGCCGCCGTAGGAGCGCACCACCAGATCCGGCTTGAGGACGATCACATCTTCTGCCACCGGCCGGACGCTGGGCAGTCCTGCGGCGTAATCGCGCATGTAGGAAAAATCCCGCCCGGCGTCGGGCGATACGGCTAGGATGCGTGCCGGCTCGACGAATTTCAGCACGTACTGATCGGCGCAGTAGTCGAGACTGACGATGCGCTGCGGCCGCTGGCCGACGATGCCCGAATCGGGTGTGTCCGGCCCGCATGCGCCCAGCGCTGTGCCGAGCGCAATGATGATCGGTGCTGCCACGGGTGCGCGATTGTCAGTTGGTTGCAGCATCAGTAGCGCCACCGCGCGCCCACGAAGCCCGATCTTCCCGGTGTGCCGTACCCGAGGATCTGCTGGTAATGCGCATCGAGCAGGTTCTCGATGCGCCCGAACACCTCGAAGCTGTCGGTCAGATCGTAGCGCGCGTTGATGTCCACTCGTGTCCAATCGCCGAGATCGCTGCCGTCGTTGTTCGGTTCGCTACCGTTGTAACGCAGCACAACGGAACCCGAGAGCGGGCCGCCGGGGTCGAAGCCCAGCAAGAGGTCGCCCGAATGCCTGGGCATGCGGCGCAGGGGCGTACCGTCGCCCTCCGATGCATCGATGTAGGCATAGTCCGCCGCCACAGTGAGCGTTCGCGTCACGTTCCACCCTGCTGAAACCTCGACGCCCCTGGATTCGACCTCCGAGATGTTTTCGTAGCCGCCGACCGCAAAGGAGAAGTCGATCAGATCCTCGGTGTCCTGCCGGAAGAGCGTTACGCCAACGTGGCCGCGACCGTTCACGGCACGCCATTCGGCCCCGATGTCGATGCCATCGGATCGCTCCGGCCTGAGCGCCTCGTTGGCGGCGGCCGCGCCGCAACAGAAAAACGTCGTCTGAAAGATGGTGGGCGCCTTGAATCCCTGTCCCCAGCTACCGCGCAGGGTCAGGCCGGGCGTGGGTTGATACGCCCCGGCGAAACGTCCGGTGGTTTCCGATCCGAAGCGCTCATGGTCGTCGGAGCGTATGCCCCCCGACAGGGTCACGGACCGCACCGGCCTCAATTCGTAGAGTGCGAACAGGCCATTCAGGGAACTGCTGTTTACATTGGCGGTTGAATCCTCCCGCTCCGTGCCGAAGGCCAGGGTGTTGCGCGCATCGATTGTCAGGGTGCCCTGGTAGCGGAACAGGGTGCGCTCGCCCTGTGCGTCGAAGCTCGGGGCGCCGTCGCTGAAATTGCGGCGGTCTATTTCCGAGCGGCCGACCAACAGCAGATTGTCCAGCCGGCCGTCGAGCAGAGGCGCCGTCAGCGACAGATTTGCCGAACGTTCTTTCGTCTCGTTGATTTCATCGCCGTCGCCGACGTTGCCCTGCGCCCCGAACACGAAGCTGTCGAACTCCGTACTCGCGTCGTTCCACAGGACGCTGCCGTCGATGCGCGCGCCGGCGGGAAGGTTGAGTCCACCGCGGGCCGAGAGCGTGAGGGCGTCGAAGCTGTCCTGCTCATCGTTACCATTGGCTTGGTCCGCCCTGGATATGCCATCGGTATTCAGTTGGGTGGCGGCCAGCCGGAAATCTCCGGCTTCACCCGCATTGCTGACCGACGCCCCGCCGCGAAAGGCGCCGAACGAGCCCGTCTGCCCGAAGACGGCGCCTCGCAGGCCCTCGTCCGGCCGCCTGGTGGTGATGGAGACCACGCCGCCGATGGCATCGGTACCCCAAAGCGTCGATTGAGGGCCGCTGAGAATCTCGATCCGCTCGATGTTCTCGGTGTCCAGGCGGGCGAAATTGAAGCCGCCCCCCGGGGATGACGCATCGTTCACCGCCACGCCGTCCACCAGGACCAGCGTCTGGTCGCTGGAGGCGCCGCGGATACGCACCGTGGCGGAACCCCCGTACGATCCGTTCTGATTGACCGTCACCCCTGGAGCATTGGCCAGTACATCCAGGGCATGATTGAACCCGAGGGCTTCGATATCGGCCGCATCGATGACCCGAACCGTCGAGCCCACCTCCGCCGTGGTCTGCTCGATTCGTGTTCCGGTGACGACGATGGTATCCATCGGGCTTTCTTCGCCGTCGCCCGGGGACTGGGCGCTGCTGTCAGCCGGCTGCGCGCCGGCGGTTGTCCACACGGCCGCAGAAACCAGCCCGATAATCCAGGAAGTACGCTCCATTGATCTCCTCCCGCACCCCTTCCGGGGCGCACTGTAATGACACCTCCGAACCCGCCGACCATTACGGGCGCGGTTCCTGGTCCTATGTCGTTACAGGGAGAAGGAGCACCTGCGTGCTCTTTCCCGTTCGAGGGCAATGTGCCCGACCCACGAACGAACGACGCGATGGCAGGTCTCCTGACTCGCCGATCGTCGCTCTTTGGCCGCCTTCCCGGAGAATTCTCCAGTGGCCTACAGGCCGCAAGCTTCCGGCTTACAGTTGCGGGTACAGCCCCGGCATTTCACCGGGTTCCCTCTTGGCCGTCCGTTGGACGGCGCCATCTGCGGCTATTGTGGGAACAGGGTCCGTTACTTGTCAACCGGCGCTGAAGTCACCGGCGTTGAAGTCGGCGGGCACGATCACGCGTTCCAAAGTCTCACACCTTCCGATGAACGGAACGGGCGGTAGCGGATGGTTCAGTAATCGATGCCGCGTACGGCCTTGATGCCGGCGTCGAAGGGGTGTTTGATGGGGCGCATCTCGCTGACGAGGTCGGCGTATTCGCAGATCCGGGGCCTGGCATCGCGGCCGGTGAGGATGACGCTGGTGCGCCCGGACCGGGCCTCAAGCCCCTCGAGCACGTTCGCTTCTGAGAGGTATCCGTAGCGCAATGCGATATTGATCTCGTCCAGAACGACCAGGTCGTAGTCACCGCTCGCCAGCATGTCACGGGCCTTGTCGAAGGCCGCTTCCGCCACGGCGGTGTCGCGCTCCAGGTCCTGGGTATCCCAGGTGAAGCCCTCGCCCATCGTCCGCCAATGGATCTGGTCCTCGAATCTGGAGAAAAACTGGCGCTCGCCGGTTTTCCACTTGCCCTTGATGAACTGCACCACGCCCACCTTCTGGCCCCAGCCCAGTGCCCGCACGATCACGCCGAACGCCGAACTGGACTTCCCCTTGCCGTCGCCCGTGTACACCAGCACCAGGCCGCGGCCCGGCACGGCCGCCTCGGACACCCGCTTGCGGTGGGCGGCCTGCTGCACCTTCATCTTTTCTGTGTGGGTCTGCGCGTCAGTCATGTTTCAATCTCCCGCTCTCGACCGGGTTTCCGTCCGGAAGCGTGATGATGCCACCAAAATCCACCGGTGGCCTGAAATCCCACGGCCCGTCGCCTTCACGCATGCAGGCTGCCTTGATCACCCCGGCGTGGGTGACGATCGCGATGGGTTCCCGGCGAGCCGACCAGTCGGCAAGTGCCGAGGCGACACGGTCCCTGAGCATGGCGACGCTTTCCCCGCCATGGGGGCGCGCATGCAAGAAGTCCTGCGCCCAGCCATCCAGGGCCGCTGCGCCCACTTCAGTCCACGGCTGACCTTCCCAGGCGCCGAAATCCAGTTCCATCAGACGCTCGTCCTCGTCAATGGGCAGGTCTTTCGCGGAAGCGATGTAGCTTGCCAGTTTCAGGCACCGGCTCAGCGGGCTCGAAACGACTCGCTGGATGGCAGGCAATGCTGACAGAACCGCTTGTGCTTCCGACGGGAAGGTATCGGCCAATCCCACGTCCAGGCGGCCGTAGCAGGTACCGGCGGCGACGTCCGGACGCGTGTGGCGCACCAAAATCAGGCCCATGCGCACAGGCCGAGATAGAGACCGATTTCGCTGCACTGCTGAACGGCGCCCAGGGTGTCGCCGGTATAGCCACCGAGTCTGCGCTCGTACCATAGTCGCATCAGCACGTGCCCGGCGGCGAGCCCGCCCAACGCCAGAGCCGTGGCGAGTGGCGATAGCATCCACACCAGACCGGCGGCAAGAGCGAATCCGGCAAGCAGGACCACGAACCAACCTGCCGGCCCCATGCGAGCCGTCACCGGTGTAGCGACTCCCGCCTCGCGAATGTAGATGCCCGTCTCCAACGCGACAACGCTGGAGAGCCGGGATAATCCATGCCCGGCAACCAGGGCCGCAACGACTGCGGTTGGAGTCAGGTTCGTCAGCGCGGCCACTTTCAGACCCAGCGCGACGGCCAGCGCAACGGCGCCGAAAGTGCCCAGGCGGCTGTCGCGCATGATCTCAAGTGCGCGATTCCGGTCGCCGGTTGCTCCCAGGCCGTCGAACGTATCGGCCAGTCCGTCTTCATGGAACGCGGCTGTCGCTGCCAGGCCGGTGGCCACCGCCACAAGAACGGAGACGGTCTGCGGCAACCACAGATGCGCCAGCCAGAACACGGCGGCACACAGCCCGCCGATCAGGGCGCCGACCAGCGGGTAGTAGCGGACGGCGGCCGCCAGCCGTTCGGGACTGTAGGCATTGGCGGCCGGAACCGGCAGCCTCGTGAGGAATTGCACGGCCAGGGCGAATGTACGGAGTTCGTTCACGGAAGTGTCCTATGTCCGCCCGCTGACGCCCGCGGAGTCGAAACTGGCCATGTCGCGCAGCATCGCTGCCGCCGCCCTGACCAGGGGCCATGCCAGCAGGGCGCCCGTGCCTTCGCCCAGGCGCAGGCCCAGGTCAAGCAGGGGCTCCGCTTCAAGCGCCTGCAGCACCACCGCGTGCCCGGGTTCCGCCGAGCGATGCGCGAAAACGAGATTGCCACGGGCGCCGGGTGAAATGCGCAGCGCGGCCAGGGCCGATACCGTCGCAATGAAACCGTCTGCCAGCACGAGTTTGCCCGCCGCGGCGGCGCCCAGGATTGCGCCGGTCAACATCACCGATTCGAAGCCGCCGTATTGCCTCAGGGTAGTGTGCGGGTCCAGTTCGCCCGGTGTCCGTTCGGCGGCCTGTTCCAGCACGCGGCGTTTGCGGACCAGTCCGTCGTCGTCCAGGCCCGTGCCCCGGCCGACAAGCCCGCTGACCGGCTGACCGAGCAGCTTGGCCGCCACCAGGCTGGCCGACGATGTGTTGCCGATACCCATCTCGCCGAAACAGGCAACCTCATGGGTACCCTCCCGGCCGATCGCCTGACCGGCGCGCAACGCATGCGAGCATTGGTCAGCAGACATGGCGGGTTGTTCCAGAGCGTTGCGAGTGCCATTGCCAATGCGCTGCGAATCGAGCTTTGGGTGTCGAATCTCCGGACCCTTGACGCCGGCGTCAACCAGGGCGAACTCTGCGTCAAGCGCGCTTGCCATCACATTGGCCGCCGCGCCCCCGGCAAGAAAGTTCAGCAACATCTGCCGGGTCACTTCCCGGGGGTAGGCGGACACGCCCGCCTCGGCGATGCCGTGATCGGCGGCAAAGACGGTCAGCTTGCAGCGCTCGGCGGTGGGCTCCAGCGTTTGCTGAACCAGAGCGATCTGCGCCGCCAGCGATTCAATCCTGCCTAGCGCACCGACGGGCTTGGTCTTGTTGTCGATCGCGTCCCGGACGGCGCGTTCGAAATCGGCCTCCGCGCGTGCCGGGGCATGCTTCCCCACAGTTTGCTCAGTTGGCTCCCTGGCGTAATCGAAATCCGTCATTGGAGTTGGTCCGGTTCGTGAAGCGCGGAAAAAAGCGGGAAGCGCCGCGATTGCGGGCATTATGCTATGCCGGGTGTCCGGCGGTAACGATTTTTTCGACAATTGACAGCATGGCAGATGATGCGCTTGAAGGCACAAAATAAGAGCAGGAAAATGGACAGCGCGGTTGAACGCACGTACAGGCAGCCGCGCCGTTCGCGCATGCGTATCGATGGAAGCTGCACGATGCGGTCGTGCCGCACCGGTACGTCATGATCACCTCGCTTCGGTCACGGCCCTTGGCAGGGGGTTGTTTCGCAATCAGACCTGCTTTTGGACTACATTTAGTCTGGTGAATCGCCAGGCCACGTGCTCAGTTAGACCGAACCACCTTGATGCCCGCATCGAGCGGGTGCTTCACCGCGCGCATTACGCGTCCGGCTGTGCTAGCGGATGCGCCTTCGCAAATGCATCGAGCGACATGCAGTCCGCGTGTATCCGCTCGATCGCTGGATAGGGAGCCATGTCGACATTGAACCTTCCGCTGTTGATCACTTGTCCGGAAAGACATAGGTCGGCGAGGCTGACATTCTCGCCGTGGGAAAAGCGACCTGTTTCCGATTCATTACTCAGTCTTGTTTCGAGCGCGGAAAAGCTGGTCTCGGTCCAATGCCTGAACCAGGCGGCAACCGCATCATCGTCGGCGGAAAAGCGGCTACGAAGTTCCATCAATACCCTTAGATTGTTTATTGGATGAATGTCACAGGCTACGATCATCGCAAGGGATCGAACTCTGGCTCTCGCCAAAGGGTCCGCAGGCAGCAACGGCGGTTCCGGGTACAGCTCGTCAAGATACTCGATGATTGCCAGAGACTGGGTCAAAACGGCGTTTGGCGTCTGCAACGCAGGAACCAGGCCTTGGGCATTGAGCTGAAGGTATTCTTCCGATGATTGCTCGCCTCGCCGAAGGTGATATGAGACATAGTCAAACTCCTTGCCTTTCAGGTTAAGCGCGGCGCGCACACGAAACGATGTGGAGCTGCGGAAGTAGTTGTGAAGCGTCAGTTCTCCCATCGCTCTAATCCCTATGCCGGGTCCCCGATCGTCGTGACGAGATCGGTAAGGCCTTCAATGCGAACGACGACTACGTCTCCCGGTATGATCGGACCGACACCCGCCGGAGTTCCCGTATAGATCAGGTCGCCTTTTTGCAAATGGATCGATCGGGACAGAATTGACACGATCTCATTCACATCCCAAATCAACTGGGCAAGGTCGGCTTCTTGCTTCAATTCACCATTGACACTCAGTGTGATGCTGCCTGTCGTGAGTTCGCCGGTATCTTCGATTCGGTGCAACGGTGCGCAGGGCGCGGACAAATCGAAGCCTTTGCCCCAATCCCACGGCCTGCCGGCCTCTCTTGCAGCAAGCTGGAGGTCCCTTCGGGTCAGGTCGTTTCCGCATGCATAACCGAAGATGTGTTTCGATACGTCCTTCTTGTCAATCCGAAAGCCGCCTTTCCCAATGGCCACAACCAACTCTGCTTCGTAGTGAAAGTTCTCAGTCTCGGGTGGATACGGAATCGTGATTTCCGAGTCGACGACCGCATCGGCAGGCTTGGTGAAGAAGAACGGCGGGTCGCGGTCCGGGTTCTTGCCCATCTCGCGGACATGCGCGTCGTAGTTGCGCCCGACGCAAAACACTCGGCGCACGGGGAAGCGGGCGTCGCTGTCAGCAACGGCGACTGTTGCCGGCGCCGGGGGTTCAATAACGTAGTTCATGAGCGTTGCTCCCGCAGTAAACCGATCTTTTCCTGGACCGGCCGGTCCGAGAAGCTGAAAATCACGGCATCCTCATCGGCTTCGTGGCTCACAATTGTCTCTTGCGAGTGAGGAGTAATCCTGACGCAGACGTTGTAAAACCCTGCTACCGGAGGCAGCCCGTGTCAGCGGCGTCGGTCTGAGGAGCGTGCTCCCGGGCGTCAGCGCGTGCGTTCGGCGACGTAGTTCAGCCCGAACTGGCCGGACCCGCCGTCCGGGTTCATGCCCAGGTCCGTTGCTTCGGCCAGGGCGGTGTCGACGTCCCACTCATCCACCATCACGCGCTTGATGAACCACATGGTCGCGGCGCGTCCGCCGCCTCCGCAATGAATGAACGCGGGCGCCGTGTCGGGTTCGACGATGGCTTCCAGAAAGCGGTCCGCCACGGCGGGATCGAAGTCCGGTCCGCCGAACGGCAGGTGGACGTACCTGATCCCGGCGGCCTCGGCGGCGGCGGTTTCTCCTTCGACATTGGCGGTTTCTTCCGTCGCCCGTTGCAGGTTGATGATGCTGCGGAATCCCATGTCCGCGATCTGCGCCACCGAGTCGGGCACGATGGCGCCGGCGCAGGCCACGACGGACTCTATCTGGGCAAAGTTGCGGATGCCCTCCACATCTTCGCGCACGACCTGTCCCTGCGCGCCGGTCATGGCGAGTTGAGCACCGAAAAGCATCAGGATGGCAAGCAATCGTTTCATCGGTGGATACCCCTTGCGAATTTTTGTATGGCGAATGTCGGTCGCGGCATCGTGCCCGGCCTGTCGCCCGGATCGTGCAATATAACACTGCTTGGTAGAATTTGAACGAGACGGTGCCTTCCGCGGGCAACGCAGGATATTCCCAACGCGATGCAAATTTTCCCCAATGGAATGCGCTGTTTCCCTGAGGCGCTGCAGCAATTCCCGAAGGCGATGCAGCCTTCGCCAACAGCATCCATTGCCTCATTGGTAATGGCTGTCCTGCTCGGGGCGCAGGCCGGCGTACCGGCCGTGGCGCAGTTGCCGCCCGTGCCGGTGCCGGCGGAAAACCCCATCACCGAACCCAAGCGCGTTCTGGGCAAGATCCTCTTCTGGGACGAGCAGCTCTCCAGTAACGACACCACCGCGTGCGGCACTTGCCACCGGCCTGCGGCCGGAGGAGCCGATCCCCGCTTTGGCCGCCACACGGGCACCGACATGGGCACCATCGACGATGTCTGGGGATCGCCCGGCGTCGTGTACATGAACGAGGCGGGGGAGGCGCTGGAGCACCCGATCTTCGGATTCGAGCCCCAGGTGACCCGGCGCATCGCGCCTTCGAACTTCGGCGCCCTGTGGGCCGGGGAAGTGTTCTGGGACGGGCGGGCGGGGTCGCAGTTCGTGGATCCGCAGAGCGGTGAGGTGGCCATCGCCGAGGGCGGCGCGCTGGAAAACCAGGTGCTGGACTCTCTTTCCAACCCCGCTGAGATGACCTATCCCGGCCGCGCCTGGGACGAACTGACCGGGAAGTTGCGACGGGTGCGCCCGCTGGCGCTGGCACGGGATTTTCCCGACGATGTTTCCGACGCGCTGGCCGAGCTTCCGGACTATCCGGCACTGTTCCGGGCGGCCTTTGGTGACGACGGAATCACGGCTGTACGTATCGCGTTTGCCATCGCCACCTACCAGCGTACGCTGGTGGCCGACCGGACGCCATGGGACCGCTACATGGCCGGCGAGGAGACGGCGCTCACCGAACAGGCCAGATTCGGTTGGCAGGTCTTCCAGCGGCTACGCTGCGTCAACTGCCACGTACCGCCGCTGTTCACCAACGACGACTTCTTCAATATCGGGCTGCGGCTGAGCGAATTCGATACCGGGCGCCAGGAGGTGACGGCAGATCCCGAAGACGCCGGCGAAATGCGCGTCCCCAGCCTGCGCAATGTAGGCTTGCGGACACGCCTGATGCACACGGGCGAATTCGGCCGCTTGAGCGAGGCGATCACCTTCTACAATGCTGCGATGGCGCTGCCCGGCGTGGATGAAATCCCCGGCGTGGGGACCTACGTCTTCGACCTGACCGGATTCGACAGCTACGATCTGGATGCTTTCCTGAGGTTCGGCCTGCTGGATCCCCGGGTCGCGGACGAGACGTTCCCTTTCGACCGTCCCCGCTTGCGCAGCGAGACGGAGCCGTAGGTCAGAACAGGGCCTGCGCCGCAGCGCCGATCGGTATGACGGTGCCGTTCACTTCCACCACCCCATTCTCGTAGGAACCCCGGAACCGGTAGCCGCTCCCGGTCTCCTCCAGCATGCCCTGGACGACCAGCGTTACCAGCGTCCCCCGAGCCTGTGCCTGCAGGATATCGTCCGACACGTCGGCGGGGCTTCCCCCCAGTGCACCTTGCCTGGACATTGCCTGTATGGCGATCCACTCCGCGACATCCCGGTCTGCATCGAGTTCTGCCTCCACTGCAACGAGGCGAGTCCAGAGCGAGGTGTCTGCAAGCGAGAACATGGGTTCGGCCGGCAGCATCTCGTTGTCGATGCGCAGCAGAATCCTGGTCTGCAGAGTGCTGCCGTTCCAATTGAACCCGAGCGGCCCGAGTTCAAGTTCGGGTTCCGCGTTCAGCGCGCCGTAAACGATGGGTTGCAACCCGCCCAAAAAGGCCGTTGGATCGTTCTCTCCGGCAAGTTCAGGCGCCATGTCCCGGTATGCGTTCAGTGCGTCCACATCGAGGTTACGAAGTGCCTGGTCGAAACGAATCTCCGTAATGATGTGATGGCTGCCGTCAACGATGGCTGACAGGGATTCCGCGGTCGTCTCGGCAGTGTTGGACAGCAGATCTCCGGCCTCGTTGACCACCCCGTTTCCGTGCGCCTCGATCCCCTCAACCACTATGGTGGTTCCGTTCGTGGGCGAGCCGACGGACAGGTTCCCCAGCGTCAGGACCGAAGTGCCCGGCCAGACTCCACTGATGCTCCTGGCGCCGTCGAAGGAAAATGCAAGACTATCGACGCCCAATTCCAAATTCGGGGTGCTGAATTCCAGGCTGTCCATTCGGCCCTGGCTGCTCAGGAGCTGCCGCGCGGAGTCATAGATTCCCTCGCCGGTCAGCCCGGACGCGGCGTACGTAGCTGTCGGACCCGAGTACGCCACAGGCGGTATCGTCCACCGGTACGACGATTCGCTTCCGATACCAATCCGCACGGCGGCTTCCCCAATTCCCTGTATGTCCGGATTGGCGAGCAGTTCGCCAGGACCTCCGGCCGGAGGATCTATTTGGACCACCGCTTCGGCGAGCCCGATTCCGCCCCGGGGCAACAGAGGACCGTGGGCGACGGCCAGATTCAGAGCGAGGTCCAGGTCGAGAATACTGTCTGGTTCGGCTGTCTGAGCCGTCTGATTGGCGCCCCAGGGTGCGGCCGCTTCCAGCAGCGACCGGTAGCTGTCGTGAACCGTTATGCTGAGGGTCGCCCGGCTGCGGCGCCAGCCGCGCTCGTATCCGGTGATGTCGACCTGAACCAGTCGCTCGCCTGACGCGGCTTCGGCGAGTTCGAAGATTCGGTCCTGCGCCAGAATACCCAGCAGCGCCGGCAAGCCGGCGGCGAGAATCGCAAGCGCAGCGATAGCGGCGGCGACTTTCTTCACTTGAAATCCCTTGTTGCTTCAGGCCGGCCCGAGGGCTGGCTGGAGAAGCTATCACGAATATGAATTGCGCGGATTGAACAGCGGGTTGGACATTGGCGATGCCCCCGCGTTTCGTGAAACGGGATCGGCTGAGCGAACATTGGCACTCCTGACGTAAATCAGGGCAATGTCAGGCGCTACTGGCTTCTGAACCGCTCCTGAATGGGGCTCCGTTCGCGCACGATACCGCCGTCGGGGCGCACGGCTTCAACGAATCTCAGTGTGTACTCGCGATAACCCAGGCGCCCGGTCATTTCGATGACCATGCCTTCCTGGAGCGAGTCGAAGTCGAACCCCTGGCGCTCCAGGGCAATCCTGGCCAGCAATTCCACCAGCCACTCCTCGGTCTCGCCGGCATCGTTTTCCACCTGGAGTACGAAGGTGCAATGGGGATTCACCCACCTGAGCGACGTGATCGTGCCCCGAAGCGTGATTTCCTCGTCGGTGAAATTCAGCGCCACCGAATGGTGCGCCTGTACGGGCGCTGCGCAGGCCAGCAGGGCTGCAAACAGAGTGACTCGATACATACGCACCGGTTTCATTCCTCTTCGCCGGGATGATCGGGAATGCATCCGTACACGGTCATGCCGAAATCGGACCTGAAGTAGCGGTTACGGTGCTCGAGCGGGGCGGTCAGCATGATCGGGTCCGCGTAGCGGATGTCCACCACGAGCCTGTCCTGCTCGTCCCGGGTGATGCGCTCGATGCTTCGCAAGGCTTCGGACTGGGGGATATACCGCAGCAATGTCGTGATGTAACCGGGGGCGTAGCCGACCGTTTCGATGACCAGCGCGTCGTCCTCGTACCAGCCGATGGAGTGGCCCATGGTCGGAATGGGATCGCCGTCGAGATTGACCGTGCTGGGCTCGAATTCCAGTGGATGCCCCTGTTGGTCGAGCATGACCGTTCGTACCAGGTCGAACATCTCGTATCGAATCACCACGCGGTCTTCCATCTGGACGATCTCGACGTTCGTATCGGGCTCATCCCAGGCGCGCCCGAGGCCGGATGGAATGCACCAGTAACTCGGATCGTCGGTTGTAGGGTTGTAGGCATCGACGCGGCGTTGACCCTCCTCGGTGTACTGCGCATCGGAGTATTGCCGGAACAGCGAGGGATCGATACCCCAGATGCCCTCCAGGTCGGGTTGCGCCAGCGTTGCGCACCACGGATTCATCGCCCCGGCGATCAGCAAGGCGGTAGCGCTTGATACTTTGGCGGTCATCACCATTGTGCTCCTGGCTATGGCGACGCCGGAACGTTCTCGTGGATCGTGGTACTCATCCTGGCGCCCCGGCTGCCCGGCTCGCGGATGACAAGGACTACCGGTATCGAGTAGGGCTCGTCCTGCCGCGTCGGCAGGAGCGATGTGATCCAGATGCGGCCGATTCCCCGGGCGGCAGCCGCCAGCGTCCGCTTGTCCTCGTCGAACGCCGTCATGTCCACAAATCCCTCCGGCCCCTCTATCTCCAGCCTCAGCGGCGCACGTTCAACCAGTTCGCCGTCCGCGTCGAACGCCCGGACTGTCAGATCGTCCAGCGCAAGGGATTCGCCCACGGTCAATCCAACCACCGCGGGCGCCGTTTCCAGGCGGCTGACGCGCATGCCCAGCGTGCCGCCGAGGGATGTCTGACCGCCGAACGTGAGTTCGATGGCTTCGTCTTCGCTGCGTGACGAAAAGGCGTCGGTGAGGGGCGCCCTGAATACGGGGATTGGCGGTCGGGGCGCACGGCGCTGCGGGATCACCCGGCCATCGTCCGTGATCTGCCACGGCTGCGCCTGGTTGAGTCGCGGGTTCAGCGGATGGACGGCAATGATGGGATCGAGTCCCGGGGGAAACGCCGGCGAATCGTCCTCGCCGAGCGCGGCGACGGTGGTATCCATGGCGATTCCGGTATCCGCGGCGATTCCGGTATTCGTAGTGGTTCCCGTGTCCGCCGCGATTCCAGTGTTCACCGTGGTTCCAGTGTCTGCGGTGGTTCCAGCCTCGTCCGGATCGGCCGGCTGGAAGGAATCCGGAGTCTGGGCGAAGGCCGATCCCGCCACGAGCAGCCACAGCAGCGTCGTGCGGACTATCACGCGGGATCCTCTTCCGGATCAACCGGGACGCGGGAACGCATGATGATCTCGCGGTGCGGATAGGGTATCCGGATGCCGTTCTCCCGGAACGCGTCCCAGACGGCCAGCAAGACCTTGCCCCGGATGTTGGTCGTGCCTTCCTGTGGATCTTCGATCCAGAAGCGCAGCTTGAATTCCAGCGACGACTCCCCGAACCCGATGAGCCAGCAGACCGGGGGCCGGGGCTGTTTCTTGTCGGGGGGTGGGGGGTGCGTCTGGACTCGCTCCACGCTCGATGCCGCCTGGATGGCGATGCGCTCCACCTCGTGGGGATCGGAGTCGTAGGCGACCCCGAACAGAACGTCGAGTCGCACGTACTGGTCCGAGAACGACCAGTTGACGACCTCGGTGGTTATGAAATCCTCGTTCGGTATGAGGAACTCGCGCCCGTCGCGGGTGATCACGGAGACGAAGCGCGCGCGAAGCTCCCGGATCCAGCCGAAGGTCTCCCCGAGCGTGACCGTATCGCCGGGCTTGATCGAATGGTCCATGAGGATGATGATCCCGGAGATGAAATTGGAGACGACCTTCTGCAGGCCGAAACCGATACCGACGCCGACGGCGCCCGAAAATATCGTCAAAGCGGTCAGATCGATTCCCATCCCGCTCAGCGCGATCATCGCCGCGATGACGATCAGCGCGATGCGCAGGATCTTGCCGATCAGCACGCGCAGCGACGGCGTGATGTCCTCGATGTTCTGTATGCGCCTGTCCAGGAAGTTGCCCACCGCCGCCGACAGCCACAACAGCCCGCCGAGCAGGAACACCACCTGCAGCACGCTTAACAGCGACAGGCGGAACGTGCCGATGTTGAAGCCCGCGTCGAGGAGTTCCGTCGCCACGTCCGCCACGCCCAGCACCACCGCGGCGACGTAGGCCCAGGCGATCAGGGCGAATGCCAGGCCGATCGTCCGGCTGCGGCTCAGGTGGGATATGACATTGATCGCCAGCCAGGCCGCCGCCAGCACCATGGCGTAGTAGAACAGGTAGCTGCCCTCCACCCGGCTCGCTGCCTCGGCCGCCGCCGCTGCCGCCGTGTCCAGGGGCAACACGTCTGCGGGCAGCGTTTCCGGGGGCCAGTTCGTGGCTGCGCTGATGAGGTAGGCGACGGCCAGGAGCACCACGAAGAACAGCAACTCGAGCCGAATCGAGAATTCGGTGACCAGCCGCTGGATGAGCGGCATGCCGCTGAGATCGAGCCCGTCGACCCACTTCAGGAGCCGCGGTTCCACACGCCGCGATGCCATCCACGCCAGCAGGAACAGGGCCGCGATCACGCCGAACTGGATCAGCACGGCCGGGCTGCTCACGTAGTTCCAGGCAATAAGGCCGTAGTCGGCAAGGGCGGAAGCGATCGATTCCCAACTCATGGCCTTACCTTTATAGCAACAGCGCCGCTATAGCAACAGCGCCGCGGCCAGGCCCAGGAAGACGTAGAACCCGACGACGTCGGTGATCGAAGTCAGCAACGCGCTGGATGCCACCGCAGGGTCGAATCCTGCGCGCTGCAGCACGACCGGCAGCACGCTCCCGGTGAGGCCCGCCGTCAGCAGGTTAATTACCATGGCCAGCGCGATCACCCCACCCAGCGCGGGGCTGGCAAACCAGGCCCACGCCACGCCTCCGATGAGCACGGCGAACAGCAGGCCGTTCAGACCGCTCACCAGCAGTTCCTTGCGAATCGCCCGCACGGCATTCATCGGCGTGAGTTCCTTCACGGCAATGGCGCGCACCGCGACGGTCAGGGCCTGGATTCCGGCGGTCCCGCCCATGGTGGCGACAATGGGCATGAGAATGGCCAGGGCCACCAGTTCCTGGATGGTGCCGGCAAACATGCTGATGACCCAGGAGGCGGCGATGGCGGCGATCAGGTGGATCATCAGCCAGATGAAACGGGATCGGGTCGTCTCCATGATGGCTTCGAAGAAATTGTCCTCGGCGCCGACGCCGGCCAGCGCCAGAATGTCCTCCTCGTGTTCCTCGTGGATGACGTCGACGACGTCATCCACGGTGACCACGCCCAGCAATCGTCCGTCTTCGTCGACCACGGGCGCGGAGATCAGGTCCCGCTGACGGAACAGGAAGGCCACTTCTTCCTGGTCCATGCCGGCCGGAATGGTGCGCAGGTCCGGGCGAACGATATCGGTTAGCGCTGAGGTGCGGCGGGTCCGTAACACGCGGCTCAGCGGGATGGCGCCGATGGGCCGGTAGCCCCGATCGACCAGGAAGAGATCGAAGAAATCGGCCGGCAGGTCATCGGCCTCGCGCAGGTAGTCGATCGCACGGCCCACGTCCCAGTCGTCGGACAGCGCCACCACGTTGCGCTGCATGAGGCGGCCCGCGCTGTCTTCGGGCCAGGCAAGTCCTTCCTGGATCCGGTCGCGGCGAATGTCGGGCAGCACACCGAGCACCGCCTGCTGCACGTCCGCGTCCAGCGCCTCGACGACCTCGACCGCATCGTCCGTGGCCATGGAAGCGACGGCCTCGGCCGCCTGTACCGTTCCGAGGCGTTCGACGACGCGTTCGGCGACGGCTTCTCCCAGTTCCGCCAGGATGTCCGGATCGAACGGCTCGCGCAGCGTGTCGACCAGGCGGTTGCGCTCCCGGTGCGACACCCACTCCAGCAGATCGGCCGTATCGGCAGGATGCAGCGACTCCACAAGGCGCCGAACCGCACCCTTGTCGTCCGCGTCCAGCGCCCGAATGATGTCGCCGGCAACGGAGGTGGAGAGATTGCCGGACGTGCTGTTGCGGTCGGGATTCATGTGGTGAGACTATAATGGGATTTCATCGCCGCTGATACGGTGAACGACGTGAACTGCAGGCTATCGATCTACACGTTTGCGCTTTGCTGCCTGGCCACAGGTGCGGCGTTTGCTCAGGACTCCCCAGACGACGCCGAACCTCCCGTTTACGAACTGGACGAGGAGGATTTCGCCATCGATCGCGAGGGGGAACGGTGCATCAACACGCGCAATATTCGCAGCACCGACGTCCTCGATGACCGCACCATCCTGTTTCGGATGCGTGGCCGTGACTACTATGTGAATTACCTGCGTAACGACTGTCCAGGACTGGTGCGGGAAGAAAGATTTTCCTACCGAACCACCGGCGGGCGGCTCTGCCAGGTGGATACGATCCGCGTGCTCGAGCAGTTCGGGGGATTCATCCAGGAGGGAATGAGCTGCGGCCTGGGAGTCTTCTATCCCATTTCCGAGGAGGAGGCCGAATTTCTCGCCCTCGAACCGGAAGAACGCCGCGGCAGGCCGGTCATCGGGGTCAGAAACCCGAACGCCGATGAAGGCGGCGACGAGGAAGCGGCAGGCGAGGAGGACGAAGACGCTGAATCGGACGACCGCGAGGATTAGAATTCTTTGGAATTCTTCGCTGTCGGCGCATTTCCGCCGGGCCGCGCTGCTGGCACAATCTACTACCGTAATTCGCGTATTGAATTGGGAAATACGCCGGGGAGGCAACGAGTCATGCGCATGATCACACTTCTCTCAGCCGCGGCGCTGCCGCTCATTGCGGTCACGGCTTCCGCACACCATTCCTGGTCGGCGGAGTACGACACCCGCAGTTCCATCGTCGTGGCCGGCGTGGTGTCGGAGTACCTGGGCCGCCGGCCCCATCCGTCCATGACGTTCGAGGTGCAGGGCGAGGATGGCACGGTGGAGCAGTGGACTGCCGAGTGGAACGGCAATTTCGTGGACGGGTCAGGCGAGTCTTACGATCCCGATCTGTTCGGTCCGGGCGAGGCGGTCACAATCACCGGCCAGCGCCACCGCAATGAAGACCGGCTGTTCGTCCGCCTGCGCACCGTCGTGCGCGATGCCGACGGCGTCCAGTTCGAGAGCCGCAGGGGCAGGGACCGCAACGGGCGCGGGCGTTAGCGGTCGTTCCGACTGCCGGCCAGCGGCCGCTGTCGTCACGCAAGATCAGATCGGGCCCGAGCAAATCGGGCAGGATCGCCGCCGCCGATACAATGCGGCGTCCGGGTCGCCGGCTCAATCGTTCGCGGAGTCCATGATCTCGGCCACCTCGACGGGCCTGCCTTCGGCCGCGGACCTTACCCCGGCGCGGATCACGGCCAGAGACTCTGTGGCACGCCGGGCACTCACTTCCGGAGTGGCCGTGCCGCGAACACACGCCGCGAATTCCTCCAGTTCCTCCACCAGCGTGTCGGTCTTCCCGCACGGTATCGCAGTCGCCTCGGCGTCGCCTCTGCGCAGGTGCCGCAGGCCGCCGAACAGGTCGTAGAAAGCGCTGGCTTCCTTGCCGTAGACGTTCAGCATGTAGAACTCCGACGCCGAGGCGTAGCTTGCCGTGAGGTTCGAGACGGCGCCGTTGTCGTGCTCCAGGATCAGGTTGGCGATGTCGGGATTGTCGCCGGGAAGGACCAGTTGCGCCGCGACCGCCGACACCCGGCGCACGGGGCCGAGCAGCATCTCCAGCACGTCGGTGTAATGGATGCCGATCTGCAGCATGACGCCCCCGGGCATGCCGGCGGCCCGGTAGCGCCAGGACGTGGTATCGATCCTGCCGAGCCGGTCTCGGCTGATGTTGGCTTCGGCCTGGATCAGCCGGCCGAACCGGGCCGCCTCGATCTCGCGCCGGATCCAGCGGAAGTGGCTCTCGCGGCGGCGCTGGTACCCCACCGAGAGTACGGTGCCGGCGGCGGCGCAGATCCGGTCGATGGCCAGGCCGTCGGCGACCGAGTTGGCAATGGGCTTGTCGAGAAAGACGTGCTTGCCGGCGGCCGCAGCCTGGGCCACCGTTTCGAGATGCACGGAATTGGGTGTCGTATTGATGATGCCCCGGATGGATTCGTCCATCAGGATTTCTTCGTAGCTGCCCGCCGCCCTGCACCGGTATTTCTCCGCGAAGGCTTTGCGCTTGTCTTCGGAGCGGGTGTAACAGGACGCGATATCGAGCGCCGGCGTCCGGCCGACCGCATCGGCGAGCACGTCCGACCACCAGCCCAGGCCCAGCGAGGCCACGCGGATCGGTTCGCTGTTCAATCGACTATACCTCCGGTAACGAACTCGTCACACCCTTCGCGGCGACTCTTACTCCGGCCACGACATCGTCGTTCCCTTCGCGGCCATTATCCCTCGACTCACGGCGCCCGCTGCCTGCGCGCACCAACAACGGACCAGACCACCGATACCACCGACAGCCCCAGGAACAGCGCGCTGAAGGGCGAAGTGAAGAACATCGTGATGTCTCCCTGGGATCCGGTCAGCGCGATTCGCAGATTTTCCTCCAGTTGCCGCCCGAGAACCAGTGCGAGCAGCAGCGGCACCACCGGCATGTCCAGCCACTTCATGGCCAGCCCCAGCAGCCCGAATCCGAACATCACGTAGACGTCGAAGATCGAATTGCGCAGCGACCAGGCGCCGACGACGCACAGGATCGCCACCGCGGGCATGAGCAGCGTGCGCGGTGCCGCGACCACCTTGACCAGCAGCCGCAGCCCCGCAAGCGCAATCAGCAGGTTGAAGACATTCGCCCAGAAGAACGAGAACATCAGTCCGTAGGCGAAGTCCGCCCGCTCGACGAACAGCAGCGGCCCCGGGGCCAACCCATGGGCCAGCAGCGCGCCGATCAGGATCGCCGTCACCGGGTCGCCCGGGATGCCAAGGGTCATCATTGGGATCAGGGCGCCCCCCGTGACCGCGTTGTTGGCGGCTTCCGGTGCCGCTACCCCCTCCACGGCTCCCTGGCCGAACCGGTCGCCGCGCCCGGTGGCTTTCTTCGCGTAGTCGTAACTGATGAAGGCCGCGATGGGACCGCCCGCGCCGGGAAGGATGCCGAGGAAGGTGCCCACCGCCGAACCGATACCCACGGGCAGCCGGATGCGGCGCAGGTCCGCGAACGCCGGCAGCAGTTTGCGCAATTCGATGGCGCCGGCTGCCGGTGCAGTGCCGTTGCGGCCTCCCGGACTGCCTGGGCTGTCTGGACTGCCCGGACGGCCCGGGACGCCGAGGCCGATGGCGCCGCCAGGGCTGTTGCCGTGCAGGTTCTCGATCAACTGCGGTATGGCGAACAGCCCGATCAGCGCGGTGAGGAAATGCACGCCCGACAGCAGGTTCGGGTCGCGGAAGGTAAATCGTGCCGTGCCCATCACCGGATCCTGACCGACGGTGACGATGGCGAGCCCGATGACCGCGGACAGCAATCCCTTGATCCACGACCGGGATGCGAACGAGCAGATGATGGTCAGCCCCAGGAATACCAGGCTGAACAGGTCCGCCGAGCGGAACTGCAGCGCCAGGTCGGCCAGCCGGGGCGCGATGAGGAACAGGCAAAGCGCGCTGAAGAGCCCGCCGCAGAAGCTCGCCGATACCGCCATGCCCAGCGCACGGCCGGCCTGGCCCCGTGCCACCAGCGGGTAGCCGTCCAGCGCGGTCGCCGCAGACGACGGCGTTCCGGGTATGTTCAGCAGGATGGCGGAGAAACTGCCGCCCAGCATGCCCCCGGCATAGAGCCCCAGGAACAGGCCGATGGAGACGTTGGGATCGAGCACGAACGTGAGCGGCAGGACGATGATCATGGCCGCGGAGATCGTCATGCCGGGAATCATGCCGGCCACGATGCCCAGCAGGCATCCCACGCCCGTCGCGGCCAGGCTTGCGGGCTGAATCGCCTGGAGCAGGCCCTGCAACAGGTCGCCCGTCACCGCCGCGCGCCTCGCGGGAGAGTTCCGGGCGTGTCGATCGCGCGTCCGTGCTGTTCGGTCACAGCCACGCGCCTCGCGGCAGGAGCACCTGGAATCCCGTGCTGAACACCACGAAGAGCATCAGCGGAATCAGGATCGCGGCTGCCAGCACGATGACCGGCCTGCGTTCGCCGTATAGCGCCACCAGACCGCCGCAGAACGGCACGCTTGCCAGCACAAAACCGGCATAGGGCAGGAGCAGCAGGTAGGCGGCGAAACCGACGAGCGCCAGCCAGCCGCGGCGGGGCAGCCGGTAGCCTGCAACATCCCCGTCCCGTTGGCGAATGGCGGTCAGGCCCCTGACCGTCAGCGCGGCGGAAAGCCCGATCAGGCCGATAGCGATCAACCAGGGAAAAAACGCCGGACCCGGTGTATCGGGCAGGGTCCGGTCCGGCAATAGCGCGGTTGCCAATCCATAGCCGATGCCAACGGCCAGGAGTACGGCGCCTGCCGCCAGGTTGCGATGTCCCCCGGACATCAGGGAGTCAATGTGTCGGCGCTCTGGATAATTGCCCTTACCCTTGCGTCTTCCCGTCGCAACAGTGCCTCGAACGGACCCATGATCAGTGGCGCCACGGTGAGTCCCAGGTCGTCGGCCAGACGCTGGAACGCGTCCGATGACGCGGCCCGGGTCATGGCATCGGCGAGCCGCGCCTGAACTTCAGCGGGCGTACCCATTGGTACCGAGAGCCCCCGGAACAGATCGAATTCCACGTCGATACCGAGTTCACGGGCCGTGGGAACGTCGGCAATGATGGGATTCCGGTCCGCGCCCAGTGAGGCCAGAAATCTCAGCCGACCGGCGCGAAACAGGCTCAGGGCGCCGGTCAGCGGCGCCACCATGGCATCCGCCTCACCGCTGAGGACCGTGGCATTGCGCCTTCGTGTACCGATGGGCAGGTGCACGGCCTCGCAGCCGACCTCCTGCATGACCGCCAGGGCGCCCAGATGCGTCGTACTGCCGGTACCCGAGTTGGCGATACGGATGGGCCGGCCGCGGTTACCGCAGTCCCCGGCCAGCGAGTCGATGTCGCTCCACGGCGAATCGGTTGCCACCGCGAACACCAGCGGCTGGTGCTCGACGCGTCCGATGTGATCGAGAGCGTCGAAGCCGAAGGGCACATTGCCGAGATTGGTGATGGTGAGGATCGAAGTCGAGGTCCACATGACCGTGTAGCCGTCGGGATCGGCATCGTTGACGTAGCTGTAGGCCAGCGCTCCGCCGGCGCCCGGCCGATTCACGGGCACCAGGGTGACGCCCAGTACCGCGCCCATCTCCTCGGCCAGCAGACGGCCCTCGATGTCGGCGCTGCCGCCGGCGTCGAAGGGAATCACGAATTCGATGGCCCGTTCCGGGTACTGCGCGGCGGCCGGCGGTCCAAACAGCCCGAATCCCGCCAGGAGTGCCGCGAGCAACATGGACAGCCGGGATGCATCGCCGGTGGATCGGCCGTCTTCGGCGAGGCGGTATTCCACCCCATGCTGCAGGACTGTTGCCACCGCCTGCCCGGTCCTCCCTAATCCGGCAGGGCGGCGCCGACTGCGTTCAACGCCACTTTGGCGATGCGCTCATCCTCTTCCCAGGTCGCGCCGGCTACACCGATGCCGCCCACGCACTCGCCGTCCACCATGATGGGCAATCCGCCTTCCATGGGGGTCCAGCGCCCGGGACCCGCGGCCAGGCTGAGGCCCACCGCGTGCAACAGGTCAAGTTCCTGTCCCTCCGCGCCTCGGGTGGTGGTCGGCCGCCGGTTGGATGCGGCGCAGGCTGCCTTGGTTTGTGCGGAGTGGACGGTGTGGAATCGCCCGCCTTCCATTCGTTCCAGCAGCAGCAGGTTGCCGCCCGAATCCACGATGGCGATGGAAACGGCAAAGCCCTTGTCTTTGGCGTCGGCCGTAGCTGCCATCATCATCGCTTTGGCTCCCTGGGAAGTGAGGCGCCTTGTGGTGGCAAAGTAACTCACGAACTGGCCGGGACCACGTCACGGATGATATAGCCGCCGGAGCGTTCGTCCAGTTCCAGTTCCACCTGGCCCCGGTCGCGGGCCTCTTCCAGCAGGCGGCTGAAGGAGTTGAAGCCGTAATAGCTCTCGTTGAAGCCGGGCCGGCGGCGCTTGAGCGCCTGCTTGACCATGGAACCCCAGAGTTTCTCCTCGTCGCCCCGCTCCGCGTTGAGGGCCTCCGCGGTCTCGAGCGTGAGGTCGATGCCCTCCTGCATGCGGTCGCTTCCTTCCTGCGCGCGGCCGGTTGAATCGGACGACTTTTTCCGGGCGGCCGGCTTGGCCGCAGGTTTGCGCTGCCGGCGCTCCCTGATGAGATCGTCGTAGTAGATGAACTCGTCGCAGGTATTGATCAGCAGGTCGGACGTGGAGTTCTTCACGCCCACACCGATCACGATCTTGGCATTCTCGCGGAGCTTGCTGACCAGCGGGGAAAAGTCCGAATCGCCGCTGATGACGACAAACGTGTTCACATGGGACTTGGTGTAGCAGAGGTCCAGCGCATCCACCACCATGCGGATATCGGCGGAGTTCTTGCCCGACTGGCGCACATGGGGAATGTCGATGAGTTCAAAGTTGGCCTCGTGCATGACCGCCTTGAATTCCTTGTAGCGGCCCCAGTCGCAGTAGGCTTTCTTGGCGATGATGCTTCCCTTGACCAGGAGGCGCTCGAGCACGCGGTTGATGTCGAACTTGGCGTAGCGCGCATCGCGGACCCCGAGCGCGATGTTTTCGAAGTCGCAGAACAGGGCGAGGCGATTGTCAACTGAATTGGTCATGAACTACCCGTGAAATGCGCCGACAGGGCGCGGAACAGGTCGGATTCTACATGGGTGGGGCAAACATCGCGCGGAGTGGGCGCACGGGCGGCGTTGGCCTTCCCGGTTGCAGCGGTCCGTCCGCAGTGCCTGGGATGAGGTTGCGGGACGGAGTCGCTACCAGGGGACTGCGGCTACTCCGATGGCAGTTGGGCCAGCAGATCGTCCCCAGTGTCGCAGTCGATGATCCGCTCGCCGGCTTCGGCCAGGCGGGCCGGATCGGATACGGCTTCGAGCCGGCTGACGAATTCCGCCGCCGCTGTCCTGCCGAACTTGCGCTCCGCCTGGCGGCGCAGCATCTCCCTCTGGGCGGTCAGCCCCCGCTCGATACCCTGCTCGATGCCCTGCCGCATGGCTTGCCGGCGCTGCGAGCGCAACATCGGGTCGTCGTCCGGCCCGGTGCCCTCCCGCGCGCCGAGTTCCAGACCCACCCGCTCGATAGTCTCCAGCGTCGCCGCCGTCGGGGCCTTCTCGTCCAGGGCGGCGTGGATATTTTCCGCCGTCCAGCCCGGAAACGCCCGGCTCTCCCCGGACACGCGGTACACGCCGCCCTCCAGCAGGTAAATCGTCAGTCCAGGAAGGCGGCTCCTCGGACGGCTCGGCGCGGGCTCGGCGGGCACCTGAATCCATACCTCGGGAAAACCCCATGCCTCATAGAGCTTCAGTTTGCCCTGCCGCGCGTCCGTGGTGTGGTCCACCTCCAGCACAACGTCCGGGAAGTCGTGCACACCGACCACCATCGCCGCGGAGCCGGGCAGATTCGCCGACAGCGGGTGCAGGTACAGCGACTCGTCCGCCTCCAGGATTCGCCGGGGCGCGCCGTCGCCGTCGCGCAGCAGCAGGTCCATCGAGCCGAAACAGGTCACCGGCGAGCCGCGCACCGCCGCGATGCGCTCCGCCAGCGCAGCCAGAGCCCGTGAGGGGCGCTCGTGGACAGGGGTGGCGGGCTCGCACACCCAGGCGGTCTCGGCGTCGGCGTCCCAGAACTCGATGCGTCCTTCATAGGCGTCGATCTCGGAGCGTTTCACGCGCCGGGGAGTGCAGCCTGGAAACTCCAGCCCGGGCAGGGAGGGAGCCGTCCAACCTTTGTCCGCGTCCACACGGATTGGGAAACCTTCGGCGTCCAGTCTTATGGTGGTACTGCCCATGCCCGGATTTTACTCGTGCCCTGAAAGCGTCGCCAATTTCTTTCTGGGCAAGATTGCGAGAAAGTCAGCTTGCGCACGGGGCCGCTCTTGGTATAGGGGCCTTTCCCACCCTTCGGTCGGGCTTGCCAGCGAACGTTCTGGGCAGAATCTGGTTTGCAAGCGCATCTTGAAGTCCTGACCGATAGTTTCGCCATGACCCGGGGGATTCGGGTATTCTTCGGCCAGATTTCTTCCGAGCCGAAGCGAGCGACCCGGAGCTTGCGGACGGCTGAACCATGAACGAAGCGTTCGACAGCTTGACTGGCTGGTTCTTCGGCCTGCCCCAACTTGTTCACACCCTCGGCGCCGCCGCCGTCCTTGTGTTTGCCGGCATGCTCCTGCACTTGCTCGCCAAGCGTCGGATGGTCGGACTGCTGAGCCGCCTGGCCGGGCGCACCAGCCAGCAATGGGACGACATGATCCTGGAACATGGCGTGCTCGATCGGCTGGTGCAGGGCGTGCCGGCGCTGGTGGTGTACTTCGGCATCGCACATGTGCCCGGCCTCGGCGACTCGCTCTCCCGGATCGTCGCCAACGTCGCCATGGCCTGGCTGGCGCTGGCCGTCACGCTCGCGGTCGGCGCGCTGCTGAACGCAGGCAGCGCAATCTACGAGACATGGCCCGTCGCCCGGGACCGCCCCATCAAGGGATTCGTGCAGGTCGCCCACATCGCGGTGTACATCCTGGGAGCCGTCTTCGTCATCTCGGCGCTGATGGCGCGGTCGCCGGTCGTTCTGCTGACCGGCTTCGGCGCCATGACGGCGATCCTGCTGCTGGTTTTCAGGGATACGATCCTGTCGCTGGTCGCCAGCATCCAGCTCACCACCCTCGACATGGTCCGGGTCGGCGACTGGATCGAGATGCCGCAGTACGACGCCGACGGCGACGTGGTGGATATCGCGCTGCATACCATCCGGGTGCAGAACTGGGACAAGACGATCACTACCATCCCGACCCACAAGCTGATCAGCGAATCGTTCAGGAACTGGCGCGGCATGCAGGATTCGGGCGGCCGCCGCATCAAGCGCTCCATCCACATCGACGCCAGTTCGGTGCGGTTCCTGACCGACGATGAGGTGGACCGATTCACGCGCTTTGCGCTGCTGCGCGACTACATCCAACGCAAACGCGGCGAACTGGCCGCCTACAATGCCGCCCTTGAAGAGCCCGAAACCGCCAACGTAAACCTGCGCCGGCTCACCAACCTCGGCACGTTCCGGGCCTACCTGTGGAACTATCTGCAGAATCACCCGCAGATCCATCGCGGCATGACCCTGCTGGTACGCCAGCTTCAGCCGGGGGAGAAGGGCATCCCCATCGAGATATACTGCTTCACCAGTACCACCGAATGGGCCGTGTACGAAGGTATCCAGGCGGACATCTTTGACCATGTGCTCGCCCAGTGCGGGGAGTTCGGGCTGAGCGTTTTCCAGGCGCCGAGCGGGACGGATGTCACGGCGTTGCGCGGTTCCGTCGGGAGTTGATGGCAAGGCGACACAACGCGTGAAAGCAGAACCAACGCAATGGGCGACGGCCGGCGGCGGAACAGGCGCGTGTGTGCTGATGGCCGCGGCGCTGTTTGCGACGGACCCGGGTCGGGCGCACCATTCGTTCGCCACTCACTACCTGATGGGCCAGAGCATGGAGATCACCGGCGTGGTCACGGAGGTGAGCCTGCGCAGTCCCCACTCGTTCTACACCCTGGAAGTGATGACTGAGAACGGCGCCGTGGAATGGGAGGTCGAGGCTCATGCGATACCCCTGTTGCGACGACTCGGGATCGACAGCGAAACCATACGGCCGGGCGATACGATTACGGTGGAGGGACCGCCGCCCCGAGGCACGAATCGGGTGACATTCGGCAGTATCATCACGCTTGCCGACGGACGGCAGTTCTCGCTGCTGGGTGGCGGACTCAGCAGAAACCTGTCGGCGTACCGCGCCGAGAACGTCGATGCGCGGGCGGGAAGCGCCATTCTCCAGCGCATGTCGGGCCGCTGGGGCGTGCGCACGCCCTTGGGTACGCAGGTCATCGATGACACCCCGCTGCCGTTGAACGAAGCCGGGCTTGAAGCGAGGGCGGCCTACGATCCGCTGAACACGCCTGCCATGGACTGCATCGCACCCAACCTGCCGTCCATCATTTACGCCCCGTACGTGTTCGAGATCAAGACCGGCAGGCCGGGGCTCATCCTGTTCTACGAGTACGAGGGGATCGAGCGGCCTTTGTCTTTCACCGAGGCAGTGGCGTCACCGGAGGAGTTCGGCCGCCGGACCGCCCGTATCGAGGCCGATGCCCTGATAATCGAGAGCACCGGATTTTCCGGGCATCCTGCCGGGCTGGCTTCGGATTGGGACCGGATCGGCCGCGGCA
>JAJDWR010000028.1 GCA_022825505.1 Gammaproteobacteria bacterium | reverse complement strand
CCCACGATGATCGGCGTGTCGTCCCCCGGGAACTCGTACTTGCTCAGCTCCTCGCGAACCTCCATCTCCACCAGCTCCAAAAGCTCCGCGTCGTCCACCTGGTCCGCCTTGTTCAGGTACACCAGGATGTGCGGCACCCCGACCTGCCGCGCCAGCAGGATGTGCTCCCGCGTCTGCGGCATCGGGCCGTCCGCCGCGCTCACCACCAGGATCGCGCCGTCCATCTGCGCCGCCCCGGTGATCATGTTCTTCACGTAGTCCGCGTGCCCCGGGCAGTCCACGTGCGCGTAGTGACGGTTCTGAGACTCGTACTCCACGTGCGCGGTCGCGATCGTGATCCCACGCTCGCGCTCCTCCGGCGCGTTGTCGATCTGCGAATAGTCCCGAACCTCGCCGCCGTGCGTCTCCGACATCACCTTCGTCAGCGCCGCCGTCAGCGTCGTCTTGCCATGGTCCACGTGCCCGATCGTCCCCACGTTCACGTGCGGCTTCGTGCGTTCGAATTTCTCCTTCGACATCGTTCTGTCTCCTGGTTAGGTTTGGCTGCGCGAAATCACGTCCTCGGCGAGGCTGCCAGGGACTTCCGCATATTTCGCAAATTCCATGGTGTAGGTGGCCCGACCCTGGGTCGCGCCACGCAAATCGGTTGCATAACCGAACATTTCCTTGAGCGGCACTTCGGCACGGATTACCTTGCCGCTCGGCGAGTCTTCCATGCCGCCGACAATGCCACGGCGACGGTTGAGGTCGCCGACCACGTCGCCCATGTAGTCTTCCGGTGTCACCACTTCCACCTTCATCATCGGTTCCAGCAGTACCGGGTCGGCGTTCTGGGCGCCTTCGCGGAAGGCCATCGAGCCCGCCACCTTGAACGCGGTCTCGGAAGAGTCCACCTCGTGGTAGGACCCGTCGTACAGGGTGACCCGGACGTCCACCACCGGGTAGCCGGCGATGACGCCGTTCTGCATCTGTTCCTGAACACCCTTGCCGACCGCCGGGATGTATTCCTTAGGCACCACGCCGCCGACGATCTTGCTCTCGAAGACATAACCCTTGCCGGGTTCCTGCGGCTCGATCTTCAGCCAGACATGACCGTACTGGCCACGGCCACCGGTCTGGCGGACGAACCGGCCTTCCTGCTCGATCGGCCTGCGGATGGTCTCGCGGTAGTTGACCTGCGGAGCGCCCACGTTGGCCTCGACGCTGAATTCCCGGCGCATCCGGTCGACGATAATCTCAAGGTGCAATTCGCCCATCCCCGAGATGATGGTCTGCCCGGACTCCTCGTCCGTCGACACCCGGAACGACGGGTCTTCCTGCGCCAGTTTCTGCAGCGCCACGCCCATCTTTTCCTGGTCGGCCTTGGTCTTGGGCTCGACCGCCACGGAAATTACCGGCTCCGGAAACTCCATGCGTTCCAGCGTGATCGGGGAGTTCAGCGAGCATAGCGTATCGCCGGTCACCACGTTCTTGAGGCCCACTGCCGCCGCGATGTCCCCGGCACACACTTCCTTGATCTCTTCACGGTGGTTGGAATGCATCTGCAGGATGCGCCCGATGCGCTCCTTCCCGTGCTTGCGCGGGTTGAACAGGGAGTCGCCAGAATTCAGGACGCCGGAATACACGCGGAAGAACGTCAACGTGCCGACGAACGGATCCGTGGCGACCTTGAAGGCCAGCGCCGAGAATGGCGCCTCGTCGTCCGACTCGCGTACATCTTCTTCGCCATCGTCCAAGTGCCCCTTGATGGGGGGGACTTCCAGCGGTGACGGCAGGTAGTGCACCACTGCATCCAGCATTGCCTGTACGCCCTTGTTCTTGAAGGCGGAACCACACAGCACCGGCACGATCTCGTTGCGCAGCGTGCGTAATCTCAGCCCCTTGCGGATGTCGTCCGGGGACAGTTCGCCCGCTTCGAGGTATTTCTCCATCAACTCGTCGTCGCCTTCGGCGGCAGCCTCGATCATGTGCTCGCGCGCTTCATGGCACGCCGCAGCCATGTCTTCCGGAATATCCTTTAGTTCGAAGGTCGCGCCCTTGTCGCCCTCGTTCCAGTAAATCGCCTTCTGGTCGATCAGGTCGATCACCCCGACGAAATCCTCCGAAGCCCCGATCGGCAGCTGCACCGGAACCGGAACCGCGCGCAAGCGGTCTCGGATCTGATCCACGACGCGCCCGAAATCTGCACCGGCCCGATCCATCTTGTTGACGAAGGCCAGACGCGGCACTCCGTAACGGTTGGCCTGCCGCCAGACCGTCTCGGACTGCGGCTCGACGCCGCCGACCGCGCAGAACACCGCGCAGGTCCCGTCCAGCACCCGCAGCGAGCGTTCGACCTCGATCGTGAAGTCGACGTGGCCGGGCGTGTCGATGATGTTGATGCGGTGCGTGTCCATGTCGCGCGCCATCCCGTTCCAGAAACAGGTCGTCGCAGCCGACGTAATGGTGATGCCCCGCTCCTGTTCCTGCTCCATCCAGTCCATCACCGCCGCACCGTCATGCACCTCGCCGATCTTGTGCGAAATGCCGGTGTAGAACAGGATGCGTTCGGTCGTCGTGGTCTTGCCGGCATCGATGTGCGCCATGATGCCGATATTCCGATAACGCTGCAGGGGAGTTTTGCGAGCCATGGTCTTACCAGCGGTAGTGCGAGAAGGCGCGGTTGGATTCCGCCATGCTCAGGGTGTCTTCGCGTTTCTTGATGGCGATGCCCTTCTGGTCGGCGGCATCCATCAGCTCGCCGGCCAGCCGGCGCATCATGGAGGTCTCGGAACGCTTGCGCGAGGATTCGATGATCCAGCGGATCGCCAGCGCTTCCTGGCGCTGCGGGCGCACTTCCACCGGCACCTGGTAGGTCGCACCGCCGACCCGGCGGGACTTGACCTCTACCGGCGGGCGGACGTTCTCCAGGGCCTGCTCGAGTATCTCGACCGATTCGCCTCCGCGCACCCGGCCGATTTCATCCAGGGCGTCGTACAGGATGCGTTCCGCCACCGACTTCTTGCCGTCACGCATCAAGGCGTTGACGAAGCGGGTCAGCAGCTTCTTGCCGTACTTGGGATCCGGGTCGATCGGGCGTTCCGGGACATCGCGACGGCGTGGCATGGTATCTCTCCCGAAGGCCCTTTAATTTTTGGGGCGCTTGGTTCCGTACTTGGAACGGCCTTGCCGGCGATCTGCCACCCCTTGGGTGTCGAGGCTGCCGCGCACCGTGTGGTAGCGCACGCCCGGCAGGTCCTTGACGCGACCACCGCGAATCAGGACGACTGAATGTTCTTGGAGATTGTGCCCTTCGCCACCGATGTAGCTGGTGACTTCGAAGCCGTTGGTCAGACGGACGCGGGCGACCTTGCGGAGTGCGGAATTAGGCTTCTTTGGAGTGGTTGTATAGACACGAGTACAGACCCCGCGTCGTTGCGGGCAACGGGCGAGCGCCGGCACGTTGCTTTTGCTCGTAGGGCGTTTGCGCGGCTTGCGCACCAACTGGTTAATTGTGGCCATCGTGTCATCAATGAATTGGCGTTCATTTATAAAAACAGGCCAGCGCCCGTGGTCGGAAGCTGGCCCGCCAAAACTGGCGGCGAATTATAGCACAAGGGGAAACCGAAATCTCTGTTTCGGCGTGTTCACATTCCTGTCATCGGGCAGGGTCAAAAACAGCCGCTTTCGCGGCTTCCCTTTATTGACAGGAATGGAATTTTGGCCTGGCCGGCCGTAGCCCGAACAGGGGTATACCCTGTCGGGCTCGAACCGTATCTTTAGTCGATGATGTGGTGAACGGGCGCCTTCTCCATCTCCCACTCATCGGATTCCCGATCATAGCGGGACAGGGTGAGGCAATGCCAGTCCTGATCGTCGAGTTTCGGGAAATCGCCCCGGTAGTAGTAGCCGGGCCAACGCGTCTCCTTGCGGAACAGCGTGTGATGCGCGACTGACTGCGAAGCCAGGAACCGATGGTGAAGCTCCCATGTTCTTTGCAGCTGGTGAAGGTCTTCGGCCCCGATATTGTTGAGGTCCTTCTTCAGCATGTCCAGCAACTCCAAGCCACGGGTGAGCAGGGGCTCGTTCGTCATGTAGTTCGTGCTGATTCCGCCGACGTATTCGTCCATGATCTTTTCGAGACGTTGCAGACCATGGATCGGCAGGATGTAACTCGGCGAGACGGTTCCCGCCACGATCTCGTTGCGACCGACCTCGTAGTTCTCTAGGGGCTGGTAGATCGTCTCCTTCAGATCCTGACACTGTTTTTCGCTGACCTGAAGTTTTTCATTTTTCAGGTCGTTGATGTAATTGACCGCCGCCTTGGCTGCGATTCGGCCTTCCGTGTAGGAGCCCGACGAGAACTTGTGCGCACTGCCGCCGATCGTGTCGCCGGCGCCGAACAACCCTTCAACGGTCATCATCCGGTTGTAGCCCCACTGATAGTCAGAAGGCGCGACATCCTCAGGGCCACTCGCCCAGGCTCCCGAGCAGGTGGCATGAGAACCCATGACGTAGGGCTCGGAAGTCGTCAGTTCCGGATTGATGTGCTTGGGATCAATGTTCTGTGCTGCCCAGACCACCGCCTGACCGATGGTCATGCCGAGGAAGTTCTCCCAACCCACGGTTTCCTTGTGCGGATCCTGGAAGGCCTCTTTGGTCACCATGCGGATGGGGCCCCTGCCTGCCTTCACTTCTTCAAGAAAAGCGTGGTTGCGCAGACAGGTCGGAGTCGGATGGTGATCGATGTATTCTCCGACCATTTCCTTCGTGTGCTCATACCACTTGGACTCGTACTCCTCGCCATACCCGTTCTGGGTGTAGGTCTTGAGGTGCAGGAAGTAGGCGCCGACCGGACCATAGCCGTCCTTGAATCGGGCAAGGACGATCCGGTTCTCCATCTGCGTCATCTTGGCGCCAGCGAGAATCGGCAGCGCATAGGCTGAGGCACTACTCCACGGCGCATACCAAGTGCGTCCCATGCCCTCTCCCACAGAACGGGGCTTGTAAATGTGCGAGGCCCCCCCGGCGCAAACGATCACGGCCTTGGCGCGGAACACATAGAAATCCCCGGTCCGGACATTGAAGCCGACGGCACCAGCCACCCGGTTCGGTTTCGACTCGTCCATCAGCAGGTGGGTCACCATGATCCGGTTGTAGACTTCGTTCGCGGCTTTGCGGGCGGCTTCGGCGACGATCGGCTTGTAGCTTTCGCCGTGAATCATGATCTGCCATTTGCCTTCGCGCTGATAGCGCCCCGTTTCCGGGTCCCGCATCATAGGCAGGCCCCATTCTTCGAACTTGTGCACGGTGGCGTCGACGTGCCGGGCGATGTCGTAGCCCAGATCCTCTCGCACCAGCCCCATGAGGTCGTTGCGCGCGTAGCGGACATGATCCTCCGGCTGATTCTCGCCCCACTGCATGCCCATGTAGCAGTTGATCGCATACAGGCCCTGCGCCACTGCTCCGCTTCGTTCGATATTGGCCTTCTCGACGCAGACCACCTTCAGGTCGCGCCCCCAGTACCTGGATTCATACGTAGCGCCACAACCGGCCATGCCGCCGCCGACGACGAGAACGTCGGAATCGACAACAACGGTTTTTCTTCGATTAAACAATCCCATTAGTCTGCTCCTTGCTTAAGTGGCCGGCTTCAATGTGGGCAGCCCGCCATCAATGTTGAGCGCGTCCGGTTCGTGTGCGAGCTCTTGAGACTTAAACGCTTCCGCACTGGGCGCGTCCAGATCGGCCGGTGACGGAATGGTGCCCCATTCGGTAGTACGAATCGGCGATTCGAAATTCTTTTCCCGACCATCCTGGAACAGAATCTTCCAGGAGATCGTGCCCTTTTCTTCTTCGCGAAGCGCCCTGACGCTGTGGCCGAGCGGCGCGAAGTCGGCATAGCCGCGCGCATCGATCGCATTTTGCGGACACGCCTTCACGCAGGAGTAACACTCCCAGCACATGTTGGGCTCAATGTTGTAGGCACGCCGATAGGTCTTATCGATGTGCATGATGTCCGAGGGACAGATGTCGACGCAGTGACCGCAACCGTCACAGCGCGTCATATAAACGAAAGTAGGCATGCTGTTCCGTCCTCTCCTATCGTTGAGTGAACAATTGTTCTTTCTCGAGGGTGAATGGCCTAATCAAAAACGATCAGGCGAGTTAATAATTCGTCGGCGCCCCGCGCGCCGAGCCAAAGGTTTCAGGCTTGTCCGCCGGTGCCGGCAAGTTGCTTCTCGAACCGGCCGCTTCCGCCACTCTCTTCTGCAAGGCGGCAGAAGGCTTGAAAAACATGTGCGCGAACTTGGACCAGGGGATGGACCCGAACAGTACTGCGCTCGAAAGCACGTACAGCCCGAAAGCCAGCCACCCGATCATCGATGTCCCCAGCCACGACCACACCAGGGCCAACGTCGAACTCGCAAGCAACGAAAGGATGAACAGGTCGGCTTGCGAAATGCTGAAAGGCGAATTGCCCTCGGCCGCAACATCAACCCGGATGAAGAACCAGAACCAATAGCCGCCGACGCAAACCATCAACGCCCCGATGTGCCACATCATCGGCCAGATCGTGGGGCCGGCTGAGGTTGAATAGCAAAACACCATGACGGCGGTTGCGACGACATATCCGACGAAGCCGTACATCGTCAGCAGATGGGCGACTCGTCTTTGAGTGGAGCAAAATTCCGATGACGTCAAGACCTCGCTGGCCAAGGTCTGGACCGCCATGGACATGACCTGTCCTCCCCCGACTTGGTTGGTTCCCTTAGTCTTGGATTTCTTCCAATCTTCGAAAAAATACTTGGCGCTTTTCTTATGTATGACGTCAAACAACGTACCCACCATGACCAGAGCAAACATGACTACAACGAAAGTCTGCATCACTGCAACATCGATGTACGCCGAGAGCTCAGCAAAAGGATTGCTGGTGAACATATTTTTTTGAATCCCGGTTATTCTTGGTTATGGGTCGAGTTCGTCATTATACAAAACTACAAAACGATTTCATAACTGTGCAGGGCGGCACTAGGTGCCCAGGGCACGGAAATTCAATCCCGGCCGAAGATTACCTTATTCGATGAACAGCGTGCTGATCGACTCGTTCCGGTGAATGCGGGAAATGGACTCCGCCAGAAGTTCGGACACGCTGAGCACGCGAATTCGATCGCACTCCATGGCCTCCTTGCTCAGCGGAATGGTGTCCGTGACGACCAGTTCGTCCAGGGTCGAATTCGCCAGATTTTCGATGGCCCGGCCCGACAGCACCGGGTGCGTGACATAGGCGACCACCCGCGTGGCTCCCTGTTCCTTCAGGGCTGCGGCCGCATGACACAACGTGCCCGCAGTGTCGACCATGTCGTCGACCATCACACAGCACATGCCCTCGACCTCGCCGATGATGTTCATGACCTCGGATTCATTGGGATTCGGGCGCCGCTTGTCGATGATGGCGAGCTCGCTGCCGAGTTGCTTGGCGAACGCGCGGGCGCGCACCACCCCGCCGATGTCCGGCGACACCGTCACCAGCTTGTCGCCGCCGTCCCGATGCCAGATATCCTTGATCAGGATCGGCGAGGCGTAAATGTTGTCGACCGGAATGTCGAAGAATCCCTGTTCCTGGTCGGCGTGCAAGTCGATGGTCAGCAGCCGGTCGACCCCGGCCGCGGTGATGATGTTCGCCGCCAGCTTGGCCGAGATCGGCACGCGTCCCGAACGCGCCCGGCGATCCTGCCGCGAATAGCCGAAATACGACACCACCGTGGTGACTCGCTCGGCCGAGGAACGGCGCAGCGCATCCACGATGATCACCAGTTCCATCAGGTTCTCGTTGGTCGGCCGGCAAGTCGGCTGCACGACGAACACGTCCTTGCCGCGGACGTTCTCGTTGATCTCCACGCGCACCTCGTCGTCGCTGAAGCGGCCAATGTCCGCCTTGCCCAGCGGAATGCTGAGGTACTGGGCGATCTTCTGCGCGAGCGCCGGGTTCGCGTTCCCGCTGAACACCACCAAGTCGTCGTAGTCACTCATCCTGGCATCCGTCCGTGATTTTAAAAATGGCTGGGCCGGCAGGATTCGAACCTGCGAATGCGGGGATCAAAACCCCGTGCCTTAACCTGACTTGGCGACGGCCCAACACCCTTCACGCCCCCTCCTGCGCCAGCAGGGGCGAGCACGTGAGACCCGCGGCAATCCGTCCGTTCCATTCCGGCGGACAAAGCGCCAGCACGGACTCGGCCTCGTCACGATCGTCGAACCACGCGAAGACCGAGCCACCCGAACCTGTCATTGCTGCCGGCGCATAGCGGCGCAACCAGTCCAAGCGTGTCCCCACCTCCGGCAGCCGCGACCGGAGCAATTCCTCGAACACGTTGCTCCCCCAATACGCGTCTACCTCGCCCATTTTGATGGGGCGGCTCCATTGTGTCAATTGCAGGGACCGGTACGCCTCGGCCGTACTGACCTCTGACGGGGTCGGCAATACCAGCGCAAATCCCTCCGGACGGTCCACCGGCGTCAGCTTCTCCCCCACGCCTTCCGCCCAGGCAGTCCGCCCATGCACGAACAGCGGCACATCCGCCCCCAACTCCAGCCCCATCCCGGCCAATTCCTCCGTTTCCCACGGTTGTCCCCACAGGCGATTGAGCCCATGCAGCACGGCAGCCGCATCGGAACTGCCGCCGCCCAGGCCCGCGCCGACCGCGATTTGCTTGTTGAGGAATATCGTGGCGCCACACCCCTCGGGATGCCGCGAGCGCGCCAACTCGGCGGCCCGCAGGCACAGGTTGCTTCCCGCGAAAGCCCCGTCCGCATCGTCCGCGTACTCGAAACGGTCGTCCTCGCGCGGTTCGATCGTCAGGCAATCCATATAGTCGATCAACTGGAACAAGGTCTGCAGCTCGTGATAGCCGTCTTCGCGACGGCCGGTCACGTGCAGGAACAGGTTGATCTTTGCCGGGGCGTACAGGCGCATCGATTAGTTCCGGCTCCATTCGCGAACAACCAGCACGCCCCGCATCGCCTCCTGGGCAAAGCGCACCCGGCCCGGCAGGGTCGGTTCCTCGCAGCAGCTGTAGTCGCGGTAGTTGATTTCCCATCCCTCCTGAAGGATGCGCAAGGCCCGGGCCTTTTCGTCGAGCATGACTTCGCTCGCGTCGGAGACCGGAATGCCGCGCACGAGGTTCACCAGTTCCGGTAGCGGCAGCGCAAAACCCAAACGCTCCTGCATGATCGCCTCTAGTTCCCCCTGAAGCGTCTCTTCCCCATCGTCCAAGGTTGCCTGGCCCGTCTGCAGGCTGCCGGTCACGTGCACCGGGTTCAGCCCGAATGGCCCGCTCAACCGCAGTTCAAAGTCCGTGCCCGTCTGGCGCCATTGCAGGCGGCCCTGCACCTGGCCGTCACTCCATTGCAGGCCGAAGCGGCCTTGCAGGCCCCAGTCCTGGAGGTCTGCCACGCTCTGGCGGTGCTCTTCCCAGAGCCGGATCTCCCCCGAGTCCCCCAGCCCGGTTTCCCCCGGCATTTGGAACAGCGGGCATCCCGTCAGCAGAAGCGCCGCCAACAGGCCGAGTCCTGCCTCCCTCATAAGGAGAAGCGCTGGGCGACCTGGGCCAGGAATTCGTCGTCCGGGAGCTGGTCGATGGCCTCGCGATAGATCCTGCGCGCTTCCTCGTGCCGCCCCTGTACCCAGAGAACCTCGACCAGGTGCGCCGCGATTTCTCCTTCGGTCAACAGCGAATACGCCCGCCGCAGCAATGCTTCCGCCTTCTCGAGATTGCCGAGCCGGTAGTGGACCCAGCCCAGGCTGTCGGTGACCGCCGCATCGTCCGGAAGCTGCGCGTGCGCCCGCTCGATGTATTCCAACGCCAGTTCAAGGTTGAGGTTGTGATCCGCCCAGGTATAGCCGAGCGCATTGAGCGCCTGGGCATTGTCCGGGTCTTCCGAAAGCACCGCCTGCAGGTCCCGCTCCAGCCAATCGATCCGGCCCAGCCGCTCCGCCAGCAAGGCGCGGCTGTACAGCAGCGACGCCTGCCCCGGGTATTCCCTCAGGGCCCGGTTCAGCAAGGCAAACCCGGCATCGTACTGCTTCAATCCGTACAGCAGGTCCCCTTCCGCGACGTACAGCTGCACCACGCTTTCCTCGCGCTGGCTGCGTCCGCGCGACACCTGCAGGTGCATGCGCGCCTGTTCGAGCGTCCCCGCGTTCAAGAGCAGGTGCGCGATCCGCACCCGCGCCTTCTGGTAGTACTCGTCGACCCCGAAATAGTCCTGCTCCTCGACCTGGTAGTAGTAGTCCATGGCCTTCTTCTCCTCCCCGGTTTCTTCGGCGACGAGCCCGAGAAAGTAAGCGCTGACCGAGCGGTTCAGCGCCTGCGGCTGGCCGGATACCAGCGGCCGGGGGTTGGAGGCGAGTGAGAGGAAATGCGTCTCGGCCTCCTCCCAGTCGCCCGCCAAGAGCGCCAAGGAACCGAGAGTCATCTGCCAGTGCGGATTGCCCGGGTCGGATTCGAGCAACTTTTCGAATTGTTCCCGCGCCTCGTCCTGCCGCCCCAGGCTGTTGAGCAAGTCCGCCATCATCTGGCGCAGGCGCTGCGCGTTCTGGATCGGTTCCGTCAAGGCTTCCCGCAGCAGCACGACTGCTTCTTCGGTGCGCTCCATTGAGCGCAGGATGTCGGCCTGCAGGGTGATCGCCTCCGGCCATTGCGGGAGGAGTTCTGATGCCCGGCGCACTGCCGCCAAGGCCTCGTCCATCTTCTCCTCTACGCGTGCAATACCGGCCACGTGGAGATGCGCGTGCGCGCTTTTCGGATAGATCTTCGTGAGCCCCCGAAGGACTTCGAGCCGGGCCGACTGCGCCTCCGGCGTCGAGAGGGAGTTCGAGACCGCGAGGAGGTCCAGTTCCAGGCTGAGCGGCGACGCTTCGATGGATTCCTTGTACGCTTCAAGCGAAGCCGGAATTTCCCCGCGAGCTGCATGGATGGAGCCCAGCACACGCAATGGGTGTGGGTTTTCCGGCACCAGGTCCCGCCAGCGCAAGGCGGCTTTCAGCACGCGGTCCGGATCCTGCATCCACAGGGCGATCTCGGTCGCCCGCGAGGCGACCTGGGGGTCGTCCGTCAGCAGGGATGCCTGGTAATAATGCTCGAATGCCGCCGGCAGGTCTCCGCGGAACCCGCTCATCTCGCCCTGCAGCAGCTCGTACATCAAGTCTGCGACCGGGGTCTCGGCCGTTTCGGCTTTTTCGATCGTTTCGGGCGTCCCGGACGTCGCGGCCGGCTCAGGCAGGGTTTGGCAACCGGATGCCAGCCCGAGCAGCAGGATCAGCCCCGCCACCTCGAAATCATTCCGGCTGATGCCCGAAAGTGACCTTATGGAAAGGGATTTTTGGCGTAAAATGAACAAGACAGCCGTCGCAGCAATCGGGCTCGGGAAACCGTATCATTATGGCATTGGCCACCCTTGGCATCAATCATCGAACCGCCAGTCTGGACCTGCGCGAGAAAATCGCGTTCACTCCGGATGCGCTGGATGCCGCCCTCAAGGAGCTGGCGGCGTTGCCGAACATCAGCGCGGCGGTCATCCTGTCCACCTGCAACCGCACCGAACTGTACCTGAGCCACGACACTGCAGAGGATCTCGTGCAGGCCCGGGATTGGCTCTGCCACTGGCACCAGGTGGATCCGACGGCCCTGCAGGATGCGCTGTACTGGTACGTGGCCGAGGATGCGGTGCGTCACGCCATCGAAGTCGCCAGCGGCCTGGACTCCATGGTGCCCGGCGAACCGGAGATTCTCGGTCAGTTCAAGCAGGCCTCGCGCGATGCGGAACAGGCCGGCACGCTGGGCGGCGAACTGCACCGCCTGATCCAGCACACCTTCGCGGCAGCGAAAAAAGTCCGCACGTTGACCGAAATCAGCCGGAACCCAGTCTCCATCGCCCACGTTGCCGTCTCGCTCACCAAACAGTTCTTCGACCAGTTGCAGGAACGCCGGGCGCTGGTGATCGGGGCCGGCGAAGCCGCACGGCTGGTGGCGCGCTACCTGAACGATGCCGGGATCGGCCACCTGACCATCGCCAACCGCAGCCTGGACCGCGCCCAGAAATTGGCCCGGGAACTGCTGGCGCACGCCATCCCGATGTCCCACATCGACCATGCGCTGGAGGACGCAGACATCGTCATCAGCAGCACGGCGAGCCCGGTGCCGGTGCTCGGCAAGGGAATGGTCGAAGACGCCGTCCGGCGGCGCAAACACCGGCCGATCTACATGGTGGACCTGGCCGTGCCGCGCGACATCGAACCACAGATCGCGAGCCTCTCCGACGTCTACCTGTACACCCAAGAGGATTTACGCCAGGTCATCGAGAAGAACCTGCAATCCCGCGAGAACGCCCGCCGGGAAGCCAGCGCGATCATCGACCAGCAAGTGGAAGAATTTGCGCGACGCGCACAAGGCGAATCCGCATTCGCCCTGATTCGCGACTACCGCGATCAGGCGCAGGAGTTGCGCGATGAAACGCTGGAGCAGGCGCAACAGCGGCTGAAGCGCGGCCGCGGGACCGAAGAGACGCTGGAGTGGCTCGCCCACACGCTGTGCAACCGCCTGACGCACAACCCGACCCAAGCCCTGAACGAAGCGGGCCAGGACAACGACCACTCCCTGCTCGACGCGGCACGCACCCTGCTCAAGACCCGTTCCCCGAACTCATGAGGGAGTCGCTTCAGGCCCGGCTCGACCGTTCGGTCGAACGCCACGCCTGGATCCAACAGCAACTCGCGGACCCCGAGGTGCTATCCGACCGAACCCTCCACCGCGACCTGTCCAGCGAATTCGCGAGGCTCGCACCGCTGGTGGACCGGTACCAGGATTATCAAGCCTGCCAGCAAGAACTGGAGTCGATCTCCGAACTGAAGGACGAACCCGACGCCGCGCTGCGCGCCCTGGCCGACGAGGAGCGCGTACGTCTGCAGCAGCGGATGGGTGAAATCGAGAAGGAAATCGAGGAACTGCTGGTCCCGGTCGACCCTCACGACCAGTGCAACGCGTTCCTTGAGATCCGGGCCGGCACCGGCGGCCACGAAGCCGCCCTGTTCGCCGGCGACCTGTTCCGGATGTACAGCCGCTACGCCGAGCAGAACGGCTGGGAGATTGAATCGCTCAACCACAACGAGGGCGAGCAAGGCGGGTTCCGCGAAGTGGTGGCGCGCGTGCGCGGGCGGGACGCCTACGCCCGCCTCAAGTTCGAGTCCGGCGTGCACCGGGTGCAACGCGTCCCACAGACGGAATCCCAGGGCCGGATCCATACTTCGGCGGCCACCGTCGCGGTCTTCCCGGAAACCGAAGATGTCGGCGAGATCGAACTTCCCCCCGATGACCTGCGTATCGACCGGTTCCGCGCTTCCGGCGCCGGGGGCCAACACCTGAACAAAACCGACTCCGCCGTGCGCATCACGCACTTGCCGACCGGGCTCGTGATCGAGTGCCAGGACGAACGCTCGCAGCACCGCAACCGGGAACAGGCCATGTCCCTGTTGAGGGCGCGGCTGCTGGACCGGGAGCGCCAGCGGCGCGCCGAGGAAGAAGCCAGCCTCCGCCGCGACCTGATCGGCAGCGGCGACCGTTCCGAGCGAATCCGGACCTACAACTTCCCGCAGAGCCGCGTCACCGACCACCGGATCGGGCTGACCCTGCATTCTCTGCACGAGATGCTCGAAGGCGACCTCAACCCGGTCATCGACCCCCTGCGGCAAGAACACCAGGCCATGCAACTGGCCGACCAGGACGGTGGCGGCTGAGCCGCCTACCCTCCGCCAGGCGCTGCTCGAATCCCGGACCCGACTGGCTTCCTGCAGTGACAGCCCGGCGGCCGATGCCGAATGGCTGTGGGGCCATGCTCTGCGCCGCTCCCGCAGCTGGCTTCTCGCACATCCGGAATGGCCGCTGACGCCAGCCGAGCAGGCGCGAGGCGAATCTTTGATTTGTCGTCGGCAGGACGGCCATTCGGTCGCCCATCTTTGCGGCGAGTGCGAATTCCTGGACTTTTCAGTCCGGCTGACTTCCCAGGTCCTGGCGCCCCGCCCCGAAACCGAACTGCTCGTCGAACAGGCGCTGCGCGGGCTGCCGCGCCGGGCGCGCATCCTCGAGTGGGGCACCGGCAGCGGTGCACTCGCCTTGGCACTCGCCCGAGCCCGGCCCGACTGCCGGATCCTGGCCCTGGATCATTCGCGTGCCGCGGTCAAGCTGGCTCAGGGCAATGCCCTGCGGCTGCGGCTGAAGAACGTTAGGTTTATGCAAGGTAACTGGCATCGCCCCTGGCCTGAAGGAGCCTTCGACCTGATTCTGGGAAACCCGCCTTATGTAGCCCTGCACGACCCGCACCTGCAATCTCCCGGGGTCCACCAAGAGCCCCGCCCTGCACTGGTCGCCCCGGCTCAGGGAACCCAGGCGATCCGGGTCCTGGCCGCACAAGCGCGCCGCCGCGCGCACCGGCGCACCCGGCTCCTGCTGGAGCATGGGGCGGATCAGGGTGATGCCTGCCGGAAGATTGTTCATCGGGCGGGCTGGGGGCGTGCAAAGACGCTACTTGATCTGGCTGGCCTGCCGAGAGCCTGTCTGGTCTCGCACTGAGGGGCTGGCCTACTGGAAGATCTTTTTGAAGAAAGCCCGCATGTTCTCGGTCGACTGCCGGTCGGCATGCGCGTCGTACTTCAGGGCCTCGATGCCGTACTTGGCGACGTTCGGATTGGTGAAGCCATGGCGCACGCCGTCGTAGCCATTGAAGGCATATTCGGCCCCCGCCGCATCCAGTGCCGCGCGGAACTCGCGGACTCTCTCCTCCGGAACGAAGGGATCGTCGTTGCCATGCTCGACCAGTATCGCCGCCTGGATCGCCTTTGTCTGCTCGGCGGAGGCCAGCGGCAGCGAGCCGTGCAGGCTGACCACGCCCTTGATGGCCGCGCCGCTGTAGGCGAGTTGCATGACGGTCGCCCCGCCGAAGCAGTAGCCGATCGCGGCGATGTTGCCGCCATCCGTCATTTCATGGTTGCGCAGCAACTCGGCCCCCAACTGCGCGCGCTTCTGCCAGTCCGCGACATTGCTGGTGGTCTGCGTCATCCATTCGCCGGCCTGCTCGGGGTGTTCGGTCACCATGCCCGCGCCATACATGTCCATGGCGAAGGCCACGTAGCCGTCGGCGGCCATCTGCCTTGCGCGATCACGGGCGTAGGCGTTCAACCCCCACCATTCATGCACCACTAATATGCCGGGGCGCTTGTCCGAGTGACTGTCGTCGTAGTAGAGATATCCCTTGTGCGGGGCGCCGTTGTACTCGAAATCGATTGTTTCCTGGACGATTTCAGCTGCGGCTGAACCGCAAGCCAGCAACAACATCAGTGGAAGTGTTGTTCTCATCCGTTACTCTCCCGTATCCCATCACTTGGAGTTTTTGCTAGGGCATCAATTTCCTCGGAGGAGTTATCTTTCTTATTTTTCGAATCAACTAAATCGCTTTTTTCATCATCACCCATCCTCTTTACGAACTCCTTAAGTGCTAAAAGTGCTTCAATCAAACCACTTGGCTTTGCCTTGTACGCTAACCATAAATACCATCCGATCAATATACAAATTAGCGACGCTCCTCCTGCGAGCAAACCATATGCAATAAAGGGATTTTCAATGTTTTCAGCATGGCGGAATGTCAGATCGAGCATCTCCGGAAACGTCACAACCAAGGCACCGCATAGTAATGCTCCCATAAATTTTGGCATTGGTCTCATTCTCCTACCTGTCTGACTTCCCTGGAGCCACCATCCTCTGGTTGGCGTCCAGCAAAGATCAAAATGTGTGTCAGTTTTTGATGCCAGAATTGTCTGGAAATCGTTCCAATTCCATCCTCGCTTAAATGTAGTCTGCCATACTTTATCCAAACTTATGATTTGCACGTCTACATGCAAGCTATTGCTAGTAATTTGATAGTGATTTTCTTTTGTTAATAACCCCGGCGTTACAGAAATGCTGTATGGGATTCGTCCTACTATTCTGTTGATTACAGACAACATGTGGGGTGAACAATCTATCCCGCTGGTCTATGGTAACTCAAATGCCCAAGTAACTCTTTGTTCCCACAAGTTTATGAACTTACGCAGCTCTCCATATTTAATCTCAGTTTTTGATTTGGAAACACATGCAGTGTAGACCAGCCATCTGGCACTTTCCCTAATTCAATTTCACACGCAGCTGTTCGCTGACCTGCTTCGGGTCTGCCTTCCCGCCCGATGCCTTCATCACTTGCCCTACGAAGAACCCGAGCAGGCGGTCCTTGCCGCCGCGGTACTGTTCCACCTCGTCCGGGTGCGCCTCGATGACCTGGTCGACCCATTGGTCCAAGTCGGCTCCCGCACCGACCTGACGGAGGCCCCGCGCCTCGATGATCTCCTCGGCCTCGCCCTCGCCTGCCCACATCGCGGCCAGCACTTCCTTCGCCGCACTGTTGGACACGACGCCGGAATCAATGCACTTCAGCAATTGCGCCAGCGAATCCGCCAATACCGGCGGCTCGGCCAGCTCGGTCGAATCCTTGTGCATCCGGGCGAACACCTCGCCGGTGATCCAGCGCGCCGCGGTGGCGGCACCGGCACCCGCTTCGACGGTTGCCTCGAAATAATCGGCCCACTGCCGGCTCTGCACCAGCACGGCGGCCAGGTCGGCGGTCAGCGCGTACTGCTCGGTCAGCCGGGCCTTGCGCGCCTGCGGCAGTTCCGGGAGCGATTCGGCCAGTTCCACCTGCATGGATTCGTCGACGACCACCGGCAGAAGGTCGGGATCCGGGAAGTACCGGTAATCGTCCGCGTATTCCTTGATCCGCATCGGGCGGGTGCGGTCGGTCCCCGGATCGTACTGCCGGGTCTCCTGGATGATCGGCTTGCCGGACTCCAGCGCATCGACCTGGCGTTGCTGCTCGTAGCGCAGGGCACGCTCCACGAAGCGGAACGAGTTGATGTTCTTCAGCTCGACCTTCACGCCCAACTCTTTTTCGCCCTGCCGCCGCATGGAAATGTTCGCGTCGCAACGGAACGAGCCTTGCTCCATGTTGCCGTCGCAGATTCCCAAGAAGGTGACGATGCCGTGCAGGGTCCGCATGTAGGCGGAGGCTTCCTCGGGGCTTCGCATCTGCGGCTCCGAGACGATTTCCATCAGCGGCACGCCGGCGCGGTTGAGATCCACCGCGCTCTCCCCGGCGTAGCCCTCGTGCAGTAGCTTGCCGGCATCCTCCTCCAGATGTGCCCGGGTCAGTTCGATCTGCCGATGGCTGCCGTCCTGCAACTCAATCTCGACCGCGCCACCCTCGACGATCGGCAGTTCGTACTGGCTGATCTGGTAGCCGCGGGGGAGATCCGGGTAGAAATAGTTCTTGCGCGCGAACACGCAGGGCGTGCGAATCTTCGCGCCGACGGCAAGCCCGAACATGACCGCCATGCGGATGGCTTCGCGGTTGACCACCGGCAATACGCCCGGCAGCGCCAGGTCGATGCCGCAGGCCTGGCGGTTCGGTTCCGCCCCGTACTGCGTCGAGGCGGCGGAGAACAGCTTGCTCCGGGTCGATAGCTGGGTATGAATCTCCAGCCCGATCACGGTCTCCCACTCACTCATGCGAACCCCGGCGGCACCTGCCGGTGCCAGTCCGTCTCCCGTTGCCAGGCGGCACCGAGTCCGAGCAGCCGCGCCTCGTCGAAATAATTGCCGATCAACTGCACGCCGGTCGGCAGCCCGTCGACCGACCGCGCCGGCAGCGACAGGCCCGGCAGGCCAGCCAGGTTGACCGGGATGGTATAGCAGTCGATCAGGTACATCGCCACCGGATCCTGCGTCTTCTCGCCGAGCTTGAACGGCAGCACCGGGGAGACCGGGGCCGCGATCGCATCGACCTTCTCGAACGCCTGCTGGAAATCCCGCCGGATCAACTGCCGCACTCGCCGCGCCCGGTCGTAGTACGCCTCGCGATAACCGGCAGACAGGGCATACGTTCCGATCATGATTCGGCGCCGCACTTCCGCCCCGAAGCCTTCTTCGCGCGAGCGGCAGAACAGATCCTCCAAATCTTCCGGGTCTGCGCACCGGTGCCCGTAGCGCACCCCGTCGTAGCGGGCCAGGTTGGACGAGCATTCGGCCGAGGCGATCACGTAGTAGGCCGGCGTCGCGAGCGGGAGATTCGGCAATGAGATCTCGACCAGTTGCGCACCCTGCCCCTCCCAGGCCGCGACCGCTTCCTCCACGGACGCCCGGATCCGCGCATCCAGCCGATCGTCGAAAAACTCCTTCGGCAATCCCAGGCGCAGGCCGTCGACCGGCTGCTTCAACTCTTCTTGGTAGTCCGGCACGGGGTGGTCCACGCTGGTCGAGTCGCGGGAATCGAATCCCGCCATCGTGCCGAGCAGAACCGCGCAGTCTTCGGCGCTCACGCCGAGCATCCCGCCCTGATCCAGGCTGGAGGCATAGGCCACCATGCCGAACCGGGAGACCCGGCCGTAGGTCGGCTTCAGGCCGGTTACGCCACAGAACGTGGCCGGCTGCCGGATGGAACCGCCGGTGTCGGTCGCGGTGGCCGCCGGGGCAAGGCGGGCCGCCACGGCGGCGGCGGAGCCGCCGCTGGAGCCGCCCGGGACCCGTTCCGGATCCCAGGGGTTGTGGACCGGGCCGTAGTGGCTGTTCTCGTTGGACGAACCCATCGCGAATTCGTCCATGTTCGTCTTGCCGAGCATCACCATGCCGGCCGCCTGCAGCCGTTCCACGACCGTGGCGTCGTACGGCGAGACGAAGTTGTCCAGCATCCGGGACCCGCAGGTGGTGCGCACGCCGCGCGTGCAGAAAATGTCCTTGTGCGCCAGTGGCACGCCGGTCAGCGGCCCGGCTTCACCGGCGGAGCGGGCGCGATCCGCCGCC
>JAJDWR010000067.1 GCA_022825505.1 Gammaproteobacteria bacterium | reverse complement strand
AATCCTACAGATTCTGAGCCTGACCCTTTTCGAGAAAACCCCATTAAATCAATTGCTTACTGAATGCGAAACCAAAATGGACACGACCGCATCCCCTAAGCAATTGAATTTATTCGAAAAATATTCCGGACACTAATGATTATTCCTGATTGTGTGTCATATGCTCCATGAATGGCGGAGATTCTGGCGATCTTATGGAAAACTGATATCCGCATGCCGGAAAAAATCCGCCATAACTTCCGGATCTTCGCGCTCCTCCTCCGACATGGCCTGTCTGCGGAAGTAGTTCAGCTCGTAGCCGGCCGGCTCGTACAACATGATCGCGTGAACATCCTCGTCGCCGGCGACTCTGAATGCATGATGCGAGCCCGGCGGAATGTACACCAGCCCGCCCGGATGGATCTGCTGGATATCGCCGTCGACCCGCCATTCCATGGTGCCGGAGACCACGTAGAAGACCTCGCTGTGGAAGTTGTGGATGTGGCCGGCATTCGGGGGAATGGACTCCTGCCCTCTCGCCGCGAAAACCTCATCCACGATGCTGAACCGCCCTTCGCTCTGGTTGGCGGTGAGCATGAACCTGGAAGTCATGGGACCGCGCGTGTAGGCCTCGGCCGACGCGTTCTTGTGGAAGACGTGCCGTGCGCCCGAATCGGAGCCCTCGCTCTGGAAGTCGATATCGGTGCGGGCAAAGAAGTCGCTCATGAACGCCGGGTCGCTGCGTTGCTCGTCCGTCAGGGCGACCGATTCGATCGCTCCCCACTCGAATCCCGCGGGCTCATAGATGAGTATCGCGTGGACCTCCTCGCCACCCACGGGCTGCCCCACGTGATGCGTGTTCGGCGGGATATACACCAGGTCGCCCGCCTCCATCACCTGCGTCTCGCCATTCACTGTCCACTCCATCCGCCCGGACACGAAGTAGAAAACCTCGCTGTGTGAACGATGCACGTGCGCCGGGGGTTCGAGCTCCGGCTGAAACACCCAGTCGACGATGCTGTAACGGCCTTCGGTGTCTTCCGCCGTCAGCAGGAACTCCATGGACTCCAGCCCGCGCACGAGACGCTCGGACGATCCCAGGTTGCGAAAGACGTGCCTGTCCGATGCTTCCTGCGCAAGCGCCGACCCTGCGCCGAGTGAACCGATTACGCAAATCAGACTTGCGCGAATAAGATTTCGATCTGCCATGTGTGCCCCCCCTCAGCGGCAATTCCGCGCATCACCGGCCGCGTTACACCCTCCCCCACCAGCTTGATCCAAGTGTGAAGGCGTATGTATCTTATTTAAGTATAATTGACCGAAAATCGAACGATAATACGTCATATTATGAACATTTCGTTCTCAAAATACGCTCAATCGAATGGCCTGTTTTTCTGGATATGCCAGTTGGGTCCTGCTATGTTGGCTGTGACCTGCCACCACGGACGGTAGAAATTCCGGGATGGAAAGACCGTTTATTGGAGCGAAAGAAAAAACGGACAAGTAACTTCTCCTGCACATTTCGAGGGAATCAAATGAAAATCAAGAGACTGGCGATATTTGGACTATGCGCAGCTGTTTCACTGCTGGCGTCCGCTCAAAGCATTGATCCTCCAAAAGAGAGACTGGTAAACATTGCAGATCTTGAGACGCGCAATCCCTTCGACGGGATTGTTTCGAAGAGTGTGTACACGTTCACGACAGCGATCTTTTTTATCACCATCGAAGCCGGTAGTTCATCTTCGCATCACAATCATCCGGACGAACAGACCATGATGTTCCATTCCGGCAGGGTTCGAGCCATGGTTGGCGACCGCGAATACGAAGTGGGTGAAGGCGATGTTCTTGTCATTCCAGCCTACGTTCCCCATCAAATGGTGGCCATTGAGGACTCGTCATGGACTGAAGTACATGGACCCGGAGTCGATAACAGTCGGGCTTGGGAGATGGCAGGGAACTAGACAAGAGGCCCAGTTTGCTGCAAGACAGATTCATGCAATTCTATTGCGCTGCGTGACTTCCGCGTAGCGCAGTCTGCGACGTTCCCTGTGCTAGAATCCGACGCCGGTTGACGAGGGTGAGGCCATTGGCCTCACCTTGTCATTCGGGCTCACCATTTCGCACTTGGAACAGACGCAGAGGATCGGGCATGGCGAATTTCGGCACGGTTGGATTGGACTGGCAGCAGCGGGTCAACTGGGAGCGGCTGCGAACGTATCGGCTGGAACGCGCCAGGGAGCGCATGAAGGCCCACGGTCTCAGCGCGCTGGTGCTGATGTACGACGAGAACGTGCGCTACATCACCGGCACCCTGACGCCGGGATGGAACCGGCTCAAGCCCGGACTGCGCTACGCCATGCTCTGCGGCGACGATCCACCCGTGCTGTTCGAGCAGGGCGACATCGGTTTTCAAATCGAGCGGCACTCGCCGTGGATCCCCAAGCAGAACGTCCGCCACTCCTACGCCTGGATCAAGGGCGCCGCGGGTCCCGCCTCCCAGCAGCAGGTGAAGAAGTTCACCAACGCCGTGTTGCAGGAAATGAAGAAGAGCAACGTCTCCGGCGAGAAGGTGGGCATCGATTTCGTCGACATCAACCTCATCGGCGCCTTCAAGGACGCCGGCATCGACTGGACCGACGGCATGACGCCCATGATGGAAGCCCGCGCGGTGAAGAACGAGGACGAGCAGGAGTGCCTGCGCATCGTCGGCGCCATCGGCGACGGCGCCCATTGGGAAACCATGAAGTTCCTCAAGCCGGGCATCACCGAAAACCAGGTCACCGCCCACATCATGGAGTACCTGTACTCGATCCCCGGGATGGAAGACGTGGAGGACGTCATCGTCTCCTCCGGGCCCAACACCTGGCCCAACTGGCGGAACTTCTCCGACCGCATTATCAAGCCCGGCGACATCGTCTTCATGGACCTCGCCGCGCTGACGTGGAATGGCTACAAGTCCTGCTACTACCGCACCTACTGCGTGGGCAAGGAACCCTCCCAGCAGCAGAAGGACATCTACGCCACGGCGCTCAAGTGGCTGTACGACTCCATCCACGCGGTCAAGGCCGGCACGGATACCAGGGAAATCGCCAAGTGCTGGCCCTCCGCCAAGGAAGCCTGGGGTTACGAGGAAGAGGACCAGGCGGCCGCCAACCTGTGGGGCCACGGCCTGGGACTCGCCCAGTACGATCCTCCGGTGATTTCGAGGATCTGGTCGCTGGATCACCCCATCGAGATCAAGTCCGGCATGGTGTTCGCGCTGGAAACGCAGCACGGCATTCCGTTCCAGTGGGGCGTGCGCATTGAGGAGATGCTCATCGTCCACGACGATCACACCGAACTGATTTCCAACTTCCCGGTGGAGCAGATCACGGTGGTGGATCCGCTGCCGGGGTATTCGAGCTTCTAACGACACCCGCGCACGACCGATGCTCGCGCCGAGGGAATGGAAACGCCGGAGGGCGCCATGAGCGGGTTTTCCGGCCGGTTGGTCGTTCCGTTGAATGAGACCGAAGCCGCGGATGCCTCGCGCTTCGGCCCCAAGGCGGCGAACCTTGCGGCCCTGGCCCACGCGGGACTGCCCACGCCTGGCGGCTTCGGCGTCGACGCCGAAGCTTACCGGCTGCAGATGCGCGCGCTCGGGCTGGAATCCGCCTCGCGGCTGGTCTTCGGCGGCCGCGACATGGTAGCCAGACGCAGCGCGCTGAAGATCAAGCTCGACCTGCTCCAGCGTCCGGTTGACGCCGCCATTGCGGGACCACTGGAGCAGGCATGGCGCGCGGTCACCTCCGGGTCAGTTTCTGGCGCCGGATCGGCACAGGAATCGCTCGGCGTGGTCCGCTCCTCCGCGCTGGTCGAGGACCGTGCCGGTTCGAGCTTCGCCGGGCAGTTCGAGAGCTTCCTCGGCCTTGAGAATCAAACCGACTATTTCACCGCGATCCGATCCTGCTGGGCCGCATTGTGGGCAACTCGCGCGCTCCGCTACATGGCCACCCATGACCTCGACCCGGCCGACACGGCCATGGGCCTGATCGTGCAGCCGCTTGTGGAAGCGAAGGTCTCGGGCGGCGGGCTCAGCCGCACGGCGGACGGCAACATGCTCGTCAGCGCCACCTGGGGCCTGGGATCGGCCATCGCGCAGGGCGAAGTGGTCCCGGACCGTTATCGCCTCAGCCGAAGCGGCGATTTGCTCGAAGTCGCCGCCGGCAGAAAGTTTCACGCTGTCGGCTGCGCCCACGGCACCCGCTCCGTGGCACGAGCCGAGGCGCACGAGCCCTGCCTGACCACCGCCCAGGTACGGGAATTGGGCGGCCACCTTCGCACCGCCGAAGACGTGGTCCAGGGCCCTGCGGAAATCGAGTGGTCCCTGGACAACGAAGGGATCAAGCTGCTGCAGGCCCGCCCGCTCCACGTCGAGTCCGCCGTTTCCGCAGACGAGGTCTGGGAACAGCACCCCCGACTCCGCGGCCACCCCGCCGGTGTCGGATGGAGCACGGGACGGGCCTGCGTCGTCAACTGCGAATGCGAACTCTCACGGGTCAACCCGGGCGATATCCTGATCACGCAAGTCGCCGGCCCTGCACTTGCCGGGGTACTGCCCCGGGTCGCCGGCGTGGTCGCGGAACTGGGCGGCAGCACGTCGCACCTGGCATCGCTGGCGCGGGAGCGGGGATTGCCCATGGTGCTGGGCGTACTCGACGCCACCGGCGAGATTCCCGAAGGCTCCACCGTGGCCGTGGACGGCGTCGCGGGAATTGTCCGCTGGATGAGCTAAACCTGACGGATCATCTGCAGAGAGTCGCTATCAAATAACGGGATTGGTTCCTCGCCAAGCCTGCCTCAACGATGTCCTACGAACTCCTGGCAGGGTATTTCCCGAGCGCCAGAAACAGCGCGATAGAAATCAGGAGAAGTGCAACGGAGGTCGCGAGCATCACAGTGTATCCCTGAAAGGCTTGCGCAACGGCCCCGAAGAGTGGCGGCGCTATTCCAGCGCCGACGGTAAAGAAGGCAATGATCATGCCGAAAATTGCAGGATAGTTGGCCGGCCCGAAATACTTGCTCGTCAGGAATGCGAGCAGATCCAGTTCGGCGCCCGCCGCCAGACCGATCAGAATTCCAACAAATGCGCCTGTTGCCAGGGTCATGTTCACGTTCAGCAGGATCAGCAAACCCACCGTTGGAAGCACGAAAAAGCACGCTGCAACACCAGGCGCCCAGAAGCGATCCACAAGAACGCCAGCCAGTATTCGGCCCACGATCACAGTAAGCCCCATGACGGCTGCAATCGTTGCGATCGAGCTGCGCTCGAACCCCTTTTCGCTCATGATGCGTTCGAAATTCGACAGCAAGCCTGCCAGCACGATGACTGTCACGAAGAGCACGACGCCGAGTATCCAGAAGCGCGCCGTGCGCATCGCCTCACCACGCGTCATCCCCCACGACGAGGGTTGATTCACAGATTCCTGTTTCCCGCCTGCCGTCACGGCGCCAGTCGCCTCTCTGAACATCGAAATCACGATGGGCAGAGATACCAGCAACGCTCCAATGCCGATTCCGCGATACGCCGTTCGCCATCCATAATTGGAAATGAAAAACTCAACGATCGGCGGCAGCAGAAAGGCACCGAGTCCGGTTCCTGCCATGGTGATTCCAATCGCCTTGCCACGGTGTTTGGAGAACCAGCCGTTCAGGACACTTGTCCAGACGATCGGCAACGACCCCGCGCCGAGAAATGCGAGCAACGCCCAGTTCAGATACCAGAGCATCAACGAGCCATTGTTGAACGACAGGATCACGTACCCCAACGAATGGCCAATGAGGCCGGCGACACCGACGACCAGAAGCCCCGACCTCTGTGCGATCGCACCGATCAGCGGCCCGGTCAGGAGGCCGAAGCACATCAGGACGGTATAGCTCAGAAAAAACTGCGACGCGCTCCAGCCAAATTCGCTGATAACGGGACCGACAAAGAACCCCTGCGAATAGTTGGTGAGCGTGAAAATGCCGCACATCGTTCCAATCGTCGCGGCGAGCAGGGGTTTCCACCCGTATTTGAACTCATTCACTTCCTGAACCTCCGGGTCTTGATGAACCATCCGGGCTAACGGGTCTTTCGTATCCGCACATGGCGCCAAGGCAACCATTCTCACGAATTTCCCTCCAAACGATCAATTGCGCAGCTCTGCTGCCGTTTGCAGATAACGGTTGGAAGAGGAAAAGGTGTAATTCCTTGCCGGGGCATTGAAGGTGCGTTCGGCAACGACTGCCAGCGCCTCGCCAAGGAGTTGAAAGGCATCGGCACTTTCCGGTTGGAGTTTAGTGACGTGCCAGGCAAGTTGAGCGGCGCCCAGTTCATCGCCGGACTCCATCTCCGCGTGCGCCCTGGCCATCAACTCATCCACGCCACCGACAAGATCCGCCATGCGCCTGGCCTGCTGCACGGGGTTTTCCCTGTGCAGGTTCAGCGGGTTACCGTCAAACCAGCCCAGGTCCTGTGCGTAGATGTCCCTGACCGTACCCCAGACGCTGCCGTAGTAATCCTGCAGATAGTCGAGGTCAGCCAGGTGATCGGGCAGTGCAGCATACTCCACCAGTTCATCGGGTGTCAGGTAGTTCGCTGCCCCTTCAATGGTTCTGTCATGAACCCATTTCAGGGCATCGTGGTAGTTGGTCAGGACGGTCATGGTGTCTTCGGTGATGGGGGTCGTGTGCCCGCCCACAAGGACCAGGGGATCTTCGGCCATCATGCTGGCCAGGCTCGCAATCCAGTCCCGGGCCGATCGCCGTGCCGTGCCGCGCAATGGATAAACATTGGGCCAGGACTGATAAAAATTATCCCCGGCAAATAGCACGCGTTGTTCGGGCAGCCAGACATAGAGCTGGTCATCCGTCTCCCCCGGTGCCGCGACCAGGTCCAGCCTTATCCCTGCGATCTCAAGCGAAACCCGATCTTCATTGAAGATATGAGTAGGCGGGACAGTGCCCGGCCGTGTAGCCGATTCAATGAGATCAGTGCTCAATCCCGCCGAGTTGACACCGCCCCGCGGAGGTCTCGGAGGGGGAATCGCAATACCGACACTTATCCTTTGCTCATCGGGCAAATCGAAACCCTGGGTATTCGATGCCCTTGCTCCGCCCGACAGTCCGGCCTCGGCCTGGCGTCTGGTTTCGGAACCAAAGTTGTCCCTTTGCCAAACCTGAATTTCCTCGCCTTCATCAAAAAAGGCAACAGCGCCATTGGTGTGATCAGGATGACTGTGCGTATAGATAATCGCACGAACCGGTTTGTCGGTGATTCTCTCAAACTCCTGTCTGACCCGTAGCGACGCAGCGGGCAACTGACCCGGGTCGACAATCACGACGCCATCGGTCCCGACGATCATGCTGTTGGCGGAGACCGTGTAGCCAATTGCCGTATAAACATTGTCTGCAACGTTGATGATCTGCTCTTCAAACATCCTGTTTCTGTCGAGCAATCTCATGGTTGCTTCGCTCTGCGCGGAAGCAGTAGTGACAACAGCACTACTCATCAGGGTCATGCTTGTCGTGAGTAATGAAACTCTACGCTTGCAGATCATCGTTGTTCCTCTGGATTTGAAGTTTGATTTCATTCGATGGCTCGCCAGGGGCAAAACACAGTCAATCGCCCAGACCGCCCATTATTCGTGCCCGGGCTCCACAACGCGGATGGTCTCGCCGATTTCGATCACCATCAGATCTTCGGCAACGACAAAATCTCCACTCCAGGTTGATTCGATCTGGGCCGCCAATTCAGGGATTCGCGATGGTTCGTTGTCCAGGTGGGTCAACACACCCAGACGAGTCCGGGACTCGGAGAAAACGCGACCCACGTCGGGGGCGAGCGTGTGCAACGCGACAATGTCGTCGGCAACTTCCTGCGAAAACGTCGTACGAACATAATGCTCCAGAGCCGGAGACATCACCTCATGGATTAGCACATCAGCTTCGATGCTGTGGCGAATCAGATTGTCCGAGTACGCCGTATCGCCGGAAATGACGACGCTGAACTCTCCGACATCGACTCGATATCCAAACGCCGGCTCAACGACGTGATGGTCGACGGCAATCGCGGTGACCGTCACATCATCGATCACAATCCGCTCACCGTCGGCCACTTCCATTGCTACATAGTCCAGGAAGTCCCGCTCTACCGCGTGCACCTGCCTGTCGGCACGAAAAACGACGTCCTCTTCGTAGGCCAGACGCAGGTGACGCATGAATGCCTCGGCGGCGGCCGGTCCATAGACTCGAAGGTTTTCCTGGCGTCCCTGGTTCCACCCGTTCATGTACAGGTCCGCAACTCCGACCGTATGATCGGAATGCATGTGTGTAAGAAAGAGGTGCCTCGTCTCCCGCAAGTATTGCGGTCCCAGGTTCCACAGGCGATGGCCGCAGCCCCGGCCGCAATCGAACAGCAGTTTGGTATCGCCCGCCTCAACCAGAATGCTTTGCCCGAACTGTCTCGGGTTCGGCACCGGCGTACCCGTACCCAGTAACGTGACCTTGATCGCCGGCTCTGTCTGCGCCTCGGCGTCGACGCTAATAGCTATCGGCGAGGCAACCATCAATGCGAAAACAATGACAGCGCGGCAAAGCAATTGTTGCCAACCTTGCTGAGCTGCCGCGAGACTATCCCGGCTCACTACGAGTCCATCTGGATCGTGACCCATTTCCACTCCGTCATGACCTCGATGTCCTCTTCCGTTCCCTCGCGGCCGAATCCGCTGTCCTTCGTACCGCCGAAGGGAACGTGGGGCTCGTCGTGCAATGAGGACCCGTTGACATGCACCATTCCCGATTCCACGTTCATCACGTACTGCATGGCCGCGGAGATATCCTGGGTATAGATCGCGGCGCTCAGTCCGAAGTTCGAGTCGTTGGACGCGGCAATCGCGTCTTCCAGCCTGGCAATGGGATAGACGGAGACGACCGGGCCGAAGGTCTCCTCGGCAAAGACGGCCATGTCGGGTGTCACTCCCGTCAGCACGGTAGGCCGGCAACGATTGTCGATCCAGTCTCCGCCGGTGACGACGGTCGCGCCCTTCTCGCGGGCGTCCTCGATGTGGCCCCGAACGCGATCCCGTTGCCGTTCGCTGATGATTGGCCCGATCACCGTGCCAGGGTCGCGAAGGTCGCCCATCCCGAGCCCGCTCGCGGCTCCAGCGAACTTTTCCACAAATGTATCGAACACATCTTCATGAACGTAGACCCGGCTCGCCCCCATGCACACCTGGCCCTGGTAGAGGAAAATACTCTGCACGGCCCCGCCAATGGCTTTCTCGAGATTTGCATCCTGCATGACAACCAGCGGGCTCTTGCCGCCCAACTCCAGGGTCAACCGCTTGCCGTGCTTGCCGCATAACTCCCGGATATGCTGGCCGACGCGGCAGGATCCCGTGAACGTGACGATCCTGACGAGGGGGTGAGTCGTGAGCGTGTCGCCGATTTCGTAGCCATTGCCGGATACGACATTGAAGACGCCTTCCGGCAAGCCGGCCTCCGCGTACAGGCGTGCCAGCCGGTTCGACAGAATCGGGGCTTCTTCGGACGGCAGCATCACGACGGTGTTGCCCAGTGCGATCGGATTGCAGCTCAGCCGGACGCCCTTGATCAGCGGCACGTTGAACGGGGTGATGGCGGCAACCACCCCGATCGGCGACCGAATGCTCATGCTGAACTTTCCCGGTATATCCGACGGGATGGTCTTGCCGGTTACCTGACGCGTCATTCCTGCCGCCGCACGCAGGAACGACAAGCCTTTTTCGACCTCGAATGCCGCCTTCCCTATTGGCGAGCCGATTTCGTCGACAAGAATGTCGATGAACTCGTCCCGATCGCGCTCCAGGAGTTCCGCCGCCTTGCAGAGAATGCGCTCGCGATCTTTCGGCAGCGATGAGCGAAATGAACCGAATGCCCGGTGCGCAGTTTCCACCGCCTCGTTGATGTCGTCCACGGACCCGGCCGCCGCCTCGGTCAGCAAGGCATCATCCAGCGGATTCCTGGTCGCAAAATATTTTCCGCCCCGCGGTGGGATGTTCCTGCCGTCGATCCAATGATCAACTGGACCATAGTCCCGTGCTGCCGATGACCTGCTCATTTGCATTACCTCCGGACCCGTCTATTGATTCAGTGCGCCACCGTCCACATTGATGCTCTGGCCCGTGATGAAGTCACTGTCTTCACTCGCCAGGAAGAGCATGGCGCCGACAATGTCTTCCGGCAGCATGTCGCGCTGGATGGCTCGCATGGCAAGCGTTGGCGCACGTGCAACGCCGAGTTGACTGTGGTCCCTGACGCCTTCGCTCTCCGTGAATCCAATGACAATCGTATTCGCGTGGATGTTGTCGGCGGCGAGTTCCCGGCTGATTGCCCGGGTCTGGGCAATGACCGCGCCTTTTGAGGAGACGTAGTGAAGAAACATGGGCGCACCGCGAAGTACCGTACCCGACGAAATATTGATGATCTTGCCGCGCCCGTTCCGTTTCATGCTGGGAACCACAGCCTTTGTCGCCTGAAACGGGCCCCGAATGTTGACTCGCATGACCAGGTCCCATTCGTCATTGGGAATCTGCATGAACGGTTTCATTGCAAGCGCCGCAAAAACGGCTGCGTTGTTGACCAGCACTTCGATCGGCCCGAAGGCCGATTCCGTCTCCCTGACCATCTCCTCCAGCGAGTCGTCCGACGTCACATCGGTAGTCATGCCGATGGCCTCACCGCCTGCCGCCTCGATCGCCGAGACAGCGTCCTTCGTGTCCGCGATATCGGTGACTGCAACCCTTGCACCGTTGGCTGCCAACGCCTCCGCGTAGGTGCGGCCAATTCCCTGGGCCGCCCCGGTCACAACTGCTACTTTTCCGCTCATACGCCCCATGGGCCTTCCTCACTTGATTCCGATGATTTGCTTTACGTCGGGCCAACTTTGTGCACCGAACGTCCTGAGGTCGTTGGTCAGATCGGCCGGGCACCAATCCAGAAATGCCGGCGCGAATGACTCCATTGCCTTGATCCGGCCGAACCAGGCTTCGACGAAGGGGAATCGCCCGCCTGTCCACATTCCCGACATGCTCAGCATGTCCAGCCGATTTACGTAAGGCGTCAGGGCAACGTCGGCCAGGGAAAAATCGGCGCCGGCCAACCACTTGTTCCGTTCGAGTGCCTCGTTCATTTTCGACAGGTAGTCGTCATACAGGCGGAAGGTCCTGTCGATGCCGGGTGCTTCGAATCCCAGACGAACAAGCTCCTTCTTGCGCTCCTTCCAGGTCGTCGTGACTGACTGATCGGGCGTGCTCCCAAGGAACTCACGGAGCTTTTCTTCGCCCAGGCGCATCAAGATATGCCGATGACAGCAAACAAACGTGAGTTCGCCGCATGCCGGATGCAACTGTTCGTCCACGGCCTTTTCCCGCAACCTCACCCTGGCGCGCGCCAGGGGGTCTTCCGGCATCAGCGGCGGTCCGTCGAATGCGTCGTTGACGTACTCGCAGATGACCGTCGACTCGTTGATGATGTGGTCGTCGTGGACCAGCGCGGGCACGACGGCCTTCGGATTGATCTTCAGGTAATCCGGGTCGAACTGTTCGCCTTTCAGAATGTCGATGTAGTGCATCTCATCCGGCACTACACCCTTCTCCGCCATCGCGAAGCGGACCTTTGCGGCACAAACCGAGGAGCCGTGGTGATAGAGTTCCAGCATGGCGCTATGCGGAGCCGAACCCGGGCGGCCACCACTTGATGATGCCGTCCCGGTAACTGTTTCGCGCGCTCAATCGACGCGACCAGTCGTCAACATTGCCAAGCGAGCCGAATTCGTAGTTCGCCAACCTGTGCAGCGTGAATTGCAACGGAACCCAGGCAATGTCCGCCAGTGAAAACCGGCCTCCTGCAAGCCAGTCGTGCTCCTCGAGCATGGCATCCATCTCGGAAAAACAATCGTTCAATGTGGTCCTGGCCCGACCGATTTCCTCGTCGGAAAAGCCCTCGTTCGTACTCTTGCGGTGAAACTCAAGAAGATCGGGGTTCTTCTGCAGCGACCTGTACTTCTCGTCATCTTCCTGCGAGTGAGCCATTCGCTTGCCGACACGTATGTGGTAGATGTACGGTTTCACGGCCTTCAAATGGATCGCCGTTGCACGGCGCAGCCAGAAGTACATGTCATTCCGGTCGCCGTCGTCGGTCGGTTTCAGCGGCGGGTCGGGAAACCGGTCATCGAGGTAATCGATGATGTCGTCCGATTCGATGATGACCTTGCCGTCGTGGACCAGGGTCGGCACCAACCCGTTCGGATTGATACCGAAATACTCCGGCGTGATGTGTTCCTTGCGCAGAATGTTCAGATGGTGACTTGTCCACTCAAGCCTCTTTTCTTCAAGCGTCATGCAAACACGCATCGAACAGTTCGATACACCGCTGTGATAGAGATGCAATCCCTCGAACTCGAGCACGGATTCGTTGGTTGGCGTGACAAAACCCATATTCGCCCCCGGCTGCTAAAGGATGACCACTTCTTGACGGATGACCATACGATGAGCGGACTAGTCGAAGTCTGCCGAGAATCTCAATCCGATTTCCCGCGGAGGGTTCATCGCGGCCAGCACGTTGGGGCCGGAGGGTATACACCACGCGCAGAACGCCTCGTCGGTCAGATTGGTCCCGATCAGCGAAACCGTAATCCGTTCATTCGGCGAAACGAGTCGAAGACCCGCGTTGCTGATGGAGTAGGCATCGGTCAACACGTTGTCCTGGTAGGAGATATCGGTGTATTGCTCGTCCGACTGCGTGTAATCGAAGCGGCCCCCGAAATCCCAACCGCCGATTGCATCTTCGAACAGGAAATCGGCAAACACGGTGCCCTTCAGGTCCGGAGCGAAGATCAGGGGCAGTCCGGCCAGGTCGCACGTGCCCGTGACAGGATCCGGCGTCACCGGCGTGCCGCCGTGACACTCGGCACCCGGAAATGAATCGTAGCTCGCGTCAGTGACGGCGGCATTTGTACCCAATGTCCAGACGTCATTGACAGCCCACGTCAAGTCGATCTCCACGCCCTGGCTGGTGGAGTCCGCTGCGTTGGAAACGGAAAAAGCGGGTACTGTGCCGGGTATCTGGGTCGCGAGCTGCAATCCCTCCACGTCCATGCTGAACACGGCGACATTGAACGCCAGCGCGCCATCGAGACTCGTTGTCTTTGCGCCAAGTTCGATGGAGTTTACGTTCTCCTCGTCGTACTCGTAGTCCGCCATGGGATTGTCTATCCGATCGCTGAAACCGCCTGTCTTGTGGCCCTGCGAGAATGCGGCGTAGAGCATGGCGTCGTCGCTCGACTGCCATTGCAGCGTTGCGGAACCCGTAAACTTGTTCTCCGAACGGCTGTCGGTGACGGCGAGCGGGGGACCGCCGGGACCGCCGGGAACGTTGAGCCGATTGTTGGTGCCGTACTCCGCGAAGTAGCGTTCAAAATCGAAGTCCTTGTGCTCGGTGGCGTACCGGCCGCCCAGAATCACCGTCAGATCGTCGGCAATATGCCATCTGACCTGCCCGAATGCCGCGAATGTCGTGGTCCCGATCGTCCACGGCTCGTAGCGGTCCATGTAGAGATGTCCCGGATTGCGGAAAATCGTGACCAGGTTGATACTCGAATTCTGATGCCGGTTGACTTCGGTGTTCTCAAAGTAACCGCCAACGATGTAATCGAATGTATCCGAAGTATTCGATGTATAGCGCAACTCTTGGGAGAAGTTGTCGTATTGCTCGTTCCTCCGCGCGCGGAAACCGCTGGCAAGACCCATATCGAGTCCGACGAAATTGTGCTTGTAGTCGTAGTCCTGAAGTGCGCTGATCGAGGTCAGCGTCCCCTCAGGGAAATCGTGCTCGATCGTCAACGTGACATTGGAAGACTCCTGGTCACGGCTGGGACAGAATGAACCCGCATTGAACTCGGTATCGGCAGCGCCGTCTCCATCGGTATCGCGATCGGCGACAATGTCCGTGCAATCGACATCGACGATCCAGTCGAGCTCCGGCGTGAAGTTCGGCGACGGAATCTGGTAAACGAACAGGGGCGGACCGCCGGTGTCGGCGATCTCCGCAGTATCGGGTCCCTCCGAATCGAACCGGTCGAATTCCACCTTGAGGTCCACGCTCGTCCGGTCGCCGGGCGCCCATGCCAGCTTTAACCTTATGCCGGTATCGGATCCATTCGGTCCGCCGGGACCTTCCAGTCTGTTCGTGTAAAACCCGTCGGTACTCCCGAGCCGTACAGCGATTCGTCCCGCCAGGTTCTCGCCAAGCGGCCCTGACACAAAGCCTTGCAGCTGCCTCTTTCCGCCCGTCGTGCTGTAACCGCTGGTTGAAACGGAGAAGCCGCTCTCGAAACCGGCGGTAGGATCGGCCGTGTTGATGATCATCGCCCCGGCCACGGTATTTTTCCCGAACAGAGAGCCTTGCGGACCGCGCAGGAACTCCACGTTCTCCACGTCCATGAACCCATGCAGGTTGATTGCCGCGCGGCTGATGTAGACGCCGTCGACAAACCGGCCGACGGACTGCTCGATCGAATGTGTCGCGCCAGGGCCGAGCCCGCGCATATACAGGTTGGGCAGGATGGAGGCGCTGTTGATTTCGAAATTCGGGACGTAGAGCGAAAGGTCCTCCATGTTGGAGATACCCTGATTCGCGATTTGCTCCCTCGATACCGTGCTTACGGAGACCGGGACGTTCTGGATGCTCTCCGCACGCTTGGTGGCCGTGACGACCACTTCTTCAAGGACTCCCTGCGCAAGAGCCGACCCTGCGCCGAGTGAACCGATTGCGCAAATCAGGATTGCGCTGCCTGGATGTTGACTAGCCATTTGTGGTCCTCAGAGGTATTTCCGCCCATCACCGGCGGTGTTACGCCTTGCCCCACGCGATTGATCCACGAGTGGAGGCGCATCGCGTTTATCGAAGTGTAATTGACCGCAAAATAATTGATAATATGTTATTTGTTGAATTATACGTTCTAAAAAACCATTCAATTGAATCGGACGCGTTGGCAGGCGGCCGGAACGGCAAATCCCGGTCAAAGGACCTTGTCGGATCCGGGATTGCTGATCGCCTTGCGCGCGGTGTCCCTTACTACCGGCCCAGAAGAACGGCGTATTCCGGGTGTTTCTCCAGAAGCCGCTTCTCCCACGGCGGGAAGTTCCCATACTTGTTGCGAAGGTTGTTGATGAATATGCGAACCTTCATGGGCACGAACGACGACTTCCGGTAATAGGCGTATATCCTGGCGCTGCTGACGGTCAGATTTGGAAGAACCGGCACCAATTGTCCCGAGGTCAGTTCCCGTTCGATGAAAAAGACCGGCATCAACGCGATGCAATTGTGCCGCATGACTTCCGCGTGGAGCATGTGGATCGTGTTCGTTCTGACGACAGGCTTGATTTCCACGGTTTCGATTTCATTGCCGTTGTCGAATCGCAGAATGCAATCCGGCTCGACGTGATCGTTGTGTGCCAGGCTGTGGTCCTTCAAATCGGCGGGGCATGTCGGATGGCCGTTCTTTTCCAGGTACTCCGGTGTTGCGACAACGACTCGCCGCGCCGGAAATACCTCTGTCCTTTGCAGGGTGCCGGGCAGTGTTGATGTCGGTTGAATGCTGACGTCATACCCTTCCTGTACCGGGTCGCAGAATCGATCATGCTGGCGCAGCTCGATCTGCAGCTGCGGATGCTGGGACCGGAATTCACAAAGGTCCTGAGCGAGAAATGCCGCGATCACGGACGAATTGCAACTGACTCGAAACGTGCCGCTCAACGCCCACTCGGTCGAGTGCACGGCCGCTTTCGCCTGCTCGAACTCTGCCAGCAGGTGCACGCATCGCTCGTAGAATTCCGTGCCTGCGTCGGTGACGTGCAAACGTCGCGTCGACCGTTGCAACAACTGAAGTTCGAGGTGATCCTCAAGCTGGTTGATCCGCGTTGCAATGACCGACTTCGCGGTGTCCGTCTGACGGCCGGCCTCGGCGAAACTGCCAACCTCGACCACCTTGACGAAGGCCCGAATGCACTTCAATTCGTTCATTGAACGTATTCTTGGAACGTATCTCTTTCACTACGGAATATTATCAACCTAACTTAGAACAATAAAGGTGTTCCTTGTGTAGGCAGAAGTTTCTGTTACGCAGGTACCCGAAACAGTATTATTGCGGTGAACTTCGCCACGATCAGGGCAACGCACCCAGCGAGGGAGCCAGGGAGCACAGGGAAAGCGAGCTAGCGTCGACCAAGACGGCCCTCATCATCGATCAGCACCATCCGGACAGGTGGGTTCCGACCCCATCTCCACAGGACCAGATTGACATCGTCTGCGCCGGCCCCCCGGGCGAAACTTTGCACGCGCATACCCACATATCCCTCCGCCACCAGGCGGTCCCGCAGAATCTGCGATGCAGGCACGGACCCTGCGCGCAGCTCGGCCTCCCAGGCGGGACTCGCCAGATCCGATATATCAACATGCGATGCCCGACGAATTTTCTCGTCCAGAGCATCGAAGATCGGCTCGGCATCGACCTCGTAGGCGCACAGAGTCAGCGGTTGCATGGGTCGACCCAGCGGTTCGGCTTCCCGTATCGCGGTCAGTGGAGACAGGGAGGTATAGAGCGCGGGCACGCCTTTTCGATTGAAACGTCCGCCGTGAAGCCGCGCACCCTCGCCGGACAAGGGACTCCAGGACCACTGCGGATTGTGCGCCCGGTACACCAGGCCCCTGAAGCGCATTGAGCTTGATCGCGCTCAGGCGTAGCCGCCGGCCATGATCCGATCGAGATAGGCGTGCACGTCGTCGGCTCTGCCTTCACGTACCAGCAAGTCCGGAGTTGCACCCGCAAAGCCCGGCAGCGGCTCACCGCGAAACCAGGCATAGGCAGCCAGAAGCGATCCCGTCGCGGCTTCAACGCGATTCAGCAGTTCCATCATCTGTCGCAATCGGACCTGGGTCTTGCGCGCCCTTACCCTGGAAGACCTCGAAAACGCGTCCTTGCCAAGACCCAGAGTCCCGGCGATCTCCGCCTTGGTAGTGCGCAGCGCAGCGGCGATCAGCGTCGGGGAAAACACTTGATCATCCATGAATTGCTGGAACTGCATGCTAGAACCTCATATTTCTTCACGCATAATACCGTCATAATCTATGTTATTCCAAGATTTGAAAGTCTTGACGGTCACTTACACCCAGCCGCGTGGCTCCGCGGCGACTTGCATGCAACCGGTTTTCAAACGGCTCTGCAGCCCAAACCTCGAATTGATTCTGCCGAGCAAGCCAATTGAAACGTAGAATGGCCCTCGGTTCCAACTTCGAAATTGGCTGAATCACAAGGAAATGCCGATATGCAGACGAAGGCAAGAGTCGTCCTGACCGACTATGTGTGGGAGTCCCTGGACGTGGAGCGTGAAATTCTCGACGGGCTCGCCGATCTGGTACCTCTTCAGGTGACCGACCCTGCGGCCTTCTTTCCCGATGCCGCAGACTGCGACGCCCTGCTCAATACGTACGGCGGCCCCATCACCGCCGACGTCATGGCGCGGATGCCCCGATGCAGGATCATCGCCCGATACGGCATCGGCGTGGACACCATCGATCTGGATGCAGCCACGGAAGCGGGCATCATCGTGACCAACAATCCGACGTATTGCATCGAGGAAGTGGCCGAGCACACGCTGGCGATGATGCTGAGCGCCGCCAGGAAGATCACCTTTTACGATCGCCAGGTCCGCAGCGGCGGCTGGGCGGTACCTCCCGGCAAACCGATGTACCGTATTGCCGGTTCCACTGCCGGCCTGATCGGATTCGGCAATATCGCCCGGCGCGTGGCGATGGCGGCCGCAGCGCTTGACATGCGCGTACTCTATTTCGACCCGTTCGTGGAACAGGGCCAGTTTGATGCGCCCGGGCAGAAGGCCGAACTGGCCGAGGTTCTGGAACAGGCGGACTACCTTTGCGTGCATGCGCCCCTGACCCCGCAGACACGCGGCATGCTCAACGCCGATGCCCTTGCGCAGATGAAGCCCACCGCGGTGCTCATCAATTGCTCGCGGGGACCCATTGTCGACACCGCAGCCTTGATCGACGCCCTCGACGCCGGGGAGATCGCGGGTTGCGCGCTGGACACCACCGATCCGGAACCGCTGCCCGACGACCACACGCTACGCACGCGCGAGAACGTCATCATCAATCCCCACGCGGCCTGGTATAGCGAGGGGGCCATGGAAGGGCTGCAGCGGGGTGCGCCCAGCGAGGTTCGCCGGGTTCTAGAGGGCCGCTGGCCCGTCAACGTGGTCAACAGGGCCGTCAAGGGGCGCAACCGGGCCGGGCTCTAGACCGATATGTCACGATAACCATTTGAACATCACGGGGGATCGCCATGGTGGATCGATCGAATCTTGCCGCCGGCGTATTCAGCGCGGCGCTGCTTGTCGCCGCCTCGCCAGGGGCACTCGGACAACAGGAAACAGCGGGAGCCGAACTTCATCAGCTGTTCGCAGATGAATGGGATCGCCGCTTGCAGCGTGACCCGCTGTTCGCGAGCAGCCGGGGAGTCACCGACTACAACGACCGCCTGCCGGACATGTCGGCCGCAGCGCAACAGCGCGCCCTGGAAGAAGACCTGCAATTACTGGAGCGGCTCGAAGCGATCGGCCGGGACACGTTGTCTCCGGACGACCGGACCAATTACGACCTGTTCGAATTCGTGGTCGGTCATCGGGCAAACTTGGCGACGTACGGCTCGTACCGAATGCCCTTCACGAGCGATTCCGGATTCCACATCCGGATTCAGCGCATGTACGAATCGATGCCGTTCGGCACGATTGACGACTACGAGACGTATCTGTCGCGGCTGCAAGCGGTGGACACGTTCTTCGCCCAGAACATCACCAACATGCGTGCCGGCCTTGCGGATGGATTCACCCAACCCCGGGTAATTCTGGAAGGGATCGTGCCGTCCATCTCCGGCGCCATCGTCGAGAGTCCGGAAGACAGCGTATTTTTCACGCCGCTTCTCAGCATCCCCGAATATTTCAGCGGCGACGACGCGGACCGATTGCGGTCGGAAGCCGCAGCCGCCATTGCCGAAACCGTGATCCCTGGCTACCGGGCGTTCCTGCAATTCTTCACCGATGAGTACATTCCCGGAGCCCGCGACTCGCTCGGCGCATCCTCCCTGGAGAACGGCCCGGCGTACTACGAAGATCTCACCCGTTTCTTCACTTCCCTCGACGATGCACACCCCGATGACATTCACGAACTCGGACTACGCGAAGTCGCACGGATCCGGGCAGAAATGGACGGCATCATCGAGCAGGTGGAATTCGACGGCGCGTTTGCCGAGTTCATCGAGTTCCTGCGGACCGACCCGCAGTTCTATGTGGACGAACCAGGGCAATTGCTGCGGGAAGCGTCCTATATCGCCAAGAAGGTGGACGGCCAGATGCCGGCGTTCTTCAGGACCCTGCCGCGAATGCCCTACGGCGTAATGGCCGTGCCGGACGATCTCGCCCCCAACTACACCACGGGGCGTTACTGGAGCGCGCCGGTGGGCGGCCGTCGCGGCGGCTACTACATGGTGAATACCTACGCACTGGACAAACGGCCGCTCTACACTTTAGCAGCACTGACCGTTCATGAGGGCGTGCCGGGGCACCACCACCAGATTTCACTGGCGCAGGAATTGACACAGTTGCCCGAATTCCGGCAAATCTTCTACCCGCACGCCTTTGGCGAAGGCTGGGGACTCTACTCCGAGAAACTCGGAATCGAAATGGACATCTACGAAACGCCCTACGATCATTTCGGACGCCTGAGCTACGAGATGTGGCGCGCGGTACGGCTGGTGGTGGATACCGGTATGCACTACAAGGATTGGTCCCGGGATGAGGCGCTCCAGTACCTGGCGGCCAATACGGCCTTGTCGCTGCAAAACGTACGAACGGAAATTGACCGCTACATTTCCTGGCCCGGCCAGGCGCTCGCGTACAAGATGGGGGAACTGAAGTTCCTGGAACTCAGGGCCCGTGCCACCGAAGAACTGGGTGAAGCCTTCGACATCAGGGACTTCCACGATGCGCTTCTCTTGAATGGCGGGGTCCCTCTGGACATGCTCGATGGCGTGATCGACCGGTACATCGAAACGGTCAGGACAGGCGAAGGCCCATGACCACCGGCACGCATACCGTTCAGGCGGACGAACGCAACCGGAACATAAGGATCAACATCAACGGCGAGCTGTTCCCGAGGGACAAGGCCGTCGTCTCCGTCTTCGACAGCGGCTTCATCCTCGGCGACGGCATCTGGGAAGGGCTGCGCCTGCACCACGGCGTCATTCCCTTCCTGGACCGCCACCTGGCACGCCTGTGGGAAGGCGCCAAGGCTCTGGACCTCGACCCGGGGCTATCCCGGGGCGACCTCAAGCAGCGCCTCTACGACACCGTGGATGCCAACGGGATGGAATCCAACGTCCACATTCGCCTGATGGTCAGCCGGGGCGTCAAGTCGACGCCCTACCAGGACCCTGCCATGACCGTGGGCGGGCCGACCATCGTCATCATTCCCGAGTACAAGATGCCCGATCCCGGGATGTACGACCGCGGCGTGCGGCTCTACACAGTGTACGTGCGCCGGGGTTATGCCGACGTCCAGGACCCGCGCATCAACAGCCACTCCAAGCTGAATTGCATCTTCGGCTGCATACAGGCCAGCAAGGCGGGCTATGACGAGGCGCTGATGCTGGATCCCCACGGCCATGTGGCGACCTGCAATTCCACGCACTTCTTCGTCGTGCGGGACGGCGAGGTCTGGACCTCCAGCGGCGACTACTGCCTGGACGGCATCACGCGGCGCAACGTCATCAATCTTTGCAAGGCGAATGACATCCCGGTGTACGAGAGGAATTTCTCCGTGATGCAGGCCTACAGCGCGGAGGAAGCCTTCGTCACCGGTACCTTTGCGGGCCTGACCCCGGTTTCGGAGATCGATGGCCGCACAATCGGCGATAGCTTGACCGGCGGTGGGCGGGCCGGCGATGGCCAGGCCGGTCCGATAACCCGGCGCTTGCATGCGCTCTACCGGCGACTCATCGACAGCGAGTGCGGCCACGGCAGGCAATGACGATTCGCATCGCCATGTGGTCCGGCCCCCGCAACATCTCCACCGCGATGATGCGAAGCTGGGAAAACAGGCCCGATTGCACGGTGGTAGACGAACCCTTCTACGCCAGCTACCTTCATGAGACTGGCCTGCCCCATCCGGGGCGGGAAGCCGTGATTGCTTCCCAGAGCATCGACCGTGCGGAAGTGATCCGCCAGCTCACCGAGCAACCAGTGGCCACGCCGCTGTTCTACCAGAAGCACATGACCAAGCACATGCCGCAGGGCATGGATATGGGATGGTGCGCCGACATGCGGCACTGTTTCCTCATTCGCGATCCCGCCGAGGTCGTCGCCTCCTACCTGAAGAAAATGCCGGCGGTAGACGAGCACGATATCGGTATCGCCAGGCAGGCCGAACTGTTCCGGGAGATTTCCGCGGTCACGGGCAAGGCACCTTGTGTGATTGACGCCGCCGACGTGCTGCGCGACCCGGATGCTGCGCTGGCTTCGCTATGCGCATCTCTCGACGTCGACTACCTGCCCGAGTCCATGCTTTCCTGGCCGCCGGGACGCCGAAATTCCGATGGTGTCTGGGCACCTCACTGGTACAGCAACGTGGAAAAGTCCACGGGCTTCAAGCGCTACCACCGCTCGGAGCCGGAAGTGCCGGAAAAATACGAGGCGCTTTGCACCAGCGCGCGCATCCACTACGAGTGGCTAACCCGGATAAATCACCGGTAACTGGAACGGGACCTCACTTTGTCGGATAATGCGAGTTGATTCAAAGACTTACATTAAAACGAAGGAGAGATCCCGTGCCCACACAGTGTCCACCGACACAAATTCAGTTTCGCGCCCTCGGACACCGCGACGTCATCGGTCGATTCGACGGCGGCCGGATCACCTCCGACGCCGGTGGGGTGCTGTTACGGGAGACGGACCTGCGTTTGGTTTAGAAGACGCTGGTGTGCTACCAGTTAATCGACCCGGGCAGCGAGTGGCGGTTGCACCCCCAATGGTACGAGCACAACGCTATGCGGGACTTGCTCGCCAGCCCGATGAGCGTGGTGCCCGCCGACACGCTGTATCGTTGTTTGGACAAGCTGGTCGCGCACAACAGGTCCTTTGATCAGATACTGCTGTTCCAGCCATCTCCGTACGTGCCCGATTCAATTGAACGTGTTTTTAGAACATTCAAGTCAATAAATTACATATTATCACTTTATTTTCGGTCAGTTATGCTTTCATCGGGAAGTATGCTGCGCCTCCACACCGGAATCAAGCGGGTGGGGGGTTAGGCGCTAAATTATGTTCCTAACTAAACGGATTGAGACGCAGAATGTTTACAAAAAGTCAAACCCTTTCTTTGTGCAGTGCCGTACTGATTATTCTCTTCTGCATACCAACATTAATTCAGGCTCAAGTAGACGACACGACGATAACACCAAGACTGAAAAATATTTTTACAGTTGATGATGGACCTGATGATGTTTTCATACGTACAACTTATGCACTTGATGAGCCACGTTTCTACTGTATGGATATCCCGAATAATGATGAGAACCCAGAAGGAATTGAAATGTGGTTACACACATGCAAGGAAGGGATGACACACCGAGATACAATTTTTTCCCTTTCTCAGTCCAAAATGGGCACGCTATATATGACCGATTACGACCTTTGTCTAGAAGCAAATGCTCTCACAACAGGTTCCACCTTGAAGCTTGCCGCATGCGATGGAAATACCAACCAAAATTGGGAGCTGGCGGATAATTTGATTCGAGCAGTTGCTGATTCGACACTCTGCATCACGGTAAGTGCAACTCCAGGCGAACTTACTAGAGGTGGCGAATCCTTCCCGACACGCTACAAAAGTCGACCGTTAAACATTGAAGCATGTAATGAAAGCATTTTTGACCGCCAACAATGGGCTCGCACCTCACCTCGACAAGATTTGCAAGCTCCTATATTACCCGATGGTTCTTTAGCAGATTGGCGGGATTTTGAAGAAGTACTTGAAAGAGGCTTCCAAGATACTAGCAGATAAAGTCATGCATTTGACGGTATAACCTTCATATGTCTGCCCGACAGAAAGATCATGTGCATATTTACACTGGGGATAAGAATATGAAGCTAAGCAAATCACTAATTGTGCCCGCACTGTTTGCGACAGTCTCGGTGCCTGCATTTGGACAATTGGAAGAGATCGTCGTTACCGCGCAGAAACGGGAGGAGTCCTTGCAGAACGTACCGACCTCCGTGCTCCCGGTCATGGGGCAATTCCTAGTCGACCAGAACATCAGACAGCTGGACGAGTTGTCCGAGATTACACCGTCCCTGTTCGTAGCTGAAGGTTTTACCAGTTCCAATATCGTCATCCGCGGTATTGGAACGGAATCGGGCGGTAATTCCGCTTTCGAGCAGGCGGTGGTGACCTTTATCGATGGCGTGGCATACGGCAGGGAACGCTCGGCGGTAGGACAGTTCCTCGACCTCAACCGGATCGAGATCCTGAGGGGCCCGCAGCCGGTGTTTTTCGGGCAGAGTGCGACAGCCGGTGCGCTGAACATCATTACCGAGCGACCCGGCGAAGAACAGGACGGATACGCTCAGGCGCAATTTGGATCCGATAATACCTTACAAATCGAGGGCGCCCGGGGCGGGCCATTGTCGGACACGTTCGGCATTCGCGCTGCAGGCATTTACCAGGAGACTGACGGCTGGTTGGATGCATACGATCCTACAGGTGTCCCCGGTGCAATAAATCCCGATAATGTACCCGACACCGCGCCGCAGAAAGAGTCCTATGCCGGCCGGCTCTCGGCCGTATGGAACATCAGCGAGAACTTCGAGATGTATCTCAAGGGCCAGTGGTCGAAACTGGAACAGAATGGTTTTCCCCAGGAGGCCGGCAGCTGCAATTTTGACCTGGTATCTAGCCCCTTTGGTACTCCCGCTCAGTCCGGGTGTGCCCAGGCCCAGCTGAGCGGCATCATGGACGATAATATCGTCAACGGTGTTACACAGAACGGCAGTTTTGTTGCTCCGCCTCCCGCCGCGAGCTTCATCGGAGGGGCAGTTGCATTTCCGACATTTGACCCACGTGGAATGAACGACCATTTTACTCGCGGCGAATACCGGGACCTCAACTCAGCTGACTACAACATGACACTGAACTGGGACACAGACTCCATGCTCATCACCTCGGTGACCGGATACTATGACTATGATACCGACTGGTCACAAGACGTCTCCCAGTCGCCCTACGCGTTGTTTAACACGAGAAACCTCCAAGACTATGATCAATGGAGCCAGGAAATTCGCCTAACGTCTCCGGGCGGGCAGACCATCGACTGGATGGTTGGCGCCTATTACCAGGACGGCGACCTGCGAGCTGCCCAAAATCTGTATACCGCCTTTATTGTCCTGCCAGTAGGTGGAGAGGAGCACCGTGAGAACGCAGAATGGAGGAGCCTGTTTGCGAGCGTGACCTGGAACCTCACCGACCAGGCCCGTCTTAACATCGGCGGCCGTTGGACGGATATTGCCAAGACTGGCAGCATCCGGAGTGTCGGTGGTCCCGGTCAGGGTAATCCTGGAGTAATCTTTACCTGTGACGGGGCTCCCTGCGGATTTGGTCCGTTTGCGATTGGCCCCGGCCAGGTAGTGACCGGGATTGACGGCCTGGTCGGCGGCATATACTTACCCCCCTTGTCGCCCTTCGACTCCCCTGCATTACCCGGTACCGGCTTTGACACGAAATTTGAAGACGACAATTTCTCGCCGCAAGTCTCCCTCGAGTGGGATTTCAATGAGCACATGATGGGGTACGCTAAGTATGTCGAGGCTTTTAAGTCCGGTGGTTTCAATGCCTCGATCTTCGCCCCCGATACTATCGAGGAATACACCTACGAGTCTGAAATCGCCGAGGGTTGGGAAGCCGGCATCAGGTCAACCTTGGCGGATGGACGCCTAAGACTGAATGTGACGGTATTCGATACCGAGTACAGTAATCTGCAAGTCCCCGGGTTTGACTCCGTCTCAGGGACCTTCCCGATCAAGAACGCCGCCCGGTCGTCGACCAGCGGCATAGAGATTGATGGACAGTGGGCGCCAAGCGATGATCTGCTGTTTAATTACAGCCTTGCCTTCACAGACGCAAAGTTTGATGACTTCCCCGATGCGGAGTGTGGTAGCTTTGAAACCGCCGAGACCCTCAGGACAGGTGCCCGCCCAAGAGATTTGTCGACCGGCAGTTGTCTCATTGACCGGACAGGCAGAAAACTTAATCTTGTCCCCGATTGGGAATTTAACGTTGCGGGTAGCTATACTTGGCATGTATCGGATTGGGATGTCAGCTTGTCTGGTACTTTCTACTACTCCGACGGCTACCAGGTCGATCTCGACTCGTTGTTTCCGGATGGCATTGGGAACTTTCCATCATACGAGATTGTCAATGTTCGCCTGTCTGCCGGTCCTGCAAATGGGCGATATGAAGTCGCTGTTGTCGGAAACAATTTGACCGATACCGAAAGATCAACCGGTATCGGTCCGGGTTCACTTCAAGGCGCCGAGACTTCGACCATTGTCTACGACCAAGGCAGGCGCTGGGGTGTCCAGGCGCGGTATAATTTTGGTAACTGACGGGTAAAGGCTGTTTGTTATCTGTCCGGTTTTATGGCACAAGGGTTGTCCGGTCTTCCTCTTCTTCCTCTTCTTCTTCATCATCAATAATTTGTTGTGGGTCCTGTGGGGTTCGTGGGCGAGAGGCGCGCGAGTGGGGGCAGGCGGTGGGCAACACTTTGGTGTTGTCCACGGTTTGTCCCCACGGCCTGCAGGGCGCGCGCCGGTCCGAAGGACTCGGTCGCGGTAGGGAAGCCGGTTACCCGGCTCCCCCCGCACAGATCCGTACGTGCGCGTTAACGCATACGGCTCCTGCCTCGGGTGTTGACGATTAGCCGCTGGCTGGGCCACGGGTGAAGGATACGAACTCGTGGCCAGTAAAGATCAGCCATATCGGCGACCCAGTGCCACGAGGTCCGGTCCTTCTGCGAGCGTCTGCGCAATGCGCGCACGAGTAGGCGTTTGATGCTGTGCACAAAAGCCTTCAGGTGGCGGGAAGTACCCGGTACGGCATAGTAGTTCAGCCAGCCCCGGATCACGCGCCCGAGCCACACTACCAGTTCATGTGCCTGCCGGTGTCGATGGCGATACAACGCTTCCTTGATCCGTCGGAGCGTTCGGCGCACTCGCTTGTTCGCCGGTCTGCGCCCGACCCGGAAACCTCCTTTGTGGGTCTTGGCGCAATAGTGCGTCATCCCCAGAAAGTCGAATGCCTCCGGTTTACCGACCCCGCGTGTCGTCCGACTCGCCATGGCGAATCGTCCGAATTCCACGAGTCGGGTCTTGTGCGGGTGCAGCTCCAACCCGAACCGGGCAAGCCGTTTCTCCAAATCGGCCAGGAATCGTTCCGCATCCACCTTGTGCTGAAAGCCGCACACGAAATCATCCGCATAACGGACGATGATCGCGTCGCCCCCAGCCACCCGCGAAGGATCTAATGGGCTTACTTCGTTTCTTGACTTGAATTCGCGGAGCAAGCGTTAAAGCTACAAATGCGGGAAATGACTCCGTTAGACTGGCGCGTGGCTATACGCATGAGGCAGCAAGCACTATGTCACTACAAGAAATTTATTCAATGCCTGGCCATCTCCTCAGGCGCTGCCAACAAATTTCAGTTGCGATTTTTCTCGACGAGTGCCGTGACTACGACATTCGGCACCTGGAGTATGCCGTCCTCAAGGCTGTAGATGCTCTGCCAGACGTCGATCAGATTACGTTGGCGGGCTCCATCGCGATTGATCGAACCTCGATCGGCAGAATCGTCGGCCGACTGGAACGCAAGAAATACATCACGCGATACAAGAGAAAGGACGATGCAAGAGTCAATTGCGTGCGAATCTCACAGAAGGGAAAAGCGCTGCTTCAAGAACTCGACCCAATCGTCCAACGCGTCGAACAACGAATTGTGGAACCATTGTCAAGAGCGCAGAGAAAACAGTTCATGGAAATCCTTGAGACCATTTGCGAATTCAACAATGGGTTAGGCCGTGCGCCAAGTCGACAAAAGTAGTATGAACCAATGATGGTCGGGGGAAACAGTGGCGTCCGCCGGGAGATCTGCCCCGAATTTCGCAATTGCTGGTCATCGCCTGCCTCCCCGGGGTACCAGACCCGGTGGCCGGTCTCGATGATGGGGTCGCGTTCGTTCACCAACTCCTTTGAGCGGGCAGGGCGTCTTGGTGCCGCGGGTGATGTACCACAACGGCACCCACTGGCTGCTCCGAATCGCGGCGCGACATAACGACCGGCGTTCTGGCGACGCGAACCGCTAATGCGCGCAGGGGAAAGAACATGCAGGCGCACACGCCGATGGGCTACTTGATCGTGGAATCCGCCGCTGGCCAGAACCTGTCCAGGTCGTTGGCGATCACCACTTCCCGCCATAAGCCGTTTGCGCATGCCGCTCGTAGCCGCTGACACGTCCGGATCGATGTGACCCTGCGAGAAGTGCGTCATGACCACCTAGCCCACGTTCGCCCGGGTCGCCATCTCCCCGACCTGCACCGGTTCCGGGGATACGCCACGTATGGCAAAATATGTCAATATTTGCCAATCAGCTTGGGAGCAGCCACATGGCAACACTCAATGTATCCATGCCGGACGCCATGCGCGCATGGATCGACGCACAGGTTGAGGCGGGTGAGTACGCCAATGCAAGCGACTACATAAGGGATCTCATTCGGCACAATCAGCGTGAACGCGATGCTCTGCGGTTGGCTTTGATCGAGGGTGAAAAGAGCGGCGCCAGCAACCGATCGGTCCTGGATATTGCCCGTCAAACCAAACGTCGTTTGAAGCGTGCGCAGGTATAGTCTCAGTGATGCAGCCGACGAAGATCTGTCGGACATCTACACCTATTCATTTTTCGAGTTTGGAGAACGGCAGGCTGATGCATACTTCCAATCCCTTGAAGAGAGCCTTTCACGATTGGCAGAGAATCCCGGATTAGGTCGTGAGGTAGCATCTTTGCGTGCCGGATACCGATTATTCGTACACAAACGACACTCGATCTATTACAAGCAGATCCGATCAGGGATTTCCGTTGTTAGAGTCCTGGGTCCGGGGATGGTCCCGGACCGCCATCTACCTTGACCCCTATGACCAAGACAGACCATTCTCTGGAGACGCTGCTCACCCAAGCCGGACACTTCATTGATCCGGGAACGGGTGCCATCGTGCCACCGATTCATCCCGCCACGACCTTTGCGCGCGACGATCGTTACCAGTTGCAGGGATTCGAGTACAGCCGCATCGCCAACCCGACCGGTCGGCGGGTCGAGGAGGTTCTGGCGAGGCTCGAAGGTGCCGAGGACGCGCTGATATTCGCGTCGGGTCTTGCCGGCGTGTCTACATTCTTCGAAACCGTGCGCTCGGGGCAGCGCATCGTTGCGCCGCGGGTCATGTATCACGGCGCCGCCGACTGGCTGCGCCGTCTTGCAGCGCGCCGTGGGATCGATGTCGCCTTTTTCGATGCCACGGAATCTGGCGCCCTTGAGCGGGCGGTTCAGGCCGGCGAAACCGCGGTCGTCTGGATCGAACCCTCGGTGAATCCGACGTGGGACGTGATCGACGTGCGGGCCGCGTCGGAGGCGGCACACGCGGCGGGAGCAATCCTCGCGGTCGATGCGACGGTGACGCCGCCGGTCACGCTTCGGGCGCTGAACCTCGGCGCCGACATCGTCTTTCATTCAGGCACCAAGTATCTTGCCGGACACAGCGACGTGACGGCTGGCGTGCTGGCAACCAGGGCTGTCGACGCGCGCTGGGAAGAGATCAACCGCGCACGCACGCTGATGGGAGGCGTGCTCGGTCCTTTCGAGTGCTGGCTGCTGTTGCGCGGCATGCGCACGCTACACTTGCGCTACGAGCGCCAGGCGGCGAACGCGCTGACGATCGCCCGGCATTTCGAACACCACCAAAAGCTCGAGGCTGTTCTCTACCCCGGGCTCGAGTCTCACCCCGGTCACGAGACTGCTGCTCGGCAGATGCAGGGCGGATTCGGCGCCATGCTCTCGCTACTCCTCGCCGGCGATGCCGACGCCGCCAGGCGCGTGGCGACCCGCACGCGGTTGTTCGTGCCCGCGACCTCGCTTGGCGGAGTCGAGAGCCTTATCGAACATCGCGCCACGGTGGAAGGCCCGAACAGTATCGTACCGGCGAACCTGCTGCGCGTGTCCGTCGGCATCGAGCGGGTGGACGAACTCATCGCGGACCTGGAGCAGGCGCTGGCCTGATGCGGCCGGGACTGTCGTCCCTGCTAGTAATGAAGGTCGCCCCCGTACCATGAGCAACAACCGTCTGAACTTCTTCTTCCTCAACGTCGGGCACTTTCTCGACCACCTCTTCATGCTGATATTCGCGACCGTCGCGGCGCTGCGGCTCACCGAGGAATGGGGCATGAGTTACGCGGCACTCATCCCCTATGCCACGCCTGGGTTTATCGCTTTCGGTGTCTGCGCGCTCCCGGCCGGCTGGCTCGCCGACAAGTGGAGCCGGGAAGGCGTGATGGTCGTATTCTTCATCGGTATCGGGGCGAGTTCGATCGCCACCGCGCTCGCAAACACGCCCGTCGAGATCGCGCTCGGGCTGCTCGCCATCGGGGCGTTCGCCGCGATTTACCACCCGGTGGGGCTTGCGATGGTCGTGCACGGGCGGGAGAAGACCGGGGTTCCGCTGGCGGTGAACGGTGTCTTCGGCAATCTGGGCGTGGCCGCCGCGGCGTTGATCACGGGCTATTTCATCGACACGGGAGGCTGGCGCAATGCGTTCATCCTGCCCGGCATCATTTCCATCAGCCTTGGCATTGCGTACGCGGCCATCGTCTGGGCGGGTCGGAAGCGTCGCGCTGAAGGCGCCACAGCACGCACAGTCGCCGAACCGGCCGGCTCCGGAGCGTCCTCCGTAGACCGTGACGTGTTCGTTCGCCTTTTCTCCATCATCATGCTAACCACCGTTATCGGCGGCATCATCTTCCAGGGCACCACCTTCGCGCTGCCGAAGATCCTTGACGAGCGCCTGGTTGAGATCGCCGGATCGGCCACCGCCATCGGGGGCTACACGTTCCTGGTATTCGCCATCGCCGCGGTGGCGCAACTCTATGTCGGGTACCTCCTCGACAAACACTCCGCGCGCACCGTGTTCGCGTTCGTTGCCGGGCTGCAGGCCGTGTTCTTCGCGATCATGTACCAACTCACCGGCATGGCCGCCCTCCTCGTCGCCATCGCCTTCATGCTCGTGGTCTTCGGGCAGATTCCCATCAACGACGTGCTCGTCGGCCGGATCACGAAGAGCGAGTGGCGCGCCCGCATATACGGCATTCGATTTGTCGTGAACTTCACCGTCATGGCCTCCACCCTGCCGGTCATTGCGGGGATTCATGCAGTTTGGGGGTTCGGAATGCTGTTCGTGGCGATGGCGATCGCGGCGGCCGCCACATTTGCCGCAGTCCTGATGCTGCCGCGTACCGGCGCGGTCAGGGCGCAGCCTTCGATCCCGTAAGGATTACGCTGGCAGAGCGCGGCAGCGTGACGGTTCCGCCTGGTAGAGACTATTGCGGCTCGAGCAACGACCGCACCAATTCCTCGTAGTCTCGAGCCTGCTGCCGGCGGACCAGCTCGTAGTCGTCGCCGTCCAGGTACTCGGTGTTCTCACCGAGTTGGGACATCATTTGCCGGTAGCCGGGTTCATCCTGCATGCGTGCGAACGCCTCTTGCAGGATCGCCAGCCGATCTTCGGGCGTACCGACGGGAGCCATGACGATTCGGTGAATGAATCCCGTGTTTGGCGGCAGGCCGATCTCGACGAAGGTCGGCACGTCCGGGTCCATGCGCACGGTTCCGGCAGTGGCCAGCAGCCGGATCCGCCCGGCCTCAAGGTCGGCGGCCAGCGTGGCAGGAAAGGCCATGGAAACATCCACGTCGTTCGCCATCAGCGCCGCCTTGGCCGGCCCGCCGCCGCGGTATGGCACAAACCGGAAATGCAGATCCAGGTTCTTCATGATCTGTAGCCCGGGAACGAAGAAGGCCACCCACAAGCCGCTGTGCGAAAAGGTGATTTCGCCCGGCCGTGCCCGCGCGTCGGCCTCCAGTTGCGCCCATGTCTCGTAAGGGCTGTCCGAACGCACGATGATCGCGACCTGACCGTAGTTGACGCGTGCCACGGGTACCAGGTCCCGGTTTGTGTCGTACGCGTCGTTGCGGAATGTGTGCTGGTGAAGCTGATCGCGGTAGTTGTCGGTCAGAAGCAGCGTGTAGCCGTCCGGCGGGGCCTGCACGGCTTCCAGCGTGCCCTTCTGCCCGGCCTGCCCCGGTACCAGCTTGATAAGTACCGGTTGGCCGAGATAGTCGGTCAGGAACCGGGTGAATACCCGCGCGTTGAGGTCGCTGGAGCCACCCGCGGCGAATGGCGTGACCAGCGTGATGGGTTTTTCGGGGTACTGGGCGTGGGCGGCAACGCCGCACAACCCCGCTACGAACAGGAAACCAACCCAGCCAAGTTGTTCACTTCCGACACGCATCGCTCATTCGCTCTGTTGCACCGCCGTCTCCCGCGCCAACGCCCTGTCCCGGAACCGCTTCATTCGAATTCCGAGAAGCGTCCCGATCACCGGCGTAGCCAGCACCAACGCGGTCATTCCGAGTCGCTCGGTGAACGCGAACCGAATCCAGTCCGAGCCCGCCAGCGCCAGGGTCTGTCCGAAACTGTACTCCAGCTCACGCCCCAGGATAAATCCCATGACCATCGGAGCGACGTCAAATTTCGCCTCCCGCGCTGCGATGCCTACCAAACCGAAACCGATCAGGGTGACGATGTCGAAAGGATTGCCGCGGGCCAGATAGGTGCCCGCAAAGGCGAGCATGATGGTGATCGGGATCAGCAGGGAGCGCTTGATGGTCACCACGCGGGCGAATAACGGAATGGTCAGGTAGCCGATAATCACGAACAGCAGATTGGCGAAGACCATCGCAATCAGGATCGCGAAGACGATCTCTCCGTTGGTCTCGAGCAGCGTCGGACCGGGCCGCAGTCCCTGCATCATGAAGGCGCCCAGCAATAGCGCCGTGACTGCATCGCCCGGAATCCCCAGCGTCAACAGCGGCACCATGGTGGGGCCGTTGACCGCATTGTTGGCGGCCTCGGCCGCGGCCACGCCGTCCAGCTCACCCTTGCCGTAGCGCTCCGGGTGCTTCGAGGCATTCTTGGCGGCGATATAACCCATCATGGCGGCGATGGGCTGACCCAGCCCCGGTACCAGTCCGATGCCCGTGCCGATGGCGGTGGAGCGGAAAATCGTCCGCACGCTCCGCTTGAGCTCGGCCAGGCGGAGCTTCTCGCCCACGAACCGCACCGCGCGTCCGCCCGGCATGTCTCCCTCCTTGACCGCCGCGAAAATTTCCGGCAGCGCGAACAGCCCGATCAGCATCGGGATCAGGTGGAAACCGTCGTACAGTTCCTGGGTGCCGAACGTGTATCGGGGCATCCCGGAGAAGGGATCCGCGCCGATAAACCCGAACCACACACCCAGGCAGAGCATGAGCAGCCCCTTGAGCACCGGGCCCGTGGACGTCACGGCGATGATGACCAGACTGAGGAACATCACCGCGGCGATCTCCGGGGGACCGAAACCGAGCACGATGGCCGCCACGGGGATGATCATCACCAGGGTGAAGATGTCGCTGAAGGTATCCGAGATCGCCGACGCGAACAGCCCCATCTCCAGCGCCTTGCGTGGCTGCCCCTTCCGGGTCAGTCCGTGGCCGTCGAACACCGTGGCGATGGAGGCGCCCGTCCCCGGCATGGAGATCAGGATGGCGGGCACGCTGCCGCCGTAGATGCCGCCCTTGTACACGCCGATCAGGAATGGAATGCCGATCAATGGATCGCCCACCAGGAAGGAGATCGGCACCAGTACCGACATACCCATTGAGGTGGTGAATCCGGGCAGCGAGCCCATGAGCATGCCCAGCAGCAGCCCGCCGGCCATCCAGACGAAGGTGTCGATCCGCAGTGCGGCGTCCAGACCGGCGAGCAGCGTTTCGATCATCCGGCTACTTCGTCCTGTCGGTCGGCATGGTTTCGGCTCGTCACCTGCGCTAGAAGGCAGGCAGGAGCCGCAGCAACGGCGCCAGTGCCCGCTGAACGAGGTCGATTTCGGGCAGCGCCGTGCGCATTACGTGCGTCACCGCGATGTAGAAACCCAGCGGGATGAGGATGCTGATGGCGAGGATCTGCAAGGGGTTGCGGTTGCCCACCAGGATCGAGGTACTCGCCATGAGCATGAACATGGTGATGAGGAACCCAAGGGTGCTGAGCACCAGCGCGCAGCCAACGGCAATGACCAGGAAGGCGAGCTGACGCAGCAGGGCCTTGCGAGAGGTGGTTGTGCCGGCGGTGCTCGAGGCAGCGGTACCCGCACCAACCTCGTGCATGCGTAGCCCCAGGAAGATCGCCGCCACCGCCACCGTGCTCAGCAGGATCAGATAGGGGAATACGCGCGGACTCATCGCCAGCAGGTCCCGTTCAAGCGGGATGGGCGCATCCACGATGAGCCAGCCGCTGAACGCCAGCGCAAATGCCGCGAGCACGAACACCACGGCGGTGAAGCGCGCGTCCGCCTGGCGCGCCAGCGCCGGGGCTGCGCCCAGGAGGCGGCGGATCACGCGGCGGCTGAAGCCAGCGCGGCTGCGCTCAGGGGCAGGTCCACGGCCTGCTGGCGCTCCACCGAGAGATCGGCGGCGATGTAGACGTCCATTACGCGGCGCGCGGCTTCCGCAGAGCACATTTCAGGCCGGTCGAAGGCCACCGCCTCGATCCAGTGGACCGTTTCGTTGTGCATCGGGCCGGCGAAGACATGATCAACCCGCTCGCCTGGCATGGGCGACATGGGCAACTGGATGCCCTTCTGCATGGTGTTGACGATGACGTCCCGGTGGGTGTCGTCGATCACCAGCATCCCCTCGGTGCCGGTAATCTCGATCCAGGTGCCGGAGTAGTTGGGATACCCGGGCGGCATCGTCCAGCCGGCGCCGATGTTGAGGATGACGCCGTTGTCCATGGTCACCATGATCCACTGGGCATCCTCGGAACCGGTGATGTCCTTCATGGCGCCGTAGGAGGACTGGGAGTAAACGCGAATCGGGCGCGCAGGCTCCATGAGCCACAGCAGGAAATCGATGTCGTGGGTGGCTTCCATGGCGGCAGGAGAGAGCTTGATGCGGCCGCTGATCTTGTTGCCGAGGCTCCGGGTGAGGTGCCGGCTCACCAGCGCGCAGACCGGGTCGCCGATGGTGCCTTCTCCCAGGTGCTTCTTGGCGTAGGCGAACTTGTGATTGAAGCGCTGGGAATAGCCGATGGCGAACTTCAGCCCTCTCGCCTTCTGGATGCGGATGAGTTCGTCGGCCTCATCCAGGGTCAGCGCCAACGGCTTCTCGAGAAAGACGTGCTTGCCGGCCAGCAGCGCATCCCGCGCCATGGGATAGTGGGTGGTTTCCGGCGTCGCCGAAATGATGATGGTGTCGATGGAGTCGTTGGCGATGATGTCACCGTAATCGGTTGTAGCCGAGGCAGCAGCCGTCTTCGCCGCGACCTCCTTCAGGCGCGCCTGGTCGATCTCGGCGATGTGCAATTCGTCCACCAGCGCACTGGCGGCGCAGGTATCGGCGCGGATGCCGCCGCACCAGCCCGTGCCGATGATGCCGACGTTGATTTGTTTCATGGAGTGTCTTCCTGTTCCTGCAGTCGTTGCTCGTGCCAGGCGCGTCCGGATGCGCCGGGCCATTTTACGGGATCGGGCAATCCAGTAAAGGAAGCGTGCCGTGCCGCGGGATTCGGCGCTTCAGCGAACCTGATCGCTAGCATGCGCCTCCCATGTCCGTAGTGGACATCCGCATGTTCGGACCAGTTTCATGCCCAGAACCGGAAGGTCAAACTCCACGCATTGCCCGGTTTCTAACGGCGAATATTTGCAGTCCGGTTGTTACGTTTGTCGCCAGTTTGTCATTGCACGCAATGCGAACTGCACGGAGCGGTCCATGCGGACCGCGAAATATCTGAGTAATGCCAAAGGATAAAATCATGAGAACACTGACTGTAACGGAAATGGATGCGGTCTCGGGTGGCGGGAGTTCGTTCGCCCAGAACTTCGCCCAGTGCACTGTCGACACCGCAATTGGCGCCGCTGCCGGCGGGGCAGTTGGGGGACCCATCGCAGCTATCGTAGTCGCGATCGCTGCCAACCTGGCTTCCAACGCCTGCAACGCCTTGCCGGCGCCGTTTTGAACGGCTTCCGTCCCGGAGTCCATCGGCACGCGCCTGGCGCGGCGGCGGTCCGCGGTGACGGCTGTAAAGCACCCGAACCGCGATTCCGCTCCGGTGGATTCCGGACTTTATCCCCAACCATTGATTTGACAAGGAGAACACCATGAGAATCTTGAACGAACTGGAAATGAGCATCGCCGCAGGCGGTGTAGACCCAATTCCCCAGCCACCTGGTCAGTGCATGCCGAGACCGGACCCAATGTGGACGAGCATGATCCTGGAGCTCATGTCTCCACCCGAAGTGAATATTCCAGACCAACGGTAATGTTCGCGACCTGACGGAGTAAAGGAGCGGCCTGGATTGCCGGACGGCGACCGCGCGGACCCTTCCGCGCCCGCCGTCCGGCGCCTCTGAAGCGACCGGCTACCCATGTCCGATCCGACCGTTGCCAACGGCAATCTGCCTCTGTTCCGCGACGAAGCGGTGCAGCGCTTTCGCGGCACGGCGTGGCAGCCGCCCCTGCTCTCGCAGCCGGTTTCGGCATGGGCGCTGGCGGCAGCCGCGCTGATCGCCGCAAGCGCGTTCATTGCGTTCGCCGCCACATTCGAATTTGCCCGCAAGGAGCAGGTACGCGGCTACCTGACCCCGGTCGGCGGTTGGTCCCGCGTCACGGCCAAATCGTTCGGCGTGGTTCGCGACAGGCTGGCGATTCCCGGAGAAGACGTGCACACCGGCGATGTGCTCCTGGAAATTTCCCCCGGTGACGGCGTGCGGCAGGCACTGACGGTTCAGGACCGGATGCTGGAGGAAATCCAGGGCAGGCGCGCCGCGTTGGTCGAACGGCTCCACCTGGTCGAACGCGAGTACGAGCAGGAAGCTGCCCTGCTCGGGCGGGCGAACAAGGCCGACGGCCACGAGCTCGAACGTATCGAGGAAGAGATTGAATTGACGCAGGCACAGGCGCGGGTTGCGCGGCAACGATACCTGGACGGCGTGCGCCTGGCCGACTTCGGAGCGCTCTCCCAGGCCGAAACGACGCGCCTGGAAGATGACTTGCGCTCGCGGCAGCTTGCGCTGTCCGAGCGACACCGCGCGGCGGACCGGCTGCGCGCGGCGCTGGCCTCCGCCGCCTCGCGCCTCACACAACTTGAGACGCGGCGCGACCTCGGCAGCACCGCGATACGGGAACAGCTACACGCATTGGCCACCGAGGAATCCCGCATTCTCGGCGAAGGCGCCCACCGCGTGCTGGCGCCCAGGGACGGTGTGGTGGTTTCGGTGCGGGTCGAGGCCGGCGACGGCGTTCAGCCGGGCCAGGTGCTTCTGGACATCGTGCCGCCGGGCAGCGTACTCCAGGGAAGGCTGCTCGTACCTTCCACGGCGATGGGCTTCGTCGAACCCGGCCAGGAAGTCCGCGTCTACCTGGACGCCTTCCCCTACGAGCGCCATGGCGCCCAGTCCGGACGGGTGCATTCGATCTCCGCCACCGCGCTAACCCAAAGCAATTCGCCGACGGGCCAATTTCAGGTCGGCGCACACTACCGCGTGGATGTGGAATTTCCGAACGGATTCACGCTTTCGCCGACGCAGGCGCAGGCGTTGCGGCCGGGGATGACCGTCACCGCAGACCTGGTGCGCGACTACGGCACTCTGATCGACTGGATGATGGAACCGTTGCGGGGCGCCGCCCGGCGCCTGTGAGCAAGCGTCCCGCCCCGATTCGCCAGCATGCGCCTGCCAGTCATCCTGCAAGCGGACCGCGCCGAATGCGGTCTGGCGTGCCTGGCGATGATCGCGGGCTTCTACGGCCATCACGCGACGTTGCGGGAACTTCGGGCCCGGTTCCGTATGTCCATGCGCGGCGCGACGGTGCGCAAGCTCCACGATTGCGCCCAGCAAATGGGGCTGAACTGCCGCGCCGTGCGAGTCGAGCTTGCGGAACTCAAGCAGTTGCGTGCGCCCGCCATCCTGCACTGGGAATTCGATCATTTCGTTGTGCTGAAATCCGTCAACCGGCGCGGGTTGAGCATTGTCGACCCCGCCGTGGGAACGCGTCGGCTCAGCCTTGAGGAAACCAGCGGGCGCTTTACGGGCGTTGCGCTGGAACTGGCGCCCACGCCCGCACTCGCCCGAAAGAAGGCCGCCGATTCGATCCCGCTGTTCTCGTTTCTGACCGCCTTCAAGGGTTTGTCCGGACCGCTGGGGGCGATCTTCACGATGACCGCGCTGCTGCAGGTGTTTGCCCTGGCAATGCCGTTGCAGATGCAGTTCACCGTGGACCAGGGCATCCGTCAGGGCGACATGAACATCGTCGCCGCCCTGGCGGTCGGATTCGGTTCGGTCGCCGTGATCTCGGCGCTCACGGAGTACTTCCGTTCGTTGCTCGTGCTCTACGCGGGCAACACCGCAGCGTTCCGCATGGTGAGCGGATTGGCGCACCATCTGCTGCGCCTGCCGGACGCCTGGTTCACCGCCCGGCATCCCGGCGACGTCCTGTCGCGCTTCAATTCGATCGCCCCGGTCCGGGATTTCCTCATGAGCGGCGCCTTCGCGATGCTGGTGGACGCCGTCATGGCCGTGGGGGCGGTGGCAGTGCTGCTGCTGTACTCGTGGCAGATGACCCTGGCGCTGTGCGCCTTCCTCGCGTTCACTTCTGCGCTCAAGCTGGGCACATACGGCCCGCTCAAGCACCTGACACACGAGTCCATCGCGGCCGACGCGCTGGAGGAATCGAGCTTCATCGAGAACGTCCAGCGCCACCGCTCGATCAAGCTCCTGGGCGCCGAAGCCGACCGGGAGGACGTCTGGGGGCAACGCTACGTCACCTCCATCAACGCCGAGGCACGGCTGCGCCGGTTCGGCATCCACCTGCAACTCGCCGCGTCGGCGATAACGGCCGTCGAAACCGCGGTCATGTTGCTGTTGGGCGCTTCCCAGGTCATCGCCGGCGCGTTTACCCTGGGAATGCTATTCGCCTTCAATTCCTACAGCGGCATGTTCGCGGCCCGCGTTCACGCGCTGGTTCGCGCCTTGCTGGACATGCGCATGCTCAGGCTGCACCGGGAGCGCATCGCCGACATCGGCCTGGAGAAACGCGAAGAGCCGGCCGGCAAGCAGGGCATCCGCGCCGAGCTTGGCGGCGCGGTCTCCGTTCGATCATTGAGTTACGCCTACAACGACGAGGAAGGATCGGTACTCCAGTGTCTCGACCTGACCGCGGCGCCGGGAGAGTTCCTGGCCGTGTCCGGCGAATCCGGCGCCGGCAAATCCACCCTGGTCAAACTGCTCGCCAAGCTGCTTGCGCCCGATGAGGGTGAAATACAGGTCGATGGGCACGATCTCCGGCTGCTGGACACCGCCCACTACCGCCGTCAGTTGGGGGTGGTGATGCAGGACGACGACCTGTTTTCCGGCTCGCTGCTGGAGAACATCGCCGCAGGGGAGGCGCGACCGGACATGGCTCGGGCCGCGCAGGCCGCTCAGCTCGCCTGTATCGATGAGGACATTCGGCGCATGCCCATGCAGTATCTGACGCTGGTGGGCCACATGGGCTCAACCCTGTCCGGGGGGCAGCGCCAACGAGTCATGATTGCCCGCGCCGTGTATCGCCAACCGCGAATTCTCTTGCTCGACGAGGGCACCGCGCATCTCAACGATGCCCTGCAGAAACGGGTGCTCGCCAACCTTGCCGCCCTCGGCATCACCATGATCGCCGTGACCCACGATCCGAGGGTGCTCGAATGCGCCGACCGCTGCGTGCGCATCTGAACAATTCACTATCTTGCGTTTCAGCGCACCGGGTTCTGAGTCCGGAATTTTGCTGGCAGGAGCGCCCGCGGTTCACTCGTTACTGGTCGAATCGCCTGCCCGAAGCTTCAATACGACCCGATACGCGACCTGCGCGCCCGTGATCGCGAAGACTACGAGAAGGAGGATTCCGAGCGCCGGCCAAAGGCGAGAAAACACCGCGTACAGCCCGCTCGCCAGCAAGAGCATGTTCAACAGTCCCTGAATGCCGAGCGATCTCCAGGAATGGGATTGGGGCCGCCGCCGAAGCGCGGCGAAATCGGGTTTCTCGTCGGTTCGCTCGTACTTGTCGACGATCCGGCTGATGAACAACCGATCGAAGATCAGGGAGTACGAGACTGCAATTGCGAGGCAAAACAGCACAAAGGCAGCGGAGCGAGAGGTGGTGCTCAAGTCCAGCAACCTTGCGCCGACGAACAATAGAGGCGGAGCCAGTACGAAAAGGAGGATCGCAAAATGAACACCCAGAAGCCGCTTCAGTTTTTCCACGTCCTCGCCGGACGTAACCAGGACACCCTTGCGCAGACACCACCTGCCTGCGATAACCGGAAAGAAGAACGTGGTTTCCCCCTTCTCGTTAACCCTGAAATTCACCGACGTCATTGAGCGAAAGAAACTCATCCGTTTTCTCCTCTTACTCTCTTGCGGATGCACAATTTGACGATCATAGGCATGGATCATGGCACCGGGGAATGGCCAAAAGTAGCGAATTCAGCCAGAAATGGACAATGAATCGGGTGGCCGCCATCGTGCGACAGGCAATTTGAGACTGTTGACAGACCTGAATTCGAAGCACAATTGCTTGGCGGCCGGGATCGAATGCGGGATAATCGACCCTCGATGCAGCAACCTGCAGCAAATTGCGCCACCTGCCGCGCGAGGAGGAAATGTGGCCGCCAACCACCGAGTGACCGTCAATCTCGAGGCGCCCGAATACAGCCAACTTTCTGCATTGGCTGACAGGCACCGGATATCCCTGGCGTGGCTGGGCCGCCGAGCCATTATTGAGTTTCTCGAACGAAACGAGCAGGAAGAACTGCAACTGCCATTGATGCTGCCTTCGCAGCGCGCCGATTCGGGGCACTGAGGAGCATCGGGGACACATGATGGCTACCATCGTGGCGCACATCGGAGCACGCAGAACTCGGCCTTCTCCCGATTGGTTGCGGGCATTCATCGCCAGTGAGTCAAAGAGCGCACGGTCTCTCGCTTCGTCGGTGAGACGCGAAGACCGTCTTCGTTTCTCCCGGACGGTGACGTTTCAGGTGATCGCCGCGTATTGGCAGGAGCATCAGAGTGGGTCAAGTCGGTACTGGCCGCTTCGCGAACTGCCTGAGGAGTCAGACATTTCGACCCTGGATGCACCGACCGAACCGCTGGCGCAAGCGATCGGAAATGCCGCAGCCAAGCTGGATGTCCTGGACGCCAGCTACCTGATCGGATCGCTTTACACGGGGATGATGCCTAAACCGGTCCGAGCGCGACTGGGTGCCTACTACACGCCCCCGGCATTGTGTGAGCGGCTTCTCGACATGGCGACCGACGCGGGTGTCGATTGGCGAACGGCGAGGGTACTGGATCCCGCCTGCGGTGGCGGAGCATTCCTGGCGCCCGTTGCGCGCCGCATGGCGGCGAACACGGGAAAATGCAGTGCCATCGCCGCGTTGCAACAAATCCAGGAACGTTTACACGGACTCGAGTTGGACCCGTTTGCAGGCTGGATGTCGCAGGTCTTCGTCGATGTGGCGCTCAGTGCTTTATATGACACAGCCGGCGAGAGACTACGCCCTATCGTTCAGGTGACCGACGCGATGGAACGGGAACCGACCCCGGACGGATTCGACCTGGTAGTCGGGAATCCCCCGTATGGAAGGGTCACATTGACTCCGGCTTTGCGAAAGAAATTCGAGCGCAGCCTGTTCGGTCATGCGAACCTGTACGGCGTGTTCACCGATCTGGCGTTGCGGCTTGCGAACCCCGCTGGCGTGATCGCCTACGTAACCCCCACAAGCTTCCTCGCCGGCGAGTACTTCAAGGCCTTGCGTGTCTTGCTCGGATGGGAAGCACCGCCGGTAAGCATCGACTTCGTCGGAGCGCGAAAAGGGGTATTCGCGGACGTGCTCCAGGAAACCCTGCTGGCCGTGTATCGACGTGGCGACAACGGCGGCAAGGCAAGGGTTCATCTCATTTCCCCAGGGTCGAACGGCTCGATCCAGGCCACAGCCGCCGGATCGTTCCGGCTTCCCGAAAGCCTGGAACAACCGTGGTTGATCCCGCGCACCAAGTCACAATTCAAGCTCGCCCGACGCGCCGAGCAGTTTCCCTGCAGGTTGGCGGACTACGGTTATTCCGTGAGCACCGGACCCCTCGTCTGGAACCGTCACAAGTCCAGCCTTCGCCGGCAAGCCGGGGAGGACCGGTACCCATTGGTCTGGGCGGAATCGGTACGTTCGGATGGCTCCTTCGAGTTCCGCGCCCGTAAGCGAAACCATCAGCCTTATTTCGAACCCGGTCCCACGGAACACTGGGTGGTGACCGACTTCCCATGCGTGCTCCTGCAAAGAACGACGGCGAAGGAACAGAGCCGGCGCCTTATCGCGGCGGAGTTGCCGTATTCGTTCATCGAGCAGCACGGTGCGGTCGTGATCGAAAACCATCTGAACATGATCAAGCCAATAAATGGCGCCCCCAAGGTTCCTCCGGCATTGCTCGCGGCGCTGCTGAATTGCGAGGCAGTGGACCAAGTGTTTCGTTGCATAAGCGGCAGCGTGGCCGTGTCCGCATACGAACTGAGAGCGCTGCCGCTTCCATCGCTGGAGAGCCTGAAGAAAATCGAGGACCTGGTTGAGGGTAACGCCGATCGCAATGTGATCGAACACGCCGTGAATCAACTATACGGGCACGAAAGTTTCTGATGCCACTGCCGCCGCTACTGCCGGTACCGGATATTCATGATCGACTACGGAACATCTATCCCGAGGGCACCCCGAACCGGAACTTTCTGACCCGGGAAATTGCAGCAAAGACTGTATTCGTCATGCTGTACATCGGCGCCGTGGAGGAAGCAGGGCGCTGGCTGCGCCCGGATCAAGTCACACGCATGACAGATGCGCAGGCCGCAACTTCGAGAGATGAGGATCGGGAGGCGTGGCTCGTAGCATCCATGCGCCCAGGCGACAGCGTAATCCAGGGTCGCTGGTATGCTGCCAATACGCGCGAGCCTATCCGGGACGAAACCTTGCGCGATGGACTGATCCGAACCGGAGCCGTGAACGAACGTCCCGACTTGCCAACAACCTCACCCCTGCCTCGGTACGCATTGGTTGAAGACTTTGCGGCTCTCTTCGATCCGGGACTGACGAACGAGGCGCTGCACGCAGTTATCGAAAACTGGCAGGCGGCACATCTTTCCGCCGGTGCATTGGCGCGCGTCGAAATTCTTCGCCGGGGTGCCGTCGCCCGTGAAGGACGGGTATTGGTGACATTCCCGAATGGCGAAACTCGGGAAATGGAACCGGGACCCAGTTCGGTCATTACCAAAGCGGTTGTGGAAGAGTTTGCGCCTCGCTTTCTTGGCCAACCCGGCGTCATTTGGCTAAGTGAAAGCAGGAATCAGGTCGTTACCCGAGATGATGACCTGGCGCAAGCCATCGGCCTGCGTATCGAGCCGGACCGGAACCTCCCGGACGCGATCCTTGTAGACCTCGGGCCGACCGAGCCACTACTCGTTTTCGTTGAGGTTGTTGCGTCCGCAGGCGCTGTCAGCGACGCGCGTCAGTCGGCACTGTTGGCTATCGCGACCGAAGCGGGGTTCCGAGACAACCAGGTAGCGTTCGTCACTGCCTATGCAGACCGCGGCGATGCCTCCTTCAAACGCACGGTGAGCGAACTGGCGTGGCGATCGTTCGCGTGGTTCATGTCGGAACCGGAGCACATTGTTGCGCTTTACGGGGGAACCGATGCCGATCAGGTGCATCTGTACGATTTAATGGACGGTTGACTGATTCCTGCAGCCGGTCAACGGCCCATGGCCCCCCGGACGCCCGCTCGTATCTTAAACGCGCCGACCGCTGTACTTGCCTGCGGGAAAAGGGAGTAGAGCCCAGGTCAGAACATCAAATCGGGCAACCAGGTTGCCAACGCCGGGCGCAAGAGAATCAAGGCCGCCACACCCAGCATCAGTATCCAGAATGGAACGGATCCTTGAAAAATGTCCCCCAATGTGACGTCCGGGTCCGTGACCGAAGACTTGACCGTAAAGATCAACAGCCCCATTGGCGGCGTCAGCAGCCCCGCTTCAATGACGATGATGCCGTAGATCGCAAAGGCGATCGGATCGAATCCGGCGGCCGCCGCCAGCGGCACGAACACGGGCACGGTCAGGAGTATGTCCGAGATGGAGTCGATCAACGCGCCCAACAACAGCCAGATCACCGTCATCAGGACGATGAGTCCCACCGGCGTCAGCCCGGCCCCGGTTACCAGATCCTGAATGAGGTTTATGCCGCCGCTGACCGCCAGCAGTTTCGCGTACATTGAACCGGCGATCAGCAGAAACATGATCGGGGCGGTGTAGCGGCCCGCGTTGTAGATCGCTTCCATGAACGCCCTGCCCCGCATGCCATTGGCGTAGCCCAGCACGAGGCTGCCCAGAACACCGAATCCTGCCGCCTCCGTAGGCGTAAACACACCCGTCCAGATACCGCCCAATACCAGAATCACCAATCCGACGATGCCGAGAGCGCTCACGAGTTGGCGCCCTGGGCCCGCCACATCTGGATCACCTTCCGATAGCTCTCCGGCGTCGCCCACCTTGATCTTTTCGTTGGGCACGGCCCCGGGGGCCGCCGCTGGCGCCACACCCGGGCTCGCAACCGCCTTGATCGCGCAATAGACCACGAACGCGAGTCCCAGGAGAAGGCCGGGAATCACGCCCGCTACAAACAACGCGCCCACGGAACCCTCGGTGAGGATCGCCCAGACGATGAGCAACACACTGGGTGGGATCAGCATACCAAGCGATCCGCTGCCGGCGATGACCCCGAGCGCGTAGGACCTGGCGTAGCCCGCACGCCTCATTTCAGGATAGGCGATTCGGCTGAAAGTAGCAGCCGAGGCGATGGCCACACCGGAAACCGCCGCGAACGCCGCATTACCCATCACGGTAGCTGCGGCCAACCTCCCCGGCAATCGCCCAAGCGCACGGTCGCAGAGCCGATAGAGATCCGCCGCCGCACCCGAACGGCTGATGATCTCCCCCATGAGCATGAATAGCGGGATCACTGCCAGCGCATGGCTGCGAATGGCGTCGTAGGCAGTGGACCCAAGGATGGAGAGAGCAATCTGAAAGTCCCCGTAGGCGAGATACACGCCGATCACGCTGGCCACGCCCAGTGCAATGCCGATCTGCACGCTCGCCAGGATCAGCACGAGCAGGACCGCGAGCGACAGGAAGATGACCTCGGGGCCCATCATGGCGAAGATTCCGCCGCTTCAGGCCCGATCTGGCCGGCCCAGTCCAGGTACAACAGGTGCAGATAGACCCACGCGGCGAAGATCGACGTGGCCACCACCAGGAAACGCACCGGGTAGGTAGGCACCCGCAGCGCGCCCTCCCCTTCGTATTCGCTGACGGCCAGCGCTTCCAGTGCTGGGCCCCAGGCGCTGAACGCCGTGCCGAGGAAGAACAGCAGGCCGAGAAGGTTGACGAGCGTGCGCAGCACGCGCTGCACGTCCGCCCCCAGGGCGTCGTAGACCAGTGTGCTGCGGATCATGCCGCCCCGGTAAATCGCCAGCGGCAATTGCAGGAACGTGATCGAAACCACCGAGTTGCTGATGATCTCCGTGGCGCCCAGCAACGGCTGGCTGAACAAGTACCGGCCCATGACATCGATGAAGATGATCACGGCGAGCACCAGTACCCAGAACGCCGAGACGGCATGGGTGATGTGCGCAAGCCGGCCGATCATCGCCGGCCCGGCGGACAGACTTCGCGGCGGCTGTTGCCCGGCCCCGCCACGCCGCTCAGAGGTCGACCCAGCCGCCGTTCCTGACGGATTTGGCGATGGCTTCGAGCAGGGCCACGTTGCCGATTCGCTCGGCATCGCTGAACCGGTACCCGCCCCGCCCTTCCACGGCGTTGGCCCACTCCTCGAGGTTCGCCCGGACGGGGTCCTTGGGTTCGAACGTCCGGCTGCGCTGCACGCCGTCGGGTCCGCAGGTGACCAGAGTCGTCCGGCCGCCCTCCTGCGGATGGGCGTCGTCCCGCGCCTCAAGCCACAAGCGTTCGCCGAAGAGGCTCAGCCGCCCGTAATAGGGCGTCGCCGAGATCGCGCCGACGAAGCCGGTGGCGCCGCTTTCGAAGCGCATCTGCAGGGTGACGATGTCGCCCGTGGGCAGCTTGAGCACGCGGCGCGCGGTCTGGGCCGCCACCGCTTGCACCGGCCCCAGCATGGAGATGAAGAGATCCGTGAGGTGCACGCCCATGCCGGTCATGCCCGCCGCCGGCGCCTCGGCCTCTGACCCGCGCCAGTTGTCCGCCTCTACCGAGGCAAAGATGCTGTGCGAGAAGTTCGCCTCGACGTGCATCAGGGTTCCCAGTTCGCCCGAAGCCACCATCCCCGCGATGGCTTCCATGGTGGACTCGTAACGGCGCTCATGGCCCACACCGAGCACCAGGCCGGCCTCGTTCACTGCGGCCATCATCCGCTCGACGCTTGCCCGGGTCAGCGCAAGCGGCTTCTCGCAGAATATCTGCTTGCCCGCCTCTACCGCGGCAAGCACCTGCGCTTCGTGCTGGGAGTGCGGCGTGCACAGAATGACGGCCTCCACTTCCGGGTCCTTGAGCACGTCTTCGTAGCTGTCCGCCAGCCGAATGCCGGTTTCCTCGGCGAAATCCCGGTGACCCTGCGGACTGCGCGATGTCAGGCGAACAACCTCGATGTTGCCACTTTCCGCCACCGACCTGACCATGTGCCGGCCCCACCAGCCGAGCCCTACCATTGCCGCTTTGATCACTGCATGCCTCGCTATTTTTTTAAGGGGGAGCTATTCGATGACGTATCGAACCGGCCAATCATAGCCGTTCCGGGTCACCGTCTCGATATAGGCTGCGATCACGGTGGAACCGGGCATGCCGCGGGAGTCGGCCTCCTTGGCCATGCGGTCGGGGAAGTCCAGCAGCGACTGCGCCCATTGGGCGCGTTCGGCCGTCGGCAGTTCTCGCACTTCGGCGCCCGATGTGCGCAACACTTCAAGACCCGCAACCTGGCGTACGTCAAGCACCCGCGCGGCTTCGGCTTCGTAGTCGCGCCCCACTTCCGCAACGATGCGCCGCACTTCGGGCGGCAGCCTTTCGAGCGAACGAGTATTCATGGTCACCACCACTGCGCCGCCCATGGCGCCGAATCCGATCAGGGTGTAATACGGGGCGGGCTCGTGGAACTTGTAGGCCGCGTACGCGGAGGGAAACATCACCCAACCGGAGTAGACGCCCGTTTGCAGGGACATGTAGCCGTCGGGCAACGTGGACTGAACGGGAATCACGCCGGCGAACTCCAGCCAGGGCAGGTTCGGACCCGCGCCCGCCACCTTCACGCCTCTCAGGTCGTCAATGGACTCCCAGGCGACGCTTGAACCCAGATGGTAGTTGTCCCAGCCGTTGATGGCGATGACCGTCTGCCGGTAGTTCTCCTCCAGGTGGTCCGTCAGCCAGGGGTAGTCGTCGTAGACCTGGCGCGCCACCCGCATCGCCAGTTGCGCGTCCTGGGGGCCGAAGGGAACGAAGTACTGGAAGTTGTGGAGAAACAGCTTCGCGGGCTCGAAGCAGGTGCAGTAGGCGCCGATGTCGAGAATCCCGATCTGCACCGCCTCCAGCGTCTCGGCCACGGAGGCGATCGATCCCCCGTAGCCCTCGATGATCCGCAATTCGTGGCCGGTCTCCTCGGCTACCCGCCGGCGCAGTTCGGGAACCAGGTAGTCGCGCAACACGGTGACGTACACGGTCGCACCGGCAGGATGCCCGGAGCCGACCCGCAACGTGAACTGCTCGGCGGCGGCATCGTCCGGCGGCAGGGAAAAAATGGCCATAACGGCCATGACGATCAGGAAACGGCTTCGCCGCGATCTCCACCGGGTTCGCGCGCGCCGACGCTGTAGCCGAATCATCCCGGTCCCGGCCATGCTGCGATTGTCCTTCAGGCGGAACTCAATCAAGCGGCGGCTTCCCCGGCGGACGCTGCCTTGCGGCCGGCGTTCTCCCCCGTCAGCGGATTTAGCCGGCAGGCTTCGGCCCAGGTGATGATGTTCAACGTTCGCACGAAACTGCCGGCGCCCACGTTCTCCGCGCACCACATTCCCAGTTCCACGATCTCTGATTCGGAGAAGTGCTCGCGGAGTTCAGCGTAAAAGCCGTCATTGTCCGCCCTTGCAATATCGTGCTTGAGGTGATCCGCGAAACGCAGCGCAACCTTCTCCCGCGCCGACAGAAGCGGAGAATGCTCGAAGTCCCACACGGCCTGGACCCGCTCCTCGGTCAGTCCGGCTTCAATGGCGGCCGCCGAGCGCACGGTACCGCAGTAACCGCAGTTGTGATCGAACGCGATCTTGACCCGGCACAGTTCCTTCAGGTCCCTGGGCAACTCGCCCTCGTTGCAGAGCGACAGCCAATAGCGGTACCAGGCCATGCCGATGGGGCTCCGAAAAATCACGCGCAGCACCCTGGGGTCCGGGGCGCCGGTCAGTTCGGCGTTCTCGATGTGCTCAAGCGCCTCCGCTCCCAGCTCGTCATCCTGCAGATAGTCCAGTCGAGGCATGCACAACTCCTTGGGTCGAACGTGGGATCGGGTCTTGACGCAGATTTCCGGCGCGCTTTTCAGACTATAGGATATCTGCGAATCAGCCTATAGCCCCACGAGTTCCGCCGCCTCGCCGGTGAGTTCAACGATGTGCAAACCCGTGTGCGACCGGTCAACGGCGTAGATGTAGCCACGGTCGTCGATTTCGACGTTATTGGTCTGGATCGCTGCGTCGCACCTTTCGTTGCCGTCTATCGTGGCGCACAGTTCGATGGTCGCCTCCGTGGTATCGGGGATGTAGTAACCCACCTCCACCGGCAGGAAGGGATCGCGGATGTCCACCGCGCGAATGCCGGCATTGAAGTAGGAAAACACCGCCAGCGTCCTGTCGAAAGCAGGGTGGAAGGCATCGTTCACTGAATGCGGTCCGAAGCGGCCGCCGCGTTCGCAGAAATCGCCGGGCGTGTCAGACACCTGGTAGGTGGATACCGGATAGGGTTTGTCGGCCTCGGTGATGTCGATCATGAAGACCACGTCACGCTCGCCCCGACAGTACAAGGCGCTACCGCCTGCTTCGGAGGGAACGATCAGAAAATCCCTGACGTCGACACCACCCTCAACCCCGGGATTCGGGATCGGCACGCCAAGTGCGGGTTTGGCTGTGTGGACGCCCCACCAGGACGGCATGTCGAGCCGCGAGATCTGCGGATACAGCAGGTTCTCCGGCGTAGGTGCGAACGGGTCTTCCGCATCGGGATCGCCGTCGAGGAACCGGTCCTTGTCCAGAATCTGCAGCGTGCCGTTGTTGCCGCTGCCGTATCCGAGGTACATGTAGTCCCCATGCACGAACGGCTGGTGCAACCCGGAAATCGAATACTCCGGCATGGACCCTTCGGCCGTGGGTTCCCAGCCTACCAGACCGAAGTCGCGGATGTGCCGAGGCGCCTCCGGATTGCTCAGGTCGAAGGCCTGCAGCACGCGGGTGACTCGCCAGCCTTCGGGCGTGCCGTTGAAGTAGCCCACGCCCGTCTCGCACTCCCACTGGATCTTGTGGGTCTCACGGTTGCCGCGGCTTGACTCGGGGCGCGACGAGACGCCCGTCTCCGCAATGATGGAAAGGACCTCCGGCCTGGCCGGATCGGTGACGTCGAGCAACTCGTAGGCGAGCAATCCGTTGGTTCGCACAGCGTAGACTCGGCCCGGGCCGCCCTCGGGCAGAACGTCGCCGTCGCAGACCTGGACATGTTGCGTGCCGCTGGCTTCTTCACCGGTGGGCGGAACGTGCGCGAGCATGACCGGCGAGGCTGGATCGGTTACGTCCAGGAGCGACAGGCCGTTGACTTCGTTCTGTTCCGTCAGCGGGTTGACGGCCTCGCCGGCGTGGTGCCCGACGAACAGGACTCGCCGGTCCCCGTAGGCGTGAATGACGGGCTGATAGGCCGAGCGGCCCTGAAGGTCTTGGTAGCCGACCAGTCCCATGTTCCACGCCTGAGTGTGAACGGGCTGGGCGTCCACAGCCTGAGTGTCGACGGCCGTAGCATCTACGACGATGCCGCCGTCGTCCTGCCGTGCACCGCACCCCGCCATCCAGACGCCGAGGAAGAACACAATGGTCCGGGAGCGGCTCACGTCAATCGGAAAGCTTTTCGTATTCATAATCCATCTTATGCCACAGCGGAAGAGGGCGCGCTATCGACCGCGCTGAAAATTAATGATTGCCCGTATGTCGACCGGTCGGCCGTTCACGTCCTCGCCTGCCTGATCCGGCGGGTTCTTCCAGATGCATCGCCAGCGTCCTCGTTGCCTTGCGAGTGATGAAGATCGTCAGAATCAACGTGGCGATGAGTCCGGCAACAAACAGTACGGTACCGCCTGTTCCGGCCTCGAACTCACCCTCGGCAAGTTCGGTCAGCGACCGCGCCGTGGAGCCGATGTAGACGTAAAGGACGATGGCGGGCGCCATCCCGATCCAGGAGGCGAGCACATAGTCCCTGAAGCGAACGGCCGTGAGCCCGAAAGCGTAGTTCAACAGGTTGAACGGAAACAGCGGCGACAAACGCGACAGCAACACGATCACGAAACCCTCCTGACCCGCCGCCTTGTCAAGGGCGTCGAATGTGCGCCATTCCGAGATCCTGCCGGCGACCCAGTCCCTGGCGAAGAATCGCCCGACCAGAAACGCCGTACTGGCGCCAGCAAGGCTGCCGGCCGAAACCAGCATCGCCCCCACAGGCACGCCGAATGCGAAGCCTGCCGCCAACGTAAGGATGGTACCGGGGACGACCAGAACCGTGGCAACCAGGTACATGACGATGAACAGGATCCAGGCGAAAAAGCGGTGAGACCCGGTCCACATCAGGGCGACGGTCAACCACTCCCGAACGGGCAGCAGTACCACGACCGCGAGCATGACTCCAATGAACAATGCAAGCAGCAGTGGTTTCGCAGGAATTTTCATGAGCAGTTCCTGTCGCGGTCAACCTGCCATTCGACAGAAGTGGGCGAGGCCGCGTTAACGAGTACAATCAGATAACAGTTGGACAGAAAGTAGCAGGTCTTGATCCATGACGCGTTTTCTTGAGTTCACATTGAGGGCCTTTGCTACAATGGCGGTCGCGGCGAGCATGGCGGCATCCGCCGGCGCGGCCCCGAATATCGTGATCGTGATGGCCGACGACATGGGTTGGGGCGACGTGGGGTTCCATGGCAGCGAGATCCGGACGCCGGAGCTCGACCGGCTGGCCGCAGGCGGCGTGCGATTCGAGCGGTTCTACACGCACTCGCTGTGTTCACCGACCCGCGCAGCCCTCATGACGGGTCGATTCGCAGTCAATACCGGCGTGCTCGGACCCTTCAACCCCTGGTACGCGCGCGGCCTGCCTTTGGACGAAAAGCTGTTGCCCGAATATTTTCGGGAGGCAGGGTATCGAACCCACGCGGTGGGCAAATGGCATCTGGGTCCCAACGAACCCGAGTACCACCCGATGAATCGCGGATTCGAAAGCTTCTACGGCTATCTTCATGGTTATCTGAACCATGAACTGCACACCCTCTTTGGCCGCGTCGACTGGCAGCGCGACGGCAACACTGTCCACGAGACCGGCCACGCCACGGGCCTGGTCGCCGCCGAAGCGGTAAGGCAGATCCGGGAACGCGACCAGAACGCGCCGCTGCTGCTCTACGTGGCCTTCGGTGCGCCTCACGCTCCGCTGCAGGCGTCCGCGGAGGCCATCGCCGAATACGCCCATATCGACGATGAACGGCGCCGCATCTATGCAGCCATGGTGACCGAATTGGACCGGGGCATTGCCCGCATCGCGGCGGCCCTGGAAGAGGCGCGGATTGCGGAAAACACCCTGCTGGTGTTTTTCTCCGACAACGGCGGCTCGGCGAACCTGGGCGCCGACAACGGGCCGCTGCGCGGCGGCAAGGGCAGCCCCTTCGAGGGCGGTAACCGTGTGCCCGCCTTCATGCATTGGCCCACGGGACTGGAAGCCGGCACTGTCTTCGGGGAGCAAATGACAGTAACGGACCTGCTGCCCACGTTGCTCGCAGCGGCGGGCGCCGACGCGGACGCCGCACAACCCATCGATGGCCGCAATTTCTGGCCCGCGATCGCCGACGGTGCACCGGCTCCGGCAGGCCCTGCCCTGATCAGCCATTTCGGTCGTGGTGTCATGCAACACGCCTATTTCAGTGGCGGCTGGAAATTGGTCCGGGTTGCGGACGATCAGGGCGGAACAGAGGATTTGCTATTCGATATTCTCAATGATCCATTCGAAGAGAACGACGTGTCAGAAATGCATCCGGAAGTCTTCCGGCAACTCGTCGAGGAGTTGGACGCGATCCCCAAGGCCGAGCCCATCAGTCTGCATGATCGGTTGCCTGCCCTGAGCGAACCGGGTGGGCCCATGCGCTGGGATCCGGACAATCGCCCGCCCGGCGGCACGCCCTACGCGGAGAGCGGACGCATCCCCTACCCCGAGGGAAATTACCCCTGAGCCAGCGGCAAACCCGCCGCCCGGCGGGCTTCGGCTATTGTTGGGACTGCGCGAACTCGCGAGCCGCGCGCAGATCGTAGGTCACGTAGAACTCGGTCTGATAAGCGCCCCACGCCCCCCGTTCGATGGCGAGATTGACGATCCGCAGCAGGTTGGGCGGGAACCGCATGACGATCACCTGGCCGATGCCCATCATGACGTAGTGATCGACGATTTCGACGCCGTCCGGCGGAAACATCTCGTCGAACCCGGCATCCTGCAACAACTCGGCGCGCTGGACGTTGTTCATGGTCTGGTCGTGCTTCAGGAACACCGTCAGCATCATCGTGTCGCCGTCCGGCAGCAAGGGTCCGCCGGTGTTCTGCGCATGGGCCGGCCCCGCGGCCGCCACCAGAATCAAGAGTGAGCATAGCCCCAGAATCCGTTTCGCCAATCCGTTCATGAACTGTTCCTCCCATTGTTGGAAATGTACGCGCGGAACGGGTGCGTTCCGCACTCATCCGGGCCGAGTATGCCCGGTTCAGTAAGCGACCGCGCCTGTATCGGCACGAGGATCGGGTGCCGTGCGCCGTGTCCGCCCTAATCGGCGCCCCGCATATGGAAATCCCAACGGCCTCCTGCCGCGGCAAGGATTTCAGCCAGATCCTCACCGCGCAGGTAACCTTCCTCGACAAGCGCGTGTGCAGCCTCCTCAACCAGCGTGAGGTACTGCGCCCGGTCTTCGTAGCGCTCTTCGATCGACGGCCGCGGGTCGCCCATGGCTTCGCGCTCGGCGCGAGTCCGCGCGAAGGGCGCGTAGACGCCGGCGCCCGACACCGGATTCCCCGGCAGCCACCCCGTGTACGTACCCAGCGGCACGGCAATGTCGGGCGATCTCAGCCCGCCGATCTCGTTGCCACTCTCGTCCACACGGGGCACGAGAAACGGGTACGCGGGACCGAGGCCGGGCGGTTCGCGGGTGATGACTCCCCTGGACGCAAGTTCCGGGCCGAAGTCCAGCGCGCGCAGGATGCTGACCTCCTCGAGTGCATCCACACCCGGCACTTTCGGGAATCCCAAGTGTTCGTAACTTACCAGCGTGTCCTCGTCGAGCGTCGCGTACCGGCTTGGCGGAGCAGGGACATTGTCGGTGATCCAAAGGTCCATCCGTAGCAGCAGCGACCTCAGAAACCAGTCATAGTCGTTTGGATTGCGAAGGTGGCCATCACTGCCCGACGGAGGAGGAAAAGGCGCCGGGCCGTGCTGCGTACCCGCGAAGTGATAGATCCGCGAGTTGTGCGGCAACGGCAGGTCCTGTTTGCCGTCCGGCGTCGTGTGGGCAAGCGCGCCCACGGAGCGCCAGTATTCGGTGGATGAGTTGGTGTAGAAGACAAGGGGCATGGTATCGGGCCCCATGTTGTCCAGTAGCCCACCGGTGCTTCCGGTAATGGGATCGGTCTGCGCGGCGTCCGCGAACGGGAACAGGCGGTTTGGGTATTCGAACGCGCCGCCCGGAGCCCTGGACGGTTGGGCGAACCGCACGTTGAAGCTGCCCCTGGCGGCCCCGGCGATGTGCGCGATCACGCCGTCGAACACCCGTTTGCCCTGCTCGTCTGCGTTGAAACCGTCGTAGAGCCAGGTGCGCAGCAACCGCCCGCTCTGTGATGACCCGAAGGCGATGGCTCGGTCGAGAGAGCCTGCCGGGATATCCAGTCCCTCGACAGAGACGCCGCCGGGGATATCCGATGCCTCTGTGGGGACACCGCCACCGGAATTGCCCCATGCCTCCCCGGAACCATACTTCAACATCGAAATCGCATCGCGTATCGCCACCAGTCCGAGACCGGCGAGCGGTGGATTCTCGGCCACATAGACCACATCGTAGATCCGGCCCGGCTCGAAACCGCTGCCAAGATGGACTGAGGTCGGGTCGTCGACGACCTGATCGCCTTCCACGCGGGCGAATCGCCACTGCTCACGTGGGATGGTCCGCCGCTCCCCGTTCATACCGTCCCTCACGGTGAGCACGTTGCGCTGGTCCGATGGATCGGCCACCGGATAGGCGACGTGGCCACGGTCCCCCAGCGAGTGCGAATACACCGTCTCGTTGACGAAAATATCGCTTCGCACCAGGCCCTCGATGGGGTCGGCCGAGTTCGTGGCCATCGGCGGATAGACCCGCAGCAGCCCGTCTTCGAGGGGCGTATCGTGCTGCCAGCCGATCCACAGCAGCGTAAATCCCTCGTCCAGCAGAAAGCCGTCTCCGTAGTCTTCCGCGGCCAGCGGGTCACGGGTTGAGGCCGCGCCGTTGAACCGGCCGAGCGCCCCGATCCGGCCGCGGCTGGCTACCTCGAAGAACACGGCGCCATTGCCTGCCAGGACATCCTTCGGCTTGACCAGGACGAAATCCGCCGAGAATTCCACACGACCCGTGCCGTTGGTGGGTGCGTAGTCGATATCGGTGACGATCCGGTTGGCGGGATTTGCCGGATCCACGGCGTAGTGGAACCGCCCGGCCAGCCGTTCGTAGGCTCCGGCCGAGCCGTAATTTCTGCCGTCTGCAATGACGTCCCGACGCTCGACGTCGACCCGAACAACCTCCGCGGAAACGGCCGAAACAGTGGCCAGCAGGACCGTCGCCAACATGGTGCGCCCGTGATTCATTTCACTCCCTCCGCTCTTTCGAGTTTTCGTTCTTTGGTGTTCCCGCTCTCCGGCGGTTATCCGGCCGTTTCGGCAATCTGCTCGTTGGTCAGGTCGGAACAGTTGTAGGGCTCGAAGGGGATGTCCGCGATTTCCACCGTGTCCTCTCCCGTAATGCTGCCGACAAAGTATGCCGGATCCTCCGTGACCCAGGAACGCGTGAGGGTGCTCGCTTCATGATCGTACGTGAACCGTTCCACGACATGCATTTCGCTACCGTGCATGACCGCGTCGCGCGTTTCCAGGTAGCCCGGTGCGAACCCTGTCGTCTCGACGACGAGTTCATCGCCCTCCCAACGGCCGATCGAATGACCGGCCCGGGTCATTTCCACGTCCGCCGGATGCTCATCCATATCCATGTGGATGATCCTGACGATGTCCATGAATCCGTACATGAGCGTGATCCGCTCTTCTTCCTGGACGATACGGTTGACATGCTGGTCGAAGGTCCAGTCGTCAAAGATGTTTACCGCCATGCAATGAAAGCGGGGGTTGTCCTCCCATTGATAGTCGGCCACAGCCCCTGCGCCGATCTCGGTGAGCTGCACGGACGCACCCATCCCCATGGCGTTGCGAGCCTGTTGGGCGGGGCCTCGACCGAGCGCGTTTTCTCCTCCCAGCAGCCGTTGCGGCCGGGCCCAGTCGCCGCCGATGTTGGGATGCCCGCTGGCAAGGCGCGCCGGCCGCTCGCCCCCGCTGCCGTCCTCAAGACCCTCAGGCATGAGCTGGCCGTACCGTTCCACAGTAACGCCGTTGGCGAAAGTAACGGTGACCAGGTAGCAGGTCTGCGGATCCCGCCGGTCCGGCGATCCCAGCACGTCGATTTCGGTACCGGGACTGAACATGTCCTCACTCCACCCCGATCGGCGCAGAACGGTGGCCGCGCGCAATTCGCAACGCCACGGCACAACTTCGCCGGATTCCTCCGTGACATCGAAGTAGACATAGGCATGGGGATTGACGAACTCCAGATCGGTCACCATACCGGAGATCTCGAACGTGGTGGATGTGTCGAACTGGGCGGTAATGCCGTGATGAGCCGTAGACGAAGCACTCCATCCAAGCGATATTGCGGCTGCAACAGCGGCGCCCTTGATTGAGGCCACCGTTGAACGCAGCACTCTTTTCGATTCCGTTCGACCCAACCTTCTTGTCATCATGCGGATACCCGCCTCCTCTTTGGCGCCGGTTAACCATTCATCGCCATCCGCCCGCAGTCTACAATCTGAGTCAGACTTTGTCTGTGCGGCAAATCCACTTTAGACATCCTGGTTCCTGAAGATTGCTCAAGGGACCCAATCGGAAACTCGACAAGGAGCCAAGAGTGCAAACAGTCCGAAGAAATCTGATCGCCAAACCGGAAATTGCTTTCAGTGTCCTTGCCCTGTTGGTCGCGGCGTTGCCGCTGTCCGGTCACACGCAGGCCCCGACACTCGATGTGACGCTGCTCGGTACCGGCGACCCGGTGCCACGCGTGGACCGTTTCGGACCCTCCATCCTGGTGGAGGCCGGACCGTACCGGCTGCTGTTCGACGCCGGCCGCGGCGCGTCCCAACGCCTCACGCAACTCGATATCTCCCTTGGCGATATCGACGCAGTCTTTATCACGCACTTTCACTCCGATCACCTGTCGGGACTTCCCGATATCTGGCTCACCGGCTGGCTCCCGCCGCCGTTCGGCCGTCGAGATCAACCCTTGCGAGTGATCGGACCCGATGGACTCACAGGCATTCTCGACGGTCTCAGGCAGGCCTTCGACCCCGACATCCAGATTCGCCTGGTGGACGAGCAGTTACCTCCCCGGGGAATCGAGTTCGATATCAGCGAATATTCCGCAGATGGCATCGTATTCGACGAGGAAGGCGTAACGGTCACCGCATTCGCGGTGGACCACGGTCAGTACATCAAGCCCTCCTACGGCTATCGTGTGGACTACGCGGGCCGCTCGGTGGTCCTGTCCGGCGATACGCGGTTCGACGAGAACCTGATCGAGGCCGCCCGGGGTGCGGATGTCGTCATCCACGAGGTGGCCGCCGCGCGGGAGGAAATGCTGGCATTCGATGAGCGCATTCAGCTCATTCTGGACCACCATACGACCCCCGAGGAAGCCGGCATCGTATTCGACCGCATCAGCCCGAAGCTGGCGATTTACAGTCACCTGACGCTGCTGAGCAGCCCGGACTCACCCGAGGTGACGCTCGACGAACTGATTCAGCGGACCCGGGCGAACTACGCCGGACGCCTGCTGGTCGGCGAAGACCTCATGCGCATCGAGATCGGCGAAGCAGTCAGCGTGCATCGCTTTCAGTACTGAACGCCGACGCGCTCCCGTACCACACGCCGGCACGCATTTTGTGCCGATTCGCCGTCTATTGCACCTCGATTTGCGGACTCCGGGGCTCCTGCGTCCACAACTCCGTGATCTTGCCCATGGGCGTCACGTCCCTGCCTGCAAGCCCTGCGTAATCCGGCGGGTAGCGCACGCACTTGAAGAGCGAGTTGTACCGTTCGCCGGCCGCATCGGACATGATTGTATGGATACCGTACTTGTCGCCGGTGCGATCCCCCACCGGGCTGATGTACTCCCACACGACTTCCCCCGCAGACGTGACTTCGAAGAGATGTCCGTTGGCGCCCGAGCAGACCAGCGTGTTGCCGTTGGGCAGCCGTTGCAGGCCGGAGATGTAGCGGCTGTAGAACGCCGTCGGCAGGGTTGACTGAAAGCTCCAGACGATCTGTTTGGAGACGAGTTGTCCGGCACCCATGCCTGGCGACGCCTGGTCATAGCCGGCCTCCATCTCCGGGACGTAAACGCCGTTCTCCATGGGCCCGTCGTAGGGGTTGAACTCGATAACGGACGAAAACGTGACGCCGAGTTGCCGGGAACCGTTGTTGAAGATCAGCATGTTGCCGGCGCCGGGGAGGTTGCCGCCCATGCCGATCTCTTTCTCCCGGATCCACTGGATGTCATGGGAGAAAAACACCTGCTGATGCCCGTTGGTGCTGGACTGACCCTCGTGTATCGACGCCGGACACATGCCGGCGTCGTAGACGCACGGGTTGCCCCAGCGGTAGAGGAAGTCTCCCGCGTCGCTCGCCGCAAGGGCGATGCTTGCCGCCGGATCCCCCGGCACGAACGTGCCGCCATGGTCTATGACGTAGGCCTCACTGAAAGTCGAATTATTGATCACGATGTGATCCAGCGTTTCGTTGTAGTCCAGGGAATTGATGTGGATCCAGTCGCCGCTGGCGCCGTTGGCAAAATTGGGATCCATCTTTCCTGGGTTCTCGGCGATTACCCCGTAATTGGGCAGCGTGTCGTCGATATCCTGAACGAGGTGATCGGTGATGTTCCACTCCCAGATCACATTGCCGTCCATGTCGACCTCAACCACGCCGTCCGGGCGAGAGGTGTAGTCGTCGCGCCTGGTGGGATCGACCCCAAGGGCGATCGCCTCGTCGTGAGTAATTTCCCTGGAGGCGATGTACAAGAGCGTTCGCGCCTGCAGCTTCGGATTCCAGATCATGCGAAAGTCGTGATGGGGCGCGTAGCCGGGACGCTCTTCGTCGTGCTCCCAGATCACCTCGCCGTCCCAGTCGTAGAGTTGATAGATTGCGCCGCTCATCCCGCCCCGACCGGCCCGGTCGATGGCGCCCCGGAGCAGCGTGCCGTCCTCCAGCAGGCGCGCGTGTTTCTCGACCGCTTCGGCCCCCGGGGTCGACCAGCCCTCAGGATAAGGCCAGTAGTGGACGACGTTTCCGTGCATGTCGATCAGATATGTATTGCGGCCCCGAAACGGGCTGAACATCGTGTAGCCGGGCGATGCCTTTGCGGCGTCGTATTGAATCAGCTCGGTGGGCCCCTGAAAGACCTCGTAGGCCAGCGCCAGGCCGCCAGCCCCCGCGGCCACGATCAAACATCCCACGACGGAAATTCTTCCTGTTGACATTCCTCTTCTCCGCTCCCGCGCACGATTTCCGCCGGTTGCGGGCGAAATCGTGCCGCAATTTCAACCCGGCCAACTGTCGGGGAACTCCATGATAGTCTTTTCGGCGAATCGCATCCTGCAACCACGAGCGAACGACGGTGCGGTTCTTCCGAAAACCAACGCAACGCTCGAACGGCACGCAGCGAAGGGGTCAATCGAGATGGCATGTGATCGAAAATTTCCGAGGCGACGGCTCCGCAGGTGGGCCTTTTCATTCGCAACGACCCTGGTGGGTTGGCTCGGTCTGATACTGACCACTCCTGCAAGTGCGCAGGACACACCCGCCTGCGTAACCCGCGACCTCGCGCTCGTCAACGGCAGGGTCCAAACCATGGACGCGCAGGACTCCATCGTCTCATCGGTGCTCATCAAGGCCGGTCGATTTGCGGCGCTGGGCCCCGATCCCTCGAATTTCGACGATTGCACGGAAGTGGTCGACGTGCGGGGCCGCACGGTGATTCCGGGATTGATCGACAACCACGTCCACTACATACGAATCGCCAATCGCCCCGGCCACGACCTGCGAGCGCTGGAAGTGACCTTTACGGTCGAAGCCGCGCTGCAGGCGATTCTGGAGAAAGCGGATGCCCTGCCCGCGGGTGCGCTGATCACCACCATCGGCGGCATCAGGCGCACCCAGTGGCAGGAACGCCGTTTCCCGACCCTGGAAGAACTGGATGCAGCGTCGCCGGCAAACCCCGTCTACCTGTCCGAGCGGGGCGCCGGCCCCGGGCAGACCAATTCCGCAGCACGCGATCTGCTTCGCGGGCTGGGCGTCACCGTAACGGACTCGGGCGAAATCGCGGCTGGCGCGGATACAGCGCTGGCGTACGACGTTCTGGCCGCCGACCTGACCAACGAAGACCGCAAGCGCCAACTACTGGGTGTGGCCGATTACGCGCTCTCAGTAGGCCTGACCACGGTCATGGACATGTCCGGAACGGTCCCGGGAGTGGGCTTCATCGACCAGACCAACGGCTACGATTTCTTCCTCGACCTGGTGCGCGAGGGATCCCACAAGGTCCGCACCCGAATCTACTTCCCGGGCCTGGACGAGGACGCGGAGCTGACGCAACTCATGGGCTACCTCGACAACAAGTGGCCCGACTACGGTCCGGAGATGGCGAAGATCGTAGGTATCGGTGAATGGTCCGTGGGCCGGTCGCTGTTCAACGAGCAACCACTGGGAGACGCGGCGAAGCTCGCCCAACGGCGGATCGCGGAGCGCGGCTGGACCTACCATCAGCACCTCCACACGCCCGAGGAGATCGACGCGCACCTGGATATATGGGAGGAGTTGAACGAGGAGTTCGACCTGGCCGCCATGCGCTGGACGCCCGGGCATCTCAGTTTCATCACCCCGGAACTCATCGAACGCGCGAAGGCCATGGGACTCGGGCTCGGCGTTCACGGCCAGCGCTACCACGCCGGCGGGATGGGCGGCCCGCCCTGGCGCACCGTGATCGAGAGCGGACTGGTGGCAGTCGGCGCCGGCTCGGACGGCGCCCGGATCAACACGCTCAACCCCTGGTGCATGATCTACTACATGGTCACCGGCCGCGATGTTTCCGGGGAACTGATCAACGACGGCCAGCAGATCAGCAGGGAGCAGGCCGTGCGGCTCTACGCCTCCCACGAGCAGGGCTGGTTCACGAAGGAAGACGATCTGCTGGGGGGTATCGGCGTCGGCCGATACGCCGACCTTGCCGTACTCAGCGCCGACGTCTTCGACCCGGCCGCGGTGCCGGAGGCGCAAATCCGGCACATGACGTCAGTACTGACAGTGGTCGGCGGTGAGGTCGTCCACGACACAGGAGCCATCGAGCGGTAATGAGCCGAGGCAACCCGGCAAGGTCAATGAAACCGGTGCGTATCGAACGCGATCGCCCGCCGCAACGACCGGGATGGGCTATTCCTCAACCAAACCGATCGTGTAGGCACTCACGTCGCGCAGATCGTCAGGCGAAAGCGCCGTTGCGAATCCCGGCATGGTGTTGCGTCCCTCGGTGACCACCGGCAACGCCTCCTCCAGCGTCAGCCCCGGGGTGATGGGCGCACCGTCCGCGTGCCCGCCCTGCCCATTCGCGCCGTGGCAGAGCTCGCACACCAGTACGTAGAGTGTCCCGCCGTTGCCGAGATCCGGCAAGCCCATGGGAGCCTCGGGATCGGCTGCAGCGTCCGCCGGCGCCGGACCGCCACCGCCCCTCGCGCGACCGATGAAGGCCGAAGGCGGCGGGGCATCCACCGGGTCCAGGGTACCGTTGAGCGAAAACAGCCAGACGCTGTCGCCGCGCGGCGAACTGGCGAAGGCATTGCCCGCCGAAAAGACGGCCACGTATTGCTCGCCTCCGTATTCGAATATCGCCGGCGAGGTATTGACGCCGGCACCGGTCTGAAATTCCCACAGGGGCATGCCGTTGTCGGAGTCATAAGCCATGAATCGACCGTCGCTTCGCCCGATGAACAGCAGATCGCCGGCGGTAGCCACCGAACCGCTGTAGCATCGGTCCGGCCAGCGCTGGCGCCAGACCGGCGTGTTTGTGGTCACGTCCAGGGCGGCCAGCACCCCGGTGGTGGGCATTCCGGCGCCGCCGAATCCCCCACCCATGTAGCGAACGCCGAGCATCGGCGAGTCGGTCTCGTCTTCGTTGGCACGATAGTAGGAGAGCCGCTCGTTGACGCAGACGAACAGAAGCCGGCGCTGCGGGTCGTAGGAACTCGGCGGCCAGTTGGCGCCGCTTCGCTTGCCGATGACGCGCCCCACGTTGCCCGCTTCGCTCCAGAACGGTACGTAAATGGTTTCGTCGAGCAGCACGGCGCCTTCAGGCGGTATGTCGATGGTCACCGGCGCGGCGGTCACACCGCGCGGGATCGGCTGCGTGTCGGCGGTAGCCTGGCGGGGCTCCTGCGGCACCGGCACGTAGTCCATACCAAGCAGAGGCTCGCCCGTAACACGGTCGAGAATGTAGTTGTAGCCACTCTTGTTGATCTCGGAGATCGCCTTGCGGACGACCCCTTCGATCTCCACATCGAACAGCACCACGGGATTGGCGGCATCGAAGTCCCACAGGTCGTGGCGGATCTGCTGGAAGTGCCAGCGATATTCGCCGGTGGCTACGTCGATGGCCACCATGGAAACCGAGAACAGGTTGTCACCGGCGCGTACCGCACCGTTGAAGTCGGGTCCCGGATTGCCGGTGGAGAAGTACAGCAGGCCAAGCTCGGGGTCGACCGCCGGTGTTTGCCACACCGTGGCGCCGCCATGCCGCCACACTTCGTTGTCTTCGGGCCAGGTATCGTGACCGAACTTGCCGGGACCCGGCACAGTGTAGAAGGTCCAGACATGGGCTCCGTCGGCGGCGGCATAGGCCTTGACCCGGCCGCGGGCTGCATACTCGGCCCCCGCGTAGCCCGTGATCACCATCCCGTCGTAGTAGCGGGGCGCGCTGGTGATGGTGTATCCCTCCTGCCAGCGCTCGGTCTGAACGGACCAGACCACCTCCCCGGTGTGCCGGTCCAGCGCAACGAGCTTGCCGTCGAGCTGTCCCACGAACACCTTGCCCTCCCCGAAGCCCAATCCCCGGCTGGTCCAGCCGCAGCAGATGGTAGAGATGCCCGGGTCCAGCCGGGCTTCGTAGGTCCAGACGATCTCCCCGGTATCGATGCGGACAGCAAAGACGTCGTTGGCACCCGTGACGATGTAAAGCACCCCTTCGTAGACGATGGGTTCGGCTTCGCCGGAGTATTGGCGTTCCAGTCCGGAACCGCCCAGGCGCGTTCGCCACACCCCCTTGAGCCCGGCGACGTTGTCGCGGTTGATAGCCGTCAGCGGCGAATAGCGCCGGTTATAAAGATCGCCGCCATTGGTCAACCAGGCATCGGTGGGCAGTCGGGTCAGCTCAGCCGGCGAGAATGCCTCCTGCGCCGCGCCTGTCGAGGGCGCCAGGACCAGGGCCGCCCATGCCAGGACCGCCGGTGCTCCGCAGGAGATGGGCTGTGTGGTCACGCTGGCTTATGCGTGCCCCTGCCCGATCCGGTAACCCCGCCCTATCCGGTCGCCCTCACCGGTTGGGACGCGATTCTCGCCCATCGCTCCGGCGGCTCCCAGAACCGCGGCCGGATCGGCAGCAGCATGGCAGCGGCGATCAGGGTGAGCACCATGAAGAGGATAAAGCCGTTGGTCAGCGTACCCTGAACGTCTGCGAACCGGGCCAGCAGCGGCGGCCCGACGGCAAAGCCGAGATTCATGAACACCGCCATGATGCCCATGTTCAGGCCGATGTTCTGGGGACCGTAGTAGTGCTTGGTCAACACGGGCACGTCGACGATCAGGCCGCCGTGGGCGAAGCCGCGCATGGTCATGAAGACCATCATCGTGAAGACGCCCGCCACGGGGAAAGCCAGCAGGATCGCGACCACGAGCATGAGATATGTAAGCTGGATGCCCCGAATGGACATCTTGTCGTAGACCCAGCCCCAGATGATCTTGGAAACCAGCCCCACAGCGGCGAACAGGCTCGCCGCCCAGGCGACGTTCCTGATGTTCATGCCCTTGTCCAGCTCCAGGAACAGTGCCGCGTTCTGCGTCATGCCCTGGTCCACGCCGGCCACCAGGAAGATGCTGATCGCTATCAGCCAGAAGTTGCGGTGCCGCGCGATATCGCGGAAATGCGCGACCAGGCTGCCCCTCGGCTGGTGATCCGTGGGAACGGCAATCCTGGCCGCGTGCACGCTGCCGGGCCGGAACAGGAGCAGCCATGCCGGGATCGATACCAGCCAGACGCCCAGGCTCATGACCGCCAGCGCGTTGCGCCAGCCTATGGATTCCATGAGCGGTACCACGATGATCGGCACCAGCACGCCGGCGGCGCTGTTGGCTGCGAAGACCACCCCCAGCGCCGTGCCCATCTGCCGCTCGAAGACCCGGGCGACCACGACCTTCATGCAGGCCGATGCGCCCGATGCAGCCACTCCCAACAGGAACCCGTTGACGTAGTAGACGAACAGATTGGTCGCCCACAGCATCGCAAGGAGTCCGAGTCCACCCATACAGGCGGCGACGATCACGATCGGGTTGGCGGAATACTTGTCCAGCAGCCGGCCCATCACCAGGGCTGCGGCGGCTCCGATGACAAACTTGGCAGTGGCGAGCGCCGTCGCTTGCTGGCGGTTCCAGCCGAATTCCTCCATGGCGCCGGAGTAGATGAACGGCAGGGAAAACGTCGGCACGCCGAAGCTGAAGAACACCAGCAGAAAAGTCACGGCAATGATCGGCCAGTTGTTGATGAGTTCGTTTTCGCGCGCGGCCGCCATCGGCATCTCCCGGCAGGGGTATCGACGGATACTTTACTATAATCATCTGCCCGGACAGGCGGGCGCGGTGCGCGAATGGACCGTAAACCAATGGAAAATCAGTGGTTCGCAGGGCGGTGCTTTGTGAAGAATTGTCTAGCAGCCCGTGGCGGGAGCCCTCCGTCGCACCGAGACCGGCGAGGCGCCCGGCTGCGGACCAGACAAGCTTCAGCAGTGTCCGCTGCTAATCGATGGGCTGCTGCTTCGGTCTTCGCCGCAATCTGCACCGCTGCTCTTGTCGTGGAGACCGCAACCGCCCAGACGCCGGACCTGTCCGCAAACTGGATCCGGGAAGGGACCATCGAATTCGGCGAATGGGTCTTCACCGAGGCCGGTCAACGAGCGTTTGACGACTACGATTTTGCCCGCGACGATCCCGCCTACGACTGCATCGGCGCAAGCTGGACCCGAATCTGGCTCAACCCCAACGTGCTGGTGCGAATTACCCAGGCAGAAGACCACGTACGGCTGCAGTACGAGTGGATGGACATCGACCGGATGGTGCCGCTGACGGACCCGAATGATCCCGACCCCGAGCGCTCCCACATTGAAGGAATGCCCGCGCTGGGCCATTCCACCGCCTGGTACGACGGCGACACCCTGGTTATCGATACCGTCGACTTTGCACCGGGTTACGTCTCCACCATGGCGGAATGGGCCGGAACGCCCCAGAGCCGGAGAATGCACACGGTTGAACGGATCAGCCGCGACGCAGACGTGCTGACCATAGAGTCAACTCACCTGGATCCCACCTACTATCGCGAGCCGCTGGTGGTTACCATCCCCTATGCCCGGTCGGACTTCGAACTGCTGGAATATGGCTGCACTCCCGAGGATGCCGCCATAGTTGCCCCCGATTGACGATGAACACGGCAAAGCACGCACAATCGATTCGCTCCAGCCTGCGCCTCCATGTCCACTGCAAGGCCCGGTTCAGTTCTTCCAGGACAATGTCCGGATCGATGTGCTCCCACGCCCATTTCGCGGCCCCCGGGACAGCCGTATTCGCGGCGGCGTTGGTCATTGCGGACTTGTTCGCCGCCGACGCGTTCGCGCACCATTCCGTGCCGGTCAATTTCGACACATCGCGCGAGATTTCCGTCACGGGGGTGCTCGCCGAGATCAAGTGGCTCAATCCCCACTCGCATTTCCGGATGGACGTCACCGGCGATGACGGCAGCACGGTAGAGTGGCTCGTGGAGATGGGCGCCATCAATACCATGCGGCGGGCCGGGTTCGAGACGGATAGATTCACCCTGGGGCAACTGGTTACGATTACCGGATGGCCCGGCCGGCGCGACCGTGTCGTTTATCTCAACCGGGCGCTGATCGAAGACGGCACCGAGCTGCTTTGCATTGGCGCCCGATGCAACCTGACGGAGGAAGAATAGTGGCGGAAATCGTTCTCGGCATCTACACGGCTCACGGCCCCCAACTCAACACCACACCCGACGAGTGGGAATTGCGCCTGCCCGCCGACCGCAAGCGCAGGCATTGGTTCAAGGGCAAGCAATACGATTTCGATGAGCTGATCGAACTGCGCCGCGACGAGAACCTCGGCGCGGAGAGTGCCATCGAGGCCATGCAGGTACGCTACGACGCCTGTCAGGAGGCCGTGGGGAGTCTCGCGGAGACCTGGCGGGAAGTCAGTCCCGACGTCTGCGTCATCTTCGGCAACGATCAGCGGGAGTGTTTCCACGAAGACATCACGCCCATGTTCACGGTGTTCGGCGGCGAGACGCTCGATCATGGCCCCCTGAACGAAGAACAGGAACAGCGCCTGCCGCCGGGCATCCTGCAATCCGAATGGGCCTACCGGCCCCACGACACGGTGACATACCCGGGCCTGCCGGAACTGGCGAAGCGGGTGATGGAAGAGGGCCACCGGAGCCGCTTCGACCTGTCCTGGTCGTTGCACTGGCCGCATAACCCCGATGCCTGGCACCACGGCACGCCCCACTCGTTTACCTGGATCTTTCGGCGCGTGATGGAAAACAAGGTCGTACCGACGCTGCCGCTGATCTGCAATACGTTCTTTCCGCCCAACCAGCCAACCGCAACCCGGTGCTACGAGTTCGGCCAGATGGTGGCGCGGGCGATCGCCGACTGGGACAGCGACCTGCGCGTGGCCGTCTGCGGTTCCGGAGGCATGAGCCACTTCGTAATCAATACCGAGATCGACCAACTGTTCTTCAAGGCCATTGCCGAGCGCGATCCGGAGCCGCTCTGCGCCCTGCCCCAGGACCTGCTCATGGACGGCACGTCCGAATTGAGAAACTGGATCTCCGCGGCGGGGTGCCTGTTCGGAACGGAATTGTCCGGCGACGCGCTGACCTACCAGCCCTGCTACCGGTCGGAAGCCGGGACGGGCACGGCCCAGGGCATGATTGCGTGGACCTGAACGGCGCCTTCACGCCACGCATGAGCCGCCCATGAACTACGCATCGCTTGTCGACCGGCTGTCCGCGCTCGACACTTGCGCGGTTTCCGATGCCCTCGACAGCCTTGGCGTGAGCGGCGCGGTCAGCGGCCTCGCACGTCGATCGACCGCTGCAACGATCGCCGGACGCGTGCAGACGATGAAGCTTGCCGCCGGCAAACCCCGGGGCGGGTCCGGGAGCCACCTGGGTACGCATTCCATCGTGGAATCGAGCGACATCGACGTCATCGTCGTGGAACAGCGCACCGGAATCGAGGCCGCCGGCTGGGGCGGTGTGCTGGCCACGGCGGCGCATCAAAAGGGGATCCGCGGCGTCATCGTCGAGGGACCGGCGCGCGACATCGACGAATACGAGCGGATCGGGCTGCCGGTATTCTCCCGCTCCGCCACGCCGTGTACGGCCCGAGGACGAATCCACCAGGCCGCGGCCAACGTCGAGATCCGGGTGGGGGACGTCGACGTCGCGCCCGGCGACCTGGTCATTGCAGACGGCACCGGCGTTGTATTTGTGCCGGCGGGCAACGCCGAAGAAGTGCTGGCCATCGCAGAGAAGATCACCGCACGCGAACAGCGCATGTCCGCCGACGTGCTCAGGGGCCACCCGGTAACCGAGGTAATGGGAAGGAACTACGAAACCATGCTTGGAACGCAGGACTGAGTTCGGCGATGCCTGAGCGAAGCCAACGGAAAACAACGATGACGAACAGAAACCAAAAACCGGCGGAAGCCAACGGCGAGCGGAAACCAGCGGTAGGCGGCGGAAACCAATTGCATGGCGACGTGACGATAATCCCATCCAAAAGGCGATTCCTGAAGGCGGCGGCGATGGCGGGCGCAGGCGGTCTGGCCGCCATGCTCGTCCCTTCAACAGGCAGGGCGCAGCAGCCCCAGGCGCCAGGCGCTTCGGCTATCCCCAACCGCTTTCGAATGGCCGGATACTCGCCGTCCACCACCAGTTTCAGCCGGGGGCTGACCCACATCGGCGATCGGCTCCGGGCCGAAGCCGGCCTCGATGTCGACTACGTCTACGACGTCCTTGAAATCGGATACGGCGGCGGTGACCTGCGCTGGCTGGTGGACGCCGGCGTGCTCAGCGCAGGGTACGTCACCATGACCGACGTGCCTGAACTGGAGTTGGCTGCCCTGCCCTTCCTGTTCGCCGATCACGAAACCGCCCGGGCGGCCATGGATGGTCCCCTGGGAGAGTCCGCCACGGCAAGTCTGGAGGCGACCAACAACTACCGAATTCTGGGATACTTCGAGAACGGCTTTCGCCACATCTCCAACAACGTCCGCCCGGTGGAAACCCTGGATGACCTGCGCGGCCTGAAGATTCGCGTGCTGGGCGCCCAGCGGCGCACCTTCGAACTGCTTGGCGCCGAAGCCCACGCCATCGACCTGACAGCGGGCATCGAGGCTATCCGGGCCGGTGAACTGGACGGCCAGGAGAATCCCTTTGCGAACATCGTGACCTACAACATCTACCCCTATCAGCGCTACTACACCACAACGTACCACTCCTACCTGTCACGTCCGATCTTCGTCCACCGGCCCACGTTCGATGCCTGGCCCGCGAATGTTCAACAGGTCGCGCGGGCCGCAGCCCGGGAGGCGGTGGCCCTGCAACGCGAACTGCACGACGAGGAAGAACCGCAGGCGCAAGCGGTGGTCCGCGAGGCCGGGGGTGAGATTGTGGAACTTTCTTCCGAGGCCCGCACAGCGTTCATGGACGCAGTGCAGCCACTATACGCAGAGGCCCGAAGCAGTTATCCGGCCGAACTGCTCGAAATGGTGGGCCTCTGAAGCGTGCGGCTCCCCTGTGCCGGCGACCTCAGCCGCGAGTTCTCCAGCCCGGGTATCAGACCTCAGACCAACAAACGCCAGCCCCAGTATCTCAGTGCGCCTTTCCACGGCGCACTGATTTTTCCGGGCTAGTCCTGAATACTCCAGCCTGTAGAAAGCGGGGCAAGATTTCTGTCATTGAATGCGGGATAGTCTTTTGGAAACTTGTAAGCACGATAGAAACTGGAGCGGCTGCCCGGGACTGCCCGTAACACCTCCTCACCCTCTTCCGTCACTTCAAAAATTCCACTCACCAGCCCGCTGACGCCGAAGATATTGCCATTGGGCAGACGCCTGGCCCCCGACATGAACGGCGCGTAAAAGCTCTCCGGTGGATCGCCTGCAAATTCATTGAATTCGTAATCCGGGCTCGCAGGACCGTACGGTTCATTACCGGCACGCCGGTACGTACCGTCAAGTGCGGGCAGTGTCAGCTCAATGTAGTTGGTGTACGCCGGTTGCCGCTCCACTCCGTTGTTGAATACGCTGATATCCCCGCGCGCAGGAACACTGTCTGGTATCCAGACCGCGTCATGTTGCTTGAATAGCTGTCGGGATTCGGCATCTCCCATCCCGTACGCATGGGGATTTCCCCATCGATATATCAGATCACCACCCCTGCCACTTGCACCTCCGCTATCCGTACGTGCCTCCGCCGTGGTGGTGCTGTGATCGATGATGAATATCTCGTTGGTACCGAAATTGCTGATCAGAATCTGATCCCGCTCTTCGCTGTAGGAGATGGAGTTGAAGTGAAAAATGCTTCCGGGGATGAATCGGGTTGTCTTGCCAACATAGTTGATGTCGATCTTGCCGACATGATCTGCGGGATCGCCATAGTTGGGGCGGTCAGGAAATAGATCCTGGACGATGTGGTCCAGCACATTCCATTCCCAGACAATGCGGGTCGATCCGTCTTCCAGATTCGGTTGAATTTCAACGATGCGTTCAAAGGCTATCGCCCTGTCGTTAACGGGGCGAAAGCCGATTGATTCAGCTTCCTCAAGAGTCCTGAAGTCATTGACGATCAGCAGAATGTTCCCATTGGGCATGGGTTCAAAGTCATGATGCATGCAATGGCGATAAGGCGTGCAATAGTCGAATTCCCAGAGTTGATTCCCATCCCAGTCGATGATCTCGAGCGAGGTAAAGGAGGCTACGTAGAATTCTTCCCTGTCCAGCCAGTCTACTGTTGAGTAGGGACGCACGACCGTTCCGTTTTCCAGCAGGTAGGGGCCAACGCCTTCGTGGGCATGATTCGGATTGTCCCAGCGGTGTACCGGTTGAAACGATGAATTCAACAACCAGGTGGTATTGCCGACGGTCCGGCTCATGTTGGTGTCGTGCTCCATGTAGAAAATGTAGCCATCGAACGCCCGGTTGTCCTGACCCGGCCCGACTCCATCGTCGAACAGGGTAGCGCCAAACGGACCGCGGTTTTCTTCAGTCATTGAACCCTGGAATCCGGTCATGTCCGGACTCCCTGCCCGGCCGCCCTCCGCGCCGTCATCCCCGGCTCCAGCGGCGTCGCCCTGACGTAGCGAAGTCTCGGCGCTACTCAGGTTCCAGTCGCCATCCGCGTCCAGGCGCTTTATGGCACTGCTTGAGGCTTCGATTTCATCGGCATCAATGGTCCCGTCACCATTGCGGTCGATGAGCTTCATCAGGGGCTGAATCCTGGGATTCCGCATCATTTCCCCCGTGAATCCCGGCGGGAATTGTCTTCCTTCCGGCAATACCAGCCTTGTCTCTTCCGGTGACAGGACACCATCGCCATTTGTGTCCAGCGCTCTCAGCGACCCGGCACCGTACTGAACCTCTTCAGTCGACAGCGTGCCATCGGCATTGAGATCCAATGCCGTCAGAACGGGCTGTTCCGATTGAGACATCAGGTCCTGGGCCGATACAACGGTCACACCAGGGCCAAGGAAGAGGGACAGGAACGCCAACCGAACGGCGGCATTCAACTGGTTCCAATGTTTGTGGTCAGGCATTACAGCAACCTCCTGGAAGACGCCAGCATGAGTGTAATTGACCTTAATTCAATTGATAATGTGTAAGTTTTTGACTTATACGTTCTACAAAACCGTTCAATTGAGCCGGGCGCGTGCGCAGGCGGCCAACAAATCCTCAATCGTCGCGGCGTCGTAGAACTCCACGTCGGCGATGACCGCGGAGATCCGATGGCGGCGGACAACTGGGGTGTGCACATCGACGAGGTGCACACCGAGCCGAGCCTTGAGGTGCAGTCGGCCTAGCCGACCCGCTGCATCCGCAGCCCAATCTCGTTGTGGATGTCCAGTCCCGTCTCGGTGACGATGGCCGTGGCGCCGACCTTCACGTGCCCGCTGCCCGGCCCGAACCCCCGGCGGGCGCCGGGCTCGAAGCTGAACGCCATGCCGGGCTTGACTTCGACATCGGCGCCGATGGTCTTCGAGGGCTGGAACGGTGGCGGTGCGTTGTAGACGGGACCGGCCATGAACATCGGCATGAGGCCGTGAATCTGCGGAAAACCGTGCCAGACGCCGTCGCGCATGACGATGTCTTCCATGCCGGCGATCACGTCTCCGAAGCGCGCGCCGGCCCGCAGGTTCTCCGCACCGTAATCCATGGAAGCGTGCGCGATCTCGGCCAGTTCCTCGATCTGGTCGCCGACTGAGCCGCAGGCAACGCACAGGGTCACCTGAGCATATCCGCCGGAATGGATGATGCCGTATTCGGAGTTCAAGACCTGACCGTCGCGAATCGTTCCGGGGGCCAGTTCCAGCGCCTGAACGTCGGACGAGGCGTCATTGCGGATCAGGTACTCGGCGACGGCGACGCGAACGTCTTTCGCGTCCACGCCGACGTCGACTGTGTCGAGCAGCATTTCGTGCAGCCCCTCGCCCACCTGCGCCGCGCTGATGATGTTGGCCTGCTCCTCCGCCCCCTTGACCATGACCAGTTCGGCAAATTCCGGCGTGATATCCGTGAACGTGGCATCGGGCAATCCGGCCATGATCGTGGCCCAGGTCGCGTACTTGACAAAGCCCTCGTTGATGAATTCGTTCAGCCCCTCGACGCTGGCGCGGGTTCCGACAACGGCAATATTGCCGCCGGCGAGTCCCATTTCGTTGACAAGATCGACGACCAGGTCGCCGATGGGCGTCTGCTCCCCACCCTCGAACCACTTCAGCGTGGTCCGTTCGATCCAGGCATTGGGCCTGGGTATGGCGCCGACCATGGCGGGCTCCCCCTCCAGCGGAAAGACCACCGCGCCCGGGGTCATGAAGAACGCATTGGAGACGTACTCGGCATACTGCAGGAAATTAATGCCGTCGCCCATGCCCTTGGGAAGAATCAGGCAGTCATATCCATTCTCCGACATCATCCTGCGGATGTTGGCCCAACGGCGGTCGCGTTCCTCCGTGGAGTAGGAAGCGCCCCCGCCAAACATCTGAGCCCTGGCCTTCGGCGAATTGAGCAGGGGAAAGACCGCGGAGGCGGCGGCGATTCCACCGGGGAGCACGGCCAGTCGCGTAAGAAATTCGCGGCGGTCGACACGACCGCGGGAAAACTGATGCAGGAGATCGTTGATTTTCTTTTCCATCGTTACCTCAAGTGCTGTGTCCCGGAAACAAACGTCCCACGGCTGGTGCTGGGTGGAGAAAATCTGTCCAAAGTATACGCTGAACACCAGTAACATGGCGCACAACATATTGATTTAATTATTAAAGTTTCTGATTGTACGCCATTTGTTCCATGAATAACCAAGAGTCTGTCGATCCTGATGGCATTACGAAGGCGCCGCTTGTCGAGCGTATCCCTCATGTTCGTCAACAGGCAACAGGCGGAACGCCCACAGATTCGCTAGACTTTGCACGCCTCAAGGGTTTCGGCAGGAAGGTTCGTCATCAAACTGAAGGATAAAGTCGCCATCGTCACCGGCGCTTCCGGTGGCATCGGCATTGAATTCTGTCTCGCGCTGGCGCGTGAAGGCGCGAAAATCGTCGCGGCCGACCTGAATCCAGACGATGCGGCATTGGCGCGGCTCAAGGAGGTCGGCACCGACGCAATCGCCGTGCGGGCAGACGTAACCTATGGAGACAGTGTGCGCGCGATGGCCGCCGAGGCGCTAGCGGCCTTCGGCCAGATAGACATCCTGGTGAACAACGCCGGCGTGCTCCCCCCCATGAAGCCCTTCGACGAAATTACGGACGAGGAGTGGGACCGGGTCATCGGAGTCAATATCAAGGGGCAGTGGCAATGCTGCAAGGCAGTGGCTCCGGGGATGCGCGACCGCGGATACGGGCGGATCGTGAACATCTCCTCCAGCAGTTTCTTCGAGGGTGTGCCCCTCACGGCGCATTACGTGGCTTCGAAGGGCGCGGTCATCGGTTTCACGCGTTCTCTGGCCCGCGAACTCAGCGGGACCGGCGTTACGGTGAATGCCATTTGTCCGGGATTGACCATGACGCCAGCCGTTGCGGCGCAGATGGAAACCGAAGTCGGGAGCAAGGTGCGCGAGCATGTCATTGCCTCGCGAGTCGTGCAGCGGGACCAGCATCCATCGGACCTCTCGGGCGCGCTGGTATTCCTGGCTTCCGACGACAGCGCCTTCATTTCGGGGCAGACGATGCTGGTAGACGGCGGCGTCTCGCACCACTGAAAGTCTGAGCGTCTACTCCCGGCAATTGCCGTTCCCGTGTGATTCAGGCGAGAGTCGTCGAATGCGCATATCGTTACTTGATCGCGTAGCTGTGAAAGCGTCCATCGGCGAGTACGCAGAGACCAAATATACGACGTGATATGCTTTGGCAGCGCGGTCAAATGCCACAATCAGAGCTAACCGCAATAGCAAAATTAAACTCGAATACCAGCTTTTTGAGCCTGGTCGCCGACTCGGAGTTGCAACATGAATCTACTGAGATTTCTTCTGGTCATTCTTTCAGCTGCATTCCTGGCCGGCATATCCGTCGCGCAGGAAAATCGCATGCAGCAGATTGTGCCGCCAGCGGTAAAGATAGTTACTACCGCACGCCTGCCAACCCTACAGGTCAACGAACTCGTCTCCGCGCAGCCGGTGCAGTCCGCGTCGATTACGATATCGCAGACGAGGCTGCAGAAAGGCGGCAAGTCGCCGCATCACAACCATCCCGAAGAAGAACTGATCGTCGTTATCAGCGGGCTACTGCGAGTGATGTCGGCCGATGGCGAGTATACGGCCGGACCGGGCGACGTCGTAGTCGTTGAGTCCTATGCCGAGCATCAGTTCGAGGCTCTTGAGGACACATTCATGGTCGAGGGATTCGGCCCAGGACGTCTGATCGGTGCGCCGCCGCCGCTCGAGTAAACCCAAAGACCAAAATCACCTGGACGAAAATTTTCGCCAACCTTCTGGCTTCCGACGACAACGCCTTATTTTCGGGGCAGACGATGCTGGTGGACGGCGGGGTCATGCACTTCTGACGGCTGCACGCCGGATCCGGATGCCTTGAGCCGCACCAGCGGCGGGCTTGGCTCCGAGGGCGGCGGGCTTGTCTCCGGGGCCGCCCCTACTCTCCGGCCTTGATGGACCGAATCAGATCACCCTGCCAGATGTGCCCACCGGAACCCAGCGTTTCGATCGTGACGCTCTCCTCCAGCGCTTCCAGTTGGTGCAGCACGTAGGCGGGGAATATCACTACGTCGCCCGGTTCGAGAATGTACTCCTGCTCGCCGGAGGCGACCCGCATGCGGCCGCTCACCAACGTCACGATCTGCTCCTCCGAGTGGTTGTGGAGCGGCGACATCGCACCCTCGTCGAACTGCACGCGGTTGAGCATGACGGTGTCCCCCACGACAAAGCGGGTATGGACGCCGGGAGCGATGTCGTTAACGGCAATGTCTTCGTAGCTGCGGACCGATATTTCCGGCTGGACGATCTGGGCATAGGCAGCGGCCAGCAGCATCAGGAACGACAGCGAAACGACTCCAATCCATGTCTTCATGTTCATATTTCCCTTCTTCGACCGTTTGCCGGGACCGTCGCCGGACCCTGGCAGCCTGGCGCCTCGTCGGTCTCGGTGCCACGCGCGACTCTTGTCATGGGCTGCTAGACTCCATGATCATACGACGAGAGCGAAGCGATTCCGATCTGCCCGTAGCACAACTGCCGATATCAAGCGTATCGAATCGAAAGGAAGTATCCAATGGCGTTCACACTTGAAGGGGAAACTCGAATGCAAGCGCGCAGCCAAGCGGCAACGGGAGCACGCTCGTGAGCGCTCGTGGGTCGATGCGCATCACGCTTGCAGCGGTGCTGGGACTCGCCGCCTGGACGGCCACGGGCCAGGAACGTCCCAACATCCTGCTGATCATGGCCGACGACCTGGGCTGGGGCGATGTCGGCTACAACGGATCGGAAATCAGAACGCCGACCATCGACCGTCTCGCGGCAGAGGGCATCAGGCTCGACCGTTACTACACCCACCCGTCCTGCACACCGACCCGAACCGCGTTCTACAGCGGCAAGCGCGCGGTGAACCTGGGCACCATCGCGCCGATCGCACCCTGGGAAGATTTCGGTCTGCCGCCCGGCGAGAGGGTCCTGCCCCAATACCTGAAGGAAGCGGGATACACCACCTGGCTGATAGGCAAATGGCACCTGGGCCACAACTACCATGACCAGCACCCCCTCAACCGCGGTTACGACCACTTCTACGGCACCAACAGCGGCGAAGTCAATTACTACACCCACGCGCTCAATCGCGTTCCGGACTGGGAGCGCAACGGCGAAGCGCTTGACGAAGAAGGCTACGTCACTCACTTGCTCGGAGACGAGGCCATCGAACTGATCGAGAGATACGAAGGCGATGCGCCCTACTTCATGCACCTGTCGTTCACCGCGCCGCACACCCCGCTGCAGGCGCCGGAGGAATCCGTGCAGGCCTATGCCGACATCGCCGATTTCAATCGCCGCCGCCTCGCCGCCATGATCACGGAGATGGACTCGGCGATCGGCGGGGTGCTGGCCGCCGTTACGGACCGGCCCGACAGCGACAACACGCTGATCGTATTCGTCAGCGACAATGGCGGCGAACTCACGGCCGGTGCGCTGAACGCACCCTTCCGAGGGAACAAGATGTCGCTCTACGAGGGCGGTATTCGGGTGCCTGCGCTGGTGCATTGGCCCTCCCGGCTGGAAGGGGGCCGGACGGAGAGTGCCGTTGCCACCGTCTACGACTGGCTGCCGACGCTGCTGTCGCTGGCGGGACACCCGGGCGTTGCGGATCGCGATATTGCCGGGATCGACTTGTGGCCAACGATCGAAGACTCAGCCGAGCCGCAGCGCGATCAGCCCATTGTCCTCACCTCCGCCTCGCCGACCGGCCCGAGAATGGCGGTCATCGAACGGGGATGGAAACTGATCCGTTCGCTGCGTCCGTTACCGGATACGCCCGGTGAATTTTCGGTGGAACTCTTCAACGTCCTCGACGACCCGCAAGAAACCAATGATCTGGCGGCAAGCGAGCCGGAGCGAACAGCACGCATACTGGCCTATCTCGAAACCGTTGAAGTCGCCCCGGTACTGGGCGGCACGCCGCCGCCGGAAAACTACGACGGCGCCAGCGGCCCTGAGGTCGAACCGGACAATCGTCCGCCCATCTACCCGCATGTGGCCGACTCTGTTACGGAGAGACCGCCGGGCCGCTAGCTGCCCGCAGCTGCGAACCAGGACGGTGTTAACGTTCCCTGGCCACCGGTATCGGATCCTCGGCCGTTACCTGTCACCGAAATTCCATCGCGCCTGGACACCGTAGGTGGCGCCCTGCACCCGTGTGACGAGGATATTCTCGTCGTAACCCAAAGGATCGCTGGTCACCGCCAGGAAACGCCGGTTATCGGTCGCGTTGTCGGCGTATAGGGCGACATCCCATCGCAGGTCGGCCGGCTGCAGGGCGACACGCAGGTTCAGGTGCTCCTCGGTACCGTTCTGGTACTCGGGCTCTTCGATCTGGTTGAAACCGTTGTTGCTGTGGCCGAGCAGAGCCAGGTTTCCGCTGAGCACAACCCGGTAACCGTTGTTCAAAGGGTGCTGGTAACGAGCCCCAAGCGTGAGTTGCCCGGGCGTTGCCAGTGCGGTATCGAGGCCGGCCGCATCGAAGAATGTTGCCCTGTTCACTGCACAGCCATCCTGCCTGCGGGCCCGCTTGTAACCATTGCAGGCAGCACCGGGGTAACTGTCATAAGTCGAATCGAGAACGGCGCCCGAAAATGTGATCGCCAGGTTTTCCGTCGCGGCCCAGCGGCCGTCGAACTCGAAGCCGGTACTGGTCGAGGCCGCAGCGTTCTGGATGATGAATTCCGGCGCGCCGAAAAAGACCGGTGCAAGAGCCGACACCTGCCGGTTGGCAAAATCCGTACGGAACGCAACGATGTTGAGTTCCAGCCGAGCGTCCGCCAGCAACGATTTGACTCCGACTTCGAGCGTCTCCGCCTCCTCCGGGTGATAGACGAACTGCTCCACGTCCGGCGCCGACATGCCGACGCTGAAGCCGCCCGACTTGAAACCCTCGGCGTAACGCAGGAACAGCATGCTCTGGTCGGTCACGTCCCAGCTCAACTGAATCTGGGGATCCGTGGACGAGTTGTCCACGCGCCCGGCCACGCAGACTTCCGTATTCGGATCGATTCTCGGAGGCCTCAGGAATGCATTGAAACCATTCGTCTCGGTACCGATTTCGCAGCCCGGTCCGTTGTCGCTGTGCAGCAGACTGACGATCTGGCCCGCGTTGTTCAACTCATAGTGGCCGGTGCCGTTCTGCATCTGGCCTGTCTTGTCCACCTGCGTCACGCGCGCGCCGATGTCCAGGGTGAAATTCTCGCCGAGATTGAACCCCAAGTTGACGAAACCGCTCAGCCACTCGGCCTCTTCGTCGAAATAGGTATCGTTGGGGAACGGCGGGGCGAACCGATTGTCGGCAACCGGGGTCACACCGATCGGAGACATCGCACCGGGAGCCGCCGCGACGATCGCGCCGAGGTTGTTGTTGTCGAAGACACTCTCCTGCCAATACACTCCTGCCATCCATTCGAATGCACTGTCCGGCGCGCTCTGGACACGAAACTCCTGCTGGGTAACTTCGTAGCTGTTGAAAATGGGGACGGGGTAAAAGTCGACGGATGTCTCATCGGGATCGGTCAACTGGTTGAAGTCGAACTGAATCCTGTTGGTCTGCGAAGTGAATGAAAAATTATCAGCATCGTATTCGAGAATGAGATTCACGCGGGTGCCATCCTGCGTGCGCCGTTCGCTGGCCTCCGTCAACGGCTCCTCGGACCGGACAAAGGCGCCGGCCGGAAAGCCCATGCCGGCGAAATTGACAAACGGCGGCACCCTGGCGGCGACCACGACTTCGCGCGGGGACGGACCCGCGACGCCGTCCCAGGACATGTCGTCGATGCCATTGCTCGGATTCGCGTTGCACAGGTTGTATGCGCGCATGCCAGGGCCAGGCCGATCGTTCGGCGCACAATAAGCGTATTCGGAGGTCCCCCCATTGCCCATGGACTCGTACCAGGTCGTCATCAGGGTTGCGGTGAAGTTATCCGACGGGCTGAACTCGAGCGTACCGCGCACCGCGGTGTCCTCGGAGGAACGGGCCATGCGGTCTCCGTTCTGCATCCACCCGCCGCGCTCATCGACTATGGCGGCAATCCGCGCACCGAAACCTTCGGTCACCGGGCCACCCAGCGCGAACTCGAACTGATTCTCCTCGTCCGAACCGATGCCGGTTCGCACATAGCCGTTCAACGTTTCGCCAGGCCGTCTGCTGATCAGGTTCAGAGCGCCCGCCACGGCGTTCTGGCCCGCAAACAGCGGCTGCGGCCCTCGCACGATCTCGATTCGATCCAGATCCAGAAAGGCGGTGGTTGTGGTGCGGTCGCGGCCGAGGTAGGCACCGTCGATGAAACTCGCCACGGACGGCTCGAATGCGGGATTGCCGCCCACCGTGCCGACACCCCGTATCACTGTCGCGATGCCGATCACCGTATCCCGCATCGTCAGGTTGGGGATAAACGTCGCCATGTCCACCGCGTTGACCAGGTTGAGTTCGTTGAGCTGCTCACCGGTCTGGGCGACGATGGACAATGGGATGTCCTGCAGCGATTCCTCGCGCTTGGTCGCGGTGACGATTATCTCCTCAAGCTGGATCTGCTGGACCTGTGCGTTCGCGCCCAGTGGCAGCGCAAGCAGGCCCAGAACGACAGTCGAGCGTGCCCGGTTTGCGATAGACCAAAAGTGGAAATCCATCAGGTGTCTCCTACGATACAGTGGATGCTCAAAGGCGAGCGGGGAGTCGCGCCACGTTTCCTATGCGATGCCAGTATAGAGAACAATCGACTACACGCCGCTAAAAATTTCTTATGGGGACCATTCATGCGGCAAATGGTCAGTGACGCACGGCCGACGCGTATGCCCGCATCAGGTGCTCCCTCAGCCACACATTTCCCGGATCGTGAGTCTGGCTGCGGTGCCAGATCAACAGCACCCGGAAAGCCCTCTCCGGAATTGCGGTTTTCAATTGAGCAACCCGATAGCGGCCCAGAAAACGCTCGGCGATGAGGCGAGGCAGCGTACCCACGAGGTCGGAGTTTTCGATCACGCTCAGCATTGCGTAAAAGTGGGTAACGCGAACCGTGATCGCATCGGCCCGCCCATGGGCGCGAAGGAAGCGTTCGGTAACGAATCCCCTGTGATCGCGGGCCTTGAGACAGACATGGTCCAGCGCCAGGGTCTCGTCGACGTTCAGCGTCCTTCCGGCGCAGGGGTGCCCCTGTCGAACCAGCGAAACCAGCGTATCCCGGCCAAGCTGCCTGGCCTCGAATTCCTCGTCAGCCAGCGAAACATGGTCGATGGCCAGATCGATTTCTCCGGACTTCAGCGCGTCCTTGAACTCGTCGACGAACCCGCCCACGGCGTTCAGTCGAATCCTGCCCTGATTCGGCCCCAGCGCTTTCAGCAGCGACGCCAGCACGAAGTGCTCCAGGTGCTCGATGCCGGCAATGTTGAAGACCCGTGGCTGCGTCGGGTCGAAGACGCTCCGGGCGGCCAACCCGTCTCGAATGAGCTCAAGAGCCGGATTGAGCGATGACGCCAGTTCGCGCGCCCGCGGCGTCGGCTGCATGGTATTGCCCTGACGCACGAACAATTCGTCGTCGAACAGTCCCCGGAGCCGCTTCAGCGCGTTGCTCGCCGCAGGCTGACTCATGCCGATCCGGTTCGCAGCATAGGTCAGATTGCGTTCCTGGTAGATCGCCTCGAAAACCGTGAAAAGGTTCAGATCGATGCGCCGCAGGTTCGACATGGATGCTCTATTCACTGAACGAATGGCCTTTTATAACAGATATTCATTTCTGTTACTGCCCCACGCCCACGTAGCATGAGTGAATTGCCCCGGGCCGCTAACTTGTGACCTGCGATCAGGGGTAAGATGCCTTGCCGAATTCACCGGAGCTTGCCGCGAAGATGAAGAAATTCGTTCCCGTTGTCGCCATCGCCCTGTCGTTGCCGACCTGGACGTCTGAAGACCGTCTGGCGGGTGTCAGCATGGGTCTTGTAAGTTCTGCAGCGGCACAGGAAGGGCCGCCCAACATCGAGGACGTGTTCGGTCCTCCCGGGGGTCCGGGCGCCGGCCTGGGAGGACTGGGATCACCCGAAGAGAAAGGCCAGCGTGAACTCGACATGTACAGCAACGAGGAACTCATTGCGCTGGGCGGCGAAATCTACAATACGCCCGCGCTCTGCACGACCTGCCACGGAGCAAGCGGCGAGGGACTCGTCGGGCCCACCTTCGAAAATCCGCCCAGCCCATATCTCATTGCCTACCAGATGCAGAGCAATCCGCAGATGGCCGTGGTGGTGGAACTGCTCGACCCGACTGTCGTCGACGCTTTCGCGTTGACGTACTACATCACGCAGTTGCGCGAGCACGACCCGGAAGCCATTGATCGCGGCGTGCTGCTCAACGAACTGGCCAGCCTGCGGGTGGTGGGCCAGGGTCAGGTCGTGCTCTCCCGCCGCGACCGGCTCGTGGAACAGATCGCCCCGTTCGAGACTGTAGTTGCCGACTGGACGCGCAAGGCGGGCGAGGGATCTCTGGAGAAGGAATACGCCGTGACCGTTGTGGAGGAATACGACGCCGGCGAACCGAAGTTCACGCCTGAACCGGGGCGCACCTACTTCTACGAGAACCTGGATCAGCCTAACTTCTTCTACTACCAGGGTCTGGACACCGAGTCCGCCGAGGTAGCCCGCACGAGCCAGGTGGCCGTCGGCGACGCCGCCACGCGCGAGATCATCGTCGCGAACGGAATGCCCGAAGCACTGAGCGGCCAGGTGCATACCACGGTGCTGTCGCCCGACGCCCGCTACCTATACATCACCGGTCCGGCGGCGGCCGGCGCGCCGGAAGGCAACATGGAGATCGTGAGTCCCGCGTCGCTCCTGAAGGTGGACGCCCTCACGCTCGAACCCATCAAGCAGTTGATCGTCGGCGGACGGCTCCACCACGGGCAGGTATTCCGGGACCGCTACCTGCTGATGGATACGTTCGCCCGGGACCCCGATGGCCTGGATGTCTTCCTGCTCGATCCGGAAACCGATGAAATCCTCGGCGGCATCCAGTGCGAGGACCTGGGCGGGTCCTGCTATACGGCATTCACCGACGACGAGTACATCTACCTGCTGATGCAGCCGGCTGGCTACGGTCCGCCAGCCTTCTCCGGCATCATCGGCGGCGAGCAGTTCGTACAGGGCAGCGTCACCGTCCTGCGCCCCTACTGGGTCGCCAGGATCGATCCCGACAACTGGGAGGTGGTGCGCGAGTACCCCCACCCCGGTTACCGGGCCAACTGGATCGTGCTCGATTCGGCCGGCGAATTCATGTACGTACCCTCCGGCGGGACCTCCAACGTCAGCAAGATCAACCTTGAGACGGGCGAGATCGCCTGGGTCTCGGGGACGCGGACGGGCCCCTACGGCGCCAACCTGAACCCGGACGAGACGGAGATCTGGGTGGCGGACAAGGGCGAGGTCACGGGTTTCCGCGGACGCACGGTGACGGTCATCGACACCCAGAACCCCCGGGCCAAGGAGACCCTGTTCGGGGCGTACACGGTCGACCACCTGCTGTTGTCGCCCAACGGCCGGGAGATGTGGGCGACCAGCAACGGCGAGGGCACCATTCATGTCTTCGACGTGGCGACGAAGGAAAAACTCGACGTCATCGAGATGCCCGGGTTCGGCAACCCCCACGGGCTGGTCTGGGTCCATTACGACGAAGAGGGCAACGGCCGCGTCATACGCGACCAGGGGGGATTTCATGGAGGCATCGATCCGTACCGCGGCGTGGTGCTCGACTATTGAGTTCCGTTCGAATGACGATTGCCTGACGATAAACGGAAAATTGACTGACGCTTCGGAGCGGCCTCGGGTCCGCGCGACGCAAGGGGATTGACATGGGATACACCTCGGCACGCAGCAACTGGGTATTCAGTGTAGCCCTGCTGATGCTGATGTGGGGGCTGGTGGGCCTGCAGCGCAACGCCTCGTCCTTCCTGGGGCCGCACATCGCCGCGGAGTTCGGGCTCAACCTGAGCGGCGTCGGCTCAATCGCCCTGGCCTTCGCGGTGGCCTGGGGGGTCGGCTCGCTGCTGGCGGGACGGCTGGCGGACCGGCACGGTACCAAACCCATGCTGCTCATCTTCGGCGCGATTACCGCCGTCCTGGGATGGATATCCGGGCTGGCCGCGACCATCGCCATCTTCATCGCCATACGAACCGCGCTGGGACTCGCCGAAGGCGGCGTGCTGTCGCCGATCATGAACGCCGCGCGCCGCACCGCACCGCCGGCCGCCCGCGCGCGAGTCGTATCGCTGATGTTCATCGCGTTCATCATCCTCGGCATGGTTGTGGCCCCGCCCCTCCTCGACGGCATCGCCAACAGCTACGGCTGGCGCACCGGATTCTTCATCGCGGCCGGCCCCATGGCCGTGGTGGTGCTCCTGCTGCTGATTTTTTTCAGGGAACCGGCCCTGGAACAGGATGTAGCCAATGCGCGTGAGGACGGTGGCGCGGGCCCACGCGGAGACGGTGGCGAGGGTGCGAACGTTGGCGCTGGCGCGAGTGCGCACGCGGACGGCGTACGTGCGCCGCTGCTGACCATCCTGCGGACGAAGAACGTCTGGCTCAGCGCGCTCATGTCGATCTGCAGCATGGGCCGCGTGTTCACCTTCATGGTCTTCGGCCTGTTCCTGCTGGGCAGCGATGTGGCCAATGGCGGGTACTTCATGCTGGAGGGACCGGTGATTCCCCTCACCGTCAGCATCGCCCTGCTGGCGGACGGCCTGGGCGGTTTTGCCTTCACGTGGATCGCCGACCGCACCGGTCATCGCCGCAAGGTCGTCATGTACGCTTTCCTGGGGGCGATGGTGTTCGGCCTCATTTTCGCCCGCCTGCCGGCGGACGTGCCGTACGCGATCCTGCTCATCAGCATCGTCGGATTCATGTTCTGCGGCGGCGCGGTTTCCCCGCTGGCGGTGGGCGTGATTCCGGCCGAGGCGGTAAACCCGCGCGACGCGGTGACGGCCACCGGCACCGCCAACGCCATCGGCGAGATTCTGGGCGCCGGGATTACCACCTATGTGGTAGGCGCCATCGCGGTTACGGCCGGGCTTCATGCCACCATGATGGTACCCGTGAGTCTGATGCTGGCGGGCGCGGTGCTCGCCTGGGCGCTCGACGACGTTCGCGCCAACCGCGCCGCGCCGGGTTGAAGATCGCCACCACCATGAACGCATCCATCTGGAACGAACTGCAGGGCGTCGACCTGAAGCAGACCTTCGTCGATGCCGGCGGTATCCGCACGCGCGTGATCGAGGCGGGTTCCGGATACCCGCTGTTTCTGCTGCACGGCACCGGCGGGCACGCCGAGGCCTACAGCCGCAACATCGCGGCCCACGCGCAGCACTTCCGGACCATCGCGTACGACATGGTCGGGCATGGCTACACCGACGCACCCGACATCGACTACGACGAGCAGGCCTACGTCGACCACCTGCACAGCCTGATGGATGCAATGGGGATCGAGGCGGCGCACATCTCCGGCGAATCCCTCGGCGGATCGGTCGCGGCCTGGTTTGCGCTTCAACATCCGGAGCGCGTCGGCAAGATCGTTCTCAATACCGGGCTGCCGCTGTCGCCGAATACGCAGCAGGGCATCGACCAGATGAAGGACTTCCTGGCGCGTTCCCGAAAGGCCACCGGCACACCGACGCGGGAAGCGCTGGCCATGCGAATGAAGTGGTTGTTCCTGGACGAAGCCAGCCTCACGGAGGAACTCCTCGAGACCCGTCTGCGGATCTATGCGCAGCCAGGGCGCGCCGATGCCATCCGCAAGTTGACGGAGCGCGCTATCGGAGGGCTGATCGACCCGGCGAGCCAGAAGACCTGGTACCGCCCCGATCAGCTACAGGAGCTGTCCTGTCCGGCACTGTTGCTGTGGACGGAGCACAACCCCGGTCAGCCGGTGGAACTCGCCCGGCAGGCCGCAGCCACCATGCGGGACGCCCGGGTGGTCGTGCTGGGCAACAGTTCTCACTGGCCCCAGTGGGAGGAACCCGAGGCATTCAACCGGGCGCACATCGAGTTTCTGCTGGGCTGAACCACCGCCTCACCTGACAGGGCTGCCCTTTGCGGCCACCTTGTCGGCGTCGCGAATCCGCGGCCGCCTGAACTCGCCGGCCCGACTACAGGGTCCTGTTTTGTCTACTCGGAGTCTTCGAGAATGCGCTCGGCGCTGCGGCGGGCCACCTTCCAGCCCGCGTCTGTACGAACCAGGTCGTCGTGATAGATCCACAACGCGCGATTGGCGTCGCGGAACGGCGGCGGGGTCGTCGATTTCTCGCCGCTGTCGTAACGGAAGCCGAGCATGTAGGCCTGACAGTGGGCGTGGTCCCTGTCGTGGACATCGACGACGAAATTGGTGAATACGTGACGGATAATCAGCGTCGGCGATCTTCGGCGGACCTGCGCGAGAATCGCTTCCCTGCCCTTCAATTTCCTGCCGCGGCGATGCCACTCTGCGTCGTCCGTGAAATAGTCAACGAATTCCTCGAACCGGCCCGAGTCCAGATAGTGGCCCATGCGGACCATGATCTCCCGGCATTCGCGTTCGATCCGGCGGCGCTCGACCTCATCCACCGGGCGAATCGCCGGCGGTACGTTCGCAACCTGCCGGCTCATGCGTGGTGTCCGCCCGGAGTCCAGGTCGCAAAGCCCATTCCCGCTCCCGTCCCCGCTTCGGATCGGTAACAGGGTACGTAGTCGATCAGATTCATCTCCAGGTCCGTCTCCCACAGCACACCCAGGGCGGCAATCCAGTTCTTGTATTCCGAGGTGCCCGCCTGCAGCACGTTCTCCGGAACGGACAGCAGCGTATCCAGATCGCGCTCCTGCAACGCCCGCAGCAACCGCCTGTCAAGCGCCTCGTCGATCGCGAAGTGCGTCAGGCCGCCGGAACCGGCGACCGCCACGCGGGCATCCTTTTTCCAGGTCTTCACTGCCCTTCCCATGGAACGCCCGAATTCGAAACAACGTCTGACCGGCGGCTGGTTGGGCTCGAAGTAGGTGTTCATGAGCACGGGCACCAGCGCCATCGGCCGGTCATTCAGCAGGCGCCGCACGATGAATCCGACCGCATGGCCGATTCCCCGCAGACCCTCCGGATCGACGGGCTGGACTTCCGAAGAGGTCACGTCGAACCCGTCGCGGATGCCCTGAGTGATGATTTCCAGGGCCAGTTCAGAAGCGATCGGATAAGCCTCGTCCTGAGGCGGACAGCTCGCCGCAAGAATCTCGCATACGGCCCCCGGCAAGTCGGTCCTCGCCTCCGGATCGAAACCGCAATTCACGAGACTGTCGCCGCAGTACACCGCGAACGGCGGCTGAATGTCCCGCCGAAAGTACTCGTAGTGATCGTCGCCGATGATGATCATGGCATCGAGGCGCGCTTCGCGGATACGCGTGGCAAGCCCATCAAGCGCCCGCTGACAGTCAGCGAACGCGGCCCGGCGGGTGGCAAGCGTGTTCTGCTCGGTGAAATTCGCGGCGCCGCGCAGTGCCAGCAGCTCGTCGTAGGAGTACGTATTGCCGCGAAAATGGATTCGCGGAATCTCCATCATGTCGGCGGTCCGGCTGCGCCCCCAGATTTCCGGATCGATGGTGAGCAACGGCCCGTGGGACGTGCCGAAACCGAAGACCAGGCTAGCCACTGCGATTCCCGATCAATATAGAAGCACAATAATGCACGCGGGACATTGTAGTGAGTTCTGCCCCGATACCAGAAATAGATATTGATAATGGGGGTTCATTCATTATGCAAATGGCAGAATCAACAACACGAAACGTGCGCGCAGCCGAGCCATACCTGGCGAAAATGAGCAGCCATCACAAAAAGAAATGACTGACGTACGCATGGGGCAGGATCGATTGAGTTGCCGATGCTATCCTCGCGTCCGCATCAGGCTGCACCGGGAATCATGACGACACACAACCACATCGAACAATTGGATCTGTGGATCGGCGGGGAGCATACGCCCTCTTCCTCCGGCAGGTACTTCGACGACCTGGATCCCACGGACGACTCGGTGTTTTGCCGTGCCGCCGAAGCCACCGCCGAGGACATGGACCGCGCCGTGGTGACGGCGCACCAGGCTTTCCGGTCCTACCGGCAAACCACGCCGCGCCAGCGCGAGCAGTGGCTCGCCCGCGCCGCCGACATCATCGAACGCGACCGGGACAGCGTCGTCGACACCATCGTCACGGAGAACGGTTCGCCGATCATCAAGGCTCGCTTCGAAACCCTCGCTGCCGCCGATTACATCCGTTCGGCGGCCGGCATTACCCGCCGCGTCGCCGGAGAGACGCATCCGTCGGACAACCCCGGCCGCATGGTGATGAGCGTGCGCGAACCGTTGGGCGTGGTGGGCAGCATCACGCCGTTCAATGTGCCCTTTCTTAAGGCGGCCAAGCTCAGTGCAGGCGCGCTGGCGACCGGCAACACGGTGGTGGGACTGGCATCGGAATTCACGCCCAGGTCAGTGTTGCTTATGGGACGCGTCTACGAGGAGGCAGGCTTTCCTCCCGGAACGTTTAACGTCATCACCGGCTTCGGCGCCGATATCGGCGACAGCCTGACCACCCATCCGTTGGTGCGCGCCATCCTGTTCACGGGCTCCAGCGCCATCGGCAAGCACATCTCCGCCCTCTGCGGCCGGCACATGAAGCGCTGCGTGCTCGAACTCGGCGGCAAGAGCCCTTCGCTGGTGCTGGCGGACGCGGATGTGGACGCCGCGGTGGATGCCGCCGCCATGGCGTGTTTCTTCTTCCAGGGCCAGGGCTGCATGGTCACCAGCCGGGTGCTGGTGGAGCGGCCGATCTTCGACGAGTTCGTGGGCAAGCTCAAGGCCAGGGCGGAGCACGCCGCCGAGCACCAGATGGGCGACCTGCGCGACCCCAACACCTGGGTGGGACCGATCATCTCCGAGCGGCAGCGCAACCGCGTTCGAGCGCACATCGAGGATGCCCGCGCCAAGGGCGCCACGGTGGTCGCCGGCGGCGAGTGGGTCGGCAACCGCTGCCAGCCTACGATCCTGACGGGCGTCCGGGAAGGCATGACGGTGTTCCGCGAGGAGACCTTCGGCCCCGTGGATGCGATCTATCCGGTGGATGGCCTCGAGGACGGACTCGCATTGGCCAACGACACCAACTACGGGCTTTCCGCTGCCGTGTGGACGAAGGATATCGACAAGGCGATGCTCTACGCCCGAGGCATCGAGTCGGGCACCGTGCACATCAACGCCGCCACCTTCTACGACGAGCCCCACGTACCCTTCGGCGGCGTCAAGGACAGCGGCATCGGCCGGGAAGGCACCGAAATGGACATCGAGGCACTGACCGAATGGAAACTGATCACGTTGCAACTGCCCGGCGACCGCGCCTTCGGCGCTCCGGCGGTGGTTGATTGATCGGCGTCCGACATGCTGCTGCCGCCCCTTGCCGTCAAAGGAAACGCCCCAGCGATCCCCGGAGATTCAATGAAACTCTACTACCTGCCTGGCGCCTGCTCCCTCGCCATCCACATCATCCTGGAGTGGATCGGCGAACCGTACGAAGCCGAGGCGGTCACGCGCGAGCGGACCAAGTCGCCCGAGTACCTGAAGCTCAATCCCGCCGGGGCCGTCCCCGCGCTCGCGGACGGCGACCGCGTCTACACGCAGAACTCCGCTATCCAGAAATACCTGATCGACAAATACCCCCGGGCGAACCTGGGTCCGGACCCCACCCGGGAGGGTCACTACGAACTCAACCACTGGCACGGATTTCTCGGCGGCGACCTGCATCCGGGGTTTCGGCCTTACTTCGCGCCGCAGCGGTTCCATCCCGATGAGTCCGCCCACCAGGCAATTCGCGCCGCCGCGTTCGCCAACCTGCAACGCCTGTACGGGATCGCCGACCGGCACATGAACGGCCGCGACCACGTCATTGCCGGGCGACGAACGGTGATCGACGCCTACCTGTTCACCTTCTCAAGCTGGGCCGCACGCGCGTTTCCCAACCGGCTTGGGGATTTTCCGCACCTGAAGCGCTTCGTCGCGAACTTGCTGGAGGACCCAGGCGTGGTCAGGGCGCTGGCCGATGAGGGTGTGTCGTTCGAGCTGTAGTGCGTCCCCATGTGCAGCATTGCCGTGACAACATCCAGCCTTGCACCAAGTCCGACTAGCGTTCGTCATGTCTCCCAATCCCAGCCTTTCGAAATCCCGCTACCTCTCTGGCGACCAATGCCACCTCAGGCTCTGGTACGACAGCTACGAGCGTGACCTGGCGCCGCCGCCCGACGCCAGCCTGCAAACGGTTTTCGATACCGGGCACGAAGTTGGCAGGCTCGCCTGCGAGCGCCATCCCGGCGGGCACAACATCGCCCACGATCACCGGCATATTCGCGGCGCGCTGGAGGAAACCCGCCAAGTCATCGAAGCAGGAACCGCGCCAGCGCTGTTCGAGCCAGCTTTCAGGCATCAGGGCGTACTCGTTCGGGTCGACATTCTCGAGCGCCTGTCCGGCGGAGGCTGGCGGCTAGGTGAAGTCAAGTCCACGACCCGACTCAAGGATGTGAATATTCCCGATGTCGCCGTTCAGCTCTGGGTGCTGCGGGGCGTCGGCCTCGACGTTCGAGAGGCCGAGGTGGTTACGCTCAACCGGGACTACGTCTATGACGGTATTCGGCTTGATCTAGATGCGCTGTTCAAGCGCCATCCGGTAATGGACGAAGTCGAGGCACTACAGGAGATAGTGAGTTTCCGAGTCGGGGAGATGCTTGCCATGCTTGCCCAACCTGCGGCGCCGGACATCTCACCCGGAGACCACTGCTTCACGCCCTACGATTGCCCGTACTACGGCCATTGCACGCGCGATTTCGTCTGGCCCGACCACGGCATCGGCGAGCTTCCGTCGCTCCACCCAAACCGCCGTGCGCAACTGGAGGAAGCGCGCATTGAAGAGATCCGGGACATCCCTGCAGAGTTTTCGCTGACTTCATTGCAACGCATTGTCTGCCGGGCCGTGCGGGGAAAACGGGCTATCGTTCACGGCGACATTTCTGCGGCATTGGCCAGGCTGACACCGCCGGTTCACTATCTGGATTTCGAAACCTTCGCTCCGGCAATTCCTCGGTTCGCCGGCACGAGCCCTTACGACTCTGTACCCTTCCTTTTCTCCGTACACACCGAGCACGCAGGCGCATCGCTCGAGCATACCGACTACCTGCACGAGCAAGACGACGACCCCCGCCCACACATTGCCGACCGCCTGATCGACGCGGTTGGAACGAAGGGATCCATCTGCACCTACTCGCACTACGAACGAACCGTGCTGAGCGGGCTGGCAGCGACTGTGCCCGAACGGGCGGATGAACTGGCCGCCGTGTCGGCTCGGCTGTTCGATCTGCTTCCGGTCGTCCGCAACACTGTCTACCATCCCGAGTTTCACGGCTCGTTCTCGATCAAGAACGTGCTGCCGGTGCTCGTGCCCGGAATGGACTACGACGATCTCGATATCCCCGACGGGCGGACCGCGTCAGCGCAATACATGCAAGCGCTCGGAAGCACCGAACAGCAAGAACGCCAACAGACATTCGACGACTTGCGTACCTACTGCGAACGCGACACGCTGGCGATGGTGCGGCTGAGGCAGGCGCTCGACGCCCTCTGACTACGAGACGTCTTGTTTACGCGCAGCCAACACGTTCGATGATTCGGTAACGGCTCCGTTGCTCATTTCTGCCGGAGATCATCTTCCGGTACGGGTGAAACTCGAGGAACCTTTGCCAGCACGGCGCGAAATCTCTCTCCGCTGGCGCGTTCCGCCCGCTCTTCAAGGTACTCCTCGGTCAGCAGCGCAGCCACTTTTTCCGCCGCCGCGCTGGCAAGCAGTTGATTGATCGATACGCCTTCCTTTTTGGCAAGAGCGCGAATCTGATTGTGCAGAGAGTCCGGCAGACGCAAGCTAAGCGTACTCATTCCAATTCTCCAATTTCAAAGAGGAATTCTCTCGGTGTCATGACCCGAATCCCAAATTGTTCGACACCGGCAAAGTCCCGGCTGTTGAAGGTCACGATGCTATCGCATCCTCCTGTCACGGCAGCTTCGACTACCATGTCGTCGTTTGGGTCGCGCAGGAAGGGCCTCCAAAGGTAGAAGGGTGTCTGATGCCGAGATACCTTGCACAGGTAGTCGAGCAAATCGTCGATCTCGTGTTTGTTCAGCAGCGGAACATTTCGCATCAGGACCTCTTCGTATTCCAGCACCAGAGCTACCGAGATGCTCGTTTCAAACTTGCCGGAGTCAACCAGGGACAGTAGTCGAAATGAGGCCCCCAACCGGGAACGCATTGCCGCGAGCAATACATTCGTGTCGATGACAATATGCGGCGTCTTCACTCGTGGTATTATATGTAATACCAAAATGCTTGTGCAAGTGTGCCTTCGTGTACTCGCGGTAGCGGCTGAGGGCGTGCATAAAGATCGCACCACACGTCCCACTTGGCGGGGTGAGGTCCATGGCAACGGGCTGCTGCGCGCGCCCAATGGTTTACCGGGAGTCCAGCATGTCCGAAACGGCGTTTGATACACTTGGCGCGGCCCGCAGGCTCAAGGCTGCGGGCATCGAGGCCGGGCAGGCCGAAGCCATCGTGGAGGTCATGGGCCAATCCGTCAATCAACTGGTGACTGCGGAGCGCTTCGAGACCGGCATCGCGATGCTGCAGACCCGAATCGATGCCGTTCGAACCGACATGCGGGCTGAGACCGCACGTTACCATCTGATCTCGGTGGGAATCATGATTGCCGCCAACGCGTTGATGATGACGATTCTGGGCTATGTCCTGACGCGGGGAGCGTAGCGTGCCAAACGTTCAGGGATTCGGCGGGTTCTTCTTTCGGGCGAAGGACCCGGAAGGACTTGCGAAGTGGTATCGGGATCACCTTGGCATCAATCCCGCTCCGACGAACATGGAGATGGCGCCCTGGGTAACCGAGTCCGGGGTCACGGTTTTCTCACCCTTCGCTGCTGACACGGACTATTTCGCAGCAGACAAGTCTTTCATGCTGAACTTCCGCGTGACCGATCTGGACGAGATGATCACACATCTGAAGTCCGCGGATATCGAGGTCAGCCACGAAAGCGAGATGGAGGGCATCGGCCGCTTCGCCCGCATCCACGACCCTGAAGGAAACGCAATCGAGCTTTGGGAGCCCGCGTCAAACGCATGACGGATATCATTTACGCTATCGAGCACCGTCGCAACGCGTTGCATGCCCGGTGTACACGTCCTTAATTCGTGCCGGATATCGGCGTGTCGGCATGATGCTCCGCCAGCCTCGCACACATCCCTCGCAACCGCTCCCGCAATTCAGCCGGCTTCTCCACCGTAACGCTCTCGCCCCACGTAAAGAGATGCCGGCACATCTCCTCCAGCCCGCCCGCCCGGAACCGAACCGTCAACGACCCATCGTCGTTCTTGTGTAGCGTTTGGCTGGGATGGAAAAGGAAGGTCGCGGCGTCGGGGGCCGCGTCGGGATTGAACCGCAATACGACATCCACCGGCGGTTCCTGAAATGCGCCGAACGAACGTTCGGCAAATTGCTGAAGGTCGAATTCGGGATCGCGGTCAAACGTCTCGCCGGTCACGACGGCCTCACTCACGTTTGCAAGGCTCCACAGTCGCGGTCCTTCAGCCCAATCCGTGTGTCCGACCAGGTAGGCGCGGTTGCCGTAGAGCACGCCACAGGGTTCGACAAGCTGGCGGCTGCGTCTTCCCGATGACCTGGCGACATAGCTGAATTTCACCTTGCGGGTGGCCCTGATCGCGTCGCGGAGCAGCGCTAGCAAACCGGGTTCGATCCGGGGGCGGGGACCCGGGCGCATGGCCGATCCTTCAACCTGCATCAGCGCCTCCAGTTCGTCGCCCAGAGTCTGTGCGTCCAGCATTCGACGCAGCGCCAGCAGTTTGGCAACGAGTTCCCGCAAAATCCCGGCCCGCTCGGTGAGACCGGCGCGATCAAGCCGGCCGGCCGCAGATTCCAGTTCGGCCAGTTCCTCGGGCGTGATGCGAACGAGGCCGCGCAGATAGGTCGATTCCAGCCGCCAGTGGATGCGCCTGTCGCCGGTTTCCACGGACTGGAGCGGGCCGAACGCCGCTTCGACCGCATTGCGCATGCGCTCCGCCGTACGGCGGCTGACGCCGAACTCCGCCACGATGTCGTCCATGGTCAATCCGCCCCGAGTGCCCTGGAGGCGGATTGCCAGGTCGACGATGTCCTTTAGCCGCTCGTAACGCACTTCACTAGCCGTGTACCCCAAACCCGATCCGCGTCGGCCGGTTCGGCTTGGCGTCGCACTCCTCTTGCAGCATGGCGGCGAGCGCATTCACGTCGCTCAACCGACCCAGAATCTCCGCGCGCCGCCGCACCACGGCGAAGTCGCCCGGAGTCACTCCCGACAACGCCCGGACCGTCGCGGGCGCGTCCAGTCCGAAAAATACCCGGAATGCCGCCACCGCCTGATCGGGGGTCAGATAATCCAGGCGAAGCTTGAAATCGAAGCGCCTCAGCGTCGCGGGGTCGAGATGTTCGCCGAAGTTGGTGGTGCACGCAAACGGAAGCGGATGGCTCTCCATCCAGGTGAGCATCTCGTTGACCTGGCTGATCTCCCAACTGCGGTGCGCGAAGCGCCGGTCGGAGAGTAGCGAGTCGGCCTCGTCGAATACCAGGAAGTGATTGTTGTCGCGGGCCTCGGCGAAGGCTGCGGCGATCACCTTCTCGGTATCCCCCACCCACTTGGACATCAGGTCCGAGGCCCGCTTTTGCACTACTTCCAGTCCGATTCTTTCGGCCAGGTAGCGGACAAACGCGCTCTTGCCGCTGCCGGGCGGACCCTGGAGGCAGAGCGAGACGCGCCGCGCTCCCAGCTCGGCGAGACGGTCGGCCAGTTCGACCGGATCGGTCAGGGTGCGGATACCCTTGGGGCCGGTACGGGTCCGAATCAGCCTGGGGTCAAACTCGCCGGGCGCCCGTTGGGGCGGCTTCTCACCGTGCAGCAGGCGCGACAGGCTGCGCACGCCGTGGCGGACCGTGGCGATGTCCCCACCGTCGATGAGCCGAGCCGCGGCGGTGGCGCCGGCGGCCACGCCGGGCGTCACGTCGAACTCCCTGGCCAGCGCCCGGGCGTCGCTCTCCTCCGACGGGATGCCATGGCGCTTGAGTTGCCGGTCCCAGATGCGCTCGCGGACCCTGGGCGAGGGCCGGCGCAGTTCCAGCGCGTACATCATGCGCCGGAGCACGGCCTCGCTGGTCTGACAGGCCGCATTGGTCGTCCACAGGGTGGGGGCCTTGTTCTCTTCCAGCAACCGGTGCAGGAAGACCCTGGAGCCGTCCGCTCTGCGCCTGCGCCGGTTTGCCGGGCCGAAAAACCATGGAAACACCGCGCTCGGATCGGCAAGCAGATCCTCCATCTCATCGAAGAGCAGGATCGAATTGCGGCAGCCTCCCAGGACGCGTTGCGCGAGGCGAAGCTCCTGGAGCCGCTCACCCCGGCTCGGTTCGCAGCCACGTTCGTCCGCTTCGCCGACGCTGTACATGGTGACCCCGAGCCGGTCTGCGAGCGTTCGGCAGAACTGCGTCTTGCCGGTCCCGGGCGGCCCGTATAACAGCACGTTGACGCCCCGTTCGCCGCTCTCCAGCGCGCCGGCGACCAGACGTTCGACGTGGTCGCGGTTGTCGGCCACATGGTCGAAGTCCGACCACTCGAGTTCCGGCGCACGCGCCTTGTCGAACAGCAATTGCCGGACATCGACGCCCTTGTGCGCAGGCGCATGCGCCAGCCGCAGTAGCCGTTGCATCAACTTGAAGTCGCCGTCGTCGTCGACGGAAACCAGGCCCGACCTCACGAGCGGCGAGTCCACGGCCAGTCGGCGACGCAAGGTCCTCATTGAAATGCCCAGCATATGGGCCAGACCCGGATTGGCCACGGAAAAGAACTGGTGATGAACCCTGCCGAAACCGTGACGGCAAACAATGTCGTCGATCATGGACTCGACGACCGGCTGCGTCTCGTAGCGCAACAGCAGTTCGAGCAACGCAACGTCGGTTCGCGAAAGCCGCATATCCCGCCCCAGACGCCGGATTCGCTGTCCGGTACGGTCGGCGCGAACCCGCTTCGACGCTCTGTACTCGGTTGCAAGGGTATCGCGCAGACGCTCCCAGTCATCCGCCGGAACGTCCTCGTCCCTGCGCAGTTCGTCCAGCAGGCGTGGATTGTCCGCGTCGCCCGGAAGAGAGAGCCGATCAGCGGCGTGCAGCACCCACTTGACCAGTTCCCTGGCCTCTGTCGACCGGTGGCGCATTCGCGCAGCCAGATTCACGAGATACTTCAAACACAGGTGTCGCATGTAGGCCGTGAGCATCGCTTTTCTCCCGTCCGGATTTCCTTTCAGGAGAGATGCTAGCGGCTGTATGCGTCATATACGGTCGCATTTGAAGCGCGACATCAAGCAGATGACGAAAAGGAAGAACCTCTGCGCGTCAACCAGGGAATTTACCGCACGTGTTGAAGGCCGGCGGCGGCGAATCAGATTCGGACAGAATACCCGTCCCCTACCCTTTCTCCACGAATGGAGGCGGATAATGACGGCCGCCCCGCTCGAGGGTGATCCAGCGCTGTTCCGTGAAAGTCTCTACCGACGCGCGCCCTCCGTGACGGCCCAGGCCACTGTTCTTGACGCCTCCGAAGGGGATGTGCGGCTCGTCATTCACCGAGCTGTCGTTGATGTGCGCCATACCGGTCTGCAGCCGGTTGGCGACGTCGAGCGCCCTCTCCTCGTCCCGGCCGATGATGCCGGCGGACAGCCCGTACTCGGAATCGTTGGCGATTTCCACGGCCTCGTCGACGCCGGAAGCCCGAATCACCGGAGCAACAGGACCGAACGTTTCCTCGCGGTACACCTTCATGTCGCGGGTTACGCCGGAAAGCACGGTGGGCTGGTAATAGGGACCGTCGCTGGTCCCGCCGCACAGCACCTCCGCCCCCTTTTCGCGGGCATCGTCGACCTGGTCGACGATTTTCCGGAGTTGGCGGCCATTGATGATGGGGCCGATGACATTGCCGATCTCGTGCGGATCTCCCGCCCTCAGCGTCCTGGTGTTTGCCACGAATCGATCCGTGAACTCGTCCGCTACGGTCTCGTCGACGATGATTCTCTCCACGGACATGCAGATCTGGCCCTGGTGCATGAACGTCCCGAATGTCGCGGCGTTGACGGCCTGACTCATATCGGCGTCATCCAGTACAAGGAGCGCGTCCTTTCCGCCCGCCTCGATGCATGCCCGCTTCAGCAGCATGCCCGCCCTGGAGGCGATCTGCCTGCCGACTGCGGTGGAGCCGGTGAAGCTGATTCCGCCAACAAGCGGATTCGAGACCAGTTCGTCGCCCACCTCCGCCACGCTGTCCCGTGAACACGTCACGACATTGAAGACCCCCTCGGGAATGCCGGCTTCCGCCAGGACCTCGGCGATCAGGGTGCCGCCGCTCATGGGCGTTTCCTCGGACGGTTTCAGCACCACGCTGTTGCCGACCGCCAGCGCGACGGCAATGCCACGGGAAGTCAGCAGCAACGGGAAATTCCAGGGCGAAATCACACTCACGACGCCGAGGGGCTGGCGCACCGCCATGCTGATCTTGCCGTGCTCCGACGGCATAATTTCGCCGTTGGTCTGATACGCGCACGCTGCCGCGGCGCGGTAGATGCCACATGTGTAGCCCGTCTCGAACATGGCCTTGCCGATCCAGGATCCGGCTTCCTCCACCAGCGCGGTGACAAAATCCTGCTGGCGGGCTTCAAGAACATCCGCGGCCTTGGAGAGCAACCGGGCGCGCTCCGAGTGCGGCAAGGCCGCCCACCCCGCGGCTGCATGAGCGGCGGCTTCCACCGCCGCTTTCGCGTCGCCGCGCGATGCATCGGGGGCCTCGGCCCAGGTATCTCCGGTAGCCGGATTGAGAACCGCGAAGGTACGCCCGCCTTCAGCAGCGTTCCATTTGCCGCCGATGTACTGGTTGAGGTGATTCATGAGACTTCCTTTTCGGGGTTGACGATCGAAAATCGCGGCCGAGGTAATGCCCAATTTCCCCGGATGCAAACGCGATAGCGTAGTTGTAATCAAACCGCCGGCGGCTGTTTCACCGGTACGGTCCGCAAAAGCACTGCGCCGTTCAAATCTGCCATGGACGCTTCCGTCGCAGGTCAGGCGAACGATATGCCGTGATTCCTGAACGGCAGCGAACGCAGTCTCCTGCCCGTGCCGGCAAATATTGCATTGGCCAGTGCCGGCGGCGCCGGCGGCGCGCCGCACTCCCCGCCGCTGCCGGGCGTATCCGTCGGCGGCAGAATCACCGTTTCGATAGCCGGCATGTGGCTGATTCGCACCATCTCGTATTCATGAAAGTTCTTCTGCCGGGTCGCGCCGTCTTCGATGAGGATCTCCCCGAAAATGGCGCTGGTGAGGCCCCAGGTGATGGCGCTCTCCATCTGGTGTTCGATCATCATCGGGTTCATGTACACGCCGACGTCGCATACGCAGGTGATCCTGTGCAGCTTGACCCGCCCGTCATCGCTCACGGACGCTTCGAAGACCTCCCCGACGGTGGATTCATCGCTGTAGGCGAACGCTACGCCCTGGACGTTTCCCGGCGCCGGACTGCCCCAGTTGGAACGCTCTGCAAGGGTGTTCAGGAGCAGAATGTTGCGCTCCCTGTGACCGGCGAGTTCCAGACGGAACTCGATCGGATCCCGCCCCGCCGCGTACGCCAGCTCATCCATGAAGCTTTCGCGGTAGAAGGTGTTGTGAATGAAACCGACGCCTCGATAGAAACCTATCGGAATACCGGGTCTTGGCGAGTGGTATTCGAAATTCAGTGCAGGGAAGCGGTAGTCGTGGTCGATCAGACCCTCGGTCGCAAACGGATCCACGGGCACATCGGGGTTATCGGTCAGCGATGCCAGAGTCGACTGCACCGCGATCCTGCCCTTGAACCCCGTCACCCTTCCCGCCTCATCCAGGTAGCCTTCCATCCGGACGACGGACTTGGGCCGGTAGGTGTCGTGGGTCATGTCCTCTTCCCGGGACCAGATCAGCTTCACGGGTTTGCCGACCCGCTTTGAGATCAGCGCAGCCTGATCCGCCGGCGTGGGTCTGCCCCGGCGGCCGAAACCACCGCCCAGGTATTGGTTGTTGACGATGATGTTTTCCGTCGGCACTTCGGGAAACATGCGTTCGCACATGCTTTCGATACCCCCGGGCGCCTGGGTACCCAACCAGAACTCGATGCTGTCGCCTCGATAGTGGGCGGTGGCGTTCAGCGGCTCCAGGGTGGCGTGGGCCCAATACGGAGCCTCGTATGTGGCGGTCACCATCTGCGCCGCCGCGTCCCTGGCGGCGTCGATATCACCCTCATCGACCGCTTCGTTGCCGGGCTGGTCGAGCAATTGCAGCATTTCCTCGCGGATGTTCCCGCTGTTGCGCGCCGAGACGGGGCCCAGGTCCCACTGCGGCTCAACCGCATCCAGACCTTTCTTTGCCGACCAATAATTGGTTGCGGTGACCGCCACCGCATCGTCCAGCATGACCACCTCTTCCACGCCGTTGACGGCGAGCGCGGGCTCGGGATCAACGGACCGCAGAGTTCCGCCCGGCACCGGTGTCGCCGCGATGGTCGCCACCACCATCCCGTCCACTTGCATGTCGATCCCGTAGTTCGCCGAGGCCGTGGACTTCGCTTCGGTATCCCAGCGCGGGAAGGGTGTGCCGAGGATCCTCCACTCGCTCTGCGGCTTGAGCGGCACGTCCGTGGGAATCTCCATTCCCGAGGCCGTCTCGCCCAATTCGAAGTAACTCAGGCTCCTCCCGGAGGCCGGATGCGTGACGCGCCCGCTCCGGGCGACGGTCTCGTCCACGGGCACGGCCCATGCCGCGGCCGCGGCATTGCGCAGCAACTCCCGGGTGTTCGCACCGAGCTGCCGCAAGGGCTCATACGCCCAGCGGACCGCGGAAGTCCCCACCGTTGTCTGGTAACCGAACAGCAGGTTACTGAAGGCTTCCTGGTTGAGGGGCGCCTGTTCGATGCGTACCTGCCCGATATCCAGTTCCAGTTCCTCGGCAATGAGCATCGGAAGCGAGCTGAGCGAACCCTGCCCCATCTCCGCTGCAGCCGAGACGATGGAGACTGTCTCATCGGGGTTGAGCGTCAGGTAGGCGTTGATCATGTCCCGGTCGATCACGAATGGATCCGGCGGCCCGCCGAACTGGGCGCGGGCCGGCCGCGCCGGCAGGTGAAACCCGATGACCAGGCTTGCTGCGGCCGTACCTGAGGTTTGCAGGAATTCGCGCCGTGAGATTTCCATCTTCATGCCCGGCCCTCCCTCATCTTCGCCGCGGCGGTGTGTATCGCCGCACGTATCCGCGTATAGGTGCCGCACCGGCACACGTTGGTGATGGCGACGTCAATGTCCGCGTCGCTGGGTTCGGGATTGCGGTCGAGAAGCCCCTTGGCAGCCATGATCATGCCGGACTGGCAGTAGCCGCACTGGGGGACCTGGTGCTCGATCCAGGCCCGCTGGACAGGGTGATCGTCAAGGTCCTCGATAGTGCGGATATCGCTGCCCTCCGCGGCGCTTGCCGGAACGATGCAGGCGCGCACCACGTTTCCGTCCACCTCGACGGTACAGGCCCCGCAATATGCGATACCGCAGCCGTACTTGGTTCCGTTCAGTCTCAGAAAATCCCGCAGCACCCACAACAGCGGGGTGTCGGGCTCGGCATCGATCCGATGGGTTTGTCCATTGACCGTCAACGTAATCATTCTAATCCCCGCCTGCGCCGGACCGAAGCGCCATTTCTCCGTTCAGGAGAGTCGTTTGGAACAATACTAGCCGGAGTTGACCGTGACAAATTCACGCGGCAAATAGCGGGTTATCCACGGTGGAGATTAATTCCGACTTTGCGCGCCGGTACTGTTAACATGCCGATCCCGCAACCCCATTCAGTACAGGTTTCGCCTGCCTACAAGGGAGCAATCATGAACCTACGACCATTTCTTGCCCCGTTAATTGTCGCGTTTCTCGGCTGCGCTGCCGCTCATGCACAGGACAATCAGACCATCGTGGTGTACGGCGCCAGCGGTAGTATCGGCGGCTTGATCGTCGATGAGGCGCTGGAACGGGGCCACGCCGTAATCGGCGTTTCACGCTCTCCCGATCGCCTGACCGTCGAGCACGCGAACTTCACCCCGATGCAGGGCGACGTGACGGACATTGAGTCCTTTACTGCGGTGACCAGTGGGGCGGATGGAGTAGTGATATCCGTGCAGGGGACGCCGGAAGGCGACTTCGCGCCGGAAAACTCGACCCACGCGCTGGCGGCAGGCACGGCGGCCGAGGCGCTTGTGGGCATGGAGAACGCGCCGTACGTGCTGCAGATCGGCGGCGCGACGACGATGCTGCCGACTGTCGAGGACATGCTCGCGAACGCGCCGTTTCCGGTTTCCGAAGGTACCGAACCGTATGCAATGCTCATCGGCCACAAGGTAGCCCTGGACACCTACCAGGCCAGCGACATCGACTGGACGGTCCTCACACCGCCGTTCAATATCATGGGCTGGACGTTCAACGGAATCACGGATACGCAGCGGCGCGGCGAATACCGCACATCGACCACCGGGTTCGTCACGGACGCCGAAGGCAATATGTCGATCTACGTGGCCGACCTTGCCGCAGCGGCCATCGACGAGCTGGAAAACCGCGCCTTCGTGAGGCAGCGCTTCACGATCGGCTACTGAGGCGGGAGCTACAGGTGACTCATGGTACGAACTGAATTCTGGACAGACCCCGACAACGGCATCCTGGCTCTTCGGCTTGTACTCGCCGTGACAATGTTTCTGAACGGCTGGAGCAAGATTACTCACGGGATCGACTTTCAGATGGGCATGCTGGCGGCCAGAGGCATCCCGGGTTTCTTCATGAACTTCGTATACGTCTCCGAAGTGCTTGCGCCCATCCTCCTGGCACTCGGTCTGTTTACGCGACTGTCCGCGCTTTCGGTGATCGTGACCATGCTCGTGGTCTTCTATGTTCTGCCGATCCCCTTCTTCGGACTGAACCAGTTCGGCGGCTGGAACAAGGAAGGCCAGCTTCTGTTCCTCGCGATGGGCGTCGCGCTGTTCTTCATGGGCACCGGCCGGTACCGGGTCTACGATACCGGTAACAGGCACTGGCTGCTGGATTAGTGCTCCATCCAAGTGCTGAATCCAGTTGACAAGGGCGGACCGGTTGGATAGAGCAGTGGTGTTGCCAGGCGGGCGTGGTACCGGTTTTGCCGGGACTGGCCTTTCACGCGGCCTGTCGGCGTTCGGCCTGCTGATATCGGCAATTTGCGTCCAGGGCGCCAGTGCCCAGGAATCGGGCGCAGCCGATTCTGCAGGCACTTTGCCCGACGTGCGCGTGGTAGTGCATCGACCGGACGAACTCTACGACGGGTACCTGTTCTGGCACCGCACCGACGAGATCGGTGCGGACTTCGAGAACTACAGTGTGCTGGTGGACAACGACGGCAACGTCGTTCACCGCTGGGAAACGAATATCTCCGGCGGCGGGGTATCGGCCTACGTGCTGCCAGGCGGAAGAATCCTGCGCATGGGCGGCCGAGTGGCCGACGCTGCTCCAAGCGGCGCGCTGGCTGGAGTACCCCAGGCATCGGTGGTTCAGATCGCCGATTCCCGGGGCGACGTGCTCTGGGAGATCGAGTCGAATGACGCAGGGATCGACCGTTTCCACCATGACGTCAAACCGATGCCGAACGGCAACATCCTGATTCTCACCTATACGATCGTATCCGCCGACGAGGCCGCGGCCATGGGCTGGGACCTGGACGGCGCGGCCACGGCGCTGTCCGACGGAATCGTCGAGGTCCGGCCGAACCTCGAGGACGGCTCCGCCGAGGTCGTCTGGGCGTGGCATTTCCACGATCACATCATCCAGGACCGAGATCCCGGAGCGCCCAACTACGGCGTCATCGCGGACCATCCGGAGCGGATCGACGCCCACTTTCCCGAGTCCTATGCGCCGATGGACCAGATTCGCCAGCATCTCAACGGCATCGACTACAACGCCGAACTCGATCAGATCGTGGTCAGTTCATTCATTTACAACGAAATCTGGATCATCGATCACAGCACAACGATGGCGGAAGCAGCAGGATCGACCGGGGGCCGCAGCGGTCTGGGCGGCGATCTGCTGTTCCGATACGGCAACCCGGCGGCATACGACATGGGCACAATCGATGATCGCCTGTTCATCAGGCAGCACGATTCCAACTGGGTTGGCGCGGGTCTGCCCGGAGCGGGCAATCTGTTGATATTCAACAACAATACCCGGATCGGACCCGGGTTTGGCGCATTGGGCACGGGCGCCATGGGGACCACGGCGCTGGAGGCCCAAAGGCAATTGCAGGGCGTTTCCAACGTGCATGAACTGCGTTTGCAGCCTGGAGAAGACGGCCGCTACCCACGCGAATCGGGTGAGCCGTTTGCCGCGGAGCAGGTCTGGCTCTGGGAGGATCCCGAATTCTTCGCACCGTTCCAGGGAGGTGCGCGGCGATTGCCCAATGGCAACACGCTGCTGACCTCCACCGTGAACGAGTATGCGCGCGAGATCAACGCCACCGGCGAAACGGTGGCGGAATACTTCGGCTCCGCTCCCTCCTACAAGACGTTCAAGTATTCAAGGGAACAGGTTGCAGAGTTACTCTGAGTCGCTACCGCGATCGAGGTAACCGTGCGCGAAATCAAGATACCTGGGCTTTCGGGCCATTCTGGCAGTCACGGCGGTCGCCGTGGCGGCTCAGCCTGCGAGGCTGGAGCCGTAGGAGCCGATGGTGCAATCGTATGGATACACCGGATATTCCGCCGGCGTGTACACGGTTGTCCATGTGACCGGGCTTGAGTAGTAGTTCGGGTCGACCAGCGTGCGCTCGACCGTCAGCACTTGCCGTTCCGGGTCCAGCGTGAACCGCTCCGTCGCCACCGCCGCGTCCGTATAGGGCGCAACGCCCTCCATGTTGATCCAGCCGGGCAGCAGATTGCGCGTTTCCACCACCAGCGTATCGTCCTCCCAATGACCGATGGAGTACCCGACCAGGCTTGGCGGGTAGTCGGCCGGAAACTCGGTCTGATCGAGAAAGACCCGGCGCACGGTATGGTTGTACTCGTACAGGATGGTGACCTGGTTTTCCGAGACGATCATCTCCATGGGAAAGCCGGAGACTGTATTCAAGCGACCCCAGTCGATCAGGCAGCGCAGAATGTCGTCGCTGGCATGATCGTACTCATCCATGACTGCCCGACCCGCAGCCGTGATGTTCGAGATATCGGGGCGATCGACACCGGAAACGGCCCGGATCCAGACACCCGTCATCCCGTCGCGGGCAGGTCGCGGTTCATGGCCCCACGCAGGTAGAAGCACCAGCAGGCCAAGCGCGAGGCTGAACCACCTGCCGGACATCCGGACCGGCCCATGGAACAGGCTGAAACGACAGAATGCTGTTGGCCGGAACACTAGACCGACTCGTCTTCAAGCTGAATCTGATTCACCCCGTCGCCGATACCGGCTGACGAATTTTCGCCGGTGTCCTGGCGAAGTCCGATCCAGACCCTCCAGTCATCGGCGGGACGGTAGATGCTTCTGAGGTGCAATCCCAGGCGCCCCTCCCTGGCGCGCTCGCCCGTCACCCGGACCACGTCGCCCACCGCCAGGCTGCCGTTTGTCAGTCCGCGCCGGTACAGCGCCCCCAGCGGCCAGGTTTCGCCCGCCCAGACTTGCGATCCTTCCGCCCCTTCGATTTCCAGGAATATGCGGCTGTGCGGACTGGTCAGGTTGACCTCGGCAACCGTTCCTTCAAGGATGACGACATCGTCCCTGTCGTACTCGACGACCCAGGTATGGTGCGCATTGACCGTTACCGGTATAGCGACCATGAGAATGGCAACGACTTTGCGAAAGGACCTCGACAGGTACATTCGTCTCTCCCACAACTTCTTGTCGACTTTCAAAGTTAGCACGGATTACACACAACCCAAACCCGGTATTGGCTGAACAAATGACCGGGTATCACCAACTTTGATTAGACGGAATCGTATCGGATCGATAAGTTGAAGTATTCTGGTTCGGACGGAATCGCATGAGCCGGATCATGCAAGGAGCAGCTTGATGAAACTGTTACGACTGTTGTCCTATGTCGGCCTGTGCCTGTGCCTGCAGGCGGCGAACGCCCAGAATCAAGGTATGGGACCGGGGATGGGGCCGGGTGGTCCGGTCGGGATGGCACCTGGGATGGCCGCCGGCCAGATTCCGATTTTTCCGCCCGACCTCGAAGCCCTGGAGCAATTTCCGCAGTCCGAGCGTGACCGGATTGTATCGGGGATCGAATCCTTCCAGACCGTGCTCGACGGGTGGGAGCGAAAGTCCCGGACCGGCAACATCATGAGCACTTACCAGAACGAGGTGATCGCGGAACTCGAGCCCGGTGAACCGAAATTCGAGCCAGAGCCCGGCAAGACCTATTTCTACGAGAACACCGGCGTCATAACGAATAGATTTTCCGTCGGACGCAACATCACCACCGCCCAGTCCAACCGCGTGGTGGTGGGCGACGCGGAAACCAAGGAAGTCATCGCCTACGGCGAACTGGCGCCGGAACTACGCACCAGCGTTCACACGACCGTCGTCTCACCGGACGGCAGATACGTTTACATCATCGGCGCTCTCTCCGCGGAAACCCAGCCCACACTGCTCTCCACCACTGCCATGGTGAAGGTGGATGCCCTGACGCTCGAGCCCGTGAAGATCGTCACCATGGGCGGGCGGCTGCATCACGGCCAGATTTTCCGGGATAACCTCCTGCTGATCGATACTTTTGCGCGAGCCGACGATGGTCTGGACGTCTTCCTCTACGACACCGAGACGGATGAGATCGTCGGCGGCGTCCGCGATGAGGACCTCGGCGGCAGTTCCTATACCTCGTACACGGACGGCGAATACATCTACATCCTGATGCAGCCGGCCGGCTACGGCCCTCGCGGCATGGACGCATTCGTCGGTGCATCGAGCATGAACGTCGGGCGCCTGACCACCATGCGGCCGTTCTGGGTGGCGCGTATCAACCCCGACACGTGGGAGGTGGAGCAAGAGTACCCCTACCCCGGCTACCGGGGCGACTGGATCGTCATCGATTCGGCTTCGGAATACATGTACGTGCCCGCCGGCGGCTCATCCAGCGTCACCAAGATCGACATCGAGACCGGCGCGATCGCCTGGCATGCGGCGGCGGGCATCGGCCCCTACGGCGCCACGCTCAACGCCGACGAATCGGAAATCTGGGTCGCGGACAAGGGCGAGACGACGGGGTTCATGGGGCGGACGGTCACGGTGCTCGATACCGCCAGCGGCCGGGGCGTGGAGACTGTCTTCGCCGGCTACATGATCGACCATGTGCTGCTCGCTCCAAATGGCCGGGAAGTCTGGGGAACCAGCAATGCCGAGGGAGTCCTGTACGTCTTCGACACGGCCACGCGCGAGCAGATGGCCACCATCGAGATGCCCGGCTACGGCGATGCCCATGGCCTGGTCTGGGTGCACTACGACGAGAACGGCGATGCCCGGGTCGTTCGCGACCAGGGCGGTTTCCACGGCGGACTCGACCCGGCGGAGGGGATTTTCCTGGACTATTGATCTATCGTCACAGCGGCGTGAATTCAATCGATCTCCATAATCGAACCGCCATCGTCACAGGAGCCGCCCGCGGACTGGGTCATGCAATCGCATCCCGCCTGCGCCAATCCGGCGCCAGCATAGCGGCGTGGGATCTTCACGGGGCCGGGCTCGATGACGCAGTCGCGTGCTTGCGCCGAGACGTAGCATCTGCCGGTGAAATCACCGGAATTCACGCCGACATTGCCGACGCCGATTCCGTGGCTACGGCGATGGAGACCACCCTCAAGGCGTTTACCCGTGTTGATGTTCTCATCAATAACGCGGGCATCTCCGGGCCGAACCACCCGCTGTGGGAATATCCTCCGCACGATTGGCGGCGCGTCATCGACGTCAATCTGGTGGGCAGCTTTCTCGTTTCGCGGGCCGTGGTCCCGACCATGATCGCCAGGGGCTACGGGCGGATCGTCAACATCGCTTCAGTTGCAGGCAAGGACGGCAACCCGAATGCCTCGGCCTACAGTGCATCCAAGGCCGGGCTCATCAACATGACCAAGGCGTTGGGCAAGGAGTTGGCGGGAACGGGTGTGCTGGTCAATTGCGTGACCCCGGCGGCCGTGCGCACCCCGCTTTTTGAGCAGATGAGCGACGAGCATGTAGCCTACATGCTGTCGAAGATTCCGCTGCAGCGTTTCGGCGAACCGGAGGAGATCGCCGCGCTGGTGGCCTGGCTCGCCTCGGAGGAGTGTTCGTTCAGCACGGGCGCAGCGTTCGATCTGTCCGGCGGACGGGCGACGTATTGAGCCTGGCGCCGCAGAATAACAGGAGAATGGCGTTGAGCATGATCGAGCAATTCAGCCTGGAGCTGTGGCAGGCACGACTGGAGCAGAAACCCATCGAGCCACTGACCGACCGGGTTCCCGATCTGACCATCGAGGACGCCTACCGGATTTCGCTGGCTGTACTGAACCGGCGGCTCGCCGGGGGCGAGACCCTGGTGGGCAAGAAGATCGGACTGACCAGCAAGGCCGTCCAGGATGCGCTCAAGGTCGATGAACCGGACTTCGGATTCATCACCGACGTCATGGTCCGCCAGAGCGGGGACACCGTGGAAATCGCACGCAGCCTGATTCGTCCCCGGGCCGAGGGCGAAATCGCGTTCAGGCTGAGCCGCGATCTTGCGGGCCCCGGCGTGACCGCCGACGAGGTTCTCGCTTCCACCGGGGGACTGGCGGCCTGTTTCGAGATTATCGACTCCAGGATCATGGACTGGCGCATCAGGATCCAGGACACGGTGGCAGACAATGCCTCCTCTGCGCTGATCGTGCTGGGCGACCAATGGGTGGCGCCCGACACGGTCGATCTGGCCGCCTGCAGGATGGCGATCAGGACGAACGGCGTTGAAGTCGCCACCGGCGTGGGTGCAGCCGCGCTCGGCTCTCCCGCGAACGCCGTGGCGTGGCTGGCGAATGCGCTCTCGGAACACGGCACCGCGCTCAAGGCCGGTGAGATTGTACTGTCGGGTTCCCTGGTACCGCTGCAGCCCATCGATGCCGGCGATTCCCTGTTGGTTGAAGTGGAAGGAGTCGGTCAGGCGGAGGTTCGATTTGTCTGAAGTGAACACCCAGCGGAAAGAACTGCTTGACACCGTATCCCGCTACCAGGTCGGCGTCATTGCCATATGCGTCGCCATCAACATCTTCGAGGCGTTCGACCTGTTTGCCATGGCCTACGCGGCGCCCGTGCTGTCCCAGGCCTGGGGGCTCGAGCCCGAGTCGCTGGGCATCGTCCTCAGCGCCGTATTTGTCGGCATGGCGCTGGGTTCCGCCCTGGTCGCCCCGCTGAGCGATCACTTCGGGCGCCGAACGGTGATGTGCGCGGCGCTGGCGGTCCTGACCGGCGCCATGTTCCTCACCGCAACAGCAACCACGGTAACTCACCTGCTGGTCTACCGGGTTCTCGCGGGTATGGCCATCGGCACCATTCTTCCCACCGTCACAACGACGGTTGCGGAGTTTGCGCCCGACCGGCACCGCAATCTGTGCGTGGGCATCCTGCATGTCGCGGCCCCGGCCGGAGGCATCCTGGGCGGTATGGTGGCCCTCGCCCTGATGGCTCAATACGGCTGGACATCGGTATTCGTCGCAGGTGGTGCGGTGACGGCGCTGGTCGCGCTGCTCGCCCTGGCACTGGTGCCGGAATCCCCCGAGTTCCTGCTGAGGCAGCCTGAAGGACGGGGCCTGGCGAAGCTGAATGCCACATTGGCACGCATGGGTCAGCGTCCGGTAGACGCAGAAACGGCCGCATCGCTGACGCGACGCCCGGGAAGCACCGGCATACGGGGCCTGTTCGAAGACAACCGGGTAGCGTGGTCCGTGTTGCTTTGGGTCTGCTTCTTCTGCGTAATCTTCGGCCTGTATTTCGTCAACACGTGGCTGCCGCAGGTCATCGTCAGCGCCGGATTGCCGCTGGACCGCGCCATCTACGTAACGGTGATCTTCAACATCGGCGGCGCCATCGGCGTATTCTGGATGGGGCTGCGGTCCCATGCCCGGGGTGTACGGCCCATGCTCATGGGCTTCCTGTTGAGCAGCTTCGCGCTTATGGCCCTGTTCGGATTCATGCCCCTGAACGTGACCCTTTTGTCGGTGCTGGCATTTTTCGCCGGATTGTTTGTCAACGGCAGTTTCGTCGCGCTCTATATCGCCGCGGTGCGGCTCTACGACACCCGGTCGCGATCCAGCGGCCTGGGCTGGGGCATCGGCATCGGGCGTATCGGCGCCATCCTGAGTCCCGTGGTCGCCGGGCTGTTGATCGGCCTGGGATTTTCCAGGGGATTGAATTTCCTCATCTACGCCACCCCCTTCCTGGTGGCGGCCATCGCCATCGCCGCGCTCAAATCCCCCCGGCTGGCCGAGCCGGATAGTTCCGAACCGAGCTAGTGCTGATCCGCTATTATCAGTTGGATAGAGCACCAGAATTCCAGACGTATCGCGATTACTGCACACGCCATGCCAGAGGCATATCACAAACTCCGCACCAAGCGCGCTCCCAGGCCCGACGGGTGCCCCGTGGATCACGCGTTCTCGCCCTTCGCAGTAAAGTACGTCGCCGACCCGTACTCCGAACTGGCGAGGCGGCGCGAGGACTCTCCGGTCTTTTATTCCGAGGAACTGGGATACCTGGTCGTCACCCGGATGAAGGACGTCGCGGCCGTCTTCACCAACCCGGATGTGTTCTCTTCGGAAAACGTCCAGGACCCCGTGCTGCCGATCTGCGATGCAGCCGCCAAAGTGCTCTCCGCAGCCGACTACGACCCCATCGCGGTCATGTCCAACCGCGCCCGTCCGGATCACACGCGGATCAGGAAGTACACCCAGGCAGGGTTCTCCGGCCGGCGCATCCGGGCGCTGACGCCCTACGTTCGAGAGCGCTGCGAGGCCCTCGTCGACGGCATGCTCGAAGCCGGCGCGCCCTGCGAATTCGTGTCCACGATCGGGCACCCTCTTCCCGGAGAAACAATCTTCCGCCTGCTCGGCTTCCCCCGGGAGGACGATCCCCGGCTTCAGGAATGGACCACCAACCGGCTCGCCTTCACCTGGGGCAAGGCAACCGAAGAGGAACAGGTCGATATCGCGAAGAAGATGCTCGCCTACTGGCGGTACTGCGTGTCGTTCGTGAGGCACCGGCACCGGGAACCGGCCGACGACTTCACTTCTGAACTGCTGGCCGGGCACGATGCCAATCCCGACGACCTCACCTACAAGGAAGTGGAGTCGGTGGTCTACGGCCTGTCCTTTGCAGGCCATGAGATCGTCAGCAACTTTCTCGGCAACTCGCTGGTCTGCCTGCTCTCGAAGCGGGAGAACTGGGAGGCGCTGTGCGCCGACCCGGGATTGATACCCAACGCGCTGGAAGAGGTGCTGCGGTTCAATTCTCCGCAGACCAGTTGGCGACGGGTGGTGGCCCGCGATACCGAGATTGCCGGCTACCGGGTCCCGGCGGGTACACAGGTTTTTCTGTCCCTGGGTTCGGCCAATCACGACGAGAGTCTCTACGACGATTCAGGGACCTTCGATATCCGCAGAAAGAACGCCCGGACCCATATCTCGTTCGGGCGCGGTATCCACTTCTGTCTCGGCAATCGACTCGCGCAGATGGAGGCGCGGATCACGATGGAAACACTGGTCCGGCGCGTGCCGTCGCTTCGCCTCGTGGAAGATCAGGTGCTCGATTACTTCCCGAATTTCACGTTTCGCGGCCCGAAAGAACTCTGGCTGAGCTGGTAAGTGGCTGGAACCCGGAAATCAACAATGCGAACAGAGATGATGCGGTCCCTTGAAACTATCGGAATCGCTGCGAACGCGATTTGTTCCCGCGCAGCGCATCGCAGCAAGGGCCTGGTTGCCATCACCGCGGCCTTTGGCTTGCTGGTGCTCACGGCTCCAGCGACGGCGCAACAGGAATCATCGTTCGACTATTGGCAGTTCAACCGCGAAATGATTCGGCGCGGACAACAGGCCGTGTTCATGTGCAATGGGCTTTTCGTATCGAATCGCTCGCTCGCGCAAGTATTTGAACAGGAACTTGCCTACTTGCCCGAACCGATTGGAACGGCTGCCGGCGGCGATTACGTCGTCGATACCGCTCGCCGTGCCGTCGCAGTCGGTGCGCCGGGTGGGGTGCCGGTCATGCGCGCCGCATTTCGCGAAGGTATTGGCTGCATCGTGCTCGCGCCGGACCACACCTTTGACGATATCGACAGCCTGCCGGCACTGACCATGCCGCCTCCGCCTGGCGATCCGGCCACAATCCCATGGCCGGACGGCGACATGCTCGAGGATGCGCCGTTGCCGGCGGCAATCGACCAGGCCGCCTTGCGCGCGGCGTCGGACTGGGCTTTCGACCGCGAGTCGCCGGAACAGGTCACGCTGAGCCTGCTGGTCGTGCATGGCGGACGAATCGTTCACGAGCGATATGCTCCAGGCGTCACGATGGCGACGCGCACACGCACCTGGTCTACGGCCAAAAGCATCGCGGCAACGCTGATCGGAATCCTGGTGGACCGGGAAAGGTTGTCGCTCGACGCACCGCTCGGTCTTTCCTGGTTTCCGCAAGCCGATGCCCACGACCGTGACCCGCGATCGGCAATAACCCTCAGGCACGTTCTCAATATGTCAAGCGGCCTGTACACGATCGACAACGCGAATCTTGAGTACGCCACCGGCTCGGGTTTGTCTTACTGGGCAGGAGAAAGTTCGGCCATTCACAGCCGCAGCCGGGGCCTGATCAGGGAACCGGGCACGCATTGGGACTATGAAAACTACGACACGCTGCTTGCGGTCTACAGGATGAAGGTCGAGCTTGGCGAGACTGTGTACCACGAGTTTCCGCGCAGCGCATTGCTGGACCGGACCGGCATGCGCAACACCTTGGTCAGCACCGACCGATTCGGGGATTTCATACTGAGCAGTCAGGTTTACACCAACGCGCGCGACCTGGCGAGATTCGGACTGCTCTATCTGCGGGGCGGGGTCTGGAATGGAGAACGGGTGATCTCCGAGGATTGGATCGAATTCGTGCGCACGCCCGCACCGTCACTGGCTGAGCACGGCAATTTCTATGGCGGTCAATGGTGGCTCGTGCCGGACGACCGGACCGACGTGCCGAAGGATGCCTATTCGACGGCGGGCAACCGCGGTCAATATGTAATCATCGTGCCGTCCCACGACCTGGTCATTGTCAGGCGCGGCCTCGATTACGGCGCCCAGGGATTCGACAGATGGGACCTTGCGCGGGAAGTGATCGAGGCCGTGACCGATTAGTGTCCGGTTCCGGAAGATCCTGAGGATTCGGAGCAGAAAGACGTTACGCGAGGCTGTCGACCGGGCCCGGGCGTCGTTCGAGATGGTCGGTCACGAGTTCGTAGGCTAATCCAACCTCGAGTACGGACTGGTCGGCGCCCATGGGGCCGATCAACTGCATGCCCATCGGTCGTCCGGCCGCATCGAAACCGACGGGCAGATTGAGCACGGGGACTCCGGCCAGGGTCCCGCTGATGACAACTTCCATCCAGCGATGGTAGGTATCCATGGCACGGCCATTGATCTCGCGCGGCCAGTGCACTTCGGCCGGGAACGGGAAGACCTGGGCGCTGGGCAGCGCGAGAACGTCAAATCTCTCCAGAAGTGCGTGCACAGCAAGGTACCAGGCCGCTCGAGTCTCGGATGCCGCAGTGATATCGGCGGCCGTGAGATCGAGGCTACCCTCTATCTCGAAAATCATCTCGGGCTTCAGCTGTTGCCGCAGGGACGGATCTTCCAGCATCGGCTGGCGTCCGGCGTGCGACCAGTGCCGGAGCGTGAGCCAGCATTGCCACAGCCGGTCCATCTCGAAATCCGGATACACACGGTCCACGCGCGCGCCGTGGGACTCCAGGACTGAAAGCGACTGCCCGCATAGTTCGAGCACACCCGGCTCGGTCGCCAGATAACCTTCGTAATCGCCCATCCAGCCAATGCGCAGGCCCTCAAGCTCCCGGACACGGTAGGCGTCGAATCCGGGCAGTTCGTCGCGCATCATCATCGGCGCCCGCGGATCGAAGCCCGCCATCGTATCGAGGAGGCGGATCGTGTCCTCGACGCTTCTGCCCATGGGCCCGTTGGTCGAGAGCTGGTTGTAGAACAGGTCGTCGGGCGTTCGCGGCACGCGTCCCTGGCTCGGCCTGAAGCCGATCACGTTGTTGAATGCCGCCGGGTTCCTGAGCGAACCCATCATGTCGCTGCCATCGGCGATGGGCAGCATATGAGTCGCCATGCCGACTGCCGCACCGCCGCTGCTGCCACCGGCCGCAAGCGCCGGATCGTACGCATTGCGGGTCACACCGAACACGCTGTTGTAGCTCTGCGATCCCATGCCGAACTCCGGCACGTTGGTCTTGCCGATGAAGATCGCACCCGCGTTTCGGATGCGGGCGATGTGCAAATCGTCCGCCTCGGGCATTGTGCCCGCAAAGATCGGCGAACCAAGGCTCGTGGGAAGACCTGCGGCATCGGCCAGGTCCTTGACTGCGTGCGGCATGCCGTGCAGCCATCCCCGGTACTCGCCGCGCGCGAGTTCCTCGTCCGCGCGGCGCGCATCCGCCAGACAGGTTTCGCCATCGCGCATGCTGACAATGGCGTTATGAACCGGGTTGAACGTCTCTATGCGCTCGAGATATGCCTGCATGGTCTCGACGCAGCTGACCTGCCCCGACCGGATAGCGGAGGAAAGCTGCGCGGCGGACAGCGAGGTCAAATCGCCCGGCAAATCCGCGCGCGTTTTGTTCGAGGCTAACATCGGTATCGCAAGTGCAGAGCCAACCCTCGCAGCGTCTTCCATGAACCGGCGACGACTCATGATCGATCGCAGTAGTCCCATCGTCTATCCCTGCACGCCAAGCGCAAGACGCTGGCCGAAATATGGCCTGCGTACAGCGCAACGTATATCCCCGCGCGCGAAGTGCAAGATCATAGCACTGCTGTTTCAAATGCCATCGCAGGATCAGCCGCGGCGTTGGACGAATCGAAGCGCGACCAGGACCGCGATTCCGGCAATGGCGAAGGCGGGAACCCCAGGCGCCTCCGTTCCCAACCAGACCGAACTGCTGCCCACGACCAGCGCGCCGGAGAAAATCAGCAGTCCGCTGACGATACCGATCCCCGTGCCGAGCACGGCGGTCTGCAATGCCTTGGCAGTCAGCAGCGCAGCCACCAGCGCCGTGCCGACCGCGTAGATGTTGGCCAGCCCCGAGCCTTGCAGCAACAGGGCATCGTTGTAGCTCCACAGAAACGGTAGCAAATAGGCGACGGCGCCCAGTTGAACGCCGATCCAGGACGTGCGCCACACCTCGCTCCCCGCAAGCCCGGATGCGACGGCGCTGGCGATGGCCACCGGCGGCGTCAGGAAAGACAGCAAACCGAAGTAGAAGATGAACAGGTGCGCCGCAATCGGCGCCACGCCCATTTCCACGATGGCGGGCGCCAGGATGACCGAGAGGACCACGTAAATTGCCGCCGTGGGCATGCCCATGCCCAGGATGATGGAAATTGCCCCGGTAATCATCAACATTGCGAGCAGCCCGGCACTCTGCCCGATTCCGGTCAGAACCAGCGACAGCGAGAACCCCAGACCGGTGATGTTCATGACGCCGATCACGATGCCGGCGCCGCCGGCGATCATGAGCAGGGGCAGCATGTTGGCGCCGCCGCCGACGATGAGGTCGAACCACTCCGCCTTCGAAGGCAGCCGCCGCTTGCGAAACACGGTCAGGCCCAGCAAGGCCACAACAGACCACAGTGCGGCCACACCCGGGTTGAAGCCTCGCCAGAACAACAGGTACAGCAGCAGCGCGAGCGGCGCGAGAAAGATCCAGCCATCGCGCAGTTCCCTGCCGGCGCTGGGAAGCTGCTCTTTCGGAAGGCCGTGCAAGCCGTAACGCAGGGCAATGGCATCCACCTGCGCAAACAGGCAAACGTAGTAGAGCAACGCCGGAACAGCGGCAGCGATCACGACGCTTGCATAACTGACCTGCAGGAAGTCGGCAATCAGGAACGCGGTCGCACCCATGACAGGCGGCGCAAACTGCCCGCCGTTGGAAGCAACGGCCTCTATGGCGGCCGCGTAGTGGGATTTGAAGCCGGAACGCTTCATCAACGGAATGGTCACGATGCCGGTGGACATGATGTTGCCGACCGCCGTGCCGTTGATGGACCCGAATACGCTGGAGGCAACGACCGCCACCTTGGCCGGGCCGCCGCGTTGGTGGCCCATGCCGGCCATGGCCAGGTTGGTAAAGAACTTCGTCGCGCCACTGACCTCCATCAGCTTGCCCAGGACGATGAACGCCAGCACCAGCCGGGCCACGACGGTCAGGACCTGGCCGGGCACACCGTTGGTATCCGCGTACAGGTACATGATCAGCCGCGACATCTGCAGTTGTTCGGCCTGAAACGGCGGCGGCAGCAGATAACCGAGGAAACCGTACGCGATAAGGCACCAGACGAGAATGGTGATGGGCAATCCGGCCGCCCTGCGCAACGCCTCCATGAGCAGGAGTATCGCGACGGTTCCGGGAATGTACTTCTGCGGGGTGTATCCGAAGATGTCGATGATCCAGTCGGAGTAGTTCAGCGACATCCAGCACCAGCTGCCGATGGCCGCCAGACCCAGCAACAATTCGAGCAACCCCGCCTGCTTGCCGTAGGGATGGCGCAGGTAGGCAGCCGCAATCCCCAGCGCCATCAGCGGCCCCATCCACTCCGCGGAGATGACCGAGATGCCGAAGTACTGCGGGACGTCGATGATCCAGGCGATCCCGATGATGATGACCGCCCCGAGGTAGACGTGTTCCAGCCGCGTCAGAAACCCGCCCAAGCTAATCTTCCGATGACCGTATCCGGTCTATTGCGCGGCAATTGCCAGTGTGCGTGCCTGATTCTGCTCGTGTGCGTCGGTCCATAGCCCCGCCTCGCGGAAATACCGCGCCGCGCCCGGATGGTACGGATGCGGACTGTCGGCGGGTGCAATGTCATCGGCGGGAACCGGACTCAGCAGGGCATAGTCGCGCCGCAACAGCTCCCACTGCTGGTGAATGGTCTTGACGATCAGGTACGCATCATCGTCGCCGAGGTGGGCGCCGGTATTGAGATAGGTCGCAAAACGCACGAGCCGGGTAGGCTCCGGAACGCCTACGGCCGCCATTTCGGGGGTAAACAAATCCACGTGGGCTCCGGGCACAGTTTCGGTCAGCGCGCTCTCGTCGCTGCCGATGCCCAGGAAGCGGATACCACCCGGGATCGTCGCCTCGGCTTGCCGCGCAAGCGCCGTGGCAATCCCGATCGGCGCCGCATCCACCCGTCCCTCGGTCAGCAGCCGGACCCCGTCCGGCAGGCTGGCGACGCTGACCATGTCGATGTCGTCAGGGCCGAGGCCTGCCGTGGCAAGAATGGTCCAGTGCCACCGTTCCAGCGCAACGTTGGAGCGAATGGCCACAACAACCCGCTTGCCGCGCAGCTCGTCGACGGTGGTCATCCCCGATTCGGCCCTCACCATCAGGTTGTCGCGCAACGGCATCATCGCCGCAATCAGCCGCAGGTTCGACATGGACACCGGGTACGGATCCAGCGCCATGAAGGCGGACTGACTGTCGATCTGGGTGTTGATACCCAGGGCAATCTCACCACGCTGCAACATGGGCATGTAGACCGAAGAGCCCGAAAACGGACGCACCGTCGACGGAATCCCGGTCTCGTCCTGCAGCAGCTTGGCAATGCCGCTGGCGACCACGTAGTAGTTGGTTCCGGCCGGGTTCGAGCCGATGGCGATGCGCCGCAGTTGCGCGTCGGCGTGATCCGGCGCAAACGACCACAACAGGCCGATTGCAAGCGCCGGGGCAAGGGTGGTTGCCCGCCGGAAAACGTTGGTCGTCATGAGCACTAGTCTATGCTGCGATCACACCGGAGTCATCCGGTTTGAACGATAGGGGCTGGGCCATACCCCGCCGCGACCCGGCGAGACGATGCCGTTGGGGTCCGCGGCGTCCTTGAGCGTTTCCAGAAATTTGCGCAGGGCGTGATCGTTGAACGAATAAGCCCCCATGACCTGATCCTGAAACGTGGGCGAGGCGCGATACTCGCTCCAGCCATTGGCGGATGCAATTTCGATGAGCTGGGACATCCACGCCCGGGTCTGCTGATTGGCCTCCGTATTGGTTCGATACGTGGGCAAGCCGACGATGATGATGAAATTCCGCGCGTGCCAGGTGGATGGGGTGAGAAACGGGTCAAACGGATACTGTCCGCCGGTACTCACCATCCCGGTCCCCTGCGTTGCATCGAAGAAGATCCGGCAGGCGTCGAGAAAGTCCTCGCCCGTCTTGGGAATGACGCAGGTAAAGTCCAGGTGCCCATCCACGGGAATCGGGTTCTGCTCGCTGCGGGCGCCTATGGAGAAGATGGCCAGATTGGGGACACCGAACGCCACCTTGCGCTCGTTCGCGATTTCCTCCTCGGTCATGGGCATTTCGTAGTAATTCTCTTCCTCGAACGTGGCGCCCGGTATCGCTTCGGCGAGCTTCTGCCTGGCCTGCCGCCACATCGCCCGGACGACTTCCGTGCCGCCGTAGAACTGCAGCTGGCAGGCCCATGACGGTACGCCCATCTCCTCGGCGACCCGATCGAGCGTGTCATCGTCCGGGAAGGGATTGCCGGCCAGCAGGTCCGCCAGCGGCGGTTCGTTTCGCACCGCCCCCAGCGGGCTCCGGTAGCGCGGCTGACCGATATACGATGAATTCTCCAGGTAGTTGACCACGTCAACGAGCGGGATCAGGTCCCGGCGCTTCGGCACCGAAACGATGCCGCTGAGATAGGCGTCGGGTTCCGGCAACAGCCAGAATCCCATCTTGGTCACCACGCCGAAGTTGCCCTGGCTGAACAGGCCATCCACCCACGGGCCGTACCCGTAGCGATTGTCCTGCCAGCTTCTGGACCCCGGTACGGCGCCCATGCCGGTGCGCATCAGTTCGCCGTTGGGCAGTACGACCTCCATTCCGCAATGCGCTCCGAAATGATCCCTGAAGGGCCAGGTCGTATAGCCGAGGCCGCGGTCCAGCGAGTTGCCCACGACGCTGCCCCAGCCCGGGTCGGGGCAGTCGATCCAGACTTTCAATCCCCGCTCCTGGATGTAGTTGTAGAGATCGAAATAGGAAACACCCGGCTCCACCAGCGCAAAGGCACGCCGCTCATCCACCTCCAGCACGCGGTTCATGCGCTTCAGATCCAGCACCAGCGTGCCCGACATGTTCGGCGCCGAACCGCCGTAGGTCAGATTCTTGCCGGTGGAAATCGGATACAGCGGAACCCGGAATTCATTGGCGATGCGGACAATCTGCTGGACCTGCTCGACGTCGATGGGCGCAACGGCCCCGGACGGGATCCGCTCGCCCGGCTCGCCCCAGCTCGGCGAGTACGCGTCGCGATAAAGATCGACATCCTCGTCGCTGGAAAAGACCCATTCCTCACCGACGACCTCGCCGAATCGGCGCAACGCCTCGTCAAAGGTTGCCTGGCTTACGTTGGGAGGTAATACCGCCATCTCATGTGCTCCATCAAGGAAAGGAACCTAACGGCTCCGGGAACGCCGCCTGTCTGCGGCAATGCCCAGCTGGACGTCCTCCGCGTACAGCGTACTGCCGTCGGGAAGGGTGACATCGAGCATGTGAATGAACAGGCTGCCCGCATCCCTGGGCGGATTGCCCACGATGTGAATCGGATCGCCGCGCCGGAAGGTTTCGCTCGACCAGCCGTTGCGCCGCAGGATGTTGGGCGTACCCCCTTCCGCGATCCAGTTTTCGATTTCGCCGTTGTCATTGACCACGTCGATGTGGATACGCACATGGGGATTGTTGTAACGATATTCGGTGACGGTACCTTGAAGCTCGGTGATTTGCTCAATCCGGTAAACCGTGCCCGGCGAATGATGGGAAACAGCCGTGCCCGCACCGATCATGAACAATAGCCCGGTACCGATCGTCACGCCCACGGCGGCCCGCCGCGAACGCCGCTCGCAGACACACTGTGCCACGACCGGCCGGCGGTCAGCGTTGGCCGGGAATGAATGAACAGTCGTACTCATGGGGCAATAATTCCAGATCGGGCGCGTTGCGCCATTTCTTGACCCACACCCAGGGCTCGGTCAGGACATCCGGGTCCTCCACGGAGAAGATCATGTCGAGTTGTCGGCCGCCGTCGCTGAGCGAATAACGCTCGACGCCGGTCAGCCGGTCGCTGTGCTTGAGCCCGAAACCCTCCGAGACGTAGAACGGAGCAGCAGCAACGCCGATCGTCTCTATGACCAGCGTATCTCCGTCATAGTAAGCCACCGAATGGCCGAAATGGCCGGGTACGTCGGGAGGCGTCGGAGCGCTGCCGCGCAGATAGACGATCCGCCGGGAATTATGCGTCTCGTAGTCGAATATGAGGCGATCTTCCTCCTCCGCGATCCGCAGAGGCATCACCGAGATCGAGATTCCGAAGTATCCGTAGGGCGTACAGATATCCTCAAGCTGGTCGGCAAGGGTGCGCGGTTGGATCAGCCGTTCCGCCTCCGGCGTCAGCAGGCTTCTGAACGCCAGACGGCCCTGCTCCCCGGCCTCTTCGGACAATTCGGACAACGGGCGGTCGTCGTTCGCCGGGTCGTCGAGCAGGTTGCCGAAGTGTTCGTACTCCACGGCGGTGCAGCCGAAGAAGCAGAAATAATCCTCGGTCAGCCAACCCGGATCGTCCCGCAGCGTTGCGGTCGTGCTCCACGTACCCTCGAACCTGGGGCGGTCCTGTGCCACGGCGTTGGCCGCGCAGCAGGCAAGGACGATCGCGATGAGTCCCGGAGCCGGTCGTGGCGTCATCGAGCGTGGGATTACCGACATGGAGCCGATCCTTTGCTAGTCCGCCGCCCATCCGTCCGCGGAACAGCGGGTCGGATGCCACATCGAACCGTCCGGTTCACGCTTGAACTGCAAGGTGCGCATGAAGTGCTGCGTGAGATAGACCGGATCGTCCACGAACGTCTGGATGGCGAGATACTGCTCCCCTTCGGCTCCAGTGAGCACGCTGAAGAACTCTGTCATGAAGGCCTCTTCGCTGTAGGGTACACCGTTTCTACGCAGATAGCCGGGGCGCAGGTAACCGGTATCCACCTGGAGACTGCCGCCGCCGGACTCCTCCACGATGGCATCGTTTCGGAACGCGCCTGACTGCTGCCCGGCGCCGGGATACAGCCAGCGCCCCACGGAATGCCCCTGCCAGGTTCTCTCGCCCTGCGGTTCCGGCTGGTCGAACCGGAACAGCCGGATCTGGCTGCCGGTGTCGGTCTCCACCCGCAGGGTGTTGGCATCCTCCCAGGTGATATGCAGCCGCGTCGGCAGCCGCATGATCGCCGGGGCGGCGTACCCCTTGCACGCCTCTCCCGCGGCCTCATCCTGCTCCGGGTCCCAGGTATCCGCCACGCGGCGGCCTTCGGCGTTCAACGGAACCCAGGAATAGTCTCCCTTTGCAGGCACAATCATGCGGTACTGCCAGTCGTCGGTGATCAACGCCGCCCAGTAGCCCGTCAGATCGATGGGCGCGACCTCCATGGCAGAATTTGCGGGTCCCTGGGCATTGGCGCAGACCGCGAGCAATGCCGCGAACCCGGTCGTCAGCCTGCCAGTTGCCCCGGTCACGATCACGGACCCGAGCCTGTCCGCGGCCACGGCCCTTGTCGTCCTGCGTTCATGTCGATGGCTCCCGAATGGTTCTCTGGTCAATCTTCGGTGAGATTGCGAAATACGGCCTGGATGAACGTTTCCGTGGTCCAGGCGCCCTCCTCCGCGCCCCAACGTCCGTTGTAACCGAACGTCGGCCGGGCTTCCTGTATCTCTCCCAGGGACATGCCCTCGTCGATCATGTGCCCGATTCGGTCTCGGATGATTGTCAGCATGTCCCGGTAATAGGTCACGTCGGCCGAGTCCGCCAGCCGACCGCGGCCCGGCACGATCATCGTCCCGCCCTCGGTCCTGAATTCCGGAATCGACAGATCGATGATGAAATTCAGCGCGTCGATGATCCCGTTGATATGTCCGCCGCCCTCCACGTCGATGGCCGGAAAGGACTCCATGGAGAAGATTCCGCCGGTGCTGATGACGTCCGAACCGCGGAAATAGACGATGGTGTCGCCGTCGGTGTGGGCATTGGGCATGTGAAACAGGCGGATGCCCTCGCCGTTGAAGTAGGTTCTGAACTTGAAGCCGTCGGTGAAATAGGTCAGCGTGGGGAGGCTCGCGAACGACCGCTCGGCGAGCAGCATCCGGTTGAGCACGTTCTCGTGAGCCATCACCCGGGCGCCTTCGGCGGCATCGGCGATGGTACCGGCCACGTTGCCGCTGGTGTACGTCGTGCCGAGCGCTGCGAAGTACTCGTTGCCGCCCACGTTCTCGGCGTGCGCATGGGTATTGATGATGTGCCGCACGGGTCTCATCGGCAGGTCCATGCTCATGCTGGGGTGATAGGGCATTCTGGACTCGGTTTCCGCGCCGCCCCGCTTCGCCGGTTCCATGAGCAGCAGGCCCTGGACCTGAAGCGCGTCCTGGATGCGCCGGATGGCGCCGAGCACATCCTCACTCATCTGCGCCAGGCCGGTGTCCACCATCAGCACGCCGTCCACGCCCACCGAAGCGGTGATGTTGCCGCCGGCCCCGCTGATCATGAAGACGTTTTCGCGCACCGGCAGCACGAACACCGCGGCGCCCTCGGGATTCAGGACTCGCGGCGGAAGCTGCTGGGCGCCGGCCTGCCCGTGCATGGCGGTCGCGGCAATCGCCGCCGCTGCGGTACCGATCCGGACCCACTGCCGTCGATGCACGATCACCTCCGGGAACGGGCGTACTCGGCCGAACTCGCCTCCATCGTCCGCGACGTGGATTTGGCGTAGTCGCCCAGCTTCAGGCGGTATTCGGGGTACATGGTCTGCGCGCCGTCGTACATGATGTCCGGGGGCAGACCGTAGGCTTCGGCGAAGCCGGTGAAGTGCTCGTTCTGTCCGGGCAGGAAGTGGGGCACGTAGCCTTCGGGCCAGACCACCTCCGTCACCGGCGTGCAGGGATAGACGGTCATCTGCTGGTTCAGCGCATCCTGGTATTCGGTGCTGCGAATCAGCGGTTCCGTCAGATAGTGGTCGTCGTAGGCGATGATCACCCAGGTCAGGTAGTCCCGGCCGCGGAACTGGCGCCGCATGACGTACTCGGTGAGCATGGACATATCGCTCTGCGGCGGGCCGTTGCGCCGGTACCAGTTCTCCTTCATGTGCGTCGTCGTGATGCGCAGCTTCTCTCCTTCCCATGTGGCGGTGGAAAAGCCGAGCCAGCTATGGGGTGCCGTTTCCGGCGGGTGGGAGCGGCCGTCCATGTAGATCGGCACCGTGACGTTGCGGTACCACTCCATTTCGTAACCGATGAGGTTTCGGTTCGCCGGATCGGTGATGCGCGAGACGCGCAGGTTGGATGGGTCCCGCTTTACATACGCGGCGGAATGCGGACGGCACTGCCATTCCGGGAAAGACAGGATCGACTGGTCGTAGGTCTCGGCCCGGTGAATGGACTCCTCGCTGAGCGGCAAACCGACGATTTCGCCGATATGGGGATTGTCGCGGACATCCTGCTGGCCGGTATTGCGCCATTCACCGGCAAGGTCCATTTGCGCAAGCGCCGCGCCCGGAGCAGCCAGCACGAGAGCCAGAACGGCGCGGGCGGCGATCCGGTTTCTGGTCGATCCGGCCGCCCGGATTTCCCGCGAATACCTTCCAGTCAACGTCCCGCAGTTCATGATTTCCCCTGGAATCGCTTCCGATCCCCCTAGTAGTCCAACACGTTCCCCAGCGCCGGATTGATACCGCTGTGGAAGCCCCCCTGGTCGCGCACCACGTGGGGTTCGCCCGCGTCGTCGTACCAGACGAAGACCAGCCCGTGAGCATCGCCGAATCCCGGCATGTCGATCACGTGGGTCTGCTCCCGCGTCTCGGCATCGAACACATAAATCCGGCCATCCGAATTGCTCGTACCCCACATTTCGCGGCCGTTTGGCGACAGCAGCACGTGATCGACCTGGTATCCGGAGAATACGGTCTCCAGTTGCCTGCCCCGACCGGTGTCGATAACGGTCATCGTGCGGCCGAACATGCCGGTGGTCTCGCCCTTGTCGGCGACCCAGATCTGCGACTCGTCCGCCGTCAGGCTGGCGCCGTAGGGGCCGGTGCCGGTCGGCGCCGTCCAGACGATCTCACCCGACACCAGGTCGATCTTGTTCAGATAGGAGTTACCGCCCACCGGCACGTACATGTTCTCCCGGGCGGAATCGAGCACGATCCAGTTGGCGCGGAACCCCGGGTATGGATACTCCTGCACCACTTCCCACGACTCCGGGTCGACCTTGGCCACCCAGAACGGCCGCAATACGGCGAATTCGCCCCGGTTGTAGCGTCCGGCCACCAGGTAGCCGGAAATCGAACTGGAGCCGTACCCCGCCGGCTGCATCAGGATGTAGATGAATTGGTTATCGGTGAATGACGTGTACGAGACCCCGCCCAGATCCTCGTCGCGCACGCCACCGATCACTTCATCGGTGGCGGGGTCCATGAGGAAGACATCCAGCCCGTCCTCGTCCCGTGCAAACGTATCCACCAGCATCAGCCGATCCTGGAATATCTGCGCATGGTGCATGCGGCCACCAACGATCAACTGTTCCACCGGCTGCAATGTCAGCGCATCCGCCTTGATGATGGTGGCCGGCGTGTCCAGCCCCCCCACGGGGCGGTCCGGTGCGTCGCCGTAGGAAGGCCGCGGTCCGGTGATGTAGACGTAGCGCCCATCGGGCGTGACGGCAGTGGAGTGCACGGAAGCGCGAAACTCCGGCGGAAACGTATGGTAGGCGATGATTTCCTTGGTGGCGGCATCGCCGACGACGATCTGCACGGACCCGGCGTCGTACCGGCCCATATTGGGAAATCCAAGCTCGCCCGGCTGTCCGGCCCCGGTATTCTCGTAGAAGTACACCTTGCCCGGCTCGGGCTCGAACTTCGGCTCGCCCGGATCGTAGGTGCGCGCGACGCGGATCGTGTAGTCGCTGCGAATACTGCCTTCCCTGGACTTGCGCTCCCAGTCGGCAACCACCGAGTCGAAGCGCTCGACTTCCTGCACCGCCCGGTCGCGCGCCGTCACGACGAACGCGTCCGTGCTGGCGTATTCCGCGTAGTCCCGGGCGCTGGCCATGGAAGCCACGAGTTCGCCGATGGCTTCGGCCGTGACATCCAGATCGGCGAACGAACGCGTATAGGCTGCGATCGCGACGATGTCCTCGCGCGTGGCCTGCAGCCGTTCGCTCACATCGGCCATCTCCGGATTGGTGTTGAGCATGTAGTGGATGTCGAACGCACTCGGCGCGTGGTTGATGGACGGCGCCGTGTCCGTGCCCTCGCCGCTGGCGCCGTGGCAGTCCCAGCATTCCCCGGCACCCATGTAGAGTTCTTCGCCGCGATCAACGACGGCGTCGATGTCCGTCAAATCCAGCGACGACGACGTAGACGACTCGCCACCCCCACCGCACGCCGCGACGAACATGACCGAACCAACTGCGATCGGCCCGTAGATTCCATTACGAGCGTTGTCAGATCGTGACACTTTCATCCCTGATCCTCCATCATGTGATACCGTCGAATTTGTCCACCACAAGGCCCTCACTGCGTCTCGAACGGCCATCGTTCCAGCGCAGACGCGTTGGGTATCCCGTCATCATTGGGCATGACGATGGATCCGTCCTCGCGCACAACGAACTTCATTCCGCCCCCGGGCCGTCCATCCTTCATTGGTGCGGCGACGACGGTGAGCGTTTCGCCCTCGACGAATGTATCCCCGCTTATTCCCCGCTGCAAGAGAACGGGCACGGCCGAGCCCTCGAACGACCAATCCGTCAGGCTGCCATCGCCGTTATCCACGGTAATGATCAGCCAGGTATGCGGATTGACGAACTGCCACCGCTTGACCACGCCGGTGATGGCGACCTCGTTGCCGTTCGTCTGATCGAACATGCCGAACGAATGGTGTGCCCAGACTGGCGCGCCGATCGACACAGCCACTGCGAGATACCCTCCGACCAGCCAATTCGTCCGCATGTTTCCTATCTCCTGCCCGCGCGCCGGGGCCTCAGCCGTCGAAGACTTCGGCCTGCCTCGGCCCGCCCGGCGCAAGCGGCGCCAACGGATCGACGCGCTAGCGATTCACATCCTCCAGCGGAGCCACCGAACCCAACGGATCCTTGTAATCCTCCTCACCAGGCAGGATATGCGTGGTGGTTCCCTCCGCGGTCTGCACCGCGTTGCTGGTGGTCGTGCACTCCCAGTACCTGATTCGGTAGTCGAATCCCGCTGCGTAGTAGTCGGCGGCCATGTTGAACGGTTCGGTGAGCGCAGCCGGATCGTACATGGTCGCCTGGACGGAAATCCGGTCCCGCTCCCCGCCATCGCCGTCGATGCGTTGCCAGACTTCAACACCTTGCAGCTCGGCGCTGTTCTCGGGGTGACCGCGGAAGTAGTCCGCCGGCAAGACTCCAAGCGTCCAGGTCACGAGCCTGTCGCCCTCCCAGAAGCCGATGGTGTCCCCAAGCCAGGTATGGCCGTCACCGATGTCGTGGGGACGCCCATCCGTAAAGACCCGCCTCGTCTCGTTCTGAAAGTCCTGCATCAGCCACGCCTGGGCGGGAGTGAGGGCAAACTCCTTGAAGTAAGGCTCCACGATCCAGCGCGGGTACCCCGACGGTTCGCAGTGCGTCAACCGATCGTAATCGACGCTGCCCTCCTCGCGGAGCTGACGTTGCACTTCCTCGTAGCGGGCCGCGTATTCCTCTGTGAGCGCCATTTCCGTCGGGTGGACCAGGCTGTTCGCCCGGACTGCGCTGAACCAGATTCCCGACCAGTCCGGCAGGCTGTTGATGGTATGTTGGGTACCCCCGTCGGCCAGATCGAGCAGATAATTGTAGTGCTCCTCGGCGGATTCGAACCGCATTGGCGGCGGGACGACGGTGGCTCGTTGCGCGACTGCATGGGCGGAAAACAGGAGCACGGCCGCAAGCGCGCCCGATCCGCCAATCAATGCCCGAAGATTCCCGATTCGACTGTCCGTGTTCACTGCCGGCCCGCTTTTTCTGATAGCGTATGCCGGTCAACGGCACAACGCAATTTCTGGATTTGGAGCACGACTCCGTTCGGACGCAATCCACGGCGAGACGATCCACCGGTTAAAGCGAGAAGAGGGTTTATGGACTGGGTGTTTTTCTTTGGTCGCTTCCACGTGCTGGTCCTGCACCTGCCTATCGGAATCATACTTGCGGTGATCGCCCTGGAGGCTGCGTCGCGCAGACGGACCTTGCAGCGCCCGGAATCGGCCGGCTCCTTCCTTTGGGCCAGCGCTGCGGTGACCTCAATCGTCACCGTGGTACTGGGCTACATGCACTACTTCGAAGGCGGATTCGCCGGAACGTCAGCGACTGTACACATGATCGCCGGCACCAGCGTCGCCGTGCTGGCCACCCTGGCCTGGCTGCTGAGGATGTGGCTGACGCCGCTCTACGCCAGAGCACAGTACGGCATCGGCGCGGTCCTGGTCATCCTGCTGTTTGTCGCCGGACACTACGGCGGAAACCTCACGCATGGCCCGACCTTCCTCGCCGAATACGCTCCGGGACCGATCCGCGCGCTGGCGGGCCTGGAGCCGCGGCGCCCTCCGATCACGGAACTGGCAGCGGCCGACCCTTTTCTGGACGTGGTTCGGCCCATGCTGCGGGCGCGTTGCTCCAGTTGCCACAATTCCGAACGCCAGCGCGGCATGCTCGATCTTTCGACCTACGAGACCACACTGGACGGCGGCGAGATCGGACCCGCGATCACCCCGGGAAATGCCGACGACAGCGAACTCTATTACCGCATCACGCTGGCGCGCGACCACGAAGACTTCATGCCCGCCGAAGGCAAAACGCCGCTGACCGACATCGAGACCGAGATCGTCCGGTGGTGGATCGACGCCGGCGCTCCGACGGAGACGACCCTGGGCGATCTGGACATTGCCAATGTCCGGCCCCTGCTGCGCAACCAGTTGGACTTGTAGGGAATAGGCTCCCGCGATCGTCAGGGCAAGTTCGAACTATCAGTACCCTTGACGACTGCTACCGCAACTCGAACGCCCACACCACCGGTCCCGAACTTGACGGCAGCCTGACCTCCGGAATCAGCGGCGTGCGATCTACGGAGATGCCGCCGCCGTGGCCCGCCGTCAGCGCCACGTACTGCCTGCCGTTGGCCATGTAGCTGATGGGCGGACTGTTGGGCACATCGCTGAGCCGGACCTGCCACAACTGCTCGCCGCTTTCGGTATCGAAGGCGGTGAAATAGCGCTCCACGTCTCCCCCGAACACGAGGCCGCCGGCAGTCGCCAGCACACCGCTCATCCAGGGCGTGCGCTGCCGATACGTCCACAGCACTTCCCCGGTCTCGAAGTTCACCGCTTGCAGTCTCCCGTAGTTGCCGTCGCTGTCCGCCCGTGGTCTGACGGTCCAGTTCACGCCTGACGACAGGCTGGTGACCGTCCCTTCCGGGCCTGGCGTGAGGTCCATGCAGAATTCCGTCAGAGGGAGAAACATCGTACTGGATGCCGCGTCATATGAACCCGGAATCCAGTTCTTGGCGCCCCCGGCATGGGGGCAGACCGTGACGACGTGGTTCGGGCCGGGCATCATCGCCGGATCGATGGTCTTGGCCCCTGTCTCTGGGTCGATTGCAGTGATCAGGTCCTGCAGCCCGAGATCCAGCGAATCCACATAGGCACCCGTATCCGCCTCGAGAAAATCGTAGATGGCTACCTTGCCTGCCGCGGCGACCACTTTCTTTTCCACGCCGTCCACGGGCATCGTCATCACCTGGCGGCCGAAAATCCAGTCCAGGTCCCATTGGTCGTTGGGGAGGTGCTGGTAGTACCAGACCAGTTCCCCGGTATCCGGATCCAGCGCCGCAGTGGTGTTGGTAAACAAGGCATCGCTGGTGACTCCAGGACCCCTGAGCGGTTCGAGCAGGGGTCCGGTATCGTAGGTTTGCGCCACGCCGAAATACGCCAGTCCGAGTTCGGCATCGTAGGTACCGGGTACCCAGATCGATCCGCCGTTGCGCTCCTCCAGCAACAAACCGTTCCAGGACTCGCCGCCCGGCTCCCCCGGGCGGGCGATCGTCCACCAGCGCCACATCTCCTCGCCCGTGGCCGCATCCAGCCCCACGATGTAATTGCCGCCGGGTGCGCGCCCGGTGGTGCCGATCATCACCTTGCCTTGGGCGACCAGGGGACCCGAGGTCATGGCGTAGCGCTCGTCGTCGCCGACCTGCTGATCCCAGACGACGTCGCCGGTTCTGACATCCAGGGCCACGACCCGCCCGTCGGAAGCGGGCAAATACAGCAATTCGCCGCCGAGGGCAATGCTGCGCTTCACGCTCGGAGACCTGCCTCCGCGCGCCCAGTGGGAGTATTGCCACAGCATGTCGCCTGTCGCTGCATCCAGGGCCTGGACGATATCGCCGTGACCGTGAACGAACATGACGCCGTCATGAACCAGCGGCGCCACCTCGGCCGATCCGGGAGGCAGCGACCAACTCCACGCCACGCGAAGATCATCGACATTGCCCCTGTTGATGTCGTCCAGCGGGCTGTACCCGAAGGCGTCCTGCGTGCGGCGCCATGTCAGCCAGTCTCCCGCGGGAGGATCCGCCAACATCTCGTCGGTCACCGGGGTGAATTCGTCCAGGGGGGTTGGGCTCGTGTCGGGCGGCGGCGGCAGGGTAACGCCGCCCGGAAGCCCGCCGCTGGCGGTCCGTCCGTAGCTGGGCACCAGAAGGGAATTGAGCGCCGGCAGGTCAGTCGGCAATTCGCCCGCGCTGGGACGTACGCCGTTTTCCTGCAGAATGTAGGCCATCAGGTCAGCGTAGACCGTGTCACCCAGCGTCCCCGGTGCCGCGCCCGGCTTGGTCGCGACGATCTCGGCGAACAATCCCGCCACGGATTTGCCGCCCCATTGCTGAAGAAAGAGACGCCCTCGCAAAGGCGGGCCTAGTTCTCCGCCATCCAGGGTATCGCCATGGCACGACGCGCATCCGGTTTCGTATGCTGTTCGTCCTTTCGTGGCCTGCTCGTGGGTGAAGCTGGGCCCCACCCACTGCCCTTGTACCGGTTGCACTGCCAGCAGGCTCGCAATCGCGCCGACCGCGCCCAGCGTGCGTCCAGCGCCCAATCTACCTGTCCGAATTCTCCCAGCATCGGTCATACCGATTTCTCCTTGCCTGTCTGCCTTCAACGGCGCCTCCGGCGAGTGCCGGCGAACGCCCCTGTTTCTTCTACGTTCTTCTTGACCTCGCCAGCGCCAGGCGCTCTTCCCGATTGGGATCGTCGGCTACCCTGACCTCCTCGCCGAACATCATGGTCGGGTAGGCCTCCGGGTTGAACGCGGGCCAGTGCGGCATGTCCGGATGGTCCGGATTGCCGGTCCGCGCAAAGGCGGCCCACGCCGCGCTCATGACATGTCCGAGTTCGTACCTGGAGTGCTCGGCGCCCGTCATTGAGGCGGCAATATCCAGGTTGTAGAAGATGAAGGGAATGTCCAGCGTATGGTACGAACCCATGCGGTTGTCATGGACCGGTGAATACCAGTCAAAAAAGTACAGGTAACTCGGCGCAGCGCCTTGTTCGTACTTCAACTGGCTCAGGATTTGCGCAGTCCGGCGTCGGGCGTTGTCCGACTCCGCAGTCAGCCAGAGCATGCGGTTGCGCTTGTCCGGGTGAATCCGCCGGTAGAGGCCGAGCAACTCCCGTGCGTCATCGCGATTGCCGTGGGCCAATTGCGTGGTGAACAGGTCCAGCATTTCGTCGTCCGGCAGTTCAAATGGCGGCGGGCCGATCCAGCCGTCCTCCGTTTCGGTTGAACCGACCATGAACGGCACGTCCGCCGACCAGGACGGTGCCGCAGGATCCCATTGGTGGCCCGGAATGACGGTACCGTCGATCACCGGACCCCTGCCGAGTCCCGGAACCTCGGGTTCGCTGTAAATGGCGTCCTGAATCTGCTGTACCGGCAATTCCTGCAGGCGCTCGAGGTCGTCGAAAGCAATTCCCAGCTTTGCCAGAAATCGCTCCGCAGCCTCACTCGCATCCGCCGAAGGTGTGCCCCTGAGCGCAAACCCGCTTTGGGCGACGGCGCGGTGGAACAGGCCCTGAGCCGACGGCATGGCCATCAGCGTCGTCACCTTGCCGCCGCCGCCCGACTGGCCAAAGATCGTGACCCGATCCGGATCGCCACCGAAGTTCTCAATGTTGTTCCTGATCCATTCCAGCGTCGCCACCTGGTCCTGCATGCCGACGTTGGTGGACCGGGCCCACTTCTCGCCGCCAATATCCGCCAGGTGCAGGAACCCATGCACGTTGAGCCGGTGGTTTACAACGACCACCACCACGTCCTCTTTCTTCGCCAGGTTCGTGCCGTTGTAGAGCAGGTAGTTTCCGGAACCGGCGGAAAAGCCGCCGCCGTGCAGCCAGACCATGACCGGCCGGGCGGCGCTGTCGAGGCCCGGAGTGAACAGATTCACGTTCAGGCAGTCCTCGCCCTGCGGACTGTTGCGATTGAGCGCCCGCACGACCGCCGCGGGCTCGCTGCCGCCCGGCTGCATCAAGGCCCGTTCGCCAAGCTGGAAGCAGTCCCTGACGCCATTCCAGGCAGCAGGCTTCCGAGGCGGCATGAAGCGGTTCACCCCTCCCGACGGTGCGCCGTAGGGAATTCCCCAGAATTGATGCACACCGTTCCTCAGCAGGCCGCGAACTCTGCCGGATTCGGTCTGCGCCGTACCGCCCGGGCTGGAAAGGCGCGTCTCCTGCGCCGCCGCACGCAGCGCCGTTGCTCCCGCCATCAGACCCGTCAAGGCGGCCACACCGGTCTCGCAAAAACTCCGGCGAGTCATGAATGGATTGCCGGGTAACTTGTTCTTGTTCATCCTCTTGTCCCTCCACCGTAATCGCTCGGGCGCGAAAACTGACTGCACTCATATATTCCATTGGCGCATCGGTTGCAACTGTCCACACATCCACCGCGCCACCTCGATTATAGTAGCCACCGCGACCGGTACCTGGAAATTGCGTGGCGACGGGCGCGACGCGCCCCGTGCCCGGAGCGTCCGCGGAACGGTCCGCGCTGGCAATCGGAGAGTGAAGTGGCTGGGTTGAATTCCATGGATCTGCTGGACGTCGACTCGCTGTTGGCGGACGACGAAGTGCTCGTCAGGGACACCGTGGCCCGATTCGTGTCCGAGAAGGTGCTGCCAATCATTCGGGAGTGCTTCGAGGAACACCGCTTTCCCTCCGAGTTGATCCCCGAGATGGCCGGCCTCGGATTGTTCGGCTCGACGCTGCACGGATACGGCTGCGCGGGTCTGAACAATGTCTGCTACGGACTGATCTGCCGGGAACTCGAGCGTGGCGACAGCGGCCTGCGAAGCTTCATCTCGGTACAGAGTTCGTTGACCATGTTTCCGATCCACCGCTACGGCTCGGACCCGCAGAAGGAGCGCTGGCTGCCGGCGATGGCGCGCGGCGAAGCGCTCGGTTGCTTCGGCCTGACCGAAGCCCACGGCGGCTCCGACCCGGGCAACATGAAGACGCATGCGAAGCGGGATGGCGGCGACTGGATCCTCAACGGTTCCAAAATGTGGATCACCAACGGAACGGTCGCCGACGTTGCGCTGGTGTGGGCGATGACCGACGAGGGAATCCGTGGTTTCCTCGTGGAGCCGGGCATGCGGGGGTTCGAGGCAACCGAGATCGAGCGCAAGTTCTCGATGCGGGCGTCGATCACCTCGGCGCTGTTCTTCGACAATGTTCGGGTCCCCGCCGAAAGCGTGCTTCCCGACGCGGTGGGACTCAGGTACCCGCTGAGCTGCCTGTCCCAGGCGCGATTCGGAATATGCTGGGGCGCTGTCGGGGCCGCGCAGGCCTGCCTCCGGGAAGTGCTGGACTATTCCGGCGAAAGGGTTCTTTTCGACCGCCCGCTGTCGCACACGCAGTCGATACAGATTCGCCTCGCCGAAATGGCGCGCAGGATCGCGACCGCCCAGTTGCTTGCCTACAGGCTCGGCAAACTCAAGGACGCCGGCCGAATACAACCCGCGCAGGTTTCCCTCGCCAAGTGGCATAACGTCCGCGCGGCGCTGGAGATCGCCCGGGACAGCCGCGATATGCTCGGCGGCAGCGGAATCACCGTCGAGCACACGGCCATGCGTCACATGCTCAACCTCGAAACGGTGAATACCTACGAAGGCACGGAGACGGTGCACCAGTTGGTCGTGGGCCAGGCGCTCACCGGCGTGAACGCGTTCTGAGCGACGGTGACATTTGCATTACAATGGACCCGATACCGGGGCTGAGAAACAAGTCGAAAACAGGAACCCGGTACTTCGGCAATAAGGAGCACGCCACAATGAAAAGACTCTTGATATCAGTATTTTCCGCTTCCTTGTTTGGATTCGTAATCACGAGCGCGCAGGCGCACCACTCGTTCGCCGTGCATTTCGATCCCACCGGACTGGCTTCGGTCCAGGGAACCGTGGCGGATATTCGCATCAGAAGCCCGCATTCGTTCCTGGAACTGGATGTGCAGGGCGAGGACGGGGCCCTCCAGCGCTGGGAAGTGGAAACCCACTCGATACCGCTGCTCAAGCGGGTCAACATCGACCAGGATACGTTCGAGATCGGCCAGACATTGACCGTCAGCGGCATGCCGAGCCGCGTTCCGGATCGGCCGCTGATTTTCGGGCTCGTCTTTGAGACGGACGACGGTATGGTCTATCAGTGGGCTCCTGATACGCTGGTTCCGGAGGGGGGCCTGGCGGCGGACGTGAGTGCGACGGGGCTGGAGCGCTTCGAGGGCGTCTGGGGCTACGAAGCGGACCCGAATCCGCATATCAACGCCGAATCGCCCTATCCGCTGACCCAGGCGGGACTGGACGCCAGAGCCGCGTTCAACCCCCTGGACACACCGGCCATGCGCTGCATTCCGCCCAACCTGCCTTCCATACTCTATGTCCCGTATCTCTACGGAATCGAGGTGGACGACGGTGAAGTACGGTTGCACCACGAGTACTACGGGATCGTCCGTCCCGTCCCGCTGGACGGTGAGACCGTGGTAGCGGAATCGACGGGTCAGTTCGGTGAGATCATGGGCCGGGTCGAAGGCGACACCATCGTGGTGGAGAGCCGCGGCTTTCCGGACCTGGAAGCCGGAATGGCGTCGGACTTCGACCCCAACGGCGTCGGTGCGGACGTGCCGTCCAGCGCACAGAAGGAGTTCACGGAGCGCTACAGCCTCAGCGACGATGGCCAGACGCTAGTGGTGGAGTACACCATCGTCGACCCGGTGTACCTGACCGAGTCGTATACGGGATCCACCCAGTGGAGTCGCCTGGCCGAAGGCACGCCCATCGAACCGTTCGAATGCGACGCGGAGACAGCAGCTCAATCCACGTCCCAGGGCGCCGGATAGCGCCGGATAGGTAGCGGCCCCGCAGGTCATCCGCGGCCACGGATGATCTCGGGCAAACAGGTAGGAGAACAAGGATGTCCGAAGCGATCATTGCGCAGAAGAGTCCCTACGCGGTCGAAGTTTCCGAGGGCACCGCCTATTTCTGGTGCCGCTGCGGCAGAAGCCGGAACCAGCCTTTCTGCGATGGTTCCCACAGCGGCACCGAATTTACCCCCGTGAGATATGTATCGGATCGCGGCGGCACCGCCTACTTCTGCGGTTGCAAGCGAACGGACAAACAGCCGCTCTGCGACGGGACACACAACCGAATAGGGTGAGACGCGCCCCTCACCCCGGACGGCCGGCGCCCGTCGGAATCCGTTCCCTGACACCTGGACATTCTTGCCCGGGTCGCCGGTTCCCGAGTATCGGAGCGCGGATCAGAACCGGTCGCTCTGCACGGGGCATCCGGGGAAGTAGTTTCGCCTGGCCAGTTCTTCGGCGCAGCGCTGTCGGGCTCGTTGAACGCCGCCGTCCACGAATGCACGAACCTCATCCGCCGTCATGATGTACTGGTGAACCGGCGACAGCAGGTCTACTTCCAGATCGTAGTATTCGATGATGTCCCATAAATTGTCCGCCCACCACTGATAGTCCTCGGCCGCCGTGGCGATGTCGGCTTCGACGATCACCCGATGTTCGGGAAGGTGCGCCAGCACCAGGTCCGCCGTGTGGATGTTGTTGCGGGCCCAATAGAGATCGACAACCATCTCGTCGTCGGCGAGTCGCAGATGCTCGTCCACAGGCAGAAACTTCATCTCCTGCCAGTTTCGCTCCAGGAAATCGGGAAAATCCGGAGCCCGGCGTTCCGCCCACTCACGCAAAATGCCTTCGTTGGCACGCTTGGAGATGATCGTGAGTCCGGCGGCGACCGCGGCCCTGAACCCGCCCGAATGATCCGAATGGTGGTGCGAGACGATCGCCTCAGTCACCGGCTTGCCCGGGACCAGGCGATTCGCAAATTCGATGGTCGCATTCGTCTGGAGCTGGTTTCCATAGACTTCGTACAGGGTCAGGTGGTCGCTGAACTCGAATACGGTCGTGCCGGTCGAAAGACGCCAGACTCCCTTCGCGACAGGCATGGCTTCGACAACGGGCGGTTCCACCACCGGCTCCGGCGCCGCCGCGACCTCCGCCGGAGCGGAGAGATCCGCAACGTCGCCGTCGATCTCGTAAGCATCCACGTAGATTTTCATGAAGTCGATATCGCGCCAGTCGATGACCGTGTTGTAGCCGAGCGGCAGCAACAACCCATCCACCGGCACGTACCCCGTGAAATGGACCGTGTACGTCAATTGGCCCATGTTGTCCTGGGGATTGATCCAGCGTACGAAACGGGGCAGGTCGGTGGCGGAGTCGACGCCAATCGTGAGTTTGTAGCCCTCGGCTGTGACGATCGGAATCAGGTTCGAACCGTCTTCCACGCTCACTTCGCCGAGACTCGTTTCAGGCGAGAGCGCCGCGCGAATCGCGGTCACGGGATTCGACAGCATCCACAGACGACGGATCCGGGGGCTGTCCGCGCGTTGCGACCCTTGTCCGCCGGTGTCGCCGACCCGCGTCGCCGTCCCATCAGGCAGGACGTTATAGGCGACGTCTCCATCCAGAATCTGGTTCGTCGGCGTAAAGGCGTGCCCGCGGGTCCCCGCAAACGGGAAGAGGTAGTTCCGCCGCTCGAAGAGATGGAAGCGATCGTTCTCAAGATCGTAGACGCGCCGCAAGTCGTTGGCCGCGCCCCATTTCTGCGGCGCATTCGGGTCACCGGTTATATTTCCGCCGCCGTACTGATACGCCCACTGCCCATAACCCGTCAGCGTGATATTGCGGATTGCGAGAATGCGCTCCAGACTACCCAGCGCTTCCGCGCTGGCGCGCACTTGCTCGGAAGCCGTCTGGGCGTGACCGGACAGCGACGACAGAACCACGAGAACGCACATCCAGCACGTCGCAAAGTGTCGAATCGAATGCATGTCCTTTCCTCCGTGTTCGCTACCGGGCTACGCTTCGTCCTCCGCCGACGGCCGCCACGGCATATGCCCCCGGGAATTGGCCACACGTTACCACTTTCGAACAGGCACCCGCGCGAACAGTTCGAGTTCGACGCGGATGCCGTGTTCGGGCGGGCGCTGACAGGAATGGAAATTGACTCATACTATATGAGTCAATTAAACTCATATTCATGACTAAGCGATTGCAGGTTCTGTTCGATGACGAAGAATACCGGGCGCTCCAGCAGTCCGCCCGCGCGGACCGCATGACTTTGGCCGAATGGGTTCGTCAGGCCTTGCGGCAGGTGCGGCGGCGGCGGCACCGGGCGGTGGAAGCCAAGTTGCGGGCGCTGGACGAAGCCTGCCGGCACGAGTTCCCTACTGCGGACATCGAGACGATGATCGAGGAGATAGAACAAGGCTATCAAGCCGGTGATTTTCGTTGACTCGAACGTCCCCATGTACCTGCTCGGAGCTCCGCATCCGAACAAGGTTCGCGTGCGTGCGGTGCTGGACGAACTGACCCGCTCGCAATCGCGTTTCGTCACCGATGTTGAGGTCTACCAGGAAATCCTTCACCGGTACACGTCCATCGGCCGTCCCGATGCGATCGACCCCACTTTCGCTTGCCTGGACAGCATTGTCGACAAAACGCTGACGTTCGGCATGGCGGAGATCCGCTCGGCCCGGGCCATCCTCGAATCAGTGAACGGCATATCCGCGCGCGACGCCCTGCACGTCGCCGTGATGCGGGCAGCGGGCGTCAGCCGCATCCTGACCTTCGACCGCAGTTTCGACGCCTGCCAGGGCATTGAACGGCTAAGCTGAACCCGGCAGAAGGTCGTAGCAGGTTCGGCGAGACCCTCCGGGTCAGGGATACAGGCTCGCCAGGCGATCCGCGCGATAGATGGCCCAGTTGGAATCGTCCTGCTGAAGGCGCATCTCCCAGACCTTTTCCGGCGGGTCCGTGTGCGTCACCTCCATGAGCCGCGCCCATCGCTGGGCCTCGCCCGGCGGGACGTTGACGCCTTCCGCATTGGTTTCCGCGCCGCCAACGTTGATCAGTATCGTATTTGCCTCAGGATGCCAGTCCACATCGCCCAGGTAGCGGCCGTAGTAGACCTCATGCTCCGGACCGTAGACCCACGGCTGGCTGACCTCCATGGTCTCCTCGTTGACCGCGTACTCCACCGCGCGGCTGTAACTGTCGGCCAGGGGCATCTTCTCGTTATACGGACTGGCGCGCGCGGCGCCGTTGTCGAACAGCAGGTACGTGCCGTGCTCGGTATGGGTAATGGCGTGGTGCTTGTAGGACCACTCCACATCGCCCACCGGTGCGAGCAGCTTCTCGCTCCAGGGTTCGTTCCAGTTCTCGTGGGTACCCAGGATCCAGACCAGTTCGCCGGTATCCATGCTGACCTTGATCACCGCATCCTGGTAGGGCACGGACATCAGGAAGGAGTTGTCCTCCTCTTCGTAGATCAGCGCGTTGCCGTGGGTCCAGTCGTAGACGATGCCTTCCACCACGCCGTCGTAATGGTTTTCCCAGAAGTCCTCCCGCAGCGAGTTGTAGCCGATGCGGTTGATGTCCAGGATGTCGAACAGGCTCCACTCGTTGACGACCTCGCCCTCGGGCGTGAATTCCACAACCAGGTCGCCGATGACGTTGGCGTCCGCCCGCGGTGCGTCGGGATCGGTCTCGCTGGTGTACCAGTCCTCGATCACCCGATGCTCGCTGCTCAGCAGCAGGAAATTGCCGTTGGGCAGCTCGGCAAAGTCGTGGTGGAAGGAGTCGGTTTCCACCGGGATGCTGCCGGGCGCGGGGTCCTTGGCGGTACCGGTGAAGTGCCAGCGGCGCTGGATGTTGCCCAGCATGTCGATCTCGACCATGCCGTCGGTGCCGGGCCACACCTCGTAGACCAGGTTGCCGTTGTTGAGCCGCCGTACATCGTGGACGCGATGGTTGCCCGGCAGGTAGTACCAGACAATTTCGCCCGCGTCGTCCACGGCGACGGCGGGGGAGAAGTTGGCCGGCGTGGAATTGCCTTCCGTATCCCATCGGCCGTTGATGTTGAAGATCGTGACGCCGGGTTCCATCCGCGCCGGGTCCCTGGCGGTAATCAAGGGCGTCGGGAACGCCTCCGGTAACGGGGGCGTGTTAAATGTCTGGGCTGCGGTTTCCATGGCGAGCCCATCTTCATCTTCAAGGGTAGCCGTGATGGTATGAGTCCTGTCGGGACGCATACCGAGCACGGGAACCTCGTGGTCCGTGGACATCTCGTCGCTGGGCGTGACGCTCCAGCTTCGCTCGCCATCGTCCAAGTTGATCGTCAGCCGTGTTGGAACGTCGGTGACGACGCTCAGAATGGCAGCCAACGGCACGGTGGGATTCGGATTGCCCACCAGCGTGACGCTCTCGACGGATGGCCCGGAGGCCTCCGGCATGGCCGTGCCGGCGTCATCGCCCGCCGGAGACCCGCACCCGGAAATCAGGAATGAGGCCGCAATCAATGTCGCCGGCAGGGATATGGATGAACCTTTCATACGGGACTCCTCGGGACCGCAGAATTGATGTGGACGTGCAAATTTACCCCGTTGCCGTTCAATTCGCTAATCGGACCGCCAAATCGAGTGGAGTTCGGGTAAAGTTGCGTGCCTGTCAATGGCGAGTCTGAAAGGTGGAACCGTGAAACGGAATTTCTTTGCGGCGGTGATTGCATTGATCTGCGCCCCGGGTGCGTTGGCCCAGCCCAGCGATGCCACCCTGCGGTTGCTCGAACGAAACAACATGTTCGAGCCGGACATCATCCAGGTCGCCGACGATGTCTATACCGCGATCGGCTACCAGGTGTCGACCAATACGATGATCGTGGGGGATGACGGCGTCATAATCGTCGACCCCGGGCAGCAGGTGGCCGGCGCCCGCCTGGTGCGTGCTGAATTCGAGCAGATTACCGACCTGCCCATTCGCGCGCTCATCTATACACATGGTCACGGCGACCACGTCAACGGCTCGGCGGCCTTCTACGACCCGGATTCGGGTATCGAGGTTTGGGCACGTTCGAATTACGGCTCGGAGACCGCGAGGGTTGCGGCGGCCGGGTTGACCGGCGGCGCGCGTCCGTCCAATACGCAGGGATTTGACTTGCCGCCTGAGCAGCGGATCAGTGTCGGCATCGCCATCCCGCCGCAACGCCCGGTGGGCAACCAGATGGGAGACGGCGCCCGAGCCCAGGTTCAGCCGGCCCGGCCGATCGAACCGACGCATACGTTCGCCGAAGACCGGATACGGCTCGAGATCGCCGGTGTCACGCTGGATCTGGTGGCGGCGCCGGGCGAGACGGCGGACCAGCTCTACGTCTGGTTGCCGGAACAGCGGGTGGTCTTTGCCGGCGACAACTTCTACCAGTCGTGGCCGAATACCTATCCGTTGCGGGGCACGGCGAGGCGATCCATTCGCGACTGGATCCGGAGCATCGACAGCATGATCGGCGAGGACCCGCTGCACGTGGTGGGAGGCCATACCACGCCGATGCTGGGCAACGCGGTGGAAGTGCTGACCAATTACCGTGATGCCATGCAATGGGTGCACGACCGCACGATCGAGGGCGCCAAACAGTACATGACGCCGGACGAGCTGGTGGAATACGCGGCGCTGCCGGAGCACCTGGCCGAACTGGACTACCTTGGCAATTACTACGGCAGCGTCTGGGGAACGGTGCGCGACATCTACGCCCAGGACCTGGGCTGGTTCGACGGCGACCCGCTCAACCTGCATCGAGAGAGCCCGCTGCGGCAGTCGCAGCGCATGGCCGATCTCGTGGGCGGGGCCGATGTCCTCATGGAGAAGGCTCTTGAGGCGATGGCGGCCGACGACCCGCTGGGCGCCGCGCAATTGGCGCAGCACGTGATTCGGCTGCGGCCGGAAGATCCGGAACCGAAATTGCTGATGGCCGATGCGCTCGCGGTGATCGGCGAACGCACCTTCAATGCCCCGGCGCGCAACTACACGCTTTCTTCGTCGAACCGTTATCGTCGACAGGCCGCAGAAGCCGAGTAAACGAAATGCGGGTTGACAGGATCGTCCTGCGGCACTCCTCCGCGGGCCGGTGGCTATGCTTTGACCATCCGGTCGATGTGCTGGCCACCCGCCGGCCTTCGCAGGTGCTTGCCACGCTCGAGGAAATCGAACGCCGGGTCGAGCATGAGCGCCTGTTGGCCGCGGGGTTTCTGACCTACGAAGCCGCACAGGGCTTCGATCCCTCGTTCCGGACGCATCGCGCAGGGACGCTTCCGCTGATCTGCTTCGGGCTCTTTCGGGACGCCAGGCCCCTGAAGGCGCTGCCGGGAACGGCACTGCGGCCCGTACCTGCGTGGCGAATGACAGAATCCCGCCGCGAGTATTTCCGCAAGATACAGCTTGTTCAGGATCGGATCCGCGAGGGCCATACCTACCAGATCAACTACACCACGAGACAGGTCGCGTCCAGCATTGCCGACCCGTTTTCACTCTTCGCCGGGATGTCTGCGCAAGCGCCGTACGCCGCCTACGTGAACGGTAGCGACTTCGCCATCCTCTGTGCCTCGCCCGAGTTGTTCTTCAGGCTGGACCAGGGCCTCGTCCGCTGTCAGCCCATGAAGGGAACGGCGAGACGCGGGATGACGCTTGCGCAGGACGAGGAACTCGGGACCTGGCTCCATGAGTCGAAAAAGAACCGCGCCGAGAACGTGATGATCACGGACATGGTGCGAAATGACCTGGGCCGAATCGCGAAACGGGGCTCGGTCCGAGTTTCGGAGCTGTTTGCCGTCAGTCGATATCCCACCGTGTGGCAGATGACATCCACCGTGGAAGCAAAAACCGACGCTCCCGTGTCGGCCGTGCTGCGTGCGCTGTTTCCGAGCGCCTCCGTTACGGGCGCCCCCAAGGTCGCAAGCATGCGGCTAATTCATTCGCTGGAACGATTTCCGCGTGAGGTCTACACCGGCACGATCGGCTACCTGGCGCCGGATGGCCGGGCCCGGTTCAACGTTGCCATCCGCACTGCCGTCGTGGACAAGCGCACGGGATCGGCCTTCTACGGCGTGGGCAGCGGCATCGTGGCCGATTCCGAACCCGGTGATGAATACGCCGAGTGCCTGACCAAGTCCAAGGTCCTCAAGTCCCCTGCCATCGCACCGGATTTCGCCTTGCTGGAAACCATGTTGTGGACACCTGCCCAGGGCGTTTTCCTGCTGGACTACCACCTGAACAGATTGGCGGACTCGGCGCGGTACTTCGGCTTCGGTTTCGACCGCGGCGTGGCGGCACGGGCGCTGGACTCGCTGGCGCGCACGTTTGGCGGGCATCGTTACCGAATCCGGTTGCTCCAGTACCGAAATGGACCGCCCACGCTGGAACACGAGGTCATTGAAAAACCATCGAGTTCCGCACACCCGGTCATCGCGCTGGCTCCCGAGCCCGTCGATCCGGACAATCCCTTCCTCTATCACAAGACCACCCGAAGAGGGGTCTATGAACGCGCCTTTCGTTCGGTTGCCGGCTGCGACGACGTGCTGTTATGGAATGCGGACGGCTTCGTGACCGAGACCAGCATCGCCAACGTGGTGGCCACGATCGACGGGCAGCGGGTGACGCCACCGGTGACGTGCGGTCTGCTCGGCGGGACGTACCGCCAGTGGCTGCTGGACCGGGGCGAGATTCGCGAACGGGCGATTCACATGGACGACTTGTCCCGGGTGGATGAGCTCACGCTCATCAATGCGGTTCGCGGCGAGACCCCCGCACGGCTCCGCACACTGAAGATGCCTGCGGCCGCGGCTGGCCGATAGTCGCGCAGGCGTTGGTCCCACCCGACGGACCGCCGCAGCAGTGCAGACCTTGCGGAAACTCGAACCCGGGCTTGCTAATCGCCGTCCTGCGGCGGAGGACTGCCCGTGGCACGGCGCATCGTGCCGCCTCCGGGCAGGCTCAGGTCCACCGAGCCGTCGGGCGCCGTGCGGATACTCCAGTCGTGGTTTTCATCCCGCTTGAGATGCACCCTGTAGTCCTGGCGCACAGGGATGCAGAAGGTCAGCGCGTCATCGCATGCAAAGTATTGAACGCGCAGACCCAGGGTATCGCCGGGCTGCCCGTCGACTTCGACGAGAAACTCGCGCGGATCGGCATCGGCGGGCTCCACAGGTTCCACGCCGGCGCCGTGGGCTGGGTCAACCGAAACTCCGTCAGGAGCGTCGATCCGGAATTCCACCGGATCGGTCTCGTTGTTCCAGTGGACCCGGTACAGCGGGTCCAGATGGAATCCGAGGTACATCGTGCCCTTTCCGGTCTGGAACAACTCCGGCGTGCCCTCGGCGCGCAGCTTGGCGTAGAAGGGAATGTCCGTCGACCCGGTCTGCGGTTCGATCTCCATGGGCAGCGCGCCTTCCGGCTTCGGCACCCTGGGCACGATGCCCTTGGCTACCGTCGGGATCGGCGGTTGGGCGGGAAGATCGAGATCGGCAACGGCCGTGGGCTTCTCGACGGCGCCCACCAGGCGCTCCATGTCCGCCCGCAGCGCCTCGGGATCGCTCCACGCCCGGCGCGCGACGATGTTCCCGTCGGCGTCCAGCACAAACTCGCTGTTGGGCGTCTTGCCCACCATCTCGTGGTAGGCGTTGTCCATGGTGTCCGCCAGCCACGATACGCTGGTGCCCAGGCGCCGCTTGGCCTCGGCCACGTGCATCAGACGCTCCTCGATGCTGAACGGGCTGACGTAGTTGTCGAGTTCGGGATGCGCCAGGGGCTTGTAGATATAGAAGAACTGCACGCCCCTGGGGGCGTAATCGACTTTGACCGTCTCCAGACCGGGGACGTTACGCAGGAAGGGAGGTCACGTGAGACAGCCCAGCGTCAGCACCGTGTAGGGCGTGCGCCGGGCCAGCTCGCGGATGTTGGCAGGATTGCCCTGGTCGTCGACGATGGTGATATCGGGAATCCGCTCGCCAAGTTCCGGCGCTTCCACGAAGCGGGCGTCAATCGGAGTCAACCCCCCGCCTATCCCCTCCTGCGCCCAGGCCATTCCTCCCGGGCACACGGCGGCAGCCAGGCTCGCCAGCAAAACACTTCGGAAATTCATCTCCCGGTTCCCCTGTTACAGTGCCTCGCGCCCCGGCCCCGGAATGATCCCTCGATTGGGTCCGGAAAAGTTAGCCACGGTCCCGTCGGCAAACTCGGCACTCTCCAGGCGCATGAAGTTCGCCCCGCTGCGGCTCGGATTGCCGGACACGGACACCAGTTGGTCGCCGGGCTTGAAAATCTCGCCGCCCAGGCCCCTGCGCCGCAGGTTGTTGGCGCTGGCCAACTCCGCGCTCCACTCCTGTTCGTTGCCGTCGGCGTCCGTGAAGGTGTAAGAGAGCCGGCCGTGGGGATTGACGATCGCGTACTCCACCACCGTGGCGCCGCTGTGCTCGATGGTCGTGGACGTATCGAAATACGTGGCGCCGTTGTGGTGCGCCGCGGCCGGCAGGCCGGCCAGCAGCACGAGCGATGCGGATAGTCCCAGGGTTGCCAATTGTTTCATTAATCTCTCCTCACTCGATTCCGCCGAATTCGGGAATGCACTCGTATTCCCAGATCTCTCCGTCGGGAGCGTAGTTCCAGAGTCCGTTTACCACGTAGGGTTCCTCGTAGTAGGTCGGATCATGCACCTCGCCGGTGAATCGCAGCACGTCGCCCTCGCGCCACCAGCGCTCGATGACGTATGTGTTCTCATCGCCGGAAAACGGAAACCCTGCGGTCCACATGTAGTTGTCCGGATGCATGTGCGTGGTGCGAATCACCAGGGTGTCGCCATCCCACTCGCCCGTGGAGTAACCGATGTAGGACGGCAGCCAGTGGTCCGGCGCCTCCCGTCCGTCCATGAAGATACGGCGCACCTGGTGAAAGTGCTCGTAGAGGATGAGGATCTGGTGCTCCTGCTGGACGATCTCGATGGGATAGGGGTCTACCAACCCCAGCGGAATCCCGGGCATCAGGCAACGCAGCGTCGGGTCCTTGTCGGGGGAGAAGCTGTCGAATTCGGCCTGACCGGCGGGCGTCAGCCTGACGGTGCTCGGATCCGGCTGACCCATCATGCGTGGGTGACTCGGATTCCAGATGCCTTCGAAGTCGGCCTGGGCAGCTGCCGGTCCCGCCGTCAACGCACAGGCCAGAGCGATCACAGCGGCAGCAGAAATCGGGCTCCGCAATCGTACATGGTTTACTCGTGGTGAGAGCATCCTATAATTCCTCACAAACAGCGCAACGTTCCGGTCGCCAGAATGCTAGCCTACTCCAGTGATCGGACATACGGCAAATCCGTTGGGCAGGCTGCACGGTTCGATAGGCAGGAAGGCCTGTAAAGCAATGAACACATGCTCAAAGAGGAGATCAATGGTATGTGGATTCGAATGATCGCAGGCTTCACTGCCGCAGGAGCGATGTCGCTCGGGGCATTGGCCCATCACAGCGTGGGAGGAAATTTCGACCCTGGTACGACGATCGAGGTGGAGGGTGAAATCACCGGGATTCACTGGCGCAATCCCCATGTCAAATTCACGATGACGGTGGCCGGTGAGAACGGCGAACAGGAAGAGTGGGAAGTCGAAACCCACTCGCTGAGCATCATGCGCCGCCTGGCCGCCGCCGACCCGTTCGTCGAGATCGGCGATCGGGTCAGGGCCGCGGGCTGGCCCGCACTGCGCTCGCCCCGTGGCCTGTTCGTCAATAACATGCTGTTGCCCAGCGGTGAAGAGTTCGTCTTCCGCTTCAGCCCAGAACCTGCGGACCTGAGATGGTCGGACCGACTCTGGGGAACCAACGACCGGTGGTTTGCCGAGGCTGGAGATACGTCGGGCGCCGAACTGGGTATTTTCAAGGTGTGGAGCACAACGCTTGCCGGCGGCGAGGGCTTCTTCTGGCTCAGTGAATACCCGTTGACCGACGCCGCCCGCACCAGTTTTGAGGCATACGATCCGCTGGTCGACGACCCGCTCCTGAACTGCGGCCTGAAGGGCATGCCCCCCATCATGGGAGCGCCCTACCCCATCGAGTTCGTGGATGAGGGCGACACCATCGTGCTCAGACTCGAGGAGTACGACCTGCGCCGCATGATTTACATGGAATCGCAGGAGGAGAGCCCGGTGCCGTCGATTCTCGGACACTCCACCGGCCGTTGGGACGGCGACACACTGGTGGTGGAGACCACGGCGATCGACTATGGGTACTTCACCACCAACGGCATTCCCCTCAGCGATGAAGTTGAGATTATCGAGAGATTCACGCCTGGCGAAAACGCCAGCAGACTCGCCTACGAGATCACCGTAATCGATCCGGCCACCTTTTCCGAACCGGTGGTCATGGACAAGTCCTGGGTGTGGCTTCCGGAAGTCCAGATCGCACCGTATGAATGCGATGAGGGATAGCAACCGTTCACAAACCGAGTTTCCGAGGAGATAGAAGAATGATGACTCGACAAATTACCGTGACCCTGACGCTCGTGCTGTCAGGTATGTCCTTCCAGGCCTATTCGCAGTCGATGTTCCTGAGGTCCATGTACGAGCTTGAGGACCCGCGCGGCTACTGCCTGGACATCCCGGGCTTCGGAGCCCGAATGCAGATCGACGCGCCGATCACGACGCACACCTGCAAGTACAGCCTGCCGGGTTTCGACGTCGATGAGATCTTCGAGCACGCGGACGGGAAACTCAGACTGGTCAATTACGACCGCTGCCTTTCCGCAGACTCGATGGAGGCCGGCAGCGCGGTCGTCAATTCCATCGACTGCAATGATGCCCACCCGTGGGAGGTCCACGCTGATGGTCGTGTCACCCCTGAGGCGGATTCCGGCCAGTGCCTGACCCTGGCGGCCGAGCGGGTGTTCGTGAATACGTCCATCGGCACCTTGCCGCCCTATTCGTCCAGGGCCATCACCCTTGAAGCGTGTACGGCCGACGCATCCTATCGGCAGCGCTGGCGCTGGTCGGAAACCGACGAGATGCCAACCTACAATGCCAACAGCCTCCGCAGCGGCATGACCACGGCGGCTCGCGAAGCCAATCGCGAAATCGGTCCCGCCGTAGATCCCATGGCGACCGCGGCCATCTACGCCGACGCTCCGCGTGCCTTCGGGCCAGCCGACGTCACGGTATCGGACGAAATCGCATACGGCCCGGAAGACGGGCATCGGCTCAGGGTCTACGAGGGCAACAATCGCAATTCGCCGGGCGTGGGGGCGCCCATCATCCTGCTGGTACACGGCGGCGGCTTCTCGCGCGGTGACCTGAACAACCTGGCGCACATGGCGATACACTTCGCGGGCTTGGGATTCGTCGCGGTGAACATGACCTACCCCCTGTCGCCGGAACACACCTGGCCCAGCGGAGCCGAAGCCGTCCACGCGGCGGTGGAATGGATTCATGCCAATATCGGCGACTATCGTGGAAATCCTGCCCAGCTCTACGTCTATGGCCATTCCGCAGGCGGCAACCATGTGGCCAATTACGTGCTTCGGCCAAGCCTGTCGTCCACGCAGGGCGACCGCGTGGCCGGCGCCATTCTCGCTTCGCCGGCGCTGCAGTTGCCCGGCGCGCCGGACGAGGTCGGTTCCGACTACTACGATGTCGACGGCCGGACGCTGGCGGACATGCGCGTTCTGGACAATATCGAGACGGGTTCGATACCGGTGCTGATCACAGTGGCGGAGTTCGATCCGCGTGGCTTCCACCGCTCCACCGCGCAACTGTTGACCCGGCTCATCGAGGACTTCGGCGCGCAGCCTCGGCTGCGGCAGATGCCGGGGCACGGGCACATATCGTACGTGTCCGCGGTCGGCACCCGCGACCGGTTGCTCGAGGAAGAGCTGATGGACTTCATGTTGTCGCCGAGGTGATCGCCCGAGGAGCATGGAGACCCTGATGGAGACTGGATTGATTGAAAGAGTCGCCGCCCGGGCGGGAACCGTCGCGGCCGGCCTCACGATTCTGGCTTGCGGACCCCTGGCATTCGCCCAGGAACCCGACGAATTGCTCGCGCGCGGCACCTACCTCATGGAGAGCATTGGCGCCTGCGGCAACTGCCACACCCCCAAGAGGTCCGACGGCACGCCCATCGAAAACCTCCATCTGGGCGGCGCATTCGTCATTGAGGAGCCCGCGTTCAAGGCGTATGCGCCCAACATTACGATGGATGAGGCGACAGGCATCGGCACCTGGAGCGACGAAGAGATCATTCGGGCGATTCGCGAGGGGTTCCGACCGGATGGGACCATCATCGGTCCGCCGATGCCGACGCCCTGGTACCGCGATATATCGGATACGGACGTGCGCGCGATCGTGGCCTACCTGCGTAACGCGGCGCCGGTGAACCGGGTGGTGCCGAAGAGCGAGTATCGGGTGCCGTTACCGCCCGATTGGGGCCCCCCTGTCGAATCGGTTCCCGATGTGTCCCCCGACGACCCCCTCGCCTACGGTACCTACGTTGCCGTCGCCCTGGGCCATTGCACCGAGTGTCACACGCCCTTGGTGGAAGGCGTTCACGACTTCAGCCGCATAGGACTGGGCGGGAACACCTATCCAAACCTCTTCGGGCTCGGTTACACGGTGATATCCGCCAACGTGACATCGCATCCGACGCTCGGTATCGGCGAATGGACGGACGAGGAAGTCATACTCGCCATCACCGACGGCATCCGCCCCGACGGACGTCAAATTCTGGAGAGCATGGCATTCCAGTACTACCGCAACATGACCGAAGAAGACCTGGACGCGCTGGTGGTGTACCTGCGCTCGCTGCCGCCGCAGCCGGTGGAGTGAAGGGGAAACGACCAAATTTCGGATTTGGAGGATTTCAGGGCGTGCGGCAGCGATTGCGCTTTATCCGCACCGGGGCATTCGCGTAGTGCCAATAGTAAGAAACACAGTCAATCCGACGAACTTCAATCCGGAAATCGAACTCCCGTACCAACTCAGGAAGGACGACTTTCGTTCAGCATTGCAGGATGTCTACGACTTTTTCCATGACGTAAACGAACATCTCATTGCGAAGGGTCTGCAGCGATTGGACGACATGCTGAGACCTGCGATCATGTCGGGGGTCTTGTCCGATATGCTCACGTCCAGCTTGGCTACGCATTCCCGGGTCTTGGTGGAAAACAACTACTTCAACGGCCATCCGGATCTAGTGGTTCAGGGCGTCTACGCAAATAACTCGGTCAAGGCGGGTGAACAAGGGGTGGAAATCAAGACGACGCGAAAAAAAGGTGGTGCCGTCGATACCCATGGCGCGCGAAATCAGTGGATGTGCGTGTTTGTTTACAGGGTTGACACCAAATCGGAACCTGCCGTAAACCGGCGTCCGATGACATTCACCGAGGTGTATCTTGGCGAGGTGACACTGGACGACTTTCGCAGAAACCCGCGGGGAGAACTCGGGACGAGAACCGCGACGCTCCACGCCGATGGAATCAGGAAGCTGCGTGAGAGTTGGGTCTACAAGGCTTAGTGGGGCCGTTGGTAGCGTAAGACGTAAGCGCGGGAATTGAGTCTACGGCCATCTGAAAATAGTCCCTGTCCCGCTCTATTCCGATGCTGTCGTAGCCCACAGCGTTGCCTGCCGCCAAAGTTGACCCCGCGCCCGCGAAGGTATCGAGCACGGTTCCCTCGCCTAGCGGCAGAACGCCCCGGACCAATTGTCGAAGAAACGCTTGCGGCTTCAAACTGGGATGCGGGGCAAGATTCTTCTCACCGCGCCGAGTCGGCGACGATGCAATCACGTCGCCGAACGGTTTCGCTTTCTCCGGACGCCGAAATCCTCCCGTCTTCCACTTTCTCAGGTTGTCCTGAACCCTTCCCTCCAATGGTTTTCTGAAAACCAACCAAGGCTCCCACATCGAGCGCGGCATCACGCTCACGTCACGAAACTCATCGTGCGCCCCCTTGGGCCGATCGCCCCCTCTCATGGTCATTGTCAGGCGAATGATCTCGCCGCGCCGCTCTAGACCAGCCTCGGACAACGCAATCGCGACAATATGGGAAACCAGCGGATTGGAAGCTACGATCACGTTGGCTCCAGGTACCAGCACGCGATGGGACATCTTTCCCCAGACCAGAAAGAATTGCCTTAACTCCCCAAGCTGATTCTTGTCCAGCGTCGTAAACCGGGGAAGTGGCGATCTCCGGTGACCATCAAAGGATGGGGGTATGCGCCAGACACCGCCTTTGCCGGCGCGCAGTTTTCGTTGTTGCTCAACCGTATATTCGTGCAGACCGTAGGGTGGGTCCGTCACGATGGCATGTACCGAATTGGGGGGGGGCTGCTCCAGCCACGAGAAGCAATCGTCATGATGCAGGACGGACCGCTGGAACGAAAAGGACTGCTCCCTGGCATCGACCGGCGCGAGGAATCGTTGCCGTGGGCTCGGCTGATGAGATCTCGCGCGATAAACCCCTCGCTGCTCGCGGATGAAGAGTTTCGGGGTATTGAGCCTCATATAGGACCTGATAGACGAAGTCGGGGTATCGCCAATTTGATTGCAGACACCTGCCTCGATTTCGGATATCCGTAGCGGCGCTTCCGACTCCTCGAAAACCTTGATGATGGCGTCCCGGACCCGACCGGGAGGTTGCTTCCCAGATGACATCCGCAAAGGTTAAGACGTCTGGACGTCTACAGTCAATCGCACCTGATCGAATACCGATACATGCAGCGTATTGACACCGCCGGCTGACACCGGTTTCCCTCCAGACCAGCGCGCTAGCGCGCGGTCCAGCCGCCGTCGACCTTGAGGCTTGCGCCGGTCATCAGCGACGAATCCGGCGACGCCAGAAACATCACGGCGGCGACGACCTCGCGAAGCTCGCCGATACGGCCCATTGGGATGCATTCGAGCGCCCACTGCTTGAAGGCTCTGTCCTCGAACATGGGCGTTGTCATGGGCGTCTCGATGAAAGTCGGCGCGACGCTGTTTACGCGGATGCCGCGGGGCGCCAGTTCGACACCCAGCGCCTTGGTCAATCCCTCCACGGCGTGCTTGGTCATGCAGTAGACCGTGCGGTTCGCCGCGCCGATGTGCCCCATCTGCGATGACATGTTGATGATCGAACCGCCTCTTGCAGCGCGGAGCATCACCCGCGCAGCGCTCTGGGCCGTAAGGAACATCGCCCGCACGTTGACGGCGATCATCTCGTCCACGACCTCTTCCGGAGTATCGATGAAGGGCTGCGGAGCATTCGTGCCCGCGTTGTTGAACAGAATGTCCAATTGCTCAAGACGCTCAAGGCGACGGTGAAATGCCGAATCGCTGACGTCCTCGGCCCAGGTTTCCACGGCGCTGCCCAACCGGTCGCGCAGCCGGTCCAGATCGCCCTGATTTCTCGCCACCGCGATCACCCGCGCGCCAGCATCGACCATGGCTTCGGCGCAAGCTGCCCCGATGCCGCGGCTGCCGCCGGAGATCAGCGCCACACGTCCGCTCAGATCCCATTTTGTGCCGCCCTGAGCACCACTCGAAGATTTCATGTCGATCACGCGCCTAATCTGGCAAGAATAACCGGTATAGCCTGCGGTCCGTCATCCGTCGATGCAATCGTAGGGCTCCACGGTGACACCTCGCACATAAATCCACTGCGCCGAAAATTCGATGGGCTCGACAAACGCGTCAGGATCCGTGACGGTGGCCTCGTAGTGCAGGCGGCTACCATCGGCGCTCGGCGTAATGCGCTCAATGATCTCGAGATCCTCGCTGAGCCAGATACCTTGACGAAACAGTTGGGGACTGAAGTGGGTCGTATTCACGACCAGCGTGTCTGCATCCCACCGGCCAACCGAATGGCCGAGCATGGAAGGTGCGCCCGGAGCCGTTTCGGTCATGTGAATGTTTCGAACCGTGTCGTACTCCTCCAGGCGCATGACAATCGTGTCGCCCTGATCGACGAACTCCCTCGGATACGGGTTCGACATGATCCCCGGCATACCCTTGGGTGTGCATTCACCTGTGCCCGCGTTGTCGGTAACGGGGTCGTAGGCCTGTGCCGCCGCCAGTGCCTGTTCGGTGAGCGGCGGACTTTCCATGGGCAACCCGCTGTAGAACGCCTGCGGCGATGCACCGGTCCAGGGCCGGAAGAGTCCCTGTTCAGGCGCCGTCCCGTCCCCTTCCCGCACGAAGCGCGGCCCGGTCGTACCCAGCGCCGCATCGTTCCAGTACGGCTCCGCACCCTGGGAAAAGAGAAGCTCGCGCCCATCGGGAAGCAGAACATTGGTCACGTAGATTTCGGTCGCGCCACCGTGTGCCGGATTGCCCAAGAGCGAGATCGAGTCGCCCTCTTCGAGGAGCACTTCGACGATATCCCGCTGGCGCAACATGCTGACCGACTGTGCCTCGACTTCCCAGAGTTCCTCGCCGCCTGCGTCGTTGGTCACGCGCAGGGTGAGCCGCACATGAGGATTGCGCCAAAGGACCCGCTCCAGCTCGCCCTGCAGCTCGATCGAGCTTGAAAGGTCGAACTGCGCACCGATTCCGTGGTGTGCAAGCGTCGGGGCGGAAATCGCCAGGACCAGGGGACCGGCTGCAAAAGGAAACCAGGAATGAATCGTTCTCATGGTCAAACCGCTCCTGAATCGGTCTCGGGACTTCACGAAGTTTCGACAGCGAGGATCATGCCCCGGGCGGCAACGGCAAAGCGCAATCGACTTCGACGAACTGATAATCCGTGGCCGCATGGTTTTTCTGCCAGGACATCTGCCATGGACCCGTCAAGTGCTCCGGGTCGTTGACGACCAGAGTCATTTCCAATAGCGCGCCGAGTTCGGGCGAATCGGCCCGCCGATAGGTTTCCGTAACCGTACTGCTGTCGCTGAGAGCGTTGCCCCGCGTGCCGGTGAGTCGTCCCAGGAGTTGTGTCGTTTCGATTACAAGGGCATCGCCCTCGTACCGGGCCACGTGATGACCGTAGTCCGTATTCTCGTCCGACACGGGGCCCCGCCCATCCAGATGGATGATGCGAGTGGCTGCACCCTGTTCGTATTCGAAGAGCAGGTGATCGTCGTTCTGGGTGATTCGCAGCGGATGTCCCGACATGGCCTGGCGCACCAGGCCGTGGTCGGCGCACTCCGCAAACGCCGGGTCGTTCAGCGCATCGAATTCAGACTGTAATGCGGCTCCAGCCTCGTTGAAGGGTGGCGGCGGGTTGGGTCTGCGGCCCAGGCCGCCGAGCCACATGCCGGCCAGGTTCGGTCGCCCGTCGTCCAGCGTCTGCGCCACGGACAGGCTCGCATCCGGCGCCTGGCTGTTGTCGGGCGCTTCCTGCAGGCGGCGAATGACCGAACCGTCTGCCGGGTCGAGTTCGACGAATCGGCCGCTTTGAATTTCGGCGGATTCGATGAGGAGCATGGGAGCGCCGGTGCGGCTGCTCTTGCCGGCAAACCGGATCAACTGGCCGGGCTGCAGGGTCTCGGGTGTCCACCCCCAGCGGCGCATCGGCGGCGCTGCAGGACCCGTGACCATCCAGAGGGTCCCGGCGCCGGACTCATCCGTCACGTTGAGCATGATGTTGACGTGCGGATTGACGAAATTGTATTCGGCCACCACGCCTTCAACCTCGATTTCCTCGTCGGTGAATACGGCCCCGGCGGCGTGGTGGGCCATTGCCGGAGAGGAAGCGCTCAAGGACACGAAAAAGACAGCCAGCATGCTTCGAAATATGGACACGGTCACTCCCCTTGTCATACTCCAGTACAGTCTACTACGCCATAACCAAGGACTATCGAGTCATGAGCAACATCCATTGACTCATGAGAATCCCGCATTAGGCACGTCATTGACGCCGGCGGTACAATCACTGTCCACCTTGAATTCGACGATTTGACGTCTTCGCCGGCACCCGACGCCGGCCTGTCTGGAGAAGCACCATGGCACGCTACCTGAAGCGCGGCCAGCCCGCGGAAATCACTGCCCGGGAAGACGATCGGGTCCGGGAGGCTGTAGAAGGGATCATCGCCGATATCGGCTCGCGGGGAGATGTTGCGCTACGCGAATACTCGGAGCGCTTCGACCGTTGGTCTCCGGACTCCTTCCGGCTGGATGCCGAAACCATTGAAGCCTGCCGAAAGTCGCTCTCCAGGCGGGTCATCGACGACATTCGTTTTGCCCAGGCGCAAATCAGGAATTTTGCCCAGGCACAGCGAGATGCGCTCAAGGACGTGGAGGTGGAAACGCTGCCGGGCGTAGTGCTTGGGCACAGAAATCTGCCGGTCAACAGTGTCGGTTGCTATGTGCCGGGCGGCAAGTACCCGATGGTGGCTTCGGCCCATATGAGCGTCGTGACGGCCAGGGTCGCGGGCGTCAATCGAATCGCCGCTGCGGCACCACCCTATCGGGGTGCCCCGAGCGCGGCCATCGTCACCGCCATGGACATGGCAGGCGCCGATGAAATCTACTGTCTCGGCGGCGTGCAGGCCGTAGCCGCGATGGCGCTTGGGACCGAAACCATCGACGCAGTGGATATGATAGTCGGACCCGGTAATGCCTACGTGGCGGAAGCCAAGCGGCAACTCTTCGGCCGGGTGGGCATCGACCTGCTGGCCGGACCTACGGAAACGCTCGTCATCGCCGACGACAGCGTGGACGGCGAACTCTGCGCGGCAGACCTGCTGGGGCAAGCCGAGCACGGCCCCACCTCGCCGGCCATCCTGCTCACCGATTCGGAGCCGCTCGCGCAGGAGACAATCGAGGAAGTGCAGCGTCAGTTGAGCATTCTTCCAACTGCGGACATTGCCTCCGTAGCCTGGCGGGACCATGGGCAGGTCATCGTCTGCGAGAGCGTCGAAGAGATGGTCCAGGTTGCCGACGGGATCGCTGCCGAACACGTGCAGGTCATGACCCGCGATCCGTTGTACTTCCTGGAAAACATGACCAACTACGGCGCCCTGTTCCTGGGTCCGGAGACCAACGTAGCCTACGGCGACAAGGTCATCGGCACCAACCACACGCTGCCCACGCGGCGGGCGGCGCGGTATACCGGCGGGCTGTGGGTCGGGAAGTTCATCAAGACCTGTACCTACCAGCGCGTTACAGCGGAGGCTTCCCTGGAAGTCGGTGAATATTGTTCGAGGTTATGCGAACTCGAAGGCTTCATGGGACACAAGGAACAGGCGGATATTCGCGTGCGGCGCTATGCCGGTTTACGCCGCCGGACGGCCTGACCGAGACCTCATCGTGGCGAACACTGTAGAGGTTGCCAAACTTCCCAAACTCCGTTTCGCGGGCGCATCTTTCCGGGCGCGTTTCCCCAGACACGTTGCACATGAATTGAGAGTAGAATCGTCCACGCAAGAAACCGCGAGGCCCATAAAATGAATTTGATCCGTCGTACCGCCCTCATTGGTGCAGCATTGGCACTCGTTCTGGTCCAGCAAACCAGCGCGCAGGACGACTCCACCGCCTTCGTCGTCACCTATATCGAAGTCTCGCCCTCATCCGTCGAGCAGGCTTTGGGACTGCTCTCGGCCGAGGTGGAGGCCGGTCGCGGCGATGCGGGCAATATGCTGCTCGAAGCCCTTCAGCGCATCGACCGCCCCAACCACTTCGTCCTCCTGGAAACATGGACGAGCCTGGAAGCCCAGCAATCCCACCGGGATTCGACCCGCAAGACAGCCTTCCGAGATGCCCTGGCGCCGCTGCTCTACAGCCCCTACGACGAACGCCTGCACATCGAGATGGTGGCCGACACCCAGTACACCGAACCGACTGGCGATGCCGTCTACGCTGTCACACACGTGGACGTCACACCCAACAACGTGGAACCGGCCAGGGAGCACCTTCAGACGATGGCCGCCGCGAGCCTCGCCGAAGCCGGCAACGAACGATTCGAAGTGCTGGTGCAATCCAACCGCATGAACCACTTCAGTGTCGTGGAGCGATGGGAGAATGCCGAGGCGCAGTTGGAACACATCGACGCCGCGCACAGCCGGGAGTTTCGAAGCAGTGTCTATCCGCTGAGCGGGGCGCTCTACGATGAGAGGTTGTATCGGGCCCTGTAGCCGACCGGGTCATGCCGCGCTGCCTGTTTAGATTGATACAACCGTTTCAGGCTCAGGAAACGACTGCGGACTCCATCCAGTCGACGACGCGATGGACGTCTTCGGCGTCCGTCCGCGTGGGAGGGACGATTCGCTGAAGCGTCAGTCGGCGGCGTTCTTCAGGATCGAGAATCTCCGCGTCGTCAATGTAGCCCTTCTCGGCCAGCCATTCCTCCAGCTTGTCCGTCTGGCTCGTATGGAATCGCTTCAGGCGCCGGGCCCGCAGAGCGGCGACAAACGCAGCGGGGTCGCCCTCGAGTTCCTTCGCGAGATCCGCGGCGCCCTTGAGAAAAACGTCGGTAACGGCATCGCACTCGTCAAGAGCCACCCTGTCCACGGGCATTCCACGCCCCTGGCGCCATAATTCGGTCCACGACCGTGCGGCCTGGCACCTCAGCACAAGCCGCTGTCGAGTCTGGCGGCCTGAGAGCGCGCCCGGACCCGAGTCGCTGGCCAACAACGATTCCAGTTGTCCCAACGTGCCGATGCGCCAGGAATCCAGGAGCCGGTGCAACAGGTCAAGGTCGTCGCGGAGCAGATGGAAGAGGTGTACCCCGCCGGCGTCGACCCTCGGATTGACCAATGGCACGCCAAGTCGCGCGGCATACGATTCTCCGTCATCGTCTCCCGGCGGAGGAATTTCCGGCGGTGGCTCGACAGCCGGGAGGCCGTTCCCGGGCGTGGATGCACCGAACCGGATGGCGGCCAGATCGATTACCGCCGGCGCCTCGCCGGTGGCCCGCTCCCACAACGCGGCCTCATGGCGGCGGGCGGACAGGTAGAAGACCTGGCGCCGTTCGGTTTCCGCCAGGTGAGAAAGCGTCTGGGCCATCACGGTGAATCGCTCCTCGTCGCTGGTCGTGAGCGCCTCGTCGAGAAACAGCGGCAGCCGTTCGCTACCCGTTTCGAGGTCCTCGATCCAGGCCAGCCGCAACGAGAGCAGCAATTGCATCCGCGTGCCGGAGGAAAGTCGGGCGGGCGAACGCAATTGCCCTTGCCGACGGTCGCGGGCCATGAAGCCGGTCTTGTCGGAAAGCTCCAACGTAAACTCGTGAGCCGTGACCCGCTCGAAGCGTTCCCGCGCCCTGCGTAACAGATCGGGTTCGCGATCAGTCTTGAACGCGTTCTCGACATCGTCCAGCAACATGTCCGTGGCGGCATGCAGCAGGGCCGTGTCGAGCTTGTCCCGCAACGCCTCCTCCGCGCGCCCGAGCTCACTGGCGGCCTGTTCCACGCGGTGACTCTTGCGCGCCGAATCGAGCCGCTCATTGATTGCCGCTTGCCGCTGAATCAGTTCCGTGTACTCGCCGGCCCGTTCCGCCGCAGCCTGCAACTCGAGTTGTAGTGTCTCGACGGAATCGCACTCCACCGCCTGGATCAGCGCCGACCCATCTGACGGCGCTGACGCGTCCGCCGGCGCCGCATCGTCCGCCAGCGTTTCCCTCAATCGCCGCTCGTCATTTTGCGCCAGGACTAGGGCCTCCCGCGCCGTGCCCCAATCCTTCAGACGATCGAGCCTCCGGGCAAGCTCGGCGCGCGCGCCAACCTCAAGCCCCGCACGGGAGTACAGGCTGGTGCGTTCCGACTCGTCGGAGTCGATCCGCTTCCGCAGCGAGTCGATGCTGTCCTGTTTCGACTCCATCTCGCGCTCCGCCTCCCGCGCCGTGGACAGGCGCGCTTCCAGGGTCTCAAACGCAATGCGCAGCGCATCGGCGACGCCTGACGCGCCGAATTCCGCCGCAGTGTCGGAGTCCTCGAGCGGTGGGTCGTCCTGTCCCCGCCATGGCTCAACCCACTCGCGAACATGCGCGGCATTTTCAGCAATCCGTGCCTCGAGCACCTTGAGTTCCGCCTGCCGCCCGGCAAGCGTCGCCCGCGCCGCATCCCACTTGTCGGTCACCGCGGCGAACCGGATGAACGGGGCGCCGGTCAACGCCGGGTCGATGCCGATCTCCGACGCGAGATCGCGCCTGCCCGTTTCCAAATCGTCGATTTCCGCTTCGACCCGGTCGATTTCGGCACGCAAATCCGGGACGCCTGAGGCCCGTTCCCGCCGCAACAGCAGTTGGATCAAGGGTCCCTCCACCTCGGACCGCAAGTGATCGCGTACCGCGTCGCGGTCCCACGTGGGCGGCGAATCGAGGCCCGTCTCGCCATAACGCTCCCTCGCGGACTTGCTTCGCTCTGAAATCTGCGAGTTCACGCTCCTCGACAGAATCATCACGGCGACCAGCATCATCACGATCAACCCGGACGCGGTAGCGACCGACCATGCCTCCGCCCAGACGGCCGCCAGCGCGGTGGTCCCACCCAATGTCACCGTGGCCCACCACGCGGTCAGGACCACATTCGACACCCATGCCGGGACGCCTCCGCCCTCCCCGACCGGTTGCGCCGCCAACCAGCGGCGCAACGCATCACCGCCCTCGCGAAGCCGGCCGATCTCCGAATCGTCGGGCGGGTCGCCGGCCATGTCCAACGCTTGCAACAGCTTGCGCCGCTGCTCCTGCCTTTCGCCCAGCGGCTCGATGATTGCCTGGGCCCGCCGCAACGCGGATTCGTCAAGCCTGGGCGGCTGGCCTTCACCATGAAACTCCGCGAGGGCGTCGGCGACGCTCGACCTTGCCCCTTCCAGCGCCTCCAACACAGCGTCGCGCTTCAAGGCGTCTTCGCCTGCGCGCCGCAACAGATCCTTGACCTGCGCCATCCGCTCTGCCCTGGGGCGCTTGTCCCTCAATCCTGTCCGTTCAAGCTCCCGCTCCGCTGCGGCGAGCCCGCGCCGCACTTCCTCCAGCTCCTCCTCCAGACCCGCTGCCCTGGCATCGAGCTGGTCGAGACGCTCAATCTCATCGCCATGCAGCTTCTCCATTCCGGGCGGAAACGCTTCGAGCGCCGCAGCGCACTCGCGGCGGCGGCTGAGGGACGCATGCAGTTCCAGCGCCGTATTGAGCCGTTTGCGCTGGATGCCCGCCTGCGTCGCCTCCTGAATTTGCCCCTCCAGTCCGGGTAACTCCGCCTCCTGACGGTGCAAGGCCGCGTATTCGCTCCGCACTTCGGAGAGCGCGCCCCCGGCATTTCGCAGGTTCTTTCCTTCGTGGCTTGCGAAACGCGGGCCGATTTCCTCCGTGCGCGCGCGGTCGAGATCGAATCCACCCCGCACGGCGCGCCAGAGATGGTCGGCCAATTCCCCATCGCTGCTGTCGTCCGCCAGCAGGCTTTCCACGGACAGCCTGTAGAGCCCGAACTGGCCGGCGCCCGGCAACCCGGGCGGCGCGGCCGGGTTACCGTCCCGCATCCACACGACCTGCCGGCCCGTGCGGCGCACGGTCCAACCCGCGTCGCCGCTCACCAATTCCGCTTCCAGGTGCAGGTCCGGCGGATCGTTTTTCGGATCGACGCCGGCAAGCAGGTACTTCAGCGCCCTAACCAGGCTGCTCTTGCCGATCGCGTTGGGGCCGGTAACGATGTTGACGCCGTCGGTTGCCGGCTCGAAGTCGAACCCCGGCTCGATTCCCGGTAAGGAGTGTATTTTGAGACGGCGCAGATGCATCAATCCTGTTCCGGCGCTTGCTCCAGCAATCTTTCCAGGGCGCGATAGCCGGCCCTGGCCAACCAATCCGCCGGATCGGGTTCCATCGGCTCGCCCAGGCCACTCCACCTGGGGGCACGCGATTCGTCGTTCAGACGATCTCGGGCCAGGGCGATCAGACGATCCCGTTCCGGATGGCCCTCGGGCTCCTTCAGCCAAAGGAGACGTTGAGCCAGGAGCCCGGGAGGATCCCCCCGTTGGGCGAGCTTTTCCAGGTCCATTTCCGGGCGAACCTGAGAGAAAGTAGACTCGATGAAGTAGTGAATGCTGCCCGTTCCGGTGTCGATCCGTTCCCGATCCTCGTCGGAAAACTCTGCGGCGGCAGCGGCGCCGAAGCGGCTGCGCCCGCAGAAACGAATACCGAGACCCACCGCGTCGGGACGATGCGTTGCGCCCGAAAGCGCCTCGTCCAGCGTGCGTAACTCATTCAACACCCGCCCCTTGGCGTCGGCGGGATCGGAAATGCCTTCGAGATCGACATCGAGGCGTTGCCAGCGCAGGGGTGCAAGCGGGAGATGCTCAACCTCCCCGATGGTTCCTCTGCCGACGGTGACGAGCCAGGGGCCGCGCGCGCCGGTTTCGCGGCGATGCAGGCCGGTGAGGCTTCCCAGGTAACCGTTCGGGGAGGCGGCGGTCAGCGCGTCCGGGACATGGATGTGACCGAGCAGCCAACCGTCAAGCCCGGCCCGCTCCAGTTCCAGTCCGGTTACCGGAGCATAGGGGCTGGCGCCCGCGTCCCGGTCGCAGTGCAGCAGGCCGAGATTGAGCCCGGAAGCGCGATCGAAGGGCCCATCCGGAAGGGGGCTCTCCATCACTCTCGCCCGGGGGAACGACCAGCCCCAGATGGTGACGGATTCGCTGCCGTCGGCGATCTCGCAGTGCTCCCACTTGCCGCCGGCGCCCAACAGCCTGAATGCCGGAATCTCGTTGGCAAGCCGCGGCAAGACCTCGACGTCGTGGTTGCCGGCCACGCCGATGACGCCGATGTCCGCATCGGCAAGTCGCCTTACACCCCGCGCCAGTTGCCCATAGGCCTCAAAGAAGTCGTCGTCCCTGTCGACCACGTCGCCCGCCAGCAACACGGCCCGGACCCTGGCCTCCACGGCCGCATCCACCGCTCGCTCCCAGGCAGTGGCCGGTCCGTAGCGCCTTGACTGGGCAGCCAGTTCGGCGGGCAACCGCGACAGCGTGCGCCCGAGATGGATATCCCCGACCGCGAGGATCTTCATTTACGGCCCGTCATGAGTGCGGACTGACCACGCTCACCGTCAACGCAAATCGAAGTTCACCGCAACACCGGCGTAGACATTTCGCGCCGGTCCCGGCTCATAGAACCGGCCACCGAATGCGTTCAACCGGATATTTGAGTTGTAGCGCTGGTCGAACAGGTTGTTGACGCCGACAAAGGGCGAAAACGTAGCGCCGCCCCGGCTTGCGTCGAATCCCAGACGCAGGTTTGAGAGGGTGTACGCAGCGTCCGAGACGGTGTTGGCGTTGTTCGCGAACTGATCGCCCACATGGAGCGCGTCCAGGGCGCCGAACCAGCCGGCGGGATGACGGTAGCTCAGTTCCGCGAACAGCAATTGTTCGACCGTGCCGGGAATCCGGTTGCCGGAATAGTCGTTGCCGTTGTCGTCGAAAAATTCGGCGAACGTGAAGTCCGCGTAGGTATAACTCAGCGTGATACCGATGCGGTCCGTGGGCCGGGACGACAGCGTGGCTTCCAGGCCGGTCCGGCTTGAACGTCCGGCATTGGCAAAGAAGTCTCGTCCGGGGCTGCCGGGAATCTCGTAAGGAATCAGTTCGTCTTCCACGTCGATATCGAAGACGGCCACTTCGTAGCGCGTGCGGCTGCCCGTACCGCCCCGCACTCCGACTTCCAGATTGGTGGCCGCCTGAGGCTCCAGCAGGGGGTTGAATCCGCCGGCGCCGGAGGGATTGGCGAACTCGGTCGTGGTCGGCGTCTCGAACGACGTGGAGTAGGTTCCGTATACCGTCACGTCCGCCGACAGGTTGGCCGTCAGGCCGATCATGGGGCTGACATCGTCCAGCCTGCGCACGCCGGAATCGTCGCCGTTGCCCAGAAAACGGTCGCCGACGTCGAATTCAACCTCATCGAAACGCAGACCGAACGAGAGTTGAACATTGTCCGCAATACTGAGTTCGTCCTGGATGAACAGTCCGGTACTGGTGACGTGCTCGTCCTGATCCAGGGTCAGGGCGCCGAGAACGCCCATGTCGTTGTTGAACCGGCGCCGGTGATCGTCCTGATCGTCGTAGTCCAGACCCACGACGACACGATTGGGCCTGCCTCCCAGGCTGCCTTCGTGGGTATAGCTGATGCCGCCGCCCGCAAAGAAGCGCTGCAGGTCCACCGAGCCCCCACCGAAGAAGGGCAACCGGTTGCTGAAGTCTCGGGATACGTAGTAGTTGCGGACCTGCAATTCGCTACCTACCCCCATGGGAAGCGAGTAAACGAAGCCGACGCGTGTCTGCGCAAGCGCCTCGCCCCCGACAAAACTCAGGTTGCGGTCCCTGGCGGAGCGCGGATCGGCCTGCGCCTGGGCGAGGTTGATGCCGCCGGGATCATTCGAAACCGGCTGGTCCGTATAGTTGGCCAGCGCCAGCAGCGTGCCTCGGTCGCCAAGATCGAATTCGAGCCGCCCGCTCAACTGTGTATTCTCGGTTTCGCTGTGTTCCCGGTATCCGTCAAACACGGAATCGGAGAGGCTGACGAAGTAGTTGACTCGGTCCGCCTGCCCACCGGTCTTGACCTGGAACTTCCGTGCGCCGTATTCGCCTGCGGTGAGGCGCACATTGGCAAATGGCGTCTCCGGCCCCCGCTCCGACATCACGCTGATCACACCGCCGGAGGCATTACCGTAGTAGGAGGAGCTTGGACCGCGAAGCACTTCGATCTGCTGCGCGGCGCCCAGGTCGATGCTGTCCACCTGGCCCTGGCCGTCGGGCAGCGTCTCGGGAATGCCGTCCACGAGAATCTTGACGCCGCGAATACCGAACGCCGACCGGGCACCGAAACCGCGGATGGAGACCCGCAGGTCCTGGGCGAAATTGTAGCGATTCTGCATGAACAGACCGGGCACCCGGGTGAGCGCCTCGTCAAGACCCAGTTGCTGCCGGCCCAGTTGAATCTCGTCCTGGCTCACCACACTCACCGCAGCGGGTACCGAGTCCAGCGGACGGCTCATTCGAGTCGCCAGCACGACGATTTCCTCCAGCCCCTCCCCCGCGGCCGGGTTGTCCTGCGCGCCGACGAGCGCCGGGATCAGCGTCGTTGCGACCAGCAAGTGAATCCTGTGTCTCATCATCAATTTTTCGTTCCTTGAAGTCCGACCGGAGGCCCGGTGAAATCACCAAGGCAAATTCGTTGTCGCAACCGTCAGTCAAAAATATCCAACGGCAAGATGGCTGTGACGCCTACATTGGGCACGTCGACGAGTTGGCCGATTCGAAGGTCCACTGCCACGCTGGCAACAATGTAGGCCTGCTCGGGTGTCAGACCGTGGTTCGCAACCATGTAGTCGATCATTTCCAGCAGCGCGTTTCTGGCCGCAAGGCTGATGTCCTTGGAGAGATTCTCGAGCTCGCCTGCCCTGGGTGATTCGAGATAGGCCATGTCCGGCGGAATTTCTCCTGCGGCCTTCAGCGGCAACCCGGTGGTTGCGTAGAAGCGCCTTGAGGGCACGTCCATCAGGCGGGCAGTACCTTCGTAGTGTGGGCCGCGAAGAAGCTCCGGTCCATCCTCGATGAGCTCGGTCGTCAGCGTCACGTCGGCGTCCATCTCGATGGCCGTGCCGGCGACTTCGCCGTCACCCTGGGCAAAGTGCAGGTCGCCGACTCCCAGACCGCACCCTTCCACGTAACAGGGCAGATAGACAGTGACGCCGACGCCCAGGTAGCGGATGTCCATGTTTCCGCCGTGTTCCCGGGGTGGACCTGTCCGCAGGCATTCGTCGCGGCGGCTGCCTTGCGGTCCGCAGATTTCGGCCGGCGAGGCGTGTATCGGCTGAGGCAGTCCCACGGCGCCGCCTGCCGCGGCCAGCGCTGCCTCTCGCTCCAGCGCCGCCGCATGCTGCGCAGGCCCCGGCAATACCGTCACGATTCCCGGGAAACTCGCGTTCGGGATTCGCACACCCGGCAACGCGTCGGATACCGCTTCCCTGCGATTCAGCCGCCACGTTACGCTGAACGGCCCCGGAATCCGGTCCCCGATGAACGCGTTGGGCGTAATCCGCGTGACGCCGAACGGCCCGGGATCGATGTCGAGGATCGTCACCGCGAGCACATCGCCCGGTTCCCCACCCTCGATGTAAACCGGACCCGCCAGCGGGTGAACCGTGCCGCGCACCGGGTCGGCATCGCGAGGGTCCACGTAGGTACTGTCGGGGTCCAGTTGCAGGTCCGCGGAATTGCGGGTCTTGAGCAACAGGGTCTGACCGGGCAGGGCTCGGGCCGCCATGGGAATATTGGGGTGCAGGCGATTGAAACACTGAGGATCTTCCCCGCAGTGCCATCCTGTCCCGCCGACTACCACGACGTCATCCTGCGCCGGGGCGTGCGCAACGTGCAGGATTGCCGCAACCACCGCGACCGAAACGACCACGCGCTGGAAACCTCGTTCCAGTGAGTTCCTTTTCATCGAACGACCACCGACTGCGCTCTTTCAGGCGGGACATTGTACCTGCCATGGCCGCAGACCCGAACATGTCGGCACGATGGCGCCTGTATCGCCATGAGAATGCGCATCGGCGCGGCGAACTTCGAAATTGTTTTCGCAATCTTGAAGGTTCTTCAGACTTCTGTACCCACACTTCAGACCCCACCGCGTACAGTGACCGCAACTTCGAACTGCACCACACAACACGGGAGCCAGCCATGAACACGACGAAGACAGCAGCGATCGCAACCCTGATTTTCCTAGGCGCGAACAGCGCGGGCGCGGCGGGCACGCCGGCCTGGATGGAAGAGGGATTCGTCATGGAGGAAGTCGTCGCGACCGCCGAAGCGCCGGCGCATCTGTACATGGAGGAAATCGTCGTCACCGCCAAGGCGCCCGCCCACCTCTACATGGAGGAAATCGTCGTCACGGCCGAGGCTCCCGCAGCCGAGCCCATGGAAGAAGTTGTAGTTACCGCCAGCCTGCAGGATGTGCGCGATGCGCGACTGGCCCGGCTGATGTCCCTGCGGTTCGCGCTCCTCGACCGCACTTAGACGCAACGTCCATCCCCTGATTCCCCGGGCGCCCCGCGCTCGGGGTTTTTTTTGTGGGCGGGCGACGCGCCGGCAGGCGGCGCGCTAGAATGGGTTGTCCCTTCTGGAAGGGAGGTCAGGACATTGGAGAAAAACAAAGCCGGCGCGCTGCAGGCCGGCACACTCATCATGTGCCTCGCAGGAGTTGCCGCAGCACAGACCCAGATCCACGAACCGTTCCCCGACTACACGCCGCCGCGCACGCTGCACGGCACGCCCGACATCAGCGGGATCTGGCAGTCCTTCACGACCGCCAACTGGAACATCCTGTCCCACTCCGTGCAGCCGGGCCCCTTCGCGGAGGTGACCGGCGCCTGGGGCGCCGGGCGGGCAGGACTGGGCATAGTGGAGGGCGATGAACTGCCTTATCAGGAGTGGGCGGCCACCGAGCAGCAACGCAACTTCGAGAACAGGGCCGTGGTCAACGTCACCAATGACCCCAGACGCTTCGACACCGGAGACCCGGAGCTGCAGTGTTTCCGCGCCGGTGTACCGCGGGCAAACTATATGCCGTTTCCCTTCCGGATATTTCAGACACCGGAACAGGTGCTGATCGTCTACGAGTACAAGGGCGCCTATCGCACAATCTACATGGACGAGGAACGCCCGGCGTACGATCAGTCCTGGATGGGTACCTCGAACGGCCGCTGGGAGGGCAATACGCTGGTGGTCGATGTTCAGGGATTCAACGAGCACACATGGTTCGACCGCGAAGGCAACTTCGCCAGCGACGCCCTGCGGGTGACCGAACGATGGACGCCCGTCAGCCCCTACCATATGCGCTATGAGGCCACCATCCAGGATCCGAACGTGTTCACGCGGCCCTGGAACATCGGCTTCATGCTCTACCGGCATGTCGAGGCGGACGCCCGGCTGCATGAATTCCAGTGCATTCCCATCGTCGAACCGATGATGTACAGGCCGCTGGGCTTTTATGACGAGGACGTTTCCAACGACTAGAATTCACGGGGAGCAAGTTGAAATGAATGGTGGAATCCGCCTCTTTGTTTCGTTGACGGCCGTAACTGCCGCACTGGCGGCATTGCCCGCGAGTGCACAGTCACCGCCGCCATCCGCCCTGATCAATCAGGCATCGGAGGAAACGGTTGAGGCCGCCCGCGCCGCGTCTCCGCACACTTCCGAGTCGACCTACGCATATTTCCGCGAGGAAGCCGAGTCGTTCATTGCCGAAGCCACAAGGCGCATCTGGGATCCGAACGCGCCCCGCGAGACTTCGCCGCGGACCCCATGGGGCGATCCCGACCTGACCGGGTATTGGCTGAACGTGGCCTATGTGCCCCTGGAACGCCCTGCCGACCTGGCCGGAAACCCCCTGTACACGGAAGAGGAAGCGATTACCGCCTTTGTCCGCTGGGCGACGCAGGACGCCTCGGTGGATCCCGCGACCGTGCACTACGACTGGACCGAATTCGGCATGGACAACTGGCAGAGCCCGATCCGCCCCAACCTGCGCACGTCGCTCGTTGTGGATCCGCCGAACGGGCGGGTCCCACCGCTGACAACCGGGGGACAGGCCCGGCTGGAACAGCAGGCGCGCCGGCATACGCTGGAGTCCAGGGGGCTGTACGAGCGCTGCATACAGGGCAACCAGGGTCCGCCGCGGGTGCCGTTCCTGCAGAATACCGGTCAATCGCAGATCGTTCAGACGCCCGAGGCGGTGATTCTCATCACCCAGGCGAACAGCGACGTGCGTATCATCCGCCTGGGCGAAACGCCCCCGCCACCGCCGAGCGTGCGAAGCTGGCTCGGGGAATCGCGAGGCCACTGGGACGACGACACGCTGGTCATCGAAACGACCAACTTTCACGATGGCCGCAAGTGGGACGGCTCAGCCGGAAACCTTCATCTTCAGGAACGGCTGACTCGCGTCGCCGGTGACACGATTCTCTACGAGGCTACGATGACGGACCCCACCACCTGGGAGGCGCCCTGGAGCATCGAGGTACCCTGGCCGATGATGGAGCCTCCGGGGTTGTTCGAGTTTGCCTGCCACGAGCAGAACTATGGCATCATCAACGTGCTCAGGGGGGCGCGGGTACGCGCGGCAGAATATGAAGCGGCCCGGGAATAGGCGTCCCGGACGGAGTAGCGAAGGGGGGCAGAAAATGAAACAACGACTCTGGCCAGGCCTGACGATCCTGGTGGTTGCCGGCCTGCTGGCATCGGGCCATGCAGCGGCGCACCACTCGTTCGCAGCGGCCTACGATGAGAACGCTCCGCTCAACATGCAGGGCGTCGTGACAAAGGTGGAGTTGACCAACCCGCATTCATGGCTCTGGGTGGACGTCACCAACGAGGACGGTACCGTGACCAACTGGGGTTTCGAGGGTGGACCGCCCGTGAACCTCTTCAGAAACGGGCTCACCCGAGACACGCTTCCGGTGGGGTCGGAGATCAAGGTTTTCGCCTATCAGGCCAAGAGCGGTGAAAACAAGGGCGTAGCCGTTTTCTTCGAGTATCTCGACGGCAGCAAGGTCTTCATGGGAGGATCTGCGCCGGGCGCCGACGGGCAGCCGAGGCCCGAACGCGATCGCTGACCGGTTCGCGGGGCGGCACGGCGCGCTGCCGACCCTTCTCCGGACAGTCCCGTGCCGCTGCTTGAAATCTTCGAGTGGCTGGCGGCAACCCCCGCCAGCACGGCCTTGCGCGAGTCCCACTACGCCTATCTCGCCTTTCTTGCCACACACGTCCTGACGCTCGCCGTGTTCCTGGGCACCGCGATCATCGTCGACCTGCGCCTGCTTGGCATTTCCATGTCCCGCGTCCCCGTGTCGCAGGTCCTGACCCGCCTGCTCCCGTGGACGACAGGGGGATTCGCGGTCATGGCCGCCAGCGGGGTGCTGATGTTCTATGCGTCCCCCGCGGACAAGTTCGTCAATCTGTTCTTTCGCGCCAAGATGGCGATGCTTGGGCTCGCCGGACTCGCGGTGTGGCTGTTCTTTCGCACGGTTCACCGCAGTATCGACGATTGGGACAATGATCCGGTGCCCCCGCGTGCGGCGCGACTCGCCGGCGGCCTGACGTTACTGCTGTGGACCGCCATTCTCGTCGCCGGCCGCATGATTCCCTATCAGCAGTACTGGTTCACGTGATGTCCCTGCTGGAGTTCTTTCACTGGCTCGAGTACCTGCCGCTGCTCGTCACAATGCGCAGTTCGCCCTGGCTCTTTCCCGCCATCGCGACCGTGCACCTGCTCGGCCTGGCGATCATCGGCGGCGCGGTACTGGTGGTCGACCTTCGCCTTCTGGGTCTCGGGCTGATAGGTCAATCCGCCGCGCGGCTGACTCGCGATACCGAACCGTTGTTGCTCGTCGGCATCGCATCGATGCTGCTGACCGGACCCTGGCTCTTCATGTGCTTCGCGACCAAGTACTACTACCTCACCGCGTTCTGGCTGAAGCTGGCGTCGCTGGGCGCCGTGCTCCTGTTCACGTTCACGATCCGGCGGCGAGTGGTCCGGAACCCGACAATCGCCGGCGCGGTACCGAAACTGGTGGCGGTTGCGTCCCTTTCGCTCTGGTTCAGCGTCGCCCTGGGCGGGCGCCTGATCGGCTTTCCGTAATCGGCATCAGGCATCCTCCTCCAGAGCCCGGCGGATGATGTAGAGGATGTTCTGCGTATGCGCCCGCGTCTCCACGTTGCCGCTGCGCTTGCCGCCCAGCATCCGCTCGATCTCCCGTAACTGGTAGAGCGCCATGGACTGCGACGGATAGTCGTGGTCATTATCCGTGACGACGTCCGTCAGTCGCGACACGTACTCCACCTGCAGGTTCTGCCGGAAGGTGTTCACGTCTCCACGCCTGTCCGCGTCGAAAATCGCGGCGGTCAGGTCGTCCATCATGTCCGCCAATGCGTATTCGTTGCCGTAGAGGCGGGAATCGGTGATTCGCGTCATGACAGTGGGATGCAGCAGGTGCGCCAGCACGCCGCGCTGTACCGAGAGCAGCCACTCATGGACCTTCGGATCCTCGGTTTCGCCCCAGAAGTTCCAAAGCCTTCGCTGGGCCTGCAGGTAGCTGTAGAGTTCTTCGGAGCCTTCCAGCGCGTCAGGCGCAAACAGGTGCAGCGCGATCCCTTCCATCGCACGTTGCTGAGTTTCGAGGCTCACCGGCACGAACGGCACGTCGGCGCCGGACTGACCCGATACCGACCGATTCACGAAAACGCCGCCGACCTGATGGGCCAGCACGCTGATGGAGCGGGAGAACTGCGACAGCAAGATACCGTAAGCGTCGCGCAGCCGATGCCAGGACTCGCCTTCGGCGGCGTTTTTCTCCCGGGCCGTGACCACCAGTTCCCCGATCAGATTCAGGCGCTCTTCGGCATAGCCGACCGGATCGCTGGTCAGGTCGTACCAGTGCACGCGGGGGTCCATGGCCCATCCGGGGGCGCGCATGACGTGATCGTCCGTGCCGAACAGCAGTTGGGGTTCGGTTGAACGGGAGGCGATTTCCCGCAGGCGTTCGCGTTCCGCCCCGGGATCGTCCAGCGCCTGCGAGTAACTGTATTCGACGATCCAGTCGTCATAAACCCCCGGCATGGTGCTGAAATAGGCCGTCTGCTCCCGTCCGCCGGTCGCAATGTGGATATCGGTGTAATCCATTACCGACGCCTGCAGGCTACGCTCCGCGACCACCTCCGGATCGTGGATCTCGTCCGGCGTCAGCATGTTGGATGCGGCGAAGTTGTGGGCAAAGCCGAGGGTATGACCCACCTCGTGCAACGTCAGATCCACCAGGAACTCGTGAATCAACTGTTCTTCCGCCGCCGAACCCATCTGCAGGGCATCCACGGCCAGCCGACCGAACGCCTGGCTCAGGTGCAACTCGTGGCCGATGGAGCAGTAACCGGGTTCGAAGCGCTCGGGAACCTGAGAGAAATCCAGATTGTCGAGAATGCGCTGATAGTCGACTCGCCGCGTGACGCCCGAGTATTCGAGCATGATGTCGGCGCCGATGATCTGGCCGGTGCGCGGATTGGTGAACGACGGCCCGTAACCGGAAAATGGCGGGTTGGGCGAGGAAGTCCAGCGAAGCACGTTGTAGCGGATGTCGCCGGCATCCCAGTCCGCATCGTCGGGCTGCACGCGCACTTCAAGGGCATTGCGAAACCCGATCTTCTCGAACGACCGGTTCCAGGCGAGCACGCCTTCGCGGATCGATTCCCTGAATTCCATCGGCGTGGTGTTCTCGATCCACCAGACGATGGGCTCCACGGGTTCGGAGATGGCGGCGGACGGATCCTGCTTGACCAGGTGCCAGCGCTGCACCAGGTCCCGGTAGGGGGTCACCGAATCGTCGGTCAGATCGGTGACCTGCTCCGCAAAGAAACCCATGCGGTGGTCGGTGAACCGTGGCCGGTAGTCGGTTTCCGGCATCGCGATCAGCGAGTGCTGCAAATGGATGCTTACGTAACGGCTGTCGGTGACCTCCTCGTCCCCGGAAACCGTGGGCGCCGGGTCTTCGTAGACGTACTCGACCTGCACGTCGGTGTTCAACGGGTAGTTGCGTATCGCCGTGATCTTGCTCTTCTCGTCGCTCAGGCTGCCGAGTTCGAATCGGTCCCGGTCGTCGCGGTCCGGATTCGGCGAGGGCTTTACCTGCGACAGTGTTTCGCTGGCGAACAGTTCGTCCGCGGCGATGAGCATGGCGCCGGTGTCTTCGTCCTCCGCCAGAATCGGCTGCGAGGCCAGCAGCCCGGGGCTGATATTGGCGTCCGCGGCACGGCTCAACGGGTTGTCGGGGTCGAAATAGAACGCCGTATTCTCGGCGCGAATCTCGATACGATCGAAGTGGCGCCCGACGGACAGCACGCGGTTCTCGCGATAGTTGCCCCTGAAGGTGCCGCCCTCGACCACGCCGTCGGTGCTCACCGAGACGTAGATGAACTCCCTGTCCAGTTGCTCCGGCATGACCACCATGTGCGTCTCGCCGGTATCACGGTCCCGGTAGAGCGTAAAGAGACCATCGAAGCGGTCGCTGTTTTCGGTGAGATCGGCGATTGTCTCGCGATCCTCCTCGTCGTCCTCGCCAGCCTCATCGGCCTCCTGGGCGAACGCCGGCATTACCAACGTTAGTGGTACCAGCCACAGCACGAATCGACATCGAAGCGGGTTTGTCATGTCACGGTCCTCGGGAAGCGGAACAAAAGCATAGAAAATTCCACCGCCATGGGCCAGCATCCAGCTTCCGCGGTATTCCGGTTCCGCCGGTCGCCATGGCAGTCCTGCTGGTCAGCATGCCGGTCCCGCCGGTCGGCATGACTGCAGCACGTCCGGATTGGCATGCGAGCCGCCCGCGTGAACATGCCAGGATGAATCCTGACGGAAATAACGGCAAACTATCGCCGCTGTTGCGGCCATCCCCATCGAGAGAACTGAATGGATCTGATCTCCCTTTCCGAACTTTCCGCGCTCGTGCAGGTGATTCTGGTGGACCTGGTGCTGGCCGGGGACAATGCCATCGTCATCGGCATGGCCGTCGTCGGGCTTCCGGCTCACCTGCGCGGCCGCGTGCTCGTCCTCGGCATCGCGGCGGCCACTGTCCTGCGGGTCATTTTTGCGCTCCTGACCGTTCAGTTACTGCAGATCATCGGCCTGCTGCTGGCCGGCGGCATCCTGCTGCTGTGGGTAAGCTGGAAGCTCTGGCGCGAGCTTCGGGCCCAGTCGCAGCAGCAACACGCCGCCCGCAACATCGGGGCGATGGCCGGCGGCGAGCCGGTGGACAATGCCCGGGCGCCCGTGAAGTCGCTGCGCGCCGCGGTCACGCAAATCATCATTGCCGACGTTTCGATGTCATTGGATAATGTGCTTGCGGTGGCGGGCGTCGCCCGGGACCACCTTTGGGTGCTGATTTTCGGCCTGGCGCTGTCCATTGCCTTCATGGGATTGGCCGCAGCCTATATTGCCCGGATTCTCGCGCGCAATCACTGGATCGGTTACCTGGGCCTCGCCGTCATCGTCTATGTTTCGCTGAGCATGATCTACGAAGGGTCGCTTCAGGTTATTGGAGTCATGAGTCAGGCATGACTGAAGACAGCACAGACCGGCGGCCGGACCTGTCGGCGCTGCGCATGAGCGAGGAAGACTACTCGCCGCACCGCTCCCGATGGTGGTTCTGGCTGCTGGGCGGCGCCATCATCCTGGGTGGCGTCTACCTGGCCTACCGCCTGCCGGTCCCCTGGCTGTTGCCCCGGGTGGAAACCGCCCGGGTGCAGGTGCTCACGCCAACACAGGCGTCCACGGTGCTGACGGCGACAGGCTACACCTACGCCCGATCGCGGGCCGCCGTCGGCGCGAAGATCATCGGCCGGGTGGTCGAGTTGCCGGTGGACGAAGGAGACACCATCGAAGCCGGCGACATCATCGCCGTACTCGACAGCGAAGACCTGCAGGCGTCGGTTCGCCTCGCCGAGGCCTCGCTCAACGAGGCCCGTGCCCGGCTGGCAGACGCCGAACGCGAACTCGTCCGGCAGGGTGAACTTGTCGAGGACCAGCTTACGTCGCAGGCGCTGTACGACACCGCGATCACCCAGCGTGACGTGGCCGTCGCGCAGGTCGGCACCGCCGAAGCCCGGCTGAACGCGGCGCAGGCGCAACTGGACTATACGGTGGTGCGCGCACCCATCGACGGCGTGGTCATCGAGAGGAACATCGAGGTCGGCGAGATGGTGGCCCCGGGCGGCTTCACCTCCCAGCAGTCCACCGGCTCCATCGTGCGCATCGCCGACCCGACGTCGCTGGAAGTGGAAGCGGACATCAACGAAAGCTATATCGCCCGGCTGCAGTTGGGACAAAGGGCCAGCATCCGCGTGGACGCAGTGCCCGATTTCGAATACGGCGGCAGCCTGCGCCAGATCGTGCCCACCGCCGACCGGCAGCGCGCCGTGGTCCAGGTCAAGGTCAGCATCGACAACATCGACGTGCGGCTGGTCCCGGACATGAGTTGCACCGTGACCTTTCTGGAGGAAGGCGTCGATGAAACGGAACTCGTCCAACCGCCCAAGCTGCTGGTCCCCGAAGAGGCGATACAGTATGCGGGCAGCGCGACGTTTCTGTTTCAGGTCGATGACGGTGTGCTGCGCCGGACCCGTGTCCAATTGGGCGAGGCATCGGACGGCCGCGTGGAAGTACTGGAAGGCGTGAGCGGCGGCGAGACCGTCGTCAGCCGCGATGTAGCGTCACTCGAGAACGGCCAGCGCGTCCGGATCGCCGAAAACTAGTTCACGGAGCACATTGCATGGCTGAAAGACTGGTAGAGATCTCGGACGTCACCAAGAACTACCGGAGGGATGCGTTTGATATCAAGGTGCTGGCGGGCGTCTCCATGGATGTTTCCGAGGGCGAGTTCGTTGCCTTGATGGGACCATCGGGGTCCGGCAAGAGCACGCTGCTCAATCTGCTCGCCGGCATCGATCGCCCCACGTCAGGAAACATCCGTGTGGCGGGGCAGAGCCTGGGGGCGCTGAATGACAGCCAACTGGCCGGATGGCGCCACCGCAACGTGGGCTTCGTGTTCCAGTTCTACCATCTGATCCCCGTGCTCACCGCGTACGAAAACCTGGAACTGCCGCTGACACTGACGAAACTCTCCCGCGCGCAGCGGCGAAGGAAAGTGGATCTGGCGCTGGAAGTCGTCGGGCTGGCGGACCGCAAGGACCACTATCCCCGTCAGCTCTCGGGCGGTCAGGAGCAGCGCGTGGCCATCGCCCGCGCCATCGTCACCGACCCCCGCCTGGTGCTCGCCGACGAGCCCACCGGGGATCTGGACGCCGGCAGCGCCCAGGAGATTCTCGACCTGCTGGCCCAGCTAAACGAGGAGTTCGGCAAGACCATTGTCATGGTCACCCACGACCCCAGGGCCGCCGAACGCGCCCGGCGCGAGTTGCACCTGGACAAGGGCCGCCTGCATTCGGCCGCGAGGCATTAGCCGGTGATCAAGCTGATCCGCAGAAATTTGCTGCGCAACAAGCGCCGTACGATCCTCACGGTTCTGAGCATCGCTATCGCGCTGATACTGCTTGCCTTCCTCGATCTGCTGCTGGCCGCCATGTCGGGCGTCGACTCGGCAAACGCAAGCCGCCTCGTCGTCCGCCACGCCATATCGTTGACCTTCTCCATGCCGGCGGCCTACGAGCAACGGCTGGCTGCGCTGGAACACGTCGAAGGCATCACCATCATGAACTGGTTCCAGGGCCGCTACATCGATGACCGGCCCGAGAACTTCTTTCCGCGCTTCGGCACCGATCCCGACACGTTTCCCGATGTCTATCCCGAGCTTGAGTTCAGCCCGGGAGCCATCGATGCGTGGCGCGCCGAACGCACGGCGTTCATCGCCGGCGGGGCGCTGGCGGAAGAAAAGGGTTGGGAGCCCGGCGACGTCATCACCATCGAAGGGGACATCTACCCGGTGGATATCGAGCTGACGCTGCGGGGTATCTTTACCCATCCCACCGACGAAGCCGCGGAGCGCGTGCTCTATTTCGACTGGCAGTACGTCGAGGAAGCGTTGGGCAACCCGGGGGCCATCAACTCCTTCTACATACTGCTCGACTCTCCGGACAACATGAACGAAACCATCGCCCAGGCGGAGGCCATGTTCGAAAACTCGCCGGACCAGGTACGGGCGGAGACCGAGGCCGCGTTCTTCCTGTCCTTTATCGAGATGATGGGGAACATACAGTTCCTGTTTTCCGCCATCGGCCTGGCGGTGATCGCCTCCATCTTCTTCATCACGGTCAACACCATGGCCATGGCCGCCCGGGAACGAACGACCGAGGTTGCCGTGCTGCGAACGCTGGGCTTCACTCGCTCGAGGGTGCTGGCCATCGTGCTGCTGGAATCCCTGAGCGTAGGCGTTCTGGGCGCGGCCATGGGGCTTGCCTTCATGGTGCTGACAGCCGGCGCGCTCTCCTCCTTTCTGGCGTCCCAGGGCATGACCTTTTCGGAGTTGCGGCTGGGCGAGAGGACGCCAACCCTGGTGATGGGCATCGGAGTGTCACTGGGCCTGGCAGCCGGGCTGGTCCCCGCGCTGCAGGCGATGAACATGAAGATCGTCGACGGCCTCAGGCGCGTGGCCTGATGATCCCGATCAAGTACAACGTCAGAAGCCTGTTCGTGCGCAAGGCGAATACGCTGATGACCATCGTTTCCATCGCATTCGTGGTGCTGGTCTACGTGGGCGTGCTGGCCCTGGGCGCCGGACTGCGGGTGGCGTTCACTGCCAGCGGCGACAACTCCACGGTCATCGTGCTGCGCGACGGCGCAAACTCGGAAATGGAGAGCTACTTCCCCACGGAAACCCACCGCATTCTCGCCTCGATGCCCGGCGTTGCGCGCGGCGCCGACGGCGAACCGCTGGCTTCCGGGGAAACCATGACGCTGCAGATTCTCGAGCGCCCGGACGGTACCGAAACCAATGCGGTACTGCGCGGCGTGGAAGACGACGCATTTGCACTTCGCCCCTATATCCGGATCACGGAGGGCCGGCGATTCGTGCCCGGGCAAACCGAAATCATCGTCGGCGACCAGCTCGAAGGAGAGGCGGGCGGCCTGGAACTCGGCAGCACGATCGAACTCGGGCGGTTTACCTTCACCGTGGCCGGCATCTTCGATTCCGGCGGCTCCAGCTACGGATCGGAAATCTGGGGCAACGTGCAGGAATTCGGCGATTCGTTCCGGCGCCAGAACTATTACTCCTCCACGCGGCTGATGGCGGAATCCCCGGCACAGGTCGACGCCCTGATCGAGGAGATCGAAAGCTCCCAGCAGATCGACGTGGCCGCGCGGGGCGAGCCAGGCTATTTTGAAGCACAGAGCAACGCTTCCAGTGGGGTGTTTCTGATGTTGGGGAACCTGATCGCCGTAATGATGGGTTTCGGGGCCTGTTTCGCGGCTGCGAACACGATGTACGCTCAGGTCGCCGCACGCAGCAAGGAAATCGCCACCCTGCGCGTGCTGGGATTCCGGCGGCGCACGATCCTCGGCGTATTCGTGCTGGAAGCCGCCGTGCTCGGGCTTGCCGCGGGTGCGCTGGGCGCACTGCTCGCGCTGCCGCTCAACAACGTTTCGGCGGGCACCACCAATTTCGTGACATTCAGCGAGATTCGCTTCGTGCTGCGAACCACGCCTGACGTACTTGGCGCGGGCGTGCTGGTGGCCACGCTGACGGCCGTGATCGGCGGATTCTTCCCCGCCCTGTCGGCGTCAAGGGCGCCGATCGCAACGCTGTTGAGGGAGGGCTGACCCACGCTTCTCATCGCAGAGACGCTGCAGGGGCAGTTACCCAGCAATGTGCATTGCGCGTGCATTAGAATTGGAATCGATACTTGATTGCAGGGATTCAGGGGGAAGATCGATGCTGCAATTCAATCGCCATCCGTGGATGTATGGACCGCTATCGTTGCTCGGCTGCATCGCCGGTGTCGCCACTACCACCGTATTCGGACAGGACCAGACAGCGGTCGACCAGGCAAACCCCAGGGGCATTGAGGAAATTGTGGTGCTCGGCAGCCGCGCCCGCGTGGAAACGCTGGCCAACGAGCTGCCGGTGGGCGTGGACGCGTTTCAGGGAGCCGACGTATTGCGGTCCGGGGAGGCGGACCTCGGCGCCGCACTGACGAAACTGGCGCCATCGTTCAACTATTCCCGCCAGGCCGTCGGCGACGGCGCCTTGCTGCGGGCGGCCACGCTGCGGGGCCTGAGCCCCGACCAGACGCTGGTGCTCGTCAACGGCAAGCGGCGGCACAACATGGCCTGGCTGCGGGTGCTGGACGGGGTCATCGGCTACGGCACCGGCGGCACGGATCTCGGCGCCATACCGACAACGGCCCTGGCCCGAATAGAGGTGTTGCGCGACGGGGCTGCCGCCCAATACGGCTCCGATGCCATTGCCGGGGTCATCAATCTCGAATTGCGCGACCGCGCCGATGGCGGCGAGTTCACCGTTCAGGGCGGTACGGGCGACGGCAACGGATCGCGGGTGGGCGCTGCCTTCAACGGCGGCGTGCCGCTGGGAGCTGAAGGATTCATCAACGTCACCGCGGAGTGGTACAAGGAAGAACCACTGAATCGCAACGGCGGCAACGGCGGCCTGGACCCGGATTATCAGGACCGGCTCATCACGCACAGTTCGCCGCTGAACGACAGCGCGTTCCTCTTCCTCAACGCAGAACTGCCCGTCGGCGACGACTCCGAAGTGTACGGGTTCGGCGGCCTTTCCCGCCGCGAGGGACTCGCCAGCGGCGCCTACCGGTTCCGTTACAACTACTGGGAGGGTCTTCAGTCCGGCAACGACACCTGGGACTTCGTCGTTCCGAACTTCATCAACTTCCACGAGCGAAACACGCACCCGGTCTATCCGAACGGCTTTCTTCCGTACGAGGAGTCGCGCATCGACGACATCTCCGGCGTGGTCGGCTGGCGCGGCACGGTCTCGGCCTGGGACATCGACCTGAGCGGCGCCTACGGGCGCAACGAATACCGTTTCGGCGTGTCCGACACGATCAATGCGTCCATCGGCGCACACTATCTGGATCGCAATCCGGGAGCGGGCATCGCCGACATCATCGCCAATGCGGGCCCGACGGGCGGCAACAGCGGAGGGATCGAGCTCGATCAACTGACACTCAACCTCGATGTGCGCCGTACCTTTGCCGACAGCGCACTGAGCGCGCTGGCCGCGGGCTTCGAGCATCGTGTGGAGAACTACGGGCAAACTGCGGGCGACGAAGCCTCCTGGTCATGTGGACTGCCCCACGCCGAAAACTACGGAGGATTCGCCGTCGGACCCGATGGCACGCCCCTGGAAGGAGTCGTCGCCGCTTGCGGATTCCAGGGATATCCCGGCTACAGCCCGCAGAATGCCCGGCTGAGCGACGACAGCCGCAATAACAGCGGCGCCTACGTTGAACTTGAGTTTCAGCCTGCGGAATCATTCACCGTCGCGACCGCTCTGCGTTCCGAAAGCTACAGCGATGCCGGTTCGCAGACCACGGGCAAACTGGCCGGACGGCTGGGGCTGGGTGGCGGGTTCGCATTGCGAGGGGCAGTTTCCACGGGCTTCAGAGCGCCCAGCCTTTCACAGCGGCGATTCAATTCGATCCTGTTTGTCGGCAGCGAGACCGGGCTGACGACGGTATTCGCCGTAAACGAGGGTCACGAGGTCGCCCGTGCATTCGGCGTCGACTCACTGGCACACGAGACCTCTCGCAACGTGAGCGCCGGGTTGGTACTGGCGCTGGACGAAATTGATCTGAGCATCGACATGTACAGAACGAATGTCGAAGATCGTGTTGTCCGGTCCGCCGGCATCGACTGCGCGGGCATCCCGGCCTGCGATGCCATCCGGGTGGGCACGGCGGCATTCTTTTTCAACGGCGTGGACACCGAAACACAGGGCGTCGACCTTGCGGTCCGCTGGGGAACACCCCTTGGCGCCGGTCACCTGCTGCTGTCTGCCAACGCCAATATCAACGAAACCCGCATCGTCGACGGCAAGGCACCGGCCGGTGCGCCGGGCCACCTGGAGTTTTCCGACTATTTCGGCGGATGGACGGCAGACCTTCTCGAATACGGCCAACCCGAACGGCAAGCCAACTTCACCGCGGACTGGGAACACGGCCGATACGGCGGGCTGGTGCGCCTGAACCACTATGGCGCCACGACGCAGCACCCGCTGGATACGGGCATGATTCGTATCGGGGCCGCCACTGTCGTCGACGTCGAGGCCCGATTCCAGCTAGGCTCCGTGCGCGGCGCCCTTGGCATTAATAACGTTGCCGACAAACTGCCGACCGAACTGCCCAAGACCCACCTGTCGAACATCCTGTGGGGCATACGCTTCCCGACGGAGACGCCCTTCGGGTTGTTCGGCCGGTTCGCGTACCTGCGCCTGACCGTGGGCGTTTCCCGTTAACGCAGTCTGTTCAAAAGTTGGTCAGCAATTTTCTTCCTGTGGTGTTACAATGGTTGCGCTGCATATAGTGTTGCGTCGACGCAACGGGCAGCAACAGTTTCGGGGAGTAACATCGACTCGCCTTGGCACTGCCGGGAAATTCGGGGCGCAGAACGGGCGCCCCCTTTCTTTTGTCCCGTTGCCATTTCCCTTATTCAATTGACTCAGCCCAATCGGTTTTCGCATCGGTTAAGATGAGCGGATGATCAGAAAACTCCCTGCGATCCTTTTGACTCTTGCTTCGGTCGCCACGCCTGTCTGCGCTCAGGAAGTCCGTCTGAAGGCACACCACATGTTGCCGCCCGTGGCGCCCGGTCATTCCATGATGCTGGCGCCGTGGGTGGAAAAGGTCGAAGCGGATTCCGGCGGACGCCTGCAGATCGACATCTACCCCTCGATGCACCTGGGCGGGCAGGCGCCGGCGCTGATCGATCAGGCCTTTGACGGGATCGTCGACATTGCCTGGACGCTGCCCGGCTATACGCCGGGCCGGTTTCCGCGAATCGAAGTCTTCGAGCTTCCCTTTCTGGCCGCGCATCCGGTGGTGGTGAACTTTGCCATTCAGGACTTCATCGACAATCATCCGGAGGAGTTTGCGGGCCACAAACTGATCTCGGTCTTCGTGCATGCCGGACAGCTCATTCATTCCAAGGAACCGATCCGCACCACCGCCGAACTCGCCGGCCGGAAGTACCGGATCCCAACGCGTGTGGCCGGATGGATGGTCGAGTCATGGGGCGCAACGGCCATCGGCACGACGGTTCAGAAAATCCCCGAAATGCTTTCCAGGGGTATCGTCGACGCAACCCTGATTCCGTACGAGGCCTCGTTCGGCCTCAAGGTCCACGACCTCGTCGACTACAACATTCTTCTCGACGATGAGACCTGGCCGCGATTCAACGCCCAGGTACTCATGATTACCATGAACCAGGGCACCTACGACAGCCTTCCGGCGGATCTGCAAGCCGTGATCGACGCCAATTCCGGGCGCAACGTCGCCAAGTGGATGGGGGAGAGCTGGATGGCCATGGAAGTCGCCGGCGAACAAGCCGCCGAAGCCTCCGGCGAGTTCATCTACCTTCCTCCGGAAGAAGTCGAACTGCTCCGGCAGAAGAGCCAGCGGCAGGTGGCCGAACGGTGGATTTCGGTGGTCGCCCGCGACGGTATCGACGGCCGGGCTCTGGTGGAGGAAGCCACTTCGCTCCTGGAGCATTATGGCCGGCTCTACGCCGCCGGCAACCTGTAACAGCGTTTCACCGCAGCGAATTGCCGCCGCCGCGGCCGGCCGCGTAACCATCCCGCGTACACGAGCGAGTCGCCCCGTTGTTGGTTACTATTGAGCCGACGTGAAATACGACATCGAGACGTTCAGGGGCGATCTCTTCGGCGGGCTCACTTCTGCCGTGGTGGCGCTGCCGGTGGCGCTGGCCTTCGGCATCGCGTCCGGCCTCGGCGCGGCTGCCGGATTGTACGGCGCCATTGCGGTGGGTTTCTTTGCTTCGGCATTCGGCGGAACGAAATCCCAGATATCCGGCCCTACCCCATCGATGACCGTTGCCATGGCGGTCATCGTCACCACGCACGCCAGCACACTGACCGAAGCCCTGACCATCGTGGTCATGGGCGGACTGCTCCAGGTGCTGCTGGGCGTATTCAGGGTCGGCCGCTTTGTCGCGTATACGCCCCATGTAGTGATTTCCGGGTTCATGTCCGGCATCGGCGTCATCATCATGCTGATTCAGGTGCTGCCGTTCCTCGGCGCACCCACCTCTCCGGAGGGACCCATGGGAGCTCTCCGGAATCTGCCGGCGGCGCTCGGCGACATCAATACAAGCGCTCTGGTCATCGCCCTGGCAACGCTTGCCATCGGGGTCTTCTGGCCCTTGCGGCTCGCCCGGCTGGTGCCTGCGCCGATCGTGGGCCTGATCGCGGGCACGTTGCTGGGCATGCTGTGGCTGACCGACGCGCCGGTCATCGGGCAGATCCCGGCGGGACTGCCGCAATTGCAGTTCGAGTTACCGTCTGCCGCTTTTCTGGTCAGTGCAATCCAACCGGCGATCATCCTCGCCTTGCTGGGCTCGGTGGACAGCCTGCTCACCTCTCTGATTGCAGATTCCCTGACGGGTACCCGCCACAAGCCGGATCGCGAACTGATCGGCCAGGGCCTCGGCAACATGGTCGCGGGTCTGTTCGGCGGACTTCCCGGCGCCGGCGCCACCATGGGAACAGTGACCAACATTCGCGCCGGCGGATCGACCCAGGTATCCGGGATTTTTCGGGCGATCCTCCTGCTTGCATTGCTGCTCGGACTCGGGAGATTCGTCGAGCCGATCCCCCATGCAGCGCTCGCGGGCATTCTGATGAAGATCGGCTGGGACGTCATCGACTGGCGCCTTCTGCGCCGTATCCATCGCATCCAGCGTCATCATCTGTTCGTCCTGCTGATGACCCTGGGCCTTACGGTTTTCGTGGACCTGGTCACCGCGGTCGCCATTGGCCTGATCGCCGCCGGGATGGCCCATGCACGCCAACTGGAAGGCCTGGAACTGGACAGCGTGGTTTCTGTGCCGTTGCTGGACCAGACGTTCTTCGCAGGCGATGCGCGCATGGCCAATGTGGACCCGCTTTCGGCCCGCGTCGGGCTCGTGGCGCTGCGGGGCAGTTTCACGGTGGCCTCTTCCCACAAGCTGGTGGCGGTCATCAGTGTGGATATTCGCGACCACGAGGTGGTCATTTTCGACTTCTCGGGCGCCACGCATCTGGATGACAGCGCCGCCATCGTGATAGAGCAACTCATCGGTGTGGCAACAAAGGCTGAAACCGAGGTCATTGTCATGGGCCTTTCCGGCGACGTTGGCGATACACTCGATACGCTCAACATTTTGCGGCGCGTACCCGGGGATCGCGTCGTGGCAACCCTGAAAGAGTCCCGCGAGATTGCCGCGAGGCTTCTCGACAACCGCGCCAATTGATCAATGCCTGCCGCCGACCGACCGGCGGCCCCTGGTTCGTCTCCAACCCGATACGTTGAAATCTTGCGGCAGGAGTTTTCGCAGCGGCCACGCTTGCGAAAGCCCCTATCCCTTCCTGGCGATGACGTTGAGTAACGCTTGGCGTTTCTCCACCTTGACCACCTGCAGCGCCCGCTCCAGCGCTGCAGGCAGAGCCTCGGGATCCTCGACAAGCTCGCCATGGCCTCCCCCCGCTTCGCAGATCAGGTCGAATCGGGGCGACGGTTCCAACTCGCAGAGGGGCACGGATTCCGCTTTTGCCGCCCACCCTTCCGGGGCGTAGCGGAACGTGGCTTCACGCGAGCGCTGCCAACTGCCGTTGTTGTAAATGACGAAAAGCACCGGCAAGTCGCAGGCCCTTGACATGAAGTGCGTGGCGGTTGGCACGCCGAAAACATGGCTGCCGTCGCCGATCGCGCATATCACGGTACGGTCGGGGCGGGCCAGCTTTGCCCCCAGCGCTGCGCCGGGGGCCCAGCCCAGCACGCCCGAGTGGGGATGGCTGAAGAACGTGCCGGGCCGGCTGAAGCTCGTCTGCGTGGGGTTCAGCGAAATCTCCGTGACGACGATGTCATCTTCGTCCAGCACGTCGCCGATGCATCGTGAAATCCATCGATAGTCCATCGGCCGATCACCGCTGACGCGACGTCCGGCATCGCGCCACCCTTGCCGCTGACAGCGGTGCGCGTCCTCCCATCGCCTGCGCCGTGCATCGATGACGGTACGGTCAGGCAGGATCCGTGTCACGCGGGATTCCAGTGCTCGCAGCGTGCCCGCGGCGTTGCCGGCCAGCCCGATATCCGTGGGATAGCCGCGAATCGGATAGCGCTCGTAGAGCGGATCGTCGTCGACCTGGATCACGGTGGCATCGTGCGGCGGTTCCGCCTGGTTCGGAAACCACGGCGTATCGGATTCAACAGCCAGGATGACATCGGCCCCGCCTACCAGCGCACCGGGTTCAAATCCCTGGTGAAGGGGATGGTCCTGGGGAAAATTCATGTAGGCGCCCCAGGATTCGACCACCGGGATGGCAAGCCGCTCCGCCAGCGACACCAGCGGGGCCACGGCATCGGGGTCCCTCCCCGGGGACGAGACTACGATAAGCGGATTCTCGGCTTTGACTAGAATCTGCGCGGCGCGGTCAACCGCGGCCGCCTCCGGCCGCGCGGCAGCCGATGGCGTCAATCTCGACCCGGCGCTGAACTCGAATCCGGACAGCGCTTCGCCCGCCACATCCAGGGGAAACGTCACGTACACCGGACCGGAAGGCGGGTTGGCGGTGATGGCCAGGGCCCGGTCGACCACGGTTTCGAGCTGTTCGCCGCAGCGCAACTCGTAGTCCCACTTTACGAATTCGCGCACCATGGCTGCCTGGTCGAACGACTCCTGGGCCCAGTGGATGGTGGCCGCGCGGGAGGTATTGCGGCCTTTCTCCGTGATGGAGGTACGTCCCGCCGCGACCAGCATGGGGATTCTGGCGCGGGCGGCGTTGATGATCCCTCCCACGGCATTGGCCGTGCCGGCAATGGTATGCAGCATCGCCGCCTGGGGCTCGCCCGTGACCATGGTATAGCCGTGAGCCATGGAAATCGTGGTGATCTCGTGGATGACCGTGATCGGGCGAAGCCCGTCCCGGCGCCCCTGAGCCTCGCGCTTGGCAAACGCCTCGATGAACGGCGGAAAATCCGTCCCGGCCCCACCGCCGAAGAAGTACCTGACGCCCCGCGCTTCGAGCAGTTCCAGGAAGCCCTCGGCGATGCTGTCCACCTGAATGCGCTTCCTGCTCATGATCCGTATCCTTTTGCTGCCGCACCTGCGTCGCCTCGACATCAGGTCAACGCAACGGCCGCAGATGAGATATCACTGCCAGCCGGTTATGATAGCGAAACAGATTGCAGCCCGGTCCGCAGATCCCGGCGGGACGTACATCGGCCCGATAAAAGGAGAAATTCCATGAGAGTCGTGCTCGGAATCGGTTGTCTTGCATTGCTGGTTGCCGGTGGCGCCATGGCCCAGCAGGATCGCGACTGGGACGCGGTCGCGCTGACCATTCACCATGTGGCCGGCGGCGTGTATTACCTGGAGGGCGCCGGCGGCAATATCGGGCTGTCGGTGGGTGAGGACGGGATCGTCATGGTGGACGACCAGTTTGCACCGCTGACGGAGCGCATCCTGGCCACCATCGCCGAACTTGACGACGGCGAGATCCGCTTTGTCATCAATACCCACGTTCACGGCGACCACGTTGGCGGCAACGAGAATCTCGGCAAACTGGGCATTACCATCCTCGCCAACGACCGGGTGCGAGTGCGAATGGCGGAGGAATTGGCAGCCGATATCGCGTTACCCGTTCTGACCTACAGCGACACGACCACCGTTCACCTCAACGACGAGGAAGTGCACGTCTTTACGGTTCCGCCCGCGCACACCGACGGCGACAGCTTCATCCACTTCCGCGGCTCCAACGTCCTTCACCTCGGGGATGTATTCCGAACCAACAATTTCCCCTACATCGATGTGAGCAGGGGCGGCACGCTCAAGGGCACCCTGGAGGCGCTGGGCATTGCCATCGGCATGTCCGGCCCCGATACGCTGATCATTCCCGGACACGGCAACGTCTCCACCCGCGAGGACGTGGCGGAGTTTCGCGACATGACGCTGGTGGTCGCCGAACGCGTCGAGCGCCTGGTGCGCGACGGCGCCAGCATCGGGGATGTGCTCGCTGCAGGAACCACGGCGGAGTACGAGGAACGCTGGGGCGACCCGGAGCGCTTCCTCACGGGACTGTTCACCGAAGTCGGCGGGGTACTCTAGGACGTGGGTGCGTGTGCGGGCAGCTTGTCCGCTAAAGTTCGCCCGCCATCCGTGGCGGGCTCACATCGGCGCGCGGCGCTCCTGGCCATCCATGGCCCCGCGCCGCGCACACGACGCGGACAAGCTGCCCGCACACGCACCCACTCGGTGGACAGGAGCGGCAGCTGAAGCGTCCCCGCGTTTGCATCTACATCCCGATCGACGCGTCCGGAGCCTCCCATCAGCGCATCCGGGAGGCGGGTTGCGAAGTGATTCTCGGCCAAGCTTCCTGGCGAACCGGAATCGAGCGCGGCGCCCTGCTTGATCTGGCTCGCGGCGCCGACGTCCTGATGGGCGCTACCATCAAGCGTGCGCCCATCGACGGGGCCTTTTTCGATCGTCTGCCCGAGTTGCGCATCGTCTCCAAGTACACCATCGGCGTCGAGGACGTGGACCTGGACGCCGCCACCGCCCGGGGCATCCTCGTCACTCACTGCCCGACCGAGGCCAACTGGGGCGGCGTTGCCGAGGGAACGGTGGGATTCATGCTGACGCTTCTGAAGCGGGTGCGCGAGCGGGACCGCCACGTCAAGGCCGGCGGCTGGCGCGACGACAACCTCATGGGCACCTACCTCGGCCGGCGCGGCGACGGCTATTCCGGCCTGACGATCGGCATCGTCGGCCTGGGCCGGTGCGGTTCCCGGCTGGCCGAGTTGCTTTCCGCCTGGCGGGTTCGAATGCTGGCCTGCGATCCCTATGTCGAGGAGGAAAATTTCGAGCGTCTGGGCGTCGTACGGACGGACCTGCCGACGCTGCTCCGCGACTCCGACGTCGTCACGCTGCACGTCACCCTGACCGAGGAAACCCGCGGCCTCATCGGCGCCAGGGCACTGGCAGCCATGAAACCGTCTGCCATCCTGATCAATACATCCCGGGGCGCGGTTGTGGACCTGGACGCGCTCTGCGGCGCGCTGGAAACGGACCGGATCGCCGCCGCCGCGCTGGACGTGCTGCCCGAGGAACCCCCGGGCGAACACGCCCGCATCCTCTCCCTGGGCGACAAGGTGCTGCTGTGCCCGCACATGATCAGCGCCAATCATCCGGGCACGCTGCAGCCGGCCATTCCGTGGGCCACTGAAGCAACCCTGGCTGCGCTCCGGAGCCAGGTGCCCGAGCATGTCTGCAACGTCGAGGCCGTGCCGCAGTGGCTGGCGCGGTTCGGCGAGGCGCCGCTCATATGACAGCCGATCCGCACCAATCCCCCCCCAAACCGGCGTACGGACCGCGCGCCATCTGGTCCTGGGCCTTCTACGACTTCGCCAATTCGCCGTTCACGACACTGGTAATCACGTTTGTCTATGCGACCTATTTCACCCAGGTCGTCGCACCGGATCCCATTACCGGCACCGCACTGTGGTCGCGGGCCATCACCGTCACGGCGCTGATCACCGCAATCTGCTCGCCCCTGCTCGGCGCGCTGGCAGACCGCGGCGGCTACCGCAAGGCATTCGTGCTCGCGTTCTCGCTGGTATGCGTCATTGCCACGGCAGGTCTCTACCAGGTCCTGCCGGGGCAGATCGCCGCCGCCCTGGTACTTGTCGTCATCGCCAACCTGGGATACGAGTTTGCCACCGTCTTCTACAACGCCTTCCTTCCGGACATCTCGCCTCCCGGCCGCATCGGGCGAATCTCGGGCTACGGTTGGGCGCTGGGCTACATCGGGGGCCTTCTGGCGCTGCTCCTGGCATTGGTGGCGCTGGTCCAGCCGGAGGTTCCGTGGTTCGGATTCAGCACCGAAGCCGGCGAGAACATCCGCGCCACCAATCTGCTGACGGCGGCGTGGTTTACCCTCTTCACGCTGCCGTTTCTCCTCTGGGTACCGGAAGACCGCTCCGCCACGTCGGAGCGCGGCCGCATTGTCGGCGACGCCGTGCGGCAGTTGCGCGAGACATTCACGGAGATCCGCCGCTACCGCCAGATCGTCCGCCTGCTCGTGGCGCGCTTCTTCTACAACAACGGCCTGGTCACCGTCATCGCCTTCGGCGGCATCTATGCCGCGGAGTCATTCGGCTTCACGCTGCAGGAAGTGTTGATCTTCGGCATCGCACTGAACGTTGCCGCCGGCGCCGGTGCGCTCGCAATGGGCCATCTGGACGACCGGATCGGCGGCAAGCGAACGATCATCATCTCCCTGGTCGGCCTGGCGCTGGCCACGGTGCTGGCGATCGCCGCAACGGACAAACTGTGGCTGTGGGTGGCTGGTGTTATCACTGGCATTTTCCTGGGACCCAACCAGGCAGCCAGCCGTTCGCTCATGGGCCGCTTCGTGCCCAGGGAAAAGGAAAACGAGTTTTACGGTTTCTTCGCATTCTCAGGCAAACTGACGGCCTTTCTGGGACCGTTCCTGCTGGGCGTACTGACCCAGTGGACAGGTTCCCAGCGCTGGGGCGTCTCGGTGGTGCTGATCATGTTTGCAGCTGGGCTGGTGCTGTTGATTCCGCTGGATGAGCAGGAAGGCGTCGCCCGGGCTCAGCGCGAAGGAGTGACGTGATGCGCATCATCCCCGAGATACGTGCCTTCGAGGATGATCTCGTCGCCTGGCGGCGCGATCTGCACGCGCACCCGGAACTTGCCTATCGCGAGAATCGAACTGCCGGCCTCGTTGCCGAGCGCCTGCGCGGATGGGGCATTGAGGTCGATCGGGGTCTTGCCGATACAGGCGTGGTGGGCACGCTGACCAGAGGCGACGGACCGACGATCGGGCTGCGGGCCGATATGGACGCCCTGCCCTTGGAAGAATCGAATACCTTCGCCCACCGTTCGCAACATCCCGGCCGGATGCACGCCTGCGGTCACGATGGCCACACCACGATGCTGCTGGGTGCGGCCCGCTACCTGGCCGGGCACGGCGATTTCTCCGGCACTGTGCGTTTCATTTTCCAGCCCGCAGAAGAAGCCGCCGGCGGCGCCAAACGGATGCTGGACGAGGGATTGCTTACGCGCTTTCCGGTGGATGCCGTCTTCGGCATGCACAACTGGCCCGGATTGCCGGCCGGCCGGTTCGCCGCCCGGGTCGGGCCGATGCTGGCGTCCCTGGATACTTTCGACATTCGCATCGCGGGACATGGCGCCCACGGCGCCGCACCGCAAGAAGGCGTCGACCCGGTGGCGGCCGCCGCCCAGGTGATCACAGCCGTACAGACCATCGTCAGCCGCAACGTCGATCCGCTCAAGAGCGCGGTGATCAGCGTGACCCGGATTCACGGCGGCGATGCCGACAACGTCATCCCGCCGGAGGTCAGTCTCGGCGGCGGGATTCGCAGCTTCGACCCGGAGGTTCGAGCCCTGTTGTGCCGGCGCCTGGAGGAAGTGGTGGAAGGCGTCTGTGCGAGCCTCGGCGCGAACGGTACCGTGGAATTCACCGCGCGCTATCCCGCGGTGATCAATGCCGCCGAAAGCACATCGCTCGCCTTGAAAACCGCAGCGGCCGTCGCAGGTGAAGCCAATGTCAACGCCGAGACCGATCCCGTGATGGTCTCGGAGGATTTCGCCTACCTGCTGGATGCCAGTACGGGCTGCTTCATGCTCATCGGCAACGGCGCCGGCGAGGGTGGTTGCATGATTCACAACCCCGGATACGACTTCAATGACGACATTCTCACGCTTGGTGCCACTTACTGGGCTCGCCTGGCACAGAACTTTCTCCGCAAGCGAGGGGGTTGATCCGCTACCGCCGAACTCGCTTTCGATCCGCCCGGCTTTCTCTGCGGGCAGGCAGGTTGAGCAATCCCGCGCCGATGCGTATCCTGCCGGGTCTTTCTGAAGCGGGTAGCGAGGGTTCCCGTGGCTGACCTCAGGCGAATATTCTTCATCTTTCCCGGGCAGGGTTCCCAATACCCCGGCATGGGTTCCGATCTGGTGCAGGAATTCGAACAGGCTGGCGAAGTCTTTGCCCGGGCCAGCGAAGTTGCCGGCTACGACATGGCGGAACTGTGCTTTGAAGACCCGCAAAAGCGGCTGGACCGCACCCGCTATACGCAACCCGCGATACTGACCCACGAAGTGGCCTGCCTGCATTCGCTGCGGAGCCTGGTCCCCGAACTCCGGCCCGCGATGACCGCGGGGCACAGCCTGGGGGAATATACGGCGCTGGTCACGGGCGGGGCGCTGAGTTTCGAGGACGCGCTACGGCTGGTCATTCGCCGTGCCGAGTTGATGAGCGAGTTCGGCCAGGGCGGGATGCTGGCAACGGCGCTGGACCTCGGCTCGGCCCGGGCGCTTGCCGACCGGCATTTCTGTGGCATCGGCGGGTGTAACCTGCCTGAACAGACAGTCATTGCCGGCAGCGAGCAGGATCTCGACCGCCTGTCCGCGGACATGGCCGCCAACTATCCTCGCAAGCGGGCGGTGCGGCTCAGGACCGAAGGCGCCTTTCATACCTACCTGATGGTGGACGCGGCGCTGCACTACCGCGAAGTTCTCGACGCCGTGAGCTTCAAACCGCTCTCCACCGGCGTCTTCGCCAACTACACCGGCGAACTGCACGAATCCGACGAGGACGCCATCCGATCGCGGCTGTTCTTTCAGTTGTTCCATCCGGTTCGCTGGCGGGCGTGCATGGAAGCCGCTCTTGAGGCAGGCGTGGATACCATCGTCGAACTCGGCGGCGGCATCGGACGAGGCGACGGGCCCGCAGGGAAGCGTCCCAACCTGGAATCCGTCGTCAGGAAAACGCTCCGGTCCCAGGGCCAGGGCGCTGAGTATTTTGGAGCGATCAACGCGGCCGGCATTCGCGCGGCGGCCGAGGCGCTGGTGGCGGACGCGGTATAGCCGGGCGTGGTCGCGGCTTGCGCGCGCAGGCGCACCGACCTGCCCGCCGGGCCGGAAGAGATCGGACAAACAATGACACCAGCAAAGCAGAAAGCCACCAATGTCACCTGGCAGGAAGGCCTGGTGACGAGGGAGGACCGATACCAGATTCTGCGCCAAAAAGGCGCGACGATCTGGTTTACCGGTCTCTCCGGCAGCGGCAAGAGCACCATCGCTGTGGCCCTGGAGCGCGCGCTGTTTCGGCGGGGCAAGTTGTCGTACCGTCTCGATGGCGACAACGTGCGTCTGGGCATCAACAAGAACCTGGGCTTCTCCGAGGCCGACCGCAGGGAGAACATTCGCCGCATCGGAGAAGTCGCGAAACTCTTTGGCGACGCCGGCGCCATTTCGCTGTCCGCCTTCATCAGCCCCTATGCGTCCGACCGGGATGAGGTTCGCCGGCTGCACGAAGAAGCCGACCTGCGGTTTGTCGAGGTGTTCGTGGACTGTCCGCTGAGCGAGGCCGAACGGCGGGATCCGAAAGGACTGTACAGGCGCGCCCGCGCGGGCGAGATCAAGAATTTCACGGGGATCGACGATCCCTACGAAAAACCCGTCAACCCGGAGATTCATCTTCGCACCGACCAACTCACGGTGAAAGAAGAGGTATCGGCCATCATTGACTACCTGGAGCGGCACGGCATTATCGACACTGTCCGGATCGACGGATCCTTGCGCCCGGCCGAACGCGGCGACTCCTCGCGTGGCCTTGAGCCTGGAAGCGCGGCGGCCGGTCCCGAGCGCAGCGACGCCTCGGGTCAGGCGAAGCGAAACGTTTCGGCGGGTGACGCCCGGTGATCAGTCCCCACGGGGCCGATGCCCTGCGACCGCTGTTTGTCACCGACGGCAAGGACCGGGCCGAATTGCTGGCGGAAGCCGAGTCGCTGCCGTCGCTCGTTCTCAATTCGGCGGCGGCCGCCAACGCCGTCATGCTGGGCGGTGGTTACTTCACCCCGCTGGACGGCTTCATGAACCTCGCGGACGCCATGAGCGTCGCCGAAGAGATGCGTACGGACGACGGGCTGTTCTGGCCGGTGCCGATCCTGAACCTGTGCGCCGATGTGGGCGGCATCACTTCGGCTCGGCGCATCGCCCTTCGCGACCCGAATGTCGCCGGCAACCCCGTGCTTGCGGTGATGGAGGTAGGAAGTATCGAAGCCGCCGGCGCTGAACAACTGGATACCGTCGTCCGGTCCGTCTTCGGAACAGGCGACGACAACCACCCGGGCGTCTCCGAGTTCAGAAGTCTCGGCCGCTACTGCGTGGCGGGGCCGATCAGGGTCCTCAACTTCAGTTACTTCGAGCGGGACTATCCGGATACCTTTCGGACGGCGGTCGACATCCGCGCCGAGATCGACCGGCTGGGCTGGGAAACGTCGGTGGCGTTTCAGACCCGCAACCCCATGCACCTGGCGCACGAGACGCTGTGCCGGATGGCCATTGAGCGACTGGGCGCCGACGGCCTGGTAATCCACATGTTGCTGGGCAAGCTCAAACCCGGAGACATTCCGGGTGAAGTGCGCGATGCCTGCATTCGCAAGATGGTGGAACTCTACTTCCCCGCCGACACGGTGATGGTTACGGGATACGGCTTCGACATGCTCTATGCCGGACCGCGCGAAGCCCTGCTCCACGCCCTCTTCCGGCAGAACATGGGCGTCACGCATCTTGTCATGGGGCGCGACCATGCCGGCGTCGGCGATTACTACGGTCCGTTCGACGCCCAGGCCATCTTCGAGCGAATTCCGCAGGATGCCCTCGAAATCCGCATCTTTGGCGCCGACCACGCAGCCTGGTCGAAAAAACTCGGCCGGGTGGTGATGATGCGTGAAGTGACCGATCACACGCCGGACGACTACCTGGTGCTCTCCGGGACCAACCTGAGGACCATGCTGAGTCAGGGCAGACACCCGCCACCGGAAATCACGCGGCCGGAAGTGGCCGAGATTCTCATGGACTACTACTGCCGCTGACCCCACAAGGTCGATCCGAAGCGCTCAAGGGGCTTCAGTCGACGGGTCATCGAGCCGCCCCTCTGCGTATCCTCAGCCGTGACAGGCCGAGCCCCGCCCGTGGGCGCGGCACTCACGCACCGTTCAGCGTCGGGTCATGGTTTCGGCCCGGGCACGGTTCAGTCCCGCCAGGGACCGCTCCCGTCCGACCGCATTGCGAAGCGAGAGTTCGTAGTATTGCACCGCCATGTCGCGGTTGCCCAGCGCCAGATACGTGTCGGCAAGCAACTCCGCCATCGGCTGCACGGGCACGGCAGGCCCGTAGTCGATGGGCAGTTCGCTCTCCAGGTCCGTCGCTTCCCGGATCAGCGCCAGCGCGCGATCTGAGTTGCCCGACGCAAACTCGATCTGCCCTGCAAGCGCCAGGCGCAGCAGGTGCGGCGATGCCGCCCGGTCGTCGTTGGTGGCCACCGGCTCCTCGCCGCCCATGGACTCGAGCGCAGCCCGGGCCCCGTCCGTGTCGCCCCGATTGAGCGCAACCAGTCCCCGGACGTAGTAGTCGGTGGCGACGGATAACGGGCTGAGCCCCGTGAGATCGATCTCCGCATCGGCGTAGTGGCTGTCCCACTCCTGCGTATCGACGATGTACGACGCACGCGCGGCCACGTAGTTGCTGCGGGGGAACGGGCTGTCGCTGCCGTGCATCTCCACCTGTTTTTCGATCAGCGCCAGCCGCTCCCGGGCCCGCTCCCGCTCGCCCTGCTGGGTGAGGCTGTAGATCAGCCACGTCAGGGCATGATAGCCCTGGTTGTCGTATAGATCGTCCGGGTCCGCCTGCCGGGCTCTCGATTCCTCGAACGAGCGTATGTTGCGGTCGGTGCCCTCTTCCCACATGCCCAGGGCAAAGTAGATGTGCGATCCCATGTGCAGGGCGTGCACCGCCGAAGGCGCGACGCGGATGTAGTCGCGGGCCATCCTCAGCCCCAGCGGCGCGTGAATGGGATCGTCGTAACTGTGAATCGCGTAGTGCAGCGCACCGGGGTGCAACGGGTTCCTTTCCAGGATCTCTTCGGCGATGGCGCCGGCCCGCATGTACCTGGCGTAGTCGCGCCCGTTGGCCTCCACGAGGATGTACAGGGCGTAGAACGCCGCCGCGTCCAGGTCGTCCGGGTACTTCTCGTGTAGCGCCCTCAGCGCTTCCAGGTAAGCGAGGTTTCGCTCGTCCTGGGTGCCTTCCCCGAACAGGATCTCGATGCTCGCCAGGTAGTCCTTCTCCCGCTGGGTCCCCATTCGTGCCGCCCGCGCCTCCGGCGTGGGTCCCATCCGCTGCAGAACGGCCCGGGACCGCTCCGGGTCGGTTCTGCGCCAGAAGCCGTGCTCCCAGGTCAACGCTTCGCCCCAATAGGCCATGCCGAAATCCGGATCGATGGCCAGTGCCTCACGGAACGAGGCGCGTGCGTCGAGGTATTCGAAATTGTGAAGCTGCAGCAGGCCACGCAGGAAGGCCGGCTGGGCCTCGGCCGCGCCTGTTGCTTCGAATTCCGTCATCCCGTAGTTCTCCTGTGCCTGTACGGCCAGGGACAGCAGCACGGAACCCAGGATCAACGCGAGGATTCGGGCGGTTTTCATTGGTCTCATCTGACTCTCCTGCGTGTTTCGATTCGGTGGACAGCACCTTGCCCTCCGCCAAGCGCCAAGCGCCAAGCGCCAAGCGCCAGACACAGGATAACCGACGTTGTCCGCCTTTCCCATGAAGGTTTCAACTTCTTCACGCACAGACCGCTCGCGTTGCAAGACTCAAGATACCGGCGGCTTGCCAAGGAGAACGCCAAAGGACATTATCGGGACTCAAGACTCAAGGCACCGGCCGACGAGGCAACCAAATGTACAAGCAACTACCGGCCCTCGCGCCCGCTGTCCTTTTATTGTCCTGCACAGGCGGCCCCGTCGAAGAAGAGCTGACCGTCGCAGAACTCTCCGAACACGGCCGCGACCTTTACTTTCTGACCGATTCGTGCGTGGAATGCCACGGCGCGGACGGCAGCGGCGGTCTGGCCGCCCCCCCGCTGGACGCCGGCATCACGCCCCGCTCCATCGACTACCAGCTTCGGACCAATCCCGAGATGGCCGAGTTGGCCGATGCGCTGCAAGCCTCGCAGCAGGATCTGCTGGCACTGTCCGTCTTCATCAGGGAGTTGACGGGCGATCCGGAGGATTCCATCGATGTGGCTGCGCTCGCGACGGCGGCGCCGGTTGCCGGGGCCGAAGACCCCGCGGCGGAACAGGCTACCGTGACCGCGGTCGCGGCAGGAAACGAACGCCTCGCCATGCTCCAGGCCGTCGAGGACTTTTCGGCGGTCGTTGAGAACTGGGAGCGGCGGGCCAGAGAGGGTAGCCTGATGCGGACCTACGAAGTCGCCGTGGCTGCCGAGTTCGATGCCGGAGAGCCGAAGTTCACCCCCGAGCCCGGCAAGACCTACTTCTACGAGAATGCGGGCACCCGCGGCACCCGGAACTATCGGACCGGTGAGACCTTTTCGCCCGATGGCATGAAAGTGGTAGTGGGCGACGCCGAGACTCGTGACATCGTAGCCTCCTACGAGATCGCGCCCGAACTGCGCAGCGCAATGCACTCCACGGCGGTCAGCCCGGATGGGCGCTGGGTCTACATCTCCGGCGCGGCGCCGGACAGTGAGCAGGAACCCCAGGGCGCCTCACCCGGCCTGTCGCGTGCGGCCGCCAGCGTGCTGAAGGTGGATGCCCTCACCCTGCAGCCGGTACGTCAGCTCTCCGTCGGCGGGCGCATGCACCACGCGCAGGTCTTTCAGGACCGTTACATGTTGATCGATACGTTCGCCCAGGACCCGGATGGGCTCACCGCCTACCTCTTCGATCCGGAGACCGACCGGATCATCGGCGGTGTCCACGAGGAGGACCTGGGCGGCAACGCCTACACGGCGTGGACCGACAACGAGTTCATCTACATCATCATGGAACCCGCCGGTTACGGGTTCCAGGCCGCACGCAGGTACATGTATGGCGAACTGACTGTGGTACCCACGTCCTGGGTGGCCCGGCTGGATCCGGAAACCTGGGAAGTCCTGCAGGAATACCCGCACCCGGGCCATCGCGCCGACTGGATCTGCTTCGATCACGACGGCGGCCACATGTACGTGCCCAGCACCGGCAACAACGTCGTGACCCGTATCAATACCGAAACCGGCGAGATCGCATGGACGCGCCCGACCGGTCCCGGTCCCTACGGCTGTGCCGTCAATGCGGACTCAAGCGAAGTCTGGATCGCCGACAAGGGCGAGTCCACCGGCATGGTGGGCGGCCGTACTGTGACCGTGTACGAAACTGAATCCGGCGCCAGCGTCGATACGCTGTTCTCCGCGTACCATGTCGACCACATCCTGCTGTCGCCGGACGGCAGCGAATTCTGGGCCACCAGCAACTACGAGGGCGCCATCTACGTCTTCGATGCACTGACCCGCGAGCGCAAGGACATCATCGACATACCGGGCGGAGGCGACCTGCACGGACTGGTCTGGGTGCACTACGACGAAGCAGGTACCGGAATGGTCGTCCGCGACCAGGGCGGTTTTCACAACGGCGCCACGCCCGGCCTGCAGGCAAGGGCCGACTGACGTTCCGCCGAACATCGTTCGGCGGCGGATCGGTCTGGAGGCTAGAGTACGCGGTCGAAAAATCGATAGATGATCCCGCGGGCGAAATTGAGTCCCAGGGGAGTCAGCGACAAGAATGCGCTCTTGTGCCGATACGGCATGGTGATTCGCTCCGGATAGCCCGTCACTTCCCACAGCGCTTCTCGTGAATCCCGTGGAATGCAGTTATCGAACCGGGCGTCGATGATGAGGATCCTGTCCGGGTCGTAGTGGCCCGCATAGTGCGTGGGCTCGACCGCCCCTGTCCGTTCCTCGAAGAAGTGCCGGTAGTCGTCGAGCGACCAGCCGTAAGCCTCCAATGCGTGTTCGCGCATGCGCCCGGCCTTGCCCCTGCACTGGGCCATCACCTCCGAGAACAATGCACCGCCCGCCATGTAGACTCCCGCGGAAATCCGCGGGTCGTTGGCCATGATCGAGGCGGCAGCCAGTGCGCCCATGCTGAAACCGATGATGGCAACCCGGTCAGAATCCACCTCCTCGCGGGTAACCAGCCAGTCGATCAGGCGCCGGGTATCGTTCACCGCGGTCCGATAGCGCTCCAGGCTGTCTTCGGCGATTGCGATCCACTCCTCCTCACTGGGCGTGGACCACAGGGTTTCCCAGGGAAACAGCGGCGGCTCGCCATACAGCCAGATCACATGTGCATCGCCCCCGGAATGCCCGGCGTATCCATGGGAGATCTTTCGCGGCGGGTATTGGCTCGATCCCCAGATGGGCAATACGATCAGCAACTTCTTCGCGCCCGGCAGACGGCTCCGCAGGTAGAGTCCCTCGACGCGATTCCGGGCGTGCCCGTTGGCGCCGCTGGAAGCGTAGGACAGCGGAATGGCGTCGTGATGACGGAGCGTGCGCAGCGGCGGTCCGAGTTCCACGGGCCCGTTGGCGGAATAGTCAAGGTCCTCGCTCGCCACCGGCGGCGCGTAAACGTAGCCGTCATCCGTGCGCTGGTCCCGGGTGTAGTGAGCCACGCACGCGTTAAGGCAGCACAGCGCCAAAGCGCACGAAACGCGGATTGCGTGCCGCTTCATCATCCATGATCCCCTGTAACGGGCGCGAATTCTAGCCAAGGAGTGGAATCATCGCTACAGAAGGGCTTTTGTCACGGGCTGCTTGCGCGTACAGTTAGCGCACGGAATCGGGAGGACCACGTCATCGAACCCCAGGGTCAAGCCAGGTCGGGACTCGCCATCGCAGTCACGGTCATTGCGATCGTCGCGGTCATCTACGGGATGCAGGCGGCTCGCGCCATCCTCGTCCCGTTGCTGGTAGCTGTATTCATTTCGGTACTTTGTGCGCCCATCACCCGCCTTCTGGAGCGGGTGCGCGTACCCACCGGCATCGCGGTAACCCTCGTCATCATCCTGATCATCGGCACCCTGACCCTGGTCGGCACGTTCGTCGGCGGCTCGCTGGCTGCTTTCAACGATCGCCTGCCGTTCTACCAGACACGGCTTGACGAGATTTTTACGGAAATGGCTGCGTTGTTGGGCCAGGACGTCGGTGTCGACCTGTTGCGCGACCTTGTTCAGCCCGGGGCGGCGATGGGTCTGGTTACCATAGTGCTGAATGCGATCCAGGGATTGCTGGCGAATTTCTTCCTGATTGCCTTCTCGGTGGTATTCATGCTCCTGGAGGCCTCCTCGCTGCCGGCCAAGATACGCCTGGTGGTGCGCGCATCCCGCGGCGAGCCCGAGTACTTCAAGAGATTTACCAGCAGCGTGCAGCGCTACCTGGGCATCAAGTCGCTCACCAGCCTGGCCACCGGCCTGGCCGTCGGCGTGCTGGCCGCAGCCTTTGGCCTGGACTTTCCCGTGCTCTGGGGCCTGCTCGCCTTTCTGCTCAACTTCATTCCCAACATCGGATCGCTGATCGCCGCCATTCCCGCGGTGCTGCTGGCGCTGATTCAATTCGGGGGACTCAACGCGGCGTTCATCGCACTTGGCTACTTCGTGATCAACATTTCCATCGGCGGAGTCATCGAGCCCAGGGTGATGGGACGCGGACTGGGGATGTCCACGCTGGTCGTCTTTCTCTCACTGGTCTTCTGGGGATGGGTGTTCGGCCCGATCGGGATGCTGCTATCCGTACCGCTGACCATGACGGCCAAAATTGCACTGGAATCCAGCGAGAGAACCGCCGTTCTCGGAATGCTCCTGAGTCCGCCCGGCCGAAGCGCCTGAGCCCGGTATCGCCGGCCTCCAGGGCGACACCGGCTGCCAGCGCTGCATCCAACCGATAACTGGGTTTCTGCCGGATGTAGCGCTAGGTTTCGTAACGCAGCGCCTCGATGGGGTCCAGGCCCGCGGCACGGCGCGCCGGCCAGATTCCGAAGAACAGGCCCACGCCAATACTGAACAGAAACGCCAGCGCCACGGATTCGGGCGAAACGAAGGTCTCCCAACCGGCGTACCGGGAAAGAGCATTCGCCGTGCCCATGCCGGCGGCGATACCCGCCAAACCGCCGAACAGGCACAGCGCGACCGATTCGACCAGGAACTGCAGCAGGATGTTGGTTCGAGTGGCGCCGAGGGCCTTGCGAATGCCGATTTCGTGGGTGCGCTCGGTCACGCTGACCAGCATGATGTTCATGATGCCGATGCCCCCTACCAGCAGACTCACGCCGGCGATACTGGCCAGCAGGAACGTGAACGTCTGCTGAGCTTCCTGCTGGGTGGCGAGAAACTGCTTGCGGTCGATGATGGCGAAGTCGTTGGGCTGGCCCGGAAGGATCTGATGTTCCGCACGAAGCACGCGTTCGATATCAACCATCGCCCGCTCCAGCGGCACGTCGTCCGTGACGCGGAGATTGATGGTTGAAACGCGGCTGTTTCCGGCCACCCGCTGTTCCGCCGTGGAAATAGGAATGAATGCCGAGTTGTCCGGACTGGGACCGCCGGAACTGCCGATCCGGTCGAGCACGCCGACCACGTCGAAGCGCTGCCCGTTGCCCATGACTGTCTTCCCCAGGATTTCGTCCGGAGTCTGACCGAGATCTTCCGGCACGTCGTTACCCAGCACGATCACGCGGCTCAGGGCCTGGTCTTCCTCCCGGGTGAAAAACCGGCCGTAGGCAACCGGGTAGTTGAATATGTCGGCGTATTGTTGAGTCGTGCCGATCAGTCGCGTGCTAGTGTTGTTCCCATCGAATTCCAACTGACTCCGGGTTTGCAATTCCGGCACGACCGCATCGATATACCGCGTGTGCTCCTCGAGAGGCTCGATATCGTCGACGGTCAGGGTCATCTGTTCCCTGGACACGCCCATGGAGAAGAATTGCGAGGTCGTCAGCGACAGGATGTTCGAACCCAGCGCCGCAAGCTGGTCGTCGATACGCTTCTGCGCGCCCGCCCCTGCCGCCAGCATCGCGATGACCGCGCCCACACCGATGATGATGCCCAGCGTCGTGAGCATCGAACGGAACAGATTTGCGCGGATCGACTGAAACGCGACGCGGATGATTTCTCCGATCAGCATGGGCCGTGAACGCTCCGGGTTTCGGCTCGACTGCGAACACAAGCCTAGCATCGACGGCTGCACCGTCAAGGAGGCGCAACTGAAGAATTGTGGAGATTCTGCGGCGCCTCTCCTTGCGTGGACCCGCGCATGCAACCGGCGACTCGACACGTCGAGCACTGGAATTGTAGGATCGACACTTCAGGGGAACCCCGCACGTGGGCATGCTGCAGCCTGCGAATCGCCAGTGAAAGCACGACACAGATCGGTAGCCGGCAAACCGGACAGGAGGTAACCGGGCGATGCGGACGGCATTCAGAATATCGTTGGCCGGCCTTTGCGGGCTGCTGCTCGCGATATTCGCGGCGCCGTCCGGACCGATTTCGACATCGTCCATTCTGAGGCCGTACGTACCGGAATCGCCCCACAAGGCGTATGGCGTCGTGCTTGCGGGGCTTGGCTCCGATCGTGCGGCGCCGTTGCATGAATGGGTGAACGAGGCCGACCGCGCCGTTCTTGAACCCACGCCGGTCGCGCTGCCTTTTGAAGTCGCGCAGGATCTGGCCACGAGCGAACCGGGGGCAGAGGGATATCTATTCTCCGCCGAGTCGGGCCGACGCGTACAGATCGAACTGCTCCGGGAGAACGGCGCCGAACGCTCCGAGGTCTTCGTCGACCTGTTTCGTCTCGACGGAGCCCTTCCCCGCTACGTGTCCAGCACAATGGCCCTGCCGACGGCGGGTGCCGCGGCCCGCAGCGAGCAGATTTCCATGGACGTTTCCGCCGACGCTGAATTCATTGTGCGCGTGCAGCCCGGCCTGGAAGAGCAGGAAGGCCAAATTCGACTCGCCATCCGCCTCGGACCGCAATTGCACTTCCCGGTGACCGGCCACGGCACAGGTTCGATTCTGAGTGGCTTCGGCGCCTCCCGTGACGGCGGAACCCGGGAACACCACGGCGTCGATATATTCGCGCCACGGGGGACTCCCGTGCTGGCGTCGCTGGACGCCCGCGTGCGCCGTGTTGACGTCACCAATCTCGGGGGCAAGGTGGTGTGGCTGGAGCCCCTTTTCGGCAACACGCGACTTTATTATGCGCACCTGGATTCGCAGAGCGTCGAAGCCGGACAATACGTATTTGCGGGCGACGTGATCGGTACGGTGGGCAATACCGGCAACGCCAGGACCACCCCGCCGCACCTGCACTTCGGGGTCTACATTCGCAACCGCGGAGGACCTCGCGACCCCTATCCCTACCTGAAGCAGGTGTACAGGTGAGTCTTCGCGACCGGATCGAGCAAGTGTTGCCGGGCTGGAGTCGCTGGTACCCGAGCCTGTTCGAAGCCGCACTGGATCCGGGAATCATCCGGGCGAGAGTGTGCTCGCCCCGCAGCCTGTTGCTCTCCGGACGTCATGGACGCTCCGCAACGGTGCGGAGAATGCGCATCGGGAACAGTGGGCCGGGACAGCGTAGATCAATGGGTCGCCCGGCTTGCATCGTCTTTGCGGTCTGCCTGACGCACGTTCAGCTCGGCGCACTTGCCAACCCGCAGGTAATCGGGAAACTTGAGGCCGGTGTATGGACTTCCGTGGGCGGATTGGGTACGAGTACACGCGAGTACCCCCTGACCGAGTCTGGCCGACAGCGCTTCGAGAGCTTTCGGCTGGATCGGGATCCCTCGCTGCAATGCATCCCTCCCGGCATGCCCCGAGGATTCTCGCCCCGCAGCCCGATGGACTTCTCTTTCGAGGGCGATACGCTGACGATCCGCTACGAGACCATGGACGTGGTCCGCACCATCCTGATGGACGGCGCGCCGCTTCCGCCCGACGCGCCGCACACTCCCAACGGGCATTCCATCGGCCAATGGACGGGCGACACGCTGGTAATCGATACTACCCATCTCTCGGCGGGCGAAGTCAACCGGAACGGCATTCCGAAGAGTGAACGAATGATCATCCGCGAAACTTACGACGTGGAGGATCGAAACGGCGGAATGGTGGTGATCATCCGCATGACCCTGACCGATCCCGAGAACTTCACCGAGCCGGTCACCCAGACGGAGATGTTCGAATACAGACCCGACTGGGAACTGCTGCCATTCGAATGTCATGTAACGGAGTATTGACCATGCGCATGTCGGTCCTCGCGAGAATTGCCGCAGTCCCGATCTTCCTCGCAGCGTCGGCTGTCGTGCCGGCGCAGGCTCATCACAGCAGCGTCCCCTGGTACGACCTTAATGCGGATCAGATCACGGTGACCGGCGTGGTCAGGGAATTTCAGTTTATCAACCCGCACGTTTACATCATCATCGACGTGACCGGTGCCGAAGGTCAGGTTGAGGAATGGCGGCTGGAGAGCACATCAAGGAACCGGATGATGCGCGCGGGTTGGAACGAAGACTCGGTCAAGCCCGGCCAGACCGTCACGGCGACCGGGTTTCCGGCCTGGAAGGGCAATGGGGTCGATACCGAGGAAATCATCGTGGATGATGGGGCGATGGTGTGGAAACGGCAATGAGCACCATCGAAAATTCGTCAGGCCGGCGGCGCAACGGCGGGTAATTCAATCGAACCGCAAAGCGGAAGAACCATGGAGCGATCGGTAACGAGGTGCACAACACTGAGCGCGCTGGCGGCAGTGTGCATTGGGCCGGCATTGGCGCACCACAGCGACGCCGGCCTGGACATGGAAAACGTGGTGACCCTTGACGGCGTAGTCACCGCCTTTCATTGGCGCAATCCGCACGTCTATTTCACCGTCGTGACCGAAGACGTGAACGGCGAACCGGTGGAATGGGCACTGCAGATGGGTTCCACGATCACGGTCTCGAGAATGGGCTGGAATCGCGACACGCTTTCGCCCGGCGACCGCGTCACGGTGCACGCGCATCCGGCGACCGACGGCCGCCCCTACGGGTACCTGGATTCGGTTGATCGGATGGGCGGTCTCTCAACCGGCGAAGCGTTTCGCGAACCCGACGAAACGGTACCCGCGTCGAGTCTTCAGGGACGATGGCTTGCCAAACTTTCCGAGGTGCCCCGGTTTCCGGGCGGTTTCGACGGCTTTTTCCTGGCTCACCTGAAATTTTCGGCCAAGGGCCAGGCAGCGCGGGATTCCTACGATCCGTTCTCCCCCGAAAACCCGGAGTCCCGGTGTATCGGCAGGCCCACGCCCGCCTTGATCGTCTCCAGCACCCGATATCCGATGGAAATAGAGTTCCTGGATGACGACAAGGCCATCGAAATCCGCAGCCAGTATTGGGACGAGGTGCGCACCGTCTACATGGACGGACGCGAACATCCGGATACCAGCGAGCGGTTCCCCTCTGGCCACTCCGTCGGGTACTGGGAAGGTGATACGCTTGTCGTGGACACACGGAATTTCACGAATCACCGCTCGCCCTACCAGATTGGCGTTCCGTCGGGCGGGCAGAAGCACGTGGTCGAGCAATATACTCTACTGGAGGGCGGGACTCGCATGGCTGTGGAGTTCATGCTCGAGGATCCGGAGTACCTTGCGGAACCGATGACGCACTCCCGGGAACTCATCCACGTTCCTCAACTGGAGATGACGCCCTTCGACTGCAACGCTGACGCCACAAACATGTTCAGGATGGAATTAGAACCATGATCGAGAAAACAGGAATGACCGGTTTAGAGGCAACTCTCCCTTCGCGGTCGCGCTCCGCCATAATCGCATTGGCGGGAGCATTCGCATTGGCAGCAGCAACCCTGCCCGCATGGGGTGTTCAGGCGGGTGATGAGGCGCCGCCGTGGGTCGGAACGGATGCCGGGGATCAGACGGTTACCTTTCCCGACGTGCTGAACGGAAATCCGGCCGTCATGGTGTTCTGGGCCACATGGTGCCCCTACTGCAAGGCATTCATGCCGTACCTGGAACCCATCCTGGACGATTACTCTGACCGGGGTGTGCAGGTGATTGCCGTCAATACGCGGGAAGACGAAGCCGAGGGCGATCCCCGGGCGTATCTTGAGGATCTTGGATTTCCCCTGATGGGCATTCTCGAAGGCGACGCGATCGCCGCCGACTACGATGTTCATTTCATCCCCGGCCTCATGGTGGTCGACGGTAGCGGCACCGTATCCTGGCGCAGGGAATCCACCGAATTGCCGCCAGGCGACGAGTTGTCGGAATTCTGGTCCGCGGAAGTTCGTGCAGCGCTTGACGCGGCGCTGGCATCACGGACGGGGACATCGCCGGCACCATAGGGACCCCCAGGCGCCCGCCTGCTCCATTCTCGCCTTCCTGGCGCGACGGCTGCCAGGCGGCAACCCGTACCGTACCTGCATTTTCTGAATATTGTTCTGCGGAAGTGGAATAAATACAGGCACTTGAAGAGTGTATTCTGTTTGTCCGTTTCCGTTGCAGCGGTGTCACGCCCGTACGCGTGTCCCGCGCCCGAAGCGGGAATGAAGAAAATGCAGATGATCATAGCCAATCGACTCACCGACGGACGCGTCGTTTTCATGGACGACGCCGGCGATTGGGTAAACGAAATCGCGGACGGTTTGCTGCTCGTCAGCAGGCAGGATGCCGATGAACATCTGTCCGCGGCTCAGCAGGCCGTGGAGGAGAACAGGGTGGTCGATCCCTATCTGATCGATGTAGCGGCGGATGCCGGCCGGCGGCGTCCCGTGCTTGTTCGGGAACGAATCAGGGCGTTCGGGCCGTCGGTGGGCCTTGTCCCGCAGAGTCGCGGAGTCATCTGACCGTGTACCGCTACGACGAGTTTGACCACAAGCTGGTTGCCGAGCGGGCCCGGCAGTTCCGCCGCCAGGTCAAGCGGCGCCTGTCCGGCGAGCTCACCGAAGACCAGTTCAAACCGCTGCGGCTGATGAACGGCCTCTACATGCAACTGCACGCCTACATGCTGCGGGTCAACGTGCCCTACGGCAGCCTCTCGTCCAGGCAGCTGCGGAAATTCGCCCACATCGCCCGCACCTACGACCGGGACTTCGGCCATTTCACCACGCGCCAGAACATCCAGTACAACTGGATCAAGCTGGAAGACGTTCCGGACATCCTGGAGGAACTGGCCGAAGTGGAGGTCACCGCGATCCAGTCCTCGGGTAACTGCGTACGCAATATCACTTCCGATCACTACGCCGGACGGGCCAGGGACGAGCTTGCCGACCCCCGTGTCTACGCCGAACTGCTGCGCCAGTACACGATCCTCAACCCGGAATTCTCCTACCTGCCCCGCAAGTTCAAGATTGCCCTGACCGGCTCGCCCCGCGACCGGGCAGCCGTGGCCCTGCATGACATCGGCCTCAGGATGCACCGCAACGAGGCAGGGGAGACCGGCTTCGAGGTCCTCGTCGGCGGCGGCCAGGGGCGCACGCCCTTCATCGCCCACACCATCCGGGAGTGGTTGGCGCCCGAGCACCTGCTGTCCTACGTGGAGTCGATCCTGCGTGTCTACAACATGTACGGACGGCGCGACAACATGCACAAGGCGCGCATCAAGATCATAGTCAACCAGATGGGCCTCGACCGCTACCGCGAGTTGGTGGAGGCCGACTGGGAACAGATCAGGGACAGTGTGCTGAAGGTTCCCCAGGCGGAGGTCGACCGCATCAACGCCTATTTCGAACCACCGGAATACGAGTGCCTGGCCGACATTCCGGATGAGTTGAATGACGTTCGGGCGCGAATTCCCGAGTTCGATCAGTGGATGTCCGCCAACGTCGCCGAGCATCGGGTACCCGGTTACAGCATCGTCAATATTTCCCTGAAGGCGCCGGGACTGCCGCCGGGCGACATGACCGCCGACACCATGGACGCCGTTGCGGATCTGGCGGACCGGTACAGCCTCGACGAAATCCGCGTGAACCACCGGCAGAACCTGAGCTTCGTGGATGTGCGCCAGCTCGACCTGTTCACCCTATGGAAGAAATTAAAGCTGCTTGACCTGGCCACGCCCAACATCCAGACGGTGAGCGACATCATCTGCTGCCCCGGTCTGGACTATTGCAATCTTGCGAATTCGCGCTCGATCCCGATAGCCCAGGATCTCAGCCGGCACTTCGTCGACGTCGACCACCTGGCGCTGGTGGGCGACTTCACGATCAACATCTCCGGCTGCATGAACGCCTGCGGCCATCACCACGTGGGCAATATCGGCATTCTGGGAGTGAACAAGCGCGGCAAGGAGTACTTCCAGCTCACTCTGGGCGGTTCGTCGGACGAAAACGCTTCCCTGGGCGACCGTCTCGGCCGCGCCCTGCCGCAGGACGAAGTACCCGCCGCGGTGGAAACCATCGTGGATACCTACCTGGCCATCCGGCTGGACGGAGAGCGCTTCCTCGATACCTACCGGCGGGCCGGCATCGCGCCCTTCAGGGAGGCGGTTTACAACCCGGTGCAGGCCCGGGCCGTAGCTTGATGGCGCTGCTGAAGAACAACGCGGTGATCGACGATCCGTTCGCCGATGCTACCGGTCGGGAGACGATCCCGGCGAGCGGTCCGGTGCTCGTCGATCTCGACCAGTGGCAATCCCACCGCGAGCAGTTGCTGCAGCGGACCGAACCTGTCGGCGTCAAGCTTCGGAGCGACCAGCCGCCTGAGTCGATCGCCGAAGATCTGCACTCGATCGCCCTGATTGCACTCGAGTTTCCGGTGTTCAGGGATGGACGCGCCTATTCCTACGCCCGCCTGCTACGCGGGCAATACGGTTACAGCGGCGAGATCAGGGCCGTGGGAGACGTGCTTCTGGAGCAGCTTCATTTCATGGAACGAACCGGGTTCGACGCGTTCGAACTGGAAAGCGATGACCCGCTGGGCGATATGCAGGTCGCTTCCGCAGACTTCGGCGTCTGGTATCAGCCGGCCGCCGACGGCCGCTTGTCGGCCGTGCAGTTACGGCATCGGGCCGGCTGACGAATCTCGGTCAGAGCGGCCTGATCCGAATATTCCTGAACCGGATCAGCCCGCCGTTGTTCTGAAACGCGATGGGGCCGCTGGCGTGAGTGTCGTCCTCGAGGTCGGCGGTGAGCGTGCCGTTCACGCTCGCGGTGATGCGGTTGCCCTGCGCGGTGATCTCGTAGGTATTCCACTGCTCCTCGGTCAACACTTCAGCCATCGGCGGCTGGTGCCCCACGATCGAACCCGTCCGGTTGTCCGCGTTCTCGTTGGTGTCGTAGATGTTGAGCTCGTAACCGCCCATGGCGCTGATCGCCTGAGGGTCACCATTGCGGATGAAGATGCCGCTGTTGGAGTTGGCGCCCGGCCAGAATTCCGCCTGGAGCAGGAAGTCCGTGTAGTGCCCCCGGGTGACCAGGAACGAGCCCATGTACCCGTCGGCTTCCACGTAGTCGTCAATGATGTTCCACTCGGCGTCGCCGACGGCATTGAACGAAGTCAAATCATGCCCGGCAAAGAGAATCGCCCATTCGGGCTCGCTCAACAGGGACGCCTGTGTCGTAGTCTGGGCAATCGCCTCCGAGGCCTCCGGTTCGGCAGCTTCGGGCATTGTCTCGGAAGACCCGTCCTCCGCGGCCGCCTCGGCGGCCGGTTCGTCACCCGCCGGCATGTCCCCGGAAGGCTCGCAGGCCACGAGAAAGATTCCGGCCAGGAAAAGCAAAGCGGTTCGCGAATAAATCATGATGTCCTCCCTCCAGGTCTGCGCTGAAGCGGTTACCAACTACCGTGCCAGGACAACGTAGAATACACGAGAGTTCGTTTCTACACAGTTACTGCGCGGCTACCCGTCGATACAGGCGGCGGGAACGTTTCGACAGACGCAGCGGATGTGCGGACTCATCGAAGCGATTTCTGTCCACATCCGCCTGACGAGCGTCCTCTCGCTGTCACAAAAGTGGCAGTTGGAGCGCCAATCTCGTACAGCGCTGAGAAAAAAGCATGTAACCATATGATTTTCAATAGAAAAAGAAATTTGACGTTTTTTTGACCAATTTATCTCGAAATGGCGCAGCATCGCCCTATGAGCCCCGCAATCAATGTATTTTCCACAGAGTTATCCACAGCATTTGTGGATTCTTTGACGGGCCGGTGTTCGGGTAGAATGCATCAGACCTCTTCACGACACGGAATACGTTAATGATATTTCATGCTCGATCCAGGAACCGGCCGTTTCACTACGGCCTGTTTCCTCTGGAAACGCTTCCACGCGACGATGCCGTTACCGCGGTGGAAGCCGGGGCGTCCCCCAAATCTGCTCCGGAGAGAAGTTCCAACGGCGCCGATCTCGCCCATGTGGCTGACAACTACAGATCGATTCTCGCCCAGTTCGTGGATGACGAGGTGGCCCCCGATCGGGCGCCGGTTCCCGACGATCTCGACCGCCGGGCGGCCGATATCAAGGGCAACGCCTACTTCATGGATGCCTCCCAGGTCGGTATCTGCCGGATTCCGGACAACGCCTGGCTGACCGGCGCCGAGAAAACACCCGACTCCTACGCCATTGTGATGCTGGTGGAAGACGGCAAGGTTCCGGACAAGGACAATCTGGCGCACGACTGGGTCGCCTCCTCGGTCCGTGCCGTCACCGACATGCGCGCTGCCGAAATTGCCGTGGTGGTGGCCGGGCATATCCGTCACATGGGTTTCGCGGCGCGCCCCCACATACGGGGCCACGAGATCCTCGACGCCCAGCGGCTCGCCGTGCTGGCGGGGCTCGGGGTGCGGGATGGCGACCGTATTCGCAATCCATACATCGACAATTTTTCCATCGCGGTCATCGCAACCGATTATGAACTGGCCACCGACCGCCCCCTGCACGCCAGGGCACTGAAAGCCAGGGGCCTGCGTTACTGGTGGGGGCTCAATGGGGCCCAGTCGGGCCGCGAGCGGCGCCGGCGAGCGGCGCGGCCGGCGCACTACAGCCGCTATCCCATGGAGACGGTGAAACAGGTCGAGCGCCCGACCACGCTGATCATCGACGACGAAGTGCCCCGGGTGCCGAAACGGGCGGCCTTCTTCGAGCGCGCGCTTCAGGGGGATCTGGGTCCGCGAGCCCAGAAGGAGCGCAGCCGGTTCTCGTTCAAGCATCCCACGTCCCAGAGCCTTCTCAAGACGATTCGGTCGCTGGTTCCCTACCAGGACGGAGACGCGGCCGCCGATCCTGATATGGACCGCTACGGGGACCCCGCGGCCAACACCAAGGCTGTCAAGGCACTGTCCTACTTCCTCGGCGCCGATCTGACCGGCATCTGCGAGGTTCCGCGCTACGCCTGGCATTCCCACAAGGAAGACGGGCGCCCCATCGAGATGTACCACCGCTACGCCGTGGTCATGCTCATCGACCAGGGATTCGACACCATGGAGGGCGCCAGCGGCGACGACTGGATCTCCGGCACCCAGTCCATGCGCGGCTACCTGCGCGGCGCGGAGATCGCCGGCGTGATGGCCGACCTGTTGCGCGGCCAGGGATTCTCGTCCCGCTCCCAGACCAACGCCGACAGCGATGTCCTGCACATTCCCCTGATCCTCTGGGCCGGGCTGGGCGAACTCAGCCGCATCGGCGAACTGGTGCTCAACCCGTTCGTTGGCCCGCGCTTCAAGTCCGTCGTCTTCACCACCGACTTTCCCATGGAGGTGGACAAGCCCATCGACTTCCGGCTGCAGTACTTCTGCGACAACTGCCTCAAGTGCGCCCGTGAGTGCCCCTGCGATGCGATTCCGTGGGGCAACAAAGTGATGTTCAACGCATACGAAATGTGGAAGATCGACGCCGAACGTTGCACCCGCTATCGCCTGACCAACTCCAAGGGCGCGGCCTGCGGACGCTGCATGAAGACCTGTCCGCTGAACAAGGTGGTGGACATGGACGGCCCGCTGGTGACGCGCATGGCCAGTTGGCTCGGCATCAACGCCATGTGGCTCAAGCCGCTGATGGTTCCCATCGCCACCCGGCTGGACGACTGGCTGGGCAACGGCAAGCGCAATCCGGCCAAGAAATGGTGGTTCGACCACGAGATCATCAACGGTGTGGCCACTGCGCCGAAACGGGGAACCAATCGGCGGGATCTGAGACTGGGCCGGTACATCGACCCGAAGAAACAGAAAATCGCCTACTACAATGCCAACATGATGCCTGCCCCCGATGCGCCCGCGGGATCCTCCAAGGTAGACCGCAAGGCGGCAGTGACATCCGGCGACTTGCTGGAGACTCCGGCTGAGGCCGCGGCGCGCGTGGCGCGGGGCGGGCCGACGCCGGAACACTACATTCCCACTCCGCCCGGAGGGATCGATCCGGCCGCAGCCGAGCGCGCCGCAAGTCCGTACAAGAAACAGTAGACGGACCGTCTCACTCTTGCGAAGGCCGTTCGCGGGCCACGTCCAGCTCAAACCCGGGAGGGGGTTGCCTCATTTCACGGTTGCGGGACGGCTTGCCATCCCGGATGAGGACCGTTGAGCCGCCAACCCGCGGAGATCTGCCCGGTATTGGGTTTGCAGATGGTCGGCGGGCCACGCCAGCGACACCGCCCAACCCACCACCAGGGCGAACAGGAAGGACGGCGGCATGGTTTCCAGCGCTGTGAAATACGGCCCCGCCACCTGGAGTTCCTGCAAAACGAACTTGCTGATGATGGTCATTGAAAGGCCCGCCACCATGGACGCGATCGCGGCGCGTTCGGTGAATCCCGACCAGAACAGCGACAGGATGATCATCGGACAGAACGTCGCCGCTATGCCGGACCAACCGAAGATCACGAACCAGAAGATCGTCCGCTCCGGCGATAGTATCGAAATGGTGATCGCCAGGCTCAGCGCAAGCGCCGCCATGGCCAGGGTGACTCGCCGGCAAAGCCTGGCCGCGGCGGCATCCCCGATGCCGGGATTCAGCAGGCGCTCGTAGATGTCGTGGGTGAGCGATCCTGCGGCCATTACCAGCAGCGACGAAACCGTGGACATGATCGCGGCCAGTACTGCCGCCACGTACAGGCCCACGATCCACGGCGGGAACGTGTACTCCACCAATTCCGGCAGCACGTTCTGCGCGCCGTTACCGAGTACTGCATCGGGCTGCACCCCCGCTTCAGTAAAGAGGTAGCGTCCGAGGATGCCAATGCATACTGCACTGAAATCGACCAGGATCGTAAACAGCACTGCCACCCACTTGCCGCGATGGATCTGGTCGTTGCTGCGGATCGCGATCAGACGTGCGAAAACCTGGGGCGAGCCCAGGAAACCCAGTCCGATCGCCACCATGCCGAGCGCCAGGCAAACGTTCATCAAGGTCAATCCGCCGGCGCCCCAGAAGCTGACCAATCCTGGGTCGATTGCCTGCAGACCCGCGTAAATGGCCTCTGAGTTGCTCAGGGAAAGGAAGGCCACGACCGGCAGCATCACCAGGCAAAGCAACATCACCGAACCCTGGAACATGTCGGTCCACGCGGCAGCCAGGAAGCCGCCGGCCACGCAGTAGGCGGCCACCACCACGAATCCCACGACGGCGCCCACCAGGTAGTCCCACTCCAGGAACGAGGCGAAGGCGGACCCGGTGGCGTCGATCTGTGCGGAGATGTAGATGAGCACGAAGAAGCACAGCGAAACCGCCGAAATCACGCGCAGCGTATGGGTGGACGACCTGAAGCGGCTGACCAGAAAGTCGATCACAGTCATGGACTCATAACGGTCGGTCAATCGTTTGAATCGAGGCGCCATCAGGAACCAGGCCACGGTGACGCCGAAGACTTCACCCACCACGATCCAATAGGCGGAAAACCCCACCATGGCGCCCATGCCGGTCAGGCCCAGCAGCAGCCAGGCGGATTCGCCGGTCGCCTGGGCGGAGAAGGCCGCCACCCAGAAACCGAGCCGCTTGCCGCCCACCACGAAATCGCTCATGTTGCGGATGCGCCGCGCGGCGAGCCAGCCAAGCACGACCAGCACGCCGAAATACATGGCGATCATTGCGTATTTTTCGAACATGAGCGGCGAATGTGCCTAAGTTCGGCCGATGATAGTTCTTGCGGGAACGCGTTCGCCACCCTGGCGCTCGCGGCGCACGTCCCTATGCGAATTGTTGGATAACGGGATCATATCTGCCGTCGGCGTCGGGTTGAGAGACCCTCTTGACAGGATTTCAACCCAACGCGTGAAAAAGCTGATACCCTGCCTGGATCAATATCAATTGTTTGGAGTCCCGCAACCGAACATCCATTCGAGTCACAACAAATCAACACAGGACCGGCTCGTTCGCCATTCACTACACAAACTCCGGGCGAGCGCCCTTCCGGTCCTGTTCACGGGGGAGTAATCATGAAATATCTTGGGCTGTTTTCGCTGACGGCGCTCCTGGCCATTCCGTATCAGGGATTTGCCCAGGACGCCGGGGCCACGCTGGAAGAAATCGTCGTCACTGCAAGGAAGCGCGAGGAGAACCTCCAGGAAGTGCCGGTCTCCATTTCGGTCCTCAGTGCCGACCTCATCCAGGAGGCCGGCCTCATCAACCCGCGCGACATTTTTGAAGCCGTGCCGGGACTCGACTATGACGAGTCCCATGACCGAGTGTCCTCGAATCCCGCGATCCGCGGTGTCCAGTCCAGTGCCGTGTCCGTGCTTCGTCAGAAAGTCACCTCGTTCATTGACGGTCTGCCGCTCATGGGCTCACAGGGTACGCTGCAGCTGACCGGTGTGGAGCGCGTCGAGGTCTTCAGAGGCCCGCAGAGCGCGGCATTCGGCCGCGCGACGTTCGGCGGCGCCATCAACTACGTTACGCGGGATCCGGGCGATGAGTTCGAGGGCGATATTCGCCTCGAGACCAGCGATCTGGGTCGTAACTCACTTGAGGTCCTGCTGGCCGGACCGATCACGGATACCGTCGGCTACACGGTGAATGTCAACGTCGACGAGTACGACGCCCCCGACGACTGGGTATCGACCGAGGGCTTCGGTCTCCACGGATCCACAACCGAGTATTTTGACGGCAAGCTGAAGTTCACGCCTACCGATACATTCGACGCCGAGATCACGCTCTCTCATCTGGTGACTGACGACGAGAATCCGCTTGAAATCAATATCTCGCCGGAGTCCTATGCAGCCTGCACGAACTTTCCGAGCCCAAACCTTGTTGGTGTGAACTGGATCAGGGGCACCTTCGATTGCGACGTGTCGATTCCGGTGGGCGGCAATCCGACCAATATCGATACGGCCGCTGCCTACGCCGGCACGTCCGACGAGTTGCTGGCGCGTGCGTTTTCGGTCTCCGATCCCGGCGTCTTCACCGAGCGAAATCGAATTCAGGGCGAGTTCAACTTTGCGCTGGCCAACGACACGACGGTCCAGGTTCTCGGGTTCGTGCTCGAAGAGCGAAAGGACTGGTGGAACGATACCGATCGCAGTGACGTGCCGGTGAACATTTCCATGGGCATGCTGGCCATGGGGATGCAGCCGATCTCTCATATGGCGTCCCCGGCGGATACCGACGAGCAGATGGTCGAAGTGCGCTGGCTGTCGCCGGACACCGAGAGACTGCGCTGGATGGTCGGTGCTTCGAACTACCAGTACGACGTACTGAACATCGTCTGGAGCCAGTACGACGCGATCGTCAACGGATACGCCGACCAGCTTGTCGAACAGTTCGGTTTTACGGTCGTCCCGAACGTTATTTTTTCGGAGGATTCGAAGAACGTTGGCCTGTTCGGCAGCATCAACTACGACATCAGCGACAGCACGACCTTTTCTTTTGAGGGCCGCTGGCGGAACGAGAAACTGACCCACATCAACCCCGTGACCGACGAGTCGTTTACGAACGACACGGATTCGTTCCTGCCGCGTATCGCCATCACCCACACGCTGCCGAGCAACGTCACGCTCTACGCTCAGGCGTCGAAGGGAAACAATCCCGCCGGCGTGATCCCGGCCGCGCGTAGTCCGCGTATCGTCGAGTCTCACGCGCAGGCAACGGAACTGGAACTCATCAACTGGTCCCTCGACAGCGTGCTGTTCTACGAAGAAGAGGAAATCACGAATCTTGAGTTTGGCGTCAAGGCAACACTTGCCGAGAATCGTGTGACGCTCGCCAGCACCATCTACACGATGGATTGGGAGAACTACAACCAGCCGTTCACGCTGAACTGGAACATCAACACGTTGTGGGCGCAGTCCGGGAATCCCGGGATGTCGCCGGGGTTACTGGGCGGTTTCGGTGGCGGCGACTACATGCTGCGCACCCAGCTAAACGCAGGTGACGCCAGTGTCGTCGGTTGGGAAAACGAAGTGCGCTGGCTCGCCGGCGACAACTGGACGCTGGGCGGTACGCTGACCCGGCAGGACACGCAGTACGAGGAGTTCTGTTCGCCGTCGGCAGTACTCGATGTCGGGCTCACACCCACGAGTCTGGTCACCGACGGTTCGGGAGTTCCGTTCAACTGCGTCAATGTCGTCGGCAATTCGCTGCAACGCCAGCCCGACCTGACGTATACGCTCAACGCGACTTACCGGGATGCGCTGGGCAACACGGGATGGCAGTGGATCGCGAGAGCCGACTGGCGCAGAATCGGCGAGCAATACCTCGACGACTTGGAATTCATGTCCATGCCGGTGACCGAAACGCTCAACGCGAGTGTCAGCTTCCGAAACGATGACTGGAATGTACGAATCTGGGGCCGCAACCTTACCGATAACGATACGCCGCGCCGGATCAGCGAGGGTACCGACTGGAATACACCGTTGACCAGCAGCTTCTGGTTCATCCCGAGAGATCCGCGTGAGTTCGGGGCGCAATTGACCTACAGCTTCTAGCAGCCCGCCGCAGACTTGGCCGCCATATTGGCGGTCCCGTCGGTTGCCGGCATGGACTGGCGCTGCATCGGCGAGCGGTTCCTGGATTACGTCGAACCGATGACGCTACCATTAGCCGGTTTCCCTCCGCAAATCCAGGAGCCTGAAGTTGACGGCGTCGCCACGTCTTGAGCGCGCGGTTTCGCGCTGGCAGATTGTCGGCATCACCACCAATGCCGTCGTAGGGAGCGGCATTTACCTGGTGCCGGCCGCGGCTGCGGCCTTCCTGGGCCCGGCCAGCCTGTGGGCCGTGCCTCTCGCGGGCTTCGCGGTGCTGCTCCTTGCGCTTTGCTTTGCCGAAGCCGGAAGCCATTTCAGGGAACCCGGCGCAGGTTACATCTATACGCGCGAAGCCTTTGGCGAATTCATCGGCTTTCAGGTGGGCTGGATGACCTGGCTGGCTCGAGTTGCAGGCGGGGCGGCGGTGTGGAGCGCGCTGGCGCAGGCGCTGACGTTCGTGTTGCCAGGTGCGGCGGAAGGTTTCACTCGTGTCGCCGTGATCGCCATTCCGCTCGTCTTGCTGACCGTCATCAATGTCATAGGCGTGAAACACGCCGCTCGACTCGAAGTCGCCTTCACGGTTGCGAAGCTGCTGCCGCTGTTGTTTCTGATCCTGGTCGGTATCCCGGCTGTCGACGGTTCGCTGATCTTCCCGATGCCTGCGCCCGAAACGGCAGGTCTCGGAGCAGCGGCCACTCTTCTGCTGTTTGCTTACGCCGGATTCGAAAACACGGCGGCGGCGGCCGGCGAATACAAGAACCCGAAACGTGATGTCGCGTTCTCGCTGATCGTTTCGATCGTTTCCATCACGCTCCTGTACACGCTCGTACAGCTTGTCGCCCTCGGCACGCTGCCGGACCTTGCGGAACGAGCGGACGGCGCGCCCCTCGCGGATGCAGTCACGTTGATCGTCGGTGTCTGGGCCGGCATCTTTCTGACGCTCGGTGCCGTCATCTCGATTGGCGGAACCATCGCCAGCACCATTCTGACCGGCCCCCGCTACCTGTTCGCGATCGCGAGGAACGGGTTCGGTCCGTCATTTCTCGCGCAGGTTCACCCGCGATTTCGCACCCCGCACTGGTCGATCGTGACGCAGTCCCTGATCGCCGGGGCGCTGGCGCTGTCCGGCTCGTTCGTGCAGCTTGCGATGCTTTCGATCATCGCGCGCCTCGCCACGTACATCGGAACCGCGGCGGCCGTTCCCGTTCTGCGCCGCAAGATTGCGCCGAGCGAGAAAACGATCGTTCTACCCGGCGGATCGACAATTCCCGTACTGGCGCTGGTCGTCTGCATCGCGTTTCTTGCGAGCGCAACACCGGGAAATCTCATTGCCGGGCTGGTCGCTCTTGTTGCAGGCGGGGCGATCTACTTTTTCCGGCGCAGTGACTGAGACTGTGAGGGAGCCAAAGGCGAAAGCGATGTCCTGATGAGTTGAGACATCCGCGCACCGAGACTACGCTCTACCCGTACTCGCGCGGCCCAATAACGATGACCGGAAAGCAGGAGATCAATCAAGTCATGCAGCAGAAAATGACCCTCGTCCGTTGGCTCTTCAATCCGTTCGTCCGCATCGCCGGAACGACCGCGCTCGCAGTGGGGTTGGGCGCCATCGTCCTTGGCGGCCTGGTCGCCGGCGCGGTCGGAATCCGGTTTGACGGGTTGCTCGACATGCACTTCGTGGGACCCGTTCCCCTGTGGTTGCCGGTCCTGGAAGGAATGCTGAACTGGATCGTGATTTCGGTGCTGATCGCTGGTGTCGCGCGGGTATTCGGCGGCAGCAGCGGCGTTCGACTGATCGACATCGCCGGTACCCAGGCCATGGCACGCGCACCGTTGATTTTGTCAGTCGCGATCTGCAGCCTGCCGTGGATCCGCAATTCCCTTGCCGAGATGGCCACATCGCTCCAGGATTCCGGCCTTGCCGCACCGGACCTGGGTCCCGGAGTTCTCGTCGGAAGCCTGATCATGATGGCCGGCATCGCCTGGATGATCGTGTTGATGTGGAACGCCTTTTCGGCTTGTTGCCACATCAAGGGCGGGCGGGGTATCGCGTTATTTGTCGGGGCGGTGGTGATTGGGGAAGTGATTACGAAGGGAATGGTGGTGCGTCTTTTGTAGATTGTTCAGCACGATATTGACGAATCCAGCCATCGCGCCCAGCGAAATGTTCGCTGTGATCAACGCCGAAATTGTGTAACCGGGTTATGTAAGTACTTTTCTCCCGGCTAAACGCCCGGCGGCGATTCGTCGAATTTCCGGCCCTGTTTTTCCGCGTCGATACGGCGACGGTTCCACGCCTGCCATGCTTCCCGTTCCTCCGCACGGCCCTTGGCCCGGCCCTCGACCCTACCCTCGGCCCGGCCCTCGGCCTTGTGCTTCTCGATGACCGGCAGCACGTAGCGGTTAACCATCGCCTGATACACTGACATCGTAATCTCTCCCATGACGTTCACCGGTCGCGTCAGTAGCATCGCCACCATCGCAACGCCCGCGCCGACATCGCTGAGTTGGCCCAGCACCGCCAGCGCGAAGACGCCGACGCTCCACCACTGCGCCGACTCGACCGCCCATTGGCTGCTCATGTTATAGCCAATGCGCGCCAGCGCCACAACCCATAACGCCCCCACGATCAGGAAGAACGTCCTGGCGTCCGTAGCCTTGACGCTCCAGATGGGGACCTGGTTCCCGGGCCGGGGCGTCGGCGAAGGCAGAAGTCTGCCCAACCAGTGCAGCGCATTCACAAGTGTTCCCCGGGCACGACGAGCTTGAGTTCAGCATAACGGTGCCATGACAGGGAATCCGCAGTAGAAAGTGGCGTTTTCGAGCAGAATCAGCAGTCGTGAGACTTCGCCAATTGGACAGATCGCCGTATCGGTCGACGAAGCAACTTACCGCCTCGCGCGGATTCGGGCAGCAGTGTTGGATACGACGGTCTCTCCGCGCGGGAGTCACGAGGTAGAAAAAATTCGACAACGTGTGCCACGCAACGAACGCGCGGCGGGCGCCACGTTACAGCCAATGCGGGCGGCGATTGCCGCAACGGAGAAACCTCTGCCTCACGATCATCCCGGCATCGTCCGGCGGTGACCAGGCTATTTTCTGCAATGCCTTGGAAAGATTCCACCATAGACAATTTGGAATCGCTTATCTCTTTACAAGGAATATTTGTATAGATAAAATCGCATCATGAAAACGACCATTGATATTCCTTCTGACGAACTGGAAGATGCCATTCGCTTCACCAATGCGAAAACCAAGCGGGAGGCAGTGGTGACCGCCATTGCGGACTTCAACAAGCGCAAACGCATGGCCGAACTTCTGAAACACGCCGGCACCTGCCCTGGGATGATGACGGTGGAGGAGCTTCGAGCCGGGCGCTGGCATCGGAACGGGTCCGTTGATCCTGATTGACACGTCATCCTGGATCCACCTGCTGCGCCCGAACGGCGATCCGGCCGTTCGGGGCCGCGTCGAGTTCGCTCTTCGGGCCGGCGGCGCCTGCTGGTGTCCGATCGTCCAACTCGAGTTGTGGAACGGCGCACGCGGCAACAAGGAACGACGCGTGCTGCAAGACTTCGCGGCGGTGATTCCGGTACTGCCGATGGACGATCCGGTCTGGACCGCCGCGTACGACCTCGCGCGCCTTGCCCGCGACCGCGGCGTGACCGTGCCCGCAACCGACATCGCCATCATGGCCTGCGCGACCCGTCATGGCGCAACGCTCGAGTCCGCCGACAAGGACTTTGACTTGCTACGTAACGTGCAGGTCCTCGCGGACGGCCATATGACATGAAGCTGCTCCGATCACGTGGGCTCAGCGGCTCGGCTATCTCCTCGATTCTGTCGATGCCGGAAAATTTGTCGCGCCGCCGAAGGATTACGTTTGGATCCCAAGGCGCCCGGAGAAACATTCGCTGTGATCGCCGTCGGGGCTTGCGTAACCGGGTTCAGGAAGTGCTCTTTCTCGCAGCTTTGACACCCGGCGGCGATTCGTCGAATTTCCGGCCCTGTTTTTCTGCGTCGATGCGGCGGCGGTTCCACGCCTGCCATTCTTCCCGTTCCTCCGCACGGCCCTTGGCCCGACCCTCGACCCTACCCTCGACCCTACCCTCGGCCCGGCCCTCGGCCTTGTGCTTCTCGATGACCGGCAGCACGTAGCGGTTAACCATCGCCTGATACACTGACATCGTAATCTCTCCCATGACGTTCACCGGCCGCGTCAGCAGCATCGCCACCATCGCGACTCCCGCGCCCACGTCGCTGAATTGGCCCAGCACCGCCAGCGCGAAATCGCCGACGCTCCACCACTGCGCCGACTCGACCGCCCATTGGCTGCTCATGTTATAGCCAATGCGCGCCAGCGCCACAACCCACAACGCCCCCACGATCAGGAAGAACGTCCTGGCGTCCGTAGCCTTGACGCTCCAGATGGGGACCTGGTCCCCGGGCCGGGGCGTCGGCGATGGCAGAAGTCTGCCCAACCAATGCAGCGCATTCACAAGTGTTTCCCGGGCGCGGCGAGCTTGAGTTCAGCATAGCGGGGCCATGACAGGGAATCCGCAGGAGAAAATAGCGTTTTCGAGCAGAATCAGCAGTTGCGGGACGGCGCCGATGGGAGAGAGCACCGTATCCGTCGACGTGGCAACTCATCGGCGGATTGCCAGACCAACTACCGCGGCGCCCGAATATACTCCACCAATGCCTGAACCCTCTCCGGCGGCGCCGCCGTCATCCGGCTCACGGTGAGCGCAACGGCGAAGTTCAACACCATCCCTAACGCACCGATCCCCTCGGGTGACACCCCGAACAACCAGTTCTCGGCCACATCTTCGGCAAACGGCGACCCGGCCCACCGCAGGAACAATCCCTTGAAGAATTCGATGTAGGCATAGGTAAAGAGCAACCCAGTCAGCATCCCCGCGATCGCCCCCTGCTTGTTCATCCGCTTGGAGAAGATCCCCAGCAGGATCGGCGGAAACAGCGACGCTGCAGCCAGCCCGAAGGCAAACGCCACCACCTGCGCCACGAAGGCCGGCGGGAAGTAGCCCAGCAGGCCGGCGATGAAGATGGCGACCGCCGCGGAGATCCGGCCCGCCAGCAATTCCCGCCGCTCGGAGATGTTCGGCAGGAACACGCCCTTCAGCAGGTCGTGGGACACGGCAGCGGAAATCACCAGCAACAATCCGGCCGCAGTAGACAACGCTGCGGCAATCCCCCCGGCCGCCACCAGCGCGATCACCCAGTCCGGCAGCGAGGCGATCTCCGGATTGGCCAATACGATGATGTCCCGGTCCACCTGCAACTCGTTGCCGTTCCAGCCGAGCACTTCGGCCTCGGCGGCGAACTCCGGATTCTGGTCGTTGTAGTACTGGATCCGCCCGTCGCCGTTGAGGTCTTCGAATGCCAGTAGCCCGGTTCCCTCCCAGGTCCTGAACCAGTCGGGGCGCTCGTCGTAGAGCAGGTTGCTGTCCGGCGCGCCGACGGGGCCGGTCTGGATCGTCTCCATCAGGTTCAGCCGTGCCATGGAGCCGACGGCGGGCGCGGTGAGATACAGGATGCCGATGAAGAGCAGCGCCCAGCCCGCGGAGTAACGGGCATCGCGCACCCTGGGCACGGTAAAGAAGCGCACGATGACATGAGGCAGTCCGGCCGTCCCGACCATCAGCGCAACCGTGATGCAGAACACGTCGAAGAATCCCTTCGTGCCCGATGTGTATTCGGGAAAGCCCAGCGCGGTGACGACCTGATCGAGCTTCTCCAGCAGAGATACCGAATCGCCCTGCACCGTGCTGCCGAAGGCGATCTGAGGAATCGGCATGCCGGTGATCTGCAGCGCGATGAATACCGCGGGCACGGTATAGGCGAAGATCAGCACGCAGTACTGGGCGATCTGGGTGTAGGTGATACCCCTCATGCCGCCTAGAACGGCATAGGTGAAGACCACACCCATCCCGACGACCAGTCCCACGCCGATGGGCACCTCCAGAAAGCGCGAGAATACGATGCCCACGCCGCGCATCTGACCGGCGACGTAGGTGAAGGAGATTACGATCAGGCAGATGACCGCGACGATCCGTGCCGCCCGGGAGTCGTAGCGTTCACCTATGAACTCGGGCACGGTGAACTTGCCGAACTTGCGAAGGTAGGGCGCAAGCAGCAGGGCCAGGAGGACGTAGCCCCCGGTCCAGCCCATCAGGTACACCGAACCGTCGTAGCCGAGGTAGGCGATCAGCCCCGCCATGGAGATGAACGACGCGGCAGACATCCAGTCGGCGGCCGTGGCCATGCCGTTGGCCACCGGATGCACGTGTTTGCCGGCGACGTAGAAATCACTGGTATCGGCCGCCCTGGACCAGATCGCGATGCCGATGTAGAGCGCGAAGCTCGCCCCGACCACGATGTAAGTGAGTGTCGTCAGGTCCACGGTGCGCGCCTACTCCTCGTCCAGGTCGTGCTCGCGGTCGAGCCGGTTCATCCGCCACGCGTAGTAGAAGATCAGGGCGATGAAGACGAGGATCGAGCCCTGCTGGGCGAACCAGAAGCCAAGTTCGAAGCCGAAGAAGCGGATGCGGTTCAGCGGTTCGACAAGGATCACGCCGAAGCCCAGCGAGGCGATGAACCAGACGGCCAGACAACCGGCAACCAGCCGCAGGTTCGCGCGCCAGTAGCGCTCTGCCGAGTTGCCGTTGCTCATTGAAACCCCTGACGAATCCCGGCAATGCCGGGAACCGCGCTAGTCTAAGGGGTGGCCGAAACCATTGCCAGCAGTCGTTTAGCGGGCGCTGACGAGCGTTGCGGCAGCTCAAGGAACGATACTTTCCGCTTGATCCAACCGCATCGCCGCGCGACACTAGCAAGGTTGTCCTGAGTTTTCCGGAGACGCGCATGACATCCATTAATCGACGCCGCTTTGTGCAAGGTGGTTTGTTCGCTGCCGCCGGTTCCGCACTGGGGACCGTTGCCGCCCTTGCCTGCGACGACGTCAGCAGCGAATTCGGCCGCCGCTCCACGGCCGATGAGGTCACGGCCGGGCTGGACCTCACCGGCAAGACGGCCCTGGTGACAGGCTGCAACTCCGGCATCGGCTACGAAACCATGCGAACGCTGGCGCTGCGGGGCGCCCATGTCCTGGGTACGGCGCGCACATTGGAAAGGGGACAGGAAGCCTGTGACAGCGTTGAAGGACGGGCAACCCCGCTGGTGCTGGAACTGACCGAGTACGAAACGGCGGTTCAGTGCGCGGAACAGGTCCGCGCCATGGGCACGCCGCTGGATATCCTCATCTGCAACGCCGGCGCGATGTTCGACGAATTGTGGCACGTGAACGGAATCGAAGCTCACTTCGTCACCAACCACCTGGGCCACTTCGTCCTGGTCAATCACCTGCTGGACCTGGTGGTTGGCGCGCCCCAGGGCCGGGTTGTCATCGTCGGCAGCCGCGCCCACGAAAGCGCGCCCGACGATGGCATTCAGTTCGGCGAACTCTCGGGAGAATCCTGGTTCAGACCGCGGCGGGCTTACGGGCACTCCAAGCTCGCCAACGGCCTGCACACCCTGGAACTGGCGCGCCGTCTCGAGGGCACCGCTGCCACCGCCAACGTCGTCCACCCCGGCCTGGTCAGCACGAGTATCGCGCGCAACCTGCCGGGCTGGCAGGAAGCCTTGTTCCGCCTGGCCGGGTACTTCCTCCTGAAATCGTCAGCAGAGGGCGCGGCCACTACCTGTTACGTGGCCACGAACCCGGACTTGCAACACGTCAACGGCTGCTACTTTGCCGACTGCAACCCGGAAACACCCTCCGCCAACATGCAGGATGAGGACATGGCGGCGCGGCTATGGGAGATTTCGGAGGAGCTGACGCGGGACTTCGCGGCCTGACCCGCACGCCCGGCCGGTATCAGACGCTGCCGATCTGGAAGATCAGCAGCGCCCCGACGTACCCCAGCGCGGTCATGTAGCCCCATGCAAACAGCGGCCAGCGCCAGGTATTCGTCTCCCGCTTGATGACCGCGAGCGTCGCGGCGCATTGCAGGCACCATGCGTAGAAAATCAGCAGTCCGAGGACCATCGGCAGGGTGAACACGATGCGCCCGTCTGGCCAGGTTGCCGACGTCAGGCGCTCGGCCAGGCTCGACTCGTCCGCCTCGGAGCCCACGGCGTAAATGGTGCCCAGCACCGCCACCACCACTTCCCGAGCCGGGAAGCCGGCGATCACCGCGGCGGAGACGCGCCAATCCCAGCCCAGGGGTCGAAACAGGGGCTCGACCCCCTGTCCCATGCGGCCGAGCCAGCTCTGCGCCAACTGCGCGGCCGCGGCTTCGTTGTCGATTCTGGCGATCTCTGCGGCGAGCGCATCACCCTCAAGAACGGCCTGGACCTCAACCTGGGCTGCAAGTCGCTGACTTTCGATGTCATCGGCCCGCGGGAAGTACGCAAGCGCCCACACCACCACCGCCACTGCGAAGATGACTGTGCCGGCACGGCGCAGAAAGATCCAGGCGCGATCCGCCAGCTTCATCAGCACCGTCCGGGCGTTCGGCATCCGGAATTCCGGCAACGCCAGCACGAACGACGGCTTCGGCCCGCGCAGCGCCGACTTTCTCAACAGCAGCGCCGTGGCGACTCCCCCCAGGATTCCGAGCAGGTACAGGCCGAACAATACGAGCCCCTGCAGGTTGGCAAAGCCCACCGTGAGATTGGGCACGAAGGCCGCGATCAGCAGTGCGTAAATCGGCAGCCGCGCCGAGCAGGTCATGAACGGCGTGGCCATGATGGTGGCAATCCGGTCGCGGCGGTTGGGGATGACACGGGTCGCCATGATCGAAGGCACCGCACAGGCGAATCCGGAGATCAGCGGCACGACGGACTGCCCGGAGAGACCGACCGCGCGCATGGCTCGGTCCATGAGAAATGCGGTACGGGCGAGATACCCCGTGTCTTCCATGAGGATGATGAACAGGAACAGAATCAGTATCTGGGGCAGGAAAATCACGACGCTGCCCACGCCCGCGATGACACCGTCGGCAAGGAAACTGGCCACGGCCCCGGCCGGCAGCGTGCTCGCAACCCATTCGCCAAGCGCGCCTGCAGCCGCATCGATCAGGTCCATCATGGGGGTGGCCCAGGCGAACACGGCCTGGAACACCGTGGCCATCAACGCCAGGAACAGGACGGTGGCCGGATAGGGGCGATTGATCCAGTCCACGATGCGGCGCTTCCAGCGCAACGGCGTCGGCGCCCGTGATTGCAACCGGGGAAGCGCCTCGGAGATCCACCGGTAACGGACCCTGGACTCCACGGCCAGCGGCGGATCGTCGCCGCACAGGGAGTTGCGATGCGCGGCGATGCGGCGATCCCCTTCCGGCCCGAGAGCGCGGCGTATGGCCTCAACGCCGACCGGGTCTTCGTCGATAATCGTTCGTTCGATATCCACAAGAGAGAGGTCGGAACCGCGTACGTCTCGTTCGAGGGCCACTGCCTCTCGCCGCAAGGCGGGCCAGAACTGCGGGGTTTCGGCGTCGGAGCGATCAACGGCTTCGGCCATGCAGGACCTCAGCGCCGAGAACCCCTTGCCAGTCGTGGCCACAACCTCGCACACCGGAACGCCGCCCAATTTTTCGCCCAACGCGTCGCAGTCGATGGCGATCTGCTGCTCGGCCGCGGCGTCCGCCATCGTCAGGGCCACCACCATGGGGCGTCCCAGTTCGGCCAGCTGCTGCAGGAGAAACAAACTCTGGTAGAGACGCGTGGAATCCACCACCGCCAACAAGGCGTCCGGAAGCGGAGTCCCCGCCACGCGGCCCAGCAAGACGTCGACGACAATGCGCTCATCCGTGGATTCGGGGCTCAGGGAATATATGCCCGGCAAATCGATGAGGTTGAATACTCTCGATCCCAGGGTCAGTTTGCCGGTGCGCTTCTCGACCGTGACGCCAGGATAGTTTGCCGTGCGCTGGTTCAGTCCGGTGACGCGGTTGAACAGCGTGCTCTTGCCTGAGTTGGGGTTCCCCACCACCGCGATGCTGACGGACCGCGAGACGGTGATGTTCTCCAGCGGTATGCTGACGGACGCTGACTCGGCCATCAGTCTTCCGCGCCTGCCGTGGAGGTCACCCTGAAACGGCGAGCGTCAGCGCGCCGCAGGGACAATGCGCTGCCGTGAATGCGCAATTCCATCGGGTCGCCGCCCAGCGATCCGCCCAGACACTCCAGTTCGGCGCCTTCCACCAGGCCGAGTACCATGAGGCGGCGCACACTGGGCTCGACCGGGTCGACGGCATCAATGCGGGCACGGTCGCCCCGCTTCAGGTCGGCAAGCGTCATGGACTTGGTCCCCGCAAAAGCGCAAATAGCAATTATTCTTATCCGGGAACTATTTGCAAGACGGAAGCCAATGTTTTTTTGGCCGCGCTACCGGAAAGGCAGGCTCACAATGGCGGATTCACCCGACATACCGGAAGCTCGAACGCAACGGCAAATCGATCCGTAATCCGAATGGAGGGCACGAGATTGCGGATCAATTCCCTAGTCGATGATGTGATGTACCGGCGCCGTTTCCAGATCCCACGTCCCCGAATTGCGGTCGTACCGAGAAAGGGTGAAACAGTGCCAATCGGAATCGTTCAGCCTGGGGTAGTCGCCCCGGTAGTAATAGCCCGGCCACCGGGTTTCGGTCCGGAACATCGTATGGTGCGTGACGGATTCCGAGGCCACTACGCGGTGGTGCAACTCCCACGCCCGCTGAAGCTGGTGGAGGTCTTCGGCCCCGAGATGGTCGAGATCCTCCTTGAGCATCTCGAGCAGTTCCAGTCCCCGGGTGAGCAACGGTTCGTTGGTGATGTAGTTCGCACCGATGCCGCCGACGTATTCGTCCATGATCTTCTCGAGCCGCTGAAGGCCATGCATCGGCAGCAGATAGCTTGGCGAAACCGTGCCCGCGACGATCTCGTTGCGGCCGACCTCGTAGTTCTCCAGGGGCTTGAAGATCACCTTCTTCAGTTCCTGGTACTCCGCCTCGCTCACTTCGGGACGGTCGTTACGCAAATCCTTCACGTACTTGACTGCCGCCTTGGCTGCGATCCGGCCTTCGGTGAAGGATCCGGAAGAGAACTTGTGCGCGGCGCCGCCGATGGTGTCGCCGGCGCCGAACAGCCCGTCGACGGTCATCATCCGGTTGTATCCCCACTGGTAGTCGTCGGGGGCGCAGTCCTCCGGCCCGCTGGCCCACGCCCCGGAGCAGGTGGCGTGGGAGCCCATTACGTAGGGTTCCGACGTGGTCAGCTCGGGATTGGTGTGCTTGGGATCGATGTTCTGCGATGCCCAGACGACCGCCTGCCCGATGGTCATGCCGAGGAAATTCTCCCAGCCCACGGTTTCCTTGTGGGGATCCTGGAAGGCTTCCTTCGTCACCATTCGGATCGGCCCCCTGCCGGCCTTTTGCTCCTCCAGCAGGGCATGGTTCCTCAGACAGGTCGGCACGGGGTGCCTGTCGACGTAGTCTCCGACCAGATTCCTGGTGTGTTCGGTCCATTTCGACTCGTATTCTTCGCCGTACGCGTTTTCGGTGTAAGTCTTCAGATGCAGGAAGTAGGCACCCACCGGTCCATAGCCGTCCTTGAACCGCGTCAGCACGATCCGGTTCTCCATCTGGGTCATCCTGGCCCCGACCAGGATCGGCAGCGCATACGCCGAGGCGCTGCTCCAGGGCGCATACCATGTCCGCCCCATGCCCTCCCCGACCGCGCGGGGCTTGTAGATGTGCGAAGCTCCGCCGGCACAGACGATGACGGCCGTGGCGCGAAAAACGTAGAAATCTCCGGTCCGGACGTTGAAACCGACGGCCCCGGCAACCCGGTTGGCCTTCGTGCTGTCCATCAGCAGATGGGTCACCATGATCCGGTTGTAGACCTCGGTCGCGGCCTTGCAGGCCGCCTCGGCGACGATGGGCTTGTAGCTCTCGCCATGGATCATGATCTGCCACTTGCCTTCGCGCTGATACCGCCCGGTTTCGGGGTCGCGCATCATCGGCAGGCCCCAATCCTCGAACTGGTGCACGCAGGAATCCACATGCCGGGCGATGTCGTATCCCAGATCCTCGCGCACCAGGCCCATGAGGTCGTTGCGGGCGTAGCGGACGTGGTCCTCCGGCTGGTTCTCGCCCCAGCGCATGCCCATGTACGTGTTGATCGCGTACAGGCCCTGGGCCACGGCGCCGCTGCGCTCGATATTGGCCTTCTCCACGCACACGATTTTCAGGTCACGCCCCCAGTAGCGTGCCTCGTAGGTCGCCCCGCAGCCGGCCATGCCGCCGCCGACAACCAAAACGTCGGAATCGACGAAGACCGTCTTTCTGCGCGAGAAGAGGCCCATCAGTCCGTTCCCCGATCATCTGGATCCAGGGTGGGCAGCTCGTCGACCTTGAGGAACTCCGGCTCATGCGCGAGTTGCTGATCCCTGAACGATTCCTCGGTTGGCGATTCGTACTCGGCCGGCGACTTGATCGATCCCCACGGGGTGGTTCGGATCGGCGAAACGAAGTCCTTTTCCGTGCCGTCCCTGAACTTGATCTTCCAGGAAACGGTCCCCTTGCTCTCTTCCCGAAGTACGCGAACGCTGTGACCCAGAGGAGCGAAGTCGGCATACCCCCGTGCGTCGATGGCGTTCTGCGGGCACGCCTTGACACAGGAATAACACTCCCAGCACATGTTGGGCTCGATGTTGAGGGCGCGGCGATAGGTGGGGTCGATGTGCATGATGTCCGACGGACAGATATCGACGCAGTGTCCGCAGCCGTCGCATCGAGTCATGTAAACGAAGGTCGGCATGACAGTTACTTCTCCTTGAATCGAAGGGCCATGGCAGGCGAATCAATAGTGCCGGGCGTGCTGGCGTGCGCTGCCGAAGGACTCCGGCCTGTCGGCAGGCGGGGGCAAATTGCTCCGGGAACCGTTCGCTTCTTCCACGCGCTTCTGGAAGGCCGCCGCGGGCTTGTAGAACATGTGTGCGAACTTGGACCACGGCACGGACCCGAAGAGCACCGTCGATGCAAGGACATGCAGCCCGAAGAACAGGTTGGACCAGGCGCTTCCGGCCGATTGCAGCACACCCCAGATTAGCCCGAACGTGGCGCTGGCGAGTAGCGAGAGGATGAACAGGTCGGCGAGCACGAGTCGAAACGGAGAATTTCCCTCCGCGGCGACGTCAACGCGAATGAAGAACCAGAACCAGTAACCGCCGACGCAGATCAGCAGCGCGCCGAGGTACCACAGTTGCGGCAGGATGGCAGGCGCGGGCGTTGCCGGTGTCGGGAACATGAACACCATGATGGCGGTCGCGATCACGAAGGCCAGAAAACCGTACATCGTCAACAGGTGGGCGATCCTGCGCCGCCGGTTGCAGAATTCGCCCGACATCAGGCCTTCTACCAGGACCGTCCTCACCGCGAGGGATACCATTTCCCCCGCCCCGACACGACGCGACCCGTTGCTGCCTGCATCGCGCCAGTTGCGGAAGAAATACTGGGCGCTTTTCTTGTGAAGTGTGTCGTATATCGTGCCGGCCACCACCAGGAGGATCATCACGACAACATAGGTCTGCATGACGGCGGGAGCGATGGACCCCGAAAGCGCGGCGAACGGATTGGCACTGAACACGAAACGACCTCAATGGCAGCGAGCAAAAATCATGGCATAAGCGAATGCCCGAAAGGCATAAGAACTCCCAAGGCGGGCGAGTATACCTAACTCTGCGGTTGGATGAATATTCGCATTCCGAAGACGGCGATACGGACGTGTGGCAGGCGGGCACCCTCGACAGGAGTCTATTGGACCGCCGTGGCTGGAAGTACGACCATCTGGTGGCGGGCGACGACGTCGTTCTCACCGGGCGCTTGGCCTTCGACGGAAGCAATCGGCTGCAATTGCTGACCATCGTCAGACCGTCCGACGGCTGGGAGTGCGTTGGCTACGGCGCCAATTGAGTGCTCCTCATGCCGCGGGTTCGGTGCCAAACAATTGCCGTAGATTCGCGGCGTCTGCGTTCCCGCCGCTGAGAATCACACCCACGGTCTTTCCGGACATTTTTGAGCGCTCCGACAGGAGGCCGGCAAGCGCGGCCGCCCCGGCCGGTTCCGCCAGGTTGTGCGTCAGGCTGAGCAGCAGTCGCTGTGCTTCGAGCATGGCCGCATCGCTCACGGTGATCACTCGCGCAGCTTCCCGATTGATCATGTCCACCGCATCGGGCACCGGGACCCGAGTCGCTACACCGTCCGCAAATGTATCCGCGCGGGGCGTGGAAACCGGCTTGCCGGCCCGGTACGACAGTGCATAGCAGGGCGCTCCTTCGGACTGCACGCCGATCACGTCGGTCGTCAGGTCAAGCGCATTGCGTGCCGCGATCACGCCGCAGATCCCCGAGCCCAGGCCGATTGGCACGTAAACCGCGTCAAGCGGCCCGGCGGCCGCGAACAATTCCAGGGCGTAGGACGCGACGCCCTGCACGAGGGTAGGATCGAATGAACCCACCATGTGAAGCCCTTCGGTTTCGGTCAATCGGTGGGCATGCTCCAGCGATTCCTGGAAGTCGCTGCCGTGGATGACCAGCTCGGCCCCCTGCGCGATCATCGCGGCGTTCTTCTCCGGGTTGTTCCCCTCCGGTACGCAAATCACCGAACGCAGTCCCTGCTGGGTCGCGCCGACAGCGATCGACTGGCCATGATTGCCGCGGGTCGCCGCAATCACACCGGGACAATCCGGCTGCCGCTGCTTCAGGCGGTGCATGTAGAGCACCCCGCCGCGGACCTTGAAAGCACCGGTCTGCGTATGATTCTCGTGTTTGACCCACACCGTCAGCCCGGCGTGACGGCTGAGCAGCGGCCATACGAATTGGGGCGTCGCCGGCACCTGCCTGTAAACGATTTCCGCCGCCGCCTGCAGCGACTCCAAAGAGGATTGCATGATCGATCACCGCTCCACACAAGCGCTCGCGAATGTAATCCAATGGTTGCGATTACACAATCAGCCCCTCGCTTTGCGCCGGGTGAAGCTGCTCGCGGTCAAACAGGACCACATTGCGTGGCGTTCGGACGGGGCGCCACCGGAGTGTTGTCATGCGGAGAGTTCTTCGTCAGGGCGGGGACAACGGCGACGGCCTCGGTTCGCCCGGAGGCAGTTCTCCGGCGCCGCGCGCGGACAGATAGGCCCACAATTCGAGGTAGTACGGGCGCACGTCCGGATTGCGGCCCCACGGAGTCATTTCGGCCTCGCCGGCGTAGCCTGTGTCCATCGCCGCCGCGAACTCCCGGTTGTCCATCCGGCGAATGCGCTGCAACAGATTTGGCGCAAAACTGCTTCCGACAGCGTCGGCCGCATGGCACACGGCACAGGTCCTGTGAAATACCTGCCACCCCACGTACGTGCGCCGATCGACGGTACAGGCATCGGCCGCGGCCGCTTCCTGCGGACACATCACGGCAAACAGGGCGGTTTCGTCAGGCGCACCACCTCGTGTCGGTACCTGACATTCTCCCCAGGTACCCCATATCAGAAGGACCGCACCCGCCGCCCAGGCCCGGCGCGATTTTTCGGCTCCAGTCATCGTCCCCATTGTAAGCTACCGCCATGCGCACCTATCTGGGATTGGGATCGAACCTCGGCGACCGGCATGCGAATCTCGCGCGGGCGATCGAGCTGCTCGCGCAGCGGCCGCTCAGGGTGGAACGCGTATCCCCCGTGGTGGAATCGCCGGCGCTGTTGCCGGATGGCGCCTTGCCGGAATGGAACCGGCCGTACCTGAACCTCGCCGTGGCCTGCGAGACCGAGGCGCCCCCGCCTGCGCTTCGCGAATGGAGCAAGGAGATCGAACAGGCCCTGGGGCGGACGCAGGGGCCGCGCTGGTCGCCCCGCCCGATGGACATCGACATCCTCCTGTGGGGCAGCGAACACTGGCTTGACGAAACGCTGACCATCCCGCATCCTGCCCTGCGCGAGCGCAACTTCGTGCTCACGCCTATGGTAGCCCTCGAGCCCCGGCTCGTCCCGCCGGGTGCGGACGGCGAAAACCTCCTGGAATGCTCCCGTCGGCTTGCGGACCCGATCCCGCTCTGGATGGGCATCGTGAACGTTACGCCGGACTCCTTTTCCGACGGCGGCCTGTTCACCGATTGGCCGGCCGTCAAACCCCTGGTGCGGGAAATGCTCGACGCTGGCGTGCACATCATCGACATCGGCGGCGAATCCACCCGCCCGGGCGCGAGCCCGCTTGGGCACGACGAGGAGTGGGCGAGAGTCGGCCCCGTCCTGGAACAACTGCTGGAGTTGCGGGCGGGCAGCGAACTGGGGCCTTGCATCAGCATCGACACGTACCATGCCGGTACCGCGCGCCGCGCACTGGAGCTTGGCGTGGACATGGTCAACGACGTCAGCGGCCTCGCGTCGCCGACCATGATCGATCTCGCCGCCGGTAGCAGCGCCGATTGGGTGGCCATGCATCAGCTCTCCCTTCCGGTCGACCCGCGCCGGACGCTCCCCGCGGACCGGGACGCCTTCACGGCTGTCGAGCGGTGGCTGCTTGAAAGCCTCGAACGCTGGGACAAGGCAGGCCTGGATCTCAATCGAATCATCTTCGACCCGGGGATCGGTTTCGGCAAGACGGCCCATCAGTCCTGGGAACTGCTGCGCCGCGCGGGTGACTTCCGGCGACACGGCCTGCGGGTGCTGGTGGGCCACTCGCGCAAATCGTTCCTTCGCCCTTTTTTCGGCAATGACAAGCAGGCCAGGGAACGGGCGACGGTCGGTGTGTCCCTGGATCTCTGTGCCCAGGGGGTGGACATCATCCGCGTACACGATGTTCCTCTGAACATGGGCGCGTACCGGGGTTGGTCGCTGGCCCGCGGACGCTGAGGCATTTTTATTTGACGGTGTTTTGGCGCAGAATATGCAGGCGAAAACACAACAGCAACGCACACGACCGGCGGCGATCTGCCAGCCGGCGGCATCCCGGGAGGACGACATGTTCGACAAGCTGAAGATCGCTGCTTTCACCATTTCCGCCAGCCTGGCATTCGGCCTGCTTTCGAGCGCCGGGGCCCAGGAATCCAATTCCAACAGTTATGCGGCTGTCCAGGGTCAGGCGGGCGGCCAGGACATGTTTGGCGCCTACGATGTGGCCGCCGGCTGGCCGCAGGATATCGGGACACTTCCGGGAGCCGAGGGCTGGACGTTTGGCGCGGGCCAGAGCGTTTTCGCCGAGAGTCCCGACCGGGTGTTCTACCTGCAGCGCGGCCTGCTGCCGCAGATCGATCCCCCGTCAAACCGGCGCGTTCCGGAGATAGGTCCGAGCCTGAGTTTTCCTCCCACGGGCATCTGGCGCAACGCTACCCGGGTCAGCATTCCCGGCAGCGGCGGAACCGGCGGCCTGGCCGAAGCTGGCATCACCGGCTGGCTGGAAGCAGGCGGCCGCTTCGGCATCGATGCCCGCTGGCAGTATTGCATCCTGGTGTTCGACCGCGACGGCAATGTGGTGGAAGCCTGGGACCAGTGGGATTCCATGCTGCAGCGGCCCCATTACGTCGCCATTAATCCCTATGACCCCGAGAAGCACGTCTGGATCATCGACGACCACAAGCACATCATTCACAAGTTCACCAACGACGGCACCACGCTGGTGCAGTCCATCGGCACCTACGGCGAACTGGGCGCCGACGAGACGCACTTCAACCGCCCCACGTTCATGGCCTGGTTCGAGGACAGCAGTTTCATCGTTGCCGACGGCTACAACGGCACGCGGGTGGTGAAATTCGACGCCGACGGCAACTACCTGACTTCCTGGGGCGAGCGGGGCACCCCGCCCAACGAGACGCGCCCCTATTACTGGAACAACGTGCACGGCGTCGCCATCGATCCGGCGACCCAACGTGTATTCGTCAACGACCGGGGTAACCGCCGAATCCAGGTTTTCGATCCGGACGGCGAGTATCTCTACGAGTGGAGTGTCGGCGCACGTCCCGCCAACATCCACATGTTCATCATTACGGATGACGGCTACCTGTGGGCCGCGGACCGCAGCACCCACAAGATCCTCAAGTACGACCTGGACGGCAACTTCCTCTACTCATGGGGCACTTACGGCGACTTCCCCGGCGGTTTCGCAGGCGTGCACGGCATGAGCGTCGACCAGGAAGGCAACCTGTACCTGGCCCAGGTGGACAACAAGGGCGGCGTACAGAAGTTCGTGCCACGGGAAGGAGCCAACCCCGACTACATCATCGGCAGGCCGCACTACGCTGCCTGGGAGTGACACGCACGCGGTTCGAGGCGAAGTGATCGATTGTTGCGGCGCACTCCATTTGTCGGTCCCGGGACACGCCGCCGGTTCGTCCACGGCGACTTGCTTTGGATAGTTTGCAAGGCGGTCATCGTCAGAACGTGGTAAAGCCGTGCCCGTCAGCCTCGGCGAGTAGCTCGGAGTCGCGGACGAACTCGTCTGGCAGCGAGTGGCAAAGGGGCGCCGTTGCACCGAAACCGGGATTGGCCGACGACTGCCGTCGCCTATTCGCCGTTTTCCGCTTCAGTCAATCAGTCTTTCTCGGCGATAAACCCACTTTCTGTCGTTGACAGCCTCCAGGGGGCGGCACAAACTGCGGACGATGAGCTGGGCAGCAGCGACATAGGACTCTGGGCCACATTGGCGACGCAATCGAAAAACAAACCGCTTCCTCGCGCCACCTACCAGGATGTGCTCGACGCACCCGAGAACAGGGTGGCCGAGGTTGTTGCGGGTGCCCTGTACACGAATCCCCGGCCGGCGTCTCTACATGCGCGGGCATCCACGTCGCTGGGCGTCAAGCTTGGCGGGCCCTTCGATCACGATGCCGGCGGTCCAGGCGGCTGGTGGATCATCGACGAGCCCGAGCTTCATCTCGGCGAGGACATACTGGTACCGGACGTGGCGGGCTGGCGCCGCGAGCGGATGCCGGACTATCCCGACACGGCGTACTTCACCCTGGCGCCGGATTGGGTCTGCGAGGTGCTCTCCCCTTCGACACGCAAGCTCGACCTACGCCTCAAGCGCCCGGTCTACGCCCGCGAAGGCGTCCGCCACCTGTGGCTGGTGGAACCTCTGGACCGGACGCTGGAGGCGTTCGAACTGCGCGACGGGCAATGGACGCTGATCGCGGCCGCGAGCGACAACGACCCGGTGGCCATCCCTCCCTTCGACGCCGTCACCTTTAGTCTGGCCGCCCTGTGGCCATGAAGATTGGGCGGCCGCGAATTGTCAACCCTTGCAGCTTCAGGCCTGTGGGGGCCCGTAGTAGCCGCTTTTATCGGCCGCGCTTTCGCGCAGCAGGCGCGCGCCCTCGATAACGCCCTCGTCCAGGCCTTCGCCGCCGGCATCGATGTGCGCCAGCAGGGCGCTTCGCATGCGTGGGTCCCAATAGGTTCGCAGATGGTTGCGCAACCCTTCGCGAGCGCGCTCCGGGGGATAGGGTGCAAAGAAGTCGCCGATCTGGTTTGCCATCGCGATCAGGCGTTCGACCTCGATGACCTCACCGGCGACGCCACGCCGTTCGTCGCCGCCCGTCACGCTCAGACGACCTCCTCGACAGCAGCCACGGCAGCCTCACGCTCACGCCGTGCCGGTCGCGCGGCAACCGATTCGCCCTTCCACCACTCGGCCGGCACGACTTTCGTCACTTCCACGGCCGTGACCTTGTATTCCGGGCAATTCGTGGCCCAGTCGGAAAGGTCGCTCGTCACCGCGTTGGCCTTGGACTCGGCATGGTGGAATGTCGTGTAGATGACGCCGGGATTCACGCGTTCGGACTCAACGACCTTGAGGCGCGTCGAGCCGAAGCGGCTCGTGACGCTGACACGATCGCCGTCGGAAAGCCCGCGCACCTGCATGTCGCCTCGCGACATCTCAAGCACGTCCTCCGGATGCCACAGCGAGTTTGCCGTGCGCCGTGTCTGCGTGCCGACGTTGTACTGACTCAGGATACGACCCGTGGTGAGGAGCAGGGGATACTGCTCGCTGATCCGCTCGTGAGTCGGCACGTAGCTGGTGAGCATAAATGTTCCGCGCCCGTTTGCGCGCGGGAACTGCTGCATGTGCAACACCTCCGTGCCCTCCGGCGCGGCCGTGTCGACCGGCCACTGAGCCGAGCCGACGCGGTCGAGCAGGTCGAAGCTCGCGCCGCTGTAAGCGGGCGAGAGGCGTGCCAGTTCATCGAGCACTTCGCCGGCATGTGCATAACTGACTTCGTAGCCCATGGCATTCATGAGCTTCACCGTCACCTCCCAGTCCTGATACCCCGCGAGCGGCTCGACAACCTTGCGAACGCGGCTGATTCGACGCTCGGCATTGGTAAAGGTGCCGTCCTTCTCCAGCGACGAGCTGCCCGGCAGGAAGACGTGTGCGTACTTCGCAGTCTCGTTGAGGAACAGGTCGTGGACGATCACGCACTCCATTTTGCGTAGCGCAGCGATGATGTGATTCTGGTTCGGGTCGGACTGCACGGGGTCCTCGCCCATGATGTACATGCCCTTGAAGTGACCCGTCAGCGCCGCATCGAACATGTTCGGCAGCCTCAGTCCGGGCTCGCTGTCGAGCCCGACGCCCCACTCGGCCTCGAAGCTCGCGCGGGTCGCATCGTCGGTGACGAAACGATAGCCGCTGAAGACGTGCGGCCAACTGCCCAGGCAGCTGCCGCCCTGCACATTGCCCTGGCCGCGCAGCGGGTTCACGCCAACGCCTTCACGGCCGTACATGCCGCAGGCAAGCGCCAGGTTGCCAAGGCACATCACGCCCGTCGATCCCTGCGAGTGCTCGGTTACGCCGAGACCGTAGTAGATCGTGCTGCGCGGTCCCGACGAGTAGATTCGCGCAGCTCGGCGGATGTCCTCGGGATCGACGCCGGCGATCGGACCGATGGTGTCGGGGGAGTACTCGCCGCTGCCGACAAGCGCTGCCCAGAGTTCGAACTCCCGCCACTCGCAGCGCGATTGGATGAAGTCCGGATCGTGCCGGTTTTCGCGCACGATGACGTGCGCGATGCTGTTGAGAATCGCGACATTCGTTCCCGGGCTGAGCGCGAGGTGCACATCGGCAAGGCAGTGCGGGCTGTCGACCGTCTCGGTCCGGCGCGGATCGATGACGATGAGCTTCGCGCCCTGGCGAATACGGCGTTTCATTATCGAGCCGAACACCGGATGGCCTTCGGTGGGATTCGCGCCGACAACCATGATGACGTCCGACTGCAGCACCGAGTCGAAGTGCTGGCTCGCGGCGCCTGCCCCCACTGTAGCCGAAAGTCCGAATTGGGTTGGCGAGTGGCAGATACGCGCGCAGTTGTCGATGTTGTTGTTGCCGAGCACGGCACGCACGAATTTTTGCGTCAGGAAGATTTCCTCGTTCGTGCAACGCGAGCTCGAAACGCCGCCCACGGAGCCCCGGCCGTAAGTGGCCTGTAGGCGCCTGAGTTCACTTGCCGCATGCGCGAAAGCCTCGTCCCAGCCGACTTCCTGCCAGGAGTCATCGATACTTGTACGGATCATCGGTGTCCTGACCCGGTCCGGATGCCGCCAGTAGTCGTAGGCGAATCGCCCCTTTACACAGCTATGACCGTGGTTGGCCTTGCCTTCCTTCCACGGCGTCATGCGTACGATCTCGTCGCCGATGGTTTCGGCCTTGAAACCGCAGCCTACTCCGCAGTAGGCACAGATCGTGATTGTTGCTTTTTCTGGCTTGCGTGGGTTAGGCACGTTCGTATCCTCCTGGAAACAGGCTCTTTTCGACGAGCGCGTGACTGGGGCAGGCCTGGACGCAGGCACCGCAACTGACGCACTCGGACTCCATGAAGGTTTCGTCCTGGCTCGCCGCAACCTTCGATTCGAATCCGCGCGCCTGGATCGTGAGGGCGAAGGTGCCCTGGATTTCCTCGCAGGCTCTGACACAGCGGCTGCAGACAATGCATTTCGCGGGGTCGAACAGGAAGTAGGGATTGGAGTCGTCGACGCGTAGATCGAAATGGTTCCGGCCCTCGCCGTAGCGGTGTCCGTTCAGGCCGATCGCCTCCAATGTCTCGTGAAACTCGCTCCAGCCGCCCGGAATCTCCGACTCGGGAAAATCGGACAGATAAAGCTCCATGACGCCCTTGCGCAGTTTCGTCAGTTTTTTCGACTGCGTCGTAACGACCATGTCAGGCGCGACCAGGGTAGTACAGCTTGCCGGATAGCCGCGCTGCCCCTCGATCTCGACCAGACAAACGCGGCAACTGCCGAAGGATTCGAGCGTGTCTGTTGCGCAGAGTTTCGGTACCGGGCACCCTGCCTCGGCTGCCGCGAGCATGACGGAACTGCCTTCGGGAACGGTCACACCGACCCCGTCGACAGTGACCGGCACCGGTTCGCCGTCGCGCGGCGGCGTACCGTAATCAATGTCGTCGCGCAGGCCCCGAACCTCAGTCCACATGCGATTCCTCCCGGTCTTCATGCCGAAATCCGCTCCGGTATCTTACAATGTCGCGCCGGCCAGGGAGAGCACGCAGAACGCAAGCGCTGAGTTAAGCGTCGCTTTCTGAACGCTCAAACAGCAATTCTGCCGCCCGCCCCGACGGATTCCGTCCTGCTTGCCCCGACCCTCCCGGAATAGAGCCCGCGCACCTCGTCGGCAATGATGCGCATGCCCTCCTCCACGACCCGGTCCTCCTGGGCGTAGGACAGGCGAAGACATTCATGCACGTGGCGCCACGGCTCCCTGTACCCAGGGAAGAACCAGTGCCCCGACATGGCCAGTACGTTCCTGGCCTTTAGCCGGTGGTACAGTTCGTCGCTTGAAATGGGCAGTCCCGGGAACCAGAGCCACAGGAAAAAGGCGCCCTCCGGAGAATGAATCCTGCAGGGCACGCCCTCGAACTCGCGTCGGACCACGTCGCAAGCGAACTCCATCTTGCGCCGGTAGAACGACTGGATCACGTGGCGTCCGATGTCCTCGATCTCGCCGCTCTCGACCCACGGCTGTATGAACACCGCGCCGGTACTCGGGATCGTCAGGCTCTGGACGGCCGTCATGTTCCCCAGCGCGTCGATGACTTCCTCCCTGGCGATAACAATGCCGGTGCGTATTCCCGGCAACCCCAGCTTCGAAAGGCTCATGCAGAGAATAACGTTTTCGTTCCACAGCGGGTTCGCGGCCGAGTAGATGATTCGAGGGAAAGGCACCCCGTAAGCGCTGTCAATGATGAACGGCACTCCGGCCGCCTTCGCCATGGCGTCGAGCTGATGCAGCTCACCGTCGGTGATGATGTTGCCGGTCGGGTTTGTCGGGCGTGAAACGCAGACGGCGGCGATGTCCTCGTCGATCCGCAGCGCGTCGAAATTCACCCGGTACTTGAAGAATCCCCCAGGGCGTTCCTCGATCTCCGGCCGGTGGGCCACGTACAGATCGTCGATCAGGCCGATGTCCTTGTAGCCGGCGTATTCCGGCGTCATCGGCAAAAGGATGCGCCTGCGACCGCCGTCGGCGAACTCGCCTGCCAACATATTGAAAAGCTGAAAAAAACCGGTCTGGCTTCCGGACGTCAGCGCGATGTTGTCGACCGTCAACGGCCAACCGTACTTGCGCGAAAGCAGTCGGGCCAGGGACTTGCGGAAACCGATGTCGCCCTTGGGATGGGCATAGTTGCCCATCATGCGCTGGATATCGTCGGGGCTGTCGCCGATTTCATGCAGACGCTGCTGGAACAGCGCCACCATTTCGGGAACGGTTCCGGGATTGCCGCCGCCCAGCAGTAGCGCCGTGGAGTCCTCGGCGATCGCCCGTCCCAAATCGCCCATCAACTGCGCCGTCCCGGTCACCCGGGAGAAGCGCTCACCGAATTTTGACAGTTTGCCGGTCATGCGGGGCTTCTACTCCTTGGACAGCGCGGAGTCAACAAGTATCCCGAAGTTCCCGATTCGTGCCCGGTTTCACCCTATCCGGTCCGGACGCGTATAGACGTTGAATCGGTCAGGCTTGAGAAAACCCACGAGGGTCATGCCGAATTCCTCCGCGAGCTCCACCGCCAGCGACGACGGAGCGCCGACGGCGGCCAGCATCGGAACTCCCGCCATCATGGCTTTCTGCATGAGTTCGAAGCTGGCCCGGCCGCTGACCGCGACGCCACACCCGCCCAACGGAAGTTCATTCTTGAGCAGTGCCTGCCCGATGAGCTTGTCCAGCGCGTTGTGGCGGCCCACGTCCTCGCGGATGGCTTCGATGCGGCCCTCGGCGTCAAACAACCCCGACGCGTGCAATCCGCCGGTGCGCTCGAAGACGCTTTGCTGCGCGCGTAACCTCTCCGGCAGTGTGCCCAACGCTTCGGCACGGACACGCAGCGCGGCCCCGTGTAGATCGTAGCGGCCCTGGACGGCAACCGCTTCGAGCGATGCCTTGCCGCAAACGCCGCAACTTGAGGAGGTGTAGAAGTGACGCTTGAGACGATCGAGGTCGATTTCGACGCCGGCGGCCAGGTCCACTCGCACGACGTTGATCAGACCGTTCGCCGCCGGTGGGCCGCAGGGACCGATGGCGTCGATCTGGGCCGCGTCGGCGATGATGCCCTCGGTCAGCAGGAATCCGGCAGCCAGTTCGCCGTCATTGCCCGGCGTACGCATCGTGATGGAGATGCTCTGCTGCGCGCGCAGACCGTCGGGGCGGGTGTACGCCAAGCGGATTTCCAGAGGTTCCTCTGTCGCGACCGCATCGTCGCGGACGACAAGATCGCCACGGACGCCCGCATGCGCGCGGAACCGCTGGACCTTCAGTCGCTTGACGCTCTTCAGCGCGGTAACCTCTTCGATGCTCAACGCTCGACACGCCGAATCCGGCTCGGCGTGACCTCGCCCACGTTGCGGCAACCGACCAGGCGCATGTCCCGCTCGATGTCGGTGCGAAGAATTTCCAGCGCCCGGTCGACTCCGGCCTCGCCCCCAGCACCCAGGCCGAACAGGTACGGACGCCCCATCGAGCATGCGGTCGCCCCCAGCGCCAGCGCCTTCAGCACGTGCACGCCACGCCGCACGCCGCCCTCGAGAATGATTTCCATTCGATCGCCCACAGCCTCCACGATCTCCGGCAGCACCTCGATGGGCGCCGGAGCCGTATCGAGCTGGCGGCCGCCATGATTCGAGATGATCACTGCACTGGCCCCCACTTCGGCCGCCCGCACGGCGTCCTCAACCGAAAGCACACCCTTGATCGCGAACGGACCGCCCCATTCCTCGATCATCCAGGCCGCGTCATCCCAGCTCACCGTGCGGTCAAGTTCGTCATTGAAGAAACTGACCAGCGTCGTGACATCGCCCTTGATGCGGTCCTTGACGCTGGCCAGTTCGATGGGCGGGTGGGTGTAGTAGTTCCACACCCAGCGCGGATGCATGGCAAAACTCCAGAGGCTGGCCAGGGTCAGTCTGGGCGGAATGGTCATTCCCGTCACCAGGTCGCGCTCCCGGTTGCCGGCCACGGGAACGTCCACCGTCAATGCCAGTGCGTCATATCCGGACGCCTTGCAGCGTGCGATGAACTCGCGATTCAGCCCCCGGTCCTTGAAAACGTAGACCTGGAACAGCTTCGGCCCCGAGGTCGCCTCGGCAGCTTCCTCGATACTGACCGTGGAAATGGACGACAGCGAGTACATCGTCCGTGCACGCTCAGCGGCATGGGCCACGGCATACTCGCCCTCGTGATGAAACAGCCGTGACATCGCCGTGGGCGCACAGAACAGCGGCATGCTGATTGTCTGGCCGAATACCGTTGTGGAAAGGTCGATTTCGCTGACATCCACCAGAAACCGCGGCACCAGTTCCCAGCGATCGAACGCACCGGTATTCTGCCGCATCGTCCATTCGTCGCCGGCCGCACCATCGATGTAGTGGAACATCGGCGCCGGAAGCCGCTTCGCCGCCCGCTCCCGCAGCTTTGCAATGTTGTAGCAGCGATTGAGTGCGCGCGTCATTGGATTTTCCGTGCCCGCAGGTCCTCGGAAAAGTGATCCAGAACGCTGATGACAGGGAACGGGGCCATCCCGCCCAGCGCGCACAGGGAACCGGCGACCATCGTATCGCAGAGGTCCCTTAACAACAGCAGGTTGTCTGATTCATCGACACCGCTGAGGATCCGGTCGATGACTTCCACACCGCGCACGGCGCCGATCCGGCAGGGCGTGCACTTTCCGCAGGACTCGATGGCGCAGAACTCCATGGCGAATCGGGCCTGTTCGCCCATGTCCACGGTATCGTCGAAGACCACCAGGCCGCCGTGGCCGATCATGCCGCCGAACTCCGCAAACGCTTCGTAGTCCAGCGGCGCATCGAACTGCGACGGATGGATGTAGGCGCCCAGCGGACCGCCCGCCTGCACCGCCCGGATCGGCCGGCCGGTGGCCGTGCCGCCGCCGAAGTCCTCCAGCAGCTCGCGCAGGGGCCGGCCGAAACCGATCTCCACGAGACCTCCCCGCTTGATGTTGCCCGCCAGTTGTACGGTCAGCGTCCCTCTTGAACGCCCCGTGCCGTAATCCCGGTAGTATTCGGCACCTTCGGCCAGAATGATCGGCACGGACGCCAGCGTAATCACGTTGTTCACGATGGTAGGCGCTCCGAACAGGCCCTTGATCGCCGGCAGAGGCGGCCGGTAGCGGATCATGCCGCGCTTGCCTTCGAGGCTCTCCAGCATGGAGGTCTCTTCGCCACAGATGTAGGCGCCGGCAGCTTCGCGAACTTCCAGGTGAAAGGCCTGGCCGCTGTCCATGACGTCGTCGCCCAGCAAGCCCGCCGCTTCCGCGATCTCGATGGCCTCGTTCATGATCCGGATCGCCAGCGGGTATTCGGCGCGCAGGTAGATATAGCCCATGGTCGCGCCTACCGCCAGTCCGGCGATGGTCATGCCCTCGATCACCACGAAGGGATCGCTTTCCATGACCATTCGGTCGGCAAAAGTGCCGGAATCGCCCTCGTCCGCGTTGCAGGTGACGTACTTCTGCGACCCCTCGGCATTCAACACCGTACGCCACTTGATCCCGGTGGGAAAAGCAGCGCCGCCGCGGCCTCTCAGGCCGGATTCGGTGACGATGTCCACGATTTCCTCGCGAGACAGGCGAATCGCCTTTGCCAGCCCCTCGTATCCGCCGAGGGCGCGGTAATCTTCCAGCAACAGCGGATCCGTGATGCCCACCCGGGCGAATGTCAGCCGCGACTGCCGGGCCAGGTAGGGAATCTCCTCGGTGGGCCCCAGTCCCAGCCCATGCTCGCCCGCGGCGAGGAACCCGGCGTCGAAGAGAGACGGAACGTCGGAGCCCTGCACAGGCCCGTAAGCGTGGCGCACGCCGCCGGACGCGACCTCGATCATCGGTTCCAGCCAGTAGAGCCCGCGGGAACCGTTGCGCACCACGGTGACTGATTCGCCTCGCCGGGCGGCCTCCACCGCAATCGCGGCTGCCACGTCGTCGGCCCCCATGGACCGTGCCGTGGTATCGCGCGGAACGAAAACCTTGCATGCGACCTCCGGCATTCCCGGGTTTTCCGCCGACGGCATCCCTCAGCCCTCTTCCAGCAGTGCGTCGAGCCGATTCGGTGTCACGCACCCGTACACGAAGTCATCGATCATGATCGCCGGCGAACAGGCGCAGTTGCCCAGGCAATAGATCGGTTCCAGGCTGAACCTCTTGTCGGCGGTGGTTTCATGGAAGCCGATACCCAGCCGCGCCCTGGTGTGCTCTTCCAGCGCCCGTGCGCCCATGGCCTGACAGGCCTCGGCCCGGCACAGGTACAGCGTTTTTCGGCCCGGCGGCGTGGTCCTGAACAGGTGGTAGAAGCTGATGACCCCATGCACCTCGGCACGGGAAAAATTGAACACCTCGGCCAGGGTGGGCACGGCCTCCGGCGGAACGTAGCCGAGTTCGTCCTGCACAGCGTGCAGCGCCGGCAGCAGCCCCCCGGGGCGGGCGACGTGGCGAGCGGCGATCTCGCGGACCAGCGCGTCGGAAGCGTCGGTGCCGTTGCCGGAATCCTGCGTGCTCAACAGCTTCTCCGGGGAAATGACCAGTCGGTCATTTTACCTGAGCGACCATTTGTCGGGCAGTTGGTCAGCTTGGGAGTACACACTTGTTTACGACTCTTTGTCTTTCGTCGGCGACAGTGGCGGCCCGCGTTGCGTACAGCTCCTCTGCTGTCGGCAGGAACCTGCAACGCCGGCAATCCGCCCAGGAACCGGCGTTTGTCGCTGGCCGGCGTGTTCCGCCCGGCATCCTCCTCACGATTCGGGCTGTTGCGGATTCGGAAACAGCCCGGACTGATCCTCGTCTTCCCGCGGGACAAGGCACTGGAAATCCTTCTCCACCAGGATCTTGAGGCGTTCGCCGCCCGGCAACTCCTGTTCACCTCTGATCGACACTTCGTCAGGCTCCTGCCAGCGCTCCGCCACCGCACGCGGCAGCGTCACCCGAATGTGCTCATCGTCGTAGCTGGCACCCACCCGACCGTCGTCGACGGTCCGCAGCTCATAGGTCAGCCGCCTCCCGGGGCCGAATGCCACGTGCTGCCGAACCACTCCCTTTGAGCGGATCTGCGTCATCTCCGCCAGGGACACGCGGAGCCGTACGGAGTTTCCAAGAATTCTCAATTTCATGTCAGCAATATGCGCCAGATTCAAGCCACTTGGAATTTACAGCACGCCACCCAACTTTTGAACCGGAGCGGACGGCGACGCAGGCTGGCGCCCGGACCATTGCATATAATGGCAGGTTGCAACGGTCAGGTCGCTGACGACGGGCGAAGTGCAACAGCACCTGCGGGATTTCGGCGCCTTCAACATTGGATAATCTTATCGGGTCTGAAGGAAATCGGTATTGGTCCCGGTCCGTGGGACGCGCTAAAGTGAATCTGCCCCGACTGGAGAATCGGATCAGGAGTTCCAAATGAACAGAGATGTCGGGATCAGCGGATTCGCTGCCTATGTGCCCCCCTATCGAGTGAGCCTGAAGGACTGGTGCGGGTGGACCGGGGCGCCCTGGGACAAGACCCGCGCCGTGGTAGGGAACAGCTTTCGGATGCGCGGTCCGCGCCAGAGCGTCTACACCATGGCCGGCACAGCCGCCATGCGCCTGATCGAGCAGTACGGAGTCGACCCTGACAGGATCGGCTTTCTCGGGCTGGGCACCGAATCCAGCACCGACAATTCCGCCGGTGCCGTCATCATCAAGGGCATGCTGGACGACGGGCTGAAGGCCCGGGGCCTGCCCCCCGTGAACCGCTACTGCGAAGTGCCCGAGATCAAGCACGCCTGCCTCGGTGCGGTATACGCGCTGAAGTACGCACTCAGATATCTCGCGCTGGCGGAGAATGACCGCTGCGCTATCGTCATCAGCGCAGACATAGCCGAGTATGCCCGGGGCAGTTCCGGGGAGCCCACTCAGGGAGCCGGCGCGGTGGCCATTCTGCTGGAGCGGGATCCGAAGTTGCTGGAAGTGAACCTGCGCTGCATCGGCAGTGCCTCCTCTTACCGGGCAGTGGACTTTCGCAAGCCCGTGCTGCGCAACCTCATCCGCAACCAGCTCAACCGGCATTTTCAGGACCTGCCGGTGTTCAACGGCAAGTACTCCACCACCTGTTACCTTGACGAGACCTTGCACGCGCTTGCGGACATGCAGCGGAGGCTGCACGTGAGTCCTCCCGAGTACTATCACGGGCTGGGTGCGGTGTTCATGCACCGCCCTTATCACCGCATGCCGCTGACCGCGTTTGCGCTGAGTTACCTGTTTGGCCTGGCACACGAGAGCGAGTCCGGGCGCGACGAACTCGATGCGTACTGCCGCAGTGCCGGTCTCGAAACCGATGCCGTCATCGCGGAGATGCGATCCACCCCGGACGTGCTGCGGCTGGTGCGCGAAGGCAACATCAACGAGGAAGTGTACCCGCTGAGCATGGCGTTGCTGAAGGACTTCCGTGCGGGGCACGTCTTCGGCGAACTCATTGCCTCCAGGATGTCGCTGGGATGCGAACCCATGAAGGACATCGGCAACGTGTACTGTGCGGCGCTGCCGGCGTGGATGGCGGCGGGCCTGGAGGAGGCGGCGCGGGAGGGCATCGAGCTGCCCGGCCGGGACATCCTGGCGGTGGGCTACGGCAGCGGCGATGCGGCCGAGGCGATGCCCATGCGGCTGGTGGAGGACTGGCAGGAGGCGGCCATGCGCATCGGGTTCATGGAGGCGCTTGCGCCCTGGCAGACGCTGAGCCGATCCCAGTACGAAAGCCTGCACGATGACGGGGAGGCCCGGGGCCTTGAAGACCCGGACAACGGGTTCGTGGTCGACGCCGTCGGCGATGCATCGAACACCGCATTCAGCGACGAGGGGATTGAGTACTACCGCTTCGTGGGCTGACCGGAAGCGCGGGCCAGTGCACGCCGGCGACGATACCTCCGCCAGGCCCAGATCGACGGAGCGGAGCACGAATACACGGCGAACATGCCGAAAATGACGACGGGTGGATTCAGCGCCACCAGAATCAGCAGCCCCAGTACGAAGATCAGGTTTCCGAACGGGATCCGCCCGCTCAGGTTGAAGTCCTTGAAGCTCAGGTAGCGAAAATTGGACATCATGGCGACCCCGGTGAGCGCCGTGATCGCTACACCCGCCACCAGTGCGGTCAGGCCGCCGATTTCATACTCGATGCTGCCCCAGACCATCGCCGCGATTCCCGCCGCGGCAGGGGGGCTCGGCAAGCCGCGGAAAAATCGCTTGTCGCTGGACCCGCTGGTGTTGAAACGGGCAAGGCGCAGCGCGGCAGAAACCGCATACAGGAATGCCGCCAACCAGCCGAGCCTTCCCCACAGCGGTCCGTACTCGGAGAGACGCGCAACGCCCCACTGGTAGGTGACGATCGCCGGTGCCAGCCCGAAGGACACCATGTCGGCCAGGCTGTCGTACTCCTTCCCGAAATCGCTCTCGGTGCTGGTCATTCGGGCCACCCGGCCGTCCAGGCCATCCAGGAACATGGCGATGTAGATGGCCCACACGGCGCCGAGGAAATTCTGGTCGATGGCGGCGACAATGGAATAGAACCCGGCGAACAACGCTCCGGTGGTGAGCAGGTTGGGCAGCAGGTAGATACCCCGCTTGCGCGTCTTGTTCCGATTCGAATCCAACATGGCCAGTTACCCGCTGAACCCGCCGACCGGATCAGGCCGGCGACAGAATGCGGTCGAAATAATTGTGGCTGATCTCGGCCCACTCCATCTTGAACCAGGGGGTGAATTGCTCCGGATTGGCTTCAAGCTCCGCTTCCAGTGCGCCGATACCGACGAAGCGCCAGTCCGCGATCTCATTGACGTTCACGTTGACTGCACCCGAATACCGGCCATGGTAGACCCAGCAGTACTCATGTTCCGCTCCGACCGCGCCGTATTTGGCGTGGTACTTGAACTTGTACAGGAATGTCAGCGGGCACTCGAAGCCCAACTCCTGCCGAAGCCGCCTGACAACGGCCACCTCCATGGATTCGCCGGCCCGGGGATGCGAACAGCAGGTATTGGACCAATACCCCGGCCAGAGCGGCTTCTGGGCGCTGCGCTTTTGCAGCAGCAGTTCGTCGTTGTCGTTGAATACGAATATGGAGAAGGCACGATGCAGGACGCCGTTTCCCTGGTGGCATTCGCCCTTGGCGCGGCGCCCGATCTCCCGATCCAGTTCATCCACCAGGATGAGTTCCTCGTCCGGGCTTGAGACGTCTTCCCTACGCGCCATTCAAGGGTGCTCCCAGGTTGACCGGAACAGCCTGATACCCCGCGGAACGTATCGCCGAAACGACAGGCTCGGTATCGCCGTCGCATATCGCAACGATCGATCCGCCGCCACCGCCGCCGGTCAGCTTCGCGCCCAGCGCACCGCTTTCGCGCGCGATATCCACCAATTGCTCCAGTTCCGGCGTGGAGACCTGAAGCGCATTCAACATCCCGTGGCAGATGTTCATCAGTTCTCCCAGCGATGGCAGGTCCTCGTCCCGGATCGCCTGCACGCCCCGCAATACCAGGGCGTCGATCTGATCGAAAATATGTTCGTAGAGTTTCTGCTCCTGCTTCCAGGCCGTTCTCACTCGACCCACCGTCTTGGCTGTCAGCCCCTCGTACCCCGTCATGCCGATGACCGCCGGGATGGGTCTCTTGATGTCGAGCGGCTCAACCAGGAGCGGGTCGCCGGTCCGGTAAATCAGCGGCCGGCAGTAACAGGCCAGGGTGTTGTCGAGACCACTGGGCGTGCCATGGGCAACGGTTTCGTATTCAAAGGCCAGTCGATTGACTTCCTCGTCCGAAAGGCCCAGGCGGAAGTGCTTGTCCAGTGCACGCACGATAGCCACAGCCATGGCCGCCGAGCCCCCCAATCCCATGCTGCGTGGCACCTCCGAGAAAACTTCTATCCGCATCGCCCGCCCGCTCAAGCCCAGTTCGTCGAGTACCACGCCAGCCGTGCGTTCAAAGGAACGGCGGTCCTTGGGATTGCGCGCCAACTGGTACTCCACGCCCCAGCGGGGAATCATCAGGTGGATCCCCTTATCGCAGTCCTCGACCACGGCAGTCACCGTCATGGGAACCGGGGCACCGATGGCATGCCGGCCATAGACCACGGCATGCTCGCCCAGCAGCACAACCTTTGCATAGCCCACGCCCATGGCATCGGCTTCGGTGGCCGTCCGGGCCGTGTGCAGGTGTTGCGGGCCGGAGTCCTGCTTCAGTTCGGCGGCAATTTCCTGAGCCTTCCACACCTTGATTTCGTTGCTCAGGACCAGCCGGTCCAGGACGTCGTCGAACAGCGCTTCGGGCACACCCGCGGCAGTGACGACGCTACGGGCGTGCAACGTCATGTGGCCCTTCTGGATGCCTTCCGTGGCCAGCGCGCGGAGCGCCGCAAGGTTCTGGGCAAGTCCGACGGCCGCCATGATCTCAGCCAGTTGCATGGCGGATTCCACACCCAGCAGCCGCATGTTCAGCGCCGCAGTCGGATTGGACTCCAGAGGTCCGCCCACGGTGCCCACCTTGATCGGCACCTCGATGCTGCCGCAGAGGTTGCCGTCCTCATCGGCCCACCACTTCGTCAGCGACGTGTAACGGTCCCCGCGAGCCGCGTATGCGTGAGCGCCGGCTTCGATGGCGCGCCAATCGTTGCCCGTAGCGATGGCGACGGGGTCGATACCGTTCATGATCCCCTTGTTGTGGGTGGCCGCCCGGTATGGATCCACCGCGGCGAAGTCCGCCGCGATAATGATTCCGTCGCGAACCTGTTCGCCCGAGTAGTCGTTGCCTCCCAATGCCGCGTGAGGAATCGTGCACCGCGCCCGGGCGAGCGAACGGTCCGTCAGGTTGGAAAGAATTCGCAGGAAAACCTGTCCTTCCGTGATGGACTCGATGAGCGGGGCAACGCCTTCGCACATCCCGTTGGTGACATTGGCGCCCATTGCGTCCCGGGTATCCACGAGCAGGTGGACGACCAGCATGACCTTGCCGCTTGAAGGAAGCGTGTGCGCGTACAGCTCGATATCCCGCGCACCACCGCCGCGGGCAACCATTTTCGGATGAAAGCTGTTCGCCAGGTTGAGAATTTCCTGCTTGTGTTCCATGAGCGCGGATCTTGCCGCATCGATGTCGTCCAGATCGACAATCTGAATCTGCCCGATCAAAACGGGATCGGTCGCCTCGGCGACGAAGCCGCCGTGCGCCCCGATCAGTTTCGACGCCGAGCCCAGCGCGGCGATGACCGACGGCTCCTCCACCGCCATGGGCACCACGTAACTCCGACCGTTGACGATGAGATTCATCCCCAGGCCCAGCGGAAGCCCAATGACACCGACAACGTTTTCCACCATCTTGTCGGCGGAGGCGAGATCCAGCGTATGCCGGCCGCTTGCCAGCGCCCGGAAATCGCGGCCGGTGACGATCCCGCGCTCATGCACTGCGCGAACGCGTTCGGCGACGCTCAGCTTGTAGAACTCGGGAATCCTGCGTCGATCTTCACTCATCGGTCCACTGTCCTAATGTCCAGACCCTGTGGGTCAATGGCCAAATCGATCGTATCATAGCGCTTGCCGGCCGCTTCCCCGAACCGGGCCAGCGCTTCCGGATCGACGCTGAAGGCCAGCCCCATATCACCGCCGCCCGCGCCGCTGACCTTGTACGCCACGCCGAATCGCTCCGCCAACTTCATCAGGTACAGGTGTTCGGGCGTAAAGATTTCCGCTCCCATCCACTCCCCCAATGCCTGAAGTCCACCCGCATAGTCCCGTATCGCGTCGAGAAAACCATCTGCATCGCCGGCCGCTGCGCGTTCGATGCCGGATTCGGACAGCCGGTCCAGCGAGTCCATCCAGAAGGAGGCTGCAGCCGGAGATTCGGTCGACCGGGCGCGGAATTGCGCCAGGTGTTTTCGGGTGGATGCCGAGGACCTCACGAACACGCTGACGAAGTCCACGCCGTCGGGCAGCTTCACGCTCTCGACCCGGGGACCGGTTTCCCCGTCAAGCTGGAATCGAATCACACCGCCATGAAGGCTCGCCGCGATGTCGAGACCGCTGCCCGCCCCTCCCTGATACGCGGTGTGCTCTTCAATAAAGCGGCGCAGAATCGCCCCGCTCGCCTCCGCAATGCCCTGCCCCGTCCACGCCAGCCAGGCGCCGCACCAGGCAGTCAGAGCTGCCGCGCTCGAGCCCAAACCCAGTTTCCTTCCCTCTCTGTACAGTCCGCTGGAGTCAAGGATCCCGCGCCATGCTGCCCCCTCGGCAACCGGAAACGCTTCGGTAATCCGATCCACCAGCGCAAGACCGCTGCGCGCCCGGTTACGGAAAATGACTTGCCGATCCGCCTCGGCCGAAGACTTCAGGCGGCACACAGCATTGCCGCTGGACCGAATTTCGGCTCGGCAACGGCGGTCCACGGCCATGACCAGCGCGGGCGCGTTTGCCAATACGGCGTACTCCCCGAGAATGACCAGCTTGCCGGGCGCGGAAGCGACTGCGCGAACCATATGCGAACCTCAGCCTGCTTCGGCTCCCGGACCCAGGTCGCTCTCCAGCACATCCACAACGCCGGGAACATCCGCCAATGCCTCGCGCACGGTTGCCGATGAACCGGGCGCGCATACGGCCTTCAATTGCGGACCGGCATCGATGGTAAAGAATACCGGCACTGCCGACCTGCGCAGTCTCCGCACCGCTTCGAGGCAGGCGATCGTAGCGGCATTCCAATAGAGCAGCGGCGGCCGTGCCGCCAGGGCGGCGCCGTGCATGCCGAGACAATTGCGTTCGGCCACGTCCGCCAGCGACTCGAAGTCCTTTTTGGCGATCGCTTCGCGTGCCTGCCTCAGGTCCGGCGGGCTGCCGGCAACCCATGCCGGGAAGTAAGGCGACGTGGCGGCCGAACGGGTCATTCCGGCGCGGGAACTCACTTGCTTTTCTTCCCGCGCCGTCACCGCGACGACCAGTTCCAGCGGCCATTTTCCGGCCGCCATCAGCGGCTCGGCATAGCTGTCGGAGCCGTCCGGACGGGTGCCGGCGCGCATTTCCACGAATCCACCGAAAATGGACCGGGCCGCCGACCCCGACCCCTGGCGCGCGACAACGCTCAGCTCCCGCCGGCTCAGCGTCAGGTTCAAGGCCCGCGCGGCCGCCGTCGTCAGCGCAGCGTATCCCGACGCCGAGGATGCCAGGCCGGCGCCGGTGGGAAAGTTGTTGCGGCTGGTAACGCGAGCCGCATGGTCCACACCGGCCCGCGCCCGAAGCAGATCGAGGCAACGTCGAACCCGGTCGAGTTGCTCCGGGCGGTTCTGCCCGTTCAACGTCAACTCGTCCGCAGCCAAGGAACCGTCGAATTGAACTTCAGTATCCGACCACAGCGCGTCCAGCGTGATGGAAATGGAGCCGACGGCGGGAATGTTCAGCGGTCCGTCGTCCGCCTTGCCCCAGTATTTGACAAGCGCAATATTGGCGCGCGCCCTCGCTTCCGCCTTCATGTGGTATCGGTGGCACCGGCGCCCGGGTCATCGCCCGGGCGTGCCCAAACTGCCCTCCGGGCCCACCATGCGCATCCAGGTGGCCCTGTCCGCCCGCCACAGGGGTAGACCGGTGGCAGCCATCCCGAAAAGCCATCGCAGGCCGCGGTTGCTGGAGAGCATGAGATTGGTTGCAAGGATGGTCGCCCTGACGGTACGCCGCGAGACCTTTACCTGTTCTCCGGACGTGAACTGAGGGTTCCGGTGAAGCTGTTGCAGGGTCATGACCGCAAGCCCCAGCGCCCACAGGCAGAATCGGCGAATCCCCGCCTCCCGCGCCGGGATATGGCAAGTGTACTCGAGGGCGTTCTGCAGGTGCCGATGGGTGACGGCGATCAGGGCGTTCATGCCCGACGCAAAGTCGTGCGTCCGGTGGAATTCCTCCAGCCGTTCAACCTGAACGCGGCGACCGGCGAACATGGACCGCGGCAACCAGCAGCGTCCGCCACGGCGATCGTCCCAGATATCCTTGAGAATGTTCGTCATCTGCAGCCCCTGACCGAAGGAAACGGCCAGGCGCCGGAGTTCGGCCCGCTTCTTCACCAGTTCCGGGCAGTGAATGCAGAACAGGTCCGTGAGCATCTCGCCCACCACACCCGCAACAACATAGCAATACGCACCCATTTCCGTCAGGTCCTTCAATCCCCTCAGACTCTGGTTGCGCTGAAACTTCGGCATACCCGTGCACATGATGGTGAGACAGCGGGTCAGTGCCTCCTGCTCCTTTTCGGTAAAGCCATGCGTGACGCGGATCACCCTGGCCGCATTGAGAACCAGGTCCCTTTCGTCCGGCAACACCTCGGAGGAAAGCCGCGGCGCCAGTGCGGCGGCGAATGCCGCAGCGTCCTCCCTACCCTCGATCGCGGCAAGAAATTGCCGATGGAATTCCTCCTTCCGGCGTTCGTCGAGTTCGGGATCGTCCTCGATCGAATCGGCTATGCGGCACAGCAGATAGGCATTGGTCACCACCTCGGAGAGTCGCCCCGGCAATACGGGAATCGTCAGGGCAAACGTCCGCGAGACCCCGGGAAGAATGAAGTCCTGGTAGTTGCGGTCCACCAGGTACTCGGAAACCGCCTGGTTGGGGGTGGGTTTGACCAGCATGACAAGTCCGTTGGAGCAGACCGATGGTACGATTGCGTGCGATGGTATCACAGGCACCTGAACAAGGATTCGCGCACCGGGTAGAGCACTATGTGAGCCGGGTCGACACGCGGCTGACGCAAGCTCTGACCAGCGATGGCGGGGCACCCGAACGACTCGTCGATGCGATGCGTTACGCGGTACTGGGGTCCGGCAAACGTGTTCGCCCGCTGTTGAGCTATGCCGGCGGCGAACTGTTCGGGTTGGCCGCGCGGCGGGTCGACTCCATCGCGGCCGCCGTGGAATTGGTGCACGCCTACTCACTCATCCACGACGACCTTCCCGCCATGGACGACGACGACATGCGCCGCGGCCGGCCGTCCACGCACAGGAAATTCGGCGAAGCCATGGCGATTCTGGCGGGAGATGCGCTGCAGGCGCGAGCCTTCGAGGTTCTCAGCCAGGATGCAGCGGACTCTGGCGCGCGAGGGGCCAGAGTGATGGGGTGGCTGGCAAGGGCAGCGGGACCCGAGGGAATGGTCGGGGGGCAGGTGCTCGATCTCCAGGCCGAAGGGCGCGTTGTGGACGAAGCCGCACTGGCAGACATTCACCGCAGGAAAACGGGCGAACTGATTCGTGCCGCCATCATGATGCCCGGCGAACTGGCTGGCGCCAAGGCGGAAACCATGCACCTGCTGGACGAGTTTGCCTGCAATATCGGCCTGGCCTTTCAAATCAGGGACGATCTGCTGGAAGTGGATTCCGACACGGCCACGCTCGGCAAGAGCGCAGGCTCGGACGAAAGGAACGAGAAATCCACCTATCCCTCCATCCTGGGCGTGGAGGCCGCTCGCCGGCGTGCCGGCGAAGTGTACGGGACCGCACTTGGAGCACTCGACGGGCTTGGCGAAGACGCAGCCGGATTGCGTTGGATCGCCGAATTCATCGTCAACCGCTCCCGGTAGCTGTAGCGGAATGCGCGCATGAGAGTCGCCGATGCATGCCTGATCACGGCGGTGCGCGCCTTCAACCAGGGCGACAGGGTGCTGCGGGGACTGGGGCATGGCCCACCGACGCTCAATCCCGATCGACTCCTCCAAAGCGCCAGGCGCCACACCGGATTGACCGATGTGGGCGTAGAGGGCATTCACGGCCCGATGGAACGCCTGGCAGTGGCCCTGGAGCGGGAAGCAAAACTGACACTGCTCGGGCGACTCACGGTTCGCCGCTACCTTGTGAGCCTGCTGGAGACGGCTCTCCTCCTTCAGCGGGACCGCAGCTTGTGTCCTGCCGTGGGCGAGCAGCGGATAACGGCTCCGGTGTTCATCGTCGGATTGCCCAGAACCGGTACTACACTGCTTCACAATCTGCTCGTCCGGGACCCGGAATCACGGGCGCCGCTGACCTGGGAGACGATGTTTCCCGCCGGGTACCCGGAATCGCGGCCGGCGCTTCGAAGAGCGAAATGGAAGGCTTCCACGCGCCTGGCCATGGCAAACTTCATCGCCCCCGATTTCCGGCGCATCCATCCCGTGGGATTCGAACGGCCCGAGGAGTGCGTGGCGCTGATGGCGACGGGATTCGCCAGCGCCGTGTTCCATACCCTGTACAGGGTACCGTCATACCAGGACTGGTTCGAATCGGACCGGCATACCACGGGATTTGAAATGCACTTCCGCATGCTGCAGCAACTTCAATTCAGACGAGGGACGACGCGCTGGGTACTGAAGTGCCCGGCCCATCTTTTCGGCCTCGACGTATTGCTGCGGCGGTATCCGGACGCACGGTTGATACAGACCCATCGCGACCCACTGCGGGCAATACCCTCCATCGCCAGCTTGACCACTACGCTGCGCACTGCGTTCAGCGGCCAGGTGGACCCCGGCGAAATCGGCCGGGATTGCGCCCGGCGGTGGAGCCGTGCGCTGGAGCGATTCCTGCACCGGCGTGATTCGCTCCCTCCGGACCGTGTGGTGGACGTGGCGTATTCGGAACTGGTGGTCTCGCCCGTCGGTGCCGTGGAACGCATCTACGACCAACTGGGGTGGCCGATCTCGACCGCTGCCAGAGCGGCCATGGAAGACTACCTGGCGGCGAATCCCAAGGACGCCAGCGGCGTTCACCGGTACTCGCCCGAAGCATTTGGCCTCGATGCCGGACACGAAGCGCGACGCTTTGCCAGCTACTGCGACCGCTTCAGGATCATGAGGGAACGCGATAGCGAATTCCCGGGCAATCGTCCGGAAGCGACCGGGTAGCTAGCACGGCCAACGACATATACTATCGCGCCATGTTTGTGTGTATTTCATTGCCGCAAGCCACCTGGTTGCCGGGCAGATAACCCCATGCGGCCCTATACCACTCGGCAGGTGGCCGAACTCCTCGGAATCCCTCCCGCACGCGTGCGCGCTCTCGCTCAGCGAGAGTTCCTCACGCCCAGTCGCAACGAGCAGGGGCAACTTCGGTTTTCCTTTCAGGATCTGGTTCTGCTGCGCACCGCGAACGGCTTGCTCGAGGCCGGCGTGCAATCCCGACGCGTGTGGCAGGCGTTGGCGGCCGTCCGCGACCGCCTGCCGGCCGGTCAGCCACTGAGCTCGGTTCGTGTACTGGCCGACGGCCAGCGGGTACTGATCCAGGAACGCGATACAGCCTGGGAACCGGAATCGGGACAGACCATTCTCGCCTTCACGGTCGAGGATCTCGCCGCGAAGGTTGCGCCGCTGGTTATGGCGGCCGCGCCACAGGCCCGGGCCCGGGCGAACACCAGCGACGAGTGGTTTGAGCTGGCGCTTGAGTTCGACCACGTGGGCGCGAGAGACGATGCCGTGGCGGCATACCGTGAAGCCATCGCGCTCGATGGCACTCACGTCAACGCCCGCATTAATCTGGGACGCCTGCTCCACAACGAACGCGCCTATCGCCAGGCTGAGGAGTTGTACAGGGATGCCCTGGGCATCGACCCCGGCAGTGCCATCGCGGCATTCAACCTGGGCGTGGTACTGGAAGACCAGGGCGCGCTACAGGAGGCCATGGAAACCTATCGCCACGCGCTGTCGGTGGATCCGGCTCTGCCCGATGTACACTACAACCTTGCGCGCCTCTACGAACGGGGAGGCGACAGACAGGCCGCCCTGCACCACTTCGCGAGCTTCAGGGACCTCAGAAACGAGCGCGACGAGTTATCTGACTAGGAATACGACTTGGATCGGGAGTACGCGGAAATCAGAAAGGTGCTGATTGCCAAGCGCGCGGAACTGGCGAGTCGGCTGGAGCGCATCAAGCGCAACATTACCTCCGGGCACAGTGCGGATTCGGAAGAACAGGCTCAGGAGCTTGAAAATGCCGAGGTAGTGGACGCCCTTGGAAACGAAACGCGGCGCGAGCTTAGCAAGATCGCCAGCGCCCTGGTTCAGATGGCGAACGACACCTACGGGATCTGCGTGAATTGCGAGGAGGAAATCCCGCTGGCACGGTTGCAGGCGTACCCCTTTGCCGACCGGTGCATTCGGTGCGCGACGGCTGCAGAGGCCAGGGCGATGCGTTAGCGCGCCGTTCCATCCCGGAAGTCGCCGGCGGGCGGCGCCTCGCGCCCGGTCGTCACGGTTCGTGTGGCGGCTACCCGATCCAGGCAAACTTGCAGATGAACAGCACCGCCAGCACGCTCACCGCCGGCTTGAGAGCCCTGTGCCGGCCGCTCAGGAGCTTGATCGCCGCGTAACTGACGAATCCGATCGCAATCCCACTGGCGATCGAGTAGGTGAACGGCATGGTCATCGCCAGCGCTGCGGCCGGAACATATTCCGTGACGTCGTTCCAATCGACCTCGACAAAGCTGCGCATCATGAGGCAGGCCACGAACAGCAGCGCCGGTGCGGTGGCGTAGGTGGGGACCGTGGCAGCAAGCGGCGACAGCAGCAGCGCCGCCAGGAACAGCACTGCGACGACCACGGCGGTCAGGCCCGTGCGCCCGCCGGCCCGCACGCCCGAAGCGCTCTCGATGTAGCAGGTCACCGACGAGGTACCGGCGGCCGCGCCGAACACGGTGGCCAGCGAATCGGCAACCAGCGCCCGCCGCAGCCTGGGAAGACGTCCCTGTTCGTCCAGAAGGTCGGCGCGGTGAGCTACCGCGATTAACGTACCCGATGTGTCGAACAGGTCGGTGAACAGGAAGGCGAAGATGACGCCGACCAGCGCCAGGTCCAGTGCGGCGCGGATATCCAGCCTGAGCATTACGGTTCCCGGATCGGGCGGGACGTCGACGATGCCGTTGAAGTCGCTGACACCAAGGACGACGCCGACGGCCGTCACGCCCAGGATGCCGATGATGATGGCGCCGGGCACCCTCAGCCGATCGAGCGCGACGATGCCCGCGAAGCCCAGCGCAGCCAGTACCACGCTCCACTGACCCATGTCGCCCAGACTCACCAGGGTAGCCGGGTTATCCACCACCAGGCCCGCGTTCTCCATCGCGATGATGCCGAGGAATAGTCCGATACCGGCCACCGTTCCCATCTTCAGCGAATGGGGAACGGCGTTGATGATCCACTCGCGCACCCGAAACACGGAAATGGCCACGAACACAACGCCGGACAGGAACACCGCGCCCAACGCGACCTCCCACGGGTAGCCCATGCCCAGCACAACCCCGTACGTGAAGAACGCATTGAGTCCCATGCCGGGGGCCATGGCGATCGGATAGTTGGCCCAGAGACCCATGATCGCCGTGCCCGCCGCCGCCGCCAGGCAGGTGGCCACAAAGACGCCGCCCGGGTCCATTCCGGCGTCGGAGAGGATCGCGGGATTGACGAAGATCACGTAGGCCATCGTCAGAAAGGTCGTCGCGCCCGCGCCCATCTCGCGGCGAACCGTGGTACCGTGCTGTTCAAGCCTGAAGTAACTGTTCAGCATCCCTGCGATCTCCTGCCTTGTCGTTCTTTCCGGTGCGGGCCCGCAGCAAACGACCCCTGCCGCGATCCTCAGGCTGCTTCTGAACGCGGGCGGTCGCCCGGCACCGGGGTGTGAGCCGCCCACGCCCTGAGAAGCCCGTTTTCAAGGGTCCTGGCCCGCTCGATGGATGCCGCCTTGACGGGACCGTAGCCCCGTATCCGCTCCGGCAGTCCGGCCAGTTCCACGGCGAGGTCCAGCCGCGATTCATCCAGTTCCGCAACGATACGCGACAGCAGCGCCTCGTAGTCGACAATTAACTGCCGCTCCGCCCGCCGTTCCCTCGATAAGCCGAACACGTCCAGCGGCGTGCCACGCAACCGCCTGAGACGGGCAAGTACCCTGAACAGCGGCAACACCCAGCCGCCCAGGGCATACTTGCGCGGGCGTCCGGTAGCGGGATCGGTCCGCGCGAATAGCGGCGGTGAGAGATAGAATTTCAGCCTGGCCGAGCCTTCGAATTTCCCCCTGGTTTCGGAAAGAAAGTCGGTCTGCGCGAATAACCGTGCGACCTCGTATTCGTCCTTGTAGGCGAGCAGCTTGAAGTAGTAGCGGGCAACGCTCTCGGTCAGCCTGGTGCTGTCCCCGCAGACACGGTGCTCCGCCCGCCGTACCCGGTCCACCCAGTCCCGATAGCGCCCCGCGTACGCCGTATCCTGATACCCCGTCAGGAATCGCACCCGGCGCTCGATGATGTCGTCCAGATTCGAAGAAACCGGATCGGGCTCGGCGGCCGGACCCGCCCGGCGCTTCACGGCGGCCGGATTCGCAATGGCGTGACGGCCCCAGGTGAACGCCTGAACATTCTGATCCACCGCCACGCCATTGAGTTCGATGGCGCGAACGATCGCAGCCTCGGACACCGGCAAGAGGCCCCGCTGGAACGCCGCCCCCAGCAGGAACAGATTGGCCGCGATCCCGTCGCCGAGCAGCGCGGTCGTCAACCCTGTCGCATCCACCAGAACAGGATCCGCCGAACGCGCCGCGCCTGCCAGTGAGGCCAGCATGGTGGATTCCACGAATTCGAAATCGGGATTGTGAATGAACGCCGCCGGCATCTCCTCGTGGGTATTGACAACGACCCGGGTCCGGTCGGCGCCCAGACGACCCAGGATATCGGGGCCGCTTGCGACGATCAGGTCTGCGCCCAGCAGCAGATCCACCTTGCCGGCGGGAATCTGGGCGCAGCGCAGGTTTTCGGCGGACGTGCCGATGCGCACATGGGAAACGACGGCGCCGAATTTCTGGGCAAGTCCTGTCTGATCCAATGCCATTACCCGGCGGCCCTCGAGATGGGCTGCCAATCCAATGATGGCCGCGACCGTGCCGACCCCGGTACCGCCGACCCCAGCCAACAGCACATTGCAGGGCGACTTCTCGATTCGCACCGGCGACGGCAGATTCGGCATCGAACCGAGCCCCGGCGACGGTCGCCCGGGCCGCACACCCTCGAGGGTCACGAAACTGGGGCAAAAGCCGTCGATACAGCTGAAGTCCTTGTTGCAGGCGGACTGGTTGATGGTTCGCTTGCGTCCGAATTCGGTCTCGAGCGGAACCACGGACAGGCAGTTGGAGACCGAATTGCAGTCACCGCATCCTTCACAGACCAGTGGATTGATGGCAACCCACCGGTCCGGATCCTCGGCTTCGCCGCGTCTGCGCCGACGCCGCAGTTCCGCAGCACAGGTCTGGTCGTAAATCAGGGCGGAAACGCCGCGATGTTCCCGAAGTTCCCGCTGTACCCGGTCCATTTCACGGCGATGGTGCACGGTCACCCCCGCGGGCAGACCCTTGTGACGGTAGCCCCGAGTCTTATCGGTGACCACGGCGATCTTCCCGACTCCTTCCGCGGCCAACTGGTGGGCCACCCGCTCCACGGTCATGGCGCCCTCCACGGGCTGGCCGCCGGTCATTGCGACCGCGTCGTTGTGAAGAATCTTGTAGGTCATGTTGACACCGGCGGCAATCGCGGCGCGTACGGCGAGCAGGCCGGAGTGGGCGTAAGTGCCATCGCCAAGGTTCTGAAAAATGTGCGTCGTCTCGGTAAACGGCGCCTGCCCGATCCAGGTTGCGCCCTCGCCGCCCATCTGCGTATAGGTCTTCGTATCCCGGTCGTCCATCCATGTCGCCATGTAGTGGCAGCCGATTCCGGCAACAGCAATGCTGTCGTCGGGAACTCGCGTGGAAGTGTTGTGCGGACAACCGGAGCAGAAGTGCGGCAGCCTTGAGGGCGATGTCGTCCCATCCTGTTGTGCACGCGCCTCTCGTTCGATCCGGGACAGGCGCCGGGCGATCGCCTCGTCCGGCACGAGGCGCAAGAGCCGTTGGGCGATGGCCGTGGCAACCGATGCCGGCGTAAACTCGTCAACGGCGGACAGGAACGCTTTGCCCTGCTCGTCCAGTTTCCCGACGATTCGGGGTCGCTCTGCACCGTTCCGGTTGTATAACTGCTGCTTTAGCTGGTCCTCGATGACGCCCCGTTTTTCCTCTATGACGAGCACCTCCTCGATCCCCGACGCGAATTCGCCGAGTTGTTGGCGTTCCAGTGGCCAGCTCATGCCGACCTTGAAGACCCTGATGCCCAGATGGGATGCTCGCCGCCGGTCGATTCCCAGTTCGTCGAGGGCTTGTCGGACGTCCAGGTAAGCCTTGCCGGCGGAGACGATGCCCAGACGTGGATTCGGGCTGTCCATCACCAGCCGATTCAACCCGTTGGCCCGGGTGAACGCCAACGCGGCAGGGATCTTGTGATTGTGCAGGCGGATTTCCTGATTTGCCGGTGCGTCCGGCCAGCGGATGTGCACCCCCCCGTACGGTAGCTGAAATTCGGGCAGCACGATCCGGGGAATCTCCGGAATCCTGACCGTCTGAGCAGCATCCGCATGCTCTTCGGTGAGCTTGAGCGCGATCCAGCAGCCGCTGTACCTGGAAAGCGCGTATCCCTTCAGTCCGAGCTCCAGCAAGTCCCCCAGATCGCTCGGGTTGAGCACCGGAATCCTCGCGTCCATGAAGCTGTATTCGCTCTGGTGTGGGAGCGTGGACGACTTGCAGATATGGTCATCCCCGGCTACGACGAGAACGCCTCCGTGCCTTGAGGTTCCCGCGGTGTTGGCGTGCTTGAGTACGTCACCGCTGCGGTCCACGCCCGGACCCTTGCCGTACCAGAGTCCGAACACCCCGTCATAGCGGCCGCCGGGGAACAGATTGACCTGCTGCGTACCCCAGATGGATGTGGCCGCCAGGTCTTCATTGAGCCCGGGCTGGAAGTGAATCCGAGCCTGCTCCAGAAACGGTTTCGCGCGCCAGAGTTCCTGGTCCAGTCCGGCGAGGGGCGAGCCCCTGTAGCCCGAAACGAAACCGGCGGTTTTCAGTCCGGACCGGGCGTCGCTCTCGCTCTGCAAGAGCAACAGCTTGACCAGGGCTTGAAGACCGGTGAGATAGAACGACTCCGTCCCCGCACTGTATCTCTGGTCAAGTCCCTCGATCTGTCGCAATTTCATGGCGCTGCTTTCAGCCGATAGAGGTGTTCGAAGTCGACTGGTTAGACCACATGGCGGACCAAAATACTGCAAAGGCTCACGGACCTTTTGCGCAAGGTAACGTCTATCTTCGGCTGCAGGCTCATCTTATCCCGAATTCAAGGTTCGCGTTGATCTCGCTTTGCCCGGGAGCCTGCGTCGGAGAAAATCACGGGTCCGGGTGACCGGCGATGATCTCGCACAGGCGTTCCGGATCGACATTGGCGCCGCTCAATACGACGGCCACGCATTCGCGGGCCGCGGCCGCACCGTCCAGCAACGCAGCGAGTGCGATGGCACCGGATGGTTCCAGGACCAGCTTGAGGTATCTGGCGGCGAAGGCGACGCCTTGTGCCGCCCGAGCGTCCGGGACCTCAAGACCGCCCGCAAGCCGCCGCCGATTGATGGCGAAGGTGATCGCACCGGGAGTGGGAGCCATGAGCGCGTCGCAGAGCGTGGGCGGATCGCCCCTGACCCGTTGCCGGCGGCCGGATTCCAGCGAGCGTTTTGTCTCGGCGTATCCTTCCGGCTCCACGGCAAACAGGTCGCATTCGGGAAAGATCGCTTCCATCGCCAATGCGCACCCGGCAATCAGACCGCCGCCGCCACAAGGGGAATAAAGCGCCTCCAGCCGCACCCCGCTGTCGCGGGCGAACCGCGCAATCTCCAAGCCTACCGTGCCTTGTCCTGCGATGATGCCAGGGTGATCGAACGGCGGCAGCAGCAGCGCGCCGCTGCGAGCCGCCAGATCGGCTCCAATGCGCTCCCTGTCCTCAGTATACCGATCGTACAGAACGACTCGGGCGCCCGCCTGCTCCGTGCCCAGCCGCTTGATCCGCGGCGCATCCCGCGGCATGACGATGGTCGCCTGCATGCCCAGCCGCCTGGCGGCCAGGGCAACACCCTGCGCGTGATTTCCAGAGGAAAACGTAACCACCCCGGCGCGCCGCTCGGATTGGCTGAGGCCCAGAAGGCCGTTCAGAGCGCCCCGTATCTTGAAGCTACCCCCATGCTGCAGGGACTCCGCCTTGATCAGCACACGGCAACCGGTGCGGCGGTTCAGTTCCTCCGACTCCAGTATCGGGGAAGGCATGATCCGTGATCGAAGCCGGGTCGAAGCTATCCTCACGTCTTCTGCGGTCGGCAGTATGTCGGTCATTTTCGGCTGTCCGCGCTTGGACCGTGGCCGGAAAGCGTAGCGCCGACCGCGCAAGGAGTGAAGTCCAGCGAGGCTGGACGGTCTCGGCGCGACGCGGAATTCGTACCGCGGGCTGCCGGAAGCCGCCGATCGTTCGGATGATTCCCCGTATAATCCGCGCGATGATTCGCCCGAGCCCAGACGTCGACACGCAAAAGCCGACTCGTCGTCGTCCCATCGTGCAATTGAGCGAGGTGGACGTGAAGTTGCTGGGCCATACGGTTCTGCACGATATCAACTGGGCGCTGTTGCCGGGCGAACATTGGGCGGTGACCGGCGCCAACGGCAGCGGCAAGACGAGCTTCCTGAGGCTCGTCGCAGGCCAGCTCTGGCCCAACGCGGGCCGGGGCACCCGCCGTTACGATTTCGGCGGAGAACTGCAGGTCGACGCCGTGCAGGCGCTCGGCCGGATCACCCTGGTGGGCCATGAACTGCAGGACCGCTACACGCAGCTGAAGTGGAATTTCCTCGCCCTGGAAGTGGTGCTCTCGGGCATCTTCCGTACGGACGTGCCGCGACGCGACCCTCAACCCGGCGAACTCGAACGCGCCGCACGAATTCTGAACGAACTCGGCCTGACACACCTGGCACAGCGGCCGTTCCTCGAGCTTTCCCGGGGCGAACAGCGGCGCGTGCTGATTGCACGCGGCCTGGGATTCGAGCCCGAAGTCCTGATTCTGGACGAGCCCGCGGCGGGCCTGGACAGCCGGTCCCGGCAGCGGCTCAAGGAGACCATCGACAGTATCAGCGCGCATACCACGGTCATGTGCTCGTACCACGATGCATCGGACCTGCCTCGCTCCATCAACCGGATGCTGCGTTTGGAAGACGGCCGCGTCGTCGAGTCCCGTGCGGTTGCATCCGGTTCCGTCCCATCGGCCGGGCCGGAGTCGACCGTCGCAAGCACGTCAGCGGTAGCACGCAACATTCGGGCGGAGCCGGGCTTGGACGTGATCATCCAGATCGAACAGGGCGACGTGTGGCTGGACGAACGGCAGGTGCTGGCGGGTATCGACTGGCGCCTGGTGCGCGGGGAGCACTGGCTGGTGCGTGGACCCAACGGTTCCGGCAAGAGCACCTTCCTGCGCATGCTGCACGGTCAGCTGCGACCGGCGCTGGGGGGCTCGATTCAGTTCCCTGGTATCGAAAACCCGGACAACGTATGGGATCTGCGCAAACAGGTCGCCTGGGTCTCACCGGAATTGCAGGCCGGCTACTGGTACCCTTCCACGGCGCGTCAGTGCATCTATTCCGGCTTCGATTCGAGCATCGGCCAGACGCGCCGCATGACGGCTGCCGAAACGGCCCTGGTGGACGAACTGCTGGAACAGTTCAGGCTTGCGGACCTGGCGGGCCGCAACATCAGGACGCTGTCCTACGGCCAGTTCCGCCGCGTGCTGATTGCCCGTGCCGTAGTGCACAAACCCAGGGTTCTGCTGCTGGACGAGCCGTGGGAGGGTCTGGACCACGAAAACCGGAATCTCGTCAACAGGGAACTTGAGCAGATCATCGCGCGAGGTACGCAACTCGTGTCGGCCAGCCATCTGAGCGACACCCCCGCACCCTTCAACCGGCTGCTGGAGTTGATGGACGGCAGGATCGTCGGGTCGAGCGTGCTACATGCGCAGGAACTGAATTCACATGAACGACGGAGAACTCAGGCATGAATCTCGAAGACAGCGTGATCCTGATTACCGGTGCGGCCCGGGGTCTGGGCGCGGCGATGGCCCAGGGCGTGGCCTCGCGCGGCGCCGTTCCGGTACTGGTGGATCTCGACGAAGAAGGCCTCGGCAACACGCGGCAGGCCTGCGAGGCATTGGGCGCCGAAGTCGGATGCTACGGCGCCGATGTCAGCAAGGAAACGGAGGTCGAACGACTGTTCGAGCGGGCAGTGGCGGATTTTGGCCGGCTGGACGCGCTGATCAACAACGCGGGAATACTCCGCGACGGCCTGCTGGTGAAAGCGAAGGAAGGAGAGATCGTCGACAAGCTGAGCCTTGAGCAGTGGCAGGCCGTCATTGACGTCAACCTGACGGGCGTCTTCCTGTGCGGCCGGGAAGCCGCAGCGCACATGATCCGCCTCAGGAATCGCGGCTGCATCATCAACCTGTCCAGCGTCTCCAGGGCGGGCAACTTCGGGCAGACAAATTACTCCGCCTCCAAGGCCGGCGTCGCCGCGCTGACCGTCGTTTGGGCCAAGGAACTGGCACGGCACGGCATCCGCGTCAACGCCATCGCTCCGGGGTTCGTCAGGACGGAAATGGTCGCCAGCATGCGGCCCGAGATTCTGGAGAAAGTCGCGGCAGGAATTCCCGCCGGACGACTCTGCGACCCCGAAGAAATCGCCCACGCGGCACTCTACCTGCTGGAAAACGATTACATGAACGGACGCGTGCTGGAAATCGACGGTGCGGTTCGATTATAGGTGTCCGGCGTTGCGCAAAACTGGCTGCTTTGCACGGATTTGCGCTCCGCCGCTGCCACTCTCCCATGCTAATCTTCCGTCATGGATATGGAAACAATCGCAATCATTCTGACCATCGCGGGCACCGGGATAGGGCTTTGGCGCGTTCTCGAAGGCAGCCTGCGCGAGATTCGCCGGGACGTCGGCGATCTGCGCGAACGCATGGCCCGAATCGAAGGCTTGTTCGAAGGCTTCACCGGACGTCAGACCAGCGGTTGAACAATGGCGTTCCTCATCGCGCGCAAGCGCGGAGAAAAAAATGCCGCAGCCCCGGAAGACTGCGGCAATCAACGGAGGGATTCCGAAGTCGATTATTCGGGTACTTCCACGAACTCCGGATAGGCTTCGACACCGCATTCGCCGATGTCAACACCTTCGTACTCCTCTTCTTCGGAGACGCGGATTCCCATTGCCTTGGATAACACGAACCAGACCGCGAGACTCGTCACGAAGACCCAGACGAAGATCGAGACGATGCCGAGCAACTGGGCGCCGATAGATGCGTCGGGGTTGGACAGCACCACGGCCAACAGCCCCCAAATGCCGACCACGCCGTGAACCGAAATGGCGCCGACAGGATCGTCAATCTTCAGCTTACGATCCAACATGACGATGGAGAACACAACGATAATGCCGCCGATGGCCCCGATGATCGTTGCGAGCAGCGGTGAGGGCGTCAATGGCTCCGCGGTGATGGCGACCAGGCCGGCCAGAGCGCCGTTGAGGGTCATCGTCAGATCTGCCTTGCCGAACCAGAGCCGGGCCGTCATCAGGGCCGCCACCAGGCCGCCTGCGGCCGCCATGTTGGTGTTGACTATGACCAGCGACACCGCGTTGGCTTCGTCGACGTTGGAGATCATGAGTTCCGAGCCGCCATTGAAGCCGAACCACCCAAGCCAGAGGATCAGTGTGCCCAACGCCGAAAGCGGCAGGTTTGCGCCCGGGATCGCCCGGACTTCGCCCAACGGACCGTACTTGCCCTTTCGGGCGCCAAGCAGCAGGACACCAGCCAGGGCCGCGGCGCCACCGCACATGTGCACCACGCCCGATCCTGCAAAATCAAGGAATCCGGCCGCGTCCAGCCAGCCGCCGCCCCACTTCCAGTAGCCCTGGATGGGATAGATGAATCCGGTGAGGATCACGGCGAAGGCGAAGAACGAGAACAGTTTCATGCGTTCCGCCACGGCGCCCGAGACGATGGACATGGCCGTCGCCACGAAGACCACCTGGAAGAAGAAGTCCGACAGGCTCGAATAGTACGGCGCGTCGTCGCCGCCCGCGATCACGTCCGACGCCGCGTTGTCCGCAGCGGTCAACAGGCCGATTCCGGGAATCACGCCGTTACCGTCGCCGTACATGATCCCGTAGCCGCACAGCATGTACATGATGCAGGCAATCGAATACAGGCCGACATTCTTGGTAAGAATCTCGGCCGTGTTCTTTGCACGCACCAACCCGGCCTCGAGCATGGTGAATCCCGCGGCCATCCACATGACCAGCGCGCCCATGACGAGGAAATAAAATGTATCCAGCGCGTAGCTGAGTTCTGCAATTTCCATGTTGATTTCTCCTCCTGCCTACAGCGCCTGGTCGCCGGTCTCGCCGGTGCGAATCCGTGTGGCCTGTATCAACTCGGAGACGAAGACCTTGCCGTCGCCGATGGAACCGGTGCTCGCGGAAGCGACGATCGCCTCCACCGCGGCATCCAGCAGTTCGTCGGCCACCGCCGCTTCGATCTTCGTCTTCGGCACGAAGTCGACCGAGTACTCTGCGCCCCGGTAAAGCTCCGTGTGCCCCTTCTGCCGACCGAAGCCCTTGACCTCGGTCACGGTCATCCCCTGAACGCCCGCTTCGGCGAGCGCCTGGCGGACATCCTCAAGCTTGAAGGGCTTGATCACTGACGTAATGAGTTTCATAGCGTCACCTTCTCTTGTCTCTGATGGTTTGAAATTCCTGTCTCATTCACCGAACGAGATGCCCCTGGTCACGCCGAAGGTCAGGGCGATGTCGCCGCCGTCCTGGCTCGGACCCAGATCGCTGCTGGCCACCACCGCCATGGACAGGTCGAGGCCCATGAAATCGAAGCCGTAACCGAGTTCACCGTAACTGCCTTCGAAGTCCTGGCCGAAAGTGCCGAACGTGATGTAGGCACCACCATCGAACCCGTAGCTGACCGAAGCGAAGGAATACTTCTGATCGCCGTATTCCCCGTTGACAGCCAGATCCACCGACAGGCCGCCGTAGCTCACGCCGAGATTGATTTCCTCGTAGGTGTCGTCCCAGTCGTCGGTGTAGTAGTAACCCGTAAAGCCGACGCCCCAACCGAGATCGCCTGCGGAGCCGCCAATGCCGAAATACAGGTCCGTCTCGATCCCCTGGCCGACGTCCGCGCCCCAGGTACCGATGTAGAACCCACTGTCGTGCTCGAAGTCGAGACCCGCGGAGGCCGATGAACTCGACTGGAAAATGCCCCGGTAGATGTAGTCGCTGACCATGCCGAAATTGGCCGAGACCTGGGCCATGGACACGGCCGGAACCGCCGTGAACGCGAGTAGTATCAGTGATCGTGCAATCGTCATTGCAATGTCCTCCTGAGTGTTGTCTTGCAAAATGACGTGCAAGTCATGCACTATCCGTGCCAAGAATGGTTTTTTCTTAAATTTCAATAGGTTGAAAATTCATCGAACCCCAAGCCGCATGGAATGCGCACCACGTTGGGACGGGTCCGGCACCAGAACGGCGCGGCAGCTTCCGGTAGCCCGCTGCACGGGCTATGATTTGAGCCGTTTGTCACTTCACTGAAGGAAACCCACCATGGTGACTACCGCTTCCCTGATTCTTCCCGTCCTCCTGTCCGCCGCCCTGGTCTGGGTCGCCTCGGCGCTCATCTGGACCGTGTTGCCGTGGCACAAGAAGGATTACGCGCCATTGCCGGACGAGGCGGGCACGGTCGCCAACCTGGCCGCTCAGGACCTGGCGCCGGGGCAGTACATGGTCCCCCACGCCGGTTCGCCGGAGGCGATGAAGGAGGAGCGGGTGCGCAAGGCGTTCGAGACAGGCGCCGCCGGATTCATCACGGTAGTGCCCCGGGGCATTCCCAACATGGGCCCGAACATGGCGTTGAGCGCCGCCCTGAATGTAGCTGTCGCCACGCTGGTCGCCTACGTGGCTCGCCTGACGCTGGCTCCGGACACCGAGTACATGATGGTATTTTGCCTGGCTACCACGATGACCTGGATGGCCTATGGCGTCGGCGCGGTTCAAGACGCGATCTGGTTCGGCCGCCCGTGGAGCAGCGTCCTCAAGGGCTTCGGCGATGCGCTGATCTACGGCTTTCTGACCGGCGGCGTGTTCGGTTGGCTATGGTCCTGATATAGCCCGGAGCGTCACTTCACCATTCGTGATGGACGGAACCTGGTCTAGAACTCCTCCGGCGCGACGGTCAGCGTCAGTCCATCCAGGTCGTCGGTGAGCATGATCTGGCAACTCAGGCGGGAACGCTCGGGATCGAAATACATCGATTCGCTGACCAAGAGGTCTTCTTCTTCGTGCCGGGGCGGCAACTTTGCCAGCCAGTCGGGGTCTATATGGACGTGGCAGGTGGCGCAGGAACAAAGCCCTCCGCAGATGGCATCGACGCTGTCATCCAGATCCCGGATGTTCTCCATCACTGACATGCCGGACTGCCCGTCGACTTCGACTTGCCGGCCTTCGCGATCGGTCACCGCCAACTTCGTCATTTCTCCCGCCTCTGGATGCCGTGGAAGCGGGCACTATACTACTGTTGTGCGCACAGCATAACCGGCCCGTGCCGGCAAGCCTCAAGTATGGATACTCCAAGCGTTAACGGTTCAGCCGAAGCCGCCCGAACAGACCTCGTGGTCATGTTGAAGGCACCGTCCAACGCCAAGCGCAGGCTTGCGGCAGAGGTCGGCGACCTTGCGGAAGAAGCTGCCGCCTGTCTCCTGGCCTGTGCGCTGGAAGACGTGCTTTCCTGGCCTGGTCCAACGTGGCTGTCGCCCGCGAATCAGCGAGACGTTGAGTGGCTCGTGACCATGATCAATACCGAGTCGGTGCAAATCCGGAAGTCCCGCCTGGCAATTGACGGGACCGCCAGTCAGACTGATTCAGTCGAGACGCGTCGCGGTGAAATCTGCGGGGTTGTGCCTCAACGAGATGGCAATTTGGGCGAACGCATCAACAGTGTTGACAGCGACCTGCGCCGCCGAGGCGTTAGCAGGCTGATCTTCCTGGGCACGGACTGTCCCGGCCTTGATGCCTCTTACCTCGAGCAAGCCGCCCGGAGTCTTCAGAAAGCGGACGCTGTTCTGGGACCGGCCGAAGACGGTGGGGTGGTTCTGATGGGAGCAAACCGCCCGTGGCCGGACCTGAAGGAATTGGGCTGGAGCACCCAGGGACTCTGCTCGGAACTTCGTGGTCTGTGTCGAGAAGCCGGGTGGAGTGCCGTCACGCTGGATACTCGGGAGGACGTCGATACCCTGGGAGATCTGCTGGGGACAGCGGCAGCGATTTCGGGCGACAGTCGGCCGGCGCGGCGAGACTTCGCCGAGTGGTTGAACGCGCATCGCGTGGCACTGTTGGCGCGGCAATTCGACCGCCTGGCCGACGCGCGCAGGGAAATAACACTTTGAACCCGCTCCACATGCTGGACGAGTACCCGGGAGAGAGCTACGACCGGGTCTGGCGGGAACTGGTATTCCCGCGCGACTACCGCAATCCCACGCCCCGCTCACGCTACCACCTGGTGGTGATCGGCGCCGGACCCGCGGGACTGGTGACAGCGATCGCGGCGGCGGGATTGGGGGCGCGAGTCGCCCTGGTGGAGCGTCAGGCGATGGGCGGCGACTGCCTCAACGTGGGCTGCGTCCCCTCCAAGGCGCTGCTTGAATTCACGCGGCGCAACCCGGGCTGCGGAGCGGACGAAGCCTTTACATGGCTAAGGCAGGTCCGGGCGAAGATCGCCCGTCACGATTCGGTGGAACGCTACCGCAGTCACGGCGTGGACGTGTTTCTCGGTACCGCACACTTTGCGGACCGGGAGAGCGTTGCCGTAGGAGAGGATCGGCTCCGCGCGCGGCGGTTCGTGATCGCAACAGGCGCGCGGGCCGCGATGCCGCCGATACCGGGTCTGGCGTCCTGCGAACCCCGCACCAACGAAACCCTGTTCGATCTGGTCGACCCGCCGAAGAAGCTGGCGGTTCTCGGCGCCGGACCCATCGGCTGCGAGATGTCTCAGGCGATGGCGCGTCTGGGAGTTGACGTTCACCTGTTCGAGCTGGCAGACCGGGTGCTGCCGGGCGAGTCGGCTGGGGCCGGACGCGTGCTGGGTCCGGCGCTTGAGTCCGACGGGGTCACTCTTCACCTGGGTTCCCTCGTCTCGGACGTTTCCAGGGGCGACGATGGGCCAATCCTTCACACCGACGGAATCAGCGTCACCGCGGAGCAGATCCTGGTCGCCGCGGGGCGCCGCGCCAACGTTGAGGGATTGCAACTGCACAAAGCGGGCGTGGAACTTCACGATCAATTGATCGTGGTGGACAACAAGTTAAGGACCACCAATCGGAGAATCTACGCGGCGGGCGATGTCTGCTCCCGGTACCAGTTCACTCATCACGCCGACGCCCATGCAAGAATCGTCGTCCAGAATGCACTGTTTGCACCCACAGCAACCACGTCGTCCCTGATCGTGCCCCGATGCACCTACACCGAGCCGGAGGTGGCCCAGGTGGGCCCGACACACGAGGAGCTTGACCTGGCTGGAACCGACTACGACAGCTACCGGCTCGAGTTTTCGGAACTGGACCGGGGCAGGACAGCCGGCGACCGGCACGGTTTTGCCGAGGTGACGACACAAAAGGGGCGAGACAGAATCCTGGGAGGCACCATCGTCGGCGAGGACGCTGGCGAACAGATCGCCGGCCTCTGCCTCGCCATGAACAACGGACTCGGACTCGGCAAACTGAGCAGGACGATGCTTCCCTACCCGACCCGGGGCGAGTATCTGCGACGCCTCGCCGACGCCTACAATCGGACACGGCTGACGCCGTTTGCACAATCCCTGATGAAAACGTGGTTACGCTATGCCACGCACTGACAACCGCCAAGACCGGATCGCCGACGTCGCCATCGTCATTCCGGTGCTGGGTGACGCCGCCCGGCTTCGGACGCTGCTGGACCTGATTGCCGCCTGGGAACGCCAACCCCGAGAGATCATTGTCGTCGCCGCCAATGCCGACACCCGGTCGAGCGCTCTCTGCGAGCAACGAGGCTGCCTCTATCTCACGTCGGAACCATGCCGGGGACGACAACAGGACCAGGGCGCCCGGGCCGCCCAGGCCGACATTCTCTGGTTTCTCCACGCCGATGCGGCGCCCTGCCCGTCCAGCCTTGACGCCATCGCCCGTGCGATCACTGAGGGAGCAGAAGGGGGACACTTCAGATTCGCGTTCTCCGGAATGCCGATGCGCCGAAAGAAGGCGATTGCGTGGCTGACCAACCTTCGCGTCCAGCTCGGAGGAATAGCGTATGGCGACCAGGGCATCTTTGTACGCCGAGCCATCTATTTGCAGTGCGAAGGGTTTCCGCACCAGCCGTTGTTTGAGGAGGTCGAGCTGGTGAGAAAGCTGCGTTCCCGAGGGCGGTTTCAAACGCTGGCGACGCCACTGAGGGTATCGCCCCGACGTTGGGAGCGGAACGGATGGGTTCGCCAATGCCTGAACAACCGCCGGCTGGCGCTGGCATACGCGTGCGGACAGACCGCGCACCGGCTCGCGAACCAATACGGTCCTCCTGCCCCGGTACAGGCAGACATGGCCGACGGCGGCCCCCGTCCGTGAACGCGGTTCCCGCACATCTGCTGCCGAATCCCGAGTCGCCGGGGTACATCCAGCCCGGCGCGCTGCGGGAGCTGTGGTTTCATACCGGAACGGCCTGCAACCTTGCCTGCCCGTTTTGCCTGGAAGGCTCGAAACCCGGCGACGGCCGCTTGCAGCGAGTCACGCTGAACGACGTACGGCCCTTCATGGACGAAGCGGCAGCACTGCGTGTGGAGCAATTCTCCTTCACCGGCGGTGAACCGTTCATCGTCAGGGACTTCGTCAACATACTTCGCCATGCGTCAATGCTGAAGCCGTGCCTGGTGCTGACCAACGGCACAGATCCGCTCCTGAAGAGGCTGCATCAGATCGAATTCCTGACGGCACAGCCCAATGCCGTCGCATTTCGCATCAGCATCGACTATCCGGACGAATCGCGCCACGATGCCTCTCGCGGCTGCGGTAGTTTCGGGAAGTCCTGGCTCAGCCTGCACGAGTTGCACGCGCGCGGATTCAGGGTTTCGGTGGCCCGGCAGCAGGACGCCGACGAGAACGCCGCCGCAGTCGACGCGACCTATCGGTGGCTCTTCAGGCAGCATGGCCTGCCGGTCGACACGCGAATCGTAGCCTTTCCGGACTTTCTTGCACCAGGGTCCAGACCGGCGGTTGCCACCATCACCGAGCGCTGCATGACAACTCATCACACCGCCGAGTCACGCCGCAGGTTCATGTGCCATTTCTCGAAAATGGTAGTGAAAAAGAATGGCAGGATGCGCGTTTACGCCTGCACTCTGGTGGACGATGACGAATCCTACGACCTGGGCGCAACGCTGTCGGAGACACTGACAAAGCGCATCTACCTGCGCCATCACCGCTGCCTCACCTGCTTCGCACAAGGCGCCTCCTGCAGCGAAATCTGACTGCGCACCGCACTGTGAGGGCAATTGCTCCGCCTGAGCGTTGCTCACTCCCCGCCCGGCGCATCGAGCTCCGGGTAATCGACGCCGAGCTGTTCCAGGTAGGTATCGAATCGAGCCGGGTCGTAGTAGTAGTCCTCCAGCCGATCCTTGAACTGCGCCATAATGCCGGTGTTCTTCTCGATCGCCGGCGCGTCGTTTTCGCCGATGAACGGTTGGTAGCTTTCGTCGGCGGTCTGTTCCTCCCGGAAGTAATCCCACGCCGATTGCAGCAGAGAAGGATCCTGCAGCAGGTCCACAAGCGTCGCCGCAACCACTTTCGCGCCGGTGACGGCGCCCTTGTGTGCCACAGGGGTCGCCATGGCGATCGTGCTGGACCAGTGGTGAATCTGCCGGCCCTCGATATTGGACGGAAACCGCAGCGTCACCGTCGGCACGACCCAGGAGACATCCCCTATATCGTCCGACCCGCCGGACCGGGGAGTCTCCGGCGGCTCGCCGAGTTCGTCGACCTCGGTCTTGAGCCCCATGATCTCGTCGGCTTCCATGAACTCCTGGAAGGCCCGCGCAAACGTCTGGTCGTCCTCCGACCAGTCGGGCATGCCGACTGCGCGCATATTCTCGTACATGGCCTCGGCGATGGGCCGGTTGAAGTGCCGGGGATAGGCGGCGCCGACGATCCGCCGCGATACGGTGGTGTCGGTCATCAGTGCGGCGCCTTCGGCCATCCGCTGCAGCGTCTCGAAATTCTCCCGGATCAGTTCCCCGGTCATTTCGCGAACGAAATACCACACGGTCGCCGTCGACGGAACGACGTTCGGCTGATCGCCGCCGTTAACGATGACGTAGTGGGACCGCTGCAGGGGCCGAAGGTGCTCGCGGCGAAAATTCCATCCCACGTTCATGATTTCCACGGCATCAAGCGCGCTACGCCCCTGCCAGGGGCCCGCAGCGCCATGGGCGGCCACGCCTTCGAACGTGTACTCCACCGACACGAGTCCGGTACCCGGAGCCTGCCCCCAATTGACAGCCATCGAATCGTCCACATGAGTAAAGAGCACGGCGTCGACATTCTCGAATCGCCCGTCGCGGGTAAACCAGGCCTTGGTGGCCAGCAATTCCTCCGCGACGCCCGGCCAGATCACCAGAGTCCCCTCGATCCCCTCACGCTCAATGATCGCCTTCACCGCAAGCGCGCCCGCGATCACGACGGCCTGCCCGGAATTGTGCCCCTCACCGTGTCCCGGCGCGCCTTCGATGATCGGCTGCCTGTAGACGGCGCCCGGAAGCTGTGACGACTGCGGAATGCCGTCCACGTCCGACCCGAGCGCAATGACCGGGTCGCCCTGGCCCCAGGTCGCCCACCAGGCACTCGGGATGCCGGATACCTCGTTGTCGATGGCAAAGCCGTTTGCTTCGAGTATGTCCGTCAGGTAGCGCTTGGTCTCAAATTCCTGGAATCCAAGCTCGGAAAACGAAAACAGGCTGTCGACGATTTCCTGAACGAGCTTGCCATGGCCGTCCACGAGTCCGACGGCCTCCGCCTTCAATCCGTTCAGGACCGGCGCCTCATCATCCTGCGCGGAGACATTCAGGGCCGTTGCAAGACCGCTCATACCCAATACCAAAACAGTCAATCTCACCATCGGCCACCTCCAGGTGCCACAAGCCTGCGCCGCAGAAAACCGCGCATCAATGGGAATCCGGTACGACCTCGCCCCGTTCCCCCACCGCAAGACCCAGAATACGGGACCAATTGCGGCTCAACAGGATCGAATCGGGCGGAAGAGGTTCCGTGTCCAAATGCGCCATGTCCAGTTCGCGGAATTGCGGCTCGCCCGTCCCGCGGCCGCCGACCATCCTGATGCGGCTGGCGTCGGGAACCAGCAGCGCCGCGCCCGCCTCCATCCCGGCATCCAGCAGGCGGCTGCCCGCGAGGGCGAGACCGTCTTCGCCGACCGCGAACCGATGCATCCAGTGATCGGTCTGGACCAGCAGGAACTCGCCGTTGCCGCTGAAACCGAGCCACCGTACGGGATGGACAAAGTTGTACGGTTCGCCCACGGGGGCCAGGCTCTCCACTTCCCATAGCTGTACGCTGCCTGTCGCGTCGCCGGTTACCAGACGCGATCCGCCGGCGCCGAATGCGAGCGCCGTTGCCGCGACGCCCACGCGTACCGAGTCCGGTGTTTCCGCCGATTCCACGCCGGTCAGGAAGACATTGCCGTCCCGATCCCCCGCGCTGAGCAAACCGGACTGGCTGTCAAGAGCAATGGACACAACGCCTCCGCTGACGGGCAATTCACGTACCAGGTTGCCGTCCGCGGCATTCCAGACCCTCGCAGTGAGTTCAGCCCCGCTTGCCAGCCACCGCCCATCGTTGCCGATGGTCACCACATGGACGGGTCCCTGGGGATGACGCATGAACGGCGCAGTGGGCGCTCCGGAGTCCAGCTCCCATGTCCGGACCAGGCCGTCGCTTCCGCCGCTGGCGATGACCCCGCTCCCGGCATTGACATCAATGCTCGTGATGCTGCCCTGGTGCCCGATGAAGTTGACCCCCGAATCGGCGGAAACGGGTATGTCTGCCTGTTCGTCCCGAATCACCCCGACGTGGCCGTCAAGAAAACCCAGCACCGCGATACCTTCAACAGGATCCAGACCGATCGCGGTCAGTTCGGTTTCCGCGGACGCTGCAGGGCCGGAATCGGCCAGGTTCCAGAGTTGGAACTGCTGTGCATTGTAGGTGAGAAGCCGGCCGCCATCGGGCGCCAGCCGCGTTCGAATCGGCGCCCCCTCCTGGCTCACCCTGAAGCTCATGGGCGCCGAACGGCCGGTCAGTCCGCGGACCACAACCTGACCGGGCAGGGCCTGGTAGGCCACCCTCGAGGCGTCGGCAGCGATGCTTACGCTCTCCGGCGCGCCGGTCTGCCCAAGGCGCACCCCCTGGGTGGATCCGGGTTCCTCCCCGTTCAGACCCCAGACGAACATGTCACCGATATCGTCGATGGTCAGCAAGAGGTCCCCGGTCGCAGCGGCCACCAGCCGTGCCGGATCGCGCCGGTGGGGCAGCTCGCGCAACAATTCGCCGCTGCGGGGATCCATGACCCGTACCAGCCGGGACGGTCCGATCAGTACGAGGTAACGGGCGTCGGGTCCCAGCATCCAGTCGGTCACCCCGGCAAGCCCGGCAACGCTTGACAGGAGTTCGCCGTCCGCGGTGCGAAACAGGCTGTAGAGCGAGTCCTGCTCGTCCAGCCGCTCGGCGATCACTACGTGCCCTCCGCTGTCGGTGAGCGCCGGTGGCAGCAAGAATCCCGTCTGCGTTCCCACCCGCGACACCAGGGCCCCGGTCCTCGCGTCCCAAAGCTCCAACCGGTCTCCCGCAACGGCGAGAATCCTCGAAGTGTCGCCGGTCAGCGCAACATATTCCGGTTCCGAGTCCAGTTGCACGTCACCCACCAGGGTATTGGTCCGCAGATCCCATAGCGACACCGCGCCCACTACGCTCTGGCGCGACGGATGAGCGATGGCCAGCCGACCGTCGATGCTGAGATCCACGTCTACCTGGTCCGTGCGCAGCGGATCGGAAATGGCAAGGCCCTGGGGCTGATCTTCCCAGCCGCGCACTTCCTCCGCGAAATACAGGCCCCAGCGGATTAGCTGGCCGGAGGAATCCACGCCGCGGTCCACCAGCGTCAGGCGCCACACGCCGCGTCGATTCTCATCTGCCAAAATCGCCAATGGAGAGCGGCCGCCGGCCGTGACCGTGAATGTACCGGTACCATCGACGCCTGGAGCGAAGCTTACCTGGGCGCCACTGGGTGCCTGTAACGTAGCCAACAGTTCCTCCGGCGCAGGATGGTCCAGGGTCAGGCGCAGTTGAAACGCACCGGCGGACCCGGGTTCGTTTACCGTGATCTCCCGGCTGACCGGCAAGTGCTGCAGCGACGTGAGCCGATTCTCGAAGTCCAACTTGCCGAAACTGTTGAGGCGCAGCCGGCGCACCTGGTGGTTCAGGTCGACCAGCGCCAATTCTTCGGACTGCCAATCCACCTCCCAGCGGGCCGGCGCTTCGGCGAGTCTGAAACTGCGAATCAGTGAACGATAATCGTCGTCGACCAACTCCGCGGCCAGCCGGCGAGCGTATTCGCCGCCGCCGGCCGCCGCCCTGGCGCTGAGAAGCAACGCCTCGTCCCGGCGTTCCCGCCGGATTGCGTCCTCCGCCCGCCGTATCCAATACTCGTCCATGAGCCGGTCGGCGAGATCGCCATACCCTTCCAGCCCGCGCAACACGGCATCCATGTTCGCGACTTCTTCAAACGTTCCCGATTCCCGGCTGCGCCGGGCCACCACGGCCGCCAGCAACCGGTCGGCGACGCCGGCAAACCCGGGCAGTCGGCTCAGTCTGTCGTGGGCCTGCATTTCGGCTTGAGGATCCGCCGTGGCCGCGGAGAGAATCTCGATGTGCGGCCGAGGTACGTAGCGCACGTACCAGATGGAACCGCCGATCAGCGCGGCTATCAACGTCACTGCCACGGACCACCTGCGCCAGGCGAAAGGCATCACCGACGAGACCCACTCCCTGCCGAAGACTCTCTCGAACAGCTTGTTACGAAAACCCAGTTGGCCATCGGCGCGCACCCCGATCACGCCCGAGAGGAGCAATAACTGGTTAGCAAGCGAACCGGGGTCATAAAGAAGCATCTCGCCCCTGACGACCCGCCCCAGAAGCGCCAGCGTCTGCCGTTGCGCGCGCGTGCGACCGGTCAGGAACGTACGGATGTGGCCGAGGAGCGCCTCGTTGCGCCGCGCACCCGGGCCGAGGAACTGGTCCTTCAGCACCGCCTCCAGCTTGCTGGGCATGCCGCCCCGGCGCGCCAGTCCGCGGGCGACCTTCTGCGTAAGGTAGGGTTGGCCCGACGTCCACGGGAATATGGCCCGAAGCGCGACACGTCCGTGCCGCGTGTCCTCTCCGAATCCCGCTGCAAGACCATACGTCTCGTCCAGGCTGAAGTCCGGCAACTCGATCCGGCGACCCTCGACGAACGGGGAAATTGAGGTATCGGGGCAAAGCTGGCGCGGCGCCGCCACGCCCAGTACGACGAAGTTCAGCCGCTCCAGTTCGGGTTCCGTCGTGCGGCCGCTGTAACATGATCGGATGCCGCCGAAGAGTTCCTTGGCGAAAGGCAGCCCGATGGCTCTCTCGATCTCGTCCAGAAATACGGTGACGGGTTCGGAGGTGTTGGGGAGTACCACCTCCCAGAAGAATTCGGCAAGCCTTTGCTCGCCCGGCAGGGCGCCCTTGCCCTGCCACCAGGCTTGCAGATCCACCTTCAGCCGCAGTTCGCGCAGCACCCGGTAGGCGATACTGTAGGACCAGCGCCCGGCTTCGGCGCCTCCGGACCGTTCGCCGCCCATGCCGATCTGGGCCAGATCCACAACGGCGACAAGCTGTTCCCCGGCGCGCAGGCTGCGGACGGTGCGTGCCATCAGGCTGGACTTGCCGCTGGCCTTGGGCGCCAGGATATAGCAGAACTGCCGATCGCGAATGCCCTGCAACAGCGCCGCGTCGGCGGATCGCTCGATGTAGCACGGCCGGTCCGGCTGAACCGCACCGCCTACGGCAAAAAACTGGCCTGTTTGAGAGACCCTGGACAAACCCTTTGCTCCTGATCGACGCTCACGCCGGTCTTGTCGTTCTGGCGCGGGCCGCCGTTTTCCGACGCATCCGGACTCGCTGATGATCAGCCCGAGTCTGTCCGCACGCCGGCGAGACATCCGGGTTAAGATTGTAGCAGGCAATCCCTGCCACGCCTGGCCGGCAGAAATGCGAAGGAACGCCGCGAATGGAAATCTGCCACTCACACAACCTCAATCGACAGCCGACCCCCGAAAAGCCCTACGGCATACGAGTCAGGTTGCCGGCCGGGGATACCTTTGGACGCCTCCTGGGAACGGATTGGGAGCAGTTCCATTGGTTCGCCAACCGTGCGGAGCGGGATGCGGCGCTCCGGGACATGGCCAGCGAGCACGTCTACTCTCGGAGCGGCGATCGCCCGCACCTGATCTACGAAGCCGTGCAGGCGCCCGGCGCGCCGAACGATCCTTCCGTATAATACCCGCCGCCTGAAGCGCCGCCCCCGGAACCGGACGCTGGCGCGCGGCGCCGTGCCCCGAACCATCCGCCTGGAAACCAAGATCATGCTCGACCTGATGACAATCGCACGAACGGAAGCCGCCGGCGGGGATCTTTTCGGCCTGCTTGAGTCCCTGTACGAGCCGGCCGAGCTGCGCCCCACGGGTTATCCGGACGCGGTCATCTGGCGCGGCGGCAGCCACGACGGTTCGGTCCAGCCCGTCGCCCACTCGCTCACCGACGCCTACGCGCTGCTGGGCACCGTGGCCGCCATCGACATTCTCGGCCTGCCCTTTTACGCGGTACCCATGTGGGCGCAATACCGCCACGACAAGAAGCTCGCGCCGCTGAGCTGGTTCGGCAACATGCCCTGCATTTCCATCAAGTGGTCCACCGCTGGCGATGCCTACGTAAACGGCGACGGCGGCGAACGCGTCGTGGTCATGGGCAAGTCGGGCAATGCGCCGCTGCGCACCCAGGCCGGCGTCTACTGCAATGTGCGGCCCTACGGCCCAATCACCGTGGTCCGCTGCATGCCCTGCCTGCCGTATTCGCAGGACAAGTCGGTGTTCGACGTCGACCCCGAAACCGGGATCATCCATTGCGAGATGAATACGCCGGGGGTCCAGATGGCCTACGCCGTGCGGCGATTCCTGCAGATGGTGCACGAAACCGGCAACGTCGGGCGGGTGGCCTACAAGCCGACCCAGGCCCAGGAAGACGGGGTCAATTCCGGCATCCTGTCGTGGATGCTGCAGGGGACGGGTTTCCAGGTCGGCCGCCGCTATGCCGTCGATGGCTACGTGGAGCACCGTGAGCTGGTGGACCGCATCGTCAACCTGCTACCCATCGGCTTCAAGGACGGCATGGAGACCTGGTGCGGGCGCATCGAGCAGCACATCGCCGATACCAACTACGGGATTCTGCTCTGGGACCTGATCCAGAAACAGGACACCATCATCCTCGCCACCGACCTGGACGGGGACCGCCTCACGGACCTGCTCGCCGACGTATCCGATCCGCTGCGCTTCTTTGCCGGAATGGTCCTCGACCACGTGGGCGCCAGCGCCGACAACATCTGGGAGGACATGGGCTACACCACCGGCAACGGCCGCGACATGACCTCGGTGATGTACCGCATGCAGGGCCCCCCGATCCACGAGCAGACGCTGGGTTCCGCCGACGCGATGCTGCTCCGGCTGCTGGACGGCGACGAGTCCATGGGCGGCATCAAGAAGCCCTACGACCCGAGAATCCACTATGTCCTGATCCGCGACGCCTACCGGGACGCCAATCCCGATCACCCGAAACTTCATGCCTGGCTTGACCGCGTGCTGGAAACGTTCGACGAGGTCTATTCCGGGGAGCGCCCGGGCTTCCTCGATGGCTATGCGCTGCTGAAGGAAGCGATCGCGCCCTGGGGTGGTTAGGACCTGTTCGGCCAGGAGGCCGCTTACGGCTGAATGCTCCTGCCCGGGGTCCAGGGCACTCTCGCAGTGTCCATCGCTTCCTTTAGACCCGCGTACTCCTCGTTTACGAGTTGATCGAGCTCCGCGACGATCTCGTCGTAAAGTGCGCGACCGATGCGCAGGGAATCACGCTGCTCCGGCGTCGGACCGTAGGCCCCGAGCGAGAATTCGAAGCCCGCATGCCAGAGGCGTTCGGAGACCGTCATCTCGTCCTCGTCCTTGTAGTCCATTCGTCTGGCATTGCCGCTCAGGCGATCGCGCTGGATTATGAGGTTCTGCTGAATCGAGTTGGCGAGTTCGTACAACGATCCGTCGGTCAGTGAGCGAGTGAGGGTCGCCTTGACGGCATCAAGCTCCTGTATCACCTCGTCGATGGCAGCGCCTGTACCGTTCGCCGCACGCGACAGCTCTGCAACCTGCGATTCGAAGATGACGCGTTGTTCCTGCGTGCTGCCCGGCAAGACCGGGTCCGGACGAATTGACGTGACTCCGAACGACTGCGGATCCCCGATCGCGTTGACATCGCCGTCTTCACGAATCTGCATTTGCACTGTAAAGGTTCCCGGGGCAACCAGAACGCCGCCGCCGCCAGACTCGCTCTCTTCCGGTTCGTCAGACCATGGCTGTAATGCCGGGTACCTGAGGTCCCACGCAACGCGATGGAAGCCGGCATCGGCAGGTGCCTCGATCTGTCGCACCACGTTGCCGTTGCCATCGGTCACCGTGAAGACGATGGCGGGTTCATCTTCCCGCTCTTCGCTGAGAATCGTGTCCCAGTCCGCCACCGCGACGTCCTCGTTCTCAGCCTCGAGCTGTATCTCGGCCTCACGACGAACGTCCCTGGCGCTCCTGAAACCCTCGGCCAGGTAGTACGTGAAGATCGCCCCGAAATCCGGGTTCGGCGCCATGAAATAGCTGTCGCCCTGGGACCCCTGACAGCCCGGCGATTCACAGCCCAGCGAACGTTTCGGAACGTACCAGAGCGCATCGGCAACATCGAACAGCACGTTGCCGTTGCGCAGCATGTCCGCATCGACCTGCCGCAGTGGCGAATAGTCGTCCAGCACATAGAAGCCGCGTCCGAAGGTCGCGCCCACGACGTCGTTCTCACGCTGCTGAATCGCCAGGTCGCGGAACGGAATGTTGGGTGTGCCGCCTTTGAGCTTGGTCCAGGAACCGCCGCCATCGACCGTGAAGAACAAGCCGAATTCGGTGCCGACGAACAACAGGTCCGGCTCAACGTGGTCCTGCACCACGCGCCAGAGCACATGGCGTTCGGGCAGGTTGCTCGAGATACTGAGCCAGCTTCGACCGCGGTTCTCGCTCTTCAGGATGTAGGGCGCAAAATCGCCGGCCTTGTGATCGTCGACGACGACGTAGACTGTGTCGGCATCGTGCAGATCCGCCTTGATGTCATTGACGAAGAACCGGTCCGGCACACCCGGCAGCTCGTCGATCGTGCGCCAGGTTTCGCCGCCATCCTCGGTGATACCGATCAGCCCGTCGTCGGAGCCCGCATACAGTACGTCCGGGTCGACCGGTGACTGAGAAATGTTGACGATCGTGTTGTAGCTGGACATGGCGTACAGGTCGCGCGGCGCGTCATAACTCCACGTGCGGCCCATGACCGGCAGGCTGACGCGAGCTTCGTCGCGCGTCAGATCACCGCTGATCGGCGTCCAGGTGTCGCCATGGTCATCGCTTCGCCACACGCGCTGCGTCGCGAAAAACAACGTCCTCGAATCGTGCGGACTGATCAGAATGGGAGCGTCCCAGTTGTAACGATCGGGCGGCTCGCCCTCGCGCGCCTGCGGCCGAATATAGGTGAGCTCTCCGGTTCGCCGGTCGTAGCGGGTCAGGTTGCCCTGCTGCCACTCCGCGTAGACGATGTCCGGATTGTCGGGATCCACCGCGGACTGATGGCCGTCGCCGAAGAGCGTGACAAACCAGTCTGCATTGCGAATTCCGGACGCGTCCCAGGTTTGCGAAGGCCCGCCCTGGCTGTTGTTGTCCTGCGTCCCACCGTAGATGTTGTAGAACGGTTCGTCGTAGTCGACGGCCACCTTGTAGAACTGCGTAATGGGCAGGTTCGCAACGTATTTCCAGGTTTCGCCGAGGTCGAAACTCTCGTAAATGCCACCGTCGTTGCCAACGATCAGATAGTTCGGGTCGTCCGCACGGAACGCCATCGCATGATGGTCCACGTGCTTCGTTTCGTGCTCCATTCTGACGAAGTCCCTACCGCCGTTATCCGTGCGGTGCAGGTGCACGTCCATCTGGTAAACACGATCGAAAGCGTGCGGGCTGGCAAAAATTTCCTGGTAGTAATGCGGGCCCGTGCCGCTGGACAGGTAGTCGTTCATCTTCTCCCAGGTATCGCCGCCGTCGGCCGAGCGCCAAAAACCGCCAGTGCGATTGTCGAGCTCGATCGTGGCGTAGATCACGTCGGGATTCTGCGGGCTGACGGCCAGGCCGGTCTTGCCCATCATGCCGTCCGGAAGCCCCATCTCCAGCTGACGCCAGGTCTCGCCGCCGTCGACCGACTTGTGGATACCCGTGCCGGGACCACCATCGATCAGCACCGCGACGTTGCGCAGCCGCTGCCAGGAAACGGCATACATGACGTCAGGGTTGCGCGGATCCATGTGCACTTCCGAAACGCCCGTGTACTGGTCGTCCTCGTCAGTGTTGCCGAGCCCGTCTCCCAGCACCTTGCGCCAGTTTTCGCCGCCGTCGGTTGACTTGTAGAGGCCGCGTTCACCGCCGCCCGACCACAGCGGCCCCTGCGCTGCGACAAAAATCGTGTCCGAGTCCCTCGGGTCAATCCGGATCATGCCGACCCGCTCGGACGCCTCGAGGCCCATGTTCTCCCAGCTTTTTCCGCCGTCCCGGCTGCGATAGACGCCGTCGCCGTAGCCGGCATGACGCCCGCTGACGTTTTCGCCGGTACCCACCCAGACAACGTTCGGGTCATTGGGGTCCAGCGTAATTGCGCCGATGGAATACGAGCCCTGATCGTCAAATATCGGTGTCCAGGTCGTACCCGAGTTACTGGTCTTCCAGACATTGCCGCTGCCCACAGCCACGTACCAGACGTTGTTGTTGTCCGGGTGGATGACAATGTCGGAGATTCGTCCCGACATGAATGCGGGCCCGATCCCGCGCAATTCAAGGCCTTTGAAAGTGGCTTCGTTGAACCCCGGCGTCGATTCCTCGTCCTGGGCGAATACCGGTGCGCACAGCACGACGGCGGCCAGCGCCGCCAACAGGTGATTCCGCATGATTAACCCCTCTTCCAGTTCCACAAGACTTCGGCATCCAGTTTGGAAATCGTCTCACTGTAGGCGATTCCCCTCGCAGAATTCAACGTGGCGAATCCCGAACTCCGCTGAATCCGAACCGTGGCGCGCAGGCCCAATTCGCCTCGCTCTCTCACTACCCGCTGATGTCGTTACACTATGGCGGGAGGCCGGACATGCACCAGCGCAACTTAAACCGTATCGCGATCATCGGTGCGGGTAACATGGGCAGCGGCGTAGCCGCGGAACTTCTCGCAAACGGATTTGACGTCGCCACGTGTCTGAAGGGACGCAGCCAACGCTCCCGGAAGCTGGCAGCGGGAGTTGGAGTTCGCAATGTCGGGGACAATGAAACCCTTGCCGCCAGAGCGGACATGCTGCTCTCCATCGTCCCGCCTTCCGCTGCCATGACGGTTGCGCGAGAGATTGTGCCGTTGATTCGGGAAACAGCAAGCAAGGCGTTGTATGTCGAATGCAATGCGGTGGCGCCGTCCACGGTCCACGAGATCGCCAAAATTGCGGCAAGTCACCAGGTCGGCTTCCAGGACGCCGGGATTGTCGGCGCCCCTCCCCGCGCCGGTCGCCTGCCGGTACGGTTCTACACAAGCGGTCCTCACGGAGATGCGCTACGCCAGATTGCAACGGAGAGAATCGACGTCAAAATGCTCGGCACCGAGATCGGCCGCGCCTCGGCGATGAAGATGGTCTACGCATCGTTGAACAAGGGCACCAACGCCTTGCGCGCCGCTGCAATTCTGGTCGCCGAACAACTGGGCGTCGGCGAGGACCTGCGCAGGGAAGTGGAGCAAAGCCTGCCGGATGTCCACACATCCATGCTGAAGCGCATGCCGAACATCGCTTGCGACGCGGAACGCTTCACGGGCGAAATGCGCGAGATCGCCGCCACGTACAAGGCCGCCGGCGTGACTCCCCGGTTTCACGAAGGCGCCAAATGGATTTACGAACTACTGTCGGATTCGCCCATTGCCGAGGAGTCGCGGGACGAAGCCGACGCGAAAAAACGCAGCCTCGACGAGGTCACCGACATCTACTACCGGACGCTGCTGGATCATCTGGGCCGCGTCTGACCGTCTCCCCGAACCACGTACTTGTAGCTGGTCAGTTGTTCGGCGCCCACGGGGCCGCGGGCGTGGATCCGGCCGGTGGCGATGCCGATTTCGGCGCCCATGCCGAACTCGCCGCCGTCGGCGAATTGAGTCGACGCGTTGTGCAGCAGGATGGAACTGTCCAGTTCGTTCAGGAATCGCTCGGCCGCGGCGGCGTCTTCGGCGATGATGGCTTCGGTATGGCCCGAACCGTGGCGGCGAATGTGCGTCATGGCCTCGTCGATATCGTCCACCACGCGCAACGCGATGATGGCATCCAGGTACTCCTTTCCCCAGTCCGAATCGGTAGCCGCGTTGACGCGTGGATCGCTGCGCTGCGCGGCCGCGTCGCCGCGCACTTCGCAGCCGGCGGCGATCAGGTCGTCCACCAGCGCAGCGAGCGTTCCTGCCGGCGCGCTGCGGTCCACGAGAAGCGTCTCGGTGGCGCCGCAAATGCCGGTGCGCCGCATCTTGGCGTTGACGACGACCTGCCTCGCTTTCTCCTGATCGGCGGACTCGTGCACGTAGGTATGGCAGATGCCTTCCAGGTGGCCCATGACCGGTACCCGGGCGTCCTGCTGGACCCGGGCGATGAGCCCCTTGCCGCCCCGGGGCACGATCACGTCCAGGTATTCGCCCATTTCCCGGAGCAGGATTCCAACTGCCTCCCGGTCCTGCGTCGGCACCCGCTGCACGGCACCGCTCGGCAATCCCGCCTCCTCCAGGCCCTCCACCAGGCAGGCGTGAATGGCCGCGTTGGAATGAGCGGCCTCGGTGCCGCCGCGCAGGATCACGGCATTGCCGCTTTTCAGGCACAGCGCGCCGGCATCCGCGGTCACGTTGGGGCGGCTCTCGTAGATGATCCCGATCACGCCCAGCGGCACCCGCACGCGCTGAATCCGCAAACCGTTGGGGCGTTCCCATTCGGCGATCACACCGCCAACGGGATCGTCGAAGTCCGCGATGCTCTCCACGCCCCGGGCCGTCGCCTCCACGCGCTGCTCGTCGAGCGCGAGGCGGTCCAGGAGGGCCGCGGTAAGCTGCTTCCGGCGCCCCGCTTCCATATCCCTGGCATTGGCGTGGAGGATATCCGCCATGTTCCTGCGCATGGCGTTCGCCGCGGCCCGCAGCGCCTGTGTCTTGCTCTCCGCGTCCACGCGGGCAAGCTTCCGGGCCGCGTCCCGGGCAGCCGCACCGATGTTCATCATCTGCCGGTACAAGTCCGGGGCGATGTCCCGTTCCTTTGCAATCATGGTTCTATCTCGTTCAGTGTCAGTGCCAGATCGTCCCGGTGGATCATTTCGTCGCGGCCACGATAGCCCAAAATTCCTTCGATCGCATCCGAGCGATGCCCGGCGATGGCCCGTGCCTCCACCGCCGGGTAGGCGATCAGGCCCCGTCCCAGTTCGAGCCCGGCCTGATCCAGCACGTCGACCGCGTCGCCGCGTTCAAAAACGCCGCTGACTTCGGTGACGCCGGCGGGCAGCAGGCTTCGCCCGGAAAACAGGGCGCGCCTGGCTCCGTCATCCACAGTCAGCGTGCCGCGGGGCTTCAGCGTACCGGCAATCCACTGTTTTCGGGACGCTCTGGGTGTGGAGCCGGGCAGGAACCACGTGGCCCTGGCCCCTTCGCGCAGCGCCCGTAGCGGACGCGCGACACGACCGGAGGCGATCACCATGCGGCAACCCGCGCCCATGGCGATGCGGGCGGCATCGAGCTTGGTCCGCATGCCGCCGGAGCCGTAGGCTGACCCGGCGCCGCCCGCCATGCTCAGGTGAGCTTCGGACAATGTCGAAATCTCTGCAATATGTTCGGCGCCAGGATCGATGTTGGGATCGGCCGTATAGAAGCCGTCCACATCCGAAAGCAGAATCAGGCAATCCGCGCTGATCATCTGGGCCACGCGTGCGGCGAGGCGGTCATTGTCTCCGTAACGGATCTCCTCCGTCGCCACCGTGTCGTTTTCGTTGACCACCGGCACCGCCCCGCGCTTGAGCAGCGTGAACAATGTATTCGCGGCATTCAGGTAACGGCGCCGGTTCTCGCTGTCGTCCAGCGTCAGCAGGACCTGGGCAGCAGCGATTCCGTGAGCGGCGAGGATCTCCTGGTATGCGTGGGCCAGCCTGATCTGACCGGCTGCGGCAGCAGCCTGACTTTCCTGAAGGCGGTGCGTCAGCGGGTCGATTCCCAGCGACCCGGCACCCAGCGCAATGGCTCCGGACGATACGACCACGATCTCCTGGCCCCGGGCGCGCATGTCGGCGACATCAGCGCAAACACCTTCAAGCCAGTCGCGCTGCAGGCTCCCCGTGACGCCGTCGACAAACAGCGTCGAGCCGATTTTCAGCACGCAACGCTTCGCCTCGGCCAGACGGTCGGCATTGTGTAATTGCGAATTCATCGGAGCCCCCGAGAAACCATGCGGTCAACGAGTTGCGACGACTAGGTCGGCGTCAGGATGGGTGCGCCGCGCGCCACCGCCATGGCGCCGCTGCGCACTACGGCCAGCATCTGCCCCCGCTTGGAAATCGCAGCGATGAACCGGTCGATTTCGCCGCTCCCGCCCGTCAATTCCACGGTGAAGTGGCCTTCGTGGTCATCCAGAACCGTGGCGCCGAATTCGCTGGCCGTGCGGGCAATGAGTTCCCAGTCATCGCCCGGCATCTGGATCTTGAACAGCGCCAGTTCGCGCTCGATATGTTCGTCGTCGGTCATGTCGATGATGTTGACCACGTCCACCAGCTTGCCCAGTTGCTTGATGATCTGGTCCATGACCGTTTCCGATCCGCTGGTGACCAGGGTCAGCCGGGACACGGTTTCATCGTGCGTCGGCGCAACATTCAGGCTCTCGATGTTGTAACCGCGGGTGGAGAACAGGTTGGCCACCCGCGCCAGCGCGCCGGCTTCGTTCTGAAGCAGGATCGAAACGATATGTCGCACGGAGTCCGTCACCTGGAAATCGCCGCCTGTCCGGTACCCGCCGCGCATGTTGGCCCAGTGCAACGACTATTGCAATACGGGTACTTTTCATCAACACTCGCGACCTATCGGCCACCGGATTGGCTACGACGGGACACCGGGGGCGTCGCGGAATCGCATCGACCAGCAATGAGCACACAAACCCAAGCCAGTCCGGGCAGTCCCCACCCGCTCTCGGGAACTGAGCTGAGCGGCGCCGACATGATCGTCCAGGTGCTTGCGGACCAGGGCGTGGACACCGTATTCGGCTACAGCGGCGGCGCCATTCTGCCCACCTACGACGCCGTGTTTCGCTACAACGACGAGCACGGCCGCGACGGGAAGGACGCGATGTCGCTGATCGTTCCCGCCAATGAACAGGGCGCCTGTTTCATGGCGGCCGGCTATGCGCGCGCCACCGGCCGGCCGGGCGTGGTCATCGTCACCTCCGGACCCGGCGCGACCAACTGCGTGACGCCGGTGCGGGACTGCATCGCCGACTCCATTCCCATCGTCGTCATCTGCGGGCAAGTGCCCACGGCCGCCATCGGCAGCGATGCCTTCCAGGAAGCCCCGGTGACGGGTGTGATGGGTTCGGTCGCAAAGCACGTGTTCCTGGTCACCGATCCCGAACGCCTCGAGACAACGGTGCGATCCGCCCTGGAGATCGCCCAGTCCGGCCGTCCCGGGCCCGTGGTCGTGGATGTGCCCAAGGATGTGCAGAATTGGGTCGGCCCATACAGGGGCGAGGGCCTCCTGCCCGTCCCCGGCTATCGCCACCGAATTCAGAAGACCCGCGAAAACACCATGACCGACGAGCGTTGCCGGGAGTTCTTCTCGCTGCTGGGCGAAAGCCGCCGGCCGCTGATCTATGCCGGCGGCGGCGTGATCAACGGTAACGCCGCACCCGCCCTGCGCGGGCTTGCGCTGGCCTTCCGGATTCCGGTCACCACCACCCTCATGGGCCTGGGGAGTTTCGACACGCGGCACCCGCTGGCGATGCACATGCTGGGCATGCACGGCACGGCCTACGCCAACTATGCGGTCGACGACTGCGACCTGCTGATCGCGGTGGGTGCGCGCTTTGACGACCGGGTCGCCGGCGACCCGCCCAAGTTCGCGCGCAACGCCAGGCGGGTCCTGCACTTCGATATCGACCCGTCGGAGATCCACAAGGTCAAGCGGGCGGACTGGTTTCACGTCGGCCTGCTCCCCGACGCCCTGGAGTCGCTGACCCGGTACGGCCGGCGCACGGGCTTTTCGCGCGACTTTTCCCGGTGGCACGAAGAGTTGCAGGAATTGAAGACCACCTACGCTCTCAACTACGACCGCGAGAGCGAACTCATTCAACCCAATTACGTCATCGAATCCATCAACGAAATCACCCGCGGCAAGGCCATCATTTCCACCGGCGTCGGGCAACACCAGATGTGGGCGGCGCAATACTTCGATTTCAGCGAGCCCCGGCTATGGCTGACTTCCGGCAGCATGGGCACCATGGGCTTCGGCCTGCCCGCGGCCATCGGCGCCCAGTTCGGCCGGCCCGACCGGCTGGTGATCGACGTGGACGGCGACGCCAGCATTCGCATGAACCTGGGCGAACTGGAAACCGTGACCACGTACGGACTGCCCATCAAGGTGCTGATCCTCAACAACTTCGGCGACGGCATGGTCATGCAGTGGCAGCGGCTGTTCTTCAGGGGCCGTTTGGCCGGCAGCGACAAGTCGTTGCGCAAGAAGGACTTTGTCAGGGCCGCCCAGGCCGACGGTTTCGAGTACGCGGTGCGGCTTGACCGCAAGGAAGATGTGCCGCGGGTGCTGCAGGAATTCCTGGACTTCGAAGGCGCCGCCTTCCTGGAGGTGCTCATCGATCCGGAGGCGGGCGTCTATCCCATGGTGCCGCCGGGGATGTCCTACCGGGACATGCTGACGGGCGATTTCATCCCGAACCGTTACGAGGGGCGCGACGCGGCCGAGCCGGACGAATCGGAGTTGTTCTGACAGCCCGTGGCAGGGGTTTCCCGCTGGTGACCGATGCGGTTCAGGCCGCTCGCCGAACCACGCGGCAAACGGCGTGGGTCAGCGCGCTCAGGTCCTCCGATTCGATGACCAGGGCGGGCATCAGGTAGACCACGTTTCCGAACGGGCGAACCCAAACGCCTTCTTCGACGAACTGTTCCCGCAGCCGGCTCACCTTCGGGCGTCCCTGCAGTTCCACCACGCCGATGGCGCCCTTGACGCGCACATCGGCGACACCCGGCAACTTTGCGCAGTCGGCGAGTTCGTTCTTCAGTTGCGACTCGATGTTGGCCACCTGAGCCAGGCGAGGCTCCGATTCGAACAGGTCCAGCGAGGCGTTGGCGGCGGCGCATCCCAGGGGATTCCCGCAGTACGTCGGCCCGTGCATCAGCGCGTGTTGCGGGGAATCGGAAAGAAACGCCCGGTAAACGTCTTCCGTTGCAACGGTGGCCGCCAGCGGCATCGAACCGCCCGTCAGCGCCTTGGACAGCGTGACGATATCAGGTGTCACGCCGGCCTGCTCGCAGGCGAACAGGGTCCCTGTGCGACAGAATCCGGTGGCGATTTCGTCCAGGATCAGCAGCAGGTCATGGCGCCGTGCCGCTTCGGCCACCTGGGCCAGCACCTCCGGCGGGTGAAACTTCATGCCGGCGGCGGCTTGCACCAGCGGCTCTGCGATCACCGCCGCGAGTTGCCCGGCGTGCCGGTCCAGCGTCCTCTCCAGGGTGCGCACCTGGTCCGCCGTCCGCGGCAGATCGACGATGACCTGATCTGCGAGCGCGCCCCTGAACAGCCGGTGCATGCCGTCCTCGGGATCGCAGACCGACATGGCCGCGAACGTGTCGCCGTGATAGGCATCCCGGAAGCTGAGGAACCGCGTTCGACCGGAAACACCCTGGTTGATCCAGTACTGCAGCGCCATCTTCATCGCAATCTCGACGGAGACGGATCCCGATTCGGAATAGAAGACGCGATTCAACTCGCCGGGAAGCAGCCGGGTCAGCCGCTCCGTGAGTGTAATGACCTGCTCGTGAACCAGACCGCCGAGCATGACATGGGGCATGCACTCAAGCTGCCGAATGATGGCCCAGCGGATGTGCGGGTGATTGTATCCATGGCAGGCGGTCCACCATGAAGCGGTACCGTCGATGAGGTGGCGCCCGTCGTCAAGGTAGATTCGCACGCCTTCCGTGCGTGAAGCGACGCGCGGTGGAGGCGCCGTCTGCATCTGGCAGTACGGCAGCCAGATCCGGTCCAGTGTCATTGCAAGTGTCTCAACTCGTCGAAAAGCACGTCATGTTAACCCGCATGGCCCGCAACATTGCCCGGGATCGCGGGCATGACCCGCCGGTGCGGACATGAAGTCATCCCGTATATACTCCCGCATCGCGTTCCCCATCCGGTAGCCCAATGACCCGCATCCACTGCTTCAAGGCCTACGATGTCCGCGGCCGCGTTCCGGAAGAATTGAACGAGGATGTGGTCTACCGCATTGGCCGCGCCTATGCCGCGTTCCTGCAACCGCGCCGGGTGGCCGTGGGCCGTGACATCCGCCTTTCGAGCAGCAAACTGACGGACGTTCTGGCGGGCAGCCTGGTTGACTCCGGGGTAAACGTCGTGGACATCGGCGTTGGGGGGACGGAAATGGTCTACTACGCCACATTTTCCCGCGAACTTGACGGCGGAATCATGGTCACGGCCAGTCACAATCCGCCGAACTACAACGGCATGAAGTTCGTTCGCGAAGGCGCGCGCCCCATTAGTGCGGATACCGGGTTACAGGACATCCGGGAGTTGGCCGAGCGCGCCGGGTTCGACGATGCGCCTGCGCCCGGGACTGCGCAGATCATCGATATCCAGGCAGACTACATCGATCACCTGCTCAGCTACGTCGACGCCGGGAAGTTGCGGCCACTCAAGATCGTGGTCAACGCCGGCAACGGCGGCGCCGGGCCCGTCGTCGACCTTCTGGAGCCTCATCTGCCGTTCGAGTTCGTCAAGGTCCATCACCGGCCGGACGGTACGTTCCCCAACGGCGTGCCCAACCCCATGCTGGAGGAGAACCGGCAAGTGACGGTCGAGGCCGTGTTGCGGGAGGATGCGGATGCGGGGATCGCCTGGGACGGGGATTTCGACCGCTGTTTCTTTTTCGACGAGACCGGGCGCTTCATCGATGGTTACTACGTCGTCGGACTTCTGGCGCAATCCTTCCTGGACCAATCTCCCGGAGCACCGATCGTGCACGATCCGAGGCTCGCCTGGAACACCCTGGAGGTGGTGGAAAACTGGGGCGGAAAGGCGGTCCAGAGCGTTTCGGGACACGCGTTCATGAAACAGGCCATGCGCGACCATGACGCCGTCTACGGCGGGGAGATGAGCGCCCACCACTACTTTCGCTCATTTGCCTACGCCGACAGCGGCATGATCCCCTGGTTGCTGGTCACCCGGATCATGAGCGAGCGTGGACTGCCGCTTTCGGCGCTGGTTGACGAGCGCATGGCGATGTTTCCGGCCAGCGGGGAGATCAACCGGACCGTCGATGACGCGGCTGAAGTGCTCGGGCGAATCGAACGTATCTACGCGGCCGATGCCGCGCGCACCGAGCACGTGGACGGCCTCAGCATGGAGTTTGACTGCTGGCGCTTCAACCTGCGCGCGTCGAATACGGAACCGCTGTTGCGGCTCAATGTGGAAAGCCGCGGCGACGTTGCGCTGATGAAGGCCCGCACGGCCGAGTTGTTGGAACATATTTGCGGGTAGAGGGACGGTCGGGCAACACGGACATCAAGGCGTTGAGTGAAGACGGTCTAAGGAATTTCGCGCGCGAGAAGCTGCAAGGGCTGAAGGACAGGCACCTGTTGCGAACCCTGATCCCCACCGGGCGCCGCCCCCGCGCCAGAACGCGACAGCAATCGCGAGACCTGATCTCCTTCGCGTGCAACGACTACCTGGGCCTGTCCCATCATCCAAAGGTCGTCGAGGCAAGCCGTGAGGCAACGCGAACCTGGGGCGCAGGCGCAGGCGCATCCCGCCTGATCACCGGCAACAACCCGCTCTACGCGAGCCTGGAGTCGGCGCTGGCGAATATCAAGGGCACGGAAGATGCTGTGGTCTTCGGCAGCGGTTACCTGGCCAACGTCGGCGTTATCCCGGCGCTGGCGGCGCGGCAGGACCTGATACTGATGGACGAACTGTGCCACGCGTGCCTGTTTGCCGGAGCGACCCTGGCGCGCTGCCGGACAATGAGTTTTCGACACCAGGATACGTCGGAACTGTCCGGCCTCCTGCACGAGCACAGATCGGCGCATCGACACTGCCTGGTACTCACCGACGGCGTCTTCAGCATGGACGGCGACCGCGCGCCGGTCGATGAGCTTGTTCGGATCTGCGAGGCCCACGATGCGTGGCTCATGACGGACGACGCCCACGGCCTCGGCGTCATCGAGAACGGACGCGGATCCGGGTTCATGGACGGCCGTGCGGTGCCCATACCGCTGCAGATGGGGACGCTGTCCAAGGCCGTCGGCGCCTACGGCGGATACCTGTGCACGAACCGGGAGGTGGGGGACCTGATCCGCAACCGCGCCAGAAGCCTGCATTACACCACCGGGCTGCCCCCCGGCACGCTGGCGGCAGCGACCGCCGCGCTGGAACTGATCGCGACCGATGAGGACCTGGTTCGCCAACCGCTCGACCGGGCGCGTCGATTCAACGCCCGGCTGGGACTCAAACCGCCCGAGAGCCCGATCGTCGCGTTCGTCCTGGGCGACGCCCGGCGCACGATGCAGGCCGCGTCGGTGTTGCGGGAGAAGGGATTTCTGGTCGGGGCCATACGGCCGCCCACGGTACCGGACGGCACGGCGCGGCTGCGCCTGACGTTTTCCGCCGCGCACACGGAGGAGGATATCGACCGTCTGGCCGCAGCGGTCAATGAAATCCTGCCTTGTCCATGAGCACGATCTTTGTCACCGCCTCGGGCACGGAGATCGGCAAGACATTCGTCACCTGCGCCCTGATCCACCAATTGCGCGGGCATGGATACAGCATCCGTGCACTAAAGCCTGTCGCCACGGGCGTGACGGATGACGCCCAGGATCTCACCGACAGCGGCATCCTGTTGAAGGCACTGGGGCACCCCATCGATTCCGAACGGGTCGCCGCAGTATCGCCCTGGCAGTTCAGGGAACCTCTTTCGCCCGACATGGCGGCTGAGCGCGAAGACCGCCATATACCATTCGATGACCTGGTTGCGTTTTGCTGCGAGGAGACCGAAGAAGATGTCACGCTGATCGAGGGGATCGGCGGGGTCATGGTACCGCTGGACCGGCAGCATACCGTTCTTGACTGGATTGCCGCCCTTTCAGTGCCGGCGCTCCTGGTCACGGGCAGTTATCTGGGCACACTGAGTCATACACTGACCGCGGTCGGGATGCTGCGGGCACAAAACGTGAAACTGGCCGGCATCATCGTCAACGAGTCCGAAACGCAACCCGTTGACCCCGGGGAAACTGCGGACGTACTCGCACGGTTTGTTGCGGATGTGCCGGTTCGCATTGTAGGGCGCCTGGACACACCGGAAAGGACCCCGGACCTGCTGCCGCTGCTCGAGCCGTTTCTCTCGCGCGCCGCGGGTCCTGCGCCATAAGGTCCAGCCGCTTCAGAGCGGGCCGGATGACGCAAAATTGGGGCGCCGAAACCGGCGCCCCCAGCCAGGCCGCAACTCTCACTGGTCGGTTGCCGCTGCTATCGATTCGCGCGTCATGCGCGTTTCACCGTCCTTGGGTATGACCGTCAACTGGACGCGTCGTTCCATCGCAAGCCCGTCGGGATCGTCCTCGGCCGCCGACGAACGCTGCTCTCCGTAGGCATTGACGCTGATCCGGCCTGCCGGCACACCGGCACGAATCAATGTCTCCATGACCGTCGCCGCACGCTGCGCCGAAAGCAACTCGTTATGATCGGTTTCACCGCGGGAATCGGCGTAACCCTCGATGCGCACCAGCATGTCGTCCAGCCCGGCGAGCGCCCCGGCCAGCCGTACCAGCCGCTGATGGGTTTCGTCGGGAAGCGTGTCCTCGTCCGTCCTGAAGAGCACCTGGACATCCAGCGCCTCGCGAACTGCCGTGCGCAACTGTTCGGTTTCCCGGCGCAGCCGCGTCTCCAGAACCGCGACCTCGGATTCCATGGTCGACACCTGCAGCTCGGCGCCTTGCAACAAGTCGTCGAGTTCGGTGACCCGCGTCTCCGATTCCATCCAGTTCTGCTCGAATTCGTTCCGCGCCTGGTGCTGGCGGTTGAACTGGTCCCCCAGCCAGGCGCCCACTGCAGCGCCCACGATGAACCCCACCGGGCCGCCGGCCGCGGCCCCGACGGCCCCTCCGCTGCCTACACCGATGGTCTCGTACTTCGAAGCCCTGCTGTCGTCCGCCGCCCAACCGGTGGTCGAGAATGCGGCGGCAATCAATAGGAAGATGGCGTGTCTCATCATGGCATTGCTCCTCTGTGTGTCTGCCCGTGCTTTCCTGCACGCCGACATTGAAGCTCACACGCCGGTCAACGCCGTGATGCATCAGGGCAACGAACGTGGCAAAAATGATGAATTGTGACGGCGGGCCAACCAACTCGCCCGCTGCGGGCGCGCTTGCAGCGGAAGCTCGCGTACAGTCGGGGCTTAGCCCCTACGCAACGTCGGCAGCGCCACGAACGTGCCGCCGTTTCTCTGGCACAGCTCCCGCATCAGCACGGCGTAGCGGGCGGACGTTCCCAACTGGCCGTCGAATGCCACGTAGTAGACGGGGAACGCCACGGCGTGGATGCGCACGCGGCGGCTGCCGTCCTCGGTGGCACGGTTTCGGCGGTCCACCTCCCGGACCACCGCATCGATGGACCCCGACGAGAAATCGTCGCTGTACACGTAGAGGCTGATCTTCTTGGTCGGATCGTAGAACGTGTCGATCGCCTCCAGGATGCCCTCCCGGGGACTCGAGTTCGAGAAAACGCGCCAGTTGCGCAACGCATCGATGATCGACTCTCGAATCGTCGGCGTGTCCGGAATCCACTCGTTGCGGTAACTTCGGAACATGTAGTCGCCCATGTCGTTAAAGACCTGAATCCCCCTGACCTGGGGATAGACCTCCAGCGTCTCGCGTATCTGCTGCTGGACGCGGTTCCAAGCGTACTGCTGCATGCTCCCGGAGGTATCGATGATGAAGATGATGTACTCGCTGTCCACCGGGATGCCGCCCACCATGTACTCATCCGGATCGGGCCGGTAGTCGGAAAGCAGGCGCTGCATCTCCTCCGTGAGCCGCTGTCTCGCCAGGACCAGTTCGTTCTGAATCTCCTCCGCCAGTTCGACGCCATCCAGGGAGGCCAGAAATTCCGCGCGGATCCGCTCGAGTTCGTCCTCTAGCCCTGCGATTTCGATCTCGTCGACGTCCACCTGCTCCACCGTGGCGGTGCGTTCACGTGTCACCTCTTCCGTCTCGCCGAGAATCTCCTCCAGTTCCTGCTCGTACCTGGCGATCAGGCCTTCCAGCTCCACATGGCTCTCTTCCAGGCGGATCGGTTCGAAAATCTTGGCGATGACCAGCAGCAGCACCACAGCGCCGAATCCGCAGCAAACCACGTCCAGGAACGACAGGCTCCCGGTTTCGATATCGCGTCGGCCCTTCTTTCTCATGGCCAGTCCTCCGAGGGCGCCATCATCGATCCGCCCGTATCGAGCGCCAGCAGCCAGTATGCCGGGGCGGCTGACGGGTCCCCTTCCATGGCGTAGAGAATGACGTTCACCGGCACATTGAACGGCAGCGACCGCCGCGCCCGGTCGAAGTGCCGAACGCGCTCCTCGCCGGTCACGCCCGGCTGGTTGGGCGGGACCTCTCCCATGGTGGGCAACCCGTCGACCAGCAGGTAGATGTTATCCGGCCTGGGATCCAGCGGGCGCATGGCCGCGAAAGCCGCGTGCAGGCTGGTGGGTCCCTGGGGTACCGTCTCACCCAGTTTCTCCACTGCCGCATCGAGCTGGGTGCCGTCGGTAATGGTATGCCACGCCGTCCCGTCTCCCTCCAGCAGCGACCAGGCGGTGTCGTTGAAGGCAAAAATCTGGATCAGCGTGCCGGGAGGTATCTGCGTGGTCAGCCAGTCAAGGGTGTCCACCGCCTGGCGCCACTTGGGCGCCTGCAGTTGCTGCGCCTCGCTCATGTTGCGGCGGCGAAAGATGTTGACCACCGTGCGGTCCAGCATGCTGGTGGAGGCATCGACGAGGATGACCACGCGCTGCCCGCCCATGCGCAGGCCCGTCAGGTATTGCCTGTTGCCGTCGCCGGTGAAGCCCCGCAGGCGATCGCCCGCAATCTGCGGCGTCTGAGAGTCGGCCAGACGCTCGGTTTCCGCCTCCAGTTCCTCAAGCTCCGCGCGCAGGCGCTCGATGATCTCGTCCCGCGTCGAGCTGTCCGCATTGATGGCGTCGGACTCCTCCTCGATGTTACGGATTTCGGTGACGATCTGTTCACGCCGGTCCCTGAGAATGGACCATTGCTCTATCAGCCGGACCAGGTCCTCCTTCATCTCGACCAGGTTCCTGCGTCCCGTGAGCACCTTGAGCTCCATCCGGTCCACTTCGCTGGCCAGGTCGTCCAGCGTTTCCTCGCGGCGCAGGTCGATGTTGGCGTTGATGATCATGAAGAACAGGATCACCGCCCCGAATCCACAGGTCATGGCGTCCAGGAAGGACAGCGAGAAAACGTTCATCTGCTTACGAGCCATCGTGCGCCTCCACCGCGATGACGTGCAGCTCCTCTCCGGGCGAGCCCACGCGGATGACATCCGCCGGACGCAGGACCGTCTCGCCGCGGACCCGTTTCTCGTTAACGAATGTTCCGAAGCGGCTGCTGTCCTTCAGGCACAGTTCGCCGTCCCGGCGCACCACCTCGCAGTGGGACCGGGACACCGCCTGGTGCTGATCGTCGATGACGATCGTGCGACGCCCGTTGACGCATTCGCGGCCAATGTGCAGCGCGGACTGCCCCACGGGAAGCGCAACACCACGGTGCACGACATGGGTGGCGATGGCCTCGGCATCCGACGCCGTCTCTGTGGCGGGTTCGTCCTCCTGTACGGTCGCGGGCTCGCCCTGCTCGGGTTCCCGCCTCCACGGCAGCCTCTTGAGCAGCTTGACCTGACCGGAAGCCGAATCCAGTCTCCGCACACACGCCAGCGCCCCCATGACAGCGGCATCGTGGGGCAGGGTCACGATCCGGGTATCGTCCAGGCGCTTGAGTTCGGTCGTGAGCCCCGGCAGATGACCGACGCGGTGGGACACCTGCAGCGTGAGGCTGGCGCCCGGCTCGCGCTGCTGCGCCACGAATTGGACCACCGCCCGCCAGGCACCGGCCACGACGCCGAGTACCTGCTTGCGGGTCAACCGGACGACTCGCCCCTCACCGCCGAAATCCAGTGCGAGTTCGGTGTCTTCGTCACTGTGCAGCGCATCCAGCGACTCCGGCAAACGTTCATATACGAGTTGCTCGGAATCGGCTCGGTGGAACGGATCGAAGCGTGTCTGCAGCACGAACAATTCCGCCACGCGCTTGGCCCAGAGGTCCATCAGCGAGACGAGTCCGACACCGGTCAGGGCCTGTTCCGGTTCGGCGGCGACGCCGTCGCCCTGCTTCAGTACTGTCGCCGAAAAGCGGTGCAAGTGGACATCCAGGTGGAGGAGCTGGCGCCCGGGCCAGGGGCGTGCACTGGCCGCCGCGGCTGCGTTGACCATTGCCCGGACCGGCATCCGGCATTCCTGAACCAGCCCGAGCAGCAAACCGAGCTGCTCCCGGCTGTAGTGACCCGGCACAACGAGGACGGCGTCCCTGCCTGCACCGCCGAACCGGTTCCACAGCCCATCCAGTTGCCTGAAGGCGAGCTCCGCGGAACTGCCTACCCCTTCGATTCCCGCGCTGTCGGGGTCTAGGCTCAGGTTCTCCCAGTGAGCGTTGCTGGTCTGGCGGGGACGCAGCCGCGCCTGGGCGTATGCCGTGTCCCCGGCGAGAAACTCGCCATTGTCCAGCGAAGCGTAACCGGGCTCCACCGCCAGGACGCCGGAACCATCGGCGACGGTCAAGCCCGCGTCATTGATCTCGATGGCCAGCGTGTTCACTGTTCGCTACGTCCCGATGTCTGCCTGCCTGCCCGCCCGTCAGCCCCTGCCCCGTACCTGCATGTGCCTGATGAGATTGTGGTCGATGTACGTCTGCGTATCGAAGACCTGGCGCTCCTGGAGCAGTTGCAACTGATGCACCAGGAACATGACCACGATGGAAATCAGCAGTGCAATGAAGGTGCTGTTGAAGGCCGTGCCCAGGCTCTCGGTAACGCCGGCGATATCGCCGTCCACGGCACGATGCGCCTGGCTCAGAGCCTCACCGATACCCCGTACGGTGCCGATGAACCCCACGGACGGAATGGCCCACGCGATGTACCGGATCATGGATAGCTCCGACTCCAGGCGCTCGCCCTCCGATTCGCAAAGGGTATTCGCTACCGACGAGACGTCCTGAACGTTTCGCGTGGACCCGAAGCGCTCCAGGGACGAGAGCATGACCCGGGGCAACAGCATCTCGCGGATCCGCTCCGGCAGGGACTGGATGTTGCGCGCATACTCCCGGGTATCCTCCGGGAGGATGCGGACCCCCTCCGGAACGGGCACCAGTTCCTCCTGCAGCAGCTTGCGTTCGCCCACCGCCCTGAACGCCTTGAAACCCATGATCGAGAATGCCCAGAACATGAGCACCAGACACGCTTCCTGCTCGAAATCCCGAATGAGAACGTACAGCGAGCGCTCGGGGGTGTACGTCTCGTCCTGCTCGATCAGCATGGCCTGTTCGGCCATGATCGCCTCGGCCTGGGGTCGGATCAGCGTCACATACACGGCGTGCACGACGATCACTGCAATGATCAGTGCGAAAACCTGGTAGAGAAACTCGCCGGAAAAACTTCGGTTCATCTGCGTCCTGCCTGCACCTAGAAGTCCACGGGAAACGTCACGGGTTCGTCCGCGCGGATATTTTGACTCGGGACAAACAGTTCATCCAGAGGCGGAATTTCCGGAAGCGCCTCAGCGGGTTCGGTCGCACCGGTTTCGGCCGCGACCGCATCCGCGGCGGTTTCGGGCTGTTCGGCTGTACCGGGTTCCGCCGCTTCGGCGGCCGCGGCGGAATCGTCCTCGGGCGCAGCCTCCTGCTGTGCGTCCGCTTCCGCCGTGGTTTCCTCCGCAGCCTCCTGCGAAATGCCGGCGACCATCCACAATCCCAGCAATCCGGCAATGCAGATTCGAATTACCGCAGTCACGTTGATACCTCCGCAATCAGGTCATCGACCGCCAAATGACATTTGACCATGCTACATCGAAATCATTCCAGGTTTCGCGCAATCCTGAAACCTGTCCACTCGTCGCCCTCGGCGTTGAAATTCCGCGATGCCATGCGCAGGTCGGTCACCGTCGCGCCGCGCCAGCTCGGTCCCCTGACTACCCTGAACCGACCGTCAACGGGACCGAGCGGATTCTCGACAACCACGTCGGTCTCGGTCCTGCCCACTTCATAGAAATCCTGAACCCACTCCGAGACATTACCACCGAGATCGAAAATGCCCAGCCGATTGGCCGGAAAGCTTCCGGATGGGGCCGACACGCTGAAACCGTCGTTGTAGGTGACCAGGGTTGTGGGCAGCAACTGCCGGGCGGAGATGTCGGCGTAATTGCCGACCCGGTCGGGCGGAGGCAGCTCCGCGCCCCACGCAAAAATCAGCGGCTCGTCGCGAACGGCGAAGCGCGCTGCCCAGGCCCATTCGGCCTCGGTGGGCAGGCGGTACCCGCTGCGCAGCGGCCGGACCGCCCGCCAGGTGCCCTCAGCCTCTTCATACACCGGCTGCAGCGAGTCCCGGATGCTCAGCCAGTTCATGAACTGCGCCACCTGCTCCCAGGTGATCCGAACCACGGGCTGGTCGTCGCCGTCCAGCGATTCGCCCGAGAAAGAGCCCGAGTCATGTTCGGCATCGAACTGCCGGAACTCGGCGTTGCTGACCTCCTTCACGCCGAGGTAGAACCCCTCCGTCAGCCTGACCGCGCGCAACGCCTCGTTGGAGCGGCGACCCTGTTCTCGGCGCGACGACCCCATGGTGAATTCGCCGGGCAGCACGAGGCGCAACTCCTGATCCAGACTGGTCTGCACGGACTGCGGATACCCGGCTCCGGTCACGGTATTCAGGGCAACCAGGGCCGTTTCCCAGCGCTGGGAAAAGCCCGTGCGCGGCGTGATCGTGGTGGACTGGGACGCGTGTCCATCGAGCCGAACCTCCAGATCATGGGCCACGGCGAGCAGCGACAACTGCGCCGGCGTCACGCCGCCGAGTTCGCCGTTCACATAGATCTCCGCGGCCGGCGGATCGCTCACCACTTCGACGAAGCCGAATTGCGCCGTCAGGGCTATTTCCAGGCGCCGGCCGCTGTCCGCCTCCACGGAAAGCTCCCGGGTCTCGGTATCGTAGCCGGGTTTGGTCAGCGTGATGGCGTGCGTGCGGCCGGGCCTCAACCCGAGGGTCAGCGGTGTCGCGCCCTGGTACTCGCCGTTGACGCTGACGGCCGCGCCGGCGGGGTCAGTGACCAGTTCCACCCGTCCGTCGGCCTGGACGAGCGTGACCTCAGGCAGGCTCAGCGGCTGGTCGGCAAGCACGGTGACTGTGTCGCGCCATGCGTTGTACCCTGCAAGCCGCAATTCAACCAACCGCTCTCCCGCGCCCAGTTCCAGCTCCGCGGGGGTGGTCGCCATTGCCGTGCCGTCCACCAGTACCTGCGCGCCGGCCGGCCGGCTGCTCAGGCTGACCGGCGCCCAGTTCGGGGTCAGTTCGGCGGCCAGACTCTGTGGCCGGCCTTCTCCGAATACATCCAGCTCCAGCACCTCGGACAGAAATCGCTCGGCAATGAACTCCACCCGGTGCCGGCCCGGCTCGACTTCCACGTCGGTCAGCGGCGCGGTACCGACGGAAATCCCGTCCACCTGAACATCCGCCGCCACATCCGGTTCCGTCGTGAAGGTGACGATTCCGGGAAGCTTGGCCAATTCAAGCTCCACCGTCTGGGCCGGCAACTGGCCGACCTCGATGATCACATCCAGTTCATGGTAGCCGGCCCGCTGCGCCACCACGCGATGGGACCCGGAACGAACCAGGAACCGGTCGCCGATGCGGAACTTGAACAGCGTGCCCGGCAGTCCGACTTCATCCGCCGGCGGTACGGTCACCAGTTGCACCGACTTTGCCGTGAAGGCAAACCACCCGGCGACCGCCAGCACGGCAAAGGCCGATCCCACGATCACCGCAGTGCGCCGCGTACGCCCGCCGTGAGCCGCAGCCGACTCGCTCATGCCCGGCCGGAACGAGATCGGCTCCACGGCGACTTCGTCCTCGTCGGTCGTCTCCAGCGCCAATTCCTCAAGGTCCGGCGGCGCCGTATCGCCGCCGGTCACCTGGCCCTCGATCGCCAGTTCCAGCCGGTCATCCCGGAAACTGCAGCGGGCCCGTGCGGTATCCAGCGCGATCGTCTGACCGTCCCTGAGCCAACGGGATCCGGTGACCGGTTCGCCGTCCAGACGCAGTCCACGCGTGTTCTTGCCGGGCTGGACGAAATAGGCGCCGTCAAGCGTGCCGATCTGGAGCGAGCCCGAAATGCCCTGCAAGCGGATATCGCACTCGGAGCCGCCGCCAATGAGTATCGGTAACTCGGCGGCCGAAAACCGGCGTTCCTCGCCTCCTGCCCTGGCGGTCAATACGCAGCGATCGAGATCCGCCATCAGATCCGCTCCATGCATTCCACCCGGATGGGTTCCAGCGACTGACCCGGCAGAACGGTGAAGGTCATGCGCACATCACGGTAGCCGGGCCGGCTCCCAACCACGGTGTAGGCGCCCGGGCGCAGTTCGAGGTCGTGGACCAGAAACTGCCCCAGGCGGCCGACCCGAAACAGCGTGACCTCCGTCAGTTCATCGGACTGCAACTGCACCGGCAGCGGCGTCGAGGCCAGCCGCAGCAGCCGGTCCAGCGACTCCACCTGTTCCCCGAGTCGCGGCCCCATGGGCGCGATACCGGCGGCCTCGGCGGCCAGCAACTGCGCGTCGCGCAACACATTGTCGTCGAAGAGCAGATCGGGATGGTCGACGAGATTCTGCAGTTTCAGTTCCAGGTCCACGCGATACTGGGCACGTGCCCGGCCTTCCTGGGCAAACGCCAGGGTCGAATCCGTCTGCAGGGCGTCGTTGTAGAGGCTCAGCGCATTCTCCCAGCGTTCCCGCAACTCGAACGCCAGCGCACGCGCTTCCACCAGCGCAATCTGCTCGAGCTTCCGGCTCTGGTCGGCCTGGATCTGCGCATTCCTTGCCTCCTCGGAATCGGGCCGCAGCGCAAGCGCCTGGGCGAAAAGCTCATGGGCTTCTTCGAACTCTTCGGCGGCCATGGCGTTCAGGCCCCTGGACATCAGGTCATCGAATCGCCGGGCTCTGATCGTCGCTTGGAGCGCATCGAGCGCCGACCGGGCCGGCACCCAGAGTCCGTCCAGCGCCACTGCCTCACGATAGGCGCGGACCGCCCCTTCCAGGTCGCCGGATCGTTCCAGGTCTTCGCCCTGGCGCACGAGCGCCAGGACATCGGGCAATTGCTGCGCCCTGAGCAGGCCGGCCTGCGCGTCGGCGTTATCCGGTTCGATCTGCAGCACCAGTGAAAACTGCTCGGCCGCCACGTCGGCATTGCCGGCTTGCAGCGCCTCGCGGGCCGCTGCCAGTGCGGCATCGATCAGTTCGATCGAACGCGTCAGCAACCCCTCCCCCAGGCCGAGGGCTTGCTCATACGCGGCAACGGAATTCCAGAATTCGTCTGCAAGGTAGGCATCGTCGCCGCTACGGCCAAGCTCCTGGTAGGTCTCGAAGTCGTCGCCGCCCCACTCCGCGGCCGATCGCCGGTCGAGCTGGGACTGCTGGTTAAGAAGCTGCGCCAGAAGTCCGTCGGCCTCGTCACGCAGCGCCTCGAGTTCATCTTCGGTATAGACCGGGCCTGGCTCTTCAAGGGGTTCCGGAGGCGGCGGTTCCTCGGCTACGGGTTCCTGCGCCTGCTGATCGTCGACCCAGTTCGGCAGCCACATGAAGACCACGGCAGCCGCGGCCACCAGCCCGCCGAGCGCCGCGACTCGAACCGGCATGGACAACGCCCGCCCCGGTTCGCGGCGCCGGACCTCCGGGCCGGGCTTGCGGAAGCCGGGCTCGACCGGAACGATGGTTTCGTCGTGTCCGGGGTTCTGTTTATCCCGTTCGGCCAATGAGCAAATCTCCTGATGCTCCACCTACCGATTCTAATGCATGGCGCAGCGGTCCGATGCCCGCGGACAATGCTGCCTCGCGCTGGTTCAGGATGCCGGCCAGGACTTCCGCCAGGCGCCTCGTGCCGCGCACCCCCGGAACCGGCCGAAGTTCGCGAAACAGCCGCGAACGCTCTCCATTCAATTGTGTCGGATTCCTGCCGAATGGCAAGGTTCCAAGCCAGAGTTCGTAAACCAGTACCGCAAGGGCGTAGACGTCATCGGCCACGTCGGCTTCATCCGTCGACTTGCGGCGCCGATAGGCCGCCGTCCCACCACCCCGCGGCGCCGGGCCGCCGATGCGGGCGGCCAGGGCAAAGTCGATCAGGCACGGCATGTCACCGCGTCGCAGCAATATGTTGCGAGGCTTGAGATCCCGATGAACGATCCCCGAGCGATGCAGATGGTCCAGCGCGCACGCAATCCGGGTAGCCACCGGAACCCATATGCGCGGTTGGCAGCCGGCCATGGACACCAGGTCGCCACCGTCCAGGTACTCCATGACCAAACCAGGCCCGGAAACAGAGTCGTCACGCCCATTCGGGATACGGACAAGACCGAGGGCATTGACCACGTTCGGATGCGAAATCTCACTGAGGAAACCATATTCGCGATGCACCAGCGCCCGGCCCGCAGCCTGGCCGGCTTCGCCTTCAAGGCGGGGAAACTTAACCGCGACCCGCTGCCCGTCGGCGGTGGCCGCTACGAGAACCCGGGACATGCCACCCCGCCCCAGGGGTTCGCCAAGGGTCAGCCCTTTCAGAAAACAGTCTGAAGTCGTGTCGCTGGCCCGCATGGGGGTTCGCCTGACGACGCCCGGGGCGCTGACGCCGTCCTCGCGCCGGTGGATCAGGCTCCCGCGGGGGCCGCTGCGGCTGCATCGGGCAGCGCTGCGGTGTCTGTCTCGCCCTCCGCGCCTTCGGCAGGTACGTCAGCCGGCTCAGGGTCTTCCGAAACCGTCTCTTCCGGCAACGCCTCGGTGTAGACATCCATGCTGCCGAGGCCCGTTTCCTCGATGTAGATCTGTCTCAGCAGGTCCCGCCAGTCCTCGTACTGGGCTTCGGCGGTGCCTGTAAAACGATGCTGTACGCCTTCGAGCTCTACCACCATGGGCTTGACTTCCTCGTCGAAACCGACCGAAAGCTCCTCAAGGGCCGAACTGTGCAGCTGTTTCTCCTGGCGGCGGAGCATGCCGCTTTGCAGCATTTCCATGCTCATGTACATGAGCGAATCGCGCACCACGCGGTCCGCAAAGTCGCCGTCGCTGTTAACGCCGTAGACCACCGATGCGAGGATGCCCGCGATGCCCAGACCGGTGCGCCACCGGCTCGATCGCTGCAGCTCCCGAATGGCGATGGACTCCTCGCGCGCGAACTCGCGCCAGCCGTGATAGGGCTCCAGTGAGCTCTGGTAGAAGTCGACGTAGTGTTCGTTGAGCGTCTCCACGAATAGGTGCTCGCGGTCCCGAACCAACTGGGTTCGTTCGAACTGCGGATCGTCTTCGGCCGGCAGCCGGCTCAGCGAATACCGCCCGTTGCGCGCCTGAACGACGTAGTCGCCGAACGCTTCAGGACTCAGTTCGCCGGCGAATCGAAGCTGGGAAACCGTCCTGATATTGCGCTTGTCGTCGGATGACAGCCCGTCCTTGGCGGCGGCCAGATCGTTGGCGACCCGGTTGAAAACGTCCTGGTAGGGATCCAGTCCCGGATACTGCTGGCGGTTGAACGCGCCGGCAGCCGTCTCCATGAAGTACTCTTCCTCGACCCAGACCTCGCCGGTCGAATCGACGGCGCGGACCCTCAATCGCAGTTGGCTGCCGTCGGAATGCAGAATCTCGGCCGTGACATTGATATCCGCCGCCGCGGACTCCCCGGGCGTCGCCCAGACGGCTCCCCAGTGCCCGCTCCTCTGCAAGGTATCCCGGAGGTGAACGGCCATGTACCGCGCTTCGGCGCGCCGGATATGCACAAAGGTACCGTCGCGCAGCAACTCCTCCAGAATTTCCTTCTCGATTTCACCTTCCGGAACGCCGGGGTCGAATACCACCACACCCACGTCGAGCAGTTCGGATTCCGGAACGGTTTCGGTTTCCGCCACCAGTTGGACGGTATGGGGGATGAGCACCTGGTTGCTGCTGCAGCCCGCCAGCAGCCCGATGCCCAATACGAAGAATGCAAGTCTTTTCATGACTGCCGCACCTATTGAAGAGCTATGATCTTCTTGTACTCGTTGTATTCATCCCAGAGGGCCGCCCGCAACAGCGGATCCTCCTCCTTGGTGGCCGCCTCGCAAAGCTGGCGGGCGACCTTGTCCGTGTCTTCGCATCCCTCGACGGGGGGCGGCGCTTCCTCCGGCAGTTCGGCTCGCGCGAGGATCGGCCGCTGGCTGGCAGGGTCGCTGCCGTCACCACCGCCGGCGGAACCGCCGGTGGTCACGTTGCCGCCGCCATCTGCGCCACCGCCAAGGATGGATCCGTCTCCACCGGGCACGCCGGTGCCGCCGAAGCCTTCATCGGCGGCCGAGCCGATGCCGCCTCTGGCGATGGCCTCCTGCTCCGCGCCCATGATTGCGTCGAAGTCTTCCAGGGATTCGTTGAATATGCCTTCCGCCTCGGAGGCGCGGCCCGCCGTACCCGTGCCGCCGCCAGCGCCGCCGGGCCAGGCGCCCTGCTCGCCACCGGCTCCCTCGTCTCCGCCGCCGAACCCGCCGTCGCCCGTCTCCGTGCCGCCAGCCTGGCGGGAGTCGCCTCCCTGGCCGCCGCCGTCACCTTCCGTGCCGTCGCCGCCGGCGCCCTGGCCGTCGGCCTGGACACCTTCCTGGCCGTCGCCGCCGGCACCCTGACCATCCTCGCCGGGACCGCCGGCCTGGCGGGAATCTCCGCCCTGACCGTCGCCCGTTCCGTCCTGGCCGCCACCTTCCTGGCCGTCGCCGCCGGCGCCTTGACCGTCCTCACCCGGACCGCCGGCCTGACGCGAGTCTCCGCCCTGACCGTCGCCTGTTCCGTCCTGACCCTGCGAATCGCCCTGCTGACCGCCCGACTGACCGGCAGCACCGTCGCTCTGACCACCCGCCTGGGAGCCTTGGGGACCGTCACCACTCGGGGAAGGGAATCCGCCGCTGGGGGAAGGCATTCCACCGCTCGGCGAGGGCATCCCGCCGCTGGGGGAAGGCATTCCACCGCTCGGAGACGGCATTCCGCCACTCGGAGACGGCATCCCGCCGCTGGGCGAGGGCATCCCGCCGCTCGGGGAAGGCATTCCGCCACTGGGCGAGGGCATCCCGCCGCTCGGAGACGGCATCCCGCCGCTCGGAGACGGCATCCCGCCGCTCGGAGACGGCATCCCGCCGCTCGGAGACGGCATCCCGCCGCTCGGAGACGGCATCCCGCCGCTCGGAGACGGCATCCCGCCGCTCG
>JAJDWR010000012.1 GCA_022825505.1 Gammaproteobacteria bacterium | reverse complement strand
AGTTCCACGGCATGCACATGGTGTCCGTGGACTCCCGCGGCAATCTCTACACCGGCGAAGTCCAGCAGGGCGAACGCGTCCAGCGCTTCCGCCTGATGAACTGAATATCCAGGAGAGCGAGGGTGCGCGTGGATGGCCCTTGCAGCGTCGTGGGCGCGGCGCGGGGCCATGGACGGCCAGGAGCGCCGCAACCCGATCCGAGCCCGCCATGGATGGCGGGCGAGGTTGAGCGCGCACGCGCTGTCTGTGCGCGGGCGCCACACGGCCCCCCAACGCGAATCAGAAGAGCGGCGGGTCAATCACTTCATCCGGAATCCGCACACTGGCGTCGTCGCGAACATGCTGGGCGTAGCCGGCCAGTTCAAACCCCGCCGTCGCCTGCGCCAACGCGGTCAACCGCGACTGCAATTCGTCCCTGGTCAGACTGTCGGCATTACCCGGGCGAATCGCGGTCACCAGTACGACGGCCTCGTCGCCGCCGGCCAGAGCAACCCGTTCGCGGACTTCGTCGCCTTCGCTGTCCGGGCGGGTGTTGAAGACGCTCGAGAGAATTTCCACGGGAACCCCGGTATCCGTACGCCGCAGCCATGTGCGTTCCGTCCAGGTTCCGCCCAGTTCCCCGGCCAGCGCGGCCAGTGCGCTCGGCGGTTCCGAATCTGTTTCCTGTGCTGACTCAGCGTCGCCGGGAGAAGCCTGCTCCGCTGCTGCATCGGTGGAATCGGTGACAACCGTTGCATCCGCATCGCCGGGATCGGCGGCGTCCGTTGAATCAGCGTCGCTGCTGTCGGCGGCCGGGAGAGCGGCTGCCCGTGTCAGGAATTCCGCGGCCGCCGCATCTGCCAGCTCTTGCGCTGCGATGCTGGCCAGTTCAGCTTCGATCTCTGTCCTGACCGCCTCCAGCGGCTGTTCCTGTGGTTGATTGTGGGAGGTTACCCGCAGAACGGCTACGTGATCGTCGAGAATCTCGATCAACCGGCTGTTTTCCCCCAGTTCGAGAACTTCGGTGCTGAACGCCGTCTGGACGGCCGGATCGGCAATCGGGAATGGGCTGGCCGTCCCCGTACGCGTCAGTCCTTCAAATGTCTGCAGGGGAAATTCCATGTCCGACGCCACGGAGGCCAATTCGTCGAATGCATCGAACGCCAGTGCGTCCAGTTCCTGGGCGGCGTCGAAAAACAACTCCTCCGCGCGAACGTCACGGTATTCGACCTCCAGTTCCTCTCTTACGGAATCGAAGGTACGCACTTCGCCTTCGCGTATGTCGTCGAGGCGGATCACGTGATAACCGAACTCGGATTTGACCGGCCCCGTAACCTCGCCGAGTTCCATGTCGAAGACGGCGTCCTGAAAAACGCCCGTACCCCGGCTGAGCCAGCCCAGATCGCCGCCCTGACCGCTGGTGCCGGGGTCTTCGGACAGTTCTGCCGCAAGATCCTCGAAGGACTCGCCGGCATCCAGGCGAGCCACTACGTCCATCGCGCGGGCTTCGGCTTCCGGATCGTCCTCAATGGAACCGATCAGAATGTGTCTCGGGCGGCGGTCTTCATCTGTCTGGAATCGAAACTGCTCCTGTTCGTAGTAGGTCTCAAGAATCTCGTCGGTGACCTCTATGTCGCCGGCGAAGTCCGCCCGCGTCAACTCCAGGTATTCGATATCGACATTTTCTTCTGAGAAGAACCGATCCTTGTTGGCCTCGTAGTATTCCGCCACCCGCGTCTCATCGACTTCGACCCGGTCAAGAAAGGCGTCGGCGGGAAACAGCGCATAGGCGACTTCCCGCTCCTGCTCGAACAGTTCGACATAGCGGGCAAATTCCGAGGGCGTGTAGAACGCCGATATCCCGATGCCGCCTTGCAGTTCCCCCAGTCCAAGCTGTTCTCTCTGCTGTTCTTCGAATGCCGTCGGCGAAATGCCGGAAAACGTGAGCTGGGACCTGTAGACATCCATGGAGAAATCGCCGCCTACCTGAAACTCCGGCAGCGACCGTATGGCCTGGGCCAACCGTGCGTCGGACACACGGTAGCCCTGCGAGGCCACCCGCTGCGCGAGCGCTTCGCCCTGAATGAGATCCTCCAGCACCGACAGCCGCAAGGCCCTTTGCAAGTCGTCGGTCAGCTCCACGCGATAGAGTTCCTGGTACTGGCTCTGCTGATTCTGCAATGCCCGGTCGAAATCGACCAGCGAAATGTTCTCGCCGTTGACCTTGGCGGCAAAGGTGGTTCCCATGATGGTTGGGTCGACACCCCAGAAAATGAACGCCACCGCGATGAGCGCAAGGATGATCCCCGCGACCCATCGTCCTACACCTTCACGAATCGACTGGAGCATGATGTTCTCACCTTGAGCCGAATTGGAACCAATAAGGACAGATTTCCGCCAGGCGAAAATCTGTCCTTGATCAGTTGGCGGAGTGGACGGGACTCGAACCCGCGACCCCCGGCGTGACAGGCCGGTATTCTATCCAGCTGAACTACCACTCCGGTTGGTGGGTGCTGAGGGGATCGAACCCCCGACCTTCGCCTTGTAAGGGCGACGCTCTCCCAGCTGAGCTAAGCACCCCCGGGAGAGAGCCCCCGGGTAACGGCCGGTCAGTTTACGGCATCCTTCAATGCCTTGCCAGCCTTGAAGCCAGGCACATTCCTGGCTGCAATTTGAATGGTTTCTCCTGTTCGCGGGCTACGGCCGGTGCGCGCGGCCCGGTGTTTCACGCTGAAAGTTCCAAATCCAACAATCGATACCTGATCGCCACCCTGCAACGTCGAGGCGATGCTGGACACAACGGCGTCCACGGCGCGGCCTGCGTCAGCCTTTGAAAGACTGGCAGCCCCTGCCACCGCCTCGATGAGTCCCGCTTTGTTCATTCCGTTCCCTTTTTAGAATACAAATCTAACCTGAAAGACGCGAGTTTCGCGCCCAATCCTAACTCGCGTCCGTCGGGTTTGCTCCTTGCCACGCAAGCACCGGGCACACAATCCCGTGCCCGCAAGACTATATACCAAGTGCTAAATTCGTCTGTCAATCTGCTGCCGGAAACCAGTCCAACTCGCGATGCGTCCGCATCCGTTGCAACCGGAGCAACAGCCCGCAAGACCCTTGAGCCGCGAACCTATAGTTTATATCAAATCACGGCGCGAGAGCGATTGTGTCCCACTTCGTGCGGTTTTTTCTCACGATCCCCTTGGAACGTCTGCCGTTGCAGATTCTGTCGGGCAAGATCGATGCCGAAAGCAACTGACGCCACAATGTATGGGTGCCGGTGCTCTATCCAACCGGTACGCCATCATCAGCCGGTCAGAGCGCTAGTGTGGCAGGATGGCTTCACTCTTCTTGGTGTCTTCAGGAGGCGTCTCGCGCTTCTCGGCGGAGGGCGAGTCGTCCCGATTCGGCGCCGGCGAATACTTGAGCGAGAGCTCGATCACCTCATCGATCCACTTCACGGGAACGATCTCCAGTTTGTTCTTGACGTTCCTGGGAATCTCAACCAGGTCCTTGACGTTGCCCTGAGGAATCAGAACCGTATCCACGCCACCCCGGTGCGCTGCGAGCAACTTCTCCTTCAGCCCGCCGATCGTCAGGACCTCCCCTCTCAGGGTGATCTCACCGGTCATCGCCACGTTGGACCGCGCAGGTATCCCGGTCAGCGCCGACACCAGTGCGGCGCACATGCCGATCCCGGCAGAGGGTCCGTCCTTGGGCGTCGCGCCTTCCGGTACGTGAATGTGCACGTCGCTTTTGCGGTGAAACTCGTTGTCGATTCCCAGCACGTCGGCGCGGCTGCGCACCACCGTCATCGCCGCCTGGATCGACTCCCGCATCACGTCGCCCAGCTGTCCGGTGTGGATGAGCTTGCCCTTTCCGGGCACGATGGCGGACTCGATGGCCAGCAATTCTCCGCCCACTTCCGTCCATGCAAGCCCGGTGACCTGGCCGATCTGATCGTTGTTTTCGGCCCGGCCATAGGTATGGCGCCGTACGCCCAGGTACTTCGCCACGTTGCGGTGGTTTACCCGGACGATACTGCTGCGCGGCCGCAGCAACAGCTTCTTCACGACCTTGCGGCAGATCTTGGCGAGTTCTCGCTCGAGGTTCCGTACCCCCGCCTCCCGGGTGTAATAGCGAATCGCATCGAGAATGGCCGAGTCGGAAATTCGCAATTCCTTTTTCTCGATGCCGTTGTTCTTCATCTGCTTGGGAATCAGGTACCGCTTCGCGATATTCAGTTTCTCGTCCTCCGTGTAGCCGGGCAGACGAATGACTTCCATGCGGTCAAGCAGCGGCGGCGGTATGTTCAGGCTGTTCGCGGTACAGACGAACATGACCTCCGACAGATCGAAGTCCACTTCCAGATAATGGTCGTTGAAGGTGAAATTCTGCTCCGGGTCGAGCACCTCCAGCAGGGCCGACGACGGGTCGCCGCGAAAATCCATGGACATCTTGTCGACTTCATCGAGCAGGAAGAGCGGGTTTCTGACCTTCACCTTGCCCATGTTCTGCACGATCTTGCCGGGCATGGAGCCGATATACGTGCGCCGATGGCCGCGAATCTCCGCCTCGTCACGCACGCCTCCCAGGGACATGCGGACAAACTTGCGGTTGGTGGCGCGTGCGATGCTCTGGCCAACCGAAGTCTTGCCGACTCCGGGCGGACCGACCAGGCAAAGAATGGGCCCCTTCAGCTTGCGGACGCGCTGCTGCACGGCGAGGTATTCCAGGATGCGTTCCTTTACCTTGTGCAGACCGTAGTGGTCTTCTTCCAGCACCTTCTCCGCCTTTTCGAGATCGCGCGTCACCCTGGTGCGCTTTTTCCAGGGGACCTTGACGAGCCAATCGATGTAATTGCGCACGACGGTGGCTTCGGCGGACATGGGCGACATCAGTTTCAGCTTCTTGAGTTCTGACGTGGCCTTCTCCTTCCCCTCCTTGCTCATGCCGGCATCGGAGATCTTCTTCTCCAGTTCGCCGAGTTCGTTGGGAGCATCCTCGATTTCGCCCAATTCCTTCTGAATGGCCTTCATCTGCTCATTCAGGTAGTACTCGCGCTGGCTTTTCTCCATCTGCTGCTTGACGCGGCCGCGGATGCGCTTTTCGATGCGCAACAGGTCGATCTCCCCTTCGATCAGGCTGTGCACATGTTCCAACCGTGCCTTCGCGTCGTGGATTTCCAGAATCTTCTGCCTGTCGCCCAGCTTGAGCGCCATGTGCGCGGCGACGGTATCCGCCAATCGACCGGGCTGGTCGATGCCCGCCAGGGTGGTCAGGACTTCCGGTGGAATCTTCTTGTTGAGCTTGACGTACTGCTCGAATCGCGAAATGACGGAACGTGACAGCATGTCCATTTCCTTCTCATCGTAGACACTGTCCTCGTCGAGCACTTCGAAGGCGGCGGAGAAACAGTCGTCGATTTCAAGTTGCAGGAGGCGTGCGCGCCGTCCCCCCTCGACCAGCACCTTTACGGTTCCGTCCGGCAGCTTCAGGAGCTGCAGGATGGTCGCCATGGTGCCGATCTCGTACAGATCTTCCTTGCCGGGATCGTCAACGTCGGCCTGGGTCTGCGCGACCAGCAGTATTTCCTTGTCCGCCGCCATGGCCAGATCCATGGCAACGACGGACTTGTCCCGCCCGACGAACAGCGGGATCACCATCTGCGGGTATACGACCACATCGCGCAGGGGAAGAACCGGCAACCGCTCGATTTGCGGCTGTCTCGTACCGGTGATGTCGTCCAAGTCACGCTCCTTGAATCGGGGATTTCCCCCATGCGTACCTATATTGGGGATCGGACCAACAATACTCAAGCCCGGTTCAGCCCATTCGACAAACGAGTGTCCGCCGGCGGAGCAGCCACCCCCTGCGGCGCGGCGGGGTACGTCAGTCGCCGACCGCAGCGGATTCCTTGGACTGGTAGATCACGTACGGCTTGTTTTCGCCGGTGACTGCGGCCTCATCCACGACCACCTTCACTGCGCTCTTCATTGACGGCAGGTCGTACATGGTGTCGAGCAGCACGTTCTCCAGAATCGTGCGCAGCCCCCTGGCGCCGGTCTTGCGGAGCATGGCCCGCTGCGCCACCGCCCGGAGCGCATCGTCCCTGAACTCAAGCTTCACGTCTTCCATTTCGAACAGCTTCTGGTACTGCCTGGAGAGTGCGTTCTTCGGCTCGACGAGGATTTCCACCAGGGCGTCCTCATCGAGTTCCTCCAGCGTCGCCACCACGGGCAACCTGCCGACGAATTCAGGGATCAACCCGTACTTGACGAGATCTTCCGGTTCCACGTCCTGGAGCAGTTCGCCGAGATCGTCGTTGCCGTCGGGGCTCTTGACGTCGGCGGCGAATCCGATTCCGCTGCTCTGGGAACGGTTCCTGATGATCTTGTCCAGCTCCGAGAACGCACCGCCGCAGATGAACAGGATGTTGGAGGTATCGACCTGCAGGAATTCCTGCTGCGGATGCTTGCGCCCGCCCTGGGGCGGGACCGAGGCGTTGGTGCCTTCGATGAGTTTCAGCAGCGCCTGCTGGACGCCCTCGCCGGATACATCCCGCGTAATGGACGGGTTGTCCGACTTTCTCGATATCTTGTCGATCTCGTCGATGTAGACGATACCGGTCTGCGCGCTCTCGACATCGTAATCGCACTTCTGCAAGAGCTTCTGGATGATGTTCTCGACATCTTCGCCCACATATCCCGCTTCGGTAAGGCTCGTTGCGTCGGCAATGGTGAACGGCACATTGAGAATACGCGCCAGAGTCTCCGCGAGCAGCGTCTTGCCGCAGCCGGTGGGGCCGATCAGGAGAATATTGCTCTTCGCCAGTTCGACGGCATCCCGGTTCCTGTTATCGGAGACACGCAGGTCGAGACGCTTGTAATGGTTGTAAACCGCAACCGAGAGAACCTTCTTCGCGTACTGCTGGCCGATGACGTATTCGTCGAGAACGGCCTTGATCTGCTCGGGTATCGGCAATTTCGCCTGACCGCGATCGGTACGGTCATCCAGTTCCTCGCGAATGATGTCGTTGCACAGTTCAACGCATTCGTCGCAGATGAACACGGAAGGTCCCGCGATGAGTTTGCGCACCTCATGCTGGCTCTTGCCGCAAAACGAGCAATAGAGCAGCTTGCCGCTGTCGCCCTTGCCGCGGGAACCTTCACTCATCAGGCATACCTTGTCCGGTCATACAAAAAGTTTCTAGCGTTATAGCATCCCCGCGAAGCGTCTGCCAAGCACGCCCACGGACCTTCAGCCGCACGCTCCGCCTCTGCCGCAACAGTAGCCTACACGGAATCGTCCGAAGTTCGCTGTTCCAGAACCTTGTCGATCAAACCATATTCGACGGCGGCGCTTCCGTCCATGAAGTGATCCCTGTCGCTGTCCGCCGCGATTTTCCCGATTTTCTGGCCCGTGTGTTTCGCCAGTATTGCATTCAGTTTCTCCCGCAGGTTCAGGACTTCCCTGGCGTGGATGTCGATATCCGATGCCTGACCCTGAAATCCGCCGCTGGGCTGATGGATCATGATCCGCGAATGCGGCAGGCAAAAGCGCTTGCCCGGCTCGCCGCCGGCCAGGAGCAGTGCGCCCATGCTCGCGGCCTGACCGACGCACATGGTGCTTACATCCGGCTTGATGAACTGCATCGTGTCGTAGATCGACAGGCCCGCGGTGATGATCCCGCCCGGCGAGTTGATATAGAGGTGGATATCCTTGTCGGGATTTTCCGACTCCAGGAAGAGCATCTGGGCGACCACCACATTCGCCACGTTATCGTCGATTCCACCGACGATAAATATGACCCGGTCCTTCAGCAGCCTCGAGTAGATGTCGTAGGCGCGTTCTCCCCGGGCGGTCTGCTCCACCACCATCGGAACCAGATTGAGGCCCTTAGTGCTCACCGGAATCTCCTCGGCCAAATTGAATGTTTTCCGCGCTCATTCGTCTCTCGGGCCGTTACGCCATGAACTCCTTGAAGCCAATGCGTTTCTTGCGCGTCTTGCCATGCTCGATAATGAAATCGGCGACCTGATCTTTCAGCACGCCCGATTCCACCTGCGACATGAGTTCGGGACTGCTCCTGTAAGCCTGCGCGACCCGCTGTGCGTCCTCGTAGGGCGCCGACAACTCCTTGATGCGTTCGTTCACCCGGGCACGGTCCAACTCGATCTCGTGTGCGCTGATCATCTCCCGCACCAGCAGCCCCAGCGCTACGCGGCGACGGGCCGAGGCTTCGAAACCGGACGCAGGCGGCGCCTTCTCCACATCGTCGATGCCCATCCGGCGCATGGCCTCCTCCTGCATGCCGGACGTCTCCTCCTGTACCAGCACCGAAGGCACATCGATCTTGTTGAGCTTCAGAAGCGCCTCGAATGCCGCTGCCCTTGAAGCGGCCCTCAGCCGCTCGTTCATTTCCCGTTCCATGTTGCTTCGCAACTCGGCCCGCAGCGCATCGACGCCCCCTTCCTCGATGGCCATGGCCTGAAGGAATTCGTCATCGACTTCTGGAAGATGCTTTTCCTCGACACGATGCACACTGATCTCGAATACGGCCCGTTTTCCGGCCAGATCGGAGACCGGATAGGACTTGGGAAATTTAACCTTCGCCTTCTTTTCCTGACCCGTCTTGACTTTCTTCAGCGCCTTGTCGAAGCCATCCACCACCTGGCCGCTACCGACGACGACGGGGACCTCCCTGCCCTCCCCGCCCTCAAAGGGTTCGCCGCCGATCGTACCGCTGAAATCGACGACGACCCTGTCGCCTTCTGCCGACTTGCGATCGACGGCAATCCATTCGGCGCGCTGTTCCCTGATCATCTCAAGCATCTCATCCACGTCGGACTCGACCACTTCCACCCTGGGTATTTCCACCGTCAGGGACCCGGCCGGCTTCAGCTCGATCTCCGGGAAGACCTCAAAGGTAGCCCGGTAACTGAAATGATCGTCGCCACCGGTGGAGATGGGCTCGATCTCGGGACCGCCGGCAGGATTGAGCTCCTCCTGGCGAACCGCCCGGGCGTAACTGTTTCGTATCACATCCGATACGACCTCATTTCGAATCTGGCCGCCGTAGCGCTGACGAACGATCTTCAGCGGCACCTTGCCGGGGCGAAACCCCTTGAGCCGCGCGGTGCGGCCGACTTTCTTCAGCCGCGTGGCGACCTCGCGCTCGATCTCGTCCGCGGGCACACGAACGGTCATCTGCCGTTCCAGGCCCTTGCGTCCCCTTACGGAGACATCCAGCGTATCTGTCTGTGTCGTCGTCACTGTTCCTCAAGCTCGAGCCGCATGCGATTCCTGGCGGTCGATTCGGGGCGGCGCCTGGTGCGAAAGGGGAGACTCGAACTCCCACGGGTTGCCCCACTGGATCCTAAGTCCAGCGCGTCTACCAATTCCGCCACTTTCGCCGCAAACCGGCGCCATTATAGCCGACACGGCTTGAGCGACAGCGCCGGCCCGTCAGGCAAACCGTTCTCCTGCAGCCCGGTATGCCCGGTCGATGGCCGTGCCGAACGTGAACCGCGGAGACGCTCTCCGCGCAACCACCCCGCGCATTGATTGGCTATGATCCGCACATGTTCGGATTGTTCAGAGGCTGGCGGCGGCGCCGAGTGTTGGCGCGCCGCGATATTCCCGACGCGCTCTGGCAGCAGACCGTCGCCGGCATTCCCGCGCTGTCGCGGCTCGGTGCGGCGGAGCTTCAGCGGCTGCGCTCCCTGGCGTTGCTGTTTCTCCACGAGAAGAGCCTGGAACCGGCCGGGGGACTGGAACTCGACGCCGCGATGCGCCTGCGCATCGCGGCGCTGGCGTGCCGGCCCATTCTGGGTCTCGGGCTCGATTGCTACGACAATTTCCTCTCCGTGATCGTGTATCCGGAGGAATTCCTGGTCCGGGACCGGGAGAGCGTCGACGAGGCGGGCGTCGTGCACACGCGGGACGAGATCCTGAGCGGTGAAGCGTGGTATCAGGGACCCGTGATCCTGGCCTGGCAGGACGTGGACGCCAGCGGACGCGGCGACGGTTACGACGTGGTCGCACACGAATGCGCCCACAAGCTGGACCTGCTGGACGGCGACATGAACGGATGTCCGCCGCTGAACCGCGGCATGCGGGCCGATGAGTGGGCCGATGCCTTCCAGGCCGCCTACGACGATCTCATCCGGCGTCTCGACCGCGGCGAGGAACCCTGGCTCGACCCCTACGCGGCCGAGGAACCGGCGGAATTTTTCGCCGTGTGCGCGGAGATGTTCTTCGACGTACCGGAGGCATTCCGCGCCGAATATCCCCACCTCTACGGGCAGCTTGCCGCGTTCTTCAGGCAGGACCCCGCACAGTAACGAGGCCACGGTTCCCGGGCACATTCCAGCTATTCGTCCTCCGCGAGGTAACCCAGAGCGGACTCCGGATCGCAGCTATGCGGCAGCCGCGTGATGTGCGGCGAGTGCTGCCACTCGTAGGTATGTGAAACAGCGGCGGTCAGGTATTCCGGGTCTTCCAGCGTGAAATCGATGACGATGCGGGTTCCGTACTCGCTCAGGGTATACCGCTCCACCAGGTGCTTCTCACTGCCGGAGGGACCGGCGGTATTGCCGTCGGGGTGATCCCTGAAGTGGCGTGTATCGATTACCAGCGTCTCGCCGTCCCAATGGCCGATGGAATGGCCGGTCCAGGTCTTCTCGTCTGCAGGGATCGACTCGGGGTGCCGGCGGCCGTCCATGTGGATCATCCGGGGCTCGGCATCGTCTTCGCCGTGGATCAGGATCAGGTCGCCGGAGACGAACTCGATCTCGTAAACGTGGGCGCGCCCGAGTCGCTGCGGAATCGCCATGTCGATGCACAGCGCGCGCCGGGGCAGGCCGGACTGCTGCGCGCCGGCCGCCCCGGCCTTCTCATTGACGAGGGGCGCAACCTTGGCGCCGAACTCGAAAAACGACTGAACGGGCAGCCAGACGCCCTCCAGGCTCTCGGCAGGCACGGTAACCACCCTACCCTGCTCGTCCTCTTCGTTCGGTATCGCGAGGACCGTCCCGTCGATTTTCTCAAGGGCAAGGAGGCGGGCGTAGCGACGGGCCGGGTCCCTCGCGGGCTGCACGCGAACGTTCACGGCATCGCCCGGCTGCAGCGAGTCGTCGCGCCAGCCGTTGCGGAAAAGATCGTTGCGGGTCTCGCCCTCGATTCGCCAGCGCTCGGATTCGCCGCCCTCCATGAGGACATCGACAAAAATGTAGGTATGCGGGTTGCGGAACTGGTACTCGGCCACCGTTCCCCGAACGAAAGCCTCCTTTTCCAGGTCGAAGGCGACAAAACTGTGATGGGCAGCCAGCGGCAGCGGTGCCAGCGTGATCGCCAGGATTGCCAGGCGGTTCAGTTCAGCCATGATTTTTCCCCGGAATTTCAAGTCCCTGGAGTCTTTACCACGCTTTTTTGAAAATGCCGGTAGCTGCCAAGTCTTTCGCCATCCATCCGCTGATTCGGGCGCCACGACAACAATCATACTTGATAAGCTCGCCCGTCAGGCACTTTCGCGGCGCAGCCAAAGATCGATCGGAAGGTAAAAGAATGCCGAACGCAACCAGAACCGGCAAGGTCATCTATTGGATCTCCACCGGGTATGTCCTGCTGGCGATGATGTGGTCGTTCGTGATGTATCACGTCCGCAATGAATTCGCGACGGCCTGGTTCGAGATGCCGGGCTTCCCGGCCTATATCGTCTACCCGCTGGCCTGGCTCAAGCTGATTGCCGTGATTGCGATCGCGGCGAATCGCTACAGCGATCTGAAGGAATGGGTCTACGCGGCCTATTTCTTCAACGTCGTTCTGGCCACATCGGGCTACATCAATGTCGGCCAGCTATTCCCCGTCCATGCCCACCTGGCCCTGATCTTCGTGCCCGTGTCCTGCATCTACAGCGAAAGGGTTCGCGGCAGAGCCACGAGAAGGCTTGTCAATCTGTGGAATGAGGCCGAGGTGCGGAACCGATCCGGCTATCGACGGCCAGGACCTTTCTGGTGATCGACATCGAGTTGCGCACGTCGGCCGCCTCGGTCTCGCCGATGACGCCGTCAGCAACGCCGCGGTTGAGATATTTCTCGAGGTTTCCGGCATTGACGTCCCTTCCATACGCCTTGCGGATCTTGGCTTCGGCGGTATCGGACACGACGACAGCCTCGAGCGCGAGATCAAGAACGCCGATGAGATCGTGCTCACTTCCGGCAACGTAGACGCCCTCGGTCAACCGGTTCCGTGTCGCCGAGGGTTCGAGCAGTGTATCGGCCACCTGACGGCCCAGCGCATCGCCGGGTCTCGATTGCACGCGTCCGAACGGCATCACGAGCCGCTTGAGCAGCCGGCCGGCAATTGAGTTGGGAAAGTTGTCGAAGAATCCGGCGAGCTGCTGCTCAAGCCTTGCGAGCGAATCCTGCAGGGCCCACTCGACCACGGCGCGGTCCGCGCCCGGCGCACCATTGTCCAGATGTTGCTTGACCACGGCGGAACCGAGGTAAAGGTGGCTCAAGACATCCCCGAGCCGCGCGGACAGCGACTCCCGCCGCTTCAGACCGCCCGCGAGTACCAGCATCGCGACATCGCTGACGAGAGCGAAGGCGGCGCTGAAACGGCTCAGTTGCCGGAGGTAGCGCGGCGGCAATCCGCACTCCGGCACGCTCAGGAGCCGCGCCCGGGTTGCCCCGAGAACGAACGCGCGCACGGCGTTGCCGAGCGTGTGACGCAGATGCGCGAAGAAAGCCGCGTCGAACTCTCGCAGCCCTTCGGCCTCGTCCGGATTCGCTGCCGCCCGCAGTTCCGTCAGAACGTACGGATGACAGCGAATCGCGCCCTGGCCGAAGATGATCAGGCTGCGGGTCAGGATGTTCGCGCCTTCGACCGTAATGGCGAACGGGACAGCGTCGTAAAGCGATCGCAGGTAGTTGGCGGGACCGTCGCAAACGGCCCGCCCGCCATGGATGTCCATGGCATCGGCGACGACGCGGCGCATCCCTTCGGTGTTGTGATACTTGAGTATCGCCGAGAGTATCGAGGGCTTCTCGCCCCGGTTGAGCGCAGCCGCGGTTACGATTCGCGCGGCGTTCATTCGATAGGTTTCCCCCGCGATCCTCGCCAGCGCCTCCTGGACGCCTTCGAAACGACCGATCGGCACCCTGAACTGGCGGCGCACGCGCGCGTACGCGCCGGTCGTGTGGCAGCAGAGCTTGCCGGCGGCCGCGCCGAGCGCCGGCAGCGAGATGGCGCGCCCGACGGCGAGGCAGTCCATGAGCATTCGCCAGCCTTGCCCGAGGTATTCCTGTCCGCCCACCACGCAGTCCATCGGAATGAACACATCCCTGCCGCGGGTCGGGCCGTTCTGGAAGGACAGGCCGGGATAGTGGCGATCACCGATTTCCACACCGGGCAGGTCCGTCGGGATCAGCGCGCAGGTGATGCCAAGCTCCTCGCGCCCGCCCAAAAGACCGTCCGGATCCCTTGCCTTGAAAGCCAACCCCAGCACAGTGCACACCGGCGCCAGCGTGATGTAGCGCTTCTTCCAGGTGAGCCTGAGTCCCAGTACCCTGCACCCCTCGTGCTCCCCGTAGGCCACGATGCCCTGGTCGATCATGGACGCCGCATCCGAGCCGGCCCAAGTGCTGGTCAGGGCGAACGCCGGAATGTCTTCACCGCGCGCGAGCCGGGGCAGGTAGCGGTCCCGCTGCGCGTCGGTGCCGTAATGGAGGAGCAGTTCGCCCGGACCGAGCGAATTCGGAACCATGACGGTCACCGCGGCGGCCACGCTGCGCGTGGCGATCGTCATTACGACCTCGGACTGCGCGCGCGGAGAGAACTCGAGGCCGCCGTACCGCTTCGGGATGATCATGCCGAAGAACCGCCGCTCCTTCAGGAACTGCCAGACAGTTTCAGGCAGATCGTCGATGCGGCGGTTGATCTGCCAGCCGTCGAGCATCGCGCACAGCTCCTTCAGCGGTCCGTCGATGAACGCCTGCTCCTCGTCGGTCAGGCGGGCGGGCGGGCTGTCCAGCAGCCGCTGCCAGTCGGGCCGGCCGGTGAACAGCTCCCGGTCCCACCAGACCGATCCCGCCTCGATCGCGGCACTCTCGGTTTCGGAAATCGGCGGCAGCACCGAGCGGAACCACTTTAACAGCCTGCGTGACAGGAGGCGCCGGCGCACGGGCCGGATGTTGAGTACAGCGAGGACCAGCAGGGCCGGAAATAAAGTTGCGATCCAGATTGCGGTTGACATACCGATATGGAGCCTCGGAGTCGTTGGGGTTTCGATGCCTTTCCGGGCGGTGAAGGGTGCGTCCCGCGATCAGTTCTCGCGGGCGAACGTGCCGAGCGCGCTCCGGTACCGCCGCAGGGTCAGCGGCGCCAAGAGCATGACAGGCAGCCCGAAGATCAGCGGAATCAGCGCGACGCTGTAGCGCACCCCGTCCGCGCCGAACACGGTGTCATTCAGCAGCCCGACGAGGCTGGGACCGAGAAAAAGCCCCGTCAGGCTGATGGTCATGTAATACAACGCGATCGTCTGGGCGCGAATCCGCGGGGGCACGATCTGCAGCAGCGCCGTCACGCCCACGGACGATATGAAGGCGGCGCCGACGGTGAAGGCGGAAAGCACGACAAACGCCGCGATGGCGTCGTCGAGCAAGGGGCCGATGACACCGGGGGGCATGGAGAGAAAGAGGCCGAGCAGCGCGATGCGCATCGGAGCGTCGGGCTGGCCGCGCCGGGTCAGCCGGTCGGAAAGCCAGCCCGCGAACATCACCGACGCCGGGCCCACCACGATCAGCGTGAGGCCGTTGGCGAGCGCATAGGTCTCCACCGGCCAGCCGTAGGTGCGCTGAAACATGACGGCCAGCCAGCCATGGCTGTAGGCAGTAATCGTCATGTAGCAGAAGACCGCAACGAAGCAGGCGTAGGTCGGTACGTGCCGCCCTACGTGTCTCAGCATATGGCCGAGGTGGCGCGGCGCGCGCTCGGCGGAGGCGCCGATGCGCGCGGGTTCGCCGAGCAGGAAGAAAACGGGAGCCAGCACGAATCCGGGTACCGCCGCGATGAGAAATGCGGTCCTCCAGGGCGCAAGCGAGCCGACGAAAGGCAGCTCGAGCGAATCCGCGGTGCCGGCCCAGGTCAGCACGGCCGCGCCGAGCAGCGCGGCGAGCGCGGCCCCGACCGATATGGCGCTCGAGTACAGGGCGATCGGCTTTCCTCGCCGGTCCGCGGGAAACGAATCGGCGATCAGCGACATGGCGCAGGGACTGAGCGTGGCCTCGCCGACGCCCACCGAAACGCGCGCGATGAACATCTGCGCGAAGGAGCGCGTGAGTCCGGACAGGGCCGTGGCGACCGTCCAGATGGCGATGCCCGCGGACACGATCCATGTCCGGCGCGAGCGGTCCGCAAGATAGCCGAGCGGCAGCCCCATCGTGGCGTAGAAGATCCCGAACGCGGGACCGAGCAGCAGTCCGATCTGAAAGTCCGTCAATCCCAGGTCGGTCTTGACGGGCTCGACCAGCAGGCTGAGGATGTAGCGGTCGACGAACGACACCATGTAGGCGACCGTCAACAGGGACACCAGCAGCCAGGCGGCTCCGGGCGACGGGTAGCGGGGCGCCGGGTTCGAGGCCTTCATCGCCGGACAGACAAGATCGGGAACGTGCCGCGCCGGACCTCAGCCGGGCGCTGCGGCGAGTATCCTGTAGATCACGGTGAGATTGCCGTCGGCATCGAGGATGCCGATCTCCCGGCCCACGCGCCCGTCGTGCGTGACCAGCCGTTCCTCCGGAAACACCCGGTAGCCGCCCCGGCGCGCGCGCTCGACCGCCCCATCGAAGTCCTCCACGTCGAGCACGATCGTGGACCGGCGAGGCGTCGCCTGCTCACCGAGGCCTGGCACCTCCGTCAGTGCCATGACTCGGGGCTGTGTCGGCGTGCTCAGCGCCGCGAAGCCCACGGTGCTGGACGGATCGATGCCGAACACCGTATGCGAATAACTCTTGTCCCGATTCGGCTTTAGGAAGGCCAGCTCCAGGCCCAGCACATCGACGTAGAACCGAAGCGCCGCCCGCATGTCGGAGACGAGAAAGTTCGCGCGCTGGAACCGGACGCTCACGGTCCGGGATCCGGAGGTTCGATGTGCAGCACCTGGTTGCACTCGAAGAAATGCCCGTCAGGGTCGAAAAACGCAGTGCCGAGCAGGTGACGGATCGCGCCGCCGGCGCCGGTGACGGTGAATCGGCGCTGGAGGGTGTGAATCCGCGAGCCCAGTTGCGCGGCCCTACGCTCCAGTTCCGCCGCGTCATCCGTTTCCACGACGAACACGGGCGCGCCGTATTCCACGGTGGTGGGCACTTCAGGGGCCGGCCACGGCGGATCGAGCCATTGCAACAGTCCGATCATCCCGATCTTCTCGTGTTCGGCGCGCATGATGACCAGGTGCGTGCGGTCGCCCGAGGACCCGGCGGCAATCCCCTCCCCCGACAACACGTACTCGGTATCGAGCCAGACCTTCATGCCGAGCACATGCTCGTACCACCGGCGGCTGACCGCCATGTCCCGGACGATGAGCGTCGTGCGCTTGAGAATGGTGCGAACGGGCGCGGGGCGGGTCATCGCCTCGAGTCCAATTGCGACGCCAATATGAACCCCTTGTTTGTTACATTGATATATCGATATATCTTATCATGCCGGCGCGGACTCTTGGAGGGTCCGGCGCACGTTCAGGTATCCCGGTATGCGACCCTCATCCGTTCGCGTGTGCCGGCGATGCGGTCGTACACGTGAAAGTCGTTCAGGACCCGTCCGTACAGGTGCAGGCTCAGCGTGGGTTCCCTTTCGCGCGCCACGCCCGTTTCGTGGATGTGGTCGGGATCCGGCACGAAGGTCGATACGCCGCCCGGCGGAAGCAGGACGAGGCCGCCCGGGCTCAGCTCGATCCCGTCATGGCGGTCCAGGTCGGCTTGAGCGTCCACGCGCAGGAACGACTGTTCCTCCAGCACGCCCTCTACGACGCCGACGATGCCCCAGGTGCCGTGATCGTGAATCGGCGTCCACTGGCCCGGCGCCCAGACCAACGTGAAAAGCGAGAGGGTCCCGTTGTCGCCGGAGAAAATCAGGTTGCGCGCATAACCGTCCGGGTCGCCGCGCCGGTGCGCTGGTTCCAGAATGCGCTCCGCGGCCTTGGCGAGCGAGTGCATGTGAGGCGCGAGCCGGCGAACGATGCGACTGGGCGCGGACGTCTCGGTCAGAACAGTTTCGCAGACGGATCGAAATGCCTTCAGGCTCGGGTGCATGGGCGCTGACTCCAATGACTGTCGTGTAACCGGAAGATTTGTACTGATTGTCATAATAGCATATGTATATGCGTATATGACATATCGATTCGCAATGGATACGGTCTCGAAACAGCAGTGTCATCAGCGACACAGCGCCCCGGCCGAAGAAAACCCAATCAACGAGTGAGCGTGCGCCTAAGCCGAGCGCGCCCCTGTCGAGCGAGGCATTGGACACAGCGTCGATGATTTGCTCGCGGGGCCGCCAAGCATGTGCGTGGCAATGGCCGTGGAGGCGATTCGCACCAGCAGCACGTGGTCCAGCCCGACGCGGTTGAAACTGTTCTGAAGGCTCAGGACGCCCTGAATCTCGTAGGCCTTGATCATGGCGCCGAGCACATCGCGGACGGTGAAGACCCCGGCCGAATCCAACGACATCGACTGAGTCATACCGAGTCGGCCACCGCCGGTGGCGGTACTTCAATTGTCAAGCGTCGTGTCCTGCCTGAGTTGCGATCAGAACCGAAAGCGGGCCGTGACGCCGCCGCGGCGCTGTTCCGGCAACGTCACCCCGATCGCGCGATTGAACGGGTTGAACGTCAGGTCGTTGGCCTGCACGTAGCGGATCAGCGCGGGACTGGTGTCGTCGTCGGTGGCGTTGTCCACCCAGATCTCGATGTCGATGTTGTCGCTGCGGAAACCGCAGCGCAGATTGACGATCTGCCGGTCGCCTGTATGCGCAAGGTTGTACACCTGGGCGTAGCGCTCGGAATTGTACGAGAGGTCCGCGCGCAGGAACCAGGACCAGCCGTTGCTCATGCTGCCGTCGAACACGTTGCTCAGGATGGCCTGGTGCTCGGAGCTCTGCGGCAACTGCGTGCCGGAGATGATCACGTCGCCGCCGGGCGAATAGCCGGCGATGAGCGCCGCCTCGCGGAACGCCGAACCCGCAGAAGCGCCTGCATCCACCGACTGAACGAACCGCTCGATCTCGCTGTCGGTCCAGGCATAGCCCAGGCGGAGATTCCAGGCGTCGGTGACGCGCACGGACAAGTCGAGTTCCATACCCGAGATGCCGGATTCGCCCACGTTCTCCAGGATGGAGAATGTGCGCGGCTGGCCGTTCACCACCGCCGCCCGGGTGCTGGTGAGCTGCATGTCCTGCCAGTCGATCCGGTAGAGCGCGACATTGGTTTCGACGCGATTCCCCATGCTGAGGGACTTCACGCCAATCTCGAAGCTGGTCGCGCTCTCCTCGTCCACCAGCAGGTCCTCCGCGGGCAGTCCCTCGTCGCTGTTTACGGTCCCCGGCTTGTTGCCCCTGGCCAGGTTGGCATAGATGAGCAGGTTGTCGCTGGGCCGAATGCGCGCGGTCAGCTTCGGAAGGAACGCGTCGAAACTGCCCGATACGGCGGAGGAGGCGCCTCCGGGCGTCACATCGAAATTGTCCTTGTTGTACCGCGCTTCAACGCCCAGAGTGACCGTGTCGGACACCGGAAACTCCACGGACCCGAAGAGGGAGGTGCTTTCGACGGATTCCCCGCCGTTGTGGCGAAACGGCGCGCCTTCGTACGACGCGCTGGTGGAAATGGTCGCCGGCGCGAAGGTCGGGTTGAAGGGAGCAAACACGCGCGTTCCGTCGATATACGTGGAGGTAGTGGTGTCGAAGGACGTGATCAATTGTCCGGAATCGTCGGAAGCGTAGTAGTAGACGCCGAGCGTATAGTTCAGGCCCGTCTCGCCTTCGTACCGCAACCGCAGTTCCTGGGAAAAGTCGTCGAAGGCGTCGTCGTTGGATGTCAGGAACCCCACCCGGGAGTGGATCCTGGGCGGCGTGGGACCGAAGCCCTGCACCGCGAAGGGAATCCCCACACCGACGACCGGCCGGCGCGTGTCGCCGCCGCCGAAGGTCTGGTCCTGGGCCGTTGTGGTTGCGACGTCGTTGTATCCGGTGAGTGAAGTGAACGTCATATTGTCGCTGACATCGGCATCGATGCGCAGCCCGAGCCGAAGGCTTTCCCGGTTCGTACCGGAGAAGTCGAAAAACCCGGTTTCGAGGCTGGTGCGCCCGTCGCCGCCGCTGTGCTCAAGCACGGTGGGTACGTCGACCCCCCCGCAGTAGTAGCCGCTGCCGTTGTATCCGGCGGAGGTGACGGTCGCGGCGCTCGCTTCCGGTGTGCCCTCGGGCGGCGCGGGCTGTGTCAGCGGCCCTCCGCGCGTGACCTGATAACAGTTGTTGAGGCTCGCGGGATTCATGGCGATGGCGTACTGGTCGTCGAACGTGTCCTCGTACATGGCATGGAGCTTGATGTCCACCCGGTCGCTGGGCGCGAATGTCAACACGCCGGTGACGCTGGTGGTTCTCTCCCCGCCCACCTGGTTCATCTCGGGGGGCGTACCCAGCGCGTTGCCGGCGAAGCGGTTGTCGTATTCTCCGCCGCGCTCGTAATGCGCCACGGTGATGGCCCCGCCGGCGGTGTCGGAGAACGGTGTGCTGGCGTGGATTTCGGCGCGGAAATGATCCCTGTCGCCGTACTCGAGCGTGGCTTCCGCATCGGCCTCGTTGCCCGGCGTCTTGAGCACATAATTGACCGCGCCCGCCAGGGTCGAGCGCCCGTAGAGCGCGCTCTGCGGACCCTTGACGACCTCCACCCGCTGCAGCGCGGACAGCGGAATCGACGCATTGCCTTCTTCGATGATGATGCCATCGACGAACAGTCCGGCGTTAGCCCGCCCGAGGATGTTGGACTGCCCCCGGATGACCGGCCTGAAGTCGTTGCGCCCGAACGCCTGCGCGAAATCGAATCCCGGCGTGGCATCGGCAATGTCCTGCAGCGAGGCGATGCCCTGCTCCTCCAGCGCCTGTTCGGTGAACGCGCTGACCGTCAGGGGTATGTCGCGCAGGTTCTCCTCGATCTTTCTGGCCGTTACCACAATCTCTTCCAGGCCCGGCGCTTCCTGGGCGAACACGAACGGGACCGGACCGATGCCGAGCGCCAGCGCAGCCAGGGCCGCTGCGCCGGTCCGGCGGCTGATTCGGAGGGAAGCAGGAGGGCTGGCGGTGTTGTGCATCACTGTTCTCCAACGTCGGGTCGCGGTCGGGAAGCCCGTGCGCGCGGGGCTGTTCACTTGCCGTAACGGCGTGATTCGAGCGTATCAAACCCATAAACTTATATCAATATGCAATTATAATTTATATGATCCGATGGAGCGCTCGTGCGGTCGACCCGATCGCCGGCCGAAACGGTGCACGTGGATGGGACAAACAGGAAATGGTCCATTGAACTATTCTTATGACATGAAAGTGGAACTGGTTCCGGCAAGCGAGCGCGAAACGGTGACCCGCCGGTGCTTTCTGGCCGCGTCCGGTCTGGCCGCCCTGGGCTACTGGGCGCATGCGCCGGTGCTTGCACAGGGAACGACGGTTGTTATCGTCGGGGCGGGCCTATCCGGACTTTACGCGGCGCGGCTTCTTGAGCAGGCGGGCCTGGATGCGGTCGTTGTCGAGGCTCGCGAGCGCGTGGGCGGCCGGGTACTTACGCTGGACGGCATCGAAGGGCGCCCGGAGGCCGGCGGCAACCTGATCGGCCCCAACTACGGGCGATTGCTCACCGTCGCCGGGCAGACGGGGGTCGCCATGCGCCCCGCGGACGCGGTGGAAACGCTGCCCACCGCCTACCTGATCGACGGCCGCGCCGAATCCGGCCGGACTTGGCGTGACTCGGTTCGCAATCCCCTGCCCGAGGCGCTCAAGGCTGTCACGCCCGACCGGCTGGGCGCCTTCCTGTTGCGGGATCACCCGATTCGCAACGCGTCCGACTGGTGCAACGGTGCGCTCGCGCACCTGGATGTCTCCGCCCGGGACCACTTTCTGGCGCAGGGCCTCAACGAAGCGGGCGTTTCGCTGCTTGCGGTCAACAACGGTTACGGAAACACGCTCGGGGAAACGTCCTTGCTCAGCCTGTACCGGGTGGTGGCCGGCTTCGCGCGGGCCATCGCCATGGGCCAATCCACGCATGAAGCAGCGGACGGGAACATGCGCCTGCCGGAGCGCATGGCCGCGGACCTGTCCCGGCCGGTGATCACGGGTGAGACGGTGACGGAACTGGAGCGCAATGGCGACAGCGTCATGGCCCATTGCCGGAGCGGCCTTCGGATCGAAGCCGATGCCGCGATCGTCACGCTCCCGGTTCCCGCGCTCCGGCTGCTCGAATTCACTCCGGCGCTTCCTTCCGCGCAGCGGGAAGCGATCGATTCGATCCGCTACCTCAAGTTGACCCAGGCCCACCTGGTCGCGGGACGAACCGCCTGGGATGCCTCGGGCATCCCGGGCTCGATCTGGTCCAATGCGCCGTTTGGCCGGCTGTTCGTGCGCCGCCACCCCGAGGCCGATACTTACAACATCACCGTCTGGATCAATGGCGACAGTTGTGACCGCTATGACGAGCTGGCGGACGAAGAGGCGGGCAGGCAAGTGCTGGAGGACCTGTTCCGGGCCTACCCGGGCGCCCGGGGCAACGTGCGCTTGCAGCAGCTCGTACGCTGGCACCTGGATCCCTTCAGTCGGGGAAGCTGGGCGGTGTGGGCGCCGGGGCAGATCGGCCGCCACTTCGCCGCATTGCACCAACCGGCAGGCCCGATCCATTTCGCCGGAGAGCACACCGCCTACGCGTATTCCGGAATGGAAGGGGCCATGGAATCCGGCGAGCGGGCGGCACTGGAAGTGCTTCGGGAACTGTCGTGAGGCTCGCAACCGGAATCCCGGTTCGGTCAGCCGTGCTGACCGCCCTGCTCTTCGGGTTGCCGCTTGCGTGCGCAGTTCGGGATTCGGTGTCGACGGACATCGAATACGCCTCGCCCGGCGCGAATTCGACTTCGGCGAGTGTGGACGCCGCCTCCCCGGACGCGGACTCCGCGCCGGTCGCAACCGGCCTTGCCGACGCGGACGCGGAGAACGGGAGCGGACTGCCGGGCGAGGCCCTGTTCCTGGCCTGCGCGGGCTGCCACGGTCTGGACCCGGGAGACACCCTGTTCGTGGGACCGCATCTGGCCGGCATCGTGGGGCGGGAAACAGCCGAATTGGCCGATTACCCCTATTCCGCGGCGCTGGCCGAGGCATCGTTCACGTGGGGCCGCAGCGTATTGTTCAGTTGGATCGTGGCGGCTGAAAACCTGCTTCCCGGAACGCACATGCTGTATCACAACCACCTCGAACCTGACGAGGTCTTTCGGCTGATCGATTTCCTTGAACGAAACGGCCAGATGCAGCCCAACGAGCAATGATCGATGACGCCCTGATCGAGCGCCTGGCCGCGGCGGTCGGCGAGACGGCGGTGAGCCGGGACCCCGGACATTGCGAATACCTGGCCGAAGACATCCTTGCCCGGGAGCTTCCGGCCGGCGCGGTCGTGCGGCCGGGCAACCGGCAGGAACTGGCGGAGGTGGTGCGCGAGACGGTGGACGCAGGCCATGCGGTGATCGCCCGCGGCGGCGGCATGTCCTACAGCCGCGGCTACGTGCCCGCCGAACCCGACTCCGTGCTCCTGGACATGCGCGGCATGAATCGCGTACTGGAAATCAACCGGGACGACATGTACGTCACGGCCGAGGCGGGGGTGAGCTGGCGCGACCTCAATCTTGCACTGGAAGACGCCGGGCTGAGGACACCCTACTGGGGCACGCTATCGGGAATTCATGCCACCGTGGGAGGAAGCCTCTCCCAGAACAGCATTTTCTGGGGTTCCGGGCGCTACGGGTCCGCGGCCGAATCCGTGCTCGGCATGGCCGTCGTGCTTGCGGACGGCTCGATACTGCAGACAGGATCGGCGGGCCAGGTGCACGCCCTGCCCTTCTTCAGGCACCACGGCCCGGATCTGACCGGGTTGTTCTGCGGCGACTGCGGCACCCTGGGCGTCAAGGCCGCGGTCACGCTGCGCCTCCTGCCCCGCGACCGGAGCCGGGCCTTTGGCGCGTTCGCCTTCGGCGACCACCGCGCCGCGCTGTCGGCCATGGCGGAGGTTTCGCGGCGCGACCTGGCCATGGAGTGCTTCGGCTTCGATCCCTTCCTGCAACGCCAGCGCATGCGCCGGGAAAGCCTCGCGGGCGACGCGAAACGGCTCATGGGTGTGATGAAATCCGCCGACGGGGTCGGCCGGGCGCTCGCCGAGGGTGCGCGCGTGGCGATGGCCGGGCGCGGCTTCATGGAGGACGTGCTGTGGTCGTTCGCCGTGTCGATCGAGGAAGTCACGCCGGAAGCGGCAACTCACAACCTGGAGGCGGTACGGGCCATCGCAGCGGCACACGGCGGACGGGACCTGCCCGACAGCATCCCCAGGCTGCTGCGATCCAACCCCTTCGGCCCCCTGAACAACGTCATCGGGCCCGATGGGGAACGCTGGGTTCCGGTTCACGGAATCGTTCCCCACTCCCGTGCCGTGGCCGCCATGGACGCCATCAAGAAGCTGCTGGACGATGAAGCCGGCCGACTGAAGGAATTCCGGATCGGCGTCGGTCACCTGCTGGCCACCGTGCACACCAACAGCACCGTGCTGGAACCGGTGTTCTTCTGGCCCGATTCGCTGGAGGAAATCCACCGCCGCACCGTCGAGCCGCAACACCTGCGCCGCGTCGGCGGATTTTCCGAAAACCTCGCGGCCCGGGCGGCCGTGCAGGAGATCCGCGCGGCCCTCATCCATCTGTTCGCGGACCTGGGCGCGGCGCACCTGCAGCTCGGCAAGTCCTACCTGTACCGAGAGGGACTGCGGGCGGCCAACCGGAAACTCATCCAGGCCCTGAAGCGGCAACTGGATCCGAACGGCCGCCTCAACCCGGGCGCCCTGGGACTGTGATCCGGCGAGACTACCTGGCATTCGGCAACGGCCGCCAGACGCATTTTCTCCGGGCCGGCACCGGCGATCCGCTTATCCTGCTGCACCCTTCGCCGCTGTCGTCGTCGTGGATGGAACCGGTCATCGAAGTCCTGTGCGACATGGTCGACGCTGTTGCACCCGATACGCCCGGCTACGGCGCTTCGGACCCGTTGCCCGAACCGAGTGCCGATCCCGGCAGCAACGATCGATACTCCGAACCGGCAGATGGTCTCAGCGACTACACACGTTGGCTGCTCGAGTTTGTACGGACACTGGGCTTCGAGAGCGTAGGCCTTTACGGTTCGGCGACCGGTGCGCAGATCGCCATCGAGTTTGCACGCGCCTACCCGGAGGCGACGCGCTTTGCGGTCCTCGACAACGTGGCGCACTTCACCGCAGAGGAGCGGGAGCGCATGCTGGCGCGCTACTTTCCGGACCTCTCGCCGCGCGCCGACGGCAGTCACCTGGAAACGGCCTGGTCGATGGTCCGCGGGTTGTGGCAGTGGTTCCCGTGGTATCGGCAGGATGAGGAACACCGCATCGCCGAACCGGCAGCAATATCCGAAGAAATGCTGCAACGGATGCTCGTGGATCATCTGCGCGCCGGTCCCGATTATGCGCGGGCCTACCGCGCCGCAATGCGCAACGAGGACGCGGCAAGGGTACAGGGCATCGCTGTCCCGGTGCGGATCATCCGCTGGCAGGGCGGCCTGCTGCGCCGCTACGCCGACCGATTGGACGGCTTCGACTGGCCGGCGCACATCCGGATGGCGCCCTGCGGACCTGCCCCGGAAGAACGACTGGCGGCCATCCGGCGCGCGGTGATCGGGCTCAACGGCTTGACGATCAGTGAAGAGGCTCCTGCAACTGATTCAGCTCCACGGTGAATCCATCGGGATCCTGCAGGGAACTGACGATGACGTCGATGGTGCCTTCGCCGTCATAGGACGGGTAGGACACCGGCGCCGGCTCATCGAGCACGACCACGCCCGGTAAGGCCGTGGCCCGCGCAAAGCTGCCATCGAGGTCGTCCAGGTTGAACACCATCACGATCGTCCCTTCCATGAACGCCGTGCCCGCCAGGTCGACGGTTTCCTTGATCGGCCTGAAGTACTGGAGCAGCCCGAGCACGCCCACGTAATGATCGTTGGCGCGCAACAGCACCAGACGCAGGGCTCTTTCGGCCTCGTCGGGATCGGCGCCGCGCGGCGTCGTGATGAGATTGTCGTAGATCACCTGCATGCCGAGGGCGTCCCGGTAGAACTGCAGGGAGAGGTCGATGTCGCGCACCACCAGAGTGGTGCGGCGCAAGTCGACGGGCACGCGCTCGTGTTCCGCGACCGGTTCGGCCCGAACCGCGCCGGCTCCGGCCAACATCGCGCCGGCCCCGGCCAGCGCGGCGGTCGCGACGATCGCTGCCCGCAACCGTGCGAAGGTCCCCGACCCGGTCCCGGGTCCTGTCCCGACAGCCGTGGACTCCTTCACTGATTCGCTCCGTCGACGATCCTCTTGAAGTAGGTCCACGACGTCTCGTTGGGCCGGGTGTCGTCCACCGGCGGCGGCGTTGCGTACTCGGGGTAGTTGGCGGCGATCTCCGCCTTCATCACGGCCGACAACTGTTCGGCGCTCTCGAGCTTGCGGCCCATGGCGTTGAAGTACATCATCCCGGCCCGGTTGCCCATCTGCATCCAGGGCAGCCAGGGCGCCAGCCGCACCCAGGAAATGACCGGGTAGGCGACCGGCGTTGCTGCATCGAGCAGGGCCGTGGTATCTCCGTTGAAGTCAAAGATCTCCGTGGAGTGATAGGTGCCCCCGACATAGTCCTGATAGTCGCCTCCCAGGGGATTGCGGTAGAACAGCGGCACCTCGAACCGCATCATCCACACGCCGTTCATGTCGTTGAGTTCGAAGGGGATGACGTCGCCGTCGGCGGTACGGCCGAAGGTGGGGCGCCCGTTGACCGGATCGTTGGATACATGAACCACTTCGTTCTCGGCGCCGGTCCACGGATTGGCGAACGTGCGCAGCACCTCGCCGGTCTCCGGATCCAGGTACAGCATGATCTCGCGCGAAACCATCCGGTAGCCGACACCCCGGACCGAGTCTTCGATGGCGACGCACTGGCGGATGTTCATGCCGTCCAGGTTGAACAGATGCCGGTCGCGCTCTCCCGGCACCCGCGACCAGGCGCGCCCGAACCACTGGTAGACCTGCGGCGAGCTGTCTTCCAGCGAACAGTGGATCTTGCGGTTCAACTGCACGTACCCTTCGGCGGTTGCGGGGTCGATCGCGTTGTCCTGGGCGAACGCCAGGCCGCACAGCAGCGCGGCGGCCGCCGTCAGCGCCGGCGCCACAAGGGATGGTCTTGTCTTCATCGGGTCACTCCTGCGAGCCGTTCCATCGTGGAATCGCCACGACACGGCGGAAAGCGTGTTCGGCTGTATAATGATATGCCAATATAACATGCAAATAGATGTGCCGGCCGGTTGCGGGCATCGGAGACCAAGAATGGCAGCGTACCTGGTTGTGGAGGCGGTCATCACCGACCGGAAGAAATTTGCTGCCTATGCGCAGCGCGTGCCCGGCGCGGTCGCCCGGGCCGGGGGCGAATACCTCGTGCTGGGCGGCGAGGCGGAGGCGCTGGAAGGCGACTGGGGCGAGCAACGCCTGGTGGTGCATCGCTGGCCAGACATGGCCGCGGCGCGCCGCTTCTGGCATTCCGACGAATACCGGGAGATCAGGCGGTTGCGGGAAGGCACCGGCCGTTTTCGCGTCATGCTCCTGGACGGACGCCCCGCAGAGGCTGCGCAATGAGCCGCGGCGCGACATCCGCTGCAGCGGTGGAGCCGTACGCGGCGCTGGCACTGCAGATCCGTTGCCACGCGGTCAATGAATGCCCCACCGCGTCCGCGGCACGGGCGCGCATGCGGGACACCATCGAGCGCTGCCACGGCCAGATCCGCGGCAGCAAGCGTTTCGTGGAAACCTACAGCGGCGACACGGTGCGGCTTGTGGTGCTGCCGGAGTATTTCCTTACTGGCTTTCCGCAGGGAGAGAGCGTGGCCGAATGGGCCGTGCGCGCCTGTCTGCAACCGGACGGCGCCGAGTACCGAATGCTGGGTGATGTAGCCCGCGACAACGATGTCTGGCTTTCGGGCAACGCGTACGAAATCGACGGCCACTTTCCCGAACTCTATTTCCAGGCGAGCTTCATCATCGACACGGCCGGCGAGTGCACGCTACGCTATCGCCGGCTGATCTCCATGTACTCGCCCACGCCCCATGACGTCCTGGACCGGTACCTTGAGATCTACGGCGAGCAGGCGCTGTTCCCGGTGGCGGACACCGAACTCGGGCGCCTGGCCTGCGTCGCCTCGGAGGAAATCCTGTTTCCGGAGATCTGCCGCGCCCTGGCGCTGAACGGCGCCGAGGTCATCTGTCATTCGTCCAGCGAAATGGGCAGCCCCCGCGTCACGCCGAAGAACACGGCCAAGCGCGCGCGCGCCTTCGAGAACCTGGCCTACATCGTTTCCGCCAACAGCGGAGGCATTTCAGGCCTTCGCTTTCCTGCAGAATCCACCGACGGGCATTCCCAGGTGGTCGATTTCAGGGGCAAGGTCCTGGCCGAGGCCGGTCCCGGCGACTCCATGTGCGCCTTCGCCGAGGTGGACATCGAAGCATTGCGCCGGAACCGCCGCAAGCCTTCGATGAACAACATGCTGGCGCGCCAGCGCCTGGAACTGTTCAGCAACGTCTACGCTGACCGTGGCATCTACCCGCCCAACACCCTGCTGGGAGGTGATGGGGATGCCGTACCGGGCAAGGAACTCTACAGGAACACGATGCGCGAAGCGATCCGTCGCTTGCGCGATCGCGGCTGCATCTAGCATGCTTGTGACGCCTCTGAGCGCCCGATTTCCGAAAATAGCGCCGACTGCTCTGCTGGCGTTAAGACTCAACGGCGCCGAACGCTTGTGTGACCGACTTTGCACACGTCTGGATTTCTAGTCGCATCGCTTGGAGGAAACGGGCTGGCGTCTCCATGTACATCACCAATACCCTGGCGGCCGCGCACAAAGACAAACCAACCTCCAGCCTCTCCGCCTGTTGTCACTGTGTACTCAAGCTGAAGCCTCTTTTGAATCTTCAAATCGCTGTTTCTTTCGTTCTGAGTTCCCTATCTCCCTTTCACTCAGCACCGTCAAAAGCGGCTACACCTCCAAAACGTGCGCCGGCGAAGTTCGCCCGTCCCGGAAATCGGAAACGACCGAAATCCACGTCACCGCCAAAGACGTATCCCGCGAAATCCGCCTCCGCCTTCACCTCCCATGTACGGATCGGCCCCGGAAGCTTCAATTGATAGCCTTCCTCCTATAGACCGCTCTCCTTGAGTTTCTCTTTCTCAACTAGCGACCTGTCGGCCCAGGCATTCCAATGCCCGCGCCCCTTTGATAGCAACTCCAGTGTTTCCTTTCGATTCAATTCGCATTCAGCCAGTACAATCCACACGCAGCGCCGAAAAATATGAATAACTGAGCTTGCGCTGCTTCCATGGACACCTAATCACTTTCAGTGAAAGGGGTCCACGAAAGCGGGTCAAGATCCGCTTGTCGACAACGCGCGAGCTTGCACTCTACGCTATTGGCCAAGCGATTCCAGTCGTTGCAGCCAACTCCCGAAGCGGGGGCATTCGTTGCGAATGATGTCCAGTCCCGTGTCCATCGCCACAACCGAACCGTAAACGACCTTGTCGTAGCGGGGAATGATGGCTGCGATCCGCTTGCTGGGCGCCGTTGCCGTGTTGTCGTTGACGTCTTCGGGGGTCGGAAACGCTTCACGAATCGCGAGCAGTTCCAGCAGTGATTCGTCCGGCAGCTCGATCAATGTCCCGAAAACCTCCACGTTCGAGAACAGCAAGCCCTCGAATTCGTGTTGCTGAACGTAGGGAAACACGTTCGCCCGGTCACAGCCGAGGCGGGTTCTGTCGCTGATCGCCAGGTGGATTCGTTCTTCCAGCTCCGCCGGGGAACTGTCGCCCTTGCCGACAAAACCGTAATAGTCGACCAGGGACGTCACGAAATCGAAGTTCCTGGACAACATGGCCATGTCCGACGCAAGCCTTTGCACGGACACGTTGCCGCCGCCCGATCGTCCACGGGCGCGGCCTACAAGAATCGGTGTCGCTTCCACCTGTCTTTCGAGCAGGTGAGGCGCGAGCACGCTCTTGACGAATTCCTCCTCGGTCTGACCCTCAACCGATACCGCAATCCGGATCACGGCCGTCCTCCGATCAGGTTCTTTTGCCACAGCTCGCCCGTCGAATACTCTTCCAGCCAGTGCCGGTATTCCTCGTGCTTCACGCGGCGTATCTCGGTCTGGCCGTCCCGAAGTTCGAGCACGGCGATTTCATTCAGACCGAAGGCGTCCACGAGCAAGGGCGATTGCGTTGCGACAATGACCTGCTTGTCGCCCGGCAGGGCCTTGACCAGCCCCGCGACCAGCGAGATAGCCGCAGGGTGCAGACCAAGTTCCGGCTCATCGAGCAGGATCAGGTCCGGAAGCTCCTGGCGCGGCAGATGCAGCAATGTGGCCAGCGCGAAAAACCGTAGCGAGCCATCGGAGGTGAGATGCGCGCCGAAGGACTTTTCCGTGCCGACGGCCTTCCATCTCAGATACGCCTTCCCGTTCTCGTTGTCGATCTGAAAGCGGTCGAATCCCGGCAACACGCGAGCGATGACCTTGCACAGCCGCTCGTAGCGGCGGGGATCCCGCCGCTTCAACTGAAGAAGGACCGGCGCCAAGTTTTCGCCATGACCGAGCAGCCGGGAATGTTCTTCCACATCCCATCGCTTCCTGAACCTGTTGGTGTCGTGATACTGGAACACCAGACTCGTTCCAAGCAGGTCCACAACGGACCTTGCGCTTTGATGAATCTTCTCGGTTCGTTCGGACCTGGCCTGGAAATACAATTCCGCCTCGGCGTGACCGCCTATTGCTTGCTCCCAAATCGAGAGCGCTCCGGTGTCCAGCCAACGGCATGTGGCTTTCTCGCGCGCAAAGACGAGGCGGTCGGGATGCGCATACGACAACTCGAACGAATAGTTGTGGTTGCGATCCGGTGCGGCAGCGTCACGGACATTTACCTCGGCAGCGATACGGCTCGTGACCGCGCTGCCCTTGAACAGCTGATCGTCGGCTCCGCCGTGCGATGCCACGAAGTGACCCAGACGATGATCGTTCAGCATCCAGCGCATCATCTCAAAGAACCGAAGGAAGTTCGACTTGCCCGCGCCATTGGGTCCAAGCAGGACCGTAACGTGGGGGTGCGGCCTGAGTTCGATGTCGGCCAGCGAGCGAAACCCCTTGATGCGTACCGAATGGATTCGACCAGGCATATCAGTATCCTCGGGGCGGCGAATATCGTTGCGACCGGGCGCCGTTGTTTTCGGCTGCTGTGAGGTTAATGAGCGTGCAGCGTGTCTGCAAGCTGCTTGAAGCCCGCATCGCCAAAAAATTTTGCAGACCGGCGAGCGTCCGGTGCCCCGGTGCAGCCTCCGGATCTCGGCAGCCGGTTCATTCCTCCAGACTCTCCCGGGTGAGCCGGGTGTAACGGGCGTTCAGCGTACCTGGCAGTTTACCCCCGGGCTGCGCATGTGTGCGGGCGGCTGGGGCTGCACCGATCGAGCACGATCAATCGATTTCCAGGTTCATCTCGTACTGGCCGCCCAACACCCTGTTGGGAGGCGACGGGGACGCCGTTCCGGGAAGGGAGTTCTACAGAAAAACACTGCGCGAAGCCATCCGCCGCCTGCGCGACCGAGGCAGCCTTTAGCCGGCAGGCGGCACCTCGCAGTGTACCGCTGAACGGCAAACCGACCCGATTGCCTGGATTTTTACCCGGTGAACCGGGAATGTTCCCGCCAGTCAGTTATTCACATCCACCAGCTCGAATCGGGTCACGGGCTTCCGGCGCGACTGCTCACGCTGAATGATCTGCCAGCTCGCCCCGTCCGGCCCACGCACAAGAAAGCTCGGCTCGTCGAACTCGTTGCGCTGTACGGCTCCAACGTCCAGTCCGGCCGCCACGGCCAGACCGTGCACCCGTTCAAGACGCGGGGTCCACAGGGAGTGCAGCGTGATGCCAAATTCTCCCGGCCGCTGGCGCCCGGACCGGTCATCCGCCACGTGCAGGCCTTCCAGCGAGAAGAACTTGAGTTTGCCGCTGACATCGTTCGGGGAAACGAATCCGCGATACCAGTGCGATCGTCCCGGCGCCATCTGGAAGACGACCTGCGGACCGGCCTGCCAGGCGCCGTTGATGACCGGATCGTTCTCCGGGATAAAGCCAAACACGGTTTCGTAGTAATCGGTGACATCCGCGAGGTCCCCGGCTACCACGAAATCATGGTGGGTGAACTCGCTGGTGCCCAGCGGCGAGTGCTCGCCGATCACGCCATAGCCGGGAATGGTGTAGCCGTAGCGCTGAAAGAAAACGTGGTTGAACCATTGCCCGTAGACAGCCATCTCGCGCACGCCGACGCGGCGGTTGACGATACTGGGCGTGCCCTCCGTGGCGTTGTAGAGATCGTCATAGACGGGGCCGGCGAGCAACCAGGTTTCGCCCGCCCCATCGCGAAGGTCGGTAAACACATCCGCAAGCCGGTAGATGTCCGTGGTGCGCATCACCGCCATGCGCGTACCCACGGTCTGCGGGGGCGCGAATCCGACCCCGGGTCCCAGTGGCGTCGCCCACTCCAACACCCGCAACAGGCCATGAGCATCCGTCGCGCCATTCTGCAGCCGAATGCTTCGAAGCGCCGAATCGACGCCATAGATCGTCACCGCCCGATCCGCCGGCACATCCGCAGAGGCAACTTCGGTGAATCCGAACTGCGCGAAATACTCCAGCACCGGCGCGGCATCCGCCACACCCACCATCACCTCGTAGACGCCGCTGATGCCGGTATAGGGCGGCTCCGCCGCGCCGCCGTGCCAACCCGCCAGCAGGCACAGTGCCAGCCATCTGATCATTCCCCACATGACCTCTCCTCCGAAGCACATTCCACTGCAACCAACTGCCCTATCCGGCAGGCGTAGCGCCGCCGGCCGACGCCGAACGCGTGACCGCGTGCGATAATCCCGCCCCGGCGAATGCCGGCAGGAGGGGCATGGCTCAAGTGACTACCCACCAATGTATCCGGCCCCGTTTTCTGGGCCACGGCACGGCATTGCTCTGAGTGCCTCATGGCCTGGCTGGTTGTTTGCCGAGACGTCGCCGATTCCGGTGCGCTGCGCCGGCGCCATCTTGACAGTCATCTGGCCTATATCGAATCGGTCATGGACCGGGTCGCGGTCGCCGGCCCACTGGCCGGAACGAACGACGGCGACTTTGCGGGCAGTATTTTCGTTTACCTCACGGACGACCGGGCGGTTGCCGAGTCCCTGCTTCACGACGATCCCTATTTTCAGGCGGGCCTGTACCGGGAAGTGGAGTTTCATGCCTTTCGTGCTGTTGCCGGCAACTGGGTGGGCGGCGCCGCCTGGCGCTGATCGGCCGGATTCGGTCAGCACCGGTTCGCGCGCGCCGCTCAATCGATTTTGAGGTCCATCTCGTACTGGAAGTGCTGCGGGTTGTAGAGCACGTGCAGGTGGTCGTGCATGCGCTCGCCGCCGGAGTGCTTGTTGAACGAGCGACGTGTGAGGCTCAGCAGGGCGCTGCCGGGCTTGACGTTGAGCGCCTCGGCAACTGCCGCGTCGGCCTCGATAGCACTGAGGGTCTGGGTGACGTGCGTCACCTCCAGGCCCTTGTCCCGAAAGTAGGACAGCCTGGGCGTGTTCTCGAAGATCGACGGGTCCTCCGGCATATCCACGCCCACCGTCCAGCTTACGTAGTAGCCGAAGTCTCTCCTGTCCCGCCGGCGGACCCGGACCAGGTGCAGCGCCTGTTCGCCCGGCTCGAGTCCCAGCTCGTCGCGGATCGCCTGGGGAGGCTCCTGCATGCTGCAACGGATGATCCGGGCGCGGCTGTTCCTCGCCATGGTCTCGATTTCCTGCAGCATGCCCACCAGCGGCGCCTTCACCGGCCGGGGCGAGTACTGGTAGGTCACGTGGGTACCCTTGCCGCGGCGCCGCTCGAGCAACCCCTCCCCGGCCAGGTCGTCCATGGCCCGCTTGGCCGTGATCCTCGACACGCTGAACAGTGTCGCGAGCACTTCCTCGGTGGGCATTCGGGTACCGAAGGGCAGCGTGCCGTCCAGGATAAGGCCCCTCAGCAGGCTGTAGAGCTGAAAGTACAGTGGCGTGGGGGAATTCTTGTCCAGTTCCTTGAACTGGGATTCGCCCAGGAGCGTATCGAATGCTGTCACGGGCAAGCCCTGATACTAGTTCCGCATAATGATATATCAACTACAGCGTAACTCGGAAGGATGGCCATGCCCCGGGGCCGGTTCCGGCCGACCCGAATCCATTGGCCGGAACCGGCCCGGCCGTTCCCGAATTTTCCATACCGCGGTTTGCAAGTTAAGCATAATGATAATACATTAGGTCTTTATCCGTCGCTGCGCAGGATCGCCCGGGAAAGACCGTGATCGGGTCGAACGACAAGAAGCTCTACCCGTGGTTCATCGCCGCGTTCGCGAGCATTGCGCTGATGGTCAGCAACGGGCTGACCATCTCCGGCCTGTCGGTTTACGACGTCGAGTTCATCAACGAGTTCGGCTGGTCGCGGGGCGAGATCAAGTTGCGGGACATGGTGACGCTGCTGCTCGCGGGGCTCGCCGCGCCCTTCGTCGGCGTGCTGCTGGACCGCTACGGGGTACGCCGCTGCATGCTGGCCGGCTGGGTGGTGCTCATCCTGAGTTACTTCGCCTACAGCCGTCTCGGCAGCCTCGCCGGTTTGTACCTGATCCATGCCGCCTTCGCGCTGGTGCTGGTGGTCTGCGGGCTCAATGCCGCGGTCATCCTGGTGTCCAAGTGGTTCACCCGGTACCGGGGCACGGCCATCGGCATCGCGCTCATGGGCACGAGCCTGGGCGGCATCGTGTTCCCGCAGTACGGCACGGCCATGATCGAACTGCTGAACTGGCGCGGTGCGTTCGCCTGGGGCAGCGTCTTCCCGGCGGTGCTGCTGCTGATCACCTGGTTCGCGGTGCGCGAAGCGCCGCGCCCGGCCGCTCCCGCGGCGGGAGCCGGGGCTCCAGGCGCAGCACCCGATCCCGACGCCGGCACAGTGCCGCGCTCCGACAGAGCGATCCCGTCCGGCGACGGTGTGAGCTTCGCAACGGCGTTGCGCAGCCCCACGTTCTGGGCGCTGGCGGTGATCGCGATGACCACCTTCTACACGGTCCTGGGCGTGCAGGCCCACATCTTCCTGTACATGAGCGACGCGCAGTTCGATGCACGGACCGCGACCAACGCCATCAGCCTGTTCTTTTTCTGCGCCCTCATCGGCAAGTTCGCCTTCGGGCTTGCGAGCGACTTCCTCGATTCGCGTAAGGTCTTCTACGGCAACATCCTGGTCATGCTGCTCGGCTCGCTGATCCTGGTGAGGATGGACATCGCTCTGATCTGGATTGCCGTGGTGACCTTCGGGCTGGGTTGGGGCGGGGTCTACACGGTGCTGCAACTCACCGTCATGAACACCTTCGGCACCCGCGACGCCGGCAAGATACTGGGCACCATCACGGTGCTCGACGCCACCGGCGGGGGCCTCGGCATCTGGCTGACGGGCGTCATCTACGACGCCACCGGCAGCTACGAGATCCCCTTCCTGATCTTTGCCGCGCTGATACTGGCCGCGATGGCCGCGCTCACCCGCGTGCGCCCCCTAGCGGTGCAGACGGATGCGGCCCCCGGCACGGCCGAACGTGCCGGCTGACCCTGGAGAATTGACATGCCCATAGCCGAAGTTCTGGTGCTCCGATGGCTCCACATCCTGGCGATGGTGTATTGGCTGGGGGGCGAATGGGGCGTATTCCAGACCTCGCGCCATGTCGTCAACCCCGGCCTCTCCATGGAGGAACGGCGCCGGCACATGGAAACGGCCTACCGCATCGACATACTCGCCAGAACCGGCATCATCCTGCTGCTGCCCCTGGGCCTGCACATGGGCAACATGTACGGAATACAGCCATACGGCGGGCCCTGGCTGTGGGTCATGTGGGCAGTGTCCGGCGGCTGGCTGGCGCTGTGCTGGGCCGCCTTCGCCCATCGGGAGACCGACCTGGGCGTGCGCCTCACCCTGTGGGACGAGCGCATCCGCTACGTGGTCATTCCGGTGCTGCTGGTATCGGCCGTGCTGTCGCTGCTCGGCCAGGGGCCGTTCCGGGCCGGGCCGGGCCTGATGTGGTTCTCCTGCAAGGTGCTGATCTACAGCCTGCTCCTTGTCATCGGGCTGTACCTGCGCTTCGTCATGCGGGAATGGACCCAGCTCTTCCGCGTCCTGGCCGAAGGCCCCGACGCGGAGGTGGAGCGCAAGCTCGCGAAGTCCCTGCGGTTCGGCAAGCGGCTGGCGTACGTGTACTGGGTGGGCATCGCCGCCACCGCATTTCTGGGCACGACCAAGTTCGTGTAGCGGCCCGGCATGTCTGGCGCACTTCAAGGGGTTCGCATCCTGGATCTCACGCACATGCTGTCGGGCCCGTACGCCAGCATGATTCTCGCGGACCTGGGTGCGGAAACCATCAAGGTGGAACCGCTCGCCGGAGAGGGCACCCGGCGGCTGCTGGCAACCGACCCGAAGCATTCCCTGGACGGCATGGGCGCCTACTTCCTGACGCTGAACCGAAACAAGAAGAGCATCGCCATCGACCTGAAGAATGATCGGGGACGCAAGCTGTTCCACGAACTGGTGGGCGTCTCCGACATCGTGATCAGCAACTTCACCCCCGGCGTACCGGAGCGGCTGGGTTTCGACTACGCGTCGCTATCCGCCGTCAATCCGCGCATCATTGCCTGCACCGTGACCGGGTTCGGCGCAAGCGGACCCGGCCACCGGCGCCCGGCCTTCGACCAGGTCGCCCAGGCCACCGGCGGCGGCATGTCCATCACCGGGCCGGACCGGGAACACCCCGTGCGGGCCGGAATCCCCATCGGCGACCTGGGCGGCGGCATGTTCGGCGTGATGGGCGTCCTGGCGGCGCTGTACGAACGCGAACGCAGCGGCCGCGGCCAGGAAGTGGACATCTCCATGCTCGACGGGCAGATCTCCATGCTCAACTACATGGCGACCATGCACTTTCTCTCCGGCGAGAACCCCTGGCCCATCGGCAACTCGCACTTCGTCCACGTGCCCTACAATACCTTCGCCTGCGCCGACGGGTTCATCGTGATCGCCGTGATCACGGACAACTTCTGGCAGAACCTCAAGCAGGTGCTCGACTGCGCGGAGCTGGACGTGCCCGAGTACGATACCCAGCCCGGCCGCTGGCGCGACCGCGAGCTCATCAACCGCCGCCTGAACGAATTGCTGTCCCGAGATACCTGCGCCAACTGGCTGCGGCGGCTGGAGGAGAAGCGCATTCCCTGCGCCCCCGTGAATTCCTTCGAACAGGCGCTGTCCGACCCGCAGGTCCTGCATCGCAACATGGTGGTGGAATTGAAGCACCCCTCGGGCGGGCGCACCCGCGGACCCGGCAACCCGGTCAAGCTCTCCCGCACGCAGGGAGAGACGTTCACTGCCGCTCCGACCCTGGGGCAACACACCGACGAAGTGCTCCGTGGCTGCCTTGGCATGGAGACCGATACCATCCAGCGGCTTCGCGACGCCGGTGTGATCGGCTGATGAGCGCACAAATCACCATCAACGAGGTGGGCCCCAGGGACGGGCTGCAAAGCCAGAGCCGGATACTTTCGGTGGAAGACCGGCTGCAACTGATCGATTCGCTGGAAACAGCCGGCATCCGTCGCATCGAGGTGGGCAGCTTCGCCTCGCCAAAGGCGGTGCCGGCTATGGCGGGAACGGATCGTCTGCTGAAACAGCTTGACGGCGACGGTCGGGAGGCCCGCACGCCCCGGACAGCCCGCGCGTCCCGGACAACCTACACGTCGATGGTTCCCAACCTGAAGGGGTACCGGTTTGCCCGGCAGGCGGGCGCGGGTTCGGTCACCGCGATCGCCTACGCCTCCGAAACCATGGCGCAGCGCAACGTCCGGATGACGCTGGCGGAGGCGGAACGCGCAGCCGGCGACATACTCCGGCTCGCCCGGGACGACGGCGTCGAGGCGATCATCATCGTCGCGGTGGCATTCGGCTGCCCGTTCGAAGGAGATGTGGACCCCCGCCTGGTCGGGGACATTGCCGCGCGTTACCTGGAGGCGGGCGCGGCGCGGCTCGTGCTGGCCGACACCATCGGCGCGGCGGACCCGGCGCAGGTCGGGCAGCTTGCCGCCGGACTGGCCGGGGAGCACGGCGCGGCCCGGCTCGGCTGCCACTTCCACGATACCCGGGCCATGGGCCTGGCGAACGTCTACGGGGCGCTCGAGGCCGGCATCCGCTGGTTCGACAGCTCGATCGGCGGACTCGGCGGCTGCCCTTTCGCGCCGGGCGCCAGCGGCAACGTGGCCACCGAAGATGTGGTCATGATGCTGCACCAGATGGGATTCGACACCGGCATCGATCTGCCGCGGCTGCTGGCGGCATCGGACCTTGCGACCCGGCTGACGGGCACCGCCCCCGGCGGGCGCGCGAGAGAATGGTTGCGGGGGCACCTCGACAAACCCGCAAGCGTGACCGGCGGCAGACCCTGACGACCGCCTCCGGTTGGCCGGGGCGTTCGATCACCAGGTCGATTTCCGCTCCGGACCCGGTGCACCGGTGGGAAAGCCGCCAGTCCGGACAATGGTTAGGAAATGACGGTCTTGGGATCCACGCCCATGTCGCGGGCACCGAACAGGAAGAAGGAGTTGTTTCGGGCGGTTTGCAGATTCCGGTCGAACATGCGGGAAGAACTATTTCAAATGCGGATCACGATCCAAATATCACGTCGTAATACGGAGTATGTTCCTTATTGGACTGCCCGAGCTGTACGCTCGGCTTTCAGCATCAAGCTGTACCTGGCCGCCGTGTTGTTGTTGTTTGGCACATTCTTCCACTAAACCCCCAAGCTGTTTAGCAGGATTTTCTTTCTTGCAAAACGTCCGACGCGCTTGAATCAAAACTTGACCGGCTGGGCTGACGACCGGCCTGGCTGCCTGTAGCGCGCCGCCTGAGGCCTTATAATGCCTACCAGCTGATCGGCTAGGCTGGGAGTCCGGCTGGAAAGCCACACCGGTGCTCGAACCGCACGGAATGGCGTGTGTGGGAAAGACGCTCAAGAGGGGTTCCGGCACTGTCGAATTTGTTTGGCTGCGAAGCTGCGGGAGGTGACATGGATCACACGTATTTTGCGACGATTTCCTGGGATGATGATGCGGGGGTCTGGTACATCTCCGACACCGACTTCCCGGGTCTGGTCGCCGAAGCCGATTCGCAGCGGCGGTTGGTGCGCAAGGTCCGTGAGCTGGTACCGGAGTTGTACGAGCTCAACCGGCATCTCTTCAAGGAACCGCCGTCCGGGGCGATACCGCTGCAGGTAAGGTCAAGCAGACTCGAGACGATCAAATTGGCGGGGTAATGGCCAGCTACACGAGATCGTTGAAAAAGAAATTGAGGGAAGCCGGTTGCCGGCTGGTCCGCCAGGGACGCGGGGACCATGAGATCTGGTTCAGTCCGATTTCCGGCAAGATTTTTTCGTCGACGGCGATATCAAATCAAGACACACTGCGAACGCCGCTCCCGCACAAGCGGGCCTGGACAAGGCATTCTGATTTCAGGACGCGGTTGCTGCGCTGGCGGTCTCGCCGATGGTATCTTGCGCGGCCGCCCTCCCGTCAGACCCTGACGATCGCCTTGCCGAAGTTCTGCCCGCTCATGAGGCGGTGGAAGGCGGCAGGCGCGTTCTCCAGGCCCACGGTTATGTCCTCGCGCTGTTTGAGCTTGCCCTGCGCCAGCAAGGGCAGGCATTTCCGGATGAATTCGTCCCGCCGGGATTCATAGTCGTAGACCACGAGCCCGCTGACGATGGCACGCCTGCCGATCAGCAGGCCGGGATCGGGACCCGGGGACCGGTCGGTATGGTTGTATTCGGCCATGAGGCCGCATAGCACGACACGCCCGTAATGCGCCAGGTGCCGGCAGGCCGCATCCAGTGTCGGCCCGCCCACCAGGTCGAAGTAGACATCGATGCCTTCCGGGCACAGCTCTCCGAGACGCGCTTCGACATCTTCGCTGCGCCGGTCGATGCAATCCGCCGCGCCCAGTGACTCGACTGCGTAACCGCACTTCTCGCCGGAGCCTGCGATCCCGATCACACGGGCGCCGCGAGCCGCGCAAAGTTGCGCGGCTATGGAACCGACGCCGCCTGTCACGGCCGGAATGACCACGCACTCGCCGCCGCGGACCCTGGCCTGCCAGATCATGCCGGCATAGGCGGTCAGACCCGTCATCCCCAGAACCGACAGCGCATAGGAGGGTGGATCGATATTGTCGGCAACGCCATACAGATCCTCTGTGCGGTGCACCGAGTACGCCTGCCATCCCCCCATGCAGCGTACCAGCCGGCCCGGGGAGAAGGCCGCCACATTCGAATGCACGACCTCACTCACGGTTTCCCCCTTCATGACGTCACCCGGCGTCACGGTGCCGGACAGGTGCCGGCCCGCGATCTGGATGCGCATGTAGGGATCCAGGGACAGGAAGCGGGTTCGGCAAAGCACTTCGCCGGTACGCGGCTCCGGCATGGGCGCGGTTCGCAGGGTGAAATTTCCGGGAGCCGGAACCCCCTGCGGCGTGGATTCAAGGACGATCTCCCGGTTGGACTGCATGGCGTGAGTCCTGCGCTACTGCGCCACGCCTGCCTGCGTCAGCCCGGCCTGCATCCATCCCAGGTTGATACCGATCCGCACGGCCCCGGGATCGGCCCAGGAATAGGCCACGGTTTCTCCCGTCGCCGCCTTCAGGACGCCCAGCTTGAGCACGGCAACGCGGGTATTCTGGTAGGTCAGCCGCGCCAGTTCCAGCGCGTAGCCGGTTTCGTCGCCGGACTCGGTGACCAGCGGAACGACGTGTCCCTCGTTGTGCAGGCGAAGTCCGGGCACCAGCAGCATCTCTTCCGGTTGCGCGGCGTCTGGCTGGAAGGAGCCGCGCCGGATGGCCGCCCAGCCATTGAAGTATTGCACCTTGCGGTTGACGTGGGGCTCGTCGCGGCCGAACAACCGGTTGCCGTCCTCGTCGAAGGCCTGGTCGCCGATCCGGATCTCGTCCGCGGTGAGCGTCAACGTATCGGTGATGTAGATGTTCTGCCCCAGGTTGGAGGAGTAATAGAAGCACGCCCCCTCGTCCATCTCCCCCACGTAGCGGTGGCTCGCGAAGCGCCAGAACACGTTGCAGCCGGGCAGGTTGCGCAATTCGCCGGGCTCGATCCCCTTGAGGACGTCCGGATCGCGGTCGGCATGGCGGTACGCCTGCTCGTCGTTGAAGCTGTGGATCGCAAGCTCGATGGCGCCGCGCTGCCCGTTCACGCCGAAACTGTAGAGGCGCTGGCGGTACACGTTCTCGACATCGCCGTCCATGTACTGCTTGACGAAGAACGTGTGTTCCCCGATGGCGGGCGCGGAAACGGGCAGAAAGATGTGGTGGATGCGTTCGTGGCGGTCTTCGGGCGCCACCCCATCGACGGCCTGCTGCCAGACCTGCTCGTTGTTGTCGTACTCGCCGGCGAACCAGCCCAGGAAATGTTCCAGGTCGGTGGCGGACCGCGGCGACGATTCCTGACCGAACGCACCGCCAATCGACAGGACAAGTAACAAGGCCAGCCCTCCGGGGACTTGCCAGCAGCGCGCAACCGCGCGCGAAACGATTTCAAGTTCAGTGGACATTTGTACTATTGATAGATCAATATATGTTTTACCGGAAACGCGATTATAGCAGGCCATGCCCGAAACGCTGTTCGACAAGTTATGGCGCATTCACCGGGTGGCCGATCCGGGCCAGGGAGAATGCCTCGTGCATCTGGACCGCATCTTCCTGCACGAGCGCACCGGCAGCGTTGCGCTGCTCAGCCTCGAACAGTCCGGCCGGACGGTTCGCTCACCGGAACGGGTGTTCTGCACCATGGACCATATCGTGGATACGCGGCCTGGCCGGGGCGACGCCACTTCGGTACCCCACGGTGCACGCTTCATCGCAGCCACCCGGGACAGCGCGAGGCGGGCGGGCATTCGCCTTTTCGACGTCAACGATCCGCGGCAGGGGATCGGCCACGTGATCGCGGCGGAACTGGGCATCGTACTGCCGGGCATGAGCGTGGTCTGCCCGGACAGCCACACCTGTACGCTGGGCGCGCTCGGTGCGCTCGCCTGGGGAATCGGTTCCACGGAGGCCGAGCACGCGCTGGCGACCGGCACCCTCCGCGTTTCCCGTCCCGGGTCAATGCGCGTGTCCTTCGATGGCTGTGTCCCGGCGGGCGTCGCGCCGAAGGACCTGATCGTTCATCTCATCAGCCGCTTCGGAAGCCGGGCGGCGACCGGACATGCGGTGGAATTCGCAGGCCCCGCGATCGAGGCGATGCCGGTGGAGGGCCGCGCCACACTATGCAACATGGCGGTTGAAATGGGTGCGTTCACCGGGCTGGTCGCGCCTGACGAGCGGACCGTTCGTTACGTTCGCGGACGCGAGTACGCGCCCACGGGCGGGCTTTGGGAACAAGCCACCAGGCACTGGTCCGGACTACACAGCGACTGTGACGCACGGTTCGACCGGGAACTTCGGGTCGACTGCGCGGCCATCGCGCCCACCGTCACCTGGGGCACCAACCCGGAGCAGGCGGTGCCGATCGGCAGCCGCGTGCCCGATCCGGACTCCTTTGCCGATCCGCATCAGGCCAGGGCCGCGGCCAGGGCACTGAAGTACATGGACCTGGCGCCCGGAACGCCGACGGACGCCATCCGAATCGATGCGGCCTTCATCGGATCCTGCACCAACAGCCGCCTGAGCGACCTGCGTGCGGCGGCAGGTTACCTCAAGGGCCGCCGGATCGCCCCCTGGGTCCGGGCGCTGTGCGTGCCGGGATCCTCCAGCGTCAAGCGAGCCGCCGAAGCCGAAGGACTCCACGAGGTGTTTCGCCGGGCCGGCTTCGAATGGCGCGAGGCCGGCTGCTCGCTGTGCTTTCATGCCGGGGGGGAGTCGTTCGGCGGCCAGCGGGTGATTTCCTCCACGAATCGCAATTTCCAGGGCAGGCAGGGACCCGGCGCCCGCACCCACCTCGGGAGCCCGCTGACCGTGGCCGCCTCGGCGTGCCGCGGCTACATCCGCGCGGCGGAGCCAATCGCGTGAAGCCGCAACCCTTCACGGTCCACCGGGGCATCGCCGCGCCCTTGCTGAGGCGCAATATCGACACCGACACCATCATTCCGTCGCGAGAAATCCAGCTCGTCTCCAAGCAGGGACTCGGCGACGGACTGTTCGCCGGCTGGCGCTACCGTACGCCCGGCAGCCGGGATCCGGACCCGGACTTCATCCTCAACCGTGGCGCCTACCGCGACGCCAGCATCCTGCTCGCGGGCGCCAACTTCGGCTGTGGGTCGTCACGGGAACACGCAGTGTGGGCGCTCGGGGAATTCGGGATACGAGCAGTGCTGGCACCGTCCTTCGGCAGCATCTTCCGTAACAACTGCACGCTGAACGGAATTCTTGCGGTTGTCGTGGACGAAGCGGCCATCGGCCGCCTCGACGACTGGGTACGGGCAGATCCCCGGCGCAATCAACTGGAAATCAATCTGGAAAACCGCCTCATCGCCTGGAAAGCCGGTGAATTACTGGCCTTCGAGATCGAACCGGCCAACCGCAAGCTGCTGCTCCAGGGCCTCGATGGCATCGCAGTCACGCTGCAGCAGGCATCGGCCATCGATGAATTCGAAGCCGCGGACCGCGTCGTACGGCCCTGGGTCTACCGACTGCCGTAACTGCCGGTCACGCAGGCGGGAACTGCACCAGCCCTGCCCGCTCCAGTTCGTCGATCCGTTCCGGCGGGTAGCCCGCGGCCGCAAGCACATCCCGGCCGTGCTCGCCCGCAGCCGGAATGTCGTGGCGCAGCCCGAACCGCCCGTCCGCCCAGTCGATTGGCAGCGCGGGTGTCGCGGTACGGGTGCCCGCGCGGGGACCGTCCTTCAACGTGACGTCGACAAGCCCGCCATTCGCGCCCAGGTGCGGATCGTCAAACAGGTCCGATGGCGTGTTGACCTGTGCGAACGGCACACCCGCGCGATCCAGACGCATGAGCAAATCCTCGCTGCCCAGGGAACGAAACAGCGCCGAGACCACCGGAAGGATGCCGTCGCGCCGGCGGACGCGCTGATTGTTCTTCTCGAGCGAAGCATCGGCCTGCATGTCCCGCAGATCGAACTCTCCGCAGAAGCGCCGCCACTGGGTGTCGCTGACCACGCCGACGAAAATCTTCTCGCCGTCCCCGGACTCGAACACGTCGTAGATGGCCCAGGCCGAACGGCGCACCGACATGGGCTGGGGCGCCTCGCCCGTCACCGCCTCCTGCGCCATGTGCTGGCCGACCAGAAAGGCGGTCGTTTCGAACAGGGAGCCGGTGATGTGTTCGCCTGTGCCCGTGTGCTTCCGACGCTCAAGCGCGGCCAGAATGCCGACGACACCGAACAACCCCCCGGTGACGTCGACCACCGACGCACCCACCCGCATGGGCCGATCCGGCAGACCGGTCATGTAGGCGAGCCCGCCCAGCATCTGGGTGACCTCGTCCAGAGCCGTACGGTGCTCGTACGGGCCGGACAGGAATCCCTTCAGCGAACAGTAGATCAGGCGCGGATTCGCCGCGTGCAGATCGGACCAACCGAATCCCATCCGGTCCATGGCGCCCGGCCGGAAGTTCTCGATCAGCACGTCGGCGTCCGCCAGGAGTGTTCCGGCCAGCTCGCGCCCCCGGGGGTCTTTCAGGTCGATACAGATGCTCTTCTTGTTGCGGTTGTACATGGGAAAGTAACCCGCGCCGGATCCCTTCAGGCGCCGGGTCTTGTCGCCGCCGGGCGGTTCGACCTTGATGACCTCCGCGCCCAGATCGGCCAGGATCATGCCGGCGGCCGGCCCCATGACCATGTGGCTGAACTCGATCACCCTGATGTGCGCGAGCGGAAGTTCCCTGTGCTGCGATTGCATGCCGCCGATCCGCTACCGTTTTTCCATTCGGCAATTCGCCGTATGGTATATTTGTTATGTTGATATAACAATAGCGCAAAGTGGCGTGTTCCAGGCAGGTCGAGCGACGTGGCGACAGATATCCTGATCAGTGAAGTCGGTCTGCGGGACGGCCTGCAGAGCATCGATCCGGTGCTGCCCACCGAGCGCAAGAAGGCCTGGATCGCGGCGCAGCATGCCGCCGGAACCCGCGAGATGGAAGTGGGATCGTTCGTGCCCGCGAAGCTGATTCCGCAACTGGCCGACACGGCCGAGGTGGTGCGCTATGCAACGGGACTGCCCGGGTTGTGCGTGGCGGCCCTGGTGCCGAACCTGCACGGGCTGCGGGACGCCGTCGCCAGCGGTGTGCACAAGATCACCCTGCCCTTCTCCATGAGCGAGACCCATTCCATCCGGAATCTCCGCAAGACCCACGCGCAGGTCATCGAGGAGATCGGGCGATGCGTCGGTTATCTGGACACCCTGCCCGGCGAGCGGCGCCCGAAGTTCGAGGTCAGCCTCTCCACCGCCTTCGGCTGCACGCTGGAAGGCGAAGTGCCGGAACGGCGCGTTATCGCGTACGCGGAACAGGTGGTTGAACTGGGCGCGGACGAAGTCTGCCTCTCGGACACCACAGGCTACGGCAACCCGGCACAGCTCGGGCGGCTCGTCCGCGGCGTTCGCGAGGCTTGCGGCGCGGACCGGCTCGACGGCGTGCACCTTCACAACACCCGGGGACAGGGCCTGGCCAATGCGCTCGCGGCCGTGGAACTGGGCATCACCACGCTTGACAGTTCGCTTGGCGGCATCGGCGGCTGCCCCTGGGCGCCCGGCGCCAGCGGCAACATCGTCACCGAGGACCTGGTGTTCCTGCTGGAGTCCATGGGCCTGAGTACGGGCATCGACCTGGAAGCGCTGATCGAGGTCCGCGAACGGGTCCAGGCGGCCCTGCCGGATGTCGAACTGTACGGATTCGTCCCGGCGGCGGGGCTGCCGCTGGGCTTTCGGCCCGCATGCGATCCCTCCCCATAACCGACCCCCGGTCCGGCCGGATTTCCGGACACCTCGAGGCCGCCGCCACGGCCACGGTTCAGGACATTGCCGCGCGGCTGCGCGGCGCGCAACCGGACTGGCGAAATGTCGGACTGGGTGCGCGCATCCAGTCCCTGGTGCAATGGCGCGAGGAGCTGAATCTCCGCCGTGAAACCATCGTCGGTGCGCTGTCGGCGGACACGGGCCGACGGCTCCTTTGTCAACTGGAGATGCAGAAGACCATCGAGCTGATCGATCACTGGATCGAGCGCGCGCCGCACATCCTTGCCGGAGGAGGAACGGGCCGCTCTCGAATGGAGCCGTCGGTCACCTGGTGTCAGGTGAACGTGCCCTATCCACTGGTCGGCGTCATCAGCCCGTGGAACTTTCCGCTCACGCTGGCGGTCCTGGACGCCATTCCCGCCCTGCTCGCGGGCTCCGCCGTGCTGCTCAAGCCCAGCGAAGTCACGCCGCGCTTCGTTCGGCCGCTGCGCCAGAGCATCCGCGCCGCGAAGGGCCTCTATCCGGTCTTCGATGTCATCGTTGGTGACGGGCGCACCGGCGCGGATCTGGTCGATGCGGTGGATGCGATTTGCTTCACCGGCAGCGTGGTCACCGGGCGCGAGGTGGCGGTACAGGCGGCCCGGAACTTCATCCCCGCGTTCCTGGAACTGGGCGGCAAGGACCCGGCCATCGTCACGGCGACGGCCGATCTCGACAACGCCGTTCGCGCCATCGCGCGCAGCGCCTTCGGCGCCACCGGCCAGGCCTGCCAGTCGCTGGAACGGGCCTACGTGGCGCATGAAGTGTTCGACGGCTTTCTCGATCGCATCGTGCAGACGGCCAACGGAATCCGCCTAAACCGCCGCCGGATCGACCGGGGACACCTCGGACCGCTGATTCTTCCGTACCAGGCGCAGCGTATCCAGCGGCAACTGGACGATGCGCGGGCCAGGGGCGCCCGTGTTCACTGCGGCGGCGAAATCGAAGAACACGGCGGCGGGAAATGGTGCCGCCCGACGGTCGTGACCGGCGTCAGCCGAGACATGCTCGTCATGCGCGAAGAAACGTTCGGGCCCGTCATCGCAGTGATGCCGACCAAATCCAGCCGGGAGGCCATCGAACGGGCGAACGACTCCGACTACGGCCTCTCGGGCGCGGTGTTCGCGGGCTCGGCGAACGAGGCGGAGGCGCTGGCCGTGCAGCTTGAAGTCGGCGCCGTGAGCATCAACGACGCCGGACTGACCGCCATGGTCAACGACGTGGAGAAAAACTCGTTCAAGCTGTCCGGCATGGGCGGTTCGCGCATGGGCGACAGCGGTATGCGCCGGTTCCTGCGCAAGCGCGCGCTGCTCTTCCAGACGGCGTCTGCGGCTTCCATTGACGTGCTGCGCGAGAATCAGGCGGGGTGAGCGGCGCCCACGGATCGGCGCGCATTGGGCGCGGCGGTCAGACGCGCGCCAGCGCACGTTCGACCTGGCGCTCCAGGTTTTCCATGGGCAGCACGTCGGGGCCGCGCTTGAGGACGAATTCCAGGAACCGCTCCGCGATCAGGGACATGGATCTGGACTTCGGATAGACCACGTGCCAGTCGGACATCACCGGGAAGCCTGCGACCCGTAGCTGCACCAGGTCCGTCCCCACCGCGTCGGCCAGGACGTAGGCCGACAGGATGGTAATGCCCATGTTCTCCACCACCGCGTACTTGATGGCTTCGTTGCTTTCGATGGTCATGGTCTTGCCCAGCGAGTCGCCGCGCCGGTCCAGGTGGCGGCGCACCGCGTTGAACGTCCCGGAGCCCGGCTCGCGCATTAGAAATGTCTCGTGCTCGAGGTCGCGCCACTGGAGTCCCTTGCGCCCCGCCAGCCGATGACGCCGCGACGCGATGACCGCCAGCGGATTGGCCAGGAAACGATGGGACGCGATGTCGAGCTCGCGCGGCAGGTCGTTGAAGATGTACAGGTCGTCCCGGTTGCTGTCGAGCCGCGCGATGATCTGCGCGCGGTTGCCCACGTGGAATTCCACCTCGATCGCGGGGTATTCGCGGCAGAACGCCCCCAGGATCCGCGGCAGGAAGTACTTGGCCGTGGTCACCACCGCGATCCGCAGCCTGCCGGCCTTGAGCCCCTTCAACCCGTTGATGGTCTCGTCCAGGCGTCCGATCTCGGCGAAGAGGCGGTTGGCCGTGGCGAGCACTTCGCGGCCCGCATCGGTCAGGTAGAGCTGCTTGCCGATGACCTCGTGCAGCGGCAATCCGACGGCCTCCGTGAGCTTGCGGACCTGCACCGAAACCGCGGAGTGACTGAGATACAGCGTCTCGGCCGCGCGCGCCATGCTGCGGTGCTCGGCCACCCTGGCAAAGATCTCGAGCTGCCTGAGAGTCCCCAGCCGGGTGAACAGGCGCGAATCCGTCATTGCATTGAAGCCTCGCCAATAGTTAACTAATCATAAATGTATATCGTAACTATTATATAGTTTTACTTGTTTATCTGTCCCTTTAGGATACAGGCCTGTACTCAGAATCCAGAGGAACACGCCATGCGACCCCATGTTGAACTGGTAGACGAAAAGGACCTGATCTGGCACCCGGCCGAACTGCCCCACGGCAGCGGCGAGGCCCGGCAGCGGAACCTGTGCTACGACGAGGAGAACGGCGCGGCATCGCTGCTGGTGGAGTTCGTCACGGACTGGCGCCGCGGCGCGGGTCTGCATGCGGCCCAGACGGAGTGGTACGTGCTCGAGGGCAACATCAGGATCGGCGAGAAGCAAATGGGCGAAGGCGGCTACTGGGTGGCGCCGTGCGGCGTGAACACGCCCGCAATGAGCGCCACGGCCGGCACGCGCATTCTGCTGTTCCGCGAATACGCGGACTGGGCCTTCACGCCGGCCGGCAACGGCGCCGACGTGTCCGGCGACGGTCTCGTGATCAAGGATGCCAACGCCATGGACTGGTACGACGTGGTACACCCGGAACATGGCAGCCCGATGGATTTCGACCGCGGCGGCACGCCGGTACCGGGACTCTTCATCAAGCTGTTGTGGCGCGACCCGGTAAACGGGTTCTACACGCGGCTGATCAAGGCCAAGCCCGGCTGGCGCGAGCATCCGCTGGCCCATCATCCGGTGTACGAAGAGGCCTACTGCCTGGACGGCGACTTTCACTACAACTTCGGCACGATGGTCAAGGGGCAGTACTTCTTCCGCCCGGCGGGCGTGCGCCACGGCGACTTCACGGCCGGAGAGGAAAACGGCTGCGTCTGGCTGCTGCGCTGCGACGGCGACCTGGTGGACTGGTACACGGACAACGCCAGCGTGGAAATGAAGGGCGACCCCGTCAACTGGGGCGACGGTTACCCCGACACGGAACCGCCCGTGTACCTGCAGCCCGTCCGATCCCGTTCCATCGGGCCCTGGAAGGACCCGAGCTACGTCTAGCGGTCCGTGGCGAATTACACACGCACCGCGCCGGCCGAGCGGCCGTCTTCGGCCAGCCGGTCTTCCGGCCCAAGTTGCGCAACCAAGAAATCCGGAAAGTATCCGTGAAGGGAAAGCGATGGACCTGATCCTGAAAAACGTGCGGGTCGTTCGCCCGGGCGGGGACGGCCCCGAAGATCTCGACATCGGCATCGAGAACGGCAGGATTGCCCGCCTCGAGCCCGACATCCCGGCGGGCGACGCTGCGGCGGACCATGATGGGCAGGGCCGACTGGTTTTTCCCGGCCTGGTCGACGGGCACATGCACGTGGGCATCTACTCGCCGCTGGCGCAGGACGCCGTCACCGAGAGCAAGGCGGCGGCGATGGGCGGGGTGACATCGGCCATCACCTACTTCCGAACCGGGCAGTATTACCTGAACAAGGGCGGCCCCTACGAGCAGTTCTACCCCGAGGTGCTCGACATCTCCCGCGGTAATTACTGGGTCGACTACGCCTACCACTTGGCGCCCATTTCAAGCGCCCACATCGACGAGATGGAGTCGCTGCTGACGAATCACGGGGTGTGTTCGTTCAAGATTTTCATGTTCTACGGCGGCTACGGGCTGCACGGCAAGACCGGCAGCGATGCCCAGAGGCAGTTCCTCATGATCGGCGAGGACGACTCCTACGACATCGCTCACTTCGAGTTCATCATGCGTTCGGCGCGCAGACTCATGGACAGGTACCCGAAGCTGGCCGGCTGCATCTCGGTCAGCCTGCACTGCGAACTGGCGGATATCCTCAACGCCTACACCAGGATCGTGCAGAGCGAAGGCAAGCTGACGGGCTTGCGCGCCTACAGCGCCGCGCGGCCGCCCCATTCGGAAGGCCTTGCGGTCTGGATCGCGTCGTATCTCGCACATGAGACCGACTGCCTCAATATCAATCTGCTGCACCTGTCCTCGCGCAAGGCCGTTGAGGCGGCGCTCATGATGCAGGACGTATTTCCCCACATCAGCTTTCGCCGCGAGGTCACCATCGGACATCTGCTGCTCGATTACGATGCACCGGCCGTGTGCCACGCCAAGGTCAATCCCCCCATCCGCTCGCGCGAGGATGTCGAGTACCTGTGGGAGAAGTTGCTCGAGGGCCGGATCGACTGGGTGGTTTCCGACCATGCGTGTTGCTCGGAGGAGATCAAGTCCGATAACCGCGATCCCAGGGACGACGGCAACATCTGGGTCTCCAAGTCGGGCTTCGGCGGCACCGAATACCTGCTCTCGGGCCTCTACAGCGAAGGCACGAAACGCGGCCTGTCCATCAACCGCATGGCTCAACTGGTCTGCAGGAACCCGGCCGAACGCTACGGCCTGCTCAACAAGGGCGATATCGCGATCGGCGACGACGCGGACCTCGTCCTGTTCGACCCCGATGAAACGTTCACGGTGCGGGCAGCGGAGTCGCAGTCCGCACAGGGATATACGCCGTTCGAGGGAATGGAATTGACCGGGCGAGTCAAGACCACCCTGCTGCGCGGCGAGATCGTCTACGACGATGGCAGTATCGTCGGCCCTGCTCGCGGCCGATACCTGTCCCGGCCGACGCCTTCGCCGAAAATCGCGCATTCTTCGGCGTCCCGCTAAACTCGTGTCGAGAGTCCCGGCCATTGCTGCCGTTGCGGTGACTGTATGCGCGCGGCGTTGGCAGAATACAGAGTGTCGACAGAGTTCCGATGGCGCAAGACCTTAACGAAAACTACCGGGGTGCGTTTGATGGGCGCCTGGGCTTCGGCGCGCGGCCGGCCCTGATTCTCGTCGATTTCGTGCAAGCCTATTTCGACCGCGACAGCCCGCTGTACGCGGGCGTCGAGGATGCGCTGGCGTCAGCGTTGCGTATCCGTGCCGCGGCGCGCACGGCTGGCTTTCCGGTGTTCTATACCAACGTCGTGTACCGGGAAGGGGGCGCCGACGGCGGCGTGTTCTACCGCAAGGTGCCGGCGCTGGAAGTTTTCGTCAAGGGCAATCCGCTCGGCGTGTGGCCCGAAGGGCTTGCGCCTGCCGAAGACGAGATCGTGCTGTCGAAGCAGTATCCGAGCGCGTTTTTCGGTACTTCGCTCAGTGCTTTGCTGACCGCGCGCGGCATCGATACCCTGATCATCACCGGGCTCACCACGAGCGGCTGCGTTCGCGCCACGTGCGTGGACGCGGTTTCGCGCGGCCTCATCCCCATCGTGGTCGCCGACGCCTGCGGCGACCGGCATGCCTCGCCCCACGAAGCGAACCTGTTCGACATGAACGCCAAGTACGCCGACGTCGTGAGCGAAACGGCGGTTATCGACTACCTCAAAACGATGTAAGCGGAACTGCGATCGCCGCTGTCCGGCCGTAGTTCTGCATACCACCGGATTCGCCGGGGTGACCGGCCCGTTCGCCCGTATGGCCTGCCGGTTCGCTCAGAACTCCTCCAGCAGGCGGCCCTTGCCGATGATCGTGTCGTGAATCCCGCAGGCACGCAGCGCATGCCACACGCAGGCGATGTTGATGGGGATGACCGGCTTTTGCAGCCAGTGCTCCATCGTCGGAAAGATGTCCACCGTCGAAAGGTTGGTACCGCACTGGATGATGGCGTCGACGTCGCCGCCGTCAATCTCGCGAATCGCGTCCATGACCATCGGAATGGAGATTCGGGCGATGGCGGTCGCCGATGGGCTGGCAAGCCCCTTGATGGCCTTCACCTCGAAACCGATGTCGTTGAAGAAACGCTCGACGTTGTCGTCGCCGATCGGCGGGTACGGCGTGATGACCGAGATCTTCTTCGCACCGAACCGGTGCAGCGCGTCGCGGGTCGCGCCCGCGCCCGTGGTCAGGCCGAGTCCACCGATCCGGTCCTGAATACCTTTTTCAAAGGCGATGTTGCCGTCGAGCCCGCCCCAGAACGTCTCCGCGGACATGCCGAGCATCAGGTGGGTGATCCTGGCGCTGAGAATGTTGCGTATCGAGATCGGCATCTCCACTCGCAGCGCATCGAGAAAGCGCTCGAAGACGGTGTTGAAATCGTCGCCCGAGCGTTCCGATTCGTCGGCCCAGTCGGGGATCTCGATCCAGATCCGCGACGGGTGCCAGGTCAACCCATCCAGGTTGATTTTCTGCAGGTCGTATTCCACGCCAGTGTTCGTGGACGGAATGAGTACCCCGATTCGGGCGCGATGGGCGTGCTGGTAATTGTCCATGTTCAGTTACCGGTTGTTCTGCTGAAAAAACAGGGGCGAGATCGACGTGCAGCCGGTTCGCTCCGCCTCTATCGGAAAATCGTCGGGGACGATGGCCCGTGGCCGTCTCATGCCGCTTTGGCCGGGAAGAATTCGCGCAACAGTGCCGCGACCTCGGGACAATGCGTCTCGCAGACCAGCGATCCGGCGGCGTCGATCTCGCGTTTCGAGCCGTTGGCGAGCAGGGCGTGGGCCGCATCCAGTTGGGGGTACAGCACATCCCGTGTACCGGCGAACACCAGCACGGGGCAGGTCAGCGCCGCCAGCGCCCTTTCCACGTCGTGCGCCATCACGGCTTCGTAGGCGGCGGAATAGCGGTCGCCCATGGCGATGGCATTGAGTGTTTCGCGCTGCGCGATGTGAAGCGGTACATCCCGGTCCATGCGGAGAATGTGCCGCCACCGCTGCACGAGATGGGCGCCGCCGACGTCGGTGGGCAATGTTGCCGAGACCTCGGGCAGCTTCGCCCTCAGCGCCGCGTCGATCAGGGTCGGGCCCGAGAGTGCAAGCGCGTCGACGCGCTCCGGGTAATCCGCGGCAAGCTGCGTTGCGATCGCGGCACCGGTGTGGTGCCCGAAAACGCAGCAGCGGCCGATGCCCAGGCCGTCGAGGAACTCGACGATGCCGTTCGCCAGTGCGTCGATGGTCATCCTGCCTTCGACCGGATCGCTGAGTCCCATGCCCGGTGTGTCCGGGGCGAGCAGTCGAAAGTCGCCGGCCAGCGCCCGCATCAGATCCTCGTACATTGCCGAGGTGCTTGGTGTCTGGTGCAGCAGCACGAGCGCCGGCCCTCGCCCCGTGCCGGCGCAGCGGTAGTGAACCTGGCCGAACGAAACCGTCGCGTATCCGCGATGCACCGTCACGGCGGGCTCCCTGGACCAACGCCGGTCCGTTTAAGTCGCTTGAATTCGTCGGGCGTTCTCACCCGATTGTCAATCCCGTTCGGCCAGCGGCACCCAAGGCTGCAGTCCGGGTCCGGTGTACTGCGCTCCCGGGCGGATGAGCTTGTTGTCCGCGCGCTGCTCGAACACATGCGCCGACCAGCCGGTGATGCGCGAACACACGAAGATCGGCGTGAAGAGATATGTCGGAATGCCCATGAAGTGGTACACGCTGGCGGAATAGAAGTCTGCATTGGCGAACAGCTTCTTCTCCTCCCACATGACCCGCTCGATCGCTTCGGATACGGCATACAGCCGCTCGTCGCCGGCCTCCTCGGCCAGCCGCCGGGACATGCGCTTGTTCACGGAGTTGCGCGGGTCCACCCGCGTATACACCCGATGACCGAAACCCATGATCAGCTCCCTGCGGGCCAGCATCCCGCGCACGCCCGTTTCGGCGGCTTGCGGGGAATCGAAGCGCTGGATCAGCTCCATGGCCGCCTCGTTGGCTCCGCCGTGCAGCGGACCGCGCAGTGCGCCGATGGCGCCGGCGATGGCGGAGTGGAAGTCCGAGAGCGTGGCGGTGATCACCCGGGCGGTGAAGGTCGAGGCGTTGAATTCGTGCTCGGCGTAGAGGATCAGCGAGGTGTCCAGGGTGCGCCGGTGCAGTTCGCTCGGCGGGGCGCCGTGCAGCAGGTGCAGGAAGTGACCCGCCACACTGTCGTCGCCGGTGGAGGTCTCGATGCGCTTGCCGTCCGTGTGAAATCGGTGCCAGTACAGCAGCATGGACGGGAAGGCGCAGAGCAGGCGGTCGGCCGCGTCGCGCTGCTGCGAGAAATCCGTCTCCGATTCCAGGTTGCCCAGCACCGAGCAGCCGGTGCGCAGCACGTCCATGGGATGGGTGTCGGCGGGGATGGATTCCAGGGCTTGTTTCAGCGCCCCCGGCAGCGAGCGTAGCGACTTGAGCTTTTCCCTGTATGCGGCGAGTTCGCCGGCGTTGGGCAGGTGCCCGTGATGAAGCAGGTGGGCGACTTCCTCGAAGCAGGCGTTGTCGGCCAGATCGTAGATGTCGTAGCCGCGGTAGGTGAGGCCTGCGCCCTCCTTGCCTACCGTGCAGATGTCTGTTCGGCCGGCAATGACACCTGCCAGGCCGCCCGTCTTTTTCTGACTCATCGTGCCAATACCGACCCGTTCTGGAATCTAGAATAGATTATCATTATGCTATTATGCTAAAGCTTTTGGAAGCTTGATCGGGCGGGTGGTCTGCCGTGAAGCCGGACATGGCTTTAGCCGGAAAGAACGGCTGGCGCACGCACAAGATCTTCTCGGGCCCGAGGTTTGTCGATCGGCGGTTGCGTTTGTTCGGCCGGATACGGCGCGCAACGATCTCGCGATACACCCCTGCAATGGCGCCTGTGCAGGACTATGTGCGTTCCCATGGTGCGACGCCGCCTGGAACGACGCGGAACAAGGGGTGAACGCGCGGCGCGGAAACCCGGCACCGACTCTTTCGCCAACCCGGCGCCCGCACTTCAAGTTTTTTCAACAGGTGGCGCCACTCGAACTCGATCTGGCCTCGGGGCACCTCGATTTGTCCCCGGGTCTCGCCAGGCACAATCCGGGTGGCGTCGAACCGGTAGCCGCGCGCGACGGATTCGGCGTGCACCGCCCTGAGATACTCCGAAATGGAGCCAACGGGATCGCCCTGCTGGCGGAAGCGGATCAATTGGGGGTGGCGGACGTATCCCTTGGTCCTCCCCATCAGCACCGCCTGGGCGAGCAGGCCCTCCCTCCACAGTGCGGTCAGCCCGCGGGCGTCAAGGTATTTCGGGTCAAGACTCCACAGGCGCATGGCGGACTGCTCGCTGGGATTGACAAGACGCACAGGCGGCACATTGCGCCGGATGGCATTCGCCGGCGCCGACAGGACGCCCTGCGTTGTCCCGGGGTGAGCCCAGGGCGCCCGTCACTGTTCGCCTGCCAGGGTAGCCTGCACGACATCCGTCGTGCCGGAAGCGAACCCGGCGGCGCTTGCGGCCAGGTAGAAGTTCCACATGCGGCAGAAGCGGTCATCGAACCCCAGCGCGGCGATGGCGTCCCGGCGTTCGTTGAACCGTTGCCGCCACTCGTGCAGCGTTCGGGCGTAGCTGTCGGCAAACCGCGCGGTCCCGACGATCCTGAACCCGGCGGCTTCGGCCTGATCGCGCAACGCCGCCGGGCTCGGCAGCAGCCCGCCGGGAAAGATGTATCTCTGTATGAAGTCGGTCGACGCGCGGTATTGCGGAAACAGCCAGTCGGCGATCGTGATGGCCTGAACGACCGCCACGCCGCCCGGCCGAAGCCGCTCACGCAGCGTCGAGAAATACACCGGCCAGTATTTCTCGCCCACCGCTTCGATCATCTCGATGGAGGCGACCGCATCGTACGTGCCGCGTTCCTCCCGGTAATCGCGCAACACGATGTTGGCGCGATCGGCAATCCCCGCCTCGAACAGCCGCCGGCGCGCATGGTCGTGCTGCTCCCGGGAGATGGTCAGCGCGGTGACTCTCAGGCCGCGTTCCCGCACGGCGTATTCGGCGAATCCGCCCCAGCCGCAGCCGATCTCCAGCACCCGATTCCCGGGGGCCGTCGCCAGCCGGTCGCAGATCGCAGCGTACTTGTGCCTCTGCGCCTCGGCGAGGCTCTCCCGCGGGCTCCGAAACAGCGCGGAGGAATACGTCATCGTCTCGTCCAGCCAGAGCGCGTAGAAGTCATTGCCCAGATCGTAGTGATGGGCGATGTTGCGCCGCGACCCCTCCCGGGTATTGGCCCGGAGGCGGTGGCGCAGGCGCTCCCACAGACGGTACAGGCCGGCGCCGGGAAACTTGAGCCCGACGGTGCGGTTGTTCAGCATGATCGCGTCGAGCAGCGCCTGAAGATCCGGGGTCGTCCACCACCCGTCCATGAACATCTCGCCGAACCCCAGGTGGCCTTCGCGAAACAGACGTTGCAGGAACTTCGGATGCGACACCGCGATTCGCCCGTCGGGACCGGCCTGTTCGCCCACCGCCCGCATCACCCGTCCGCCGGGCAGTTCGACCGCGATGGACCCGCGTTCCAGACGGTTCAGAATGGCCTGCAGGGCCCGCTGCAGCGGGTAGGCGCTCCCGCGGCGCCGCATTCGAGCGCCCGCCCCGCGCACTCCCAGAGCCGGCTGCCGCCGCGCCCGGGCGCCGCGTGCTCCCTGGCCATTCACGACGTACCGCCCCTGCGGCCGAAGGCCAGCGAGAGCAGCGGAAAGTAGAGCGGCCGGGGCAGCGCGGCGAGGAGCCTGAATGCAGTCGCCATGGCGAACGGGAACGCGATTTCGAAGCGGTTCCTGTTCATGCCCCGCACGATCCGCTCCGCCGCCGCCTCGGGCGACAGGAGGAACGGCATCCGGAACCGGTTCTTGTCGGTCAGACGCGTGGCGACAAACCCGGGATTGCACACCTGGACGCCGACGCCGCTGCCGCGCAGGTCGCAGCGCAGGTTCTCCGCCAGGTGGATCAGCGCCGCCTTGGTGGCGCCGTAACCCCAGGCGCCGGGCAGGCCACGGTAGCCGGCCAGCGAGCCCACCAGCAGAATCCGGCCCGCGCCACGCCGGCAAAAGGCCGGCACGCACGCCGCCAGCACGATAAGCGCCCCGGTGAGATTGACGTTGACGATGTTCCTGAGCGCGGGCAGGTCCGGCCGGCGCGCCGACATCGGCTCGTAGGCGCCGGCGCAGTAGATGACGCCGTCCACCTCCCCGACCTCGCCGAACGCCTCAGACGCACCGGCAGGATCGGTGACATCCAGGCGCACCGCCGCGTGACCGCCCCTTGCCGTACGCACCGGCGCCATTTCGGCGACGAGTTCCTCGAGCGCCTTGCCGTCGCGGGCCGACGCCGCCACCGCGGCCCCCTCTTCCGCCAGCCGAAGCGCAAGCTGCCGGCCGATCCCGGCGCTGGCGCCGATGAGCCAGAAGCGCCGGCCCGCCAGCCCGCTCACGACGCCACCGCCGCGCCCCCGGCGCCCTTGCGGAACGACACCACCAGTTCGCCGACTTTGAGTCCGAACTTGGACATGCGCGCCTGGTTGATGAGCGTGCCGTCGTGCATGAGGTAGAACCAGTCCACCATGTCGACCACGATCGCGCCCTTGCCCCGGGGCAGGCGCAGGCGGTAGCGCATCGCCGCCGCGTTGCCCCTCTGACAGCCGGCGGCGTTGCCTTCGACATCGGGCGCGGTGGCGACGAACGTGCCGTCGTCCGCGAAGGCCAGGGTCCAGCACCGTTCTGCGATCTCGCCGTCGGCAAAACGGAATTCCTCCTCGAGCGTGCCCCGGTTGCCGCGCCACGTGCCGAGCATGTCGGCTACGAAGCGCCGCTCCACGCGCCCGGAGAGCCCGAAGAACACGCCGGCCGCGGACAGTGGGCCGTTCAGGTAGTTCCGCAAGTCCAGAACGGGCGCCTCAGCCGCGTACGCCGACACGCTCCGGGTGCCGGCATCGAACAGCACGCTCGATCCGGGAAAATGGCGTATCTTCATTCTCGGTCTCCTCGATCGGTCACGAACAGCCACAGCGCCGCCATGGCCAGAAGCTTCAGCCCGCTGGGCACGAGCGCGTAGCCCGCGGCCAGAGCCCGAAGCGCATCCCCGTCGGCCACGCCCGGCTCGTAGCCCGCCATGCCCAGTACGGTGAGCGCCACTCCGGCGGCCACGGCGAGCGCGGACTTCTGAAGGAACGTCCACAGCGAAAACACCTGCGCGCCGCCGCCGCGGATGCGCGCCGCCAGCATCGCCGGCGTCAGCGTCATGTCGGCGCCGAGCCCCGCCCCGGAGACGGCGGCGATCGCGTAGAACGCCGAGACGTCGCCCGCGCCCAGCACGTACGCCCAGAGAAACGCCGCCACCGACAGCGACATGCCGGCGGTGAGCGCCGGCTTGCGGCCGAACCGGCCGGCAGCCCGCGCCCACGCCGGGGCCGCTGCCGCGGCAGCGGCGAAGAACGCCACCAGCATGAATCCGGCATGGGCCTCTGCAAGCAGGATGTCCGCGACGAAAAACAGGAACAGCGTGGATGTCACGGCCACGGGCAGCGAATTGAGGAACCCGAAGGCAAGCATCGGCGCAACGCCGGGCGCCCGCACCGCCCGGCCGAACCGGCCCGTGAACGGGGATTTTGCCGAGGTCCGCCAGCGCCCGCGCATGCTCGCCAGCGCCGCCAGGGCGAAAAGCGCGAAGACCGCTGCATAGCCCGTGTAGCCCAGGGAAGCCCCGACGATCGGCCCGAGCGCGGCTGGCGCCAGCGCGGCCAGGCAGATGCCCGCCAGTCCGCCGGCTTCCCGCCAGAGCGCGATCCGGGTGTGTCCCCCGCCGGCGGTCGCCGCCTGGGCCAGCCCGTGATCGTAGAGCGCGATCTGTAGCGCACTGAAGCCGGTGAACGCAGCCACCAGCCCGGCGGCCAGCCGAGCCAACGGCTCGCCCCAGCCCGGCGGCGCAAACAGCAGGGCAAATCCGCCGGCGAGCAGGCAGCCCGCGGCCAGCACCCACAATTCCCGGCGGCCCGGGCTGCGGTCCGCCAGCCGCCCGATGAACGGATCCTGCACGCTGTCCAGGGCACGCGACGCCAGCAGCACGGCGCCCAGCACGCCCAGGTCGAAGCCGATCTCCAGCGAGAAGTACCGAGGTACGTGGATATACAGCGGCAGCCCGGCAAAGGCCAGCATGCCCGCCACCAGGCCCGGCGGCGCGAGTTGCCGCGGCCGAAGGCGCCGCGGCGCGGGAGCAGCATATCGGACGTCGGCCGTGCGGGCGATCATGTGACGGATCGCCCGGGCAGCGGCGGCCGTTTCCGGTACCGGGCGCCCTTGATGTACAACCGAAGCGCCTGGTAGTGAATCAGCGCCACCGTGCGGGCGGCGCCGAAGGGACGGCGCACCAGGGCACGGAGGAGCTCCCGGTCGGTGAAGGGCCGGCGCGTGCCGACAATGGCCGTATTCAGCCCGCCGCCCGCGCCATCGTCATACACGATGTGCGCGGCCACGCGGGTGTTGTCCAGCCTGAAGCGGAACCGGTACTCGCCCGCGATATCGAAGAACGGCGAAACGTGAAAGCGCTTGGCCGAGGCGATCGAGTTGTCGGGGCCGATGTCCGCGCCGTTCTCGCCCTTGCAGAAATAGCCGTGGCGCTCGCCGAACGTGTTGTGCACCTCGGCCAGCACGGCCCGGAGATTGCCGGCAACCCCGAGCAGGAACCAGAAACTGACCGGGTTGAACGCAAAACCCCAGTACCGCGGATGGGTCAGCAGCAACACGTGCTCGACCCCGTCCACGCCCGATGCCCTGGCGTGGCTGCGAACCCCTTCGACGCCCTCGCAACCGGCGACGCCGTGGTCGGACCGGTGCAGCGAAACGAGATTGGGCCGGCCGAAGGAAAAGAGTTTCGGACGCCGTTTTCCGGCCAGCGCCGCTTCGTCCAGCAGCAGGTAGTCGATATCGTAGGCGAACCGGTTCTTCACCGGCACGCGCCGCGCGTGGCTGACCCGCGCCCTGACGACGGAAGGGCCGATCACTCCCACGGCGGCAACACCCCGAATTCCCCGGCGACGCGGACCGCGCTGGCCAGGCCGTCCTCGTGGAAACCCATCCCGGTCCAGGCGCCGCAGTACCAGGTATCGGCCCGTCCCTGTATGGAAGGCAACTGCGCCTGGGCGGCGATAGCGCGCGCATCGAACTGGGGATGATCGAAAAAGTGGTCGTCCAGGATGAGGGACTCCTCGATGGGTCTCGGCGGGTTCAGCGTGGCGAACAGGGGCGTTTCGGCCGCAATGCCCTGCAGCGAGTTCATCCAGTAGGTCACCGAGGCCCGCTCCTCGGCGCATCCGGAGTCGGCCAGGTACACCCAGCTCGACCAGCAGGCCCTGCGCCTCGGCATCAGCCGGGGGTCGGTGTGCAGCACGAGCCGGTTGCGCACGAACGGTATCCGGCCCAGGATTCGCTCTTCGCGCGGTGAGGAATCCTTCAGGATCGCGAGCGATGTATCCGCGTGGCAGGCGAGCACGGCCGCGTCGAACGTTTCGGCTTCCTGGCCCGCCGCCTTGACGCGCACACCCTCCGGCCGTCGGCTCACCGCCTCCACCTTCGCGCCCAGGCGCACCTGCGCGTGCATGTCCCTGGCCATGCTCGATACGTAGTGCCGGGACCCGCCCACGACGGTCCACCACTGGTGGCGGCGGTTGAATGTCAGCAGCCCGTGGTTATCGAAAAATCGCGCCAGCGTACGGGCGGGGAAGTCCCGCATGCGCGCGCGCGGCGTCGACCAGATCGCGCCGCTCATGGGCAACAGGTAATGGCGCTCGAACCAGCGCCCGAACCGCCGGCGCCGGATCAGGCCGCCGACCGTCAGGTCCGGGTCCCGGGCGGTATCGGCAAGCGCCGTGCGGTTGAACACCGCGATGTCGCGGAACATGCGCCAGAAGCCCGGCCGAAATGCGTTTGCCGGCTGCGCCAGCACGGCCCTCGGATCGCCGCCGCCGTACTCGATCCGCCCGCCGTCCACGGACACCGCGAAGGACATGCGGCTCTTGCGCACGGGCACGCCGAGGCGCGCGAACAGGCGGCAGAGATGAGGGTAGTTCACTCGATTGAACACAATGAAGCCGGTATCGACGGGCACGGACCGGCCGCGCGTACGTACGACGAGGGTCCGCGCGTGGCCTCCCAGCCGGCCCGCTGCCTCGAACAGCACCACGTCGTGGGCGCGGGACAGCAACCACGCCGCCCCGAGACCGGAAATTCCCCCGCCGACAATAGCGATCCGGCGCCTCGGGCGCGGCGCGTTTGGATGTTGCTGTCCCATTGTCAGATAAATACGGAACGACCGCGCCAACGGATCACCCCGGGGATGGGCCGGGTGATCCGGAACGCCGTTCGATCCGTACAATGGGGTATGGAAAAGACCGGAAACGTGCTCGGCTTCCGTCGGCGAGGCCCCACCCGGGGGACCGCAGTGGCGGACTCGGCAACCGCGGGGGCGCCGAATCCCGGGACCGGTCCTTCGCGCCATTCGGCCGACGAACGGACCCTGTCGGCCCGGATCGAGGCCGTTGCCGAGCGATCGGATACGGCGGCATTCGCCGAGCTGTTCCGGCATTTCGCGCCACGGGTCCGGGCGTACCTGCTTCGCGGCGGCGGTGACGCCGGGCAGGCGGACGATGTGGTTCAGGACACGTTCGCCACGGTGTGGCGCAAGGCGAGGCTTTACGATCGGCGCCGCGCCACGGCGGCGGCGTGGATCTTCGCCATCGCGAGAAACCGGCGCATCGACGTGTACCGGCGGGAGCGCCGGCCCGAGTTCGATCCCCGGGACCCGGCATTTCAGCCCGACCCGCTGCCCGACGGCGAGCGGGCGTTAACGGCCGTGCAGCGTGCCGAGGCCGTGCGCAAGGCGCTCAATACGTTGAGCGAGGAGCAGCGCGACGTGCTGCGGCTGGCGTTCTACGAGGGCGAGACCTATGCGGCGATAGCCGTGCGGCTGGGCATTCCGCTGGGCACCGTGAAATCCCGCGCGCGTCTGGCGTTCGGCCACTTGCGCGCGGCGCTAGAGGCACGGCGGGAGGCACTGACATGACCATCGAGCATCATCCGGGCGACGAACTGCTGCTCGCCTACGGCGCAGGGACGCTCGACGAAGCCACGTCGCTGCTGGTGGCCACCCACCTGGCACTGTGCCCGCGTTGCCGCAGAAGGCTGGACCTGGCGGAGAGCATCGGGGGCGAGTGGATGAACCGTACGCGTGCCAACGGCACGGTGGACGAGACGGGAATCGACTCGGCCATGGCTTTTGCGCCAGAGGACGATGAACCGGCCGGCCCTGCCACAGCAGGATCGGGGCCGTTCCTGTTTCCGCAGCCCTTGCGCGGCTATGCCGGAGGCGATGCCGCCGATCTCGGGTGGCGCGCCGTCGGCGGCGGAATCCGGCAGGTTCGGCTGAAGACGCGCGGAAAGGGCGCGAAGGCACGGCTGCTGTCCATTGCGGCGGGCACGCGCGTCCCGGAACACAGCCACGGAGGCGAGGAACTCACCCTGGTCCTGGCCGGCTCGCTGTATGACCGGGGCAAATGGTACCGTAGAGGCGACGTCGACGCGGCCGACGCGTCCGTGGTGCACCGCCCGGCCGCGGGTCCGGAACAGGACTGCATCTGCCTGGCGGCCGCGGACGCGCGGCTCAAGTTCTCGGGCGTGATCCCGCGCCTTCTGCAACCGCTTCACGGATTCTGACGGCGAGACAATGATCCGGCGTCCGGGTACAGGCGCAGCGCTCGGGTCGCTGCGCGACTTCCTGCGGCTGGAGGCCTCCGGCGGCGCTCTGCTCTGCTTCGCCGCCGTTGTGGCGCTGGGACTGGCCAACAGCCCGCTGTCCGGTCTCTACGGCGCGTTGCTGCAGACCCCTGTCGCCGTGCAGGTGGGCGGGCTGTCCATCGCCAAGCCGCTCGTGCTCTGGATCAACGACGGGCTGATGGCGGTGTTTTTCTTCCTGATCGGCCTTGAGGTCAAGCGCGAGATTCTGGAGGGCGAACTGTCCTCTCCCGGGCAGTTCGTGCTGCCCGGGCTCGGCGCCGTCGGCGGAATTGCGGTTCCCGCAGCGATCTACAGCGCGCTCAACTGGGGCGACCCGGTCGCCATGAGCGGCTGGGCCGTCGCCTCCGCCACGGATATCGCGTTCGCGCTGGCGGTACTGGGCCTGTTCGGTAGCCGGGCGCCGACGGCCCTGAAGGTCTTCCTGCTGACGCTGGCCATCTTCGACGACCTGGCCGCGATCGCGATCGTCGCCGTGTTCTACGCGGGCGACCTCTCGGGCGCGACGCTGCTCGTGGCCGCGGGGATCCTGGCGTGTGCGGCGGCGGCCAACGCCATGGGCGTCACGCGGGTCTCGGTCTACGTGCTCATCGGCATCGCATTGTGGGTGGCGGTGCTCAAGTCCGGCGTTCATGCCACGCTCGCGGGCGTGCTCATTGCATGGTGCGTCCCGCTGAAGGACGCATCGGGCGCCTCGCCGTTGAAACGGGTGGAAGCCGATCTTCACAAGCCGGTGGCGCTTGCGATCCTGCCGCTGTTCGCGTTTGCCAACGCGGGGCTGCCGCTGACGGGGATGGGCCTGGGCGACATGGCCCACCCCGTTACCCTGGGCGTGATCGGGGGGCTGGTTCTGGGCAATCCGCTGGGCGTGCTGCTGTTCACCGGACTCGGCGTGGCATCGGGGGTGGCGAAGCTGCCCGCCGGGGTGACCTGGCTTCAGATGCTCGGGGTTGCGTTCCTGTGCGGCGTCGGGTTCACCATGAGCCTTTTCATCGCGGGACTGGCGTTCGAGCACGCCGGCGGCGCCTACTACGGGGTCGTGCGCCTCGGCATCCTGGTCGGTTCGGGGCTGTCCGCGCTCCTTGGCGCAACGGTGCTGGCCGTCGGCCTGCGGCGAACCGTACCCGCGTCCGCGAGTTGACGTGTGGGCCGTTTGGCGGCAGCCATTCGGTCGCCACGCCGTGACAACCGTACCGTCGGCACCGGGAAACGATTGAATGCTCCGAGAATCCGCCGATTCCTCGATCACCTTGCGCAGTTACCTGGGCGTCTTCCGCTACAGCCGCCGAGCGGTAGAACTCGTGCGGTCCACCCACAAGGGTCTGACGATTGCGCTGGCGTTGCTGACGGTGACGGCGGGGGTGCTGCCTGCCGGTATTGCGTATGTGGGCAAGCTGATCGTCGATGCGGTGGTGGCGCAGATCGACGTGGTCCGGCTGGGGGGAACGGTTGCCTACGGAGAGGTGCTGTGGTGGGTGTTGGTGGAAGGTCTGCTGGTTGCGTCGATGACCGGTGTGCAGCGGGGGATCGGCTTCTCGCAGGCGTTGCTCAGAGTGCTGATCAGCCAGCGGGTCAATGTGCTGATCCTGGAAAAGGCGCTGACGCTGGAGCTCGCGCAGTTCGAGGATTCGGAGTTCTACGACAAGCTCAACCGGGCCCGTCAGGAGGCTTCGAGCCGTCCCCTGAGCCTGGTGAACCGGACCTTCGGACTTGCCCAGCACAGTATCTCCCTGTTGAGCTACGGCGGCCTGCTGGTGCAGTTCTCGCCGTGGGCCGTACTGATTCTGCTGGCCGCCGGCCTGCCGTCCTTCATCGCCGAGGCAAACTTCTCCGGAGAACAGTTCCGGATATTCCGCTGGCGCTCGCCACAGCGGCGCATGCTCATGTACCTGGAAATGGTGCTGGCCCGCGAGGATCATGCCAAGGAAGTCAAGCTCTTCGGGCTAGGCCGGGAACTTCTGGACCGGTACCGAAGCATCTTCCGGGACCTCTACAGGGAAGACCGGTCGCTGGCTATCCGCCGGGACAGTTGGGGCTTCGGGCTGGGCGTATTCGGCAATGCGGCGTTCTACGGCACTTACGCCTGGATCGTGATCACCACCGTTC
>JAJDWR010000062.1 GCA_022825505.1 Gammaproteobacteria bacterium | reverse complement strand
GGTACGAACAATTGATACACCAGGGCCGCGGTCAGCCCCTCGAAGCCGCCGAGGTCGGCGCTCGCCCTGGCATCGGCGAACATCGCCGTGTTTTGCCGGTGGCCTTCCAGAAATATCGATTGCCCGGTGACCGCGTCGACGCCGGGATCGATCATCGCGAGCGGCGGGGGGGCGCGAAAAACGTAATGCCCGTAGTGCACCATTCTGTGTGGATGGCGATCCGGCTGCGACAGAAAGGTTTCTTCCGCCAGTGCCTGCTGTTCGGAGCGTTCCCGATATTCCTCGCTCATCCTGAGTGAGGTGGCGATGCTGGTGGCCGTCAGCAACACGGCAAAGATCAGCAGAATGTTAAGCGCCAGCCGTGATCTCAGCCACAGCCGCGATTCTTCTCGTGCTATCGCGAATATTCTGTTCATGGTCCTCCTGCCGCGTATTGCGCGAAGGCGGCATGCACCGCCTCGGTGTCGATCCGGTCCATGCCGGGCGGCCGGTCGAAGGCGCCGACAAGTACGCCATTCTGCAACAGGTCGATGCGGTCTGCTACATGGCAGGCGCCGTAGACATCGTGAGTGACCAGGAGAATGGTTCGGCCGGCCTCGGCCAGATCCCGGGCCAGCCGATTGAATTCGTCGATCGCCACGGGGTCGAGACCCGATGTCGGCTCGTCCAGTAGCAGGATCGGCGTATCCCGCAGGATGGCCAGGGCAATCGCCACCTTCTGACGCATGCCCTTGGAGTAGGTTTGCATCCGTATGTTCCGGGCTTCGGGTTGCAAAGCCACACGGTCCAGGGCGGCATCGAGTTCGTCCCGGCCGGTGTCCGTCCCTGCCAGCGAAAGGAAATAGCGCAGATTCTCATAGGCGGACAAGTGCCCATACAAGGTGGCCGCCTCGGGCAGGTAGGCGATGGCCTGCCGGGCCGCGCTCGGATTCTCGTTCACGTCGCGGCCCTGCACATGCACACTTCCCGAAACCGGCTGGAGGAATCCGAGAAAGGTAAGCAAGGTTGTGGACTTGCCGGCGCCATTGCCCCCCAGCAAGGCATGAACTTCCCCTTGCGCGATACTGAAGGAGACGTCCTTCAACACTTCCTGGCCGGAGCGTATGACGCTGAGCGCCTGAGCGGAAAGTACGGGCATCATTTGAACTCCCGGGTCGAGGGCGATACCGAGCATTTCGCGGGTATCGGCATTGTTTTGGAGTAAGGCAAGATCCTGTGGTTGTGGTCCATGGCGCAACCGGTTGTTGCGCCATGGACTCAGGCCGGCTAGAACGAATAGGCCGCCGTGACATGGTAGTGACGCGGTGCGCCCGGCTCGACCCAAACGTCCGCATAGGAATTGGTGTAGTAAACCTCGTCGAATGCGTTGTCCAGGTTAAAGCGAATCGTGAAACGCTCCATGGGTGCGATCTGGCCAAAGAACCGTGCGGTGGTATAGCCGGGCAAGTAGAAGTCAAAGGCAGTAAACCCTAGCCGCTCGCCGGTATATTGAACGCCGGCGCCTACCTGAGCCGGCATGCCTCCCACCTCGAAACTCTGGCTGAATTGCACGTTCGCCTGGTGTTCCGGCGAGTTGATGAGCGGGTCGCCGGCTTCAATGGCCGCGCCCCAGTCCGCTTCGAGACTGTTGGTGGTGAATATCGCGTCGGCATACGCGTAGGATAACCACAGATTGGCGCCGCTCTCGAAGGCAAGGTCCGCGTCAAGCTCAAACCCGCGGCTGCGCGCCTTGCCTGCGTCATGAGAAAACCACCCGAGCGCCTGGGCCTCCGGCCGATCGTCGTTCACCAGAATGTTGCTCTGGTCCACCTGGAACAGCGAAAAAGTGAGCGAGCCGGAGACCCCTCCGGTAAGTTGCGCCATATCCAGTTTCAGCCCGAACTCTGCGGACTCAGTGAGATTCGGATTGAACTGGTTGCCTTGATAGTCAGACCCCGGTTGTTGGCGGAAGCCTTCGCCGTAGGAAGCGTAGAGGCTGGAACCGTCGTTGACCGAGTAAACCGCACCAATCTGCGGTGAGACGCGATTGTCCGATGTCGTGGACGTAGTTGCGGGCGTCCTGAGCAGGTTGGTCAAATCCTGCTCGAAGTCATCCCAGCGCAAGCCCAGGCGAACCTGCAACCGATCCGTTATGTCGATCTGGTCCTGTATGTAGACGCCGAATCCATCCAGGTTTTCGTCCCGGTTCGTGTTTGGCCCGGGCACGGGTTGCGGATGCTGACCGTAGACTGGATTGAACACGTCCAGAAAGAGATATGCCGCCGGATCGAGCGTGTTGATATCCGTCCCCCCCGGAAACCACCCTGGCCGGTAGCGCTGGATAAACCAATTCAGATCGAAACGGTCATAGTCGCCGCCCACAAGCAGCCTGTGACGAAGCGCGCCTGTATTGAACTCGCCCGCAACTTCAGCCCGGGCTACGAAATACTCCGACTCGAAGTTTCGATAGCGGAAAAATCGCGACAGGGTTCGACCATCCAAAGCGTAGGTCTGGCGTCCGTAGAAGTTGGTTTCGGATGCGTTGCCTTCAAAGGACGTATCCCTGTACCCGAGACCGGCCAACAGACTCCAGTTATCGGAGAAGTTGTGCTGGACTTCGAGTTGATGGCCCAGCACCTCGGTCACGATGGGACCGTCACCGGGCTCGCCAACGAACGTTTCACGCGGCGTAAAACCATGGGTTTCCGAAAAGGCAACACCTCGATCGAAGGGAATCTCCTGCTCCGTGTACTCCAATTCGTAAGTCACGCTGGTTGCATCGGAGACAGCCCAGGCGATCGACGGATAAAGTCCTGTACGCGCGGTCTGGACCGTATCCCTGAAGCTCTCCGCATTCTCCTGGAATCCCACGATGCGCAGCCCGAATTCGTCGTTGGTCCCGGCCGTGGATTGGAAATCCCCTTCGAAACGCATTTGATTCCAGCTCCCGTAGGTGGCGCGGAAGTCTCCCAACGTCTCGAATTGCGGCCGTTTGGTCACAAGATTGACCGTGCCGCCAGGTTCGCCACGTCCAAACAGCGCTGAGCGCGGCCCCTTGAGCACTTCCACGGACTCGATGCCTACCAGGTCCCGTGGGCCGGCGAACCCGCGGCCTGCATTGAATCCGTTTACCAGGAATCCGCTGGGTAAATTTATGTCTCCGTAGAAGCCGCGAATCGAAAAGCTGTTCCACAATCCGCCAAAATTGTTTTGGCGCGCAACGGATGCCGATAAATCCAGCGCTTGATTGAGGTTTATCGCACCGGCTTCGCGAAGCAGGTCTTCATCGATTGTCTGGTCCGCCGATGGTCTTTCGAGATTGTCGAAATTTCCACGATACGCGCGGCGCTCGCCCAATACGAAAACCTCCTCCACGACTTCCGCGTCGTCGCCCGCCGGCGTCGTTCGTGCTGCAACAGGCAGCGCGAATGGAACTGTGAGTGCGGCAGCGAACGCGAGCGCTGCCGGCTTGAATGTGTGTTTAGTCATTTTCCCGATCCGTAAACTTTTGAAATACCGCAAAGACAACAGCGCAGCGCGCAAACGCGCAGACGCCCTCAACGGTGCAAGGCAATCAAGGAGTTTTAGATCGAGGGAGGACCTGTAGACGGAGGCCGAATCGAGCGCAGCCGCGTTGGCGGTGCCTGTCTCCCGGTCTGGGGTACGGCAGAGGCCAGGGCGATGAACGTTGACGCAGTGAGATTTGCAGCCGGAACGAGTCCTTCCTGCTCATCAACCAGGTTCGCAAGACAAGCAACGCCATTGTGTTCATGGGGAGCTGGGCCGAATTCGCTCGCATGTGCAACGAGGAATACCTGCCCGGCCAGGAACAGGACCAAGGCGAGCCTTGACATCTAGTTGTGCCGGGCGATTCGCGACATGGCGCCATTCTGCACGAATTCGATCCCGGCGCAACCCTCGATGCGGGTGCGGGCGCTGTGCGCCGATGCGCAGCGCGCTCAGGCGTGCTCGCCGACGACGCAGGTGCCGCACATCCCCTTGACCTCGACCACCGCGTTGTCCGGCCGGAATCCGCGCTCGTCTGCGATCTGGGCGAGCAGCGTCTCGAGCCCGCTGGACTCCACCTCGTCGACCTGGCCGCAGGAGTCGCAAAGCAGGAACTGGCTCTCGTGAGCATGGTCGGGATGGTCGCACGCGAAATAGGTCTTGACGGATTGCAGCCGGTGGACGAGCCCGGTTCGCATGAGAAAGTCCAAATGACGGTAGACGGTCAGCGGCGCGACCTTGCGTTGCTGCCGCTGCTCCAGCAGCGCAATGAGTTCGTAGGCCGATAGCGGCCGGCCGCAGGCCCGCATTTCCGCGTAGACCGCCATTCGGGCCGGTGTCAGCCGCGCGCCCTTCTCAGCGCAGCGCTGTTTGGCGAGCTTTCGCCACTTCGCCGCGAGCGGTGCCGCTCTCGCCGACCGCCTATCCAATTCGAAGCACCCTCGGGAGTTCGCTGTTCAATCCCGGCAGCCTGCAATCAAGGTTCAGCGGATTCAACGGGGAGGCGGTGGGCGCCACCCCTGCCACACCGTCGCATCCAGTGCCAAATGTGGGCGGAACCCAGGAGCACCCCGCCGGCAACGGTGACCGGCTCCTCGTACGCCTCCACCGCTTCCATGAACGCAGCCAGCAACAGCAGCCCGAGGCCAACCAGTGCCGCACTGACAAACAGCCTGTTGCCGCTCAGCGGCCGTGTCTTCCAGATTACCCGAAGGCTCACGGGAACCGCGGCGACCACCAGGAGTCGATGCACGAGCTCGTTATCCGCAGCCTGGGCAACCACCGGCAGCAGCGCTACCAGCAAGGGCAGGGCGACACAGTGGAGCACGCACAGCGTCGAGAGCCCGGCCGCGTACAGATCCAGGCGCGCTACCGGACTCCACCGGATACCCTTGGCGTCAAGCTGGATCATGGAAATCGCCCACCATGTGCCGTTTCCTTCCCTGAAAAGGATATGTTATAACATATTTGTTCGCTCGTCGTAGCGGTGCCTTGCGCTTGAGTTCCATGTCCGCGTCCCAAATATCCAATGCCGAAACGATAACGAGCGCGCCACCCGGATTGCGTCGCGCGCTGCGGCGATGGGTGTTGCTTGCCGCGTTGGCGCTGTTCGTCGGGCAATCGGTGGCCGACGCGCACCTGCACTACCATGAAAATGAAGGGGACTTATATACCTAAATAGCCAAGGCTCAAAAACAGTCTGGCGATCAGTAGTTTAGACACTACCCTGTTTTTGCCGTTCGCTTCGCCGGATTCGGCGACTTCACTGCACTGAAAAGAGCCCGTGCAACACGCTCCGGTGTTGCCTTGAGCTTGATGATTCTTTGAACGGGCCGGCCACGTCGCTTGTCCGTGCCGTTGCCAGTGCTGACTTGCTTTGCCATAGCGCCCCTCCTCGCTAGCCTCTGCATTGTACCAAACACGACACGGCTTTTCCTGTATGCTTTTGCCTGCAAACAACGTGTTGGTCGTCCCTTGTCGGGTCGCCCGCCGAATAAGCCGCTTTGAGCGTGGCCGGGTCGCTCCCGCCACCGGGTGAATAAGCGGGGCAGTCTCGTACCTGTACGTTGTTTGCAACGGCCCGGCGCCACGACGTGCGCCGGGAATAAGCGAACCCCGGTCGAGGTTGCAGCTCAGACCGGGGCTCAAACCGCGCATTGAGGTAGAGACTTCCGGCGCGGCGGGTGCAATTTTACGAATCCGCCTCATGTACCGCAAACCTCCCTGTGCGGCCCTCCGCCCTGTCCGGTGAAGTCCTTGGACAGGGCGGACCCACGCAGGAGAAGAGATCATGAAAGCCACGCTCTTTCATGCATTATCGGTCGCCTTGATGTTGACCATGGCCCAAGACGTTTTCTCGCAGGACAGGCTACGGATTGAAGTGCTGCCCGTGTACATCTTGCCGCCAGGCACTTCAGACCAGAACATTGAGCGTCCGTCGAACTTCTACCAGGTATGGCCGCGGAGCTATACCGGCGCACGCGGTGCCACCATGGCACTCGCCGCCACCAGAGAAGCCATGGACATGTTGAGCGTACCGGGCGACAAGTACGATATTGTGGTTGCCCAGGTCCCCAACGCGGTAGGCGATCTCATTGCCTTTGACGCGATTGAATGCACCTATGCTCAACCGGACATTTTTTCAACTTGTACACACCCGACCAAGGGAGCCGTGGAGTTTCACGAGCTGTACGAATGGCTCGGATACGAGAACGACTTGAGCGAACAACCCATGCGAGATACCGGCGTGATCTTGTTGCTCGTGATCGTGAAGAACGACTTGTTTCCTTGGGATCACCACATGCTTGGTCAAGCACGTCTGTATTCTCTGACAGGGTTTGACCCATTGCGTGAGCACTGGACCACCACGACGTGTACTGCATGGGTACACCTGGACGCACCTTCGGTCGCCCACGAACTCGGCCACTGTTTCGGGCTGGACCACAATGGCGCGGGGGATCGTAACTTCGACGGCGTGGACAACAGCGTTGACTTGATGCTCACGGGCCGGGATACCGCCCATCCCGAAAGGCTCAAGCCATCTAACCAGGAGCGCGTGTCACGTCATTTCAGGGACCTGGAGGAAAACGAGGAGCCGGCCACGTCAATAGTGCCTATGATGCGTACTTTCGATTGAAGGAGAAGGGGTGTGGATACGCCAGTAGAAGAATTTGTCAGATTGCCAGTCTATTCACAGGCTACTTGTTCCTCTGTTTCGTTTGACGGGAAGCCGTACCTGGTGTTGCGGCTTCGTCTGACTTCACAATCACTACCCGGGGTGGAGGCGCCTCCCGCGGAGGATCGGTACGTGAAGTTTGTCTTGGATCACAGTCATGCCCTTCAATTAGCACGTGGCCTAGAACACGGTACTCAGGATATTCCGACCCTGTATTGACGTCAGGTGTGGACATAGCAAGAATCTCCAATTACCATGATGGGCAGTTGGAGAGATTGCTGTTTTCAGAAGCCCGCCGCCCTACGGCGGGTTTTCATTTTAGCACTCAGTAGCCGCGTTTACCGAGCCACCAGTAGATGATGAGGCAGATACCCAGGTAGACAAGGAACTCCATGGCTACGAGATCAGTTCTTCGTATGGGAGCCGCTTTCCGACCATTCCCTGACTGACGATGGACATTTGCTCAAGCGTGTCCTTGTCTCGGATATTGTGCCGTCCGGCGAATTCATTGACGTAGCGATGCAGGTGCTTCGGACTCATCTGGTGGAAGGTCCCATGGTATCCGCGCTTCAGGAGCGCCCAGAAGCTCTCCATGCCGTTGATGTGGATCATGCCGTCCACGTACTGTCCCGCACCATGTTTGACCGTTCCATGGGGGAAGGGAAGCCCTCGATACGCACCGTGTTCGTCTGTGTAGACTTGGGCGCCGGGTTCGACGTGCTTGCCGATAAAGCCCTGCATCGTCCCCTGGTCCGTGCGATCGACCACTTCCGCGGCGATCTTGTCTGTGGTGCGATCCTTCATTCCGGCCACGATGGCCTTGCCCACTCCGCCGCGGCCCAATCGAAGTTTCTTGTCGGCATGCTTGTTCTTCTCTTTGCCGCCGACATAGGTTTCATCCACTTCGACCGGACCAGGCATAGGGCGGTTGTAGCCCTCCACGAATGCCTCCCTGATCCGCTGCATCATGTACCAGGCGGTTTTCTGTGTGATGCCAAGCTCGCGGTGAAGCTTCATGCTGGACGTGCCCTTGATGCCGGTCGTCATCATGTAGATGGCAATGACCCAAAGCTGGAGCCCGAGAGGACTACCCTGCATGACAGTGCCCTTACGGACTGAGAAATGCCGCCGACAATCCCGGCAGCGATAGGGCATGGGCTTGCAGCTCTTGACCTTGGCGTAATTCAGGGATCCGCAATCGGGGCAGAAGCGGCGATCGTCCGGCCAGCGTTGCGCTTCAAACCATTCCTCGGCCGCAGCATCATCGGGGAACATGCGAAACAGCTCCACAATGGTGATGCCTTCTCGATGGGATTTACCTGGTGCTTTTTGTGCCATACCCTCTCCAAAACACGACATGCTTTTATGCTGGCTAGGCTAGTACCATAAATTAGCCGTGTCGGCTAGTCAAGTATATAATTCCCAAATGAAGAGGAGGTCTGCACGCTCTGTGCGATCTCCGAACCGGACCACGTTCCGGGGGTCGAACGGGTTGACGCCCGACCGTCCGAATGGCGCCTGTTCACCGGCTTGCCGGTGTACTCGGCCACCCTTGCTCCCCGCCCATACGAGGTCGGCCGACCCCGCGCACCTCCCGTCTCCTGACCGCAACGCAATTGACTTCGCGACTGTCATCGGGCGTCGCGCGCCTGTTCGGTATTTTGGAGATGCACAATGAATCGCATGCAACCACTTTCTGCGGCTGTGGCAACTTGCCTCGGCGTGGCCGCGTCCGCTCAAGAGGCGCCCGACGGCGAACAGCCGGCGGAAATCGAGACAATCGTCGTAACGGCGCACCCGCTAGCGGGCGACGGGCTCGCGCAGGCCGCCGACGTGATGGAAGCCGACGAGCTCGAACGCAAGGCGGTGGACAACATCGGCGCCACCGTGGGAAATGAGCCGGGCATCCACAACAGTTCCTTCGGCGCGGGCGCGGGCCGCCCCGTCATCCACGGCCTCAGCGGCGCACGCGTGCGCATCATGGAGGACCGGATCGACACGCTTGACGTTTCCGTCAGCAGCGGCGACCACGCGGTTACGGTCGATCCCTTCGTGGCCGACCGCGTGGAAATCCTGAAGGGGTCGGCGACGCTGCTGTACGGCTCCGGCGCCATCGGGGGCGTGGTCGATGTCAAGACGGGACGCATCCCGCAGGAAATACCGGAGCGCGTCCGCGGCGTCATCGACCTGCGCGGCTCCGATAACGTCGACGGCAGGAACGGGGCCCTCCGGTTCGACGGCGGCGGCGGCAACGTGGCATGGCACGTCGACGCCTTCTCCCGCGAGGCGGGCGACTACGACATCCCCGGGTTTGCCGAGTCTGAGGCCCTGCATGCTCTTGAGGAAGAGGAAGATCACCACGACGACGACCACGACGAGGATCACGACGAGGATCACGACGAGGACCACGACGAGGACCACGAGGACGACCACGAGGACGACCACGACGACCACGACGACCACGACGACCACGACGAGGAAGAAGCTTATGGGAACCTGCCCGGCAGCGCCGTCGAGGTCCAGGGCGGTTCCGTCGGCCTCTCCTTCGTCGGCGAGCGCGGTTTCTTCGGCGTCGCCGTGAGCGGCCTGGACTCCGAGTACGGCATCCCGGGCCACACCCATGCCCATGGGCACGACGACGATCACGATGAGGACCACGACGACGACCACGACGAGGATCACGACGACGATCACGACGAGGATCACGACGAGGACCACGACGACCATCACGGTGAAGGTGTCGAGGCCCCGCCCGTCCTCATCCTGCAGCAGACGCGCATCGACCTGGAGGCTGGCATGGCCGACCCGTTCGGCGGCTTTGAAAACCTGAACCTCCGGCTCGGCATCAACGACTACGAACACGTGGAGAACGAAGCCGGCGAGGTGGGAGTGGCCTTCACGAACAAGGCCTGGGAAGCGCGCGCCGAACTGGCGCACGGTCCGGTCGCCGGTTGGCGCGGCTCCCTGGGCGCCCAACTGGGCGACCGCGAGTTTTTCGTTGTAGGCGCAGAAGCCTTCACGCCCCCCGTCGACACGTCGTCGACCGGCCTGTTCTGGGTCGGCGAGCGCTCTCTCGGCAAACTCGGGCTGGAGGCGGGCCTGCGCTTCGACCGGGTCGAGCACACACCAGCCCACGGTTCCAGCCGCGCCTTCAGCGGCAGCAGCGCTTCGCTCGGTCTGATCGTGCCGCTCGGCGAGGGTTGGGAGGGCACGGTGCTGGCCGACTACTCATCCCGCGCTCCGGTGGGCGAGGAACTCTTCTCCGACAGCCCGCACCCCGGCACGGGCCTCTACGAGATCGGGGATCCCGAACTCGAAACGGAGCAGGCCCGCAACCTGGCGGCGACGCTCAACGGCGGTGGCGGCGGATGGTCCGTGCGGGGAACCTTCTACTACACGGCCTTCGCGGACTTCATCTACCAGGCCGCGACGGGTGAGGAGCGGGACGGCTTTGACGTGCGCCGCTACTCCCAGGCCGACGCGACGTTGCCGGGCTTTGAGGTGGAAGGCAGCGTAACCGTGGCCGAATGGGGCGCCGGACGCCTCGAAATCGGCGCTTTCTACGACACGGTGTCGCCGAAACTCGACGTCTCCGGCAACGACAACCTGCCGCTCATTCCGCCCGACCGGATCGGTCTGTCCCTGGAGTTCACGGGCGACCGCCTGCGGGCCAACGTGGACTACGTGCAGGCTTCCGCCCAGGACGACGTCGCGGAATTCGAGTTGCCGACGGACGGTTATGACGACCTGCGCGCACGAGTCGCCTGGCGTTTTCGTCCGGGCGACGCGACGGTCGACCTGTACCTCGCCGGGCGCAACCTCACCGACGACGAGCAGCGGCTGCACACGTCCGTCGTCAAGGACCTGGCGCCCCAGCCGGGACGCACGATCGAAACGGGAGTGCGGGTTCGCTTCTAGCGCGTGGCGAAGGCCATCGTCTGCGCGTCACCAACAGCCGGTTCGAGTTTGCAACCGGCGAGTTGCGCAGCGACTGCCTGTGGATCCAGGCGGGCTCGATCATCGTGATCCTGAGCTCGCTTTACATGCTTGTGGAAAGTTGGCCCCGGGGATAGGAAAAACTTATCGAGCCTGAAAGAAAACATTGTTGATATTGGCGAACGGTACCTACTAACTTGGTATCAAGGGTCAGGGAAAACGTCAGGGCTCTGGCGATTGGAATTTTCCTGGCTGTTGGGCTGCCGCGTAGAGTGAGCGGCCCGTAACGAAGGGGTACTGTCTTGAAAGTGTCCAGCCGGGCGCGCGAGGGCGTGATGGTTGTGTCCGTATTCGGGCGCGTGCTGCTGCCGCGCACCGACGTGTTCTCCGATTGGATCAGCACCGAGGTCGGCGATCGGTGGGCCGGACCCGTGCTGCTCGACTGCACGGGCATGACGTACATCAACTCGGCCGGATTGCGGGAAATTCTGACGTTCGCCCGGCGCAGCGCGGAGCAAGGGGGCCGCTTCGCGTTGTTTGGGCTTACCGAGCCCGTTCGGCGCACGTTCGAGGTGGTTGGGTTCGATCGGATGCTCGACATTTACGAGTCGGCGGATGAAGCCCTCGACGCGATCTTGCGTTCCGAGCCGCCGGGCGCCTGAGCGAACACTTTCGCCGAGAGTCCACGGAGATGCACGCCGCTGCCAGCGCGCGAAGATTTGTCCGGATTCCCGCCCCGGCATCGTGCCTTATTGTCATCGCTGCCATGCCCGCCTGGGGTCAGCAGGACCCTGGGGAGACGAATCCACCGGCACGGCCACCCGTCACCTCGCCTGGACAGACCGCCGATCCGGCGCTCGAGGTCGAGGAAGAGATCGTGGTCACGGGCAGCCGGCTGCGGCAGCGGTCGGTGACCGACTCGCTGGTTCCGATCGACGCGGTCGCCGGCGAAGACCTGTCGCGGCAGGGTTCCACCGAACTCGACATGCTGCTGCGCAATGTTGTGCCGTCGTTCAATATCAGCGCCACATCGGGCGATGCGGCGGTGGTGGTGCGGCCGATCAATCTGCGCGGCCTGGCGCCGGATCACACGCTGGTGCTGATCGACGGCAAGCGCCGTCACCGCGGGGCCGTCATCCTGTGGTCGCGCATCGGCGTCTCCCACGGGGCGCAGGGCCCGGACCTGTCGTCCATACCGTCCATTGCGTTGCGCCAGGTGGAGGTTCTGCGCGACGGCGCCTCGGCGCAGTACGGCTCCGACGCGATCGCCGGTGTCATGAACTTTCTGCTCAAGGACGCGGATTCCGGGGGCGCTCTGGAAATTCGGGCCGGCGCCTACAGCGCCGGGGACGGGGAATCGGCCACCGTCGCCGGCAACATCGGCCTGCCATGGGGCAACGGGGGGTTCGTGAACCTGAGCATGGAGTACGGCGGCGCAGAGCCCACTGTCCGGGCGATACAGCGGGCGGATGCCGCGCTGCTGATTGCCGCGGGCAACACCGACGTCGCCGACCCGGCGCAGCGCTGGGGCGCCGCCAGGGTGGAGGATGACCTGAAGCTCTGGATGAACTTCGGCCGACCCCTGCGCGGCAACATGGACACCTACGGCCATGCGAATTACGCCAGCCGCCGGGTGGGAAGCCGCAATTTCTTCTTCCGCAACCCGAATACGCGAAGCGCCGTGTTTAGCGCAGACGGCGGCGCGACGCTGCTGGTGGGCGACACGCTGGACGCCGCCGACGGCATCGCCGACGGGTCCGCCGGTTGCCCGATCGTGACCGTGGCGAACGGTTTGCCAAACCCCGGCGCGCTCGGCCAGGTCCTCGGCAATCCGAATTGCTTCACGTTTCAGGAACTCTTTCCGGGCGGTTTCCAGCCGGCCTTCGGCGGCGATCGAAGGGATGCCTCCCTGGTCGGCGGCGTACGCGGCGTCACCGCTTCCGGAACGTTCTGGGATTTCAGTCTGAGCCTGGGTACCAATGGGATCGACTTTTTCCTGCACGACAGCGTGAATGCGTCCCTGGGCCTGGACACGCCGACCCTGTTCGATCCGGGCCTGTACCGCCAGCAGGACATCAATGCCAATCTTGATGTTTCCCGGAGCTTCGGCAGCCGCCTCCACGTGGCGGGCGGGCTCGAATGGCGCAACGAGGGGTTCAGGATCGGGCTGGGAGATGAGCCGTCATGGCGGATAGGCCCCTATGCGGCCCAGGGTTTCAGCGCCGGTTCCAATGGCTTTCCCGGGTTCAGCCCGATCGCGGCCGGGGAGTGGAATCGGGCGAACGCCGCGGTGTACGCAGATGTGGAGTACGGGCCCGGGGACGGAACCTGGGGGCTGGCAGCGGCACTCAGGTTCGAGGACTACGAGGATTTCGGTGCGGCGCTGAACGGCAAGCTGGCAGGGCGGATCGAGGTGTCCGGGAACCTTGCCTTCCGGGGCAGCATCAGCACCGGCTTCCGCGCGCCGACGCCCGGACAACAGAACGCGTTCAACGTCTCCACGCAGTGGGCGCCGGAACTGATGGACCTGGTCAATAACGGCACCATTCCGTCTACTTCCCGGGTCGCCGCGCTGCGCGGCGGCAAGCAACTGGAAGCGGAAAAATCGCTCAATGTGGCCGTCGGCACGGTGCTGGAGCGGGGTTCCCTGACCCTGACCGCCGACATGTTCCGCATCGATCTCGAGGACCGGCTTGGCGTGACGCAGCTATTCGCGCTGCGGCCGGCCGAGGTGGAGCAATTGCTGTCCGAAGGCATCACCAGCGCCGCGAATCTCGCGAACTTTCGCTTCTTTGCGAACGATTTCAAGACCCGCACGCAGGGGCTTGACCTGGTCGCGGGTTGGCGGCCCGGAGTGTTCGGAGGCCGCACGAGACTGGCGCTGGCGTTCAACCTGACCGAGACCGAGGTGGTGGCATGGAACCCGGATTTGCTGGACAACCGGCGTATCCGGGAGATCGAGGAGGCGTTGCCGGATACTCGCTGGAACCTGAGCATCGATCACACCGTGGGTCGCTTCGATCTTTTGGCGCGGCTAAGCTACTTCGACAAATGGTACGACGCACGCGACGACTGGACCTATGATGGCTTCACGCTGGTCGATCTTGAAGCGGCGATGCGGCTGAACGCGTCGAGCCGCCTGACCGTCGGAGCACGCAATGCACTGAACAATGAACCGGGACGAAACCCCAATCCAACCGCCATCGGCAATGTCTTCAGTTCGCGCGCACCGTTCGACACCAACGGCCTGTACGGTTACGCCCGGCTCGAGTACCGGTGGGGCGCAACCAGGTAGCGCCAGCCTCATTGCCAGGAACCCGGATACGCAGTGGAACCGAACAACAGCACGATGCGCGGTCCCGCCCGGCTGCTGACTCGCCGCGGCTTTGTGCAGCGGTGCCTGCTGAGCGCAGTTGCGCTGAGGCTCGCGGGCTGCGCTGCCGTGCCGATCGCCGCCCGGACGGATCGCCTGATCTACATCGGCGCTGAACTGACCGGGGTCCCGGCAACCGCAATTGACCCGGCGATGGCCGGGAATTTGGTGCGGGCATTCCTCGCGACGGGCCGCAGCGCCGAATTTGCGCGGTTGCTGGCGGAGGAAGCCGAAATCATTGACGATGCGTTGACCCGGGACCTGATTGTCGCCTTGTATTCCGGCATTCACCCGGTTCAACCAGGCGACCCGGACAACGGCATCACGCGTGCTCGGACCGAGGTTGTCGCAACGTACGTGGATGCGCTCATCTGGCAGGCTCTGGATTTTGCCCGCCCTCAGGGCGTTTGCGGCGGCATTCCGGGTCACTGGAGCCTGCCGCCCGGCGCTTGACCGGCGGAGCCACAGCCATGGATATCCAGGCCGACGTAATCGTCGTGGGCTCCGGCGTTGCCGGCGCGCTGCTGGCGGACCGCCTCGCCGGCGCCGGAATCGATGTGGCCATGCTGGAAGCGGGGCGGCGTGTGGACCGGAGTGCGGCGCTGCTGCGGTTTCACGAGGCGCTGATCAAGACCCCGGAGAGCCCCTATCCGCCGACGCCGGCCGCGGACTTTCCGCTCAGTCACGATCCGGATCACTGGTACCGCCAGTCGGGTCCGGACACCTTCAAGAGTACGTATCTGAAGGTCGTTGGGGGCACCACATGGCACTGGCTCGGCACCTGCTTGCGCCACCTGCCTTCGGACTTTCGCCTGCGCAGCCGGTACGGGCAAGGCGTCGACTGGCCGGTCCAATACGGCGAACTCGAACCCTTCTACCAGCAGGCCGAAGCGGAGCTGGGCGTGGCAGGGGATTCGGGCGAGGACCTGGGCTCTCCGAGATCGGGCGGTTTTCCCATGCCTGCCATTTCGCAGACCTGGCTTGACCGTGTGATAACCCGAGCACTCGAGGGTACGGACTACCGGGTGCGGGCAACGCCCCAGGCTCGCAATTCCGTCGTCCACGAAGGGCGGCCGCCGTGCTGCGGGAGTGCGAGCTGCATTCCCATCTGCCCTGTTCAAGCCAAGTACGACGCCACCGTGCATGTGGACAGGGCGCAACGCAAGGGCCTGGCCCTGTACGAAGAGACCACCGCAACGTTTGTCGAGGTGGGGCCGAATCGAGAAGTCTCAGCCATCCGCTACAAACGCCCGGATGGCAGCGGCGGACGGGTCCGGGGGCGGGTTTTCGCCATCGCTGCGCACGCGATCGAAACGCCCCGCCTGCTCCTCAACTCGCGCTCGGAAGCCGTGCCCGACGGCGTCGCCAACAGTTCGGGCCAGGTCGGCAGAAACCTGATGGATCACCCGGTTCAGTTGAGCTGGGCGCTGTCGGCGGAGCCCGTCTGGCCGTATCGGGGGCCGATTTCCACATCGGGCATCGAAAACCTGCGCGACGGTCCGTTCCGGAGCGACCGCGCGGCTTTCCGCATCCATATCGGCAACGACGGCTGGTCATGGCCGACGGGCGCGCCCATTTCGCTGGCCGGGGACCTGGTGAGTCAGGGACTGAGAGGCCAGGCCCTGCGCCGCGAGTTGCGCGAACAGGCCTCACGGCACGTGCAATTGGCGGCGTTGATGGAGCAATTGCCGGATCCCGCCAATCGCGTTCTGCCCGATCCGCACGCGCGGGACCCATACGGTGTGCCGTTGCCGCAAATCCGGTACCGCGTGGATGACTATTGCGCGCGTGGACTGGCTGCCGCGCGGCAGGTCCATGACGACATCTTTTCCCGTTTGAATGCGACGCAGGTCCAGCATCACCGGGAGTTTCAGGGCGCCGGCCACATCATCGGAACCTGCAGGATGGGCGACGACCCCGGTTCTTCGGTCGTCGACCGACATTGCCGCAGTCACGACCACCCGAACCTGTTCCTGCTTGGGTCAGGCGTGTTTCCAACGTCGGCCACCGCCAACCCTACATTGACGATAGCCGCGCTCAGCCTGCGCCTGGCAGCGGAAATTCAGCGCACCGTTTGCGAAAGCTGCTGAGCGTCCTGATGCCTGCGGCTGTGTCGTGCAGACCCAGGCCGCGCCGTACCCGGGATTCAGGCGAGTCCGCAGCTTTTCAGGGCGGGACGCGTCAGATTTCGGCTCCCGGTTTCGGTCACGAGCACGTCGTCCTCGACCCGTATCCCCCCGTACGGCAGCCACCGCGCCACGCGGTCCCAGTCCACCGACCTGCCCGCAGCGCTCTGCCTGAGGTCCTCGAGCAGCGCGGGGATAAAGTAGAGGCCCGGCTCGATGGTCACCACGAAGCCCGGCTCAAGCGTCCGGGTCAGGCGCAGGAAGGGATGTTCGGAGGGGGGAGGGCGCTCGGCTCCGCCGGGTCCTTCCAGGCGGCCACCTGCGTCGTGTACCTGCAAGCCCAGCAGGTGGCCGAGCCCGTGCGGCAGAAAGACTCGCGTGATGCCCCGTTGGTAGCACTCATCGGCAGAGCAGCGGGCGATTCCATGCGCCACCAGCACCTCGGCCAGCAACTGGTGCGCCCGGTCATTCAGGGAGACATAGTCCGTGCCCGGGCATGCCTCGGCGCATAGCTGCTGCTGCATGGCATCCAGGGAATCGATCAGGTCGGCGAACGGGTCTCCAGGCGACGCCCGGGTTCGGGTGATATCCGACGCATAGCCGTTGAAGTCGCCGCCGGCATCCAGCAGGAACGTGCAAAACTGCGCCGGAGGCTGCCGGTCCAGATTCTGGTAGTGAAGGATCCCGGCGTGTTCGTTCAAGGCCACGATGTTCTGGTATGGCAGCGCCGATTCGCGTTGCCCCGAGGCGCGGCAATAGATTTCGTTGAGTTCGAACTCCGACGGCGCTTCGGCCAGCGCGCGCTGCGTGGCCGCGTGGCCAAGGGCCCCGATACGGCTCGCCTCCTCCATGCATGCCACCTCGTACGGTGTCTTGAAGGCGCGGGTATAGTCCAGGTGCGACAGCAGCGCCGGGTCGTTGACGCTTGCGAACCCCATTTCTTCGCCGGCATCCTCGCCGATGCCGGCCAGATGGGAAACGCCGTTCAGTTCCCGCAACAGAGCTTTCCCGATGGAGACGCAGCGGATTTCGAAACGGTCGGTCCAGACCCCTTCGGGTTCGGGCGCCGGCATGTGCCAGAAGTCTTCATCTCGTTGGTAAACCAGCAGCGGTTTCTCACCCGGAACGATCCTCACCGCCGATCCCGGATAGGCGTACGGCACCCAGACCCTGAAGTAGGGCTCCGCAAAGAAGGGGTATTGGAGATCGTCCCGGTGGCGATACTTCACCGAGCCCGAAAATACGACCGCTCCGTCAATGCCGCAGGCGGCGCACGCATCGGCGAAGCGCTGCTCCCATGCCGCTGCGTGGTCTGCATACAGCGATGCCCAGGAGTCGGCTGAACGATCTTGGCGCATGTGAATCCTTCATCGGCCCCGGCACCGTCGCATGCCAGCATGCACCGGTCACCGCTGGGAATACGAAACTTGTACAGTGGACAAGCCGGTTTGTCCACGGTTCGCACTGTTCACGCCGCTTCAAATGTTCTCGAAGACGATTGTCCGGGACCTATAATTCCCGTTTCCGAAGTCGCCGAGGGCTGGAGTCGCGATGCCTTGCTACGCTTTCGAAAACCTTGTGCCGGTCGTTGATCCGTCGTCCTGGGTTCATCCCACCGCCGTATTGATCGGGGACGTGATCATCGGCAGGAATTGCTTTATCGGACCCAACGCCGTGCTTCGAGGCGACTTCGGCCGAATCATGATCGGGGACGGTTGCAACGTGCAGGACACGTGCGTCATGCACTGTTTTCCCGGCAGGGATTGCACGGTGGAGTCCAACGGCCACATCGGTCATGGAGCGGTTCTGCGCGGTTGCAGAATCGGTCGAAATGCACTGATCGGCATGAACGCGGTCGTCATGGACAATGTCTTGATCGGGGAGGAATCCCTGGTCGGCGCCACGGCTTTCGTCAAGTCCGAGTTCGAGTGTCCGCCGCGCAGTTTGGTCGTTGGTAGTCCCGCGCGGGTTCTTCGCACGCTTGAGGATCACGAAGTGGCGTGGAAGACCAGGGGCACGCGTGAGTACCAGGCGCTGGCTGCCCGCAGTCTCAATTCGGTCCGCGAGGCTTTGCCACTGTCCGAGGTCGAGCCCGACCGCCCGCGCTTCGAGCCCGGATCGCTCATACCGAAGACTGAAGTCGACGCGGCGCTCGCCGGCCGCGAGTAAGGTGTGCCCGCTGGTGCCTCGTCGCCGGTCGCAATGACAGGACGCAAGGGGTGCCCGTGGCAGGTCAGGACCCGCCGGCATACCGCCTGCTTATGGCGGCCTGGCGTGCTGCGATGACCCGCGCACGCTCCTCTGGCGTCACCCTCGGCGTGTCGGCGGGCACATGGTCATCGAGATCGTCCAATCTGATCACGCGGGACGAAATGTCGGACGGGTATTCGTCGCAGTAAGTCCATCGGGCCAGGAAGGAGCCTTCGGGAAGGCCCGCGGTGTCCAGCCAGTTCTGTACGCCCGGGTCCCGCTGGCTGATCACGTAGCGCACGCGGTCGTCCTCATCCGCATGGGTGGTCGCGTGATTCAGGCTCGACTGGTGGCTGGCGTAGTCCAGTGACTCCATCCAAGGATTGGCGAGTTGGATGTTGGTGTATCGACACGCCGCGACGGGTGCCTCGATCAGCAGGGCCTCGTCCTCGTCCAAGCTGAAATAGCCCCGCGAGGCTGCCTGGAACGGATCGGCCATGGGGATATTCGGGTCGGTTACGGCGGGCTCCGAGATCTCGTTGGGGCTCAGCGTAAGCTGAAACGTGATTCGATGGGCGATCGTCAGCAGTTCCCGCAGGTTCCTGACCTGCGCCGCGGCATCGACAAGTTGTCGGGCGACGGTATCCGGCGCCGGACGCGGAGCGCCCTGACCGAGCGTCGTCAGGTTGAGCACTTCCCAGAGTCCCTCGTCGGTCTGCTCCCAGTCCGAAACAAGGCGCCGGACGATGACGAAGTAGGCGTCCGGTTCCAGTGCGAGCCAGTTGCCGTCAACGGGTTCGGCGCTGAGCGTCAGCACGAAATCGCCGTTCTCGTCGACGATCAGGTCGTCGGAAACCATGCCCGATACGTGACGAATGTCCGAAATCGGCGTATGGCCCAACAGGCCGCTGTACACATTGATCGTGACGAGATCGAAGGAACTGACGTTGCCGCGCAGCCGATACAAATGATCGCCGCGGACGGCGAATGACAGATAGGGGTTGTCCGGATTGTCCCAGCCGACGCGCGCCACGGCATTGGGAAACCGCATGAACTGCGGATAGTCGGGGTCGGCGAGGTCGGTGTGATAGGCCAGGAATGTCGCCAGATAGCGCGCCAGGTGCCGGTACCCCTCCGCTGCGGTCTGTTCGTCCTGATTGAAGGGAGCACCGCGAACAAGCTCGCCGAGCGCCGCAATGTCCTCGCCAAACTGATCCCACACCGCGTTGATCTCTTCCTGCTCCGGGGTCTGGGGATTAAAAAAGAAGGCGACGTATATGCCCGCAGCGATGGCGAGCAGACCGGCGAGCGAAAAGCCGAGTATCTTCATGGTTGCAGGTCCTCGTGGGCGCGGTACCCATCCAACGCCCTATCCTACATCCGGCATGGAGTCCCGAGGGCGTCGACTCCGCAATGCGAACCTCCTGTCGAACCGCTACAATCCGCCAGCAGTGAACGGACACAAACAACGCGGTTTCAGCAATTGGCGATGCGGTCCGCCCCTCCCGGGGTTGGCGGTTGCCGCGATCGTATTTGCCCTTGGCGCGTCGGCGCCGGCGGGGAGGGCGCTGGCGCAGGATCAGCGCATTTACGCCGGCGTCACCGGGCTCGCCAGCCAACACACCGCTTCCGTTGACAAGCGCGTCGACACACGGGCGCCGGACACGCTCGTTCCGGAACCGCGCCGGGGCCGGCTGTTGCACGACCGGGACTCCGGCAAGCTCACGGCGTACGGTCCGGGCCTGCTCGCCGGATACCGGCATCCGGTCGTCGACAACACGCTGTACCTTTCCGTGGAACTGGATGTGGCGTTCGATAACGAGGCGGTCGAGAGCCAGTTTTCGGGGATAGGCGAATCGGCGGGCCGGAATCAACTGGGGGAGAGCTGGCCGGACCGCTGGTCGTACGACAGCGACCGAAACTACGGTGTTTCGGTCAGGCTGGGTGTGGCGGCGGGTCCATTACGCGAGTGGGACGCGAGCGTCTACGGGCTTGTCGGAATGCGCGGTACCAGTGGCACGTTCTCGACCCGTTTCAACGGGTGCCTCTCGCCGTCGCCGTGTTCGTCGGCTGTGGATACGCCGAACTTCGTGTCCGGTACGGACAGCCGAAACCTGGATTTCCGGGGAACAACGTTCGGCATCGGACTGGAGCGGCGGGTTCGGCAGCGCGTCGCGGTGCGGATCGAATTGCGTCACACGGAGTACGATGACGAAGGCTGGGTCACGCCGTTCGACGATGTCCGCGTGACCGTACCTACCGTTGTCGGCACGAGCCAATCCGGATTGATGGTGAGCCTGGCGCGGACGTTCTGAACGTTCGGGTGGTCATGTAAATGCGGCAGTCGTGCGCAGTTACTCCAATTGACCACCGAAACCTGGCGGGCCTCCAGGGCCTGGATCTCGCTCGAACAGCCAATTGAGCATGGCGAGACGGAGTAGCTCGCTCCGTTCCTCGTCCAGCGAATACGGGGCGTGGCCCATTTCCGGGACTTCCCAATACTCGAAGTCAACCTCCCCTTCGGTTTCCAGAAGCCGGACCAGTTCGCGAGCAGCCTCGACCGGGATGCTGTCGCGATCCTCGGACCCGTGCACTATGAGAATGGGAATACCAAAGTCGCTGATCAGGTTGAACTCCACCACATCGAGTCGTGTTGCCCAGACTCTATAGCTGTTGTCGGCACCCAGCCAGGTCTCGTCCGGTGTAGGGTTACTTCGAATCTCGTCGAATTGTGCACGCAGATTGCCAATGCAGTCTTCACGAGATTCCGTGCGATTCGGGCTGCAGATCATGTAGTCTTCGAATTGCCGCGCCATCGATATACCGCCACCCAATCCGCCAAACACCGCTCTCTTGACTTCCGGTGTGTACGCAGAAACGGATACACCGATCAAGGCACCCTCGGACCAGCCCAACAGATAGACTTCACCGTTCCACCGGGGCGCGTGGCGCCGCAGGTATTGAAACGCCCGTAAGTGGTCAAATACGCGCCGATCTACGGAATAGTACTTTGCGAAGATTTCCGAGCACTGACTACCATCGGCAGTCGCCTCGACGCCTGGCTTCTCGACAACAAGAGTGGCGACGGATCCGTCCAGCCATTCCGGCAGCCGCGCAAATGCCCTGAACTCGTCTCGTTCGGCGCCGCCACAGCCAGATCCGTCGATAAAGAGAACAATCGGAAATCCGGATTCACCGGAAGGCACCTCAAGCAATAGGCTGAGATCGGACCCATCCTCACGCGGAATGACTATCGTCTCTGCCCAACCAATCGACAGCTGTGCCAAGAGCAGTACTACGGTGACGGCGGAGAGTTTCATGATTCTTGTTGCTGATTCTGGAAAACTGCTGGATGGCGGTACGGGGCCGGAAGCTGCCACTCAAGTATAGGTCAGAGTGCATCGAGCCACTCGAGCAGCGACCGCACCCGGGCGCCCTTGACGAAGCGCTGGCCCGTTCCACGACAGAATAACCTATTTTTCGCTCGACACAATACCCTATAAGTGATACAACATCATAGCCTATGATGCGCACGACACAATTCCCTGTAATAGGCACAGTGAAAATCCTGTAGAAAGCACCGACTATGGCGACCCCATCGGAAAAACTGGCGGATTCTCTCCAAGTTCTGAAAGCTCTTCAGAACGAGGGCGCTACCGCGATCCGCTCGGCCGATCTCAGCCGCGCCCACCGCGAACGCCTTGTCCGCAACGGCTTCCTGCAGGAGGTCATGAAGGGCTGGTATATCCCGGCCCGGCCCGACCGGAGCGCCGGGGACAGCACGGCCTGGTACACCTCCTATTGGGATTTCTGCGCCGCCTATCTTGAGCACCGCTTCGGCGATCGGTGGTGCCTGTCACCCGATCGCTCGCTGGCGCTGCATGTCGGCAACCGCACGGTGCCGCAGCAGCTCCTCGTCCACACGCCGCAGGGCGGCAACAAGCCAACAAGACTGCCGCATGGCACATCGCTGTTCGATGTCCGTTACGCGTTGCCCGACCAGAAGACCGTCGTGGCCATGGACGGCCTGCGGCTGTTTTCCCTGCCGTCGGCGCTGGTCGCCTGCGGCGCAGGATACTTTGAGCAAAGGGCGACCGATGCGAGAGCGGCCCTCGCGATGGTCCGCGATGCCTCGGATGTGCTCTCCGTGCTGCTGGAAGGAGGGCACAGTACGGTGGCCGGCCGTCTCGCCGGCGCGTTCCGCAATATCGGGCGCGAGAAGATTGCCGATGAGATCGTCAAGACGATGAAGCATGTCGGCTATGACGTTCGCGAGAGGGACCCGTTCTCGCAAAAGCCCGCGTTGACCCTGCCGACGCGCGAGTCCTCGCCCTACGCGAGTCGTCTGCGGATCATGTGGGAGGCGATGCGCGAACCGGTCATCGAGATATTCCCGGCAGCGCCGGGCCTTCCCTCGGATATCGCCGCCTACATGAAGCGCGTAGAGGAAGTCTATGTGACCGACGCCTACCACTCGCTGTCGATCGAAGGCTACCGAGTCAGTGCAGAGCTGATCGAACGTGTGCGCTCCGGCGACTGGAATCCCGACAAGGATGAACAGGACCGGGAAAAGCGCAACGCGCTCGCCGCGCGCGGCTATTACGACGCGTTCCTGAGCGTCAGCCAGAGCGTCGCAAAGGTGCTCAAAGGCGAAAATGCCGGCGCCGTGGCGGGAGACGACCATGGTGACTGGTATCGCGCGTTGTGGGGCCCGGGCGTCGAGGCCGGCATCGTCACCGCAACCGATCTCGCCGGTTACCGGAACGCCCCGGTCTTTATCCGCCGTTCGATGCACACACCGCCGCCCCGAGAAGCGGTGCGCGACACGATGCCGCTGCTCTTCGAACTGCTCGCCGACGAGCCTGAGTCCGCCGTCAGGGTTGTGCTGGGACATTTCGTCTTCGTCTACATCCACCCGTACCTGGACGGCAACGGGCGCATGGGCCGCTTCCTGATGAACGTGATGCTGGCATCGGGCGGCTATCCGTGGACCGTGATCCCGGTCGAGCGCCGCAACGATTACATGGCGGCGCTCGAAGCTGCGAGCGTTGAAGGCAATATCGAGCACTTCGCCGCGTTTCTCGCCCAACTGATCACGGACACTATCGAAGGGAAGCCGGGAGCCAGGGTTCCTCGCCGGTAGTGATCGGGCGGCTGGTCCGCTGCTAACGAGCACACCACAGCTTTAGCGGCGTCCAATCGGCGATATGCCTGAAATCGCGGTCGGTTGACAGCATGACCAGGTCGTGGCGAATGCAGATTCGGGCGAGCAACGAATTGGCCGGCGCGATAAACTTGTGCATTACGATTCCCAAGGGAGAAGACCATGAAAATTCGCATTTTGCTCGCCTTTGCCCTGGCCGCAGCCTGGACCGCCGCCGGCGCCCACGACTACATGGGCATGGAACCGCTCATCGTGGACGCCAAGGAGATCGAAGGCGTCACCAACGAGGACGGGGAAACCATCAAGATCCTGTTGCGCACCGAGGATACCGCGGGCCAGTACACGGTCTTCTCCGACACGTTCGCCGACCAGACGTCGGTCGGGCTGCACAAGCACGACTGGCACGATGAAGCCTTCTACGTGATTCGGGGCAGCTACTCCGTCGTCAATGGTGACGAGAACGTGCGGCATACCGTCACCGAGGACACCATCGTGTTTACGCCCCGGGGTACGGTCCACGCCTGGACGGCGCTGGAACCCGACAGCAAGTTCATCGTGATCTACACGCCCGGAGGTTGGGATCATTTCTTCGAGGCTGTCGGACAGTTGACGGAAGAACAGCGCAACGACGAGGAGTTCATGGACCAGTTCCTGCTGAGCTACGACGAGATCTATTTCCAGTAGGCGATGTTCCGGCAGTCGCTTCATCCCCGGACGCGAAATCCGGAATGTATCCCAGGGACTCGACACTCCGGGATCGTTCTTGCATGCTTGTGAGAATTCCCGACGAATAATCCGAACGCAGGGGAAAATCCATGGCCTATGAATTGCTCGGCAAGGACTTCTTGCCTGCCGATGTGGAACCGAAGGTAACCGGCAGGGCGAAGTACGCGGAGGATTTTCGCGTCGACGGCATGGTCTTTTGCCGTCTTTACCCGAGCCCCGTTCCCCATGGACGGGTCATCCGCATCGATACCGGCCGGGCGGAGGCGATGCCGGGCGTACTCGGTGTGCTGACGGCAGACGAAGTGCCGTCGCATCCCATGAACCCGATCCTGAGCAACGAGCCGAAGTTCGTCGGTGAACCCATACTGGCCGTGGCGGCGGTGGACGAAACCACGGCCATGGACGCTATAGATGCCATCGAAGTGGACATCGAACCGCTGGATTTCCTCGTCGATCCCCTAGACAGCCTGTACCCTGGCAGCCCCAACGCCCGCAGCGACGGCAATTCGGCGACCCGCGGCGTGCCGGTGCGCACCATCAAGTGGACCGCGGCGGATTTCGCCGCCGAACCGGAAGGCAGCCTGCCCATCGGCGAGGAAGTCTTCGAGGAATGGTCCTACGGCGATCTCGAAGCCGGGTTCAGCGACGCCGCACTGGTGCTGGACGAAACCTTTGTGACCGCGGGCAACTCCCACCACTCCATGGAACCGCGTACCAACATGGCCTACTGGGAGGATGGGCGCTGTCACCTGTTTGCCTCCTCTCAGAGCCAGTCGTTCATCCTGCATGAACTGGCGCGCCTGATGGACGTTCCGGAAGAGGACATTCGGCTGGTCGCGGAATATTGCGGCGGCGGATTCGGTTCCAAGGGCCATGCCTATCCGTTGATGGCGATCCCGGCGCTGCTGTCGCGCAAGATAGGCCGGCCCGTGATGATGCGCATGAGCCGCGCCGAAGAGTACTTTCTGGGGATTGCCCGGGGCGGGTTCCAGGGTCGCATCAGGCTCGGTTTCAATGAGCAGGGGCGCGTGCTTGCCGCGGACCTGCGCGTGGTGCAGGACGGTGGGCCCACTGAAGGGTTTTTCGATTTTCGCTCCGCTGCGGAACATGTCTCGGTGGTCCTGACGCCGGTGGCGATGCGGTCGCGGGGCGTCCCCGTTCACACCAACACCATTCCCCGCGGCCCCCAGCGCGGTCCAGGCCAGAACCAGATTGCCGCCGCCGTGGAACCGATACTGGACAAGGCGGCCGGTGAGCTTGGAATCGACCGGCTGGACATTCGCAGGATCAATGCTCCTCGCCACGACTCGATCGTCTACGGTCGCCGCATTCCGGTCACCAGCGCCTACATGGTGGAAGCGCTGGAACAGGGCGCGGCGGCGTTCAACTGGCAGGAGAAACGTGCGCTGAGCGGTCAGCGCAACGGATCGAAGGTGCGCGGCGTGGCCATCGGCCAGGGATTCCACGCCGGCAGCTTCGCGGGTTACGACGGCCTGGTACGGCTCACGCCGGAAGGCCGGCTGCACATCCACACCGGTGTCGGAAACCTGGGCACCTATTCCCATACCGCGACATCGCGCGTGGCGGCCGAAGTTCTCGGGTGCCGATGGGAGAACTGCGTGGTGGAGCGCGGCGATACGAACCGGTACCTGCCCTACAATTCCGGTCAGTACGGCAGCAATACCAGCGGCACGCAGACCCGCACGACCTACGCTGCCGCCATGGATGCGATGGAGAAACTCAAGGCAATCGCGGCCATGAATCTGGGCGGGGACCCGTCCGACTACGACATCGGCGAGGAGAAGGTGTACCTGCGCAGCGATCCTTCGATGGCGCTGACCTATCCCGAGGCCGCGCGCCGGGCCGTGGAGCTGGGCGGGCGCTTCGACGGACATGAAGTGCCCGAAAACCTGAACTCCGTCACCAGGAGGGCAGTGGCGGGCCTGGCCGGCTCGGGTCTCATCGGCGTAGCCCGCGATCAACTGGAGTTGCCGGGCATGGCGCCCGCGCTGGCGGTGGGCTTCATGGAGATCGAACTGGACCTGGAAACGGGCAAGTACGAGATTCTCGACTATGTCGGCGTGGCGGAATGCGGCACGGTGCTTCACCCGCAGGGCCTGGCGACGCAGGTCAAGGGCGGTGCGGTGATGGGAGTGGGTTTCGCGACGCTGGAGCGCATCGTCTACGACCCGCAGATCGGCCTGCCAGGCAACGTGGGCCTGTACCAGGCCAAACCGCCGTCCTACCTGGACGTTCCGGCGCACATGCAATGGGGTGCGGTGGACCAGCCGGACTTCAACAATCCCGTGGGCGTCAAGGGCACCGGCGAACCGGTGATGGGGGCGGCTGCTTCGGCGCTGATCTGCGCGATTTCCGACGCGCTGGGCGGGCACTACTTCAATCGCACGCCGGTGGTCACGGACATGATCGTCAACGCCGCGGCGGGAAGGGAGCAGTCCCATGGGCCCTTGCAGGTGAGCACTGCCTGAGCCGTCGTTAACGCCGTGACCAGGAAATTCACGACGCTCTTCCACGTCATCGACCCGCGCGTCTTCGAGCGCCAGCTCCTGGACGAGCTGTGCGCGCTCGCGACCCGCGTGCGGTCCATTGCCAAGACACCCGCGGGGGCGAGATTCCTTCAGGACCTGGCGCCCAACCGGCGGGCGATGCTCTATTTCACGCAACCGTCTACCCGGACCTTTCTGTCCTTCAACAATGCGTGCCACATCCTCGGCATGCGCACCAGCGAGATCCGCGATCCGTCCACGTCGTCGGAGGTAAAGGGGGAAAGTTTCGAGGATGCGATCCGCACCTTCAGCTCCTACGTGGACGTGATCATCATGCGGTCCCGGCATCCGGGACGCGCTGCGGCGGCAGCCGACCTCATGGATTCCATCGCCCGTCCGGTGCCGGTGATCAACGGCGGCAGCGGCAGCGATCAGCACCCGACCCAGGCGCTGCTGGACATCTACACCCTGGACCGCAGCTTTTCCGAACTGGGAGGCATCGACGGCAAGGTCATTGGCATGATGGGCGATCTCAAGCGCGGACGCACGGTGAGGTCGCTGTCCATGCTGATGCAGAACTACCGCGACGTACGCCTCGTCTTCATCGCGCCCAAGCGGTTCGCGATGGAGGCTGACATCAAGTCCTTCCTGGCGACGCACGGCATCCCGTACGTGGAGACCGAGAATCTGCCCAGCGTCCTGCCGGAGCTTGACGCGCTCTACGTGACCCGCATGCAGTCGGAGTGGGACCGGGACGGTGAATCCCACCAGGTGGATACCGGTCAGTTCAGCATCGGCACCGAAGAAATGAAGCTGCTCAAGCCCGACAGCATCGTCATGCACCCCTTGCCCCGTGGGCCGGAGATCGCCCCGGCTGTGGACGCGGATCCCAGGGCGATGTATTGGCGCCAGGAGCGCAACGGCATGTGGATGCGCGTGGCCGTGCTGCTGAAGATCTTCAAGCTGGAAGTCCGCGTCAGGGAAGTGGAGCTTGGGGCGTTTATCGATTGAGTGTTCCATATTGGACAAATGACATGAATAAATACACACAAAGTACTGTATTATTTTCTCTTTTAGTTGCGGTGAATCTCGCATCGGCGCAGAGTTGGGGTCCGCGCGGCCTGGACGAACTGAAGGAAGAAACGCTGCGCCGGGCGCTCCACGGCGAAGGCCCGATCGGCGTGGTCAGGATGGAGGATGCGGAGCGTGCGGTGGCCGCGCTGCACGACCTGGAGCGTGATACTTGGGCTTCGGCCTGGTCGTCCATCGGCGAGGAGTACCTGGAGCGGGCAAGAGCGGCCACCACCGAGGACGAGGCCCGCGAGAACTTCTACTACGCCTGGCGTTACTTCGACGTGGGCCGCTGGCCGACGGAGAAGCACTCCGACGGTAAGCGCGAGTCCTACGAGCAGGGGTTGGTCGCGTTCAATGAGTGGGGCCGCTTGCTGGACCCCCCGGTGGAGACGGTAACCATCCCCTTCGAGGACAGCGAGATCGTCCTCTACCTGCGACTGCCCGACGGCGTCCGTCCGGCCCCGCTGGTCTTTGGCATGAACGGACTGGACTCCCGCAAGGAAGGCGTCATGGCCGGGAGCGATGCCTACATCGAGGCAGGTGCCGCTGCCTCCGCCATCGACATGCCCGGAACCGGGCAGGCGCCGATCCTGATCGATGTGGGTGCCGAGCGCATGCTCTCAGCCGCGCTGGACTACCTGGCCGGGCGTCCGGAGATCGACGGCTCGCGAATGGTCGTGCAGGGCCGCAGTTGGAGCGGGTACTGGGCTGCAGTGCTGGCTTACACCGAACGCGACCGCATTCTCGGCGCTGCGGTGCACGGCGTGGGCATCCATCATTACTATCAGCCCGAATGGCAGGAGCACGCGGTACTCAGCCTCGAATACCTCTTCGATCTGTTTCCCGCGCGATCCGTCGTTTACGGCGTGGAGACCATGGAGGACTTCTTCGCCTACGGACCCAGACTCTCCCTGGTGGAGCGGGGCCTCATCGACCAGCCGTCGGCGCCAATGCTGCTGGTGAACGGCGAGCAGGACACCCAACAACCCATCAGCGACCTCTACCTGATGATGAAAAACGGCGATCCCAAGACCGCCTGGGTGAACCCCGTCGGCGGTCACATGGGCCGTTCCGAGCACTGGCCGGGCGGCCGAATTCGGGACGAAGTGGTGCAACCCTGGTTGTTGCGCCAGCTCGGTATCGAGCCGTAGCAGTCCTCCGGGAGTTTTTGCAGCGCGGCCGCTGCGAAAACTCCTATTCTTCGCCCTCGTCCACGCCGCACGCCCGCGGGTCCGCGCAGGCTTTCTCCGGGACGCACCCCCACTCCAGCAGCGGGTGATGGGTGCGCGCGTAGGTGATGACGATCGTGAACGGCGTTCGATAGAAGACCGGGTCGAAATGGGTGATCCGGGCCTCCATGAGGTCGCCGTTCGGGATATAGCGCTCCGTGGTCACCATCAGATCGGACTGCGGGTAACCGACCCACTGGAACGTGGAAAACACGCCAGCGTGAATGTCCG
>JAJDWR010000080.1 GCA_022825505.1 Gammaproteobacteria bacterium | reverse complement strand
GTTTCGCTTCTCAATTGGCGACGACGGTTCGGTTGAACGGGAGATGCTCGTGGACGGGATCGGCCGCATTCGGGATGTGGCCGTCGACTCGGCAGGCGACATACTCCTGCTGATAGAACACGCCAGCGGCTCAAGAATCCTTCGCCTTGGACCGCCTCAGGGAGGTTGAGATGATGAAAATTATTGAAATTGCGGCTATTGCAGGAATCTTGTCTTTCGCAGGCGCCACGCTCGCACATCACTCCCACGGCAACTACGAAATTGGCCGGGAAATTCAGTTTCAGGGCGTCGTGACGGAGTTCCATTTCGCCAATCCGCATGTGTGGGTCTTCATGGATGTAGAAAACGAGCACGGCGAAACCGAGCGCTGGGCGCTGGAAGGCGGGGGAACCGGAAGTTTCAGCAGAGCGGGATGGGATGCCATCGCAGAGGGAGACCACCTTTCGGTCGTGTGCACCCCGACGCGTGACGGCGATAACGGCTGCTTCATCACCGACATAGAAATCCGAGCGTCGAATCCGGCCGTTGAGGGTGCCTCCGGCTGGACCAATCTCGCCTATCCGGATCAGCTCTTTTCGGCCAACTTCCCGAGCGAACCCGAGATCAGCGAGGCGCCTTATCTTTCCGAATACGGTGGCACCTTCCCCTCGACCATCTATGAGTCATACGATGGCGACAACTACTATTCGGTCACCGTGGTGGACTTTTCCGATGCCAGGAATGTCTATGAACAACTGGCGGACGAGATCAATGTTTCCGGAGCCGGCAATTTCTGGCTCTACACGCAGATGGGCGCGATTGCCTATGCCGCTCAGCAGTTTCGACTGCGCGAGGGCGAAGTGACCTACGATGCCTGGCACCACGTCGACTTCATCGGTGGGCATCAGCTCTTCCTCACGAACCCCGACCAGACCCGCACCTACGCCGGCATCTACAGGCACGCAGACCGGCTCTACATTCTGGAGGCAACCGTCACGGCGGATACCCCGCCCCAGGGCGTGTTTCAGCAATCCCTGACGATTCTGGATGAAGAAGGCAGGCGCATTCGCTATGACCTGCAGCCGGACCATTCCAGAGTGAGGGTCAATCTTGATTGAATGCCCCCGCAGAGGAGATCGGCAATGAGACGATACGCGTTACTTGCGGCGGTTTGCCTGGCGGCGATGCCCGTGGCCGGCCATCACAGCGATGCAGGAATGGATGTGGATTCCATCGTCGCCATCGAAGGGTCCGTTACCGAGTTCGCCTTCCGGAACCCGCATGCTTACGTCCTTGTGGAAACCACGGCCGCTAACGGCGAGAGCATGGAGTGGACTCTGCAGATGGGCGGCGTCAACGGGCTGTCGCGCCGAGGCTGGAGGGCGGACACCCTCACAGCCGGCGATCAGGTCGCGGTTCGTCTCCACCCCGCAGAGGATGGTCGGCCTTACGGTTTGCTGGAGTCCATCGAAAAAGAGGGAGGGCTGGGGCTGACCCCCGCCGCCGGAGCGCCGGATGGACCGGTCGACACAGCGGCTACGACCCTGACAGGCAAATGGCGGGCGGACCGATCCATGCTCATCTCCTATCCGGGCGGATTCGACGGTTTTTTCCACGCCCAGCTTAAGTTGACCGAACAGGGCCTGGCGGCCCAGGCTGCGTACGACCCGCTGTCCGCCGAGAACCCCGAGTCGACCTGCATCGGCCGTCCCACACCGTCTGCGTTCGTCTCCAGCGCGGGTTACCTGCTGGAATTCGAGCTCGACGAAGACCGCGAGATTCTGTTCATCCGGTCCGAATACTTCGACGAAGAGCGAACAATCTATCTGGATGGCCGAGAGCATCCCGGCGCCGACGAGCGCTTTGCCACGGGCCACTCGATCGGCTGGTGGGAAGACGACACCCTCATCATCGACACGGCGAACTTCACGGATCATCGCTCCCCGTACCAGATCGGCGTTCCCTCGGGACCGCACAAGCACGTCATCGAGCGCTACCGGCTGATCGAGAATGGCACGCGCATGGGCGCGGAATTCATGCTGGAAGACCCCGAGTACATCGCAGAACCGCTCGTACACAGCAGAGAACTGGTTTACTCGCCCCACGAGGAAATGTTCCGCCACAACTGCGACCCGGAAGCGGCGGGTCGCTTTATTCGCTAACGCTAACTGGAGGAAATGTAAATGAAATTGATCAGATGCTGGAGCTGGGTGATTCCGGGACTGCTACTTGGGCTGTCAAGCGCTCAGGCAGCGGATTTGAGCGAACAGGACGAGTGGCTCATCAAGGCGGAGATCAAGCAGCTCGTTGACACGTATGCGATGTCACGAGACAACCTGGATGCGGTCGCTTACGCCAATACGTTTACCGAAAACGGCACGCTCATCATCGGCGGTCAACCGTATACCGGGCGTGACGTGCTGCAGGCGCGCGTCGAGGGCGCGAATCAGGCAAGCATCGGTATGCACATGATGTCCACGAGCGAGATCACGGTAATCGATGAGAACAACGCCACGGGTATTCATTACGCGACGGTCTATGGCGCGATTCCGGGGGAGGATCACGCCGAAGGCGACCCTGTTGAAATAGCCGGCTTCGTGACGCAGGGAAAGTACTTCGACAATTACGAGCGAACGGATGAGGGTTGGAGAATTTCCGAACGAAGATTCGAGCGAATCTACAGGCAATCCCGGTAGGTCCCGTTCTACTTGATCCGCACACACTCGGATCCGGCCCGAGTGTGTGCGGCTTCAAGGGATTGGTTGAAGCCGTCGACCTGGCTACCGACCGAATGGTCTCCTGGCGCGCAGTCCCTTGTGTGAATGTATAGGCCGCTTTCAAATCAGGTACAGTCTACAGAGAGCCGAAATCCGACGCGTCGAAAATGCGCCGGATGCGGGGGTCTGCGTAGCGGTCGACGGCGGTTCGTACTGCGCTCACCAGTTCCGTCCTCTCGTCGGCCAGCGCTTCGATATCGGCACGTAGCCATGCGAGCCGAAAGACACTGCGTATCGAGACCAGTAGCTGGGCCTGCTTTTCCAGCACGAACAGCGTTGCGAACAGACTGACCGGGACCAGGAGCACCGCCAGAATCGCCCAGACCCATCCGAAAGCCAACCCGACCCAGACCGTCACGAGCGTATAGGCGGCCAGCAGAATCGGTACCGCCGTCGTGACTTTCAGGGTGGCGATGTCGTCCACGTCGTAGCTGTACCACGAGCTTACCGTCGTGGCGAGCCAGGCGATCGGCAGTACGACGATCGCCCCCGGCAGTGCGAACGGCAAAAGCAGGATCACCAGGGCAGAGCGCCAGATGATTCTCGTCATGGCGATGCCCGCACTGACAGGGTGGACGAGCTGATGGTCCTTCAATCCCAGGAGTTCCAACCGGGTCTGGTAGGCCTCGATCTCCGCGCGCAGCCGCTGAATGTCCGGCTCTCCGGCGAACCGCGTGTAGTGCTCAACGAAGCGGCGGCTGAGGTCGACGTAGATCGAAGGCGTGAGTCTGGCCGCCATCGGCTTGTACAGACGCCGCGCGGCGTGAATGAACCTCAGCGTGGCCCAGTCCGGTGCGTTCAGGGTGACGCGGGCAAGTCGCTCCCGCAGTTTCTCGGTGAGCAGTCGCACCGCGCCTACCTTGTCGTTCCCGTAAGCCGCCAGACGCCTTTCGTCCATATGCATCGGCGTTCCGAAGTGCAGCAGGACCTGGCTTCGGAATCGGTGACGCTCCAGATAGGTCAGGCCGAAGGGAACGATCGCGACCTCGGCCTCCCGGCGTGCGGCGGCGCGCAAGGCCATTCTGGCCGTGCCGGTCTTGAGCCGCGAAAGCTGGCTGTCGGTGTGGCTGATACCCTCCGGGAAAATCGCCACGCAGCCTCCGCGCGCCAGGACGTCATCAACGCGATCGAAGGCTTGCCGATTATCCGCGTTGGCGCCGTGGTCCTCGCGGCGCATCACGGGCACGGCGCCGAGGGCATCCAGCAGCCGGGCGAGCAGAGGGATTCTCCAGAGTTTTGCATTGCCGAGAAAGTGCACCGGCGTGCGGCCCGCATGGCACATCAGCAGCAGCCCGTCGATCAACGCGTTGGGGTGATTCCCGGCAAGAATCACGGCACCGTTCGCCGGGACATTCTCCAGGCCCACCACCTCGATCCGCCTGTAAAACGTACGTGCAACCAGACTCATGAATCGAACGAGCGAACGGTAGAGCATGGGGGAGGTGGTCTGCCTGTTTCGGGTGCGGAAAAACTAACAGAATGCTTCCGATACCACTACCGGGGACGCAACAATCGTTCCGACGTGCATAAGCGCCATCCGGCAATCAATGCTGGCCTGTCTGTTCCCTCCAGGCAGGCCAATTCACGTCGGTAGCCTCGTTGAACGACAGATGCTTGTCGATTTCGAATGATCTCTGGTCGAGAAAGACCATCAGGTTGTAGCAATCCCATCGAGCGCTCGGCACGATCAATCCCTGATAGTCGAGCATGAAGGTTGCCTCGCCGATTTGCGGTCCCAGGTTGTCCCTGGGGCGAGATGCTCGCGGATCTTGCATTCCCAGAGCCATCAGCCGGTCTGCATCCAGTTTCAGAACGTAGTCGAGCGAGACGGATATCCTGTTGAGAATCATGTGCGACGATGACATGACGGGCGCCCGCGAAAGGTGGTGGTACGCTTCCGCCAGCGCACCATCCTGTTGAAGGCTCGTGTACAGCACGTCGAATCGCCCTTCCGGCGACCATCGACCGCCACCCGAGCTGCCGGTCAGCGGATTCCGCGTCGCCCAGGTAACCCGCCAAACGTCTCCCGTGAAGAGCTGACCTTCCAGGGCATCCAGAATGGCAAGCAGTTCCGGATCGAGCCAATCCACCGTTCAGCCGCCGTTGGAGAGGCTACACGTACGCCAGAGAATCCAGCCGTTCGATTGCCTGGAGGACTTCGTCGGTCCGGTCTTCGCGAATCAGCTCAATCGCCGTCTCGCCCCCCAGGAGATCATTGCGCGCAAGAAGCCACAGTCGGGTTTCATCGGCGCTATAGAAGTCGGACAATCGGTCCACCACGTACCTGAGATCCGACAGGATCAACTGCGTCTTGGGGTGCGGAGCTGCCGAACCGTTGGACCAACGAGACACGGTTGCCTTGGAAACGCGTGCAACATTTGCCACGTCCACGCCTGACAGCTTTCCTCGGTCCCGAAGGTCACCGATCGTCTTGATTACTGCGCTATGACTCATTTTTCCAACCCGCTGGTTCCATACAAGAAAGTTACCCTTTGGTTTCATGTTGGTCAAGCATGAAACAAAGATGTTCGGGCCGCAGCCTGTATCGGATTGCGTTGCCCTCGTTCAGTCCGCGCAACTCATTGCCGACATAGTTGATGACCTGCTCGCGGTCGGCCTCGGGGATGCCGGCGTCGGCCGCCATAGTCCGCGTGTTATCCGGCCGGAATCCCTTCCATTCGAGCACGCTGCGCCATACGGCGTCGCGCACGAAGTCCCGATTTGATCGAAATTTCGGCAAGATGATCGACAGTGAATTGGATCGCCTCCTTGTGATTGAGGATCATGACCGCTTCCTTGCGGTCCTTGCCGACGACGTTGGGCAGGTTGATGCACCGACTATTCCGGCAGAAAGCGCCTCGTGGCTTCGGGATCGCAATCGAAAGTTGTGAGTTCGAGGTGCGGCGAATAGATCAGTTCCCAGGTGGCGCTCATGGGTTCCGCCAGGTATTCGGGATCTTCCACCGTGAATTCCAGCGAGATTCGGGTGCCGTCCTCGAGCAGGCGGTATCTCTCCACGACGCGCTTCTGACCTCCTGAGGGAACGCCGATCTGGTATGGAGAGCGATGATCGGAGAAATTCCGGACATCGACCACCAGCGTATCGTCCTCCCACCATCCGATCGAATAACCGGAATCGAAGCGCTCTTCCATCGGCGGATGGGGCCGCCCGTCCATGTGCACCGTGCGCCGCTCGTCCCAGTACTCGGTGCGGATTTCGATGATTTTCTCGTCCTCGCCGATCCGGATTTCCAGCGGGTAGAGACCGCTGGAGACGATCATCCCCGGCGTCGGGCGTCCGACGCAGGTCGATTCGGGATTGTCGGCGGACATTGGATCGTACTCGTCCCGGGCGGCTCTGCCCGCTTCAGTGAGTACGAGGTTAGCCGTGAAGAAACCGTCGTACCCGCCCGGGTAGCTGGCAAGCTGCGAACCGTCAGCCAGCCAGATGCCTGCCAGGCTGGAGGCAACGGCAGTGACTTCAGGCGGCGCGGGCGCGGTGGAGAGGGTGATGCCTCCCTCTTTCTCGATCGAGTCCAATATGCCGTACGGCCGGCCGTCCACGGAGGGATGGGCGTGAACCGTCACGCGGTCGCCGACCGCCAATGCGTCGCGCGACCAGCCCCTGCGACCCATGACCAGCGCCGAACCCATTTGCAGCGCCCACTCGACCCGTTCGCCGCTCTCGTTGGTCGTCTCGACGGTGGTGTAGACATGCGGATTGCGCCAGGCGAATTCCGTCACATTACCCTCGAACGTGACCACCGATTCCATGTCGAGACCCGCATCGCTGTGATGACCGACAGCCGGCGCGGCGAACAAGAAGCTCGCGGCAAGAGTTTTCGTGAATCTCATGGCGTCCCCCGTAAAGCGCCGCTCATTGAGCGCCCCTTCGTCGCAGTCGAGCAGATGCCACGACACTAGCACAGTCCAACAATCAGCTTTGCGGCAACCAGATCTGCGAGTGCCGTACCAACGGATTTGAATACCGTAACCTCGCGATCGGTCACGCGGCCTCCCACCTGGCCGCCGCAGAGATCCCAAAGGTCGCCGACTATATCGTTTGCAGCAATCGTTCCGCTCGCCAGCGGCAAGGCGATGTCTCCCGCTTCCTCCACAGTCGTATTTCGGTCGTCCAGAAATACGCGCGCCCCGGCAATTGTCTCGTCATCGGCCTCCCTTGCATCGGGTGTGAATGCGCCCACCAGATCAACGTGGGTGCCTTCTGAAATCCAGGCGCCGTGCAGGACAGGTGATTTGCTGGACGTTGCCGTGGAAACGATATCCGCTTCGCGAACCGCTTCGGGCAGGTCCCTTACCGCACGTACCTGTACTGCCGGGGCCGAGCGACTGATTGTCCCGGCAGTCGCCTCTGCCCTGTTCAGGCTACGGCCGAAGACGTTGACTCGACGTATGGGTCGGGTTGCGGCATGCGCAAGCGCCATGTGCGGCGCCAGCAAGCCTGTGCCGATTAGGGTCATGACCTCGGCATTCGGACGTGCCAGATAATCCGCCGCAAGCGCCGATGCCGCCGCCGTACGCCGATTCGTGACCTCCTTCGCGTCAACAACCCCAAGCGGCGTCCCGCTCGCCTTGTCAAAGATTGCAACCAGACCCTGAATGTAAGGGACTTCCGATTGCCTGTTGTTTGCAGTGAGCGTGACCGCCTTCACAACCGTCACTTCCCCATCCCATGCGGCCTTGACCAGCAGCACCTTGCTATCCGCGTCAGTCCCGGTTTCCCGCCTCATCTGAATTGGTTGTGAATTCCGGCACGCGAACCCCGCTCGGAGCGCCTCGATCAGGGTTCGATAGTCGAGACAGTCGACGACGTGTTGATCATCAATGGTTTTCATTGCCTTCGATCATAAGCGACAGCCGCGCTGGCCGTGGCGCTGCGACCCTTGGAATCACTCCACTGCCAAGTCTGGACGATATCAACGGCGAGCGTTATTGTCGTACGTACGCTTATGCTGAAGAGAACAAGAACGAGGGACTGGGGATTCGGCGAGCGGGGCAGGGTGGGACCCCGCGCTCTCCTCATATCCGTCGGGCTGCACTTGCTGGTGCTGGCCGGGATCGTGACGGTGTATCCCCGGTTCGAGCCGTCATCGACGACGTCGGCGGGCATCGTCATGGCCGAGTTCGTCCTGATCGACGACGCTGACGGCGATGGCGGGCGGGTGCAGGATGCCGAGCCGGTGGCCGATGAGCCCGAGCCCATGGCGGGCCATGGCGACGAGACGCTGGCGACGAGCTTGCCCGTCGAGCCGGGCATTGAGAACGAGTTGCCGAACGCGTCCGAGGCTGCGGCTGACTCGCTTGCGCGGTCCGGGGTGGAGGGCACGCTAACGCGAGAGCCGCCGCTGCCGCAGGAGCCGCCGCCGCAAGAACCGCCACGATTCAGCGAGCCGCGATGGCCGCATGAGATACCAGAACCGGACGAACCACCTCTGAGTTTCGAACTCATGCCGTCGTTGCGCGAAGGGAACCTCGTTGCTGCCGTGCCTGCGCCATTGCCTGACTTCGCAAGCTTCAGGGAACCTGAGATCGCGCCAATCGAAACCGGCGAGCACGAAATGCTCGACGAATTGCTTGACGAGTGGTCGAGCGACGCCGATGCCATTACTGCCGAGCCGCTTTCCTGGGAGCACGAGGGGCGGGTCTACAGCGCGAAGCTCACGCGCGATGCGGCCGAGGACAGCATGGGCATGGACAACATCATGGTCGAGGTCACCACGGAACGGGACGGCCGCCGCTGGTCCACGGAAATGCGCATGCAGCGGCTCGCATTCTCGAGCTTCGCGCAGTTCGTCGATCGCTGGGACCCGAACGTGCAGATTCATGACGACGAAATCGACGGCCGGTTCCATTCGAACTCCGAGATCTTCGTCACCCGGAGTGGCGGCGTGCAGCCGCTCTTTCACGGCAAGGTGACCACGGCGCGCAGGGTCATCACGTCGAACTCCGAACGCTTCGTGCGGCGCGACGAGGTGTTCCTCGGCGGGCTGGAGACACGGGTGCAGCGAATCCAGTTGCCGCGCCAGTTCGTGGAGCTCGACGATATCGGCAGCGTCCCGGCCGAGCGCGTGCACCGCTTTGCGGATGACACGGCCGTCACCTTCCATGCGGACGGGAGCTTTTCCTGGGCCTACCTCAAGGGCGAAATGTCGGGTCATCGCATCCGGCTGTCCGACGCACCCCACTATCTGCTCGGCGAAAAGGGCGTCACGCTACAGGTTAGCGGCGTGGTCAACGGCAAGGTGCTCGTGTACGCGCCCGAGGACATCGTCATCGGCGGCGATCTGCTCTACGCCGACGATCCGCGCCTCTACACCGGCAGCGACGACTTCGTCGGATTGGTCGCGGATCGATACGTGGCGGTCGGCGAGTCCCGGCTCACGGGACCGGGCGATCTGACCATCCACGCGGCCATCCTGGCGAAGCGCCGATTCCTCGTGCGCAACTACCGCTCGCGAGGCGGCGGCACGCTGCACGTCTACGGCAGTCTCGCCTCCGGCAGCCTCTCGGCGACGGAGCCGCGGTTTCGGACCCGGGTTGAGTTCGATCCGCGCCTCGCGGACGCGCGTCCGCCCGGTTTTCCCGTCACGGATCGGTATGAGGTAGTGGAATGGGACGGGACGTGGACAGAGGAGTTGGCCGGAAATTCGGGTTGACCCAAGCTGCGTGCGTGGCGACCGTCAACCGCTGCGCGAGGGCAAGGATGCGTTCGGCATCCTTCATTCCAACCTCGCGGACATCGATAGATAACCCCTCAGGCCTGCACCCCTGCCATCTCCTCTCCCTCCGACCGCCTCAGCAACTCCAGCGGATCCCGCTCCCCCGCGCTTTCCGCAAACTCAAGCGCCCGAAAGAACAGCGTGTACAGCTCGGCGTGTGAGCTGACGTTCAGCTTCCTGTAGACGATCTTCCGGTACGAGCGTTCCGTTTCCGGCGTTATGCCAATAATCGAAGCGGCCGACTTCGAGGAACAGCCCCGCAAAATGTGGTCGACGACATCCTTTTCCCGCTTCGTCAGTTCGGAGTTGCCGAATTGCTGGAATGCGGTGTAGAGATAGTCGGTGAACGACGGCTCCGCGCTTCCCAGGTGCTCCCAGTTCTTCGAAAGGAGCGACAGTGCGATGGGTTCGACAGACCTGAAGTCTCCGATCACGGAGCGGTCGAAGTTGTTGAACTTTTTCGTGCGCGCCATGGAGACGACCACGGCGAGGTCATTTCGCAGGCGGGTCAGGTAGAAGACCTGGTCGAGCAGCCCACTGTAGCGGTAGTAGGCCTTGTAGTACCTGCTCTCGAAGAACCCGTCCGGCGCCAGCGTGTTGACGTGGAAGAACCCCTGTTTGCCGGCGCGAAACGTCTGGTAGAGGGGGCTGAGTACGAAGGCGGCCTGCGAGAGATAGCGCTCGTAGAAGGCGTCCCGGAACTCCCGGGACAACTCGTCGTGGAGGATTTCAGGCCGAGGCCCCACGCCGTAGGCCATGATGACCGAGCTGTCGAAATCGGCCACCGAGCGCATCGTTTTCAGAAACAGCGCGGGGAACTCCGGCCGGTTCAGGGCTTCGATCAATGCCGCGAGCTTGTGCTGCCAAATCATGTGCGCTGCCGGGGTTGAGGCGACGATGGCGCAACCCCCGATGGTGAGGACTACTCTAGCAACGCCGTCAGGAGCTTGATACCCCCATCTGCGGGTTGCCGGCGCTCGTCGCGTGCGTCGACAATGTAGCATCTACTCATTCGCCTGGAGCATCGGCATGCGTGACCTGCGTATCCAACCCGACCGCCTGTGGGACAGTCTCATGGAGATGGCGCAGTTCGGGGCGACGCCCAGGGGCGGCTGCAATCGCCAGGCGCTGACCGACGAAGACAAGCTCGGACGCGACTTGTTCATTGGCTGGTGCAGGGCGGTGGGCTGCGCCGTGCGGGTCGACGAGATCGGAAACATCTTCTGCCGGCGGGAGGGAGCACAATCCGAACTTCCCCCTGTCCTCATCGGCAGCCACCTCGATACCCAGCCGACCGGCGGGCGGTTCGATGGCGTTTACGGTGTGCTGGCGGGACTGGAGGTGCTGCGGACGCTGGACGAAAACGGTGTTGAAACCCGGCGGGCGGTGGAAGTCGTTTCCTGGACCAACGAGGAGGGCGCACGGTTCCCGCCCGCGCTGATGGGATCCGGGGTCTGGAGCGGCGTATTCGACCTCCAGGAGATCTACCGGACCAGGGACAGGACCGGCGCCGCAGTCGGGGATGAACTCGAGCGCATCGGTTTCAAGGGCAAGACACCGGCCACGCCAATGCCCATCGAAGCCGCCTTCGAAGTGCACATCGAGCAAGGCCCGATCCTCGAGCAGGATGGCCTGCAGATCGGCGTAGTCACCGGCGTTCAGGGGATTCGCTGGTACGACGTGATCATCGAGGGGGAAGCCTGTCACGCCGGGCCGACGCCCATGGAGCACCGGCGCGATCCCTTCACCGCGCTGGCTCCCATCATCCAGGAAAGCTACGGGTTGGCGACCCGGTTCGCGCCCTGGTCGAGGGTCACCTTCGGCGACATCCGCGCGATCCCGGGGTCGCGCAACACGGTTCCCGAAAAGCTGCTCGTTCACGTCGACATGCGCCATGCGGACGCAGACGTTCTCGAAGAAATGGGCGCCCTGTTGCGCCAAACCGTCGCCAGGGAATGCGATGCGCGTGGACTCGCCAGCGAAGTCGACGAGCGCTGGCATATGCCAGTCACCCAATTCGATCCGGACTGTATCGAAGCGGTGCGGCAAGCCACCCGGCGCCTCGGCTACGGCGCCATGGAAATGGTGAGCGGTGCCGGACACGACTCTGTTTACGTCGCCGGCGTTGCCCCGACAACGATGATCTTCGTCCCATGCGAGAACGGCGTTTCCCACAACGAGGCCGAGAGCGCGAAGCCCGAGGACCTGGAAGCCGGCGCCAACGTCTTGCTCCACGCCGTAATGCAAATGGCGAGCTGACTTTCCCCACCTGGCGTCATCCAGGGCGCCTCACACGGCATCATGCACACGTCGGAGGTGCGGATACCCCCCATTTGTGGGCTTACGAACGCCCCCGGCTCCCCTCCAGAATAGAAGCGCGAAAGTTCGCAGTCACCATGCGCGTGGGGAGTGAAATGAGCACTGGCAAACGGAACGAATTCAAGAGGTTGGCGGCTACGGCCCCGGCCATTGCCGTCATCGCCTCGGCCGTTGCGGCTATCCTCGGCGCAGGCGAAACGTACGCTCAGGGCACCCTGGAAGAAGTCATCGTCACGGCCCAGAAGCGGGTCCAGAACGCCCAGGACGTGCCCATCACGATGACGACCCTCACCGGCGAGGAAATCACCGACCTGGGCTTCGAAACCGCTGCCGACGTGCAGTACCAGACCCCCGGACTGATCGTCTCCTACTCCTCCACCAACGCCATCCCCAACTTCGTACTGCGCGGCGTCGGCCTCAACGACTTCACCGCCATCCAGAGCTCGCCTGTCGCCGTTCACGTGGACGAGGTCTACTACGGCAACTCCACCATGCTGAACTTCCTGCTGTTCGACATAGAGCGGGTCGAGGTGCTCAAGGGTCCGCAGGGCACGCTCTACGGGCGCAACTCCACCGGCGGTTCGGTCAATTTCTTCGCGAACCAGCCGACGGAGGAATTCGAAGGGGGGCTGGACCTCGGGGTCGGCAACTATTCATCGCGCTTCGTCGAAGGATTCGTCGGCGGGGCGCTGGGCGACGGGGTCAGCGGCCGGTTTTCCTTCAACGCCGTCAACCAGGGCGGCGGTCCGTTCGAGCATCCGACGCTGGGCGAAATCGGCCAGACGAGCAAGCACGCGTTCCGCGGGCAACTGCTCTGGGACGGATCGGATGACCTGAGCGTCCAACTGACCGTTTTCGGCGGCAGCGACGACTCCGACGGGAACCAATACCACGGCATCGCGTCCTATACCAACGATGGTAGTTTCGAGATCTGCCCGTCCGTCGACGGCGGCAGCCTGCGGGCCTCCCCGGACTGCTCGTTCGACGGCTTCGGACGTTCGATCGCTGTGGACGACGATCCCTTCACGCTCCAGAACGGCGTGGTCAACCGGGACGCCATCGACGCGTTCGGCGCCGTGCTCAAGATCGAGCGCGATCTCGGCTTCGCTACGCTCTCATCCATCACCGGCTACAACACGCTGGACCGCAAGTCCCAGGAAGACGCCGACGGCTCCGTGGAGCGCAACATCGATGTGGGATACGAAACCGAATTCTCCCAGTTCACCGAGGAATTGCGCCTGTCATCGCCCGGCGACAGCGCCTGGACGTGGACCCTGGGGCTTTTCTATTCCTCGGACGACCTCGTGACCCCGCGCACCGAGACCGACCTCGCGGACCTTTTCGACGGGTTCCGCCAGAACCACGCCTACGAACTCGGCACCGATTCGTTCGCGCTCTTCTGGCACAACGAGTACGCGCTCAGCGACACCGTCTCGCTGATCGGCGGCCTGCGCTTCACCGACGAATCGCGGACCTTTGTCGGCGGCACCATCAACGTCGCGGCGGGGCAGGGTCCCACCGGGGAGGGCGACTTCGTGGCTTCCCCCGGCCCGCTGCCCGGCAACTTCAGCGATCACGCGGTGTTCGACGAAGCGTTCCTGGACGACGAGATCGGCTTCAGCGAGACATCCTGGACGCTCGGCATCCGCGTCGACACCAGCGATTCGACCATGGTCTACGGCACCGTGTCCAACGGCTTCAAGAGCGGCGGCTTCGTGGGGGATATTACGCTGGCTCCGATACTGAACGAGCCTTACGACGCCGAGACCCTCACCGCCTACGAGGCCGGCATCAAGGCCGATCTCCTCGGCGCCGCCCTGCGCTGGAATACCTCGGTCTTCTTCTACGACTACCGGGACATCATCCTGGCGCTGACCCTGACCGACACCGGCGAACTGGGACTCGATACCTTCCTCATCAACGAGAACGGCGCCAACGCCGACGTCTCGGGCGTGGAATCGGAACTCTGGTGGGCGCCCAGCGACTACGTGGACATCAAGCTCGGAGCCACGTGGCTGAGCACCGAACAGGAGTCGATCCCGACCAGCCCGTTCAGGGTATCGGAACTGCTCGACGGCAGTGAATTGCCGTACGCGCCCGGCTTCAGCGCGAATGGGCTGATCCGCTACGAGAGGTCCGTATCGAACGCCTTGCTGGGATTCGCCCAGTTCGACTTCACCGCCCGTTCCGACTACTTCGGGGAAGCCACCAATGCGCCGCTCACGTTGCTTGAGGGCTATACGCTGTATAACGTGAGGCTGGGTGTGGAGCCGGAGGACGGAGCATGGTCGGTCAACGTGTGGGGGAAGAATCTCGCGGACGAAGGCTACTTCCAGTACGTGAACGACCTGTCGTCGCTCGGCTCGATCCTCACCACGCCCGGACTTCCGCGAACGTACGGAGTGGATTTCTCCCTGCGGTTCTGAGGCGGATGACCGCCTGCTGATGGCTCACGCTATGGAGTTGGCCGGGGTGGCAACCGGCGGGGTGGCTTCGGCCGGCGGGGCATCCGCGGGAGCGAAATCCGCCCAGGCGACATCCGCCGGGACCACTTCCGCCAGCGCGGCTTCCGCCGGCGCGGAAATGCGCCAGGCCGGCTACGCCATTCCCGGCGAGTATGAGCCCCACGCCGCCGTCTGGCTGGCCTGGCCTACGTTTCAGTGGTTTTCCGCGCGGGAATTGGACACCCGGCGGACGGTGGCCGAGATCCTGCAGGTGTTGGCGGAGCGGGGCGTTCCCGCGAAGCTCATGTGCGAGAACGAGCGCGAGATCCAGGCCGCGCGGCAGTGGCTGGCCCGAAACGGCTACCAGGTCCATCCCGGCGTTGAACTGGTGCCGATCCCCGCCGAGGATATCTGGGTCCGCGATTACGGACCGATCTTCCTCAAGGATCCCGCCACCGGCAGGCTCGCCATCGTTTCCTACAGGCAAAACCAGTGGGGCTACTCGACGGTCGACGATCCGCTATCGGTGCGGATGACCGAACTGCCCGATCGCGTGGCCAGGTACCTCGGCAACGACCGGGTACTGCGCACGGAGATCGTCAGCGAGGGCGGCAACCGGATCTGCAACGGCGACGGCGTGCTGCTCGTCAACCGGACCCTCGAGATGCAGCGCAACCCCGGTACCCCGTGGAAGGAGATCGAGGCCGCCCACCGGAGCAGCCTTGGCGTGACCCGGGTCATCGGCCTGAACGGCGGCCTGCGCGAGGACCTGCAGGCCAACCGGGAGGCGCCGATACCCTATTTCCACGCCGACGAGATCATCCGCCTCTACGGCGCGCAGAGCACCGGCGGGCACGCGGACGAGTTCTGCCAGTTCGCCGGCCCCAACCGCATCGTGCTGGCCGAGGTGACCGAACGGGAGGCCGCCGGCGATCCCATCATGGCGGCTAACTACGCCCGGCTCGAAGAGGTGGTTCGCACGCTTCGCGAGGAGACCGACGCCCACGGCAACCCGTTCGACGTGGTGCGCCTTCCCGTGCCCGACATCGACTACATGCGCGTCGGGCCGGGCGAGCCGATGTACTCGGAATTCCTGGCGCGCATGTGCGGCGTGGGCCGCTCCGAAGAGTTCCCCGAAGGCAAGCCCGTGCACATCGTCAAGTGCGCAAGCTACGTCAATTACCTGGCGACCAACGGAGTGGTCATTGCACCCCGCTACGGAAACGCGGAGAAGGACGACGCGGTCGCCCGCATTCTGCAAGCGGCCTACGATCGCGACGTCGTGCAGATCGATCCCACGCCCATCAACTACGTCGGAGGCGGAATTCACTGTGTCACGCAACAACAGCCCACCGGTGCATAGCTGGAACCGGTGCGACGTGGGACTCTTGCCACGGGTTGTTGGCTGGTCCAGGTGTGACGCTGGTCTTTTGCCGCGCGCTGCCAAAGGCCTGTACCCATGACGATTGAAGGATTCCCGGTCCTCATTCCGACCCTGGTTGTGCTCGTGCTCGCCGTGCTCTCCAAGCGCACAATCGAACCGTTGGTGGGCGGCACGGTGGTGGGGCTTGCCATGCTCGCGCCCTCGGAACTGCTGACCAACTTCACCGACGTCATCCTCACGGTCATGCAGGACGAGACCATCGGCTGGGTGATCATGGTGTGCGGGCTGATGGGCGGCCTGATCGCGCTGCTGGCGCGCATCGGCGGTGCGTCGGCCTTCGGCCAGCTTGCCAGCCGCCGGGTCAGGACCCGGGCCAGCGCGCTGCTGGCCACGTGGCTGCTCGGGCTGGCCGTCTTCATCGACGACTATCTCAATGCGCTCGCGATCAGTTCGTCGATGAAGCGGCTGACGGATCGATTCCGCGTCTCGCGCGAGATGTTGGCCTATGTGGTCGACTCGACCGCGGCGCCGATCTGCGTGCTGGTCCCTCTGTCCACGTGGACAGTGTTCTTCGCCGCGGTGCTGGAGGACAGCGCGGCCGCAGAAACCGGGCGCGGGCTCTCCGTCTACATCGGCGCGATCCCGTACATGTTCTATGCGTGGGCCGCCGTGGCCATCGTCCCGCTGGTGATCGTCGGGGCGATTCCGTTGCTCGGGCCGATGAAGACGGCTGAGCGTCGAGTATTGGCTGTCCAACAGTCGGGTGAGTTCGAGCGCGGTGAGTATGGGGCTGATATGGCCGATCGCGTTGGGTCCGGTTCCGGTATGGCCGATCACGGTAGCGCTGATCCCAGTGGACCCAATTCCGTCGCCGATGGCACCCTTTCGAGTCGCGCCGATCAACCGGCCGACGGCGCGGACTCGCCCCGCAACCTCTTCCGCGGCGCCATCCTGAACTTCCTCGTGCCCATCCTGGCGCTGATCGGCTTTACGTGGTACCTCGGCGCGGACATCCTCAAGGGCGTCACCGTGGCACTGGCCCTGACCATCGTGCTGATTGCCGTTCAGCGACTGCTCAGCGTCACCGAACTCTTCGACACGATTCTCGAAGGGTTCAAGTCGATGCTGCTACCACTCGGCACGGTCGTGGCCGGCTTCATGCTGAAGGAAGTCAATGACGAACTCGGGCTCGCGCCCTATGTCATCGGCGTCGTCCAGCCGCTGATGACCCCCGAATTCCTGCCCCTGGTCACCTTCCTCACCATCGCCCTGATCGCCTTCGCCAGCGGATCCTTCTGGGGCATCATCGTGGTGGCCATGCCCATCGTCATCCCGCTGGCCGAGGCCGTGAACGCCGATCTCTCGCTGGTGATCGGCGCCCTGATCTCCGCCAGCGCCTTCGGCAGCCACACCTGCTTCTACGGCGACTCCACGGTGCTCTCCGCCCACGGCAGCGGCTGCGGCGCCATCGACCATGCGCTCACCCAACTCCCGTACGCGCTGCTCGCGGCCGGCGCCGCCTCCGTCGCGTTCGTCATCGCGGGCTACGCCCTCGGCTGAACAGAAAGCATGAGCCAACCCGACTGGAAGACACTCTGGCGGATGGATCGGGACCACTTCATCCATCCCTACACGGATTTCTCCACCTTCAGGGAGCAGGGCAGCCAGATCATCAGCGCCGCCGAGGGCGTGCACGTGATCGACTCGCGCGGCAACCGCCTGCTCGACGGCATGGCCGGGCTCTGGTGCGTGAACATCGGCCACGGCCGCCTCGAAATGGCGGAATGCATCGCCGAGCAGGCCGCGCGGATGCAGTACTACAACCCGTTCGGCCACAGCGGCAACGAGCCAGCCGCGATGCTCTCCGCCAAACTGGCCGAACTGACGCCGGGCAGCCTCAACCACGCCTTCTATACCACCGGCGGCTCCACCGCAAACGACGCCGCCATCCGCCTCGTGCACTACTACAACAACCTGCGGGGCAAGCCGCGCAAGAAGTGGATCATCTCGCGGCTGGGGGCATATCACGGCGCCACCTACGTGACTGCAAGCCTCACGGGCATTCACGCGACGAAGCACGGTTTCGACCGCATCGCAGACGACTGGATCACCCACGTCTCGGCGCCGAACATGTACCGGCGGCCTGCCGGTGCCGAACACCTCGACGAGGCAGCATATTGCGACTTCCTGGCCTCTGAATTCCGCAACCGAATCGCCCAGCTCGGCGCGGACAACGTAGCCGCTTTCATCGCCGAACCCATCATGGGAGCAGGGGGCGTGCTGGTGGCACCGCGCGGCTACCACCGGAAGATGTGGGAGATCTGCCGGGAGAACGATGTGCTCTACATCGCCGACGAAGTCGTCACCGGGTTCGGCCGGCTCGGCGCCTGGTTCGCCTCCGAAGAAGTCTACGACTACGTCCCGGACATCCTGGTGCTCGCCAAAGGGATCAACTCGGGCTACGTCCCCCTCGGCGCGGCGATCTTCTCCGAGGAGATCTACGACGTCATCAGCCGGCCCCAGTGCGAGGGAGGGTTGTTGACGATGGGATTCACGTACTCAGGCCATCCGATTGCTTGCGCCGCCGCCCTCAAAAATATTGAGATCATCGAACGGGAGGACACCTGCGCCCAGGTGCGGGATGTTGGGTCGTATTTCTTCGAACAGGCGCTGACGTTGGGGGACTTGCCAATCGTTGGGGATGTCCGGGGCAGTCATTTCATGGTCGGAATCGAGTACGTCGCCGACAAGGAGCGCAAGACGCCCTTTGAGCCCAGCGCGCGCGTGGCTGAAAAGGTGTTTGAGACCTGCCGGGATCAGGGTTTGATTGTCCGGCCAATAGGCAACCAGACAGTGCTCTCACCGCCGCTGGTAATGACCAGGACACAAGTCGACACCCTCTTCGCAATTCTGCGCACCAGCATCGAACAGACTGCTTCCAAAATCTAAGAGTGCTTCCTTTACGCCGTGTCCGATGGCATCGCCTGCTACAGCTTCCGCCGCCGGACCGGGGGCGAAGGCGGGAGATCGGCAGGACTTGATCCTGGCGCGCCTAAGCGGCTTGTGTGGCGACCGTCAACCGCTGCCCGAGGGCATGGAGTGCCGTTTCGATTTGGCCGATGTGCGAACGGTGGTCGAGGTCGATCAGGCGCCGGACCGCGCCTTCCGAGAGACCGAGCCGAGCGGCCAGCGCCGTGTTGCTGATGCCCTGCGCGCGCATTGCGCCGCAAAGCGCGATTTTGGCGGCCATCAGTACCGGCAACGCCACTGACGCCCGTCCATGCGCCGGGGACGGGCGGGGGATCGGGCGCCGCTCCCCGACATAGCCGCCAAGCGCGGCGATCAGGCAATCCTGAGCTTGCTCGAGCGCTTCAGCTTCCGTGGCACCCTCCGTCAATGCCTCTGGAATATCCGGAAACGAGACGAGAATCGCGCCATCTTCTTGCCGTTGCAGGTTCACCGGCCAAGCCAGGGATTGTTTCATTCTGCTTTCCTCTTCGGACGTTGCTCGATGTCCTCACGATTCAGACCGAGCCGCCGCATACGCCGCACAAACTCGTTACCGGTCATGATATTCGTACAAATATGTACGATGCAAGGCAATTGCAGAGCTGGCGATCATGGAGTCTGCAGAAGGGAATTCCGTAACGCTGATCTGTTGTAAAATAACCCAATGGGGTATACCCTCGGGAGATGCAGATGATCGCCGAGACTCCGGCATTTCTCTGCTGAACTCGAAGGCGCACTGAAGACAAGACTCAAGTCGAATCAATGAGTACGTTTGGCAAAGATATGCTCCAGTCCCTGGAAGAAGCATTGGCGCATGCTAGGGCTGAAGGTCCGGCTACAGTTCACGGTGTCCTAAGCCCGCGTGAAGTTCGCAAGCAGATTAAGCTCACGCAGGCGGAAATGGCCCCACTAATGGGTATGAGCCTGTCCGGCTACCGGAAATGGGAGCAGGGAAGACGGCAAGTAAGCGGCCCGGCTGCGAATCTATTGAGGGTCATCGCTAGAGAGCCGGAGGCTGTCAAGCGCGCGCTGCAATCGTTTGGAGACACATGAGGCGCCAATTCTACGTGCTGAAATCGAGTCTGGAGCAAGCTGTGCGAGATGCAGAGGCCGGAGAGTTCGAGCTATTCGATCCCCAAGCCTACGAGCCGAATCGCAAGCACGAAACAGAAGCGGATGCGTCAGTCGCCGAGCGCATCGCGCTCAAGGGGAAGGATCGCCCGACGGCGGAATCTTGACTAAAGGGGCTTACGCTTCCTCGCTTTGCTGAACGTGCTGCCGCAAGACGCGATTGATTTCGGTCTGATATCCCCGCCAGCCTGGTGCATTTCGCTTGAACCAGGCAAGCACGTCGGCGTCGAGGCGCAAAGTGATCTGCTTCTTGACGCGGCGGTAGAAGAGACCGCGCTGGGCGTCCGGCCAATTCACGGCCTCGGGTATGTCGCTCGTATCCATTTGAGCATCGGGAAGAGCTTCGAGCGCAGCCAAATTCGCCTTACTCCAATACGGGGAATGGCCGTTACGCAGGGTCCGCAATATCCGCAATATCCGCGATGACCGGGGCGCTGGCGGGCCATGTCCGGCCAACAAGTTCGTTGATTGGAGCCCGATACTCCAGATCAGCTTACACGGAGGTCAAGGACTCCGCGATGCTCTCGCTGCCAAGAATCAGCTGTAACCTCGTGGTCGGTGGTTGCCGGGGATTGAAGCCGTAGTTCAGCCCGTGGTCCGTAGGCGGGTTGACGCGTCTGTGAAGGTCCACGAATCCGGTATTGAGCAGCCCCTGGATTCGTATCTTTTCCTCCAACGTGCAATTCAGGACGCCCTGTTTCGCGGGAACGTCCGGCAGGACATTGAAATCGCCGCACACGAGGGAAGGCTCCGAGGCCGTCCGCCGCTCTTCAAGGTGCGCGTTCAGGCGGTCCAGCCAGGCGATCTTGTGCGCCAGGGCTCCATTGGTTCCGCGCTTGCCTGGATTGCCGTAGGGCGCGTACACGCAGCAGACAATCTGATCGCCGACACGAACGGTCAGCAAACCATCGTCCCGGCCATCGCCGCCCGCCAATCCTCTGTCCAGAACTTCGGGCTCCGGCCCTACGATACGGGTTAGCACGGCAACGCCATACAGGGACCCCCTGCGAAGGGGTTCGGAGCGGTAACCGGCATCAAGTAGCTCACCCGTCGGAAACTTGTCTTCCGAGACGCGGATCTTTTGAAGCGCCACGACATCGGGCCGCCGCCGTTCAAGCCAGTGACACAAGACTTCCAAGTGGCCTCGAATGCCGCCGATGCACCAGGTCGCGGTCCTCATCTGATCATCCTCGGTCACGCCATTCGCATGCGCTTGGGCAAACGGTCAACCGCATCGACTTCGTGCTCTCTCATGTCCAATATGGTCTCCCTATGGTTCTTCGGAATGATTAACATAGCGCCCTGTTCGTACTGCCTTTCGTTCACCTCGGCTGCAGCGAACTCGTTCTCAGCGACAAAGGCGCACTCCCTGTCACCGGATAGATCAAGGCAGAAGCTACAGGATTCGTAAGGAGCAACAGGAAACGGCATGGCTGTGTCCCCGGGAGCGGCGCAAGGAGGGCTGAATACTACGGAGAGAAGTGGTCCCCAAAATTCGGACAGGGTTGTAAGGTGGTATTTGCGCTGATGAGAGGACCTTACGAGGATGGCAAAGCGACGCAATTTTTCACCTGATTTCAAGGCCCGGGTGGCCTTGGCGGCGATCCGCGGCGACGG
>JAJDWR010000026.1 GCA_022825505.1 Gammaproteobacteria bacterium | reverse complement strand
GATCGAACGTCAGTTCGGCAAGGGCGCGATCATGCGGATGGGGGACACGAGCGCGGTGCGCGACATCGAGGTCGTCTCCACCGGGTCGCTCGGGCTGGATCTGGCCCTTGGTGTCGGAGGGTTGCCGCGCGGACGAGTGATGGAGATCTACGGGCCGGAGTCGTCGGGCAAGACGACTCTCACCCTCGAAGTCATCGCCCGCACGCAGCGCGACGGTGGCACCGCAGCGTTCATCGACGCCGAGCACGCGCTCGACCCGCAGTACGCCGAGCGGATCGGAGTCGACGTCGACGAGTTGCTCGTCTCCCAGCCCGACACCGGCGAGCAGGCGCTCGAAATCGCGGACATGATCGTGCGTTCCGGCGCCGTGGACGTGGTGGTCATCGACTCCGTCGCCGCGCTCACCCCCAAGGCGGAGCTCGAAGGCGAGATGGGCGATTCGCACGTCGGACTTCAGGCGCGCCTGATGAGCCAGGCGCTGCGCAAGCTCACCGCCAACATCAAGCGCTCCAACTGCATGGTGATCTTCATCAACCAGATCCGGATGAAGATCGGCGTGATGTTCGGCAGTCCGGAAACCACCACGGGAGGCAACGCGCTCAAGTTCTACTGCTCCGTTCGGCTGGACATCCGCCGCATCGGCGCCATCAAGAAGGCCGATGAGGTGCTTGGCAACCAGACCCGGGTGAAGGTGGTCAAGAACAAGCTGGCGCCGCCGTTCAAGATGGCCGAGTTCGAGATCCTGTACGGCACCGGCATCTCCCGGGAGGGCGAACTGATCGATCTTGGCGTGCGCGAGAACATCGTGGAGAAGTCCGGCTCGTGGTACAGCTACAAGGGCGATCGCCTGGGCCAGGGAAAGGAAAACGTCCGCGAGTTCCTGCAGTCCAACCCGGATATTGCCTCGAGCATCGAAACGGAATTGCGTGCCAGGCTGCTTCCCGAATCGCCACAGGATCTTCCCCGGAACGAGGGCGCGGAGGGTGTCGCTCTCAAGCAAGCCTGAATCCACCGACGACCCATTGGAGGAACAGCGTCGCGCCTGCCGCAAGCAGGCGCTGGACCTGCTCGCCCGGCGGGAACACAGCCGGCTGGAGTTGCGCCGGAAACTTCTGGCCCGTTCGCACGCCGAAGACACGGCGGACGAGGTTCTGGACAGGCTGCAGCAGGAAAGGCTGCTGGATGAAGCGCGGTTCGCGGAGCAATTCGTTCGCAGCCGCACCGGGCGGGGCCAGGGGCCGGCGAAGATACGCGCGCAGCTTTTCCAGCGGGGCATCGGCGAATCGCTCGTCGACACGGCGCTGGCGGAGGCCGAATGCGACTGGGTGGCGATGGCGGCTGCCGCGAGGCACAAGCGGTTCGGCCCGGCCACTCCGGGCGGCTACCGGGAACGCGCCCGGCAGGCGCGATTTCTGAAATCGCGGGGATTCGAGTACGGGCAAATCCAGACAGCGCTGGATTTGGAGGCCGATTCCGATTAGCTTCACAGCTTCGTCGCACGAGCGGCCTTGCGGAGCGTCCATTCAGGAGCGTTCACACGTGAGCAGGACATGAAACCGACCACCAACGAACTGCGCCAGTCGTTCCTGGATTTCTTCCGGGACAAGGGGCATGAACCGGTCCCCAGCGCGTCGCTGGTACCGGCCAACGACCCGACGCTGCTGTTTACCAATTCCGGGATGGTGCAGTTCAAGGACGTCTTTCTCGGCCGCGAGGAGCGCAGGAACCGGCGTGCGGTCACCTCCCAGCGCTGCGTCAGGGCGGGCGGCAAGCACAACGACCTCGAAAACGTCGGCTACACCGCCCGGCACCACACCTTCTTCGAAATGCTCGGCAATTTCAGCTTCGGCGATTACTTCAAGCGCGAGGCCATCGAATACGCGTGGGAGTATGTCACCGAGGTCCTGGGACTGCCGCCCGAGCGGCTCTGGTGCACCGTGTACACGGACGACGACGAGGCCGCGGACATCTGGCTCGAGCACATCGGCGTGGACCCGGCGCGCTTCGGCCGGATGGGAGAGAAGGACAACTTCTGGGCCATGGGCGAAACGGGGCCCTGTGGTCCCTGCAGCGAAATCTTCTACGACCACGGCCCGAACGTGGCGGGCGGCCCTCCGGGCTCCGCGGACGAGGATGGCGACCGCTTCGTCGAAATCTGGAACTTGGTGTTCATGCAGTTCGACCGCAGCGAGGACGGCGAACTCGTTCCCCTCCCGAAACCGTCCGTGGACACCGGAATGGGCCTCGAACGGCTGGCCGCGGTCATGCAGGGCGTTCACTCCAACTACGAGACGGATCTGTTCAGGAACCTCATTCGCGATGCGATGGAGGTAACGAAGACGACGCAGCCCGAGCATCAATCCCTGCGAGTCATCGCCGATCACATCAGGGCCTGCTCCTTCCTGATCGCGGACGGCGTGGTACCGGGGAACGAGAAACGCAGTTACGTGCTTCGCCGGATCATTCGACGCGCCGTCCGGCACGGCTATCAGCTGGGCGTACAGGAGCCCTTCCTGTACAGGCTGGTGGGCTCGCTCGAAGCGGAGATGGGCGCGGCCTTTCCCGAGTTGACCGAGCAGCGGGCCCATGTGGAGCGGGTCCTGCGCCGCGAGGAAGAGCGATTCGCCGAGACGCTTGCCGATGGCATGCGCATCCTCGAGAACGCCGTGGAAGGGTTGGGCGAGGGCGGCGTCATTCCCGGGGAAACTATCTTTACGCTCTACGACACCTATGGGTTTCCAAGGGATCTGACCGCCGACTTTGCCCGCAACCGCAATCTCGCCATCGACGAGGCCGGATTCGAGCAGCGCATGGCCGAGCAGCGCCGGCGCGCCCGGGCAAGCCGGCGGGTCGGCGGGTACGGTGAGGCGCCGCCCATCCTGAGCGACGCCACGGCGTTTCTGGGCTACCGAATGCTGGACGCTTCGGCCACGGTGCAGGCGCTGTTTGCGGGCGGCGATTCCGTGGAGAGGCTGGAATCGGGCACGGACGGCGCGGTGGTGCTCGACCGCACACCGTTCTACGCCGAAGCCGGCGGCCAGATCGGCGATACCGGCACGCTGAGCGGCGCCCGCGCCCTGTTCCAGGTGCAGGACACCATCCGCTTCGGCGAAGCTCACGGCCACATCGGAGCAATGGCCGAGGGCACCCTGAGCGTCGGCGACAAGGTCGAAGCGCGGGTCGACGCCGGGCGGCGCGCGGCGATCGTGCTCAATCACTCCGCCACGCACCTGTTGCACGCGGCGCTGCGATCCGTGTTGGGTACCCATGTGCAGCAACGCGGTTCGCTGGTGGCGCCGGACCGGCTGCGTTTCGATTTCTCCCATCACCAGCCCGTGACGGACGAGGAACTGCACCGGATCGAGCGGCTCGTCAACCGGCAGATCCGCCTCAATGCCGATGCGGAGATAACCGAGTTGCCCTACGACGAGGCGATCGCTTCCGGCGCCATCGCGTTCTTCGGCGACAAGTACAGCGGCGTGGTGCGCGTGCTCAGGCTCGGCGATTTCTCCATGGAGTTGTGCGGCGGCACCCATGTCAGCCGCGCCGGCGACATCGGCCTGCTTAAAATCACCTCCGAAACCGGCATCGCGGCCGGCGTGCGCCGTATCGAGGCCGTCACCGGCGAGGGCGCCGAGGATTGGGTGGATGCCAACGACGGACTCCTGCGGGACGTCGCGGGCCTGGTCAAGGGTGCGCGGGACGAGGTGCCCGATCGGGTCGCCCAGTTGGTGGAGAGAAACCGGGAACTGGAACGCGAGGTGCAGGCGCTGAAGGGTCAACTGGCAAGCGGAGGCGGACGCGACCTGCTGTCCGAGGCGGTGGACGTGAAAGGCGTGAAGGTGCTCGCCACGCGGATCGACGGGGTCGATCCATCGCCGTTAAGGGACGCTGCCGACAAGCTCCGGAATCAATTGGGAACGGGTGTGGTGGTGCTCGGCAGCGTCCAGGGCCGCAAGGTCCGACTGGTGGCGGACGTTTCCAGCGACCTCACAGACTCGCTTCACGCCGGCCGTCTTGTGGGGGCGATCGCACAGCGCGTCGGCGGCAAGGGCGGCGGTCGCGCCGACTTCGCCCAGGCGGGGGGAACGCAGCCCGAGAACTTGAACGATGCGCTGGCCCTGGTACCGTCGCAAGTCTCCAGCGCGCTCGGGTAAGCCTTCCGGCGGAAAATGCTATACCATGGGGGTGCTGGAGCAGCGCCCCGTCCGTTGGAGCAACGCTCCATGCATAGCTACCGGCCAGAAATTTCAAGGAACAAGGCCGGCCTGCCGTACTCCAATAACGTAATGACGGCAGGTACCAGGAAGGAGTTTGGAAATGCTGATCCTGACCCGACGTGTTGGGGAGAGCGTGGTGATCGGTGGGGATGTAACGGTCACCGTACTCGGAGTCAAAGGCAATCAGGCGCGTCTCGGCGTAAATGCGCCCCGGGACATTGCCGTCCATCGCGAAGAAATCCACGAGCGAATCAAGCGCGAGCAGGCCGCTGTAGAGGCCGAACGCCGCCGCGCCCTCGGTACGGAGCACTGACGCTCCATCCGGCCGAATTGCGCCCGATCGATTTCTCTCCGATTGCTTCCGTTGAGCGGACTTGAGCCGTGAATTCCCGGTGCACGTGCCGTTTATCTTGCCTGTCCCGCGAGATTTCGCATTGGGCGGGAATCCCTATGCGGGTTAGAATAGTCAGGGTCCCGACTACTCAACGAAGTACTGCGACCGCCGCCGCGCGAGCACGAAGGACAGTCGGGCCGCATCCCCGGAGAGGTGGCTGAGTGGCTGAAAGCGCTCCCCTGCTAAGGGAGTAAGGGTTAGAAGCCCTTCGAGGGTTCGAATCCCTCCCTCTCCGCCAATCAATTTTGTTGGTGAAACGCCCGCGTCAACCTATTGAGTCTTTCGGGGAGAGAAAGATGAAGATCGCGGTTACCCTTATCCTGCTGCCTGCGATACTGTTGCTGGCTTGCACCCAATCCGACGGCGCCGAACTGGTGTTCTCGAGTCTGGAACTCGGCCAGACGAATCGCGGCACCATCGCCATCAACGGGTACGATCGGCATTTCTCCGTGACGCTCCCCGGGTCATACAACAATGACGTCGCGTATCCGGTCGTTCTGTTTTTTCATGGCTGTATGTGTCGTCCGGATCTCACCGATGAAGCCATCTTGCGCTATCTGGATTGGGCGCCAAGATTGGAACCGTACAAGGAGGACTTCATCGTCATCAAGATGTCCGCCTTTTCGGAGAAGAAGCCGGAAGTGCCCCAACCGGTTGAAAACGGTGGTGCACGCGGTATGTGGTTCTGGCATGAAGGGTTCGAGTCGGAGCGTGACGACTACGCTTTCGTTGATGCATTGATTGAGGAATTACGGTCGTCGCCGGAAATCAACATCGATACGGAGAATATCTTTGGCGTTGGCCATTCATCGGGGGCGATCTTCCTGATTTCGTACGTACTGGGCGGTCCCATCGATCTGACCGGCGTCAGCATAAATGACACCTATAACTTCAAGGCCATTTCCGTTACGGGCGGTTCAACGCTGCGGAAGGGGATTGTCGATTTCAAGGAAAACACGCCTGGCACCTTACCGTCTGTTCTGCACATCCAGGGCGAGCGGGACGGGGGGCTCTGGTTCAACGGCCAGGAAACGGGCAAGAGAGGAATCGATTTTCTGGAATTCGTCTCGGTCGCAAACGGGTCAGCCATTATTGGCGGATTACGCGACACCATACACGGGCTGACGTACTCTGCGTGGGACGAGAATACCCCGTCAAATCCAAGTACGCTGGAAAGATGGGCCACGCATCTCAATCTGGAATATTCCGGATACGAAGAGTATTCCCAATACTACATCTACAACTTCGCACCGGTAACCGCTTCGGAGAACGTGCTTGTCGGCATGAGAGTCAAGGATTGCGGGCATGGACTGACGGCGGATCGATACCAGTCTGATTTTTTCCGGATATTCTCAGAAGGTAATGGCGATCGACGAGCGTTCGACAGTCAGATATCTCGCGACACGGCCATGACTTTTTGCTGATACGGGCCAGAACGGCGAAAGCAGACGTTCCCGGCTGGGTTCACACAACGGATCTGGCGTGCGAGATTTCGTACCGCGTACCCCGCCCGGCGCCCTTGGAAACCAGCGCCCCCATGTCACGCAGCGCGGCCAGGTCCCGCGTCGCCGTGGTGGCCGGACACTTCGTGATCGCCCGGTATTTTTTCGCGGACATTCCGCCTTTGAATCCGGCTCGGCCCTCTCTGAACATGCGCTCCATCGCCCTGGTCTGCCGCTCGTTCATGGCGTCGCTGCGCCGGGATGGTTCTACAACACCGGCACGCCGAAAAGTGCGCCGTGAAAAACCGCCAGAAGGCCGGCGGCGACCAGGCCGCTGACAACAGCAACAAGGTCCATGGCGATTCGTGGCGTTGGCTTCGGAGGAGGACTCTTGCCTCGCGCCACCGCGCTGATGGTCTCAACCACCGCAAACAGCGCGAAGCCACCGAACAACACGACCGAGCGTGCTTCGCCGTTGGCGATCAGGTGAGCGAGGGCCCACAACAGCAGACCGAGCAGCATCGGGTGCCGTGCCACCGCGCGTATGTGCGTGGGCATGTTGGCCGCCGCGAAGAACACCAGCGCGACAGGCACCAGCACCATCGATGCCTGGTGTCCCCAGGACGGAGGCGCGTAGACAGCTTCGAGAGGCGCGCGTGAGAAACCCCACACAACCGCCACCAGGGAGAGCAAAACGACCACGCTGAACACGCCGCGATAGGGCTTCTCGCCCAACCTCGCCACCAGGGCGGTCCGCAATTGCGGAGCGCTCGGTATCAGGTGGATTGCCAGGAACAGCACGAGGCCTACCGCCAACAGGGACATGAACTCACTCCTGTCTCAACCGCCGACCTCAACTGCGAAACACCTACTGACGCTACCGAGCGGGAAGTGCGTCATCGAGGGAAGTCTCGCTCGACTCGGACGGCTGGCGCGCGCGCCAAAACGGCTCGCGGCGAGGACGACCCCTCCGGGGATACGCCCTGGCGTAGAAGACAGCCAACTCGATTTGCGCCTCGGAGAGTTGCGGGTAAGCCTCGCTGATCGCTTCGGCGCTGTCGCCGTTGGCGAGCATGTCGGCGATGTCGTGGACCGGGATGCGGGTTCCCTTGATGCAGGGAACTCCCGATAGAACGGCCTGGTCGCGCACGACCGCATCACGCGCCCTCGCCAATGTGGAAAGACCCTCGCTCACTTCACCCTTCATGGTTCGCAAATCCACCGACACGTCGCGCACGCGGGCTGCTCTCGCTCGGGGGTGCTTGAGAAGATATCGCACGAGCCGCCGGCGCCCCGCGAGGGTGAGCATGTCCGTCGTTTCGTGGGCGAGCTTCAGGCCCAGCAATCCTTCGCGTCGAACCGTGCGCGAGCGCTTGCCGCCGCTTGCGGCCGCGTCCAGAAGTCCCGCGTCGATGATGCGATGCACCTGCTTGAGCGGAACGCCGGTGACGCAGGCCGCCTCATTCGGCGACAGGGTCGGTGCCAAAGTGACTGAGGTCATTATCTTTCCTCCATTCTGGAAAAATTATAGCGGCTGGCTGCCCGAAGGGCGACCGTGCCTGAGGAGCGTGAGAAGACCATTGCAACTTGCGCCTGCATTGGCAATGCTCATTTCTGCGAATAACGGCTATATTCCAGAATCCACCACCGGTTAGCGAAGCGGAACCCGAATGCAACTGAGTCTCTACCAGATCGACGCCTTCACCGACGGCCCCTTTAGCGGCAATCCCGCGGCAGTGGTGCCACTGAGCCAATGGCTGCCCGAGCACACGATGCAAGCGATTGCCCTGGAGAATAATCTCTCGGAAACCGCCTTTTTCGTGCCGCGCGACGATGGTGGCGCTGACCTGAGATGGTTCACGCCGCTGATCGAGGTCGATCTCTGCGGTCACGCCACGCTGGCTACCGCCTGGGTCCTGTTCAACCGGCTGAAGCATACCGGCCACAGCATCACATTCCATACCAGAAGCGGACCATTGACCGTATCGCGCGACGGTGCCCGGCTGGCGATGGATTTTCCGGCGCAGCCTCCGAAAGAGGCCGAGATCGGCAATGTCACGGATGCCCTGGGTGCGCAGCCCGAAGCGGTCCTCGCCGCGCCGTACGCCATGGCGGTCATGGACAGTGATGAGACCGTCCGCGCGATCCGGCCGGATATTGCCAGAATTGCCGCCCTCGACATTCCGGAACTGATCGTTACGGCCCCGGGCAGAGACTGCGATTTCGTCTCGCGCTTCTTTGCGCCGGCAGCCGGAATCGACGAAGACCCCGTGACGGGCTCCGCCCATTGCATCCTGATCCCCTATTGGTCCCAACGGCTTGGCAAGACGGAACTGTTCGCCCGCCAGGTCTCCTCCCGAGGCGGTGCGCTCTGGTGCGCGCTAAAGGCCGATCGGGTTTCGATCTCCGGCTACGCCACACTCTATCTGGAAGGAACGATCACGCTTTAGAGCGCTTGTCTCCAAGATGCTGGCCGCAAGCACAGGTCACCTGCCAGTGGCCAGGGCAAGTCATTTGCTGTCGGTTGCGTTGGCAGGTACCGCCGGTTCAAGTTGCTATCGAGTAGAATTAGCGTCTCGGTCGCGATCTGCTGTCGATTCAGCACACCGCGAACGCCGCCAAAAGGAATTATCGGAACAGTGAAACCGGACATTATCGTAGTCGGTAGCGGGTTTGGCGGGTCCGTGTTGGCGTCGCGGCTGGTGGACGCGGGAATGTCCGTGGTTGTGCTTGAGCGCGGCCCCTGGCGGGATACGGTTGCCGTGCGCGCCGGCGGCATCGAAAAGCGCAAACCCTTGCCGCGCACGGGGGGCATGTTGTCGGTCCTGCGTTCGCTCCGGCCGCCCAAGGGTCCGAAGAAGGGAATCCGCCTGAACAAGTACGGCTACCTTGAAATGTGGATCGGCGACGGCATCAAGGTGCCCTGCACGTCCAATGTCGGCGGCGGAAGCCACATCTGGGCGGCGCTGCTGGAGCGGGCTCCGCAAGGCTTCTGGGACGATCGCGCGACTGGCCTCGGCGACGAAACGCTGTCGCCTCACTACGACCGTGTCGAGAGGGAACTGAAGGGCATCAGGCCGCGCGATGCATCCACCGTTCCCAATCATACCGACGGCGCGTGGTCGAACGAAAGCTGTTTCGCACCGCTCGGGGACGGCGAGCAACCGCTGCTGGGCATACTGTTCCCGGGGCCGGACGGCAATCTCGCGGCGATCACCGACGAGAGCGGCATTGTGCGCGAACCGCTCGACTTCAACCGGGACAACGGCATGTTCGGGAGTCCGGGCGCTTCGAAATCCACCGTGGATGCGCTGTTCCTGTTGCCGGCGCTGGGCAGGGGGCTGACGGTCCGCGACATGCACGAAGTCCGCAGGGTTTCTGCCGGCAAGGCCGGCGGATGGACCGTCGAAGCCCGCGATCTGCGCAGCGGCCGGAACGTGACGCTCGCGGCGCCGAAGCTCGCGGTCTGTGCCGGCACCATGAACACAAATGCGCTGCTATTGGCCAGCCGCGATACGGGCGGACTGACCGGACTCCCGGCGCTCGGCAAGGGGCTCGGCGCAAACGGCGATCTGATTGGCAAGTGGCCGGTGGAAGACCGCGACACCACGATCGGTCCGCCTTCGTTCGGCCGCGTGAAGATTCGGGGCCACGAGGACAGCCCCTATGTCATTCTGGCCCGTGGAGAAACGCCGCCGTTGCCGGGATTCCTCTACAACGGCGCGCGCAGGAAAGCCGGCCGGTCCGTGGAGATCGTGGCCATGAGCCAGGATGCGGCGGACGGCCGAATCTGGTCGGAAAACGGGCGCATCCGGTTTGCGTTCGACCTCGGCGGATCGCCGAGCTACGCGGCAACGATGCAGGCCATGGACGCCGTATCGGAGGCCTCCGGCCGACCGGTCGCCTACCCGAATTCGGAAGTATTGACGGCGCATCCCGCAGGCGGGTGCCGGATTTCCGACGATCCGAACGAAGGCGTGGTCGACGGTGGCGGCCGGGCTCACGACCATCCCGGACTCTATGTCGCCGACGCCTCGGTCTTTCCGCAGCCCGTGGGCGTGCCGCCATCTCTCAGCATCGCAGCGTGGTCGTCGCATGTCGCCGACCGCATCGTTCGCAACCATTAACCCCCGAAAAGGGAGCAACGCCATGCACACCGTTCTCGTCAAGTACGTCCTGCCGGGACCCGTCCCGCGCGAAAAGATGATGGAAGGCTTCAAGCAGGTCGAAGGGCGCTTCCGGGCGACGCCCAGGCTCATTCGCAAGTATTTCAGCTACGACGAGGGCGAGCATACCGGCCATTCCGTTTATCTCTGGGAGAGCGAAGCCGATGCCCGGGCGTTCTTCAACGACGAGTTCGTGACCGGCTTCAAGGCGAAGTTCGGCGCCGTTCCGGAGCTCTTCTACGTCGACACGCTAATGGTGATCGACAACGAAGCCGAAAAAACCACCACGAGCTGATAAGCGGTTGCCGGCCGAAATGGACTGGGTGGCGTTCGCCTGCCGCCCTTGCCGCCACCCGTTTCCGAGCTTACAAGCGACTCAGAACTCTCGCCCGTCAAACGCCGGGTAATCCCTGGCGTACTTGTAGACGCGGTACATTCGCCCGCTCTCCGGAACCTCGTAATCGAGCACGCGCTCGCCCTCGGGCGTGACTTCAATGATCTGCTTGTTGTGGGCATTGACGAAGATCGTGTTGCCGTTCGGCAAGCGGTCCCAGCCGCTCATGAACGGCGAGAAGTAACCTTCGCTGGCATCCGCGTTCCAGGTCCAGACGATTTCGGGCTCGCCACCGGTGTCATAGAGTCCGTCGGCGCCGATGGGGAGCCGGAATTCCACCAGGTCCGAATAGGAAGTATCGAAGTCCATGCCGGCCTCGGGATCGAACGTGCCGTCGAGTCTGCGTTTCGTGCCGTTGTTGTAGACGAGCATGTTCCCCGCCCCCGGCAGGCCCTCGGTAATCCACCGGGCGTCGTGTTGCCAGAAAAGCGTCGCCTCGTCGAGCGTTCTGCTCCTGGTGGTGAACGGATTGCCCCAGCGATAGATCAGGTCGCCGCCACGGCCGTGCCGTCCACCGCTGTCCCCGGCCGCTTCGGCCATCGTCGTGCTGTGATCGATGAACCACAATTCGCCGTAAGCCGCCGAGCTCAGCACGATCTGGTCGAGCTCCGCGTTGTAGTCGACACTGTTGACATGGTTCATCTGCCCGCCGATGAACAATACGTAGTCTTCCCGGAGATAGTTGATGTCGATCTTGCCCACTTCCGACTCGACATCGCCGAAGTTCGGGCGGTCGGGGAACCTGTCCTGGACCAGGTGATCCCAGACGTTCCACTGCCAGACGATTTCCGTGGAGCCATCGACGAGATCGGGCTGCAGCTCGACGACCTTGTCGAGCCAGACCGTATCGGCATTCACCGGGAACTCGCCGTCCCAACCCATCGAACGCGCCTCTTCGCGGCTGAACCCGGTATAGGCGATCGCCAGGATGTTGCCGTTCGGCATGTAGTCCACGTCATGATGAAACACGTGCTTTTCGGGCACGTCCATTTCATATTCCCAGACCACGTTGCTGTCCCAGTCGAGGAGTTGAACGGTGCCCGCAGCGCCGACCGGAAAATGCTCGTCGTGCAGCCAGTGGTGGCTGGATATCGTGCGCAGCAGCAATCCGTTTTCGAGCAGATAGGCGACGGCGCCCTCGGGCTGAAAGCGCCCGGGTTCCCACTGGTGCACGGTTTCGCCATTCATGTCGGTCAGATAGATGCGATTGGCGTTTTGCCCGCCGAACGCCGCGTCGTGAACCAGCGTATATCCGTCGAATGCGCGGCTGTCGGCGCCGGGCAGAATGTCGCCGACGATTTCGCTCCCGTACTCGTTCATGCGCCGCATCATGTCCATGTTGGCGAAATTCGCAGCGCCGGGACCGCCGCCGTCCGGCGCCCCGCCGGGAGGAGGCCCACCGGGAGGCGGTCCTCCCGGAGGAGGCCCACCGGCGGGCGCCCCCGGGGGACCCGGCGGATTCAATTCCTGGCGGCTCAGATTCCAGTCGCCGTCGCGATCGAGGTAGGCCAGGGACCGGCTCGCGCGGGCAAGCTCATCGGCCGACACGCTCAGGTCGCCGTCTTCGTCCAGAGCGCGAATGACGAACTGCTGCCGAATCATCCCGCGAATCGGCGCCGGGCCGCCCATTTCCTCGAGGCTCAGCGCCCCATCGCTGTCGCTGTCGAGGCTCAGCAGGCGTTCAGTTGCCTGCTGGACTTCGTCGGTCGACAACGCCTGGTCGCCGTCCACATCGAGCGTGCGGATCACGGTTTGCAGCCGGGCAAGGTCGGCGGGTTGTGCAACCGCCGGGCTCGAAGGCATCAGGAAGACAAGCAACGCTGCCGCAGTGAGGAAGTTGTTCATGAAGGCTCCGTCATCAAGGGTGTCAATTGGTTTTCGGCCAACAGCAAATGGCCGTTTCCGGTCGTCAGTGCTCAATATTCAAGGACATTTCCCAGTACGGGATCGATGCCGCTGTGGAAGCCGCCCTGGTCGCGCACGACATGCGGCACGAGGCCATCGTCATACCAGACGAAAACGAGACCGTGAGCGTCACCGAAATTCGGCATGTCGATGGCATGGGTCTGAACGCGCTCCTGCGCGTCGAACACGTAGACGCGCCCGTCGGCATTGCTTGTGCCCCACATCTCGCGGCCGTTCGGTGCGAGCAGCACATGGTCGACCTGGTAGCCGGAAAAGACGGTCTCCACCGCCCGGCCGCGTTCGGTATCGATTACCGTCATCGTGCGGCCGAACATGCCGGTGGTCTCGCCCTTGTCTGCCACCCAGATTTCCGATTCATCCGCATTGAGGGCTGCGCCGTAAGGACCGATGCCGGTGGGTGTCGTCCAGGCGATTTCACCCGTCTCGAGATTGATCTTGTTCAGGTAGGAGTTTGCACCCACGGGCACGTACATGAATTCCTGCGCCGAGTCGATGATGATCCAGTTGGCTCGAAAGCCCGGGTAGGGGTACTCCTGCACGACCTCCCAGGACTCCGGGTCGACTTTCGTCACCCAGAACGGGCGCATGGTCGCGAACTGTCCGCGGTTGTACGCCGACGCGGCGATGTAGGCCGAAATCGACGATGCGCCATAGCCGCCCGGCTGCATCAGGATGTAGATGTACTCGTTGTCGGTAAACGAGGTATACGAAACGCCGCCGAGTTCCTCGTCGCGCACACCGCCGATGACTTCGTCGGTTTCGGGATCCATGAGAAAGACGTCCAGTCCGTCGATGTCCCGCGCAAACGTGTCGACGAGCATGTAGCGGTCCTGAAAGATCTGCGCGTGATGCATGCGCCCGCCGATGACGAACTGCTCCACCGGCTGCAGCGTGATCGCGTCCGCCTTGATCAGCGATGACGGCGAATCGAGCCGCGATACCCCCGGACGGGGGGTGCCGATGGGACGGTCCTCGGCACCGGCAAATGACGGGCGGGGGCCGGCTACATAGACATAGCGTCCGTCGGGCGTGACCGCCGTGGAGTGAATCGACGTCCGCATCTCATCCGGAAACCTGTGATACGCGATGACTTCCTTGGTGGCCGCGTCACCGACTACGACGTGCGTCGAGCCTGCGTCGAACTGGCCGGCGTTGGGAAAGTCGATCCCTGCCGGATATCCGGCGCCGGTTGCTTCGTAGAAATAGACCTTGCCTGCTTCCGGCGTAAACTTCGGCTCGCCCGCATCGTATGTCCGCACCGAGCGAATGTCATACGTATGCATGATGTTGCCGGTTGCGGACTTGCGTTCCCAGTCCGCGAGCACCGTGTCGAAGCCTTCGACCTGTTGTATCAGTTCGTCGCGCGGCGTAATGACGAAGTTGTCGGCAGATGCGTAGAAGCTGTAGTCGCGCGCGCTCGCCAGGGAAGCGACGAGTTCGTCGACGATGGCGGCGTTGACGTCGAGATTCGCCAGCGTGCGGATATAGGCAGCGGACGCGACGAGGTCTTCGCTGGACGCATCGAGCGCTTCGGCGACATCGCCCATCTCGGGGTTGGTATCGAGCATGTACTGAATGTCGAATGCGCTCGGCGCATGCAGGAGCGACGGCGCGGTATTGCCTTCGCCGGAATTGCCGTGACAGTCCCAGCATTCGCCCGTGCCGAAATAGATTTCCTCGCCGCGGGCGAGCAACGCATCGATATTGCTCACGTCGATGCCGGACGCGCTGTCCGCCGCGCTTTCCGCCACGCTGTCCGAGTCCGGTGCGGACGGTCCGCAGGCGCCGAGCACGGCCGCTGAAAGGACAGCTATCAGTCGCCAGGTCAGATTTGTTTGAATCATGTGTTTTCCCCGATACATGGATTGGACTTGCACTTTCGCGCTCGATAACGACCCGATCCGTCCTGCGGCGAATATTCGGATCGACTACTCGCTCCGCGCGTCTCTCTCATTCGTTGTTGCGGGTCAGGTAGGCGATGAGAGCCTCAAGTTCCGAGTCTGTAATTTCCGTCGGCCGAAACGCCGCCATGCCATTCGTCCAGGTGCGCAGGACGGCAGTGATGTACTCGGGTGTGAGATTCGTGCGTTCGGTCAGCAGCCCGGGCAAATCACCCTGATACCGTGCTTCAAGCACGAACGTTCCGCCTTTCTGCACACCATCGCCGTGGCAGTACTCGCACTTGTCCACATAGATTCTCTCGCCCAATTCGAGTGCGGTGTCCTGGGCGGCTGCGCCGCCATACGCGAGTGGCAGGATCAGCAGTGAAGCAACGACGGCAAGCCTTCTCATGCCCGATCCTCCCGGTAGCGTCTCGGCCAGATGCCGCTCTTGCCCGGCGCCAGGATGCCGTTGGGATCCAGGGTGTCCTTGATCGTCTCGAAGAAACGCATCAGGGCATGATCGTTCCAGGCGTAGGCGGCGGCGGCCTCATCGGCGAAGGGTGTCGGTGCGCGATACTCGCCATAGCCAAGCCTGCCGGACTCTTCGATCAGCATTCTCGCCATTTCGATCGAGCGGGCGTTGGCTTCCGGATTGTCGCGAACGACAGGCGCAGCACCGAGCGCAATCAGGCTCCAGGGCGAATGGTTGTGCAATGCGCCGCCGATGTAGCGCCGGCCGTATTGTTGATAAACGCGGTTGTAGACTTCGCGAAACTCCCAATAGGCCTGTCCGTCGAACGGCAGGACCATCGAGATGAATGCGCCGCCGTGGTTCCAGAGCGGCGTCTCCTGAAACGAGGGTATGCCCGCGAGCATCTTGTGGCGGCTCTCCCAGTCGTCCTGGCCGTCGTAAGGCGCAAGGAATTTCTCGGTTTCGTAGCTGGTGCCGGGAATGGCCGCGTTGAATTCGTCCTGAATTTCTTCCCAGTTCGCCTCCACCACGCGGTCGTATCCATAGAGCCCGAGGCGAAAACTCCAGCCCGGCAGTCGCGGGGGACCGCCGCCACCGCCGGGACCGCCCGGACCGCCGGGCCCACCCGGACCGCCCGCCCCGCCAGGAATACCGAACCCGCCCATCGGGGGATCGATCGGCGCCGACGCCCATGGGTCCATTCCCGGCATGTGCGGACCCAGACTGACGGCGTTGGTGATCGCACCGCCGAGCCTGAGTTTCCGCAGCGTATCGATCATCGGCACGATGTCTTCATTGTTCGGGGCGATGACCAGGCTCGAACGGAAAGCCGGCGGATGCTGGATCAAGCGTACACCGACCTTCGTGACGATGCCGTAGTTCGACTGCGAGAACATGCCCTGTACATGGGGACCCAGACCGTATGGATACTGAGCCCATGCGCCCGAACCCTCCAGCGCCGCCATTCCCGTCCGGATGACTTCACCCGTGGGCAGCACGACCTCCAGGCCGCTCAGCGCCCGGTAGCGTTCGCCGTGGAGGCCGTAGCCGACGCCGCGTTCGAGCCCGATCGCGACGATGCTCGAGTAGGCGGGAGAGGGTCCGTCGATCCAGAGCCTGAGTCCGCGGCGCTGGATTTCCTGCCAGAGTTCGTACTGACTGACCCCGGGTTCGACGACGGCCGTCGCGTTGGTCTCGTTCAGTTCCAGGATGCGGTTCATGCGTTTCAGATCGATCATGAGCGATCCGGCGACGCGTGCCTCCGTTCCGCCATAGCCGAAATTCTTGCCCGTGGAGAACGCCCAGGTGGGAATCCCGTAGTCGTTGGCAACCCGCAGAACCCCCTGTACGTGCTCGACCGTGTGCGGCGCCACGGCCGCTGAAGGGATTGGCTCGTCAACACTGCCCTGCAGCGGCGAGTACGGGTCGCGGTAGGTCTCGATGTGGGCATCGCTGGTAAACACCCACTCTTCTCCGACGACCTCGCGCAGTTCGGCGACTGCGCTGTCAAAATCCTGTTGCGATAGTCCTGGCGGCAGCGGCATTGTCCTGATCCCTTGTTGCGGTGTTCGCCTCTTGGTCCTGAATTCAGCGTTTCAGGGCGGTCATCCGCGAATCGGCACGATGACCCAGGCAGCAATTCGAGTCGGAGCGCGGCCCGTTTCCTTATCGATCGGGATGTCGAGCCGCCGGACCTGCCGGTAGCCGACATCGCGGGCAAACGCGCGCATCAATTCGGCGTCGAGATCCGACGTGAATCCGGCAATTGCGATGGATCTTTCTAGACATTCGCCGCGCAACGAGTCGAACCAGAGCCTGGCCAGGTCTCCACGGATCGAAACGCACTGTGCGCCCGACGCGCGGGCGACCCGCGACAGCGCTTCGTCACCGCCGATCCTCTCGTCCATGATGACGGTATCGAACGGGGGCCGATTCCGTCCGGCAACGGCGGCGAGAGGATGCGCGAGCATCGGCACGGACATGGATGCCGCGCCCTTCACCAGAAACTGGCGTCTGTCGATCATGTCGCTCATCTCATCGAGTATACAATTTGACAGTCGTAAAGTTAAACACTAGATTTCTACCGTTCACATGTTCCTCGCACGCAGCACCGCAAGAATATTGACAGAAGACAAATGCAGCGGGGCAATTGGCGCTCATTTCGAGAGCAGAGACCAGGAGACCAGGAGGCACAAATGCACCGTTCAATATCGCTCGGAAGTTGCCTGACCGCGGCAGTTTCGCTGCTGGCCGGGCCGGTGGGCGTGGCCCAGACAATGAGTTTCTTCCTGACGAGCGAAGGGCTCGGAAGCGGCGCCGACCTCGGCGGCCTCGAGGGGGCCGATGCCCATTGCCAGGCACTCGCGGACGCCGCCGGATTCGGGGACCGCACCTGGGCCGCCTACCTGAGCACACAGGGCAACGATCCCGTTCACGCCCGGCACCGCATCGGGGAAGGGCCGTGGCACAACGCCGAGGGCGTGCTGATTGCACTGGACGTCGACCGCCTTCACGAGGTCGACGTCAACATCAACCATGCGTCGGCCATTGACGAGAACGGCATCAGAATTCCCTACGCTCATCTCGACGAGGAAGGCAACACGCTCTCCCCGGAACTCGAGGAAATCCCGGCGGAACACGACATATTGACGGGTTCCAGGGAAGACGGCACGGCCTTCCCCGCCGGGGAAGACCGGACCTGCAGCAACTGGACATCCAGCGACGAAGGCAGTGCGATGCTCGGCCATCACGACCGGCGCACACTGCAGCCCGGCGTGTTCTCTTCCTGGAATTCGTCCCATCCTTCCGCCGGCTGCAGCCAGCCGGAACTGGTCCGCACGGGCGGGTCCGGCCTGTTCTACTGCTTCGCTACGGACTGATCGCGGCCGACATATGCACTTACGGAGTCAATCATGAAACCAGACAACACTCCCGGCGATTCTCATCCAGAGCTGTGCCGACGTGATTTCCTGAAGTATGCCGCGGGCGGTGTTGCCGCCGGCGCGCTGGGCGCCAACGGGGTGATGCATGCCCGGGCCCAGGCGATTCTCAAGGCTGACCGCAGCCTGTTGACGACCTGGCCGACGCTGACGAATGCCACGAAAAATTGGCGCTGGGACCGGGTCCGCTCAATGATGGCGGATAACGATGTCGATGCGATGCTGATCATGAATGACCAGGCGTCGCGCTATCTGTCGGAAATGCAGAGAACGACTTTGTTGTTTCCCATCGATGGCGAACCGATCGCTTTCTCCGTCTTTGGCAGCGGCGCGATGGAAGCCGAGGCGCTGATGAAGGGCGAGGAAGCCGGTATCGAGTCCTGGGTGAGAGACATTCGCTCGGCACAGGGCACACCTGTACACCTTGCCGAGGCTATTCGCGAAAAGAATCTCCAGGACGCGCGAATCGGCACGTTCGGCGTTGAACAGATTGGCCACATCCAGCGCCGTACCGACAACTGGCGCCCGGGCGGGCTCGCCAACGCGCTGCGGCAGCAGCACCCGGGTCTGGAGTTCGTTGAGCTTTGGAATGAATTCATGCAGTTGTGGCTCGTCAAGAACGACGAGGAAACGGCCATGTTCCGCAAGGCGGCGGCCGCGGCGGAGCTGGCGTGCGAGTTGTTCCGCGATGCCTGCGTACCGGGCAATACGCTGGCCGATGTCAAGGCGGCTGCCTACTCCGAGCCTTCCCGCTACGGTGTCGAAATGGTGCACCTGTGGATCGGCGGCGGCCCGGACGGCGGCCGTGAGATTCCCTGGTTGCGGCGGGGACTCCGTCCGCCTGAGATCCGCCGTGGCGACCTGATCGTGGGCGAATTCATGGTGAACTGCGGATCGCTGAACTCACAGATCTGCATTTCCGTTTCTGTCGGACCGCTGTCGGGCAAGAAGCGCGAGCTGGCCGACATCTGCCGCGAGTCGTACGACGCCTGCATTGATGTTATACGTCCCGGGATGGTGTTCAGCGAACTTGGCGAAGCGATGGCCGAGCCGCTGCGCCGCACCGGCGCCTGGCAGATGAGCCCGCTGATTCACACGCTGAACCCGACGGAAAGCGTAACGGTGATTACCGAGGGCATTCTGGGTCCGCGAGGCTATCCGGGTGTGCGCGAACGATTTGCCGGCGTCGAGCTGCGGGAACTCGGCGAGGATCGGGGCGACCTGATTCTCGAGGAGGGCATGGCCTTCCAGATCGAGCCCAATGCTGCCTTCGAGAAAACGTTCGTGAACACGGGCGGCAGCCTGATGCTGCACGCCGACGGCCCGGAGGAACTGAATCCGATCTGCGCCAACGTGATCGAACTCGATGTGTAGATATTGTGCGGTCAGCAATTGGCAGGCACGTCGAAGCAGCTCGCATCGTAAATGGCTTCCCGGCGCGTGCCGTCCGGCATGATCTGATCGCACATTCACTCGTCGTTGCGTTTCAGGTAGGCGATCACCGCTTCGAGGTCTGCATCCGATACTTCCGACTGGCGGAAGGGAGGCATCTGGGGCGCGACCCACGTGCGCACCCGCGCGACAATCAATTCCTCGGCAAGATCCGTCCGCTGGTCGACTACGGCGGGCAAGGCACCCTGATAGCGCTCTTCGAGGATGCGGGTGGCGCCTTCGCCGGGCGCGTGACAGATCGCACACCAGTCCGCGTATACCGTGCGCCCGCGCTCGATGAGTTCATCCTGGGCGGCTGCGCCGTTTGCAAGGAGCAACAGTGCGAACGGCAGGCCGGTCCTCAAGATCAGCGTTCGGTTCATGCGCGGTTCTCCCGCATGTGGCGAGGCCATATGCCGTTTTTCCCCGGAGCCATGATCCCGTTGGGATCGATCACGTCCTTCAGTTCTTCATAGAATCGCAGCAGCCGGTGATTGTTGAAGCTGAACTGGGCCATGGCATCGTCCATGTACGGGGTCGACACGCGGTAGGGCCCCAGCCCTTTCTCACCGGTGGAGACGATCCAGTCCCTGATCATCCTCATGGTGGTCTGATTGTATTCGTCGTCCCCCGGTCTCAGCAGTGCGCTTGAGGTGGTGACCATCTCGTGCGGCGTTTCCACGTGGTGGGCCATGCCGAAATAGCGTCGGCCGTGCCGTTTCGAAGCCTCGTCCAGCAGCAGGATCAGGTCCCACGCCGCCTGGCCGTCAAACGGCAGCGCCATGGAGAAGTAGGTCTTGTGCAGGGAGGAACCCAGGCTCGGAATACCGGCCATCAGGCGGTCCGGACTGCGGCCCAGGCTATCCAGGTCGTAGGGTGTCGTGTAGAGATTGGATGCAAACGTGGTCCCCGGCATGGCATCGTTGTACGCATCCTGCACGTGCTCCCAGTGCTGCTTGACGACCCCCTCGAGCCCGTAGAAGGCAACGCGGTTGTTCCAGCCGCCGGGATTGTCCGGATTTTCCTCCCCTTCCTGGACGAACGGAAAGCGATACAGAGTCGCATTGTTGTTGATGATCCCGCCGAGCCGCAGCGGACGCATCGTGTCGATCAGGGGAATGATCTTTTCGTTCCGGTCGGTCATGATCGAGCAGGCCAGGTAGGCGGGCGGTTCCGGGCGCAGCCAGATGCCCATCTTGGTGACCACGCCGTAGTTGGTCTGGCAGAACAACTCATCGATGCGCGGTCCGATACTTCGCCGGTAGTGCTGCCAGCTCACACCTCCCGGTATGGCGCCTTGCCCGGTTCGCATGACTTCACCGTTCGGCAGCACGACCTCCATTCCGCAGAGGAAGTTCACGCGCTGGCCCTGATCGGTGTAGCCCAGACCGTATTCAATGGTGTTGCCGATGATGCTGCCCCAGCCCGGACTCGGAACATCCAGCCACAACTTGATGTTTCGTTCCCGCAGGTACCGGTACATCTCAAAGAAACTGACCCCGGGCTCGACGAGGGCGTACGCGTTCGCCTCGTTGACTTCCAGGATGCGATTCATGCGTTTCAGGTCCAGATTGACCGTGCCGTTGACCACGCCGGCGGGGCCGCCGTACCCGAAATTCTTGCCGGTCGAGTTCACCCAGAACGGGACCCGGTAGCGATTGGCGATCTGAATGACCTGTTGTACTTCCTCGACGTTGGCCGGCGCCACCGCCGCGGACGGCACGGGTTCCTGATCGGTCTGGTAGAGTGGCGACACGCCATCGCGATAGCCCTGCAGGTGCTCATCGCTCGAATAGACGTACCCGCTTCCGACTGCCTGCCTGAATTCCGCAAGAAGATCGGAAAAATCGGATTCGGTTAGACCCGGTGGGAGCGGCATGTGGCTGACCTCCGTTATTCAGGGAGAACAAGGACTACCCTTGACCGGCAGTATATTACTTGACAGGCGTAAAGTTAACTTCTAGATTGAATCGCGGATTTCGCCTTCGCTTGCCGTGGCGGGGGTCGCTCGGGAGGCCATGCACAATGCTCACCAGAAGAACATGGCTGCAGATGAACGCAGCACTGCTCGCGTTGCCTGTTGCATCCCGAGCCGCTGCCCTGGCGGCCGATCCGCAGCTGCCCTGCCTGCCAGGCGACGTTTTCTTCGATGACCGTGTCCGCGACTGCACGGTCTTTGCGGAATACGCCGGCAAGGCTGGCGCTGTAACCCGATCTGTCGGGGATGACATCACGGCACGGGCGTATGAAGCACTGAAGCCCGCTTTGGCGCGGCAATCCGGGATCGTCGCCGGACTGACGCCGGAACCCATGGCATTTCTATTTGAAGTCATGGCTCGGGATGTCGGGCACTATCAGGCGTTCCGCGGCGAACACTTTTATTCCGGCGGGAACCTGGTCGGACACCGGTTCGAAGCCCCCCGGTACCTGGTGTATGAAAATGACCCGCTTCCCGGCGCCGGCGGAACCTGGACCGGCGAACTTCTCGACATCATGAGCCGGTTCGATGCCTCCGCAATCGGCTCGGCAACTTCATCTGCCTGCTCCCCCGGCGATCGCGTTCCGCAACACGATTTCAAGCTCGTCTCCTGGGTCATCGCGCCGTTGCCGCGGGCATGACGGACCTTCCGTCACCCATCTGATTGCCTACCTGGCGAAACTTCTGACGATCGCGTCGGTGTGCGCGTCGACGACCTCCTCGATCGGCACTCCGGTAAAGTGTTCGCTCTCCTTGGCGACGATGATGCGGTGCAGGACGGCGCCCTGGAACACGAACCAGAGATCGTCCACGGGAATCTGCGGCATGATGCCCGCCTCCTGTGCCTGGACGAGCAGCCGTTCGATAAGTGTGCGGTACCGCGCGACCTGGCGTTCGAGGAGCCGCCGATAGCGGTCCGAGTTCTGCCTGGCCGAGCGGTTGATCAGGGCTTCGTGGTAGTGGATGCACGGCACTTCGGGGGATGAGAGCGTAAACTCGACGATCGTCTTCACACAGGCCCGGAACTGTTCCTGCGGGTCGGAAGAATCGCCTGCGACGCTCAATGCCCGATGGAACGCCTGGAAATCTTCATAACGCGCGTCGAGTGCCGCGTTCCACAAGTCCTGCTTCGATCCGAAGTGATGGCCGATGAGCTGGTGATTGACTCCGGCCTCCACAGCGATGGTGCGCAGCGAGACCCCGTCGAATCCGTGGCGGGCAAAGGCCTTCAGCGCCGCCTTGAGGATTCGCCGCCGAGTCGACGGCCCGTCGCGTAACGCCGCCGTGGCTTTCAGTTTTTTGGCGGGCTGGCTCAAGGTCTCGTCCTGCTCGCTGCGATCCGGAAATCAGCACCGTAGCCTACCATAATGTGACACTTGTCAAACTCAATGTTCAGGTCACCTGCAGGGGTTCGCAGACTGGCCGCCTTGGTCGCAGCAGGCACTCTGTTCGAGCCCGGCTCCCTTGTTGAATTCGCATGGACTCCTGCCTATGATGGGCGTCCATAAGGGAGGCCAAGGTCGCGGCGCATCGGCGCCGGGACGACACGATACAGGGAGGGCTGCGTGCGCTTTGGAGCCAATGGCCCGGGTTGTCCGGCAAGTTCGCATCCGTCGTTGAACTCGCCCCGGGGATCGTGCTGGTCGCGTGGACGGTGAATCGGTATGAGTGCTGCTGACGATGCCGGCAACAATGAACTCCTGCAGTTCTCGGTGGCGAACGATCTGCGGGAAATCGCCGTTGCGGCCGACAGGATAGATGAGTTCTGCTCGGCGAATGGAATACCTCCAGCCACCGCCTATGCCATCAATCTCTCGGTGGATGAACTCCTGACCAATACCATCAGCTACGGCTACGAGGACGGTGGGGAACACCGCATCGACCTGATGATCCGGCTGGACGGCGACGTTCTCGCCGTCGAGATTTCCGACGACGGGATCGAATTTGCCCCGGACAGTGCGGACGATCCCGACACCAATGCCTCCATTGAGGATCGACCCATCGGTGGGTTGGGAATCTTCCTGACCCGCAAGATGATGGACAGTTTCGACTACCGGCGTGACGAGGGGCGAAACATCGTTACGCTGACCAAGAAGACAGGAATCGCCAGCCAAGAGAACCAATAATGAACCTGAAACAACGCGGCATCGCCGCTTCCAGGCGTCGCCGGCGCCGCTTCACCGGGATGTGGGGAGTCATCGCGGTTTTGTCGGCTTGCATTCTTCCATCGGTTGCAAGCGCGCAAGTCGAAAGCGAGACGCAATTCGTTCTCAGCACCTTTTCCTTCCTGATATGGGGCGCACTCATCATGTGGATGTGCGCGGGCTTCACCATGCTGGAGTCCGGGTCGGTGCGGACCAAGAACGCCTCGGTCATCTGCCTGAAGAACATCGGCCTGTATTCCATCGCCGGACTGACCTTCTATCTTGTCGGCTACAACCTGATGTACGTCGATGTGGCCGAGGGCGGCTGGTTCGGGACGCTGCGGCTCTTCTACGGTACGACTCCGGACGAGATCGCGCTCCTGCAGGGTCAGGAGGGAGCCGCCGAGGCCGTTGTGGCCAACGGCTATTCGACCATGTCGGACTGGTTCTTCCAGATGGTCTTCGTCGCGACGACGGCATCGATCGTTTCCGGAACCCTGGCGGAAAGGGTCAAGCTCTGGTCCTTCCTGATATTCGTCGCCGTGCTGACGGCGATCATCTACCCGATCATCGGGTCCTGGACGTGGGGCGGCGGCTGGCTGTCGGCGATGGGTTTCCAGGACTTTGCCGGCTCGACCATCGTCCACTCCACCGGCGGCTGGGCCGCGCTGGCCGGCGCCATCATCGTTGGCCCGCGAAAGGGCAAGTTCAAGGCGGACGGCACCGTCAAGTCCACACCGCCTTCGAACGTACCGGCGGTGACGCTTGGCGTATTCATTCTCTGGCTCGGATGGTTCGGCTTTAACGGCGGGTCCCAGTTGGCGCTGAGCGGCGCCGTCGATGCGGTGGCCGTGAGCAATATCCTGGCCAATACCAATCTCGCTGCCGCCGCCGGCGTGCTGGCGGCGATCATCGTGTCGCGGCCGATCCTGGGGCGAATCGATCTGCTGGCCGGACTCAACGGCGCCATTGCCGGACTGGTCGCCATCACGGCGGGCCCGGATATCGTCGCGCACTACTGGGCCATCGTGATCGGCGCAGTCGGCGGCGTGATCTGCGTGTCCGGTATTGCCGTCATGGAACGCATCAAGGTGGACGATGTGGTCGGCGCCGTTCCCGCTCACCTGTTCGCCGGCGTGTGGGGCACGCTGGCCGTCTGTATCGCGGCAGGCGGCAACGTGCTGGTGCAATTGACCGGCATTGTCGCGGTGGGAATTTTCGTTTTTGCAACCTCGATGGCCACCTGGCTGATCATCGACAGGACATTGGGCGCGCGCGTCTCGCCGGTGGTGGAGGAGTTGGGGCAGGACACGGCGGAACTCGGTATCGAAGCCTATCCCGAGTTCGTGCTCATGCCCGAGGAAATGGACAGCTGACCGGACTGGCTCATGATCGGGGCGTGGATTTCCGATGACCTTTTCATGTCGTCGTGAAGATCGATTTCGGTGGAGAGGCTCTTGGAATCGGAGACACTGAATCTACAGACAAAACGCGAGGACGACGTGTTGTCCGCCCGGGTGGGTGGACGAATCGATGGTTCCAATGCCGCCAGGTTTGAGGAAATGTTGCGAAGCGCAATCGAGGAAAGTGACCGCGCGGTGATCATGGATTTCGAACAACTGCTTTACATCAGCAGCGCAGGGCTTCGCGCGGTCCTTATTACTGCAAAGAGCCTCTGGAAACAGGGGACCACGTTCGTTCTCTGCTCGCTGTCCGATCAACTCACGGGGGTCTTTGCTTCCAGCGGATTCGATCGGATGGTAAAGATTCGCGGGTCCAGAAGTGAAGCGCTGGATTCGCTGGATGAATGACGGTGACCATGCCGTTGCAGCGGTCACGGGCCGTTTGAATGTGGGCGCAGGCAGGCAGGGATCAGGCGTCGCGGCCAACCGTGACCCCGGATATTCCATGCTAAGATGCGGCTAGCCAGGGGCCATTTCGAATGTTGAGAGTACTGTAGAAGAAGAAGGAAGACGGGGCCGATGGAGATAAGCACCGAAACCAGGAATGGAGCCCTGATTGCGAAGGCGGAGGGCCGCATCGACGGCGCCAATGCGCGGGACTTCGAGAGTGCCGTGCAAACCGCGGTCCGGGATTGCGAGGGCGCGGTCATTATCGACTGCGAGAATCTCTCCTATATCAGCAGCGCGGGACTGCGGGCAATTCTGCTGATTGCCAAGACACTGGGAAAACGCAAGGTGAAGTTTGCGCTGTGCTCACTGTCCGAACCCATTGCGGAGATCTTTCAGATCAGCGGGTTCGACCAGATCATCTCCACCCATTCTTCCCGGGACGAGGCACTCGCCGCTGTCGACAGTTGACGGCGCTACCGCTTCTTGAGTTTGACCGGCGGGGTCCCGTCGCCGTCATTACCATCTGCCGTCCCGAAGCGATGAATTCGTTCAACAGGGGCCTGCGCCTGGAGTTGCTGGCGGCGTTTCAGCGGGCGGCCGGGGACCGGTCGATCCGGGTCGTCGTGCTGACCGGCAAGGGTCGGGCGTTCAGCGCCGGAGCGGACCTCAGGGACATGTCGCCGGACGAAAATATCGAGGAAAGGCTGCAGACCGAGTACCGTCCCATCCTGGAGTGTATCGCCACGATGCAACAGCCGGTCATCGGGGCCGTGAACGGCCCGGCGGCCGGTATCGGCATGGCCTTCGCGCTCTCGTGCGACCTGCTGATCATGGCGGACGACGCCTTTCTGCTGGCCCCGTTCACGACGATTTCGCTGGTACCGGACGGCGGGCTGTGCTGGCTTCTGGTGCACCTGCTCGGTTATCGCCGGGCGTTTCAGCTCAGTGTCGAATCGGAGCGTATCGGTGCATCTCGCTGTGTCGAGCTGGGTCTGGCGAACAAGGTAGTTCCTGCCGATTCGCTCATGGATGAGACGCTGGAGTGGGCCGAGGCCCTGGCGCAGCGGGCGCCGCTTTCGGTTGCCGCCACCAAGAAGGCGATGCGGTTCGCCGCGGCGAGCGACTGGGCCAGCACCTTCGATCTTGAAGCGCACGAGCAACTCGCACTGCGGGCCAGCGCCGATCATGCCGAAGGGGTGAAGGCGTTTTTCGAAAAGAGAAAGCCGGATTTCGCAGGGGAATAGTCAGCAGGCGTTCGGCTTGCGCGCTATCCCGAGATGACGTAGTCGAGCGGCAGCAGGTAGACAATCAGAATCGCCAGCGCCACGCGGTAGACGGCGAACACCCAGAAGCCGATCCGTTCGATCACCCGCAGGAAGACCGCGATGGCGGAAAACGCGGTCACCGCCGACACCGCCGTCGCCACACCCAGGGTGGCCCAGGGCACAGGCGCCGCGCTGGCAGCGAATTGCCATAGCTGCCACCCGGCCGCCATCCCCAGCGCCGGGATGGCCAGAAGGAACGAGAAGCGGCTCGCAGCCGTTCGGGTGAGACCGAGCGCCAGTCCCGCGGTCATGGTGATTCCTGATCGCGAGGTTCCCGGAATGAGTGCCAGGACCTGGCAGAATCCGATGAGCAGGACCGGCAACAGGCGAAGTTGCGTTTCGCTGAGGCTTTCGCGCTTGTAGTGATCGGCGAGCCATAGCAGCAGTCCGAAACCTCCGGTGGCGGCAGCGATCGCGCCCGCCGATCTCAGGCTGAGTTCGATCATTTCGGCAAACAGCAGGCCGGCGATGCCAAGGGGAACCGACGCGATAATGACGGACCAGCCCAGCCGGGCCCGGGGGCCTCCGGTGCCGGCCATGGCTACAAGGATCCCCCGCAGATCGCGGCGAAAATACACGATCACCGCCGCGAGCGTACCCAGGTGCACGGCAATGTCGAACGCCAGTCCCCGGTACTGCCAGCCCAGTACGGCAGGAACGAGAACCAGGTGCCCGGAGCTGGAGACCGGGAGGAATTCGACGATGCCCTGCAGCAGCGCCAGGAAGATGGCTTGTACGGTTTCCACGTCAGTATCCTGTCCGCTTGAGGCTCACCGATGCAACACGCGTGTCAGAGGCGCGCGCGGAAGTCCCGTCCGGGCGGCGGCTCCAGTGCCATGCCACGGCTCAGTACCAGGAGCTTGAACCGCTCGCCCATTTCCCCGGGCAGGATCAGTGTCTTCAGCGCCCGGACGGCAGCCAGGTTTGCGGCTTCCGGCCGGATTTGCGCGGCAGGCATCGTGCCGGCTTCGACCAGGAACTGGCCCTGGGTGGTAAATCCCGCGACGGTGAGGCCCGCCTCGCGCGCGGCCCGGGCGCAGGCGCTGAAATCGACCCAGGCGCTGATGTCCTGCAGGCCGGGGAAGAGGAACGGATCGTCGTGAGCGCGGTGGCGGTAGTGGCAGATCAGCGTGCCGTGGGCTCGCTGCGGGTGGTAGTACTCGGCTTCGGGCAACCCATAGTCCAGGATGAACGCGGCGCCGCGATGGAGCGCGGCGGCGATGCGTTGCATCCACGAGGGCAGCCCACGCGAGACTTCGGAGCGGTAGCCGTCCGCCAGACCGCGCCCGAGGCGGGCCTCAAGCGACGCGATGCGCCGGGACAGGTCTGCATCGGCAGGGCCTTTCACCCAGGCAAATCGTCGCTCCGCCCAGCCGACGCCCAACGGCCGCACCTCGCCGGCCCGCTTGACGAAACAGGTGGCCGGAAACGCGTCAAGCACTTCGTTGGCAATGATTGCGCCGTCAAACGGTTCGGCGGGAAACTCGTCCAGCCAACGGGCCTCGACACCGGCGGCGGCGCAGCGTTGCCGCTGGCGGCTTTGAAGTTCCGGACTGCGATCCAGTATCCGGTAGCGGGCACGGATGTCCAGCGCGCGCAGTGCGCGTGACAGGTCCACGGCCAGTCTGCCGGTACCGGCGCCCACTTCCAGCACGACCGGGTCGTCCAGGGGGCGCAGCACCTCGGCAAGCCGCGCGGCAAGCGCGCCGGCCAGCACCGGGGATAGCTCGGGGGCGGTGATGAAGTCGCCCCGGGGGCCGAACTTGACGCTGCCGTTGTTGTAGTAACCCAGTTCCGGTTCGTAGAGCGCCCGCTCCATGAAACGCTCGAATCCGATCCAGCCGCGCTCCCGGATCTCGGTCCGGATCCGTCGCGTCAGCCGGCGGCTGATCGCGGAACCATCGGGGCCGGGCTGGGGAAAATCCAAATCCAAAACAGGTTTCTTGTGCGGCGAAAAAGGCTGGTGGGAATTGCGCTGTAGTGTAACCTTACGCCTTCCCTTTTCCCGGAGTACGTTTGGTGACGACCGAAGTGGGCGAGTCGCTCGAAGGCCGCTGGGCATTGGTGACCGGTGCGGCCCGACGGATCGGCGCCGTGATCGCCGAGGCGCTGCATGAGGCGGGTGCGGGCGTGATCATTCACTGCTTCAACAGCGCCGGGCCTGCCGACGCACTGGCGGAGAGACTCAACGGCGAGCGAGCCGGGTCGGCGCTCACCGTTCAGTGCGACTTGCGCGAGACGGCCGGGCTCGACCGCATGCTGTCGAAGGCCGTCGAACGCTGCGGACGCCTCGACGTCCTTGTCAACAATGCTTCGAGCTTCTACCCGACGCCGCCCGGTTCGATCACGGCCGAGCAGTGGCACGACCTCATCGGCACCAACCTGAAGGCGCCGCTGTTTCTCTCCCAGGCGGCGCTGCCGCACCTGCGCGAGACGGGCGGGACGATCGTCAACATCGTCGATGTTCACTGGCAGCGGCCGCTGAAGAATCACCCGGTATACGGCGCGGCCAAGGCCGGGCTGGCCATGCTGACGCGATCGCTGGCCAGGGACCTGGGTCCCGACATCCGGGTCAACGGCATTTCGCCCGGCGCGATCCTCTGGCCGGAGGCCGGGCTCCCCGAGCGGACCCGCGAGAGCATCATCCGGCAGATTCCGCTGAAGAGGCCCGGCGCGCCGCGCGATATCGCGGCGGCGGTGCTCTTCCTGGTGCGGGACGCGCCGTACGTCAACGGCCAGATTCTTGCTGTGGACGGCGGCCGAAGCGTGGGTTGGTAGCGCTGACGCGGCGTCATCGGGTTGACGCAGCAGTACGCCCGGCGCAGATTTCAGTCGGCATAGTCATCGGCGTTACGCTCGATGACGATACCCACTTCCCGAGCGCCCCGGATGGCGCCCGGTTTGGCCACGCAGACCCTGATCCAGGCCACGCCGAACTTCTCGACGATCAGCCGTGCCACGGACTCCGCCAGAGACTCCACCAGACGAAACCGGGAGTCCGCTACATGGGCCTGCACTTGCTTGGCCACGTCCCTGTAGTTCAACGTCGATTCCACCGAGTCCGCGGCGGCGGCGGCGCGCGCATCGGTGGCCACCTCCAGGTCGATGCTGACCGTCTGCCTGATCTGCTGTTCCCACTCCCAGATGCCGATCACGGCTTCGACCTTGAGCTCGCGGAGGAAGATCCTGTCCATATCGGATCGTTCAGTTGAGCCGGGGCGCAGAGGCCGGCGGCGGTTGCAACTCGTCCAGCGGCCAGCGCGGCCGAGCGATGATGGCGGTCGAATCGGCCGCCTCATGACGCCGGCGCCAACCCGTCAGCGCAATCATCGCGCCGTTGTCGGTACAAAGCGACTGCCTCGGGTAGTGCACCGTGATGCCCCGTTCTTCGCCCCGGGTTCTGAGTTGCCGACGCAACCTGACGTTGGCGCCCACACCTCCGGCGATCACCAGTCGATCCAGGCCGGTCTCGGCGCAGGCTCGCAGGCACTTCACCACCAGCGTCTCCACCGCGGCCGCCTGGAACGAGGCTGCCACGTCGGCGCGCAACTGTTCCGACAGTGCGCCTCCGTTCCCCACGGACCGCTCCAGGGCCAGCCGCACGGCGGTCTTCAGGCCGCTGAAACTGAAATTGAGGCCCTTGCGGAGCATCGGCCGGGGGAACCGGAACGCATCGGGGTCGCCCCGTTCGGCTAGGGCCGCCAGCGGGGGACCGCCGGGATAGGGCAGGGACAGGAGCCGCGCCACCTTGTCGAACGCCTCGCCGGCAGCGTCGTCGAGCGTTTCGCCCAGGATGGCGTATTCGCCCAGGCCGCGCGTTTCGACCAGCAGCGAGTGGCCTCCGGATACCAGCAGCGCGATGAAGGGGAACGACGGCGGGTCGTCCTCCAGCATGGCCGCCAGCAGGTGCGCCTCCATGTGATGAACGGGGATGACCGGTTTCCCAAGGCCCATGGCCAGCCCCGTCGCCAGCGAGCCGCCGACCATGAGCGCTCCGACCAACCCCGGACCCGCGGTGTAGGCGATGCCGTCCAGCCCGGTCAGCTCCAGGCCGGCTTCGGCAAGTACGTCCCGCACCATCGGCACAAGCCTGGCGACATGATCCCGCGACGCCAGCTCCGGGACCACGCCGCCGAAGCGCGCATGAAGGTCGAGCTGGCTGTACAACCCCTCCGCAAGAATGCCCCCGTGCGGGTCGTAGACCGCAACTCCGGTTTCGTCACAACTGGTTTCGATGCCGAGTATCTTCACCTTCCACCCTGCGCGTCGTTGACGGGCGCGCCGCAATTCTAACCCTGAACCGTGCCGCGCGCCGCCTGTCCGTATTGAGCAGGCCATGTCCTTTTGGCTACGATCAACCGATGAGCCATTCGGTGCGCAGCCATCTTCGACTGGAGATCGACGCCTATGACGAGGCGATTCGCAAGTTCATTCCCGGTTACGAGGCGGCATTGGCCCGCGCCGCCGAGGAAGTGGCGAACGTCTCTCCGGCGCGGGTCGTGGACCTGGGCGCAGGCACGGGCGCCCTTACCGAATCGATCCTGGAGCAGGACCGTGTGGGTCATGTGGATGCCGTCGACGTCGACCCGGAAATGCTGGCCCAGGCGCGTGTGCGATTGCGGCGGTTCGGCGGCCGGGTGAGTTTCCGCGAGGCGTCGTTCGACGCGCCGCTTCCCGCATGCGATGCCGTGGCCGCCTCGCTGGCGCTGCACCACGTACCCACCATGGAGGGCCGGTTGGCGCTCCACCGGCGGATTTTCGGGGCGCTCCGGCCGGGCGGCGTATTCGTCAATGCCGATGTGACCGTCAGCACGCAACCGGGGATGCGCGAACGGACCTACCGGCTCTGGGCGGACCACCTGGTGTCCTCGGGCATCGGCGAGGAACGCGCCTGGCAACACTTCGACGAATGGGCGCTGGAGGATACGTACTTTCCGCTGGAGGAAGAACTCGCGGCGATGCGCCACGCCGGCTTCGATGCGGAATGCATCTGGCGCGACGCGCCCAATACGCTCATGGTGGGGCGCAAGGGCTGACACCTGGGATATCGTCGCGTCGCACATCGCGGTATCGCCGCAGCGCAGGCCCGTCACGCCACCACGGCGCCGGAGCCGCCCATGGCCGGCTCGCGCGTATACTGATACGCCCTCGACGTACGACAGGAGATGGAATCGGTGGGTCTCCCGCAGTCAAATTCGCCCGGGTTGCGGTTCAGGCGGGCGCTTGAGGCCGAACGCCCGCTGCAGGTGGTGGGCGCCGTCAACGCCTATACGGCGTTGCTGGCGAAGCAGGCCGGGTTTCGCGCCATCTACCTTTCCGGCGCGGGCGTTGCCAACGGGTCGTTCGGATATCCGGACTTGGCCATGACCACTCTGCCGGACGTCTGCGAGGATGTCCGTCGAATCACGGGCGCCTGCGACCTGCCGTTGCTGGCCGATGCCGATACGGGTTGGGGCGACGCCTTCATGATCGGACGCACGATCCGCGAACTCGGCCGGGCCGGCGCGGCCGGCTGTCACCTTGAGGACCAGGTGAGCACCAAGCGCTGCGGGCACAGGCCCGGCAAGGCGCTGGTCGACGCCGCGGAAATGGCCGACCGCATCAAGGCGGCTGTCGACGCGCGCAGCGATGAACAGTTCGTGCTCATGGCGAGGACCGACGCCCACGCCGTGGAAGGGCAGGAGGCGGCGCTGGCCCGGGCCATGCAGTACGTCGAAGCCGGCGCCGACATGGTGTTCGCCGAGGCGCTGACCACGCTGGACGAATACCGGCAGTTCACGTCGAATCTCCCCGTCCCGGTGCTCGCCAATCTCACCGAATTCGGCCGCACACCGATGTTCACCGTGGACGAGCTTCGAGACGCCGGCGTGGCCGTCGCCCTGTACCCGTTGACGGCATTCCGGGCCATGAGCGCCGCGGCGCTGGAGGCATTCACCACGCTGCGGCGCGACGGCACCCAGGCCGCGGCGCTGGGAAAGATGCAGACCCGCGACGAACTCTACGAAGTGCTCGATTACCGGGAGTACGAGCGCAAGCTGGACGCCCTGTTTGCAAACCGGCGCTGACGATATCCTCACGATGTTTGACTGGCAGACACAGGGATCGACATGAGTCAGAAAAAGACGGGCGGCCTGGCGGGCGTCATTGCCGGCCGGACCGACATCTGCACAGTGGGCAAGGAGGGCGCAGGGCTCACCTATCGTGGCTACGACATCTACGATCTGGCCGACAACGCCTGCTTCGAGGAAGTCGCCCACCTGCTCCATCACGGGCGCCTGCCCGACGCCGGCGAACTCGCCGCCTACCGGGAAAAGCTCAAGTCGCTACGCTCGCTGCCGGGGGCGCTGAAACAAGCCCTGGAATCCATCCCCGCCGACACCCATCCCATGGACGTGCTGCGCACCGGCTGCTCGGTGCTGGGCAACCTGGAACCGGAGACGGACTTCTCGCAGCAGCGCGACGCGGCCGACCGCCTGCTCTCCGCGTTCCCGTCCATGCTGCTGTACTGGCACCGATTTCACACTGACGGCAAGCGCATCGATACCTCCACCGGCGACGACAGCGTCGCGGGTCACTTCCTGCACCTGCTGCACGACGCCCCGCCCGGCGAACTGCACCGGCGCACCCTGGACACCTCGCTGATCCTCTACGCCGAGCACGAATTCAACGCCTCGACCTTCACCGCCCGGGTGATCACCGCCACGCTGTCGGACTTTCACTCCGCCATCGCCGGCGCCATCGGCGCACTGCGCGGCCCGCTGCACGGCGGGGCCAACGAGGCGGCCATGGAGCTGATCCAGCGCTTCGATTCCCCCGAGGCCGCCGAATCGGGCGTGCGCGGAATGCTGGCCCGCCGGGAGCTGATCATGGGTTTCGGCCACCGGGTGTACACGCGGGTGGACCCGCGCAACGCGGTGAACAAGCGCATGTCCCGGCGGCTGGCCGGGGAAGTCGGCGACGAGCATCTGTATGCCGTGTCCGAAGCGATCGAGCGGGTCATGTGGGAGGAGAAGAAGCTGTTCGCCAATGCGGACTTCTATTCCGCCATCGTGTACCACTTCATGGGCATTCCGACGTACCTGTTCACGCCGATCTTCGTGTGTTCGCGCATCACCGGCTGGTCGGCGCATGTGTTCGAGCAGCGCGCGGACAACAAGCTCATCAGGCCCGGGGCGGAGTACACTGGGCCGGGCCTCAGGCCCTGGGCGCCGCTGGCCGAACGGGACTGATTCCCCGGGCCGGCGGGCCGTGCACTGCCGGCGGCAGGAACCGCACAAGCAGTATCACAAATTCTTTGCAGTCCGCGCTGTCGGGGGCTATCATTGGCGGCTACGCGCCGGCATTTGCCGGCTTGTTTGTCTTGTCTTGAGGACGACGGCCGGCAACCGGCCGGGGGCCTTGAATTGGAGAGCGGGAATACTCGATGCCAGGCGTACGGGTCAAGGAGAGCGAACACTTCGACGCAGCACTGCGGCGCTTCAAGCGTGCCTGCGAAAAGGCCGGGGTGTTGACGGAGTTACGGCGGCGCGAGTACTACGAAAAGCCCACGCAGGAGCGCAAGCGCAAGAAGGCCGCTGCCGTCAAGCGGCATGTCAAGCGCCAGGCAAGGCAGCTTGCCAGACGCCGGCAACTCTATTGATCTCCGCCCCCGCGCGCTGACATGGCGTGCGCCCGGTCCGAAAGTCCCATCGGGCCCGAAAAACCTGAGCCGGCTCGACGGCGCCTCCGGGACCGCTTCGGGTTATGCTAGACGGACCCATGAACGGGCGCATTCCCCAATCCTTCATCGACGATCTGGTCGCGCGCGCCGACATCGTCGATGTGATCGGGCGGCGGGTCAATCTGGTCAAGGCCGGCAGGGACTACAAGGCGCCGTGCCCGTTTCACGACGAGAAGACACCCTCCTTTACGGTCAGCGCCCAGAAGGGCTTCTACCACTGCTTCGGATGCGGCGCGCACGGCACCGTCATCGGCTTCCTGATGAATTACGAGAACCTCGAATTCGTCGATGCCGTGGAAGCGCTGGCGGAGATGCTCGCCCTGGAGGTGCCCAGGGAGGCGGGACCGGCGGATCGCCGGCGCGACAGCGGCAGCCTCTACCAACTGCTGGCGGAAGCCGACCGGATTTACCGCGCGGCGCTCAGGAACGATCCCGGGGCGGTCGCCTACCTCAAGGACCGGGGCATCGAAGGCCGTACGGCGGCGCGATTCGCGATGGGATACGCGCCCGACTCGTGGGATACCCTGCTTCGCGCACTGGGCACGGACGAGCGCCGGAAAGAGCAACTCCTCGAGGCGGGACTGGCCATCAGGAACGAGAAGGGCCGGGTATACGACCGGTTCCGCGACCGGATCATGTTTCCCATCCGCGATCCCCGGGGCCGGGTCATCGGTTTCGGCGGCCGGCTCCTGGGGGAGGGGGAACCCAAGTACATGAATTCGCCCGAAACGCCGGTGTTTCACAAGAGCCGGGCGCTTTACGGCCTCTACGAGTCGCGGCAGCGCGGGCCGGCCGGGACAGGGCGGCCCGACGAGATCCTCGTCGTGGAAGGCTACCTGGACGTGGCGAGCCTCGCGCAGCACGGCATCGGCCCTGCCGTCGCGACCCTGGGAACCGCCACCACGGTCGAGCACATCCGCTACCTGACCCGCATCGCCCAGCGGGTCATCTTCTGCTTCGACGGCGACCGCGCCGGCCGCAAGGCGGCGTGGCGGGCGCTGGAGACGGCGCTGCCCCACGCGGGCGGGCAAGTGGAATTGAAGTTCCTGCTGTTGCCGGAAGGCGAGGACCCGGACTCGCTGGTGCGCTCGGGAGGCGCCGAAGCGTTTCGCGAGTGCAGGGACGCCGCCGTGCCGCTGTCCGAATTCATGCTCGGCGAACTGCGGTCCCGGGCCGATCTGTCCAGCGCGGACGGACGGTCGCGCCTGGCGGCGCTGGCGAGGCCCCTGCTTTCGCGGTTGCCGGCGGGCGTGTATCGGGAGTTGCTTCTCGGACAGGTCGCGGAAACGATCGGGGTGAGCGGCGATGCCCTGGAGCGGGAACTGGAGAAGGCCGTCGCCTCACGGCCCCCCGCCGGGGGCGGCAGCGTCCCGGACGATGCCGGGGCTACGCCGGACCGCTCCCGCGGAACGCTGATTCGCCGGGCGATCGGCCTCGTGCTGAACTACCCCGCCATTGTCGCGAAACTGGCCGGGATACCCGACCTGTCCGGGGTCGGCCAGCCCGGCGCGCGATTGCTTCATCGGCTGCTGGAGACCGTGGGCGAGAACCCGGAAATCGTGCCGGCCCAGTTGCTCGAACGATTCCGCGACGACAGGGAGGGCCGCTTTCTCGGGCGCCTGATGGACAGTGCACCGCTGGATTCGGAGGAGGCGGCCGCAGCCGTACTTCAGGAGATGCTGCAAAGGATCGTCGCCGAGGAAAAGAAGAAGCGGCTCCAGGCCCTGTTGTCCAGGTCACCGCTATCGTCCGAAGAGCGCGCCGAAATCACGGAGATTCAGGAATCCCTGCGCAATTTGCGCGGGAACTTCGACGGGTCCTGACGGGTCAATTACCCGTTCTGAAAATAACCGCAGATTCCGTTAAAATTACTCGTTTGCATCGATTGGATCGTAGGCAGGATGGATACATCAACCGCAGCGCAACCCCACCAGACGAACGACCGCCAATCCCAACTCAAGTTGCTCATCGCCAAGGGTAAGGAACAGGGCTACCTCACCTACAGCGAAGTCAACGATCATCTTCCCAGCGATATCGTCGATCCGGAGCAGATCGAGGATATCGTCAACATGATCAATGACATGGGCATCACGGTGTACGAAAAGGCGCCCGATGCCGAGTCCCTGCTGCTCTCCGATTCCGCGGTCTCAAGCGATGAGGACGTCACCGACGAGGCCGCCGCCGCGCTGGCGACGGTGGACGCCGAGTTCGGCCGCACCACGGACCCGGTGCGCATGTACATGCGGGAAATGGGTACGGTGGAACTGCTCAACCGCGAGGGCGAAATCCGCATCGCCAAGCGGATCGAGGAGGGCCTCGACCAGGTGCGGGAGGCGCTGCTGCAGTTTCCTCCCACCATGGGCCTTCTGCTGGGGCTGTACGGCCGCGTGGAGGAAGGAACCGGGCGCATGCAGGATGTCATCGTCGGGTTCATCGATCCCAATGCCGGCATCGCCGATCCCAACGCGCCGAAATCCGACGACGAAAAGCCTCCCAACACGGGGCCGGATCCGAAGGAAGTGGCCAGGCGGATGAAGAAGGTCCGGCGGCACTTCGATCGCTACGTGAAGGCGCTGGGCAAATACGACATCAGGCATTCGTCTGCGCAGAAGGCCATCACGGCGCTGACGCCGGAGTTCATGGAACTGAAGCTTGCGCCCAAGCTTTTCGAAGCCATGGTTGCGCAACTGCGGGAGACCGTTAACAACGTTCGCAGCCAGGAACGTCAGATCATGTTCTACTGCGTCCGCGACGCGAAAATGGTTCGCAAGGACTTCATTGCCAGCTTCCGCACCAACGAGACCAATCTCGAGTGGATCGACAAGCACATCCGGGCCAAGCGCAAGCACTCATCCCAGCTTTCGCGGCTCAAGGACGAGATCGTCCGCTGTCAGAAACGCCTGTCCAAGGTCGAGCAGGGCAGTCTGCTGACCATCAAGGAGATCAAGGAGATCAATCGCGAGATTTCCATGGGCGAGGCCCAGGCGCGCCGGGCGAAGAAGGAAATGGTGGAGGCCAATCTCCGGCTGGTGATTTCGATCGCCAAGAAGTACACCAACCGGGGGCTGCAGTTCCTGGACCTCATCCAGGAGGGCAACATCGGCCTGATGAAGGCGGTGGACAAGTTCGAGTATCGGCGCGGCTACAAGTTCTCCACCTACGCGACCTGGTGGATCCGCCAGGCCATTACCCGCTCGATCGCCGACCAGGCGCGCACCATCCGCATACCGGTTCACATGATCGAGACCATCAACAAGCTGAACCGCATCTCCCGGCAGATGCTCCAGGAGATGGGCCGGGAGCCCACGCCGGACGAACTCGCCGAGCGCATGGAAATGCCGGAGGACAAGGTCAGGAAGGTGCTCAAGATCGCCAAGGAACCGATTTCCATGGAGACGCCCATCGGCGACGACGAGGACTCGCACCTGGGGGACTTCATCGAGGATACGGCGGTTCATTCGCCGGTGGACTCGGCGACCTCGGAGGGTCTGAAGGAGACGACCCATTCGGTGCTGGCGGGGCTGACGCCGCGGGAGGCCAAGGTGCTGCGGATGCGCTTCGGCATCGACATGAACACGGACCACACCCTGGAGGAAGTGGGCAAGCAGTTCGATGTCACCCGCGAGCGCATCCGGCAGATCGAGGCCAAGGCGCTGCGGAAATTGCGGCATCCGTCGCGTTCCGACCGATTGCGCAGCTTCTTGTTGGAGGACTGATCCGGGTCAGCCCGCTGTCGCGTAATCCCGGTTGGGCGTGACGTTGGGGTTGAGTTCGTCGAGGGGGACGGAGCGGCCGGTTTCGGTGACGATTCTGCAGTGATGGCGGCGTAGTCTGCGCGGTTCTCGGACGCCGCAGGAGTGGGCGATGATCTGGATTTCCCTGTTCATCTGGCGGGCGTATTGGTTGACGCGGACCGCCTTGTTTTGCGGGTTGAGTCCGCGTTGGAGCCGCTTGTTGTGGGTCGTGATGCCGGTGGGGCAGGTGTTCCGGTTGCACTGCAGGGCCTGGATGCAGCCCAGGGCGAACATGAATCCGCGGGCTGAAACCACGAAGTCGGCGCCGGCGCAGTAGGCCCAGGCGGCCTCGGCCGGGGTGATGAGCTTGCCGCTGGCGATGACCTTGATTCGGTCGCGCAGGCCGTGCCTGTCGAGCCGGTCGACCATCAGGGGCAGGCTCTCGCGAATGGGCAGTCCGACATTGTCCATCAGCGGCATGGGCGCGGCGCCGGTGCCGCCGTCGCCGCTGTCCACGGCGACGAAGTCCGGCGCACTCTCGATCCCGCGCTTCAGGATTTCCTCGAACAGTTCGTCCAGCCACGCGTAGGCGCCGATGACCGACTTGAATCCGGTGGGTTTGCCGGTGATCGAGCGCACTCGGTCGATCAGGTCAAGCAGTTCCGCCGCGCTGTCCACGTCCAGGTGGCGATTCGGGCTCAATGAGTCCCGGCCGGCAGGGATGCCGCGTATGGCGGCGATCTCGTCGGTGACCTTGACGCCGGGGAGGATGCCCCCCTTGCCGGGCTTTGCGCCCTGGCTGAGCTTGATCTCGAACATCCTGACCTGCTCGTGGTCGGCGACCTGCCGCAGTCTGTCTTCCGAGAGCGTCCCGGGAACCTCGCAGACGCCGTACTTGGCGGTCCCCATCTGGAACACGATGTCGGCGCCTCCCGCAAGGTGATGAGGCGACACTCCGCCTTCCCCGGTGTTGAGCCAGCAGCCGGCCATGCGGGCGCCGTTGGAGAGCGCCAGCGTGGCCGGGCGCGAAATGGCGCCGTAGCTCATGCCGGAAATGTTGAAGAGCGATGACGTGGTATACGGATGGGCGCAGTAAGGCCCCAGCGTGACCGGCGCGGGTCCGGCGACATCCCGGTCCAGCACGGGATAGGCGCAGTTGACGAAGATGACCGTGCCGACGGGCCGCAGGTCCCGGGTAGAGCCGAATGCGATCGTGTTGTCCGTCCCCAGGGAAGCGCGGTCGACCCAGGACCGCTCCGCCCGGTTGAAGGGCAGTTCCTCGCGGTCCATGGCGAAGAAATACTGGCGGAAGAACTCGCCGAGGTGCTCGAACAGCCCGCGGAACCGGCCAATGACGGGGAAGTTCCTGCGGATGGCGTTTTTCGTCTGGAAGACATCATTGACGAAAAGGACCGCCAGGACCAGCACGCCCAATCCGACAATGAGAACGAATGAGTAAACCAAGATCGTAATGATCTGAAACGCGGTGTAGGTCATCGCATGGCCTCCTTTGCCTGAAGATGATCGTACCGCCGCGGGTTCGAATAGGGAAAGCGAACACGCGCATCGGAGGTGGTGGTAATCTTCACCCCCGGCGGGCCCGTAGCTCAGTTGGTTAGAGCAGGGGACTCATAATCCCTTGGTCGTAGGTTCGAGTCCTACCGGGCCCATAAACCCAAGCCGGTCCATTCCGGAACAAACGGCAGACGTTTCCGGTTTCGGAATTCCGGGCAATTGCGTCAGACCAGTGCCACGCATCCATCGAAGCCTGTTTTCTCTCTGTTGTTTCCCGGCCATGGCCAATGCCGCCAGTTTCGATGAGGCGGTCGAAGCCGCGGTTCGTCCCTTGACGACGTTTGTATCGGAGTTCGTCTTCTTTACTGTTCCTGTTTTCGGGGCGGACCTGCCGTTGGTCGTCCTTTGGCTTGTCATCGGCGCTGTTTTCTTCACTTTCTACTTCCGATTCATCAACGTTCGCGGTTTCAGGCACGCTTTGAAACTCGTTCGGGGCGACTACTCCAGTCCCGATCACAGTGGCGAAGTTTCTCACTTCCAGGCGCTGGCAACTGCCGTGTCCGGCACGGTTGGCATCGGGAATATAGGCGGCGTTGCCGTGGCAATTTCCATCGGAGGACCCGGTGCGACCTTCTGGATGATCCTCGCCGGTCTGCTTGGCATGTCGACAAAATTTGCGGAGTGCGCACTCGGAACGATTTATCGCCGCGAAAATGCCGATGGCACGGTCTCAGGGGGGCCGATGTACTATCTCGAGCGCGGTCTGAAGGAAGTGGGGGCGCCGCGACTGGGCAAGTTCATCGCGAACTTCTATGCCCTGGGACTCATCGTTGGCTGCATGGGAATAGGCAACATGTTCCAGTCCAACCAGGCCTATATCCAGTTCCTTAACGTGACAGGCGGCCTGGATTCAAGTTGGTTCCACGACAAGGGTTGGCTGTTCGGATCGGGAATCGCGGTACTGGTCGCACTTGTCATTATTGGTGGAATCAGGAGTATCGCCCGGGTAACCGGGAAAATCGTCCCGTTCATGGCCGTACTCTACGTGGTCAGTGCGTTGTTCATCATTGCCATGAACCACGATGCGCTGCCCTTTGCCTTTCGTGCCATCGTCAGTGGCGCGTTCAGCGCAGAGGCTACGGGCGGCGGAGCTCTCGGAATCATGATCATCGGGTTTCAGCGGGCAGTTTTTTCGAACGAGGCTGGCATCGGGTCCGCGGCCGTAGCCCATTCCGCGGTGAAAACCAATGAGCCGATTACCGAAGGATTCGTGGCGCTGCTGGAACCCTTCATCGACACAGTCGTGATCTGCACCATGACGGCATTGGTGATTATTACCACAATGTACTACGAACCGGTCTTTACCGAGGGTCTCGGTGGAATTGAAATGACCTCGTATGCGTTCGAGCGCAATATTTCCTGGTCGCCCTATGCACTCGCAATCGCCGCTTTGCTGTTCGCGTTTTCGACGATGATTGCATGGTCTTACTATGGCCTGAAAGGATGGACTTACCTCGTTGGAGAAGGCCGGGTTGCCGAGCTCGGCTTCAAGGCGGTGTTTTGCCTGTTCGCCATACTGGGCTGTTCGATACAGCTTGGGGCGGTGCTGGATTTTTCCGATGCGCTCGTGTTCCTGATTTGCGTCCCCAATATTCTCGGCTTGTACATCCTTGCACCGTCGCTGAAGCGCCGCCTGGATCGGTACCAGGTTCGCCTCGATACCGGCGAATTCGGAAACGGGTCACCCGGGAAGTGACGATTGCGCCTGCCATTGACGCTCCTGGCGGGCTCTGATGCGACAGAGCAGGCTTGACTCGACACTGGGTCGACTCGCAAGGAAGCTCGAATCGCGTGTCCTGGCTCTTGTACTTCCCGAAGCCACCGATGAGCGTGTGTTGGCGGCCGCGCGGGTTCTGCGTGATCGTCAACTTGCGCAAAGCGTGTTGATCGGAGCGAAATCCGAGATAACCGCGGCAGCCGATGCAGCAGGCATTGCGCTCGATGGACTCACGATACTCGACCCGCAAGAGCCAGGTGACCAGGACCTTTACGTCAAGCAATATCTTGAATTGCGGCCCGGGTCCAGCCCGGGCATCGCGAGACGCCTGATCCGAAAGCCCTTGTTTCTGGGCGGTTCGCTGCTGCGCGCCAATCAGGCCGACGCCATGCTTGCCGGCGTATCGTATCCCACTGCTCGTGTGATCGAGGCCTGCCTGATGACGGTAGGACTTGCCGATGGCATCGAGACGCCATCGAGTTGCTTTCTCATGATCGGCTCGCGATTCCTGCGCCTGGCACGCACGTACTCGGCCGCTTTCGCAGGCTCGCGGATTTCTTCTGCCATTTTCATTACATTTTCGGCAGCCCCGCCATGCGCGGGCCCGGACAACGCGCCTATGGCGGCAGTCACGGCAGCAAACACGTTCGCACCGGTACCGGTCACCACGCGCGCGGCGAAGGATGAGGCGTTCGAACCGTGCTCGGCGTGCAGGATCAGGTCCTTGTCAATCAGTGTCGCGGCGTGTTCGCTGGGACGGACCCCTTTCAACATGTACAGAAAGTTTGCAGCGTGAGACAGTTCAGGGTCCGGGGAGATTGGCTCCAGGCCTTCTCGCAGGCGATAATGGGTTGCCACGATCGTCGGAAGGCTGGCTGTCAACTCGATCCCGTTTTTCAACGCTTTTTCCGGTGTCCGGTCCTCAAGGTCCGTGTCGAAGCTGCCGAGGGCCGACACGGCAGTACGCAGTACTTCCATCGGATGCCCATGCCGGATGGTGCCGATCAAATCCGTTACATCATCCGGTATGCTGCGCGCCGCGCGAGTGGCGTCAACAAACCTCGTGAGATCGGATTCGGAAGGCAATTTTCCCATCAACAGCAGATATCCGATCTCTTCAAACGTGCAGTGTTGCGCCAGGTCGTTTATCGAATAGCCGCGGTACCTGAGCACGCCTGCGCGACCGTCAATGAAGCTTATCGCCGAGCGTTCGAAATAGACGCCCTTCAACCCTCGGCTGATGTTGACGCTACTGTTTCCGATGCCTGCCATGTGCGTCCCGATCCTGTCCGCCGATCAGACGTAGTCCTTGTACTTGTTCAGGTAGCGTACCGGCTTTGACAGCGCATCGCGGCGGAACGGATCGCCGAGTTCCTGAGTGCACATAACCTCGATGATCGTCGTCTTCCCGTCGTTCATCTGCGCGTCGACAGCTCCGGTCAGTGCCGGTCCGACATCTTCCAGTCTGTCCACGGTGATTCCTTCGGCGCCCATCGCTCGTGCAATGCCGGCAAAACTCGGGTTCTTGAGCTCACCTGCGACGAATCGGCGCCCATAGAAGTCAACCTGGTTTTTCTTTTCCGCGCCCCACTGGCCGTTGTTGAACACGATCACGGTGACAGGTATGTCCTCGCGCACGCAGGTCATGGTTTCTCCCATGCTCATTCCCCAGGCGCCGTCGCCGGCATAGGAGATCGCGGGCCGGTCCGGTGCAGCGACCTTTGCACCGATGATCGTCGGGAACGCGTAGCCGCAATTGCCGAAACTCATTGCGGCAAAGAAGCTGCGCGGTTCCTCGAAACTCAGATAGCTGTTGGCGATCGAATTTATGTTGCCGATGTCGGTGGATACCATCGCATGCTCCGGTATTGCTCGCTCCAATTCCCGCAGCACCTGGCGTGGATGCAGGTACCCCTTGCCGGCGCGCTCGATCGATTCGAGGCTGTAGTCGTCCTGCTCGTGAATCCAATCGTTCAGTTCGGTTTCCCAGGCTTCCTTTTCCATCCTGATCTTCGCCGCGCGATTTTCCCTGGTCGCGTCGCATACGAGCGTCCTGCCCTGAAGTCGATGCAACAGGGATTTCGCCGCTGCACCGGCGTCTCCGCAGATGCCAACCGAAACCTTCCTGACCAATCCAAGCATCTTGTGATCGGCATCGACCTGGATGATCCTTGCCCTCTCGGGCCAGTAGTCCAGACCGTGCTGCGGCAATGTGCCGAAGGGACCGAGGCGGGTACCGAGCGCCAGCACGACGTCGGCCTTTGCGATCAGCTTCATGGCGGCTTTGGAACCCTGGTAGCCGAGCGGTCCGCACCACAGTGGATGACTCGCAGGGAACGAGTCATTGTGGAGATAACTGTTGACGACCGGGGAACCGAGGCGTTCCGCCAGCATCCGGCAATCGTCCATGGCATCGGCGTTGACGACACCGCCGCCCGAGACGATGACGGGAAACTCTGCCAGGCTCAGCAACTCGGCAGCTTCATCCAATGTCTTTTCGCCGCCGGGCCCGCGGTCCAGATGCGACGGCTGCGGTATCTCGACATCGATGTCGCCATAAAAGAGGTCTCTCGGGATGTTGAGCTGCGTTGGCCCCATTTCCGACAGCGCGCGGTCGAAGCAGCGGCCCGTCAACTCCGCCATGCGGGCCGGGTTGTTCAGGTGGGCCTGGTACTTCGTGAACTCCTGGAACATCGGAAGCTGGTTGCATTCCTGAAACCCGCCCAGGCCCATGCCCATGGTCCCCGACTCCGGGGTTACGATGACGACCGGCGAATGCGCCCAGAATGCGGCGGCTATGGCGGTGACGCAATTGCTGATGCCCGGCCCGTTCTGGCCTATGCAGACGCCCTGCCGGCCGCTCACCCTCGAATAACCGTCCGCCATGTGTGCGGCGCCCTGTTCATGCACCACCGGTATGAAACGGATTCCAGCGGGCTCGAAAATGTCCATGGCGTCCAGGAACGCGGATCCCATGATTCCGAAAATGTCCGTCACTCCATGGGCGCGCATCGTTTCGACGAACGCCTCGCTGGGCGTCATTCTTGGCATGCGTTGACCACAATCCCGGCAAGTGAAAACCAAGCATATTCGGCCCATGGACCTGCGTACAGGTCCACGATGGTCAGGCGTCGTGTAGCGACGACTTCGTGTCCCCCGTTCGAGTCCAATTCGTGTGGCAAGGCTCGCCCCGCGGCCCATGCACGCGCTCGTACGTATGAGCGCCGAAGTAGTCGCGCTGGGCTTGCAACAGGTTGGCCGGCAGACGCTCGGTTCGATAGCCGTCGTAGTAGGCGAGCGCGGCGCTGATGCAGGGCAGTGGAATCCCGAGGGTCGCCGCCGTTGCGACCACCCTCCTCCACGGCGCCTGAGCGTTTGCGATGGCGGCGGTGAAGAACGGGTCCAGCAGCAGATTGGGCAGGTCCGAATTGCGCTCGAACGCGTCGCGAATGTTCTCGAGGAAGGCGGAACGAATGATGCAGCCGCCGCGCCACATCAGTGCGATGGCTCCAGGGTCGAGATTCCAGTTCCGGTCGCGCGAAACAGCCTGCATGAGCTGAAATCCCTGCGCGTACGAGACGATCTTGGAAGCGTAGAGCGCCTGCTCCAGGTCGTTGACCAGCACGTCGCGGTCGCCGGAAAAACTCGCGCCGGGTCCCGAGAGCACCTTGTGCGCCCTGACGCGCTCATCCTTGAGGGCGGACAGGAATCGGGCGAAAACGGCTTCGCCGATCAGGGACAGCGGTTGTCCCGAGTCGAGCGCGGATACGGCTGTCCACTTTCCCGTCCCCTTCTGACCCGCCTTGTCGAGGATCAGGTCCAGCGTTGCGTTGCCGTCCCCGTCCCTGAACGCAAGAATGTCCCGCGTGATCTCGATCAGGTAACTGTCCAGCACACCGTCGTTCCAGCGGGCCAGGACGGCATGCATCTCGTCATTGGACATGCGCAGGCCGTCTCTCATTACCTGGTAGGCCTCGCAGATCATCTGCATGTCGGCGTACTCGATGCCGTTGTGGACCATCTTGACGAAATGACCGGCGCCGCCGGTCCCGACCCAGTCGCAGCACGGCTCGCCCTCATCCGTTTTCGCCGCAATGGCCTGAAATATCGGCCTGACTGCCGGCCATGCGTCGGGATGGCCGCCCGGCATGATGCTCGGGCCGCGCAACGCGCCTTCCTCCCCGCCTGACACTCCGGCGCCCACGAAGAGGATGTTCTTCCCGGCGAGTTCGGCGGTTCTCCTGTCGCTGTCCCGGTATTCGCTGTTGCCGCCGTCGATGACGATGTCGCCCGGCTCGAGATGCGGCAGCAGCGATTCGATGACTCTGTCGACGGCGGCGCCTGCCTTGATCATCAGCATGATTCGGCGGGGTTTCCCGAGTCTCGCGCACAGCTCTTCGAGCGAATGCGTGCCGACGATGGTCTTGCCGTTCGCCCGCCCGGCAATGAAGTCGTCCACCCTCGACGCCGTCCGGTTGTAGACAGCGACCGTGAAACCGCGGCCCGCCATGTTCAGGACAAGGTTTTCGCCCATGACGGCGAGCCCGATGACTCCGATATCAGCGTCAGGCAAGCCGAATCTCTCCGTATCCAGGGGGTTGGCAGCCGCGCGGAATGCGCCGGACGCGCCTTGCCAGGGGCGGGCCTGCGGCTACCGGTACGGCGCTACAAGGTTGCTGGAGCTGGAGCTGGGGCTGAAACTGGAGCTGGAGCACTAGATTTCAGCGTAGCGCCAGGGGCCCGACCACTCGTAGGTCGTGCCGTTGATTTCCAATTCATGCTCTGTTGAAGCGGACGGATCCACATTTGACACTATGAAGATACTGGTCTGCCCCTGTATGTCTTCGATCGTCACTGCCGTGTAGCGTTCATCGTCGTACACGACACTCAGCTCCGCGATGCCGCTGTTTGCATTGACTGCAATTTCGGATACCGGGCTGTAGTTGCCGTGCGGCTCCACGGCCGTTGCGAAGACCGTGTCCGCGGCGCCATTTCTTCGAATGATGAAGGCGGCGTCCCGGCGCAGGTTGAACTCCGGGTCGTTGGCGCCGATTCTCGCGAACAGCAGCTCATCTCCCGCACCGGTCGCCGATGTCAACGTGTAGAATTTTCCATTCTCCATCCACGAAAGCACCGTGTTGCTGCCTGCCGGACTGCCTGTTCCTTCCAGGTGCAGATGCTCGTATCCGTTTGCCTCCCCGAGAGCGCGCAGTGCCGATGGCGAGTCGTAGTCAAAATTGACCCGCATGACCTGTCCCATGAAATAGAAGGGCAGGTCGTATCGATTCGCCGAGTCCGAATCGACCTTGAAAATGTCCAGCAGGAAGGGTTTTTCGAAGCTCCCGTTCCGGATCAACGCCATGGTCCGTTTCATTGCCGTTCCGGGATAGGCATTGGTTTCCAGGGCGCTCACGACCTGAACGTTGCTGTCGGAGCCGTCAAAGAAATGCAGTTCCGAGTGGTGCTCGCTGCCGATCTCGTACCTTCCCTCGAAATGCGACGTTTCATTCTGCACGAGCGTGTTGTGCGCGATCGTCTGCTTGGCCCAGGTGGTGTTTTCCGTCAGGTAATTGCCGCCGCCCTTCTGCTCGATGTTGACGAAACGCGCCATCCCGTAGTCCTGAAGGACTTCCTCACCCTTTTCGTAGAGGGAGAACGAGAGCTTGTCGTAGTGGCCATGGCTCAGGCCCTGGCCGGCGTACTTGAAGACGAGCGTCAGATCTTCATCGCCCTGGCGCAGAACGGCCACGCCGCCCTGTCGGCCATCGGGCCCGTCGGTCAGGTTGATGGATGATTTCTCGAACGGTTGCGCCCTGCCATCGCGAATGGCGGCAGCGACGGAAATTCCTGCGTCGTCCAGCAAAACCTGGCCCTGCTCTTCGGCAACGCTCAGGAGCCGCGGGTCCTGCCCGCCCACGAGGTAGGCGATATCGACCGCCGTAACCAGCTCACGGGAATGGTAGGACATGCCTTTCTGCGCATCGTTCAGGGGGAAAAACTCGCCGTCCGCATCCGACAACTGCAACAGCGCATCGACGCCCTTCAGGAGCACGCCGCTCTTGTACTGGAAGATATTGAGGTCGGGCCTGACGTTGTGCAGGCTCTGGGCAAACACCAGGAACGGGTACATGGCGTAGCGCTGGTAGTAGGGGCCTTCGGTGTAGTACCCGTCAGGCGAAAAGGGCTCCTCGAGGTTCGCCAGGAAGCCGGCCCTTTGTCCTTCCACCCGGATGAACCCGCCGTCATCGTCGGTGGCGCCCACGCCGACGCCGTCGTCCCGGATGCCGTACAACGCCCGCTGCACCAGTTCCTCGTCTTCCATGACCAGGCCGATCATCCCCACCGCCGCGCTGCCCCAGGTGCTGTGGTTGTGCACCCGGTTGAAGAACTGCGGGTTTTCGATCGACAGGAAGTCGGCGAACGGGCGAAACAGATTCTGCTCCAGCGTTAGCCGTTCCTCTTCGGACAACCAGTCATGGATGGCGTCGTAGGCCTGGCTCACGTACACCAGCCAGTTGCTGTCGTTCAGGCATTGCCAGAACAGCTTGCCTCTGGCGTAGGAACGTTCCTGGGGATGAAGGGGCAGGTCCTTGTACATGGCCTCGTACTGAAACAGCATGTCGCGGACATAGATCGCGTATTTTTCATCCTCCAGGATCTGGAACAGCGCGCCCGCCTGTTGAAGTATCAGGAAATTGCGCTTGTGCCGCTCGTGGGTGTAGCCCCCGGAAAAATCCCTCGGGATCGGGGTGTCTACTCCGAGTTCGATTTCAGCATCCACTTCCGCCTTGATGCGCTCCACGGTGGCGTCGAACAGGGGGACCGAGCCCAGTTCAGCCCTTATCCGCTCGACGCCGGCTTCGGTCAGGATCAGGTTGGGGTGTGCGCCCGCCTGCGATGCCATTGCAAGGGTGAACCCGAATAGAAGTATTGATACGGCCATTCTGTTTGGTGCATTCATTTTTCTCGCAGCCTCATGAGAATTTCATTCACGATTTCCTTTGGCGACGGTTGAACGTCGATCAACCACCCGTAGTCGGGAATTTCAAGCGCGTCGATTTGGGAGCCAAGAAGTCGTCGATCGAAGAAGTGCCCCTTGCGCGATGCAACGCGATCGGCCAGCACCGCTTCGTTTGCATGAAGAACGATCCACCGTATGCGTTCGCTGCACCGCGATCCGAGAATCGCCCGATAGCGCTCCCTGAGCGCCGAGCAGGCCAGCACCGCGCCGCCTTCCTTTTCCCACGCGGACAACTTGCTTGCGAGCGTGTCCAGCCACGGCTGTCTGTCCCCGTCATCCAGCGGGATGCCGCTCGACATTTTTCCAAGGTTCGATGCCGGGTGAAAGTCGTCCGCATCATGGAACGGTATGCCCAACGCTTCGGCCAGCAGCCGTCCGATCGTGGTTTTTCCCACGCCGGAGACACCGCAAACGACGAATATCACGTTCGGCTACCCCAATTGTGTCCGGATGGCGAGAATGCCGTTATAGGAGATCATGACGGAAAACAGGAACGCAAACCCCAGAAGCGTATTCAGCAGACCGCCGGCGGCGTGAGCCCCCATCAGCTTGCGGTTGTTGATGACGACGATGATCCCGGCGACCACGAGGGGCAGGACGAAGACATTGAATACCTGGGTCAGAAGCTGGCCCCGGATCGGATTGAAACCGAGCACCGGAATGGTCAGCGCCAGCACGGACGCAAAGCCCGTGATGATGCGAAACTGCCTGGACCGGGTGTCCAGCCTTCCGGAACGGAAGTCCTCGATCAGCAGCGGGGCGATCAGCAGGCACGGGAATACGGAAGACAGCCCTGCGCTGAGCGTCCCGAAGAAGAAGAGCGTGAGCGACAGCCTCCCGGCAATGGGCTCGAGGGCGCCCACCATGCCCAGGACATCGGTGATCGGACTTTGTTCATGGAAGAGGGCGCCGTGAGCGACGGACATGATCGATCCGCTGACGACGAACACCAGCACCGCGGCCATGATGGCGTCCTTCTTCTGCCGGTCCCGGTCGTCCATGGTCCAGCCCTTGCCCTGAATGAACAGGGGCCTTGAGAGAAACGTGGCGGCCGCCATCGTCGTGCCGACAAAGGCCGCGACCATCATCCGGCCTCCCGGCACTTCGGGAATGCTCGGGATCAACCCTCTGGCGACTTCAACGGGCAGCGGGTGCACGAAGACCAGCGAGACGATGAACGAAATCCCCATGATGCTCACAAAGAACACCAGGACCTTTTCGAACAGGGAGTATCTGCCGATCAGCAGTATCGAGTACATGACGCCGATGACCACGGCGGCAATCGCGATGACGACGCCGTATTTGTACTGGCTGAGCGCGGGAAAATAGAGCGCCAGCAGTTCGAAAATGATGTTCGAGGAGATGCCGAGAATGCCGATCAGGGAATTCCATTGACCGAACGTGACGCCGACGATGATGGCGATGCCGATCCATTTACCGTACGGCAGGTACTTCCTGAAGGCATGCAGCGCGGTCTCGCCGGTGACCAGCGCGAAGTTCCCGTAGGCGTAGATCAGCGCTCCGGAAAACAGGCAACTCAGCAGCAGCACCCACAGGAGCTGCATCCCGAATGTGCTGCCCGCCACGATCATGGAGGTGACGCTACCTGTGCCGATGGTGTAGCCGATCGCGAAAATGCCGGGGCCGAAGCCCAGAACAGCCTTGATCAATTTGGACATGTCAGTTCTTCCGTGACGCGGGCATTTTTCGGGACGGGCCTCTCCGGCACAGGCGTGGAGTGACCGTCGTGCCGCGGCCCGCTTACCTTTGCACGCGCCCCGAAGCGTCACCTCCCATGAGGCGCACCGCTTCGGCGACGGTCACGCGATTGAAATCGCCCGATATCGAGTGCTTGAGGCAGCTTGCGGCGACCGCGAACTCCAGGGCCTGCTGCGGATCGTCGTAGGCGTTCAGGCCGTAGATCAGGCCGGAAGCGAAACTGTCGCCGCCGCCGACGCGGTCGATGATGTCCGTGATCTCATACCGTCGCGACAACCGGAACGCTTCGGAGTCGCGCAGGCACGCGGACCAGCCGTTGCGGTCGGCGCTGTGAGACTCGCGCAGCGTGATCGCGATCATGTCCATGTCGGGGTATTGCGCCAGCACTTTCGCGCTCAGGGCTTCGTAGCGGGCCGGGTCCAGCTTACCGGTCTTGACGTCGACACCGGCGGAAATGCCCAGCGACTTCTGGCAATCCTCTTCGTTGGCGATACCGACGTCGACGTACTTCACCAGTTCCGTCATCACTTCAGGCGCCGTCTTGCCGTATTTCCACAGCTTGCCGCGGAAGTTGAAGTCGCAGGATACGGTGACGCCGGCCTTCCTGGCTGCGATGACGGCCTCGAGGCTCAGTTCGGCCGCGGATGCGCTGAGCGCCGGGGTGATGCCCGTGATGTGGAACCAGCGGGCGCCGCGAAAAATCGCCGGCCAGTCGAAGTCGCCGGGTTGTGCGTTGCAGATCGATGAGCCGGCGCGGTCGTAAACGACCTTCGAGGGCCGCTGGTTGGCGCCTACTTCGAGAAAGTAGATGCCGACGCGATCGCCGGAACGGTTGATATGGGAAGTATCGACGCCGAAACGCCGCAATTCCCGGAGGGCGGACTCGCCGATGTCGTTGTCGGGCAGGGCGGTGACGAACGCGGCATCCAGCCCGAAGTTGGCCAGGGCTACCGCCACGTTGGCCTCGCCGCCCCCAAAGGTGGCCTCAAGCACTGGCGACTGGAAAAAGCGTTCGTGGCGCGGCGTCTTGAGACGCAGCATGATCTCGCCAAAGGTTACGAATTCGGCCAAGGGCTATCCTCCCGTCCGGTTCGCGGAGGAGGCGGGTTGACCCTCCGCCCGCCCTGCGATGGCGACCGCCTCAGCCGCCAGGCGTGTGATCCCTGCGTAATCGCCGCCGGCGATGGCGCCGGATGGCGTGAGCCAGCTTCCGCCGCAGGCGGTCACCGACGGAACCTCGAGATAGTCTCGAAGATTGCCGGCAGAGATACCCCCCGTGGGTACGAATTTCACGTCACGGAATACGGATCCAAGCGCCTTGAGCATGGGGATGCCGCCCGCCAGGCTTGCCGGGAAGTACTTCAGCACCCGCAGGCCGAGGTTCCACGCACGCTGCACTTCGCTGGGCGTGGTCACGCCGGGCATGACGGGGACCGACAATACGCCGGCGACGGAGACGACGCCTTCGTCCAGGCCGGGCGACACGATGAACCGGGCGCCGGCCGAAACGGCAGTCCGGGCCTGTTCCTGGCTCAGTACGGTGCCGGCGCCCACGTGCGCCTCCGGCACGTCGGCGGCCACGGCGGCGATGGCCTCGATCGCCGTGGACGTGCGCAGGGTGATCTCCACGATCGGCAGCCCGCCCGCGACCAGGGCCCGGGCGACCGGCACGGCGCGCGACGCGTCTTCGATGACCACGACGGGCACGACCGGCGTGACCCGGAGCAGCGCGGTCAGCCGGGATGCATCGTCGGGAGATCGGCCGTCTTCGGCCGGGCGGCCTTCCGCCCCATGCAATGAAACGCTTGTCACGGGGTGTCCACCGTCAGGAGAAATACAATCCGCCGTTGATGTCCACGCTTGCTCCGGTGATGAAGCTCGCCTGCGGGGATGCCAGGTAGGCGACCAGGTCCGCTATCTCCTGGGAGCTTCCTTCGCGGCGCAGGGGCGTGGCCGCGGCGACGTTGGCCCTGACCGCATCCTTGGTGAACGTATCGTGAAAGGTCGTGGCGATCAACCCAGGGCAGACGCAATTGACCCGGATGTTGGAGGGGCCCAGTTCCTTGGCGAGCGCGCGCGTCATCGTCATCATCGCGCCCTTGGACGTCGCGTAGGCCATGGCTCCCGGTCCTCCGCCATCGCGTCCCGCCTGGGAAGCGAGATTGACGATGGAACCGCCTTCGCTCATGTGGGGAACCACGAACTTGCACGTCAGGAATGCGCTGGTCACATTGAGTCTCATGATGCGCTCAAAGAAAGCCTCGTCCATTTCGGCAAGCGGTTTGCGCGCCACGAGTCCGCCGGTGACGTTCACGAGGATGCCGATCGAGTCGCCGAAGGCCTCGCGCGTTTCGCGTACCAGGCTTTTAACGTCCGAAGTCCTGGTCATGTCACAGCGCACTGCAATCGCCCGACCGCCGGCCGCTTCGATGGCCGCGGCCGTGGCCTTGCCATCCTCGGAACTGTTGCACCACGTGAATGCAACCTTTGCACCCATGCCGGCCAGCGTTTCAGAAACGGCCCTGCCGATATCCCGCGAGCCGCCTGCGACGATCGCGACCTTGTTCTCAATGTTCATATCAATTCCCAATAAGACATCCTTGCCTCGTGCTGCATCAACCTGCTACGACAACTTCAGGCTAATGCAGCACTAGTTTTCCCTGGTGACGGGCCGAATCCGGCCGCCGAAGACCCAAACCGATACGACCGCAAGCGGCACCAGCGCCGCGCCCCAGATGAAGGCGGGGGCGAACGAACCCGATGCCTCGACTATCCTCGGTATGAGTTCGGTGGTGACAAGTACCCCGGCCACGGCTGCGGCGCCGCCGACACCGGCGAGCGAACCCACCGACTTGCCGGAGAAGAAGTCGCTCGGCAACGTCTGGATGTTGCCGATGGCGGTCTGGAACCCGAACAGGATGACCGCGATGAGCAGTATGGCCGACACCGGCGTGGATGCGGCCGCTGTCAGCAGCAGCGCCGGCAGCATGATGGCCCCGCCCAGCGTGATCGTCAGCTTGCGTGCGTAGTCGACCGTTCGGCCCCTTGCAAGCAGGAAGCGGGCCAGCCAGCCGCCGAACAGGGCGCCCGCCACGGCGCCGACATAGGGCACCCAGGCGGAAAACCCGATCTGCGCGATGTCGAAACCGAACGTCGCGGCGAGGTAGATCGGCAGCCAGCTGACGAACAGCCACCACACGGGATCCAGGAAGAACCGCGATACGACCACCGACCAGCTCTGGCGGTAGTGCAGCATTTCGAACCAGCCGGGCGCGGCCTGTTCCTCGCCGGCGGACGCGCTTTCGTCCCGCTGGCCCGTGAGGATGTACTCGCGTTCTTCCGCGGAGAGCCACGGGTGGCGGTCCGGCGGCGCCTTGAAGATGAGCAGCCAGGGAACGAGCCACACGAACCCGAACAGGCCGATGATGACGAACGTGGCCTTCCAGCCGAACTGCAGGTACAGGAGCGCGATGGCGGGCGCGGAAATGACCGCCCCGAGCGACGCCCCGGAATTGAAGATGCCCTGGGCGAGCGCGCGTTCCCGGATGGGAAACCACTCCGCGTTGCTCTTGGTCGCGCCGGGCCAGTTGCCGGCTTCGCCGAACGCCAGGGTGAAGCGCATCGCCGCAAGCGTCGCGAAGCTGCGCGTGACGGCGTGCAGCATGATGGAAACGGACCAGATGACGATCGCGAGCACGAATCCGAGCCGCGTGCCGATCATGTCGAAAATCTTGCCGAACAGGGCCTGACCGATGGCGTAGCCCACCATGAAGACCATGATGAGCCGGGCATAGTCGAACTCGTCCATGCCCAGCTCAGGGCCGACCTCGACCCACATGATGGCCAGCGCGTTGCGGTCGACATAGTTGATGACCGTGGCGATGGCCACCAGCGTGACCACTACCCATCTCAGATAACCACGAAACATCCTTGCTGTCTCCTCAAACCGATTTCACGGGTTGCCTGGTGCGGATGGCTCTTGAGACCGAAGTCAGAGCTCGAAACCGGCCAGGAATCGTTCGCGGCTCTCGTTCGCCTTGTGGCGAAGTTCTTCCAGCGCCTGCTCTTCGGTAACGTCCAGCATCGACACGATCAGGCGGCGAAAATGCTCGCGCATGGCGATGCGGGCCGCGGCCGGGTCCCGGGCGCGCAACGCGTCGAGTATCTCGCGGTGCTCGGCCTCGCGCGCGTCGGCGTCGTCATGACACACCGAGTCGTAGACCTTGCGCACCGGCTTCGACTCCATGCGTATCCGCCACAGCATTTCCACGACGTAAAGAACGGCGGCGTTGCCGGAAGCCGATGCGATGGTCCGATGGAACTCGCGGTCGGCCAATTCGGCTTCGCGTTCGTTGCCGCGCATCTTCTCAAGGTATCCCTCAAGCAGGCCCAGCGTTTCGTCGCTGATGTCCCGGGCGGCCAGCGCAGCCGCCTCCGACTCGAACAGCGTGCGGGCCTCGGTCAACTCGAAGGCGCTGACGTTCGGCAGGCTGCCGTTGTGCTTCGACGGGTCCAGCACATAGGCGCCGGAACCCGTCTTCACCTGGATGATGCCCTGCGCCTGCAGGAAGATTTCCGCCTGCCGGACCGTCACCCGGCTGACGTCAAGCTGCTCGGCAAGCTCCCGTTCGCCCGGCAATCGGCTTCTGGGCGGGAATGTGCCGTCATCGATCATGGTGAGGATTCGATCGGCCACCGAACGATAAAGCCGCTCACCCGCCATGGAGCACTTCCCGCAATGCTGGCTGTAGTTCGATAGTAGTCAAGTTCAAGGGCCGGTCTCTCACCATGAAGGACCATGTACGGGCCGCCGGAATCGATTGACCGGCCGCCACTGCCGTTGGTGGCATCCCGACCGTCCGCTTGAAGAGCGCCCTCCCATGGGACTGCGCATGGACTCTAGCATTGGGCCTTACATCGGTCAACCATGCGGGATAACCAATTGGGTACTTTTGGTTTCATCAATTTCGGAGCCCGATGGAGGGCTTCAAGGCGCGCGGATTGCGTGGTTACGCCCGCGAATCCGCTCTCGAATCCGCCCAACTCTCGCCAGGCCGCGCCTTGCGCGAAGCAATTCTGATGATTTTCAACAGCTTGCAAAACGACCAAGGGCTTCGTGCAGGCGCAAGCCGGCGCGGCCTTCGCGGTCCCTGGCGAGATTTGCAGGCTGGCGGGATGCCGGGGCGGCCCGGGGCCTCTGCGGAGCAGTCCTGACGACAGGTGGTATACCGGTTGGTGCATTAATGTTGCATGACAGCAACATCCATATTGGGTATTGCAATCGGTATGAAATCAGGTATAGTGGCGCGCCTGTCCATGGGAGAGGGGGCTCGGCCTTGCGGTCGAGGACCTGCCGGTCGGCAGAACCGTTGGAAATACCGGTGTACCGCACCATTGAGCGCCAGCAGGCGCAGATGACGAGCCCTGTTGCGACTTCTCCGGACGTTTCGATTAAAAAATGAGGGATTCACAGAATGAAGACAATACATGGCGTTGCGTCAACGCTGACAGTGTTCGCGCTTTCTCTGGCCGCAGGTCCGGCAGTTTTCGCCCAGGACGATCAGGAGCTGGAGGAAATCGTGGTTACCGGCATCCGCTCCAGTCTGGAAGCGGCCGCCACCCTGAAACGCAATGATTCGCGTATCGTCGATGCGGTCGTCGCCGAGGACATCGGCAAGCTTCCGGACAACAACGTCGCCGAAGCACTGCAGCGCGTAACCGGCGTATCGATCAACCGCGCATATGGCGTGGGAACCGAAGTATCCATCCGCGGCCTTCCGAATAACCGCGTCGAGGTCAACGGACGCTCCACACTTGGCGCGAGCCGTAACGGCATCAGTCTCGACGATATGCCCACAGCTTTCCTCTCGGCGGTTGAAGTGATCAAGTCGCCGACGCCGGAAATGATCGAAGGCGCTTTGGGCGGCACCATCAACATGAGAACCATGAGATCCCTCGATCTTCGGGAGCCGGTCTTTTCGGCGACTCTGGATACGGAATACGCCGACAAGACAGAGCATTGGGCGCCCATCTTCAACGGCACATACGGCAACAACTGGGACCTTGACGGTGGCGGTTCTTTCGGTGTCATAGCGTCTCTTTCGTACCAGGACAGAAGGCTGCGGCAAGATACATTCCAGAACGACCTGAGAGTTCAGGACGGCTTCGACATCAATAACGATGGAGTGATCGATGCAGCCGATGACGCTCAAAACACGCCCAGCGGAAATTATGTCATTTCACGCGAGCACAAGTATGAGCCCTGGGTAGAGAACAGGGAGCGTACGGCCGCGAATGTCAGCCTGCAGTGGGCCCCGAATGACCTGGGCAATCTGTATCTGGACATGAACCTTACGGAACGCGATGGCGGCGAAGAAGCCTACTCGGTACTGATGGCCGGCGGCAGTGCCACCAATGCTCTGGGTACCGCCTATGAAGACGCCAATGGCCAAATCAGCGGCTATGTTCTGGAAAACGCTTTCATCCTTCCGAAAACATGGAGTCAATTCAGGAAAACCGACTCATTTTCACACGCCCTTGGCGGGGAATTCGACATAACGGACAAACTGCAGGTCAGTTTCGAGTACGCGACGGCCGAGTCCGATCAAGTCCGGCCCAAATCGGAATTCAACTGGCGCGCGCACGATCAGGCTGCGGAGGCTCTGAACCCGGCGGCCCAGAACCTGTTTCTGGTTGACGCCATCATCGACGCCAGCAGCCACAATGCCGTGCCCGGGGTGACCTTTGTCGGTCAACCGGATATCTATCTGGACCAGGAAAAGCTCGCCCTACGTGAGTTCAGACACATCACCGATGATGTTTTCAATGCGGAAGACGCTTTCCGTGTCGATTTCGAATACAGCAATCCGGGCGATCTGGAGTGGTTTACTGCGTTAAAAGCGGGTTTTCGCGCCACCGACAGGGAATACGAAAGATCTTCCGCGGAGTTTCGCACGCGCAATTTGCACCAGGACCTGACCACGGCAGACGGCAGTGAATACGTCGTATGGACCATGGCGGAGTATGACGCCCTCTTTCCCGGAACGCTTGTGACTCCCTTCCAGCCGGGCGACCTGTTCAATCAGGCAGGTTATGCCTCGGCAAACCAGACGGCGCCATTTACACTCTATGATGCAGCCTTGTTGAATGAAGATCTCGAAGGTACGTTTGACATTATAAAACAATTGCTGGCAGGCACGAACAGGGAAGTCAGCGGCAGCCTGGCCAGCAATTTGTCGCCCCGGGATGCGGCGTATACCCTGATTGGCGAAGAAACTTCAGCCTTCTACCTGCAGGGCGAAATGAATTTTGACACCGTCAGTGTCGTATTGGGCGGCCGTTATTTAGATACCGAAGTTACTTCAACCGCTTACCAGGGCGGCGAATTGGTCAGTGACACCGAAACGTACGCCGACTTCCTGCCCAGCATCAACGTGGCGGTGGATTTGACCGATAACACGATCTTGCGCGCCACTGGCGCCAAGGTGATGCGTCGCGCGAACTTCGGAAACCTGAGCCCCGCATACAATTTCAATTCCGACGTCATTCTGGCGAGCCGAGGCAATCCGGGGCTGGAGCCCTTCCGCGCCGCGCAATTCGACTTCTCGGTGGAGCGCTATTGGGAGGGCAACCTGGTATCGGCTACGCTGTTCTACAAGGATGTGGCTTCCTTCCTGAAGGAAAGCCTGTACTGCGCCTATTTTCCAGGCGGTGTTTCAGGCCAGAACCATAATACAGGCGCATTCGATCAGATCTGTATTCTGCCTGCCGGCGTTCAGGCAGATTCAGCGCGATACACCGATACTGCTAACGAAGCTCAATTTCTGTCGTACGTGGCGCAAGGCCGTAATGGCGTGAAAACGACTACGGTTACCAATGGCGCCAATGGCACGATCCAGGGCTTTGAATTGGGGACCGTTTACAACCTCGATCACCTGCCTGGCGTCTGGTCCGGTTTGGGCATCAATGCCAACTACACATTTGCGCAAAGCGAAGACCCGAATGGCGTCGCTCTGGAAGACATCTCCGAAAGTTCCTACAACATTCAACTGTTCTGGGAATACCAGGACTGGAACGTTCGCCTGGCCTGGACATCTCGTGAACGTTTCCTGGATGACACCGCGCAAAAGCGTACCGAGCATATCGGTGCGCTGGTGGCAGGCAATTCCATTGATCTTGAAAACGACCCTACTCAGGGCAATAGCTTCCGTGACGGGATCGATCAATTGGATGTTGCCGGGAGCTGGAACGTAAACGATTCGCTGACGGTTGTCGGCAGTATCACGAACCTGACCGGCGAGCCCTTGATCAATTCAAGTGTCACCGGTACTGCCTGGCAGGTCCGGGAAAGCGACCGTAGATTCAGCCTGGGAGCGCGTTTCGCGTTTTAACTCCAGGCAATTGATGGTATTGCGGAGAACTGCCGGTTCCCCGCTGCGGCCATCGGCTCGATCAAGGCAGCGCTCTTTACCGGAGCGCTGCCTTTTTTACTGGAGGAGGAGGTCCCGGCGCTCGCGCCTGCGTCTGCGAAATGCTCGCCGGCGCCTGCGTCTGAGCAATGCTCGCCGGCCGGATTCAGGAGCCCGAATTCAGAGCTGAAAACTGGTGAGGAACCGTTCGCGGCTCTCGGTGGCCTTGCGGCGAAGCTCTTCCAGCGCCTGCTCTTCGGTGACGTCCAGCATCGACTCGATCAGGCGGCGAAAATGCTCGCGCATGGCGATGCGGGCCGCGGCCGGGTCCCTCGCGCGCAGCGCGTCGAGTATCTCTCGGTGTTCGGCCTCGCGCGCGTCGGCGTCGTCATGACACACCGAGTCGTAGACCTTGCGCACCGGCTTCGACTCCATGCGTATCCGCCACAGCATCTCCACGACGAAAAGAACCGCGGCATTGCCGGAAGCCGAGGCGATGGTCCGATGGAACTCCCGGTCCGCCAATTCGGCTTCGCGGTCGCTGCCGCGCATTTTCTGAAGGTATCCCTCCAGAAGGCTCAGCGTCTCGTCGCTGATGTCCCGGGCCGCCAGCGCGGCAGCCTCCGACTCGAACAGCGTACGGGCCTCGGTCAACTCGAAGGCGCTGACGTTCGGCAGGCTGCCGTTGTGCTTCGACGGGTCCAGCACATAGGCGCCGGAACCGGTCTTCACCTGGATGATGCCCTGCGCCTGCAGGAAGATTTCGGCCTCCCGCACCGTCACCCGGCTGACGCTGAGTTGCTCGGCAAGCTCCCTTTCGCCCGGCAAGCGGCTGTTGGGCGGGAAAACGCCGTCATCGATCATGGTGACGATCTGTTCGGCCACCGAATGATAGAGTCGCTTACCCGTCATGGAATGTTTCCCCATAATGTCGTTGTAGTTCGATATTAAAATCTCGCTCTGGCGCCGGCAAATACGCGCGGCCCGTACTCCAGAGTCTGGACAACCTGACCTACCAACGCGCGGTAATCCATACGCGGCTCGCTAAGCAGGTTGATGCCTTCCAGCGACAATTCAATATTGTCCGTGAGATCGAAGCGGACGCGAAGGTCGAGCGTATTGTAGTCGGCCACGTATCGAATGCGGGCGGTCGTGTCGCGGCCGAAGCCCTGGAAGTACCGGGAGCGTGCCTTGTAAATCGCCTGCACGTTGAAGCGATCGTTCTGCCAGTAAATCTGCGTAGCGCTGGTATGACGCGACAGCCCCCACAACCCGGCCGGCGGCAACAGGCCCAGGCGTGGAATCGGATTGCCGTCCGCATCGTAGGCAACACCGTCGCCGCCGTGCCCGTCTTCGAATTCAAAATCGGAATCCGCATAATTGTAGCTGAACTTCCCGCCGAAACCGCCCAGGAATCCGGGCAGGTAGTCGAACGAATGCGTCGCGGTGATTTCGATTCCACTGAGGTTGCTCTCGTCATCGGAGACCTGCGTGGTTCTCACTGAGCCGGTCACGACATTTCCGTCAATCAGGATGTCTTCCGGCTGGTAGGCGTTCTCGAAAGCTCCCTGGAACCGTTTCCAGTAGACACCGGCTGCCAGCAACGTATCTTCGTTGGCATACCACTCCACACCCAAGTCGACATTCCAGGATGGCAACGCCTGCAGTTTCGGGTTGCCCGGCGAGCTGATGCCATGCACGGCTTCTTCCAGGCTGGCGTAGCCGGAGTCCGGATCATCGGAGTCGTTGGTATTGATGGAGCGGCTATTGCCGTAGGAGTGGGGATCCGGACGCGAAATCCCCCTGAATGCCCCGGCCCGGAAGACCCAGTCGTCATTGAGATCCATGATGAAGGTCAGGCTGGGCAAGACTTCCGTATAGCTGTTGGTTTGCAAGACTCTTTCGAATTCCGCGCCGGAGACCTGCTCAACAAAATACAAGCCGTCTTCCTGTGTGACGGTCAGCGGGGTTCGGTATCCGATCGAATCGACATCTGTCTGAACAACACGCACACCGAAATTGCCTCGAACCGGCTTTCCGGACATCAGGGATTCGTAATTCGCCTGCAAGTAGAAAGCCGTCACATCTTCGGTCAAGTCGATGCTGTTGGTCTGGATGCCGTTCTGGAAGCCGATTGCGGATCTGCCACCGTAGTTGACGGTCAATTCATCGAGCAAACAGCCATGATCGAACGTTGCCCAACCCGTGCCGGTACCAATGCCGTTTGCAACCGTAACAAGGTCCTTGCCGCCTCTGGACTCCGACAGGAAACCGGGCTCCGGGAAGCTGGTCTGACCGCAGTTGTTGGCGGCGTTGAAGACGGCAGCGCGAGCTTCGGCGGTGTTTGAAGATCCACCCGGTACGCCGTCGAAATCCTCGTCCTCGAACAAGCTGAAACCGTCGTCATTGCGATTGCCGCCGAAGGTGCGGTACTGAAGAGAGGAAAGACGCACGCCGCCCTCGAGATTGTTGACAAAACCCAGATCGGTGTCCCAGGAAAGATCCAGCCTCAGGGCGTCGATCGTGTGCTCACGAATCTGTTGCCTGGCGCGAATTCGCGCGCGGTCGCGCGCGGTGAAGTAGGCAGGATTGGTAATGTCAAAGTCCAGGAGGGACGCAGGATCGCGCGAACTGCTGCCGTCCGTGCTGAGAATCGTTGGCAATGTAAGCCCGTCAGTACCGGACGCATTCACATCGAAACTGACCCAGAACTCTTCTCGGCTGGAGGTGCGGTCAGGGTCCGTGATCAACACCTCGTTTGCCGCCATTCGAACCTCGACATCTGTCTCGACACGCCTGGTGTCCGCAAACGCCGCATCGACTGACACTTCCAGGTTGTCCGTGGCTTGCCAGGCGATGTTCAGGCCGGCGCCTTCATATTCCTCAAAGCGGGTGAAGTCTGTCGTATTGGATCGGATATCGGTATCGGCGACGAAACTCTGCAGAAGCCCGGTACGCGGGTTCGAAACGACGTCCCGCAGGTTGTTCTGGGTTCCTCCGAACTGAAGATCCTGGCGGAGTTCCTTCTGGTCCCGCTCGGACTGCTGGAAATCCACCATGAATTCCAGACGGTCGCCGGGCTGCCACTGGATCGCCCCGAAGAACGCCTGACGGTCGTCATCCGTCGTGTTCCGGCGGAAGGTGCGATCGCGGGGTATATAGGCAAACGGAATGTCCGCAGCGCTGTTGTAATCGGGATTGGAATCGATGAGGTCCTGTAGTTGATCGTTACTCAGGTCGGGATTGCTTCCGTTTTCGTCGCATCGGCCGGATGTGTCAAATGGCTGTGCCATGGAGTCGAACGATTCCAGAACACAGGCTTCAAACCGCCCGCCTCCCGTTGTGTGAGTTGCCTCCGCCTCGGGGTTCGAGTCGTCGCGGACCTGGCCGCCGAAGGATACGCCGAAATTTCCCAACCCCTCGGATTCCCATGAATTGATATAACTGAAAGTCGTGCGGTGGCCATTGCCCTGGCCGGCGATACCGCCATCGTCGGGATGCGCCGAGCCCTTGACGCCGAACTGCACGCGCTGCTCGCCGTACTCGATCGGCCGCCGGGTCGTGAGCTGAACCTGGCCGCTGACTGCGCCTTCGATGTAGCTCGCGGACTGTGTCTTGTGAATGGCGATGGAATTGAACAACTCCGAAGGGAAGATGCTGAAGTTGACCGCGCGGTTGCCGCTCCCGTTGGTCGACTCCCTGACATTGACTGTGGTGGTGCCGAGGTAAGGCCCCAGCCCGCGGATGGCGACCTCGGTCGCGCCGCCGTTCTCGCGATGGGTCGCCGCGCCCGTGACGGTCTCCAGCGCTTCACCGATCGACAGGGCCGGCAGCGCGCCGATCTCGTCGGCATTCAGTCCGTCGACGATCTCGATCGAATCCCGCTTGAGCTGGATCGAGTCCTGGATCGTGCGTCGCACGCCTGTGACGACGACCTCCTCGAGGACGCCCTCGTCATCGGCGGCTTCGTCCTGCGCGAGGGCGGCGGTCGCGGGCAACAGCATCGGCGCACACAGCGCAAGCAGCCAGGGCGAATGTTGTGAGGTACGGGCGTTAGTGATGCGCATGTCGGTTCCCCTTGGGTATTGCGTAATGCAAATCGGCAGGTCCAAGTTGCCGGAATCTTGATGTAATTCGAGTTGTATCCACCCTCAACACTGCCACCTGTCAGTATTCAGTGTCAACCGCATGGTATCAATTTTCCTGACATATCGATAAGACCATTTGGTACGACCCGCTCAAGCCGGAGCGGCGTCGGGTCGGGCGTTTTTTCCATCGGCGCCTGAACCATGGCTGATACGGACATCGGGATCGGGGACAACGGCAGGGCGGCCGGTATCGACATGAATAGCAGGCAGGCGGTCGCATGATGCGTCAACTTTTTGGTATAAGTCCCATGGGCTATAGTAGATGGGCCTGAATGGTAGGACCAATTTTGCGCGGCTTTGTTTTTCCCTGATGTCAAATGCTGAGAAAACCCCATGAGAATCACCACCGGAATTCGCTTTTTCCCGTTTGCCCTTATCCTGGCGCTGGTTGCCTACCCGCAGGATGGCGCCGGTCAACTGCAGGACGGCAACGGTCAGCTCGTCAGAACGATCGAGGAATTCGATCGGGCTGCCGCGAACCTGCAACCCGGCGACACGGTCGTTCTCGCCAACGGCGCCTGGACAGATGTCGAACTCAGGTTCAGGGGCAATGGATTGCCCGGCCAGCCGATCGTGCTGACAGCGGAGGAGCCGGGCGAGGTCGTCATCACCGGACAATCCAATCTCCGTTTCTCGGGAGAATACATCGTCGTTTCCGGGCTGGTGTTCAAGGACGGATTTACCCCCACGAGCGAGGTCATCTCGTTTCGAACGTCAAGCGACGAGCTGGCCAACCATTCGCGCGTGACGGACGTGGTCATCGACAATTTCAGCAACCCGGAGCGGCACGACTCGGACATCTGGGTGGCCATCTACGGCAGGAACAATCGATTCGACCGCAATTCCCTGCTCAACAAGGGAAACAGCGGGGTGACGGTGGCGGTGCGCCTGAACACGGAAGCCAGCCGGGAAAACGACCATGTCATCGAATACAACTACTTCGGACCCCGGCAGATCCTGGGTTCGAACGGCGGCGAAACGCTGAGGATCGGCACGAGCCACTATTCGAGGGACTACTCCAATTCGGTCGTGCAGTACAACTACTTCGACCGGACCAACGGCGAGCACGAGATCATCTCGAACAAGTCCTGCGGCAACGTGTACCGCGGCAACGTGTTTTTCGAGAGCCAGGGTACGTTGACGATGCGCCATGGCCACTACACGCTCGTGGAGAACAACTATTTTCTCGGCAACAGGAAGCCCAACACCGGGGGCATCCGGGTCATCAATGAGAATCAGACGGTCAGAAACAACTATCTGTACGGTCTGACCGGCCACCGGTTCCGCGGCGCGCTCGTGATCATGAACGGCGTCCCGAATTCACCGCCCAATCGCTACGACCAGGTCGTCGATTCCCTCATGAACAACAACATCGTCGTGGACAGCGACTACATTCAACTGTGCGCGGGGAGCGATGAAGAACGATCGGCGACGCCCATCGGCTCGTCGATGCACGGCAACATCATCATGAGCACGACGAACCTGGACCCCTTTACCGTCTACGACGATATTTCCGGAATCAGCTTCGAGGGCAACGTGCTGAATGACGAGGCCGATGAACCGATCGGGAGAGGATTCAGCAAGGCGCCCTACTCGGTCGAGGAAAACGAACACGGCCTGCGCGTACCGGCCCGGCCGCTGATCGACGGGATCGGGTTCGGCGAAGTCAGATTGCCGGTGACCAGGGACGAGACCGGAGCCGGCTATTATCCGAAGACCGACCGCGTCGTTGAGTTCCGGAGTGGCGATACGCTGTCGGTCGGCGCGGGCACGGATACCATTCTGGAAGCTCTCGAGAACAGTAATCCGGGCGATATTCTGCTCCTTGAGAATGGCGGAGAGTACCTGCTCACGAAGTATGCCTACATAAGGCATCCGATCACGATAACGACGGAGACCGGCGACAAGGCGCTTGTCCGGTCCGAAAAGGCGAGCTTCTTCATCGTGGAAAACGGCGGTGCCCTGGAAGTGGAGAACCTCTGGATGGACGGGGCGTCGTCGCCCGACCAGCCCGGAAACAACGTGATCAGCACCAGCCGGTACTCCATGAACCGCAACTACTCCCTGGCGGTTCGCGACAGCAGGGTCACCAATCTGGATGTGAACCACACCTTCGATTTCCTCAAGGTGTACCGCAGCACCTTCGCGGATTCCATCGAGATTCTCGATACGGAGATGACGAACATCACCGGATCGATCCTGTCCCTGGACAAGGAAACCGACGATCTGGGCATCTACAACGTCGAGAACGTCACTATCAGGGGCAGCGCGTTCACGGACATTCAGGGTTCGGTTGCCAACATCTACCGCGGCGGCACGGACGAGAGCACCTTCGGGCCGATCGTCGTCGTCGAAGGAAACGAGTTCACGAATGTCGGACTCGGCTCACGGAACAGGAGCGGAGCGTCGCTGGCGTTTCACGGGGTGCAGCGGCTGCAGGTTTCGGACTCGACCTGGAATGCCAGCGCACCGCTGGATTTGCACCTGACCAACGGCGAACCCATCACGGTGATCCGGGATGTCGTGATGAGGGACACGGGCCAGATTCGAGCGAACAGCGACGCATTCCAGACTGAGAACGTCATATACGAAAGAAACGCGCAATAATATCGTCAATCACAAAAGAAACACGCAATTGTATCTTTTATTTCGAAATAAATGCGCTATTATGTCGTTTTCTACGAAATAAACGCCCCATACTATCGAAGCGTTTCCCTTGGCCGGCGCGCGCTATTGCCTCGGTGCTACCGGATCGAACTTAACTTCGAACCAGCCGAACGGTCCGAAGTCCACGCGCGCGGTCGAGCCTACTCGCACGTCGTGAACGCCCGTGAGCGCGCCTGTCGAGATCAGGGCGCCTTCGGGTAGCTCGATGCCCCGGCCGGCACTGTGGCCGATCAGGAATCTCAGGGCCTGCAACGGATCCCGTCCGATCGGTTCGGGAGTCGCCTCGCCAACCGTGAAGTCGTCCACGGCCACACGGGCGGACAGGGATCCCGCCCCAGGGGAGCGCCAACCGCTGATCTTCGGACCCACGACGAGGCCGGCGTTAGCGCCAAAATCCGATATCGCCGACATTGCGCCAAGGTCGTTGACCCGTGCCATCGGACTGCCGGCGATTTCCGCTGCGCCATACACCGCGGAGACGAGACCGGCCAGTTCTTCGTCGGAGTAGTCCTTGCCTGACGGCGGCACGGCGGCGCCCAATTCCAGGGCATACTCGGCTTCTATGGCGGCGAATCCGCCCTCGTAAACGGCCATCGCCGCGCATGAACCGGGCTCGACGGTCCGGATTGACGACTGGAATACCGGCCCGGCAAGCCGTTCCGTCCGATAGCGCTCGCGATCGGGCGGGGACAACCTCGCGACTTTCCATGCCGCGACCTCGTCGGGCCAGCGGTCCACCGATGCCGACTGAATGGCGTATGCCTGCTCCAGAGTCACCGGCAAGCGGCCGGGGAATTCCGCTAACGGCTCAGCGCTCAAGCGCGCCTCGACCAGGCGCCTGGATACTGCGTCGTCCGCTGCGGACAGAGGTGTCCGCTGTTCGGCAAGGCCGGCAATCGCCACTTCGTTCTCCCGTTTGTTCTCTGGCGTCGGGACGCTGGATCCCGGTGCGGTTGCTACTCTATTGAGAAACGTGCTCGAATGGAAACGATTTCGAATGGAACGCAAATCGCGTGCGAGCCGGTTGCTCCATTCAAACCGAATGATTCACCCGGGATCCAGCTGAATGATTCACCCCGAACGACTGACCCTGATTGCGGTCGGAGCTCTGCTCCTGTTCGCGGCCACTGCTTTCGGAGCCTACGGCACGCACGGCGTGCAGGGCGTCGTCGACGCGGCGCAGTGGAGCGCCTGGGAAGTTGCCGTCGACTACCAGTTCTACCATGGGCTGGGGATTATCGCGGCCGGGATCCTGGCCGACCGCTTGCCCGATTCCCGCCTGGTCGCGTGGTCCGGCTGGGTTCTGCTGGCCGGCATCGCCGGCTTCAGCGGCAGCATCTACGCCACGACGTTCGGCGCGCCCGCGGCGGTCGGCGCGCTGGCGCCGCTGGGCGGCCTCGCCATGATGGCAGGCTGGCTGCTGCTGGCGCTGGGCGTCTGGCGGGCCTCGGGAACGCATCGAACCTGACGGCGCTCACTCTTGAGTTAATTTGGACTTCAGGCTTGCGAGCGCGGCATGGCCCTTTGCCGTCAGCCGATACTTCTGTAATGGACTCGTCGGTTTGTCGGGGATGGTCATTTCCAGAAGGTCTTCCTGCAAAAGCCGGTCGAGCCATGTTCTGAAGTTCCTTGTGCGGCTTGAATAGCCCAGGGCGCGTATCAGCATCGCACTTGTCGCGGCCCCGCCAATGCACGCTTGCAACATTACGGTTTCCTTTTCCGACAGTGTTCCTTGGACCCCTGCTTGGACCCCTACTTGGCCCCCGTCCTGGACCCCTGCCTGGACCCTTGCCAGTTGCGTTGCGTAATCGGGTCGCCGGATCGTCGTCATGAAGCTCCCGCTTGAAACATACTCCGGTTCTCTCAGGTTGGCCGCCACACAGCGGCGGATCATGTCCACTGTTCCGGTCCCCATGCGTTCGATGTACCCGGCAAGGTACATGGACTCCGCGAGAAGGGGATTGCGGGGCAGAGACTCGTGCGCAACGCGCAGTTTCTCCACCGTCAGCGGGGGCGGTAGCGGGCCCGTATTCATCACATCCAGCCGGTCGGCAAAGAGCATCACCTGCACACTGCTGTTGTCCGTGTAGTCGCGGTGGACCACGGCGTTTACGATGGCTTCGGTTATTACCTCCTTCGGAATCTCATAGGCTCTGGGGACTTCAATGCTCTCCGCCCGCGTTCCAATCGAGAACGCGATCTTGCCCAATACGAAGTCCACCGCCTGATCCACCAGATCGAACACCGTTCCCTTGTAAACCTGGTAGGAGGGGATGGGTTTTGCGACCTGCGTACCGTGGAAGTGCGCGCACTTGATCTCGGATGACTTCAAGAACCGCTGTGGCGCTTTCCCGAACAGCAGGATTGCGGCGTTGGTCAACCGCCCCTTGTGCAGCAGGTTCAAATGCCGGAGCAGATCTTCCGGAGGGGAATTTTCTTCCAGTGGAAACTGTCTTGTTGCGCGCGCCGTGCGGATCAGCCGGATCATGCGTGCCGTATCGAGATCGTCCAGCGTGGCCCCTTCGCAAGCTGCCGCGTCGAACGGCCCGAAGCGCAGCAGTTCCTTGTTCATATGGCTCCTCTTTGTCTGGGTCGGCGTTGTCGTTTCGCCGTCCGATTGTGCATGAAGTACGCCGGTCTGCGAAGCGCCGTTTCTGCCGAAAACCGCCCCTTATGGCCGGAATTCATGCCGATATAGCCGCTATTTGCTGGACTGTTCGGGGAGATCGGCGGAGAATAACCGGCCCCGAACAACCGGATCACCAGGTCAAACTTGCGAGGTTCAACATCATGTCATTACATATCGGCGAGCAGGCGCCCGACTTTACGGCGGAGACCACCCAGGGGACTATCAATTTCCACGAGTGGATCGGCGACGGCTGGGCAATTCTCTTTTCCCACCCGAAGGATTTCACTCCGGTCTGCACCACGGAACTTGGCTACATGGCGGGCCTCAGTGCGGATTTCGCGGAGCGCAACTGCAAGATCATCGGCTTGAGCGTGGATTCGGTGGATGATCACGTGGCGTGGTCGAAGGATATCGAGGAAACCCAGGGCCATGCGGTGAACTACCCGCTCATCGACGGCAGCAGCCTGGAGATCGCGAAGACTTACGACATGCTGCATCCGAACGCCAGCGGTGCGGCGAAGGACCGCACCGCGATGGACAATTCCACGGTGCGTTCCGTTTTCGTGATCGGCCCGGACAAGAACATCAAGGCGATGCTCACCTATCCCATGAGCACCGGCCGCAATTTCGACGAGGTGTTGAGGCTGCTGGATTCGATTCAGCTCACCGCCTCGCACAAGGTGGCGACGCCCGTCAACTGGCAGGACGGCGACGACGTCATCATTCTGCCGGCGGTTTCCAACGAGGAGGCACAGGAGCGGTTCCCCGGCGGCTGGGAAGCGCCCAAGCCCTACATCCGCATCGTTCCGCAGCCGGGATAGCCGATCGGCCCGGGCACCGGTCCGGCGCCGAATCGGACAGCCAGGCGAACGAACCGGCCGTTTCCGTGGCGGGGTGGTTGGATTTGCAGGCGTTACGCCGAGTTTCGAGCTTTGACATGGGCGATGCGGGCGGGATAGGTTGAACCTTGCCATGAGACCCGCAATGCAACGATTCAACCCGGCACCGATACTGCTACTTGCGACCCTGATTCTCGGGGGGTGCGAGAGCGGTACATCCACGGGTCCCGAAGCGGTCGACTTCGCTCCGGCACAGCCTTCGGGTGAGGGCTTTGCGGCGCTGTACGCGCCGCCGCCCTACGATGTCGTTCCCTATCCCAACGACATCTACAATCCCGTCGCTGCGGGCGCGGGCCGTACGCTCGCCGTACCGGTCAGGATCACGTCGCCGCTGGCCGTGGCGGTCAACACCCTGGACGGATTCTCCACGGTGGCGGCGATCACGGCGCCCTTCAACGCGCCCATCGATCCGGACACCCTGATTCCGTTCAATCCGCTGGCGCCCACGGGTACGGAAACGATCTTTGTCCTCGACGCGACGCGCGGCGTACCCCTCGTTCCCGGGGTGCACTATTCGGTGGGCCTGAGCGGCGCCACCGGCACGAACGATTCGGTGCTCGAGATCACGCCGCTGCAGCCTCTCGCACCGAAAACGACCCATGTTTTCGTGCTCACCAGCGGGATCAGGAGCACGCATGGTGTCGCAGCGGGGCCGGATCAGGCCTTCGGCGCGGTGCGGAACGCGCACCTGGCCGGGCTTGACAGCGTCCCCGGTACGCCGGAACTGGACGCGCTGTTCCCGGCGATCACTCCGCTGATCGACGCCGCGGCGGGGCTGCTCGGAATCCCGGGCAGTTCCGTGGCAGTGGCGTGGAGCGCCACCACGCAGTCGGTCGCCGACGTGCTGGAAGCCGTCCAGGCGAGCGCCACGGCCATGCCTCACCGGATCGTGCCCGTGGGGATCACCACCGCCGATCTCGGCCTGGGCCTCCCCGGCGCGGCAGCGCTCCATACGGGGTGGATGCAGATTCCCTACTACGGCGACCCGGGCGACGTGCTCGGCAGCTTCTGGGTGAACTCGGAACTCATGCCGCCCACCGCGGCCAATCCTCATCCGTTGCCCCGCGGCGGATTGCTGCGCATCCCGGTAATGGCTTCGCTGCCCGCCAGGGGAAACGCGCCCGACGCCGGCTGGCCGGTC
>JAJDWR010000010.1 GCA_022825505.1 Gammaproteobacteria bacterium | reverse complement strand
GCCGGACGGGCCGCTACGGCTATGCCGCGCTGGGGGCGGACGCGGGACGGATGACCCAGTCGTACGACGACGCCCTTCAGTGCGAGGCCAATCTTTACTTCGCGACGCCCGCCAGCGGTTGGTTCGCCTCGTTCTGCACCGGCGCCGACAACCCAGACGGATACTGGGTCGGCGGCAACTGGTCCGTTGCAGATGACGTCGATGGCGGAGACGGGGGTGACCCGATAAGCACGACGTACGGTGTCGGCGAAACGCTGCCGGGGGTTCCAACGTCCGGAGCGTTCGTTCCTTCGGTGCTGTCCGGGGGAACCGTTTCGGCGAATGGCGGCGAAACCACGATCGATCTCGATGAGGGCGGATACTTCGAGCTGAGCGATGGTACGCGGTACGCCTGCGCGTCGGCGGACGGATGCACCATAGCGAACGGCGCCGTGACCCGAGGCACGGTGACAGGGACCGCGCCCGGTACCGGTGAAGTCGACCGGTTCCCGACGTTCCGAACCGCGGCCAATCCGGGCAATCAAACGTACACGGCAGGCACCGCCATCGATCCCTTGACGCTGCCCGAAGCCAGCGGAGGCAACGGCACGCTGAGGTACAGCCTTTCGCCGACCGTACCGGGTCTCAGCTTCAACGCCTCCGCGCGCCAGCTTACCGGCACGCCATCCACGCCGGGTACGTACACCATGACCTACACGGTGACGGACGAGGACGGGGACGCCGACAACCTCGGATTCACCATAACCGTAAGCGGCGGCACGGCCGGGACCGGATCGCTGGGCGTCTGCGAGGTTGGCATGTCGCTGAGCAGTGGCCAGAGCTGTAGGTACCCTGGAACATCGGATGAATTCTCCGTCAATGCCCGGGGCCGCGGTTCGTTCCTGGGCCGCCTGGCCGGGATCCGAATCCGGATCAACAACGAGACGATCGACGGGCGGGAGTACGACTTCGAGGCATCCCATCAGGGCGGCGGCGCCTGGCGGATCGACCAGATTGCAGGCAGGAGGGAGCCACCGAGCGTCCCCCGTTTCGCCGAAGGTGCCGGGCCGGGCGACCTGACGTTCACTGTCGGCGCGGCCATCGCCACGCTGACACTCCCCGAAGCAAGCGAGGGCAACGGCACGCTGAGGTACGCGTTGTCGCCGGACGTGCCGGGGCTCACGTTCCATGCCGCCACTCGCGAACTCTCCGGCACGCCGACCGCCGCGGGCAGCTACGACCTGACCTACACGGTGGTTGACGAAGACGGCGATGCCGATTCGCTTGATTTTTCGATTGCGGTCCAGGAGCGTCCCGTCGCGGCGCCCGCCCCGGCCGATGCCGCGGCGTTCCACGACAGGTTCGTGGGCAATCGGATCGAGGACGATGACCCCGGCAACCACATCGATTTCGTTTCCGCAGACCGCTTTAGGGAAACCGTCGGAACGAAGACCCACGATGGACGTTTCGATTTCACCAGCACCGGTGCGGACACGGGTAAGCTGGCCTTGCTCTACGACGACGGCACCGAATGTACGTCGAACATCACGTTTGCCATACGTACCAGCGGTCGCCGGGACTACACCTGCACCGATGGAACGGCCGGCGAATCGGCCTGGCGCCTGATCGACCGGGGCGGGCCGCCGCTTCGGCGACATCACGTGATTCTGCGGGTCGTCCTGGTTACGCCGGATTGGGTGCCGTACGCGAGTACCGATGGCTGGACGAGAGCCGTTCCGGTCAAGGAAAGCGGGCACGTCAAGTACTTCGAGGCCGCCATATGGGAGGAAACTTCGTCGGTGCATCTTTACGAGTTCGCCAACGACTACGACGCGCGGTACAGCAGGACGGGCAATCCAACGGACGAGGAAAGTATCGCCTATCGCGAGCAGTTCGCCAGATTCAGGCACGACGGCATGCCACCGCCCTGGACCTCCCAGAGAAGCGAGTTCCTGCGCCGAGCTTTCGAGCAGTTCGCCACCTATCTGACGGAACGATACCCGGATTCGGAGCATCACCTCATGTACCATGGGCACGGCGGTCCCGGGGGTCGGCTGTTCGGGTCGCAGCTTGAGTACCAGGATGCAAACGGCCTGCTCGGGGTTTGGCGTCAGGCCTTGTCAAGACCGCTGGGAGTCATCGACATGGGCGGCCCATGCAACAAGGGTAGCTTTTCCGATCTGGAAAACTTCTGCGAGCACGCGCGGTACTACGTTGCCTCCGATCTTCCGAACGGCGGGTACACGTTCGACCACTGGACGGTCGAAAAACACAACGAAACCGAACCCGAACACCGCTATCCGTCGCTTCTCGCCGAATCGGAGAGTCTTGAGAGCGCCCTGATCGGACGCATAGACCTCCGGCAGCAACGCTACGAATACAGTCGGAACAACATGATCGCCGAGCGGGTCGAGCAGGCAAACTACCTCTACTCGTGCACGGATTTTGCGTCGTTCCGTACCGCATTCAGGTCGTTTCTCGCCGATTCAGGCGCCGATTACAGCATATGGGACGACCTATACCGGTTCATGCAAGACCACAACGCCGAAGATGAACTCTTGCAGCAGTTCAACAGTGTCATCATTCACAGTGCGCACAACCGGGATTTCTTCGAGTGGGAAGTGGTTGCGAACGGCATGCTGATGCCGTGGGCCGATTGATCGGAGCCGCACAGTAACATTCAAACCCACGGCATCTGGATACACCGACCGTCACTCACGCCGTCCGCTTCTGTCTTGCATCCTCCATCCGCGAGGGCGCACTCTCCGACGCGAACCATGTCATCGAGCGCGCGCGCGCCATGAAGGCGGAATTGACCTGCGCTTGCCGTGAGTGTTTCCGCAATCCGGTATAGTACGGTCTTGCAGCGAGTCTGGATGGCGTCCCGCAGCCCGAACACTTGTGGCTCTTTCGTGATAAGGGCGGGTTGCACGCCTTCCGGGAAAACGGCCAGTAGCGATACAGTGACCGACCGTAGAAACGCCCAGCAAAATGGTGCCGCGCCAGCCGCGCGGATGGGCCGGCGCGGAACGGGAAATGGAAATGCGGGGGCCTTGGTTGTCCTGGCGTTGCTGTGCCTGCCGGCCGCCGCCCTCGCGGAGCAGCACACGATCCCCTGGTTCTTGCCCGCAGGACCCGGTGGCGCTCCCCTGAGCGTTCTGCGCATCCTCAACGGCACGGACGCGTCCGGCGCCGTGGAGATATACGCCATCGACGATGCCGGCATGCGTACCGGCCCCGCTTCCTTCACGTTGAACGCGTCGGTGGCGGTGGAGTTCACGGCCACGGACCTGGCGTCCGGCAACGCCATGCTCGGATTGGCCGGCGGCATCGGCACGGAGGTGGGCGATGCTCGCCTGGAGATCGAGACGGACCTCGACATCGTGCCGCTGGCCTACGTGCGCGCCGCCGACGGGACGCTGAGCGCGATGCACGACACGGTGCGTGCGGCGGCTGCTGACGGCGCCGGCGGGCACAGGTACGAGGTGCCGCTGTTCAACCCCGCAAGCAACGTTGTGCAGCAGAGCCGGCTGCGCTTGATCAACCCGGGCAACGCGGCTGCCTCCATAACCATTAAGGGCTGGGACGACGGCGGTGCCGTTGCCGCCGGCGGCACGGTCGAACTGACGCTCGCGCCCGGCGCCTCTCGGATGTTGACCGCGCAGCAGCTTGAGGCGGGTGACCCGAGCCTGACCGGCCGGTTGGGCGCTGGCGTCGGCAAGTGGCGGCTGAACGTGTCGTCCGATCAGCCGATCCAGGTACTCAACACGGTCTCCTCCGCTTCGGGCCA